>CAVOSY010000031.1:0-47552 GCA_963698965.1 uncultured Actinomycetota bacterium
AAGCCCACCCGCGGCGGGTGCTCGTCGTCGTAGCCGGCGTTGCCCGCCGGATCCGGCAGCGGCCCGTAGAAGCTGTTCTCGCTCATGGCTTCTCCTCGGTGTGGTCGGCGGGCGGCCCAGTGGTGTCGAGGTTCGTCCCCGTCTCCACCGTGATGCCGGCCCGGTGCCGGTACTGCGCGACGTACTCCAGCAGCGCCGGTCCCCTCGGTCGTCTTCCCGGCTGGATGTCACACGTCGCGACCTTGCTCTCCTGGATGAACACATTCGGGTCCGCCACCACCCCGAACAGGTCGTTGACCACGTCGCCCTCGATCAGCCCCTTGTTCCCCCAGTGATACGGCATCCAGATCTGGTGCACCACATGATCTTCGACCCGCAACGGGCGCAGCCGATCCGTCACGAACACGCGCGCCTCCACCGCCGTACGACTGGTGATCACGTGCGCCCAGTCCATGTGCGTCAGGCCGCGCATCGACGCCAACTCCCGTGACACCTCAACGAACAACCCCGGCTGCAGTTCCGAGAGATAGGGCAGCTGTCGGCTCATCCCGCCCGCGGTGTGGTGCTCGGTCAGTCGCGAGGTGGTGAACACGAACGGGAACACCTCCCCGTGTAGCTCCGGCGGCGAGGGGTTCGACGGATTGTCCTCCCGCCCATACACTCTGCGCGTCGGGTTGCCCTGCTGTACGTACAACGCATTGCGGAACGGCGACTCGTGCGGCTCGTAGTGCGTGGGCAGCGGACCGTCGAGCAGGCCGTTGGGCGCGAACAGCCAGCCCTTGCCGTCGGCCTGCATGACGAACGCGTCGTCGCCACGCAGCGCCGCGACACCCACCGCGCCCTCCGGCGGGCGGTAGTCCGGCGGCTTGGTCTCCTCGAAGTCCGGCACGTCGTAGCCCGTCCACTCGCCCTTGTCTGGGTCCCACCACACGAGCTTCTTGCGCTCGCTCCACGGCCTGCCCTGCGGGTCGGCGGACGCCCGGTTGTACAGCACCCGCCGGTTCATCGGCCATGTCCAGCCCCACTCGGAACCGTCGTGCGGTTTGCGCCGCGCGGCCTGGTTGACCTCGTCGGCGTACACCCCGCTATAGATCCAGCACCCGCAGATCGTGCTGCCGTCGGCCTTCAGCGAGATGTAGTTGTCGACAGCACGTCCCGTCGTCAGGTCCACACCGCTGATCCGCCGCAGCACATCCTCGCTCGACGGCTCGTCGCCCTCCATCTCGTAGTCCCACCACAGGTCGAGCAGCGGCCGGTCGCGCTCGTCGGTGGAGCCGGCCAGCTTCTCGCGCAGGATGCGGCCCAGGTGGTAAAAGAACCACAGCTCCGAGCGGGCGTCGCCCGGCGGTTCGACCGCCTTCTCACGCCACTGCAACATCCGCTGCGTCTGCGTGAACGTACCCGCCTTCTCGACATGCGATGCCGCCGGGAAAAGGAACACCTCGGTCCGGCAGGTCTGCGGCGAGATCTCGCCCGTCTCGACCTCAGGGCCGTCCTTCCAGAACGACGCGCTCTCGATCTCGACGAGATCGCGCACCACCAGCCAGTCGAGGTTGGCCATGCCCAGCCGCTGCAGCCGGCCGTGCGCCGAACCGACCGCCGGATTCTGGCCCAACAGGAAGTAGCCGAACACCTTGCCGTCGACCATGTCCATGACCGTGCGGTACGTGCCGTGGTCGCCGTTGATCCGTGGCACGTAATCGAAGCAGTAGTCGTTCTCCGCCGTAGCGTTCTCGCCCCAGTACTCCTTGAGCAGCGAGACCATGTACGTATCGGCGTTGCGCCAGAAGCCTTTCTGCTCATCGCCCGTGATGCGGTCGAGGTAGTCGGCCAGCGAGGCTTCGCCCGCCTTCGGCATCGGCAGGTAGCCGGGCAACAGGTCGAACAGCGTCGGCACGTCGGTCGAACCCTGAATGCTGGCGTGCCCGCGCAGCGCGAGCACCCCGCCGCCGGGCCGACCTATGTTGCCCAGCAGCAGCTGAATGATCGCCCCCGCGCGGATGTACTGCGCACCGACCGAATGCTGTGTCCAGCCGACGCTATACACCAGCGCCGTGGTGCGTTCGCGGCAGGAGTTCTCCGTCCACGCCTTGGCGATCTGCAGGAACTGCTCGGCAGGCACCCCGCATACCCGTTCCACCATGTCGGGCGTGTAGCGGGCGTAATGCCGCTTGAGGATCTGGTACACGCAGCGCGGGTGCTGCAGCGTCGGGTCGGCAGGGACGTCATGGGCACCTTCGATCGGCGCGCCGCCCGAACCGTGCTGATCCGGGCTGGCGTGTTCCTTCGCGCTTGTCGATTCGTAGTGCCAGGACGACGGATCGTATGACGCGGTCTCGTGGTCGTAGCCGCTGAACAGCCCCTCGAGATCCTCGGTATCCCTATAACTTTCGTCGACGATGAACGACGCGTTGGTGTATGCGGTGACGTATTCGCGGAAGTCCAGCTCGTTGGAGAGGATGTAGTTGATCATCCCGCCGAGGAACGCGATGTCACTGCCCGCGCGCAGTGGCACGTGCCGGTCGGCCAGCGCGCTGGTGCGGGTGAACCGCGGATCGATGTGGACCACCTTCGCGCCGCGTGCCTTGGCCTCGATCACCCACTGGAACCCGACCGGATGAGCCTCGGCCATATTCGAGCCCATGATGACGATGAAGTCCGAGTTGACGAGGTCTTGCAGGTAGTCCGTCGCCCCGCCGCGACCGAAGGAGGCTCCCAGACCGGGAACCGTTGCGCTGTGTCAAATACGCGCCTGGTTCTCGATCTGTAACGCGCCGAGGGCGGTGAAGAGCTTCTTGATCAGGTAGTTCTCTTCGTTGTCGAGCGTCGCGCCGCCCAGGCTGGCGATTCCCATCGTGCGGCGCAGCGTGTTGCGGTCGGCGTCGAACTGCTGCCAGCCCTTGTCGCGCGCGTCGAGCACCCGGTCGGCGACCATCTGCATCGCGGTGTCGAGGTCGAGTTCCTGCCATTCGGTGGCGTAGGGCGGGCGGTAGCGGATCTTGGTCAGACGTTGCGGCCCGGTCACCAGCTGTGTGCTCGCAGAACCCTTGGGGCACAATCGGCCTCGCGATATGGGGCTGTCGGGGTTGCCCTCGATCTGAATGACCTTCCCGTCTTTCACGTAGACCTTCTGCGCGCACCCGACCGCGCAGAACGGGCACACCGAGTGCGCCACACTGTCCGCATCGGCGATGCGCGGCATCAACGTCAGCGAGCGGTTGGATTGGGCGGCCTTGCCCCGGCCCAAGGGGTCGTCGCCGGTGAGCTGCCGGTAGACCGGCCACGACTCGACCAATTTCTTGAAGTCCATCAGCGTCTCCTCTACCCGGCCTGTTTCGATCAAACCACCGTTCGCGTGTTGTCATCGCTACGCCGCGTAATCTGCCGCGCGTCCAGTTGTTCGAGCAACGGCACCGCGACCCGGCGGGTCGTCCCGAGAGCGCGGCGGGCGTCGCTGACGGTGAACGGCTGTGGCAGCGCCCTCAGGACGTCGGCCGCGCGTTCCAGCGCGTCGGGCCCGAGTACGACGCCGTCGGCGATCCGGGTCAGCCGTCCGACGCGAACCGCCGCGGCCAGCTCTTTGGCCCCGAGGTCCAGTTCTTTGAGCTCGTCGGCCTCCGGAGCGCGGAACGGCTCTTCGGCCAGCCAGTCCTCCACCGCGCTTACCGCCTTGTCCACCCTCGGCGGCAGGCCCGTGTTCGGTGGGCGCACAAGCCCGTCGGCGATCTCGAGCCCGGTGCCGTCGAGCAGGCTGGGGATCAGCTCGGCGGTGGGGAGATCCGCCTGTTGGCGCAGTGTCTCCAGCGGCATGCCTGCCGCGACGTCGTGATCGGCTGCCCACCGTTTCACGGCCGTCATCATTTGTTGACGACGCTCAGCCCACCACTGTGGGTCGACGACCCACTCGCCGATCCGCTGCCCCGTCGCCTCAAACCCCATGGCGCGCAACTCATTCGTTCGCGCGCATACCGGCGGGTGCGCGCGTCCGGTCGCCAGTTCGTCCGCCCGGTCGCGTGCAGCGCCGCGGCGACGCAACCGCGGCGGACGCACATCGAGCACCTCGATGCCCGCCGCGATGCGGTGCTCGCCGGGGTCTCGCAGCAGCCCGATATCGCCGACACGCAACGGCAGCGGGCGCGCCAGCCGCAATCGTGCCGCCGTGCCAAGTGGCCGCACATGCACCGGCACCGCCGCCGAACCGATGTGCAGCACCAGTTGGCGGTGCAACTGCCCGGCGGCCCGCAGCGCGACGTCGACCTCGGCCGTGTCGAGCCATGTTCCTGGAGTCCGGATGGCGTCGCCGCGGCCGATGTGTTGACGGTCCACGCCCCGCAGGTTGAGCGCGACGCGCGCGACGGCATCAACCTCTCCCTCGTCCTGTCCCAGCGACTGCAGACCCCGCACCGTGACGCGTCGCCCGGCATGCTCGAGTTCGTCGCCGACGCGGATGGTGCCCGCTGCGAGCGTTCCTGTCACGACGGTCCCCGCCCCTCGGACGGTGAACGAGCGGTCGACCCACAGCCGCACATCGGCGTCGCGATCCGGCGCTGGCAGCCGCTCGACCAGTGAAACCAATTGGGCGCGAACCTGATCCAGGTCCGTTCCGAGGACGACAGGCGCGTCCCGCAGCCGCTCCCGGACCTGCGCGACAGCGGGCCCGGGGTCGGCGAGATCCGCCTTACTGATCACCACCAAGACATGCTGGACGCCGAGAGCCAGTACCGCGGCGAGATGTTCCTCGGACTGCGGCATCCAGCCTTCGGTGGCGGCGACGACGAACATCACCGCAGGCGCTGCCCCAACGCCTGCGAGCATGTTCGCGACGAAGCGCTCGTGGCCAGGCACGTCGACGAATGCGAACCGCCTGCCGTCGATCTCGGTCCACGCGAAGCCGAGGTCGATGGTCAGGCCGCGGCGCTGCTCCTCGGCGAGCCGGTCCGGCCACATGCCGGTGAGGCGGTGAACCAGCGTCGACTTGCCGTGGTCGACATGACCCGCGGTCGCTATGACGTGCATGCCCGCACCGCCTGGACAACCAATTCGTCGTCCGCTCCAGCGACCGTACGCAGATCCAGCAGGCAGCGGCCCGCCTCGAGACGGCCGACCACGGCAGGCGAGCCGGTGCGCAGCGGTGCGGCGTAGGACTCGGGCAGGCTGACCGCGGCGCTTGGCAGCTCGACGCCGGGCGCACCGCCTCCGCCCACGGCCGCGATGCAATCCACCGCCTCGGCCTCCGGCAGCTGTGCGGCCAGTCGTTCGGCGCGTCCGCGCAACTCGGCCACGTCGGCATCGAGTGCCAGGGCCACCGGCGACGGCGGCCCGACGAGGGTGGCCTCCAGCGCCGCGAGGGTGAGTTTGTCGACGCGCAGCGCTCGGGCCGCCGGATGCCGTCGCAGCTTCTCGATCAGCTCGGCCGTGCCGAACAGCAGACCCGCCTGTGGCCCGCCGAGGAGCTTGTCACCGCTGGCGGTGACAAGATCGGCGCCGTCACACAGGACGGACGTGGCGTCGGGTTCGTCGGGCAGCAGCGGATGCGGCGTCAGCAGGCCGGAGCCGATGTCGACCACGAGCGGCGCGGCCAGCTTGGCCAGCTCGCTGATGCCGACGGACGAGGTGAATCCGCTGACGTGATAGTTCGACGGGTGGACCTTGAGCAGGAAGCCGGTCGCGGGCCCGATGGCCTCGGCATAGTCGCGCAGATGCGTGCGGTTCGTCGTGCCGACCTCCCGGATCCGGGAGCCCGTCGAGGCCATCAGTTCGGGCAGCCGGAAGCCGTCGCCGATCTCGATCAGCTCGCCACGGCTGACCACGATCTCCTTGCCGGGGGCCAGCGTCATCGCGGTCAGCAGCAGGGCAGCGGCGTTGTTGTTGACGACGTGCACGGCGCCCGCGGTCGGCACCGCGCGGGCCAATGCGCCCAGTGCACCGCGGCCGCGGCGGGCGCGACGACCCGTTTCCAGGTCGAACTCGACATCGGTAGCCCCGCTGGCGGTCACCACCGCGTCGACGGCGGCTTGTGACAGTGGTGCGCGGCCGAGGTTCGTGTGCACGACGACACCGGTCGCATTGATGACCGGCCGCAGGCTCGCCGCGCTCACAGGCAATGCGGCGACGGCGTGGTCGGCCACCTGCTCCGGCTCGATCTCGCCGGCGCGCGCCCGCTCTTGCGCTCGGGCGACAACGGATTTCACCAACACGCGGCCGAGCTGCCGCTCCGCTTCGGCCAACCGAGGGTCGGCGAGCAGCAGGTCGGTGCGAGGCACACGCCTTCGCGGGTCGGCCATGTCAGGTTCCAGGCTCATGGCGGAGGCGGACGGGAATCGAACCCGCCAGCGACAGGACCTGCCGCTCAGCGATTTTGAAGATCGCGCCGATCACCAGACCGGATACGCCTCCCTGGCCCATGACGACATCATTGCAGGCAGCATGGAGGCCATGAGCTATCGGTTGACCCAGTACGCCCACGGTGGTGGCTGCGCCTGCAAGATCCCGCCCGGTGAGCTGGAAGACATGGTCCGCGGTCTGACGAAGGCCGCGCCGCGAGATCCCGTCGGCGAGCTACTGGTCGGGTTGGAGGCCGGCGACGACGCTGCGGCGGTGCGCATCGATGGCGGGCACGCGCTGATCGCGACGACCGACTTCTTCACCCCGGTGGTCGACGATCCGTACGACTGGGGTCGGATCGCGGCGACGAACGCACTCTCAGATGTGTACGCCATGGGCGGGCGGCCGGTGGTGGCGGTGAACCTGCTCGGCTGGCCGCGGGATGTGTTGCCGTTCGAGCTCGCCGCCGAGACGCTGCGTGGTGGCCTCGACGTGTGCAACGAGGCGGGATGCCACCTCGCGGGTGGGCACAGCGTCGACGACCCGGAACCCAAGTACGGGCTGGCGGTCACGGGCCTCGCGGATCCGAATCGGTTGCTGCGCAACGACGCCGGTAAGCCGGGAACACCGCTGTCGTTGACCAAACCACTCGGGATCGGTGTGCTCAACAGCAGACACAAGGCCACGGGCGAGGTGTTCGGTGACGCCATAGCGGTGATGACGACGCTCAACGCCAATGCCTCGCGGGCCGCGCTGGACGCCGGCGTCGAATGTGCCACGGACGTCACGGGTTTCGGTCTCCTCGGCCACCTGCACAAGTTGGCCAGAGCCAGTGACGTAACGGCCGTGGTCGACTCCGCGGCGGTGCCCTACATCGAGGGCGCACGTGAGGCGCTGAAGGCCGGCTACGTCAGCGGCGGGACGCGTCGCAACCTCGACTGGGTGGCACCGCACGTCGACTTGACGGCCGTCGACGAGACCGAGGCGCTTCTGTTGGCCGATGCGCAGACCTCCGGCGGGCTGCTGATCGCGGGTGAGATTCCCGGCGCGCCCGTCATCGGTGAGCTGGTGGCGCGTGGCGCGCACACAATCATCGTGCGCTGACGGCGCGCCTGTGAAATCCGTTGCCGGGCAACATCATTGCCCGACGCTCAGTACCGCGACGCCCCGTCTCTCCAGCTAATTTGCGGAAGTAACGATATGACACCCTTATTACGTGGAAATCCTGTCGCTTAGATGTGCTGAGCAGATTGCTGACCTATTTGTCGCCAGCGTCATTATCACTTTGCGGACGCAACTTGTCGAAAGCAAGTAATGGCAGGTGTTCGCCTGCCGCCTTTGAGGACTCCGGGTGCCCGGCGCTGGCAACATCGCAGCTGACGGCAACGCCCGTACGCCGCAACATCGACCCGGACGAGGGCTGTCAACTCAGCTGGGCTCCTATTTGCTGTGTTTGCTGTCGTCTGCAATGGACGCGCTAGAGTACGTTGCGGCGCGATCGATGTCGGTACTATTGCGATGCTTTCTGCAAGCCTTGCGCCACAACGTAGTTCGTTCATATCACTGCTGTGGTGATTCTCACGATCCGCGCACCCGGCGGCGCATCAGATGCCACAATCAGCCGACATCGTGAATATTGCCGGGCAGTGCATCCTGGCGTTGGTGAGGCGGAATGGTGAGGGCGGGGACACACCTGGCGGCAGGCGCCATGGCCGCTGCGCTGCTTCTGGCCGGTGCCGGCGGCGCACTGGCGTCTGCCGACACCGGTGGCGAGTCGGCGGGAGGCGAAAGCGCCAGCAGCAGTAGCAGCGGGGCCGCCGACAGCGGGCCCGCCCCGGCTGCCCGCTCGGTCGACGCCGGCGCGGCTTCCGGCCCCGAGCACCCCACCGCCACCGTCGGCGACCAGGCCGACAAAGCGGTTGAGCGCCCCGCCACCGAAGCGGCCGAGTCCGCTCGGGAAAAGCCCGCTGAACAGCCGACCGAAGAGAAGCCACCCGTCGAGCACGATCACGGCTCTGATGAATACCCCGGCAAGACCGTCACCAAGGCGCCGGCTATTTCGGAAGCGCCGCCTCCGATGGAACTGGCCCCGGTCCCCGAAGCACCTGTAGTCGCGCCTGCGATCGAGGCACCGGCGCCGGCCGATCTGCCGCCCGCGATACCCGCCACGCCCGTCGACCCCAACACTGTCGACTCGGTTGTGGGCGAAGGCGGTCACCGTCCGGTCGGGAATGAGCCACCGGTCTTGACAGTGCCGGTCGTCGTCGCACCGGCGCCGCTTCCCCAGGTTCACCTCGGGGCGTCGGTTGCGCCGCGGTGGACAGCAGGCGGGCGCACCGTCGAATCCCAATCGGCCGGTGAAGCGGCGCCAGAACTACTCCGGGCATCGACGGATGGACGGCTGCTGAACGAGTCGTCGTTCACCACCTTCGGCGTGACTTCGGCGGCCCAGATTCCCTATCGGACCGGGTACAGCGACTTTTCAACCCGATCGCTGGCCACGACGGCGGCAGGAGCTCTGCCGGGCCTGGCGGGCCTGGTGCTCGTCACTGCCGCCGGCATCTGCCTCGGATACCGGCAGGCGAACATGGCTCAACAGCTGCGACCCGACGGCGCTGTCCGCTTCCTGATGTAGCGGTCGATCAACCGATCGCGCCGTTGATCACCGGCTTGTCGATCATGCCCTTCTCGACACCCCACATCGTGGCGATGGTCTTGTACTCGCCGGTCTGCATCAGATGCTCCAGCGCCCGCCGCAGCGGACTCGGCCAGCCCCGAGCCTTTCGCCACCGGCCAGCCGTACGGCGCGGTGTCGACGATCTCCCCCGCCGGGGCCAGCTGCCCGCCGGAAAGCTTGATCGCGAAGCCCGTCACCGGTGAATCGGCCGTCATCGCCTCGACGTCACCTGCGATCAAAGCCGCGGTGAGATCGTCCTGCCGGGTGTAGACCACCTTGTCGATCGGCGAAACCCCCGCCGCCACGCACTTATCGCTCTTGGCCGGGACCTCCTCCGTCTCCTGGATGGACGCGTACTTCACGCCAATCTTCAACCCGCACGCGGCGTCCGGATCCACCGACGACCCGGTCCGCTGCGCCCACAGCGTGCCCGCCTGGAAGTACGTCACGAAGTCGACGTTTGCCTCGCGCTCCTTGGTGTCGGTGAACGACGACATCCCGACGTTGAAGCTGCCGCCCGACACCGACGCCATGATGCTCTCGAACGCCGTCTCCCGGTAATCCGGCGTCAGCCCCAGGGTCTTCGCCACCGCATTCATCAGGTCCACGTCGAAGCCGACGATGTCACCCGCCGAGTTCTTGAATTCGTTCGGTGCATAGGGAACATTGACGCCGATCACCAACCGGCCCGTCTTCCTGATGTCCTCGGGCACCGTCGCCGCGATCTCGGGCACCGCGCCGGGGACCGCGACCGGCGTCGCCGTCGACGTACTCTCCGCGACGCTCGCAGGCCGGGCATCCCCGCCGCCCGATCGGCCCAGCCACTGCCACACCCCGAACGTGCCGAGCGCGGCCACCAACACCACCGCGGCCACAATCGCCAACGCCCGCCGCGACACTCCTCCGGCGCCTTGCTTCGAATGCTTCCCGGAGCGACCCGTCGTGCGCACCGGCGTCTCCAGCGCGCGCCGCGCCGCTGCGGCCAACTCGCCCGCCGTTTGATACCGCTTCGCCGGCTTCTTCGCCATGCCCTTGGCGATGACGTCGTCGAACGCCACCAGTTTCGGGTCGATGGCTGACGGGCGCGGCGGCGGCGACACCATGTGCCCCTTGATCTGCTGCTCGTAGCTTTCCGCCGGATACGGCCGCGACCCGGTGATGCACTCGTAGAGCACACACGTCAGCGCGTAGATGTCCGCGCGCGGATCGATCTGCGCGCCCTCGAACCGCTCCGGCGCCATGTACGCCAACGTGCCCAGCGTGTTGCCCGCGGTGGTCAAGCCCTTCTCGCCGGCCGTGCGGGCCAGGCCGAAGTCGATCAGGTACACGAAGTCCTTGGCGGTGATCAGGATGTTCGACGGCTTGACGTCCCTGTGGATCAGGCCCGCCTCGTGCGCGGCGTCCAGCGCCGTCGCGACCTGCTCGACCACCTTGACCGCGAACTCCGGGCCCAGCGGCTTCTCCGCGTCCTCCAGCATCGTGCCGAGGTTTTGGCCCTCGATCAGCCGCATGTCCAGATAAAGCAGGCCATCGATTTCGCCGTAGCCGTGGATCGGCACCACATGCGGGTCGTTGAGCCCGGCCGCGGCCTGCGATTCGCGCCGGAACCGCTGCTGGAATGTCGAATCCTCGGCCAAATGGTGCGGCAGCACCTTGAGCGCGACGATGCGATCGGTCTTGGTGTCGTAGGCCCGGTAGACCTCGCCCATACCGCCCCGGCCGATCAGCTTCTCTAGCTGATAGTGCCCGAAGCTTGTCGCGTCCACCGTTTAACTCCTCAGCAGCGACTGTCCCCGCTGTGCCGTTTGAAGCTACATCACGTTTGCCAGGTTGTCGTGGCGCATCTCATATGGCGACGGGCCCTTTAGGAAGTTAGCCAACGCTAAGATGGAGGTGTCCGTGCCTCGCCGCGGCGGCGCGGACAACACAGCCAAGAAAATTGCGGCACTATGCGTCCAACTGCAGGTCTGGTTTGATTTTGCCTGTGTGGTCTATCCACACCTCGGTGCGCGAGTGACCGAGGAGGGTGTCATGCAGTGGTTCACAGTGGCCTGGTGGCGCTGGCGCCTGGCGCAGCTCCGCGGGCGAAATCCGCTCGTGCGCGCGAGCGACCGTATCGAGATCGCTGTCGTGGCGCTGGCCATCGTGGCGTCGCTGGCCGTCGTGCCTTTCGCAGGCGCGATCGGGACCGCGATCCACGACGAACACGCCCAGAGGTACGCCGTAGAACGCCAGGAGCGCCACCGCGTCGCGGCGCCTGCGACCGACGACCGCGCCCAGCGCCCGAAGGGGCCTGACGCCGTCGTTTCGGCCCGGCCTCACGTCGGCGACGTCGAGAACGCCGGGGCCTACATGTGGAACTCCCGGGTGAAAGACAGCGCGAACAATGACATTTGGGTGGACCGGAGTGGCAGTCAGGTCGGCCCGCCTCCTCCGGCGTGGCAGGCAGGTGTCGACGCCGTCGTCGCCGCGGTCGGCTTCTGGCTGTCAACGACCGCAGTCGCCGCGCTGCTCGTCGCACTCGTTCGATGGGGTCTGAACCGCACACGCTACGCCGGATGGAATCGTGATATCGCGAGCCTCGTCCACGACGACGGAGGCACGACCAACCGACGCCGGTGACCCTGGGCTTTTCGCGCGTGTAGTCCTACCGTGTGGACATGGCAGAACAGTCACCAGCGGTCTTCGTCTCACATCCGCCGGAGGCGGTCCTCCGCTTCGTGAACCCGGCCTTGAAGTTCCTGCTCGGCACTCCGCTTGCGGGTCCCGCACGCAAGCAGTTGATGGTGCTCGGCTTCAAGGGACGCAAGACCGGGAATCAGTACTCAATCCCTGTGAGCGCGCACCACATTGACAACCAGCTCTACGCCCTGGCGGGTGCGGCCTGGACGCGCAATTTCCGCAACGGCGCGGCCGCCGAAGTGCTCCACGATGGGAAGAAGACGGCCATGCGCGGCGAACTCATCGAAGACCCTGCGGTTTTCGCGGAGCTGGCGCACCGTGCGGCCGAGGCCTACGGCGTCAAGCGAGCACAACGCATGATGGGGTTGGGATTTCGCGATCAGCGGATTCCCACCCTCGATGAGTTCAAAGAGGCCGCCGAACGAGAACATCTCGTCGCCGTCAAGTTGACGCGGACCGCCTAGGCCCAATGCCCGAAACCAACGTGCTCGGTGGACCGCTGGAATCCTGCGGCACCGATCCGCTCACCGGCTTCTACCGCGACGGCTGCTGCTCGACCGGGGTCGCGGACATCGGGCTGCACACCATCTGCGCCGTCGTCACCGCCGAGTTCCTCGAGCATCAGCGCTCCATTGGCAACGACCTCTCGACGCCGCGGCCTGAGTTCCGGTTTCCCGGCCTCACGCCCGGTGATCGCTGGTGCGTCACCGCCGCCAACTGGTTCCGGGCGTATCACGACGGCTGCGCCGCCCCGGTCGTGCTGGCCTGCACGCACGAGCGCACGCTCGAAGTGGTGCCGCTGGACGCGCTTCGTGAGCACGCCGTCGACGTGCCCGACGACCTCGGCGACCTGTAGCGGCCCGCTATCCGTCGGCGACGATGCCGAGCAGCCGTTCCAGCGTCGCCAGCTGATGGGCGTAGTCACCCTCCAACTTCGCCAGCAGCGTCGTTATCCCCGCGGCCCGATACCTGTGCAGCCGCTCGGCGATACCGTCAGGTGTACCAACAAGATTCGTCAGGCGGCCGAGATCGAGCGGCACCGCTTGGCGAGCTTCGTCGCGCTTCCCGTCTCGCCATAACTCGGCGACGACCCCGACTTGTTCGCCGTAGCCCAGCCGTGTGAACGCATCGTTGTAGAAGTTACGGCCGCCTGCGCCCATCGCGCCGATGGTGAACGCGTACCCGTCGGCGTGCCGGCGCGCTGCGGCTTCGGCCGACGCCTCGTCGTCGTGGATTTCGACCGCGACGGGCGCCACGAGATCGAGATCCGCCAACGCGCGTCCGGACCGCTCGGCGCCCTCTCGCAACGGACCGAAGAACACCTCGGCGGCCTCGGGTATGAACGCGTTGCCGAGCCAGCCGTCGGCCAGCTCGCCGGTCAGCCGCAGGTTGCGGGGACCCATCGCGGCCACATAAACCGGCACGTGCCGTGGTCGCACCTGGGGTCTCAGCGCAGCGCCGTTGCTGTCCGGCAGCGGAAGCGGGTAGATCTCACCGGGATGCTCGAGCCGGTCTCCGCGGGTGACGATCCGGACGATCTCGATGGTTTCCCTTGTCGTCTCCACCGGCTTGCGGAACCGGACACCGTGCCAGCCCTCCATCACCCGCGGCCCCGACGTGCCGATACCCAAGAGGAATCTGCCGTCCGACAGCTCCTGCAGGCTCAACGCGGAGGTGGCGAGCAGCGCGGGACTGCGCGAACCCAGTTGCACCACAAACGTTCCGAGCTTGATCGTCGACGTCTTGGCCGCAACGTACGCCAGTCCCGTCAACGCGTCGTAACCCCACACTTCGGGCAGCCACAGCGAATCGACACCGATCCGCTCGGCCGCCGCAGCGAACTCGATCGCACCCGGCATCCGGGGCTCGATCATCGCGCCGACCCTCATACCGGGCCCTCGCTTTCCTGTCGTTCCGCTCGCTTCGTCGCGCATCCTTGGCATGCTGCAACGGTGCGTTACCGTGATCAGCCCACCTTAGAAGTGACGCAGCGCGTTCGGTGCGATGTCGCCACCGCGTGGAAATACGTCACCGACATCACCCTGCCCGCGCGATGCTCGACGGAGCTGCAGGACATCGAATGGCTCGACGACGCCGACCACGTCGAGGTCGGCGCCCAGTTCAGCGGACGCAATGAGCACGACGCGTTCGGTAACTGGCAGACGGTGTGCGAGGTCGTCGAGGTCGAAGACCAGCGTCGTTGGGTGTGGAACGTCATCGGCCCCGACGGTGTGGGCGCCACCTGGGGGTTCGAGGTCGAACCAGCCAGCGACGGCGTGCTGATTCGGCAGTGGGGCCGGATGGGCCCTGGACCGTCGGGCTTGACGATCGGAATCGCAGCGCAGCCGGACAAAGAGGCCAGGATCATCTCGCGGCGGCTGTCCGAATGGCAGCAGAACATGCAGGCCAACCTCGAGTGGATCCGGTCGCAGGTCGAAGGCTGAGCACTACGCGTTTTCGCGCGCAGCGCGGGCCGAGGTCGCGTTCCCGAGCCAGTAGATGCCGACCGCGACGAGCAACGACAGCACGGCGATACCCGCGACGAGATAGAACCACGCGCCGTAGGCGATGGCCGCGCCGCCGACCGTGACGGCCCCCGAATCGTTGGAGATGAGCGGCGTCCACGACCCACTCAAAGTGGCGATGACCGCGACGAGCCCCGAAAGGCCACCGACGACCGCGCAGGTATAGAACACCGCCGGGTGCGCCAACCGGGTCTCCCGATACCGGGGCAGGAAGCGCCGGATGATGATCACCACGTCGACGAACAGCACGACCATCGAGATGCACCAGATCACCGTGACCGCGGCCTGAAGCACGTCGTACACCTTGGTCTGGATGTCGATCGGCTTACCGCCGCCGATGCCCAGCGACGGGAACACGATGAACGCGACCAACGCGAACAGCGACGCGATGGCCGTCTGCACCCACACCGCATTGCTGGGCACCTTGTTCTTGTTCACCCGCGCCATCGCCGCGGGCAGTTTCTGATCAAGGCCGGACACGAAAACCAGTCGGGCGAAAGAGAAGTTGTAGACCACCGTGATGAACAGAAAGAACGCGGCGAGCAGGATCGCGACGAGCTTCCCCAACCAGCCCGCCATCGTTGTCCCGACGGCTGTCGCAAGAGCCGTCACCTGCGCCGACTCACCGTCGGCCGCGGGCACCGTGACCATCACGGCCCATGTCGCCAGCAGATACGCGACGATCACAGCCAGCGAGCCCCACAAGAGATACCGGGTGATCGAGCGCTCGTCTTTGATCTCGACGCCCATGTTGAGGGGCACCTCGACGCCGAGAAGCGCCAGCACCACCAGCCCGAAGAAACTCCAATTCGTCAGATTGATACCGCTGTCGGCCGACGGTGACCACGCCGACCAATCAGCCGGATTCGTTTCGGGCGCCATCCCGCCCGCCAGGTGCACGACGCCAGCGAGAACCACCAGCCCGATCGCTATCGCGTAGAGCACGCACACCACGTTGACGATGTTCTGAGTCAGCCGGAACCGTTGGTTGGCCAGCACGGCCGACAGGACGATGAACGCAATGATCACCACGCCCTGCACCTGGACGCTGGCCGCACCGATCGTCGAAGGGAAGACGTAGCCGAGGTAGCTGAGCACGACGGTGCCGGTTGCGACCATCACCAGCACGCCAGGCCACCAGGCACAGAACCCGGCGAAGAAACCCCAGAACGGCCCAAAAGCCTTCTGTGTCCACAAGTAGATGGAGCCTTCTCCGGGGAACATTCGGCCCAGCTGCCCGGTGACGATGGCGCCGGGAATCAGAAACGCCAGGAATCCGATGATCCACCAACCGAACGCGGCGGGCCCGGCGCTCTGGATGACTGCCGCATTGGTGATGAAGAGGACGATCGATACGAAGATCGCCACCATGTCGGTGGTGTTGAGAACGCGGGGCAGCATCCCTCCGGCGACGCGTTCAGCGATGGATTCGTTCGGCTGCTCGGTCCCGGTGGTCGCCATCTCGTGGTCCTCTCCAGACGCCCAAATCGAGCGTAGGACCGGGCATTCGCGGGTTCAATACCGGTCAGCAGCCGAGCAGTTCGTCGAGTTCGGTCTCGAAGCGGTCGGCTAGCCCCCACAGGTCGTCGACCAGTTTTCGACACGACATGATGCCCACATTGAGCTTGCCGGACAGCGACATCACCGTGATGTTCAGTCCCGAACTGTGAAAGATCGGGCCGAGCGGATACAACCCTCTGATTTCGGCGCCCAGAGCGTACAAGGGCGCATCGGGCCCAGCCACGTTCGAGATGATCACGTTGTGGATTGCAGCGTGAGTCAGCGGGGTGTGGGCTGCCAGCCCAAGTGCGAGACCGAACACCGCCCGAGCGACCACTTGCGTCCAGTCGAGCACCAGCGTCGGATCGATGGCTCGACTGTGTTCCTTTGCACGTGAATTCGCGAGCGCGATGGCCTGCAGTCGCTCACCCGGATGTTCGATGTGAGTCTGCAGATTGCAGAACATCCCGGATATTTGATTGCGGCCCGGCCGATCGGTTTTGTCGTGCACCGACATGGGCACCACCGCCACCAGCGGCTTATCCGGCAGTTCTTCCCGATCGTGCAAGAACCCGCGCAACGCGCCGGCGCACAGCGCCAGAACCACGTCGTTGACCTTGACACCGAACCGGTTCTTCACGCGTAGCACGTCTTCGAAGTTCAGCTGGGCCAGCGCGATGTTGCGCTCGGCGGTGATCTCCGCGTTGAACAACGTCGAAGGCGCGGTGAAGGGAGCGGCCATGGCCGCGCCGCTGCGTGCCCGACCGACGGTGTTGACGATCGTCGAGGCAGTCGTAGGCAATGCTTTCGCGAGGAGCAACGGGCGGTAGAGAAACCTCAGCAATCCCCCCGCGGCGATTCCGAACCTCGTCGCGTCGCCGGGCCCGTCCACCGG
Organism: uncultured Actinomycetota bacterium; assembly: GCA_963698965.1. GTDB lineage: Bacteria > Actinomycetota > Actinomycetes > Mycobacteriales > Mycobacteriaceae > Mycobacterium. Next base: position 16,604 of record CAVOSY010000031.1, read on the forward strand.
GTCAGGAGGCGGGGAGTCCGGCTCCGTGCTGCAAAGCTGGGTAAGCAGGTTCGCGGCCGTCACGCCGTCCACAGCGGCGTGGTGCACCTTGATCATCAGCGCGAGCGTGCCGCCGTCGTGTGCATCCGTATCGGCAACGCCCTCGATCGCCCACATCTCCCATACCGGTTTGCTCCGATCCAGGGGCACCGCCGCGATATGCCCGCATACTTCGGCCAGCTCCCTGCGGCCGCCCGGCGACGGCAAGCCGATGCGGTAGAGATGACGAGACAGGTCGAAGTTCTTGTCCTCGACCCACACCGGATGGTCCAGGTTCAGCTGGGTATCGGCGAGCTTTGCCCGGAACTCCGGCAACGCCTTGATCCTCGACGCCAGATCGTCATGGAATCGATCGAAGGTGTAGCCACCGGGAATCGTGGACGTGTCCAACTCGACAATTGAACACACATTCAGCGGCACCGTGGGCGATTCGATGTAGAGGAAACTGGCATCGAGCCCGCTTAGCCGTTCCATGTCAGCCGTTCCATGCCATCCACGTACCCGCATTAGCTGCAACGTCAAACCGCGGGTCGGCGCCCTATGCGGCGGTGGCAGCCTCCGCCGACGACGACACCGAGATCGCCGCCGCATTCGCCGTCGGCAACGACAGCGTCATGCTTGACACTTTCAGCACGCCCAGCGAAGTGATCGTCTCGTACGGGAACGCGGACGCGACCAGCTGCAATGTCACCGACTCGCCGGGTTCCAGCGTCTGCGCCACCATCTCCATGGGCACCGAGATCGTGTGTGTCTCTCCGTCCAACGTCACCGGCACCGGCGTGACGAGGTTGCCCAACACCAGACCCGTGCTGTCGTCGACAAACTGTGCGTATACGTGGCGACTCGTGCCCGTGCCTGAATACGTCAGCGTCAGCTGCGGCGCGCCGACGATGTAGGTCGTCGTGGTCGCTTGCGGGATGGTGAGGTTCAGCGCGTTGATCGCCCGCGAGCCGGACGGAATGCCGAGCAACGCACCGATGGGACCCGCGGTAAGGATCCGGAGGTCTGGTCCCGAGCCACCGATGAGCGGAAGTAGCGGCAGCACACCGCCTTTGGTGCTGGACGCGACGATCAGCTTGCCCTGTGGGACCGGATAGGTGTTCGACGAGAACTGTGTCCCGTGCTGGTCGACCCATTCGAACTGCGGACCGGTGTCCACGGTCAAATCGCCCTTTACGTAGCGGTCGAGCCAATCCATGGTCGCCTGCTTGACCATCACGCCGTCATTGCGGGTGGAGATGCAGGCGCCGTGGCCGCCGCAGTACCACACCACCTTGGTCGGAACACCCGCAGCGATAAGCGCTTTCGCATTCGCGTCGGCCTCCGCCAACGTGAACAGCGTGTCGACGGTGCCCTGGATCAGCAGGGTCGGCGCGGTGATCTGGCCGACCAACTCGTCAGGGCCGCGTTCGTCGATCAGTTGTTGGTCCTCCGGCCGGAGCGTGCCTGTGATGTCGCCGTAGATCAGGCCGGGGTAGATGCGCGGATTCACGCTGGCGTTGGTGCCGATCAGCGCGGCGACGAGCAAGGTGCCCCAGCTGCTCTTGAACGCCTCGTCCTTGTACAGCGCCGTATTGAGGCTGTGCCACGCGATGGTCGGCACGATCGCATCGATTCGGTGGTCGTTGATGGCGGTCGCCAGTTGGATGCCGCCGCCGTAGGAGGCGCCGACCATGCCGATCCGCGGATCGAGCGTGTCGGGATTGTCGAGTTGGACCTCGGGCTGCGTCGCCACCCAGCTGATGATCGCCGAGACGTCCTTGCCCTCGAAGTCCGGATCGTCGACTTCCAGCGTGCCGCCCGAACTCCACTCACCACGCGGGTCCCAGGTGACGACGTTGTACCCGGCGTGTCGCAGTGCGCCGACGCCGATGACGTCGTTCGGCAGCAGTGGGTCATTGACCGAATTCAGGCTCGTCTCGCCGGGTAGGGCCAAACCCGGACCGTCGAGGATGGTCGGCGCCGTCTGCCCTTCCTCCAGCCCGACCGCGGGCATGAAGTGGACATAGATCGGCGTGCCGTCGAACGAGATCACCTCCACGTCGCGCGGCACCGGCGCGCCGGGCGCCAGACCGGGCTGCACCGGGTAGCCGATGAACGGGTGCAGCACGTCACCGACGACCGGTATCCGATGGATGAGCGCCACCACCGGAGTGACGAACGCCGGCCCGATGACCGGCAGATACTGCAAGCCCTCCAGCGGCGCCGTCTGCGGGATGGCGACGGGTGGTGTCACTGTTGTCGCTGCGGCGGCCAACGGCGTCGGAGCGGCGGCGGCCGACGTCGTGGCGAGGTTGGCCGGTTTGGTGAGCCCGGCCGTCCGGCCGAACTCCTGCCGGGCGGCAGCCATCATCATCCACGGCAACGGCGAGTCCAACGGAGCCGTTGGTGAATTACCCGCGAGCGGGCTCCGGACCGCGCTGACCACGCTCGATATCGCCGTCGTCACCACCATGACCGGAGGCTGCGGCCGTTGTTTCGGTGTCTCGACGACCACGTCCGCGATGTTCGGCACCGAGGACACCGTCACGTTGGTGGTGGGTGCAGGGTCCTCGGCCGCCTTGGGTGCGTCGGCCTTTCTGGTTTCGTCGGCTGTCTTCACCGACTCCGTCGCGGCGCGCACCGTTCGAGCCGCGGCGGTGCCGGCCTTTTCCGTCTTCCCGTTGGGCTCGTGGGTCGATTGTCGTGACGCGCTCGACTTCTTCGTTTTCTTCGGCGTCGACTCGGTGGCGGCGGCCTTCGCATCGCTGGAATCCGTTGTCGTGTCTGACTTTTCGCCGTGCTGCTGCTTGTTCTCCGACGACGCGGCGCCGGACCTCGACTCCGATGACGACGCCGATCCTGATGTGGTCGACGGCTCGGCCGACGCAACTCCCTGTCCCACGAAAACGGCGGCCCCGATTCCGAGAGCCACCGCTAATCCGCCAATCCGCCCCACGTACGCCCCAGCACCCATGCGTATGTACATACCGTCGGCGGATGCGTTGCGTCCCCGTCTTCGCCGAGATGCCACGATCCGGGGGTGACCAACCTCCCCAACGTCGCGCAGACCCTGCTGGCGCAGTGGAAGCTGCGCGGCGACGGCGAACCGGTCCAGCGTTCCGGCTCGATGGTGTTGCCGGTGCGGACGGACGACGGGGTGCCTGCCGTCCTGAAGATCTCGCTTGCCGACGCCGGGTCCGAACACGAACACCTGGTGCTGCGGCGATGGGGTGGCGACGGCGCGGTCCGGCTGCTGAGCGCCGACCCGCCGCGTCGCGCCGTCCTACTGGAGCGCCTCCGCCCGCAGAGTCTCGCCACTTTGTCGGACGTCGACGCATGCGAGGTCGTCGCCGGGCTGTACCGTCGGCTCCACGTCCCTGCGCTGCCCCAATTACGCACGCTCACTTCTTATCTCGACGCGTGGGCGAGCGAATTCGAGGCGCTTCCCCGCAGCGCGCCCGTCCCCCACCGGCTGGTCGAGCAGGCGACGGTGCTGGGCCGCGAATTGGCGGACCAGCCGGGCAACACCGTCGTACACGGCAACCTTCACTACGAGAACGTGCTCGCAGCCGACCGTGAGCCGTGGCTGGCCATCGGTCCCCGGCCGATGAACGGCGATCCACATTACGAAGTCGCACCCATGTTGTGGCACCGCTGGAATGAGCTCACCGGCAACATCCGCGACGGGGTCCGGCGCCGCTTCTACACACTGGTCGATGCGGCAAACCTTGACGAGGAACGCGCCCGTGCGTGGGTGATCGTCCTGGTCGTTCGGTATGCCATTCGCGACCCCGCGAACGTGACCAAGTACGTGGCGCTGGCGAAGGCCGTGCAGGACTGAGGCCGATGTATTGAATACATGCGTGGTGCGACGGTTGTCAACACACCACCGGCCATGTGGTCCGTACTTTCTTGTGCAAGAACCGCATTGCACAACCGACCCATTCCTGCGCAGTATCGACTGGCGTAGTGTCGGCACAAGTGTTAAAGCAGCTGACACTGGATCAATCGCCCGTATTCGAGTGTCAACAGGGATGCACGGTGACAGATACATCAAGCGGTACACACACCAGAACAGCGCAGTCCAAGTGGCTGTCCAAGTCCGCAGCGCAGGTGCGCGGATCGGACAAGAACGAAGTCCAGTTCCATTACGACATCTCGAACGACTTCTTCAAACTGTGGCAAGACCCGACGCAGACGTACAGCTGTGCCTACTTCGAGCGTGACGACATGTCGCTAGAAGAAGCACAGATGGCCAAAGTGGACCTGTCGCTGGGCAAGCTGGGGTTGCAACCTGGGATGACGCTGCTCGACATCGGCTGCGGATGGGGCTCCACGATCATGCGGGCCGTCGAGAAGTACGACGTCAACGTCATTGGCCTGACGCTGTCGGAGAACCAGAAGCAGCACATCGAGAAGCACTGGTTCGCCAACTCCAAGAGCGAGCGCCGTATGGAGGTGCGCCTACAGCCGTGGGAACAGTTCGAGGGCAAAGTCGACCGGGTCGTGTCGATCGGCGCCTTCGAGCACTTCGGCTTCGGTAAGTACGACGACTATTTCAAGAAGACCTTCAGCTGGCTGCCCGACGACGGGGTGATGCTGTTGCACACGATCATCATTCCGAGCGACGAAGAGGTCAAAGCCAAGAAGTTACCGCTGACCATGTCGAACGTGCGCTTCATCAAGTTCATCCTTGACGAGATCTACCCCGGCGGTCGGCTGCCGCTCGCCGCGCAAGTCACGGAGCACGCCACCAGGGCCGGCTACACCGTCACTCGCGAGCAGCACCTCCAGCCGCACTACGTGCGCACGCTGGACACCTGGGCGGCAAATCTCGAGTCCAACAAGGATGAGGCCATCGCGATCACCTCCGAACAGATCTACGAGCGGTTCCGGAAGTACTTGACCGGCTGCGCGGATTTGTTCCGTAACGGCTACACCGATGTTTGCCAGTTCACCTGCGAGAAGGGCTAATTCAGCCAAGAAACGCAACGTGAGGTAAAACATAAGGGGGTCAGATCCGTCTAGGATTGCAATGCGATCTTTCCGGAGGAGGTCGATGACAGGTGGCTGAAAGCAGCACGAGCACGATGAAGAAGAAGATGCGGCCGCACTTCGAAGAGATCCAGGCCCACTACGACCTCTCCGACGATTTCTTCGGGACATTCCAGGACCCTTCGCGTACCTACAGTTGCGCGTTCTTCGAGCGTGACGGCATGTCGCTCGAAGACGCCCAGATGGCCAAGATCGATCTCGCGCTCAACAAACTGAATTTGCAGCCCGGCATGACGCTGCTCGACGTCGGCTGCGGCTGGGGCTCGGTGATGAAGCGGGCGGTCGAAAAGCACGACGTCAACGTGCTCGGCCTGACGCTGAGCAAGAACCAGTCCGTCTACTGCAGGCAGCTCTTGGAGGAGATCGATTCCAATCGCTCTCGGCAGGTGTTCCTGCGCGGCTGGGAGCAGTTCGACGAGCCTGTCGACCGCATCATCAGCATCGAGGCGTTCGAGGCGTTTCCGAAGGACCGCTACGCGGCGTTCTTCGAGACGTGCTACCGCATCCTGCCCGGCGGTGGCCGGATGGTGCTGCAGACGATTCTGGGCCATCCGCTCAAGCGCTGGCCGGAGATGGGCATACCCATCACGATGACCGATCTGAAGTTCATGCGGTTCATTGCCAAGGAGATCTTCCCCGGCGGCGCCATCCCCTGCGACGAGGACATAGCGAAGTACTCAGGCGCTGCGGGGTTTTCGCTGGAGCACACGCAGTACTTGAACGAACACTATGTCCGGACACTCGACACCTGGGCGACGAATCTGGAGGCTGCCAGCGAGGAAGCCGTCGCCGCGACGTCCGAAGAGGTCTACGACCGCTACATGCGTTACCTGGTCGGATGCTCTGACTTCTTCCGCCGCGGCATCAGCGAGCTGGGTCAGTTCACCCTCACGAAGAGTTAGCTGGCCCTCACGCGGCGCCGAAGACCACCGCCACGTTGTTGCCGCCGATGCCAAAGGAATCGCTGACGGCGTAGCGGTAATCAGCGCGGCGAGGACTGCCGCTGACCACGTCCAGGTCGATCGCGGGATCGAGATCTTTCAGGTTGAGGGTGGGCGGCACGACGCCGTCGCGCAACGCCTGCACGGTCAGCACGGCCTCTACCGCCCCGGCCGCGCCCAACGAATGTCCCAGCGCGGCCTTCGGCGCATAGACGGCAGGCGCGTGGTGACCGAACGCGTGGCCGATGGCATGGGCCTCGGCCAGGTCTCCGGCGGTGGTGCCGCTGGCGTGGGCGTTGATGTGGTCGATGTCGGTCGGCGTCAGCCCGGCTATTTCGATCGCACGCGCGATCGCGTCGCCGGCCTGCTGACCGTCCGGATCCGGCTCGACGGGGTCATAACCATCGGACGTCATGGCTGCTCCCATCACCCGCGCCAAGATCGGAGCATCGCGCGCCTTGGCGTGTTCCTCGGTCTCGATGAGCATCAGCGCGCCACCCTCACCGAACACCATGCCGTCGCGGTCCTTGTCGAACGGGCGGCAGGCGCCGGGAGGATCGTCGTTGTTTGTCGACAACAGCCCCAGCTGCCAGAACGACGCGACGGGCACCGCTTCGATGTGCGTCTCGACGCCGCCGCAGATCGCGATGTCGGCCTCGCCGAGCACGATCTGTCGCCACGCTTTTGCGATGGCCGCGGAGCCCGAGGCGTCCGCCATCACCGGCGAGATGATCCCCGCCTTCGCCTCGCGATCCAGGCCGACCGCCGCGGCGGGCGCATTGGGCATGTACATCTGCACCGCGAGCGGGGACACCGCGCGCAGGCCCTTCTCCTTCCAGGCGTCGTACTGCACGGGGATCTCCTCGGTGCTGCCCAGTGCAAGCCCGATCGAGATCATCAGCCGCCTGGTGTCGATTTCGGGCGATCCGGCGCTCTCCCAGAGCCGCCGCCCCAGTAGCAGGGACATCTTCTGCATGAACGACAGCCGGCGCAGCTCAACGCGGCTCAGGTGCTCGTCGAAACTCTCCTGCAGCGGTCCGCCGATGCGGACCGGTGACTTGAACTCTCCGACGAACGGCTTGTCCAGATGGCGAATTCCGCTTTGGCCCTCCAGCAGCAACTGCCACGTCGTTTCCGCATCGGGCGCAAGCGAAGTCGTCGATGCGACTGCAGTGACGACGACGTCGGGGAATCCGTCGCCGGTTCTCAACGGTGCCATGCCTGCAATCCCTCACTCGCTAGCTGACCGTGTTGAGGTGCCTGACACCAGACTAGGGGCCTCTGCGGGGTGCTGGCACCCTTTCTCGTCGCCTTGACGTTCGATGACAACCCGACAGCCGCCCGATTCTGTTTGCTCCGATACCCGGCCGAGCTCGTCGAAACCACCTGTTGCGGCCCTGTCCCGGACGCCAAGCGGCGCGACAGGGCGAACGGTCGCGCGGCACTCCATCAATCTAAGTACTGCATCATTCGGCCGTATTTCGACTTGGACAAGCATTGATACGCGTCCTACCGTTGCTGATAGACCACGACCGACCGCGGCCTGGCGCGAGATGGTGACGGCGGTACAGCTCGAGGGGATGATGACCGGCGAGCTCGATCTGGGCATGGCGCGCCCGCCGGTGAGGCGGCCTGGCCTGGTTTCGTGGCCGCTGTTGCACGAGCAGCTGATTGCGGCACTGCCGGAAGGGCATCCGATGGCCTCTCCGGGACGCCAGCTCACGCTGAACGACCTCGACGGCCAGGACGTCATCATGTACTCACCGGTGCAGGCGCGGTATTTCAACGAGCTGCTGATCAGCACTTTGACGATCGCCGGGGCGACGCCGCACTATGTGCAATACGTGACGCAGGTGCACACGATGCTGGTGCTGGTGCGCTCGGGGATCGGCATCGCGCTGGTGCCTGCCTCGGCGGCGACGCCGCATTCTGACGGCGTGGTGTTCCGGTCGATCGCGGCCTTCCGAGAGCGGCCTGTGGAGCTCGACGCCGTGCGGCGGGGAGACAGTTCGAGTCCAGCGCTGCTGCGGCTGCTGAGAGACGTTCTACCCCAGCGAGAATGGACGACCGACGACTTGGTCGAGGACGTGCTAGCGTAGCGCCATGCTGTCGAAAGTGAAACTGGTTGTCGTCTCGGGCGGGGTGGCGTTGGCGCTGAGCACTGGGGCCGGGATCGCATCGGCACAGCCCGACACGAGCGTGATCGTCAATTCCACGTGCACCTATCCGCAGGTCATGGCGGCTCTGAACGACCAGAATCCTGGTGTTGCCGCCGAGTTCAACGCGCAACCAGCAGCGGTCGGCTGGCTCCAGAGCCTCGTCGCCGCGCCGCCGGCGCAGCGTGCGCGGATGGTCAACCAAGTGCAGGCTCTGCCTGCGCTTCAGCCCTACATGCCGGTGATCTTCCAGGTCGCCAGCACCTGCAACAACTACTGAAGGCGGCCGATCCGCCTCAGCGCGCCCGGGAACGGCACCGGCGTCACGAGCTCACCGGACTTGAGATAGCTGTCGAGGTTGCGCCGCTGGTACAGGAGCATGCGCTGTACGAGGCGCTGGCGGATGGGGTGATCCGGGCGGCGGCAATCGACGTTTGGTATCGCTACCCATCACAAGACGGCGTCGGCGCACCGAGCTACCTGCCGTTCGCGGAGCCGTCGAACCTGTTATGACGCCGCACTCGTCAGGTGTGACCAGGGACACGTTCATCGGGCGGGTCGACGACATCGCGGCGAACATCCGCCGGCTGCAGCGGGGTGAACCGCTGCAGAACGTGGTGCACTTTCACTCGCCGAACGTTCCTTACCGCGCGACAATTCGCCGAAATTTCGAGCGGTAAGGAACGTTCGCCGTCGACGGGATTGTTAGCCGGGCGAGTACTCCAATGCCGGCTCCGCCGAATCCACTCGCCCTTTGCTGTAGATCGTCAGGTGATCCGGACGCACCTCGTAGCGGGCGCCGTCGGCGGGATTCGTGACATCGAATCCACCCCCTGCGGGGACCGCATTCGCCAGTTGGAGATTGGCGCCGTCGCTCAGCCGTTCGCCGCGGTAGTAGTAGCTGCCCTGCCCCGTCTGGCACACGACCGCCAGTGAGTTCGCGGTTCTGATCGCGGCCGCAGGTGTGCTCCCGGCGTCGCAGCGCGCCGAATGCCCTACGAAGCCCTGCGCATCGGTCCCCGACACGCCCGGTAGCGGTGCGCCGCTGGTCGTCGGTGACGTTGTGGTCGGCGTGGTGGTGGTTGTCGTCGATGTCGCGGACGGTGGCGTCGTCGTCGACGGCTCGACCGTCTCGGTCAGCGTGGTGACGGACGGCGGCGGCACGGCCATCGTGGTCTGCGGCGGGGTGGTGGTGTCCCCATTGCCCGACAACAGCTTCGTTGCCAGCACCACAGCCACGCCGAACAGCACGATCGTCGCCACAACCAGCGCCACCTGGCTGCGCCCGAAGCGCGGCTTCCGCGGCAGCGCCTCTGGCGGCCCAATCACCGGCGGCGGGTACGGCGTGTAGCCCGTACCCGCCGGATCCGCGTACGCCGCCGAGAACTGCCTGGTGGCCGCCGGGGGCGGCGGGCCCGGCGGAACCACCGGTGCAGGCGGCACCTGCGCCCCCAACGCGGCAGCCGTCGCCGCCTTGGCCAGCTCGCCCGCCGACGCAAACCGGTCAGCCGGCTTCTTCGCCATGCCCTTGGCGATGACGTCGTCGAATGCGCGATTGATTCCGCGGCGCATGATGCTCGGCCGCGGTGGCGGCGAGAACATGTGCGCGGTCATCAGCTGCCGCAGATCTCCCGTTTCAAACGGCGGACGACCAGTGAGGCTCTCGTAGAGCAGGCAGGTCAGCGAGTACACGTCCGACGAAGGCTCGACCTGGCCGCCGCTGAACCGTTCCGCGGACATGTACGCGCACGATCCGATGATCAACCCGGTCATCGTCATGCTCGCGTCCCCGCCGCCATGGGCGATCCCGAAGTCGACCAGATAGGCGAAGTCGTCGGGCGTGAGGAGGACGTTCTCCGGCTTGATGTCGCGGTGCACCAGGCCGTCGGCGTGTGCGGCATCCAATGCGGCAGCCACCTGCGCGATGATCGACGTGGCCCGGCCCGGGTCGAGAGGGCCGTTGGCCCGCAACTCATCCTTCAGGCTGCCGCCATCGACCAGGCGCATGTCTATGTACAGCACGCCATTGATGTCTCCGAAGTCGTGAACGGGAATCACGTGCGGTTCCTGCAAGCGCGCGGCCATTCGCGACTCACGCCGGAAGCGCTCCTGGTAGTTCGGGTCTGCGGCCATCTCGGCACGCAGCACCTTGACCGCCACCGTGCGCTCCTTCACGGTGTCGTAGGCGCGGTACACCTCACCCATCCCGCCAACACCGATCACAGCATTCAGCTCGTAGGGCCCGAAACGGGTGCCCAGACGCGAGCCACCCTGTGGGGACGTCATCCGTGTCCTTTCCGTCCTATCCGTCCGAACCCCGACCGACGCGCAGCGATACACCGTGTTCCCACATTGGACGCACGCTTAACCGTGCCCGAAGTTGATGAGCAGCAAAGTAACTGGGTTCGACAACAACTCCACCGACGACGACACGCACTTACCACCGTACGTCGGGCCGATCGTGGCCGCATGCCCGCTAGATTGAACAATGTAACCGATGTCTTTCGTTCTACGTACAAGAAGGGAGCGGAGGACAGACGCTGCTGCATTGGATCGCCCTGCTGGCCATCGCTGCACCGCGACGGGTTATCGCGTTCGCGGTGTTGCTGACCGTCGTGCTAGGTGTATTCGGGATTCCCGTTGCGAAAAGCCTGTCCGCCAGCGGATTCCAGGATCCGACCTCCGAATCAGCCGCGGCGGCTCAGGTCCTGACCGACAAGTTCCGTCAAGGCGCTGTGCAATTGCTGGTCGTGGTGTCGACACCCGACGGCGTCGACAGTGATCCAGCGCGCGCAGCAGGTAACGACATCGTCGACCAGCTTCGCAGTTCGCCACACGTGGCGGAGGTGACATCACCATGGACCACGCCGCCCCCCGCGGCCGCGGATCTGGTCAGCCGCGACCGCACGTCCGGCCTCATCGTGGCGGGCATCAACGGCGACGAGAGTCAGCAGCAGAAATTGGCCAACGAGTTGTCCGACCAGGTGGCCGGCGACCACGACGGCGTCACCGTGCGGTCGGGTGGCACCGCGATGGTCAACGTCCAGCTCACCAAACAGTCGCAGCGCGACCTGGTGGTGATGGAGTCGCTGGCGATCCCGCTGAGTTTTCTCGTGCTGGTCTGGGCGTTCGGCGGACTGGTGGCCGCCGCGTTGCCGATAGCTGTCGGCGTGATGGCGATCCTCGGCGCACTCGCGGTGCTGCGGTGGATCTCGTTTGCCACCGACGTGTCGATCTTCGCGCTCAACCTCACCACCGCGTTGGGCCTGGCGCTGGCTATCGACTACACGCTGCTGATGATCAGCCGGTTCCGCGACGAGTTGGCTGAAGGCGCGAGCCGCAACGACGCCCTGGTCCGGACGATGGTGACGGCGGGTCGCACCGTGGCGTTCTCTGCCACAACGGTTGCGCTGTCGATGGCCGTGATGGTGCTTTTCCCGATGCACTTCCTGAAGTCGTTCGCTTACGCCGGCGTCGCGACGGTCAGCTTCGCCGCGGCCGCTGCGATCGTGGTCACACCCGCCGCTCTGGTCCTGCTCGGCGACCGCCTCGATTCGTTCGACGTGCGCCGACTTGTCCGCCGAGTGCTCGGTCGCGCCGAGCCGAAACCAGTCCCCGTCGAGCAGCGGTTCTGGTACCGATCCGCGAGTTGCGTTATGCACAAAGCGATTCCGCTCGGGCTGGCCGGCGTTGCGTTGCTGTTGTTGCTCGGCGCGCCGTTCTTGAGTGTGCGCTGGGGATTTCCCGACGATCGTGTGCTGCCGACCACAGCCTCCGCGCACCAAGTGGGCGACCAGTTGCGGCGGGATTTCGTCCACAACTTCGATGCCGCGGTGACGATCGTCGTGCCAGACACCAACGGCGTCAGCGCAACCGACATCGACATCTACGCGGCCGCCCTGTCGCGGGTGGCAGACGTATCGGGCGTGTCCGCCCCGACCGGAACGTTCGTCGACGGCAATCGGGTCGGCCCGCCGTCGGCGCGCGCCGGACAAGTTCCCGGTAGCGCGTTCCTCACCGTCGACAGTTCGGCCCCATTGTTCTCCGACCCGTCGGAGGCGCAGCTCGACAGCCTGCACGCCGTACCAGGTCCAGCAGGCCAACACGTCGAAATGACCGGTACCGCGCAGACGAACCGCGACAGCGTCGACGCCATCACGTCGCGGCTGCCATTGGTGCTCGGCCTCATCGCAGTCGTCATGTTCGTGCTGCTGTTCCTGCTGACCGGCAGCATTGTCATGCCGCTGAAAGCGTTGGTGCTCAACATCCTTTCGCTGACGGCGGCGTTCGGTGCGATGGTGTGGATCTTCCAGGACGGCCATCTCGGCGCGCTCGGAACGACACCGACCGGCACATTGGTGGCCAACATTCCGGTGTTGTTGTTCTGCATCGCGTTCGGCCTGTCGATGGACTACGAAGTGTTCCTGGTCTCACGGATCCGCGAGTTCTGGTTGGCGTCGGGTAGGACGCGGACCGACAACGATGAGAGTGTGGCCCGTGGTATCGCTCACACCGGGCGGATCATCACCGCCGCCGCGCTCATCATGTCAATTTCGTTCGCCGCGTTGATCGCCGCGCAGGTTACAGTCATGAAAATGTTCGGCATTGGCCTGACGCTTGCGATCCTGGTCGACGCGACGCTGGTGCGCATGGTACTCGTCCCCGCGTTCATGCACGTTATGGGCCAATGGAATTGGTGGGCACCGCGGTGGTTGGTCTCGGTGCACCGACGACTGGGTTACGGTGACGGCCATCCGCGCGCAGCCCAGGAACCGCACAGCGGCGAGATCGAACCGACGGGCTCTGGGCCTCGTGTCTAAGTAGTGAGTGTTATTGCAGCCGTAAACGGAGTTGTCCCCCCGAACCGGTACAGCCAAGATGAAATCACCGAAATGTTCGTCGCGATTCCGGAATTCGCCGGATACGAGCAGGCCATACGCGGCCTGCACGCCAGCGCCAAGGTCAAGAGCAGGCACACCATCCTTCCGATGGAGCAGTACCCGACGCTCGACGATTTCGGCAAAGCGAACGACCTTTTCATCGAGCACGCCGTCGAACTGGGCTGCGCGGCCCTGTCGGGCGCCCTCGAGGACGCGGGCCTGCAGCCCAGCGACGTCGACTTGATCGTCACGACGACGGTCACCGGCATAGCGGTGCCGTCGCTGGACGCACGCATCGCGGGCCGGCTGGGCCTGCGGCCCGATGTGCGTCGCGTGCCGATCTTCGGCCTCGGCTGCGTGGCAGGCGCGGCGGGTGTCGCGCGGCTGCACGACTATCTCCGCGGTGCACCCGACGATGTCGCCGTGCTGGTCTCCGTCGAGTTGTGTTCACTGATGTTTCCTGCCGCCAAGCCGACGATGGCCACCCTCGTGGGCAGCGCGCTGTTTGCTGACGGCGCTGCGGCCGTCGTCGCCGTCGGCGAGCGTCGCGGTCTTCAGGAAGGCATGACCGGACCGGATGTGCTCGCGACGCGCAGCCGGATGTACCCGGAATCCCTGGACATAATGGGTTGGGACGTCGGCTCTGCCGGCTTCCGGCTGGTGTTGTCCCCTGATCTGCCCGACCTCATCGAGCGCTATTTCGCCGACGACGTCACCGCCTTCCTGGCGGAAAACGATCTGACGATCGACGACATCGGATCGTGGGTGTCCCACCCCGGCGGGCCCAAGGTACTCGAGTCGATCAGCGCCGCACTCGGCATCAGCGACGACGCGTTGGAGCTGTCGTGGCGCTCTCTCAGCGAGATCGGCAACCTCTCGTCGGCGTCGGTCCTACACATACTGCGCGACGCACGCGCCAAACCGCCGGCTAGCGGGACGCCGGGCGTGCTGATGGCTATGGGACCCGGATTCTGCGCCGAGCTGGTGCTGTTGCGCTGGCACTGAACATGGTCTGGTATGCGTTACTGATCGCCGCGGTGGCGGTCGAACGAATCGCGGAACTGGTTGTCTCCCAGCGCAATCTGTCCTGGAGCCGCGCCCGCGGCGGCGTCGAGTTCGGCGCGCGGCACTACCCGGCGATGGTGGCATTACACACCGCCCTGCTGGTGGGATGCCTCCTGGAGGCGTTTCATCGCCCGTTCGTGCCGGCCCTCGGCTGGCCGATGCTGGCGGTCGTGCTGGCCGCGCAGGGACTGCGCTGGTGGTGCATCGCGACGCTGGGCCACCAATGGAACACGCGCGTCGTCGTCATCCCCGACGCGACGCGCGTGACCGGCGGCCCGTACCGGTTCTTCTCCCACCCGAACTACGTCGCGGTCGTCGTCGAAGGGATCGCTCTGCCCTTGGTGCACACCGCATGGATCACCGCTGTCGTGTTCACCGTGCTCAATGCGGTTGTGTTGCGGACCCGACTCGGCGTCGAGAACGCCGCACTTGCGGGGCTGCGATGATCGACCTGCTGGTCGCGGGCGGCGGACCTGCAGGACTGGCCACCGCGATCCTGGGCGCGCGAGCGGGCCTCGAGGTCGTCGTGGTCGAGCGACGCCACGGACCCGTCGACAAAGCGTGCGGCGAGGGGCTGATGCCGCATGCCCTCACGATGTTGCGCACCCTCGGGGTGGAAGCACCGGGCAAGCCGTTTCACGGCATCACCTACATCGACGGCCAGCGCCGGGTGACCGGCCGGTTCCACGGCGGCGCCGGGCGCGGTGTGCGCAGGACGGCCCTGCACGCCGGGCTGTTGGAAGCGGCGACGGCGGCCGGTGTCCGCATCGAGCATGCCGAGATCGGACCGGTGAACCAGAGTGCAACGTCGGTGCACTGCAGCGGCTTTCAGGCCAGATACCTGGCTGCCGCCGACGGGTTGCACTCGCCGATCCGCGCGGCACTGGGCCTGGCCCGGCCATCTGGCGGCGCGCGTCGGTGGGGAATCCGCCGTCACCATGTGATCACACCGTGGAGCGACTGCGTCGAGGTGTACTGGTCCGACGACGCGGAGGCCTATGTCACTCCAGTCGCCGACGACTGCGTCGGCGTCGCGATCCTCACCTCGCGCAAGGGCGGTTTCGACGCGCACCTCGGCGCCTTTCCCGCCCTGCAAGAGCGGGTGTGTGGTCACGCTCACGGCCCTGACCGCGCGGCAGGCCCGTTGCGGCAGAAGGTGATTAACCGAACGGCGGGCCGTGTGCTGTTGGTCGGTGACGCCGCCGGTTATGTCGACGCGTTGACCGGGGAAGGCCTTGGCATCGCGTTCGGCGCGGCAAAACTTCTGGTGGAGTGTGTGGCAGCGGGCCGGCCGCAGGACTACGACCGCCGCTGGCGCCGGATGTCTCGGCGCTACCGGTTGCTGACGGCGGCCGTGCTGCAGGCGACTGCGTCGCCGCTGCGATCACGGATTGTGCCTGCGGCAGCGCAGTTTCCTGGCGCGTTCACGCGCCTCGTCAACCTGCTGGCCGAATAGGGATGCGCGCCTGCCGGTGCGCCCGGACACGAATGCGTCCGCCGTTGCGCGGCACCATGATCACGTGCTTGACCCGCTGGGTCTCGCTGGGCGCCATCGTCGTGGCCAATTCGACCCGACGCAAAACCTCGCGAAGCACGACCCGCATCTCGACCATCGCAAAAGTCGCGCCGAGGCAGCGCCGGTTGCCGCCACCGAACGGGAACCACGTCGTCGGGCTCAAGGTCGCACCCACCATCCGGTCGGGGTCGAACCGCTCCGCATCCGGGTACACCTGGGAATCGCTGTGCACCAAGCCAATTGCCGGAACCACCATCACCCCGGCAGGCAGCTGATAGCCTGCGAGCTCCACCGGCTCCTTCAGCACGCGGCCCACGTCGAATACCACCGGCCGGATTCGCAGCGTCTCCTTGGCCACCGCGTCGAGATACTCGTCGCCAGCGGAATCCTCCGCATCGGCGGCCTGGACCGCCTTGTCGAGGATGGTCGGGTGACGGGTCAACCGCTCGAGCGTCCACGACAACCCGGTCGCGGTCGTGTCGTGACCAGCGACAAGCAGCGTCATCAGCTGGTCCCGCAGTTCACGGTCGCTCAGCGCGCGCCCGTCTTCCTCGGTGGCGCGCACCAGCATGGCCAGCACGTCGGTGCGCTCCGCCAGGTTCGGGTCTGCGCGACGCTCGGCGATTTCGGCGTACAGCAGCCGGTCGGCTTCCTGCATGCGATCCCGCAACGCGCGCCATAGGCGGCGGCGCTGCAGCTCCGGGCGTGCGATCGCAAACGACGCCCACAGACCGACGTTGAGCAGCTTCGGCATGACGGCCCGCAGCGCAGCGAGTCGCGCCGGATCGCTCGCACCGATGACCGTCCGCAGGATCACCTCGAGCGTGATCTCGGACATCTTGGGCGCCACCGCGAACGGTCGGCCCACCGACCAGCCCGCGATGTTCGTCGCGGCGATCTCCGCCATCAGCCCGGCCTGCCGGGCCACCGCGTCGCGGTGAAACGGCGGCAGCATCAGGCGACGCCGCTCGCGGTGCACGTCGTCGTCGATCACCAACACCGAGGTGTCACCGAGCAGCCCGCCCAACATCGCGTTAGCCTCGCCGGCGTGAAAGATGCTCGGGTCGCCTGCGAACACCTTCTTGATCTCTGCAGGATCCGACACGTACACCATCGGCGGCGCCATCGCGGCGCGAATCGTGAACACCTTGCCGTAGCGACGCCTGCACGCGGTCACGAACTGCGCCCAGTACCGCATGAACACGATCAGCTGGACCCACTGCGGAAGCCGGGGCCCTGGCGGCAACGCGGTCGACGCTATTGGACTCATGCCTAACAGGCTACTCGCGGCGCTGGACGTTGTGAACTACATCACGTGCAGCGCTGGGTCTCGGTCGGCCACCACGAACTAGTCGGCAGACGGTAGGTGGCGAGGACCGTCGGCTCCGCGCAGCTCCGGGTGTCCTTCCGGTTCCGTCGTCATTTGTTGACGCTCCACAGACGACACCACCGACGCAGGTGCCGCGGGTGGCTCGACTGGCTCCTTGGCCGCCGGCCCGTGCTCCTCCGAGTGGACGCTCACCTTCTGTGTGCGCCGCAGCGAGAAGTGAATCTCCTCCGTCTCTTCGAACACCTGGCGCGCACCGCGCAGCGGCTTGGTGGTGGTGTCGATCGCGCTCGCGATGATCGGCGGCACGAACGGGCGAAGCCACCGCGCGGCAACTTTCGTGACGTCAGGAATCGTCGGGATCAGCGAGGCGCCCTCGCGGCGCGGCTCGACGGCGTCGCCCCCGGCGAGCGCGGGCAGGTTGTCGGACTCCGCCGAGGGCAACTCTGGCGTTGGCTCGGTGACCCGCTCCAATCGCGCCTGGACGGGCGTCGGCGTCTCGAGCGCGTCCATCACCCTGCGGCGTTGCTGTTCTCGGTCGATCTCAGTCTGCGCTTCGACGGCGAGCTGGGCGCTGGCCAATTGCTGGTCGGCCCACAGGGTTTCGACGGCGGCGCGAACTTCGGCGCGTTTCATCGCTATCGCGGTGTCGGCCTCCAGTTCGGCGCGCTCGATCTCGGCGCGCGCCGCAGCGCCGCGATCGTGGCTGGTCTGACCGCGCCACAGTTTGAGGATCAGCGGCAAGAGGACCAGCAGCGCGAAGAACGCGATCGTCAACAGTCGAAGCAGCATCGCACCGAGGCTGGCGAAGGTGTGGTCGTTCATCGCCATCCACCGCGCGCCGAGCCCGTGGTCCACGTCTTTCATCGCGGATGCGCGTGCCTGCTCCAGCACTTGTTGGCGTGCGGCGATCGCGGAGTCGAGGCCGGGCGCCGTGCGGTCGCGGTTGGCCACGGCGTTGTCGAGCTGTCGTTGGGTGTCGGCGAGAAAGTCCGTCGCCGTTCGTGTTTCGGGACCTGCGCCGGGCACGCCGGTGATATGCGTCTCCGGGCATGCCGGCGAGGGGTTGAACTCACAGCGCGCGACGACGAGAGCTTCGTCACGCTGGCGGCTGGCGTCGTTCACCGCGGCGTCGAGTGCGGTGCGCGCCTGCCGGGCGCGGTCGAGGTCTGCCGAAGCCGCCGCGACGGCGGGTGCGGCGTCTGCGCTGCGTGCGGCGCGCTCGTCGAGGACGCGGTCGATCGGGCCGGAGAACAGTACGACAGCAGCGAGTTCGCCCACCACCACACCCACAACCACCGCGACGGCGGCCCGTCCGGCGATGCTCGACCAGCCACGTGTCGGGCCGCTCGCGATGGCCCGGCTCACCGCGCCGACCAACAGGCCGAACACGAGCGTAAATGGCACGACGACGGCGATCGACACGTTCGTCGCTTCCGTGATCGCGAGTGTGGCGACGAGCCAGGCCAGCGCCGTGCCGAGTAGCACCACAATGCCTGCGATCACGTGCGTGGACCGCTCGTGACGCTCACCCAGCTCACGCCGCTCGCCGCCGCCGAGCCAAGTCAGCGCTTCAGCAATTCGGTTGGCAGACACGGAAACTCCAAACATCTCCAGAACTTGTCCCGGCGTGACAAGGGGCCTACTGATGTCGGCCAGGTAGATGCCGACTCCCCCCACATCGCGCGCGTCACGCCGGTGCGACTGCCGAAATTCTCTCACAGCGCCGGCGCGGCCTCAGAACGAGCGTCTCATCCATCAGCGATGGCGCTCGGCGTGCATCGGGCGGATAATCCTTGAGAGCCAACGAAGCGCCATCGGCGGAGGTTGTAGATGGAAACGAACACATCCGGTCGCGACCTGGACGTCGGTTACGACTACGAGTACGACGAAGCGCACGACGCGCTGGCCGAACCGACGGCTGCAACACCGGCGCCACATCCCGTCGATGCCCCACACCTGAACCTCGACCAGGGCGGGGACTACGGCTACGACGAGGCGCACGATTTCGGAGGGTGACCCCATAAGGCCACGGGTCCCCCGCAATGTGCACGTTGCGTGCAATCTCGTCGAGGTGGGTGTCCCAGGTTCCGCAGCATCCGCCCCACTGTCGATGTGTGCCTGCGGTATCCAGGTGGACCGCGAGGTCCTTACCCCACAGCGGTGCCTTCTCGAAGTCGTCGTATAACACCGTCATGCCGGTCGAGCTACACAACTCAGCGATGCGGGCTGCCAAGGTCCTGTCCTCTCCAGCAAAGGACAGCGTGACATCGTGGCCCAATGGTAGGCGGATGCGTGTGCGCCGCCTGCCCGATCCGATGAACAACAGCACCAGACCGGCGAACGCGTGCGGCAGATATTCAGTCCAATACCAAGGCAATTGATTCACGCGGCGTTCATCGACCGTTTGGTTTACGGATGGCCGACGCTGCGCGGGTGTGTCAGCATTGCGCGGTGCGGGCACGCCATATCGCTCTCGTCCTTGGTGCGGCGGCGGCAACAAGTTGGTCGCCGCTTAGCGCACCCGTTCCGTCCGCGTCTGCGCAGCCCTGCCCCGACGTCGAGGTAGTATTCGCGCGCGGCACCACCGAGGATCCCGGCGTTGGTCCAACCGGGCAGGCATTCGTCGACGCGTTGCGCGCGCGAATGGGCGCGAGGTCGATGGGGGTATATCCGGTCGACTACCCCGCCACGATGGACTTCCCCACCGCACTGGACGGCATCAGGGACGCGAGCGCCCATGTCGAGTCCACGGCGACGAACTGTCCCAGCACCAAGATGGTGCTCGGCGGATTCTCCCAAGGCGCAGCCGTGATGGGCTTCGTCACCGCGAATATCATCCCGGACGGTGCACCCGACGGTGTGCCGAACCCGATGCCGTCCGACGTGGCCAACCATGTCGCCGCGGTCGCGCTGTTCGGAAAGCCAAACGCTCGGTTCATGCGAGCGATCAACCAGCCGCAGATCGACGTCGGCCCGGCATATGCGGCCAAGACCATCGACTTGTGCGTCCCAGATGACTTCGTGTGCTCGAGCGGACGGGACTTCAACGCGCACACGCAATACGCCGAGACCGGGATGGTCGACGAGGCAGCGACTTTCACCGCGAATCACGTCTTGGCGGCGTTGGGCCCTGCCGCCCCTCCGCAAGCGCCCGGCCCTGTCGTTCCTCCGCGAGCACCCGCGCCTGTGGCACCGCCGCAAGCACCCGCGCCTGTGGCACCGCCGCCACAAGCGCCTGCCCCCGCAGCGCCACCGCCACAAGCACCGGGTCCCGCGCCACCGCCGCAATCGTCTGCGCCCGCCCCACCGCCGATAAACGCACTTCGACCGCTTCCCCCTGGCACGTTGATGCGGTGTGACACCGTGTGCCACATCGTCGGCCCCGCCTAACGGACGGCATTGCCCGTCAGCGACTAGAACCGGCTCCCCGGTGCCCTCGCTCATCGTGATGGGGCGAAACCTGTTGTCGGCGATCGTGTTTGCGGTGTTCAACGCCGGGATGGCGGTGATGGCCGCCTGCTCGGGGCAGGTTGTTGACGCGACGCCAGGATCCTGATCGTCAACCGCGAGTGCACATTCACCGACCCAGAAGCGCTGCTTCTGCAACACTCACCCGGTGGTACATGTACCCGGAGGAGAAACCGATGACCCGAGACCGTCTGCGCAGTCTCGTCGCCTTTTGCGCTGGGTCGCTCGCGATCGCCGTGTCGATGTCACCCATTGCCACCGCCGACCCGCCCGCCTGGAACGGCGAGTACGCGATCACATTCATCGTTGGTCCAAAGTCCGGCACTAGCATCGCGGCCGGTCAGCCTGAGGTGCAATACACCGATACCTACACATTCCGCTCGAGCTGTACGAGCGGTAAGTGCACCGCCACGATCATCGCCGGCCCTGCGCCGCGGAACCCGACGGTGCCGCAACCGGTCCAATTCACCTGGGATGGGTCGTCCTGGACACAGGTCAGCGACTTTCAGTGGGACTGCATGATGCCCGACACCACGATCGAATGGGATCCGGCGCGGGCCGACGTGCGCTACACGCCCCAACCCGACGGGTCACTTTCCGGCACCATGCACACCGAGATCCTCAGCGGCGCGTGCCAGGGCACACTTGAAATAAACATGACGGCCGAGCGCGCCTAGCGTCGTGCCGTGAGCGGCCACCCCGCGAGCTAACCGAGCGATTGAACCGGCGTTCCGGGAAGCGGCGCCGGTGGGACGCCCGGGGTGCGCAGCTGACCGGCCACCCAGGCGAACGTCCGCTCGAATGCCACCGCTCCGGCGTTCCAGTCGTGCTTACCGCGGATTTCGAGTATCGAGCACGCTATGCCGTTCGCCGATGCGGTGGCAGCAAGGGAGTGCGCAGCGGCCGCGTGCTCGTCGTGCCCGCCGGGGACAACCGGACCCTCGATTGCGAACACCCCCGACACCTGGGTGTAGCGCCCGTGCCGCGTCATCACCGTCGATGGATCAAACGACGCCCACGCTGCTTCGTCACCATTGAACAGGCGCTCGACCGTTTGCTCCTTGGTCCCGGCGTTCGGCCCGACATCGCCGCCGATGTCGACAAATGTGCTGAACAATTCGGGGTGCATCACTGTCAGGGTCACCGCGCATGTGCCGCCCATCGACCACCCGGCGATTCCCCAGTTCGCGCTGTGGGTGCTCACACCGAACGTCGAGACCATGAACGACACCACGTCTTTGGTGAGGTGATCGGCGGCGTTTCCGCGTACGCCGTTCACGCATTCAGTGTCCTTGGTGAACGCGCCACCTGCGTCGACGAAGACCAGAACGGGCGCGTTGCCGCCACTGGCCATCGCGAATGAATCGGCGGTCTCTTGCGCGCGGCCCACCCACAGCCAGTCGATGCTGGTGCCGAACTGACCGCCGACGAGCATCACGACCGGCAATGGGGGTGGCGGGACGGATCTGAACCAGGCCGGTGGCAGGTAAACCAGCTCACCACGGTGCTTGAATCCCGACGCCTCAGAGCCTGTCGTCACCGGCACGATCCGGCCCTCGTGCGGCACGATGCCGTTGCCGGCCATCGCCTTCACGGTCGCCAGATCGGCTTGGTTGGGCGGCGGCCCACCGGTGACGAAATACCAGGCGGAGTCGACCGTCCGGACGTATCCGACCCATAAGTTCAGCATCAAGATGGCGCATAGCAGACATAGCGGGATCGAAACCACGGAAACGATCCGCCTCCACCAGCGCGCGCTGGGCCAACCGAACACCAGAATTGCGACCGCTGCCCCGGTCATCCCGGTCCACACCCAGAAGCGGAGCGGGGCAGGATCCCCGGCGAGGCCTTCGGACGCGACATACCATCGCACCGCCAGTGCGGTGAGGACGCCGAGCGCCGCGACAATCGGCATCCAGCGCAGCCACCACGTGCGTGAACGAAATCCGATCGCCAGCACCAGCATCAGACCCGCGACGAGTTCGACCGTCAGCGGAAGCCAACCATCGAGCATCGACGTCTGGCCGAACCTCTGACTCAAGGCGGCCCACCCAGCGGCGGTCGAGTCACCCTCGGGAAGAGTCACGGCGGATGTGCGCCCGCTCGACTGTCGATCTGAACAATTTCATCGAGTTGGACCGCCCGCCAACCGTTTATGTGACCTCGCGAGGCATAGCACGTTACCACCGTGCGAGAGGACGCCGCCGGGCCTTAGCAGTTCTTTGAAAACGGCATCGTCAATTTATCTGTCTGCATCAGTTATCAAAGCTGCACCGCGCGAGTAGGGTATTTCTCGCAAGGCAGGCGCGGCCCACGTCGACGCTGCCCGCCGGAGGTGGTCAGCGGCGGTCAAGCCGGTGAAAGATCTTGGTGGCTTGCGTGGAACGCGCTCCCGACCGATAGCCGAAGCTGCGTAGCAAATGCCTTGGAGGCGCGGTGGAGATCGTACTTGGCGTGTCGATGACACCCACGACGGTCCGCATGGCGCTCGTTGAGGGCGAAAAGGCCGACGGGGTCATCCTCGAGCACGACGTCTTCGACATCACCGCCATCAACGGCTCAGCAACGTCGGGAACTTCCGACGACGTCATCGCCGCGATCTTGGGCACCCAGGAGGGCGCGATCGTCAACGGCCACCACCTCGTATCGACAGGGGTGGCGTGGAGCGACCATGCGCAGGCGGCCGCACTGCGGGAGGCCCTGGAATCCCGCGGCATCGAGGATGTCTTGCTGGTCTCCGAGTTACACGCGGCAGTCGCCCTCGCCAAGGCGGTTGGCCGGGCGGTCGGCTACGACACGACCGCCCTGATGTTCGTCGAGCGCGACACCGCAACACTGGCACTCGTCGAGACCGCCGACGGCTCGGTCATGCGGGTACTCAGCCAAAGCCAAAGTCTGCACAGTGCGGACGCGATCGCGGAGCTGGCCGAAATGGTCGCCGGCCTGGAAGCCGAGAACGTTCTGCCTCAAGGCATGTTCGTCGTTGGCTCCGACGTGGACGTCACCTCGGTCAAGACAAGCTTGCGGGACCTGGTGTCGGTGCCGGTCATCGCCCCCATGGAACCCCAGCTGGCGTTGCCGCGCGGCGCGGCGCTCGCCTCGGCGAGCGCACCCCGCTTCGATACCTCAACCATCGGCCTGGCCTACTCACAAGAACTACGCGCCACGATGGTCCACCCGATGGCCCTGGCCAATGACGCCACCGAATTTCTTGGCCGCGACGACGACACCGCATTTGACCTCGCCGACGTGCAGGCAGGCCGCAAGCCGTTCGCGCTGGTGGGCAGCGCGCTGGCCGCCGTCTTCGCGGTAGGAGTGACGCTCCTGGCCATCACGATGGCCGTCAACCTCCAGCCGACGTCCGAGCGAACCACGGACGCGCTCAAGGCGCCTCCGAGCGCTTTGGTACCTCCGCCCGCGGTCCGGAGTCCGTATCCCGTCGCGCCGCAGCCGGCCCCCGAGATGGTTCCCGCGGCGCCACCAGCCGCGGCCGCAGCTACGGCACGGCTGATGGTTCCGCCGGCTCCGCCGCCTGCGCGAGTAGTCGTGCAGAACGCTGCGCCCGCCCCGGCGGCGCCGGCACCTCCGCCGCCCGTCGCGCCTCCGGCGGTGCTGCCGGCACCGTTGATCCCGTGGCTCCCACCGATTTTGCAGCCACCCACTATTTTCTTCGGACCGGTGCCAGGGCCGCCGGGGGGACACGGCGGCGGACACGGCGGCGGGCACGGCGGCGGGCACGGCGGCGGCCATGGCGGTGATTAGGGGAAACGCTCAGCCAGCCAGCTGGCAATCGCCGAGTAGCGACGTGGTCAGCATGATCCGGCCCAGCGCCACCCAGGCGGCGCCGTAATAGCTCGGCGACCGCTGCTCCACTTGGGCCGCCGCGTCGAGGCGCTGGACGGCGCCGTCGGGATTGCCTGCGCCCTGTTCGGTGGCCGCGGCGGCGACCAGGGCGACGGGATGCTGCCAATCGCTGGCAGCCGACCCATTTAGGTTGCGATACGCGGGAACTTGACCCGGCGCTGTGAGGATGGGGCGCATCGCGCCCGCCAAAGCTCTGTCCTCACGATCGCAAGATTCTGCGAACCGCACCGGTAGGCGGGCGGCGTCGAGACCGAAGCGGATGGGCGCTCCCCCGGAGACGGGTCTGCTGGGCACGACATGGCCGGCTTCACTGACAGTGGCCCAGTCGGGCGGCAGCATCCCCTTTCCGACGAGCTGCCAGCCCAGGACCCGCTGGGTGCGGGTGATGTCTGTCCACCTCCGGTCGGCCGATGCCTCGAAGAGTTCCCGTTCGGCGCGAGGACTGAAGTACCCCGGGTTGACGACGTACGGCGGTGTCGTAGCCCAGTTTCCGCCGACCAGTATGCGCCCCGATCCAGCCACCCACGCACCCGGCGGATCGACATCGCTCGCATTGGCGACCCCTGTGCCGACGGCGACCGTCTCGGTCTGCAGGATCGCCACGCCCAGCCGTCTGCCGTCCTTGGCAAGGTCCGGCGCATTGAAGCGCCGGCCCGCCAACACCAGCGACCGCGCGGCATCCAGGTCGGCATCCGCGGCGCTGTTCACGTCGGTGACCGTGTCATCGGCCCATCGCCACGCAAGCAGGCCGTCGGCACGGCGCAGATGAGTCCTCGTCCACTTCCATATCGACCGGAAGCGAGTCTCGTCCCCAACCGCCACAGCGATGAGCATCCCGTAAGCCTGTCCCTCGCTTACAACGTCACCGCCCTCATCACGTCGCACGACCCGCCCGTCGGGTTCGACGTACTTATCGAGGAACCCCCGGCCGGTGATACGCGCCGTTTCCTCCCGCATGCTGGCGATGTCGGTCGCGTCGTACCGCGGATCGATGGCCTTCGCGATCCACCAGCCGGCGCCGACCATCAACACCAGCACGAGCGCAATTGCCGACGCGGTGCCCAGTTGCCTCTTCATCTGGGCTCTCTCGGTCGCGCCCTGGCCATCAGGACCGCTGCGCCCACAATGGCGGCGACGCACAGAACGAGCGCGATCCGCCTTCCGTCCGAGCGTTCAACCGCGGGCGCCTTCGCTTTGTCCACCGCACCTGCGCTCGCGGGCATCGTCAACGTCGAGGGATCCAGCGCGGCGGGGGCCACCGGAACATCCCGCAGCGTGCGCACCACGGGACCGTCGGGCCCGTCGGTGAGCAGCAGACTCGTCGGCTCGCCAGCGAGAAATTCGACGGGTTGACGCCATTCCCGGCCGTTTGCCGAGACCACTGCTTCGTATTGCCCCGGTGGGAGCGTCGCATAGCCAGTGATCAGCCCGTACCCAACCTGGTTCGCCAGCACCATCGGCTCGACCATCCCGGGTGCTACCAGCGCCAGGTAGACGGATCCCGTGGCACTGGCAGCGTGCAGCAGCCGCACGGCGGAGTCGGGCCCGGAGCCGGTGGGCGGCACGTCCGGTGCGAGTTGCGTGACGACCTGGCTGGATTCGGCCGCGGAGAACAGTGCGAGCGTATAGCTCATCCCTGGGTGGAGTGTGATGACCTGACGTATTACCGGGTCACCTGCCCCGGCACGGTTTGTCACCATCACGTACGTTCCCGCGGGCATCGACCGATAGCCCGATGGATCAGCGTCGGCGCTCGTCTCGAGCGAACCGGCCGCAGTGCCGTCGATGCGCACAAAGTTGAGTTGCTCGGCCGATCGGCTGCGGCGCAGGTCCGCCACCCGTAGCGCGGCCGGACCGCCCTGTAGTGGCGCTGGAGTTGTGCCCAGACCGATATCCTTGGTGCGCAACGGAAATCGAACTCTTAGTCCCTTGGCGGTCAGATCCACGGACTGCACTGCGAAGGCACCCACTTGGCGTTCGAAAAATGCCGCCACACCTTGTAGCCGGTCGCGCGGGCCGCTCAGCGTGATCTCGCGTCGGGGCGTTGCGGTGTCCTCCTCTCCTTTGATGGTCGAAATGTCCTCGAGCCGAACGGGTTCCGTTGCAGCGATCACTGCCAGCGTGGCAATCACACGTTGATCCACCGTCGGAGACTGCAGAACCGCGAGCACATCCGGATCGGTGGCAGCGGCAAGGCGGGCCGCGAGTTGCCCTCCGAACGCCGGCGCCGCGGGCGACGGGGGTTTCGAGGTCGGTGCGCCGTTGTCGACACGGAGCACGTCGACTCGTTTCCCGCCCGAGAGGAATGTCGCCGCTGGTTGTGAGTGCGCGACCACGTCAGCGAGTATGCCGGTCGGCGGCATGTTGGAACGCAAGGATGGCGTCGACACGACCCACTCGTAGTCGGTCCAGCCGTGTGGCGCCCAGCCCTGCACCTGCTCGTCGGTGTCCACCTTGTAAGCCCACACGACATTGCGCCGGTCGCGGCCGTCGCGGACCAGGTCCGCCCAAAAAGCATCGTCGACGATCAGACGGTCGGTCTTTGGCACGTTCTGCTCGATCCACTTGAGTGCCTGCCGCATCGACGCGTCAATGTCGGACTCCATCAAGCCGTGATAAGTGGGCAGCCAGAGCGACACGGCGATGGACACCATCAGCACCCCGGCGGCCAGCACCGGAATCCGCAAGCGCCGCAGGGCAACCGATCGCTGCTCAACGGTGCGGAACAGATAGCGAACGGTCACCTCGCCGGTGCCCGCGGCCAGAAGTGCTGTCAACGGCAGCGTGGAAAGGATGAACGGCACCGGCAGGTGTCCGGGACGGAGAATCGTGGCGATGAGTATCACCAACCCGACCGCGAACGGCCTCAGCCGCTTGACGAACAGTGCGGCCAGGGCGATCGGGACGGTCAGAAACGGCAGGGCCGGATCAAGTTGGAGCCATTCGTCAACAGTATGGCGTTTGAGCGAATAGGGATCATCGAGCGTGCCGTCGGCCGTGCGCTCCCACAACTGGAACCTGATGCCGTCCCACAAACTGACGTGTCCGGGCCCTGGGACCAGCTCACCACGCAGAACGGCCATCAAGACGTACGTGCCCACCACCACGCCGAACACGGCGACGAACACGGCGAGCGCGTAGCGGCGGGTCACCGGCGCGGTCCTAGTCCAGACCAGCCAGGCGAACATCGGCAGGAGCAACAGCATGGTCTCTTTGGTCAACACCGCTATGCCGAAACATGTTGCAGCGCCGAACATTGCCGACAGCCTGTACCGGGGTGAGCACAGAAGCACCAGGGCGCCCAGCACCCACGCGGTGGCAAGATTGTCCAGATATACCGTGCGGCCTAACGAGATCGCCACCGGAGACAGCGCGAAGACGGCGACCGCGGCCGCGGCTGCCCACCGCGACATCTCGATTCGGCGCGCCAGGGCCCACAGCAGGGCAGCGGTGATCACGGCGACGATGACCATCAGGTATCTCCCGGCGGCGATCGCGTTGCCCCCGAAGTCGGGACCTGAAATTGCCGTCCACAGCGCCAGTTGCAGCCAGCCGGCCGGCGGATGGTCGTACCAGTAGGTGTAGTGGGCGAGTTCGCCCCATTTGACCATGGCGTAGGCCTGGGCCATATAGGTGCCTTCGTCGTCAAGTCGGGCGGGCGACCCCGTAAGGTTGATCAACCGCAGCGTCGCGGTGAGTATCAACAGGATCCCGAGTATCGGGATCGAGGGATTCAGACGTGATCGACGACTGTTGTCAGCTTGTCGGGTGCGGCGAACCACCTCTGGGCCGTGCCCATACGCAGACAGCGTTTGGTGCAAAGCGCTCTGCGGTCCCGGCGGCCGCGGCGGAGCCAACGGCCTAACGGCCCATTTCGCCAGACCTAGCCGCGCAGTGCGGTCAACATCCAGGCCGAGCCGCACCGTGCTGTCAACCGGTCCGCCGCGGCGAGCCACCGCACCGCCGGAGCGTACCCGCAGTGCTTCGCGCAAAGGAATATCGCTCTGCCGTCCCGGCCGCCGCCGCAGAACCGACGGCATGACGGTCCGTTTCGCCAGACCTAGCCGCGCAGTGCGGTCGACATCCAGATCGAGCCGCACAGTGTGGTCAGCGTCCAGATCGAGCCGCGCATTCATGCCGGAACCGTAAGTTTAGGCGTGGAGGTGCGGTGGGCGTTGGTGTGAGTGGTCTTCTCCCAGCCTCCGTGCCCCCGGATCTCACGCCACACGGCCCGAACCGCGGCGGCTGAAAGGAGCAGCTGGTACGGAAAGGTGCCCAGCAATAGTCGCGCTTGATCGCGGGAACGTATCCGAATGCCGAATTCCCGTCCGAACTCACCGAGTGCGGCAGATTCGACCGCCACCGTGACGAGCGTCGGTGCCAGCGGAATGAACGTCACCAACGCCGTCGGCACCGGAACCTTCAGCAGAAACATCGACGCTATCGACAGCGGCAACAACACGCCCGTTGCCGCTTGCAGGAAGGGCATCGCCAACGTGTAGCGGGCCAACCAACGCTGTCTGCGGCTAGGAAGCTTGCGCCACTCACCTTTGCGCAGCACCTGCAGAAAACCTTGATCCCAGCGCGTGCGCTGCTTGACGAGAGCACCGATCGAAACGGGGGTCTCCTCCCGGGTGACCGTTTGCGGGTCATAGGCGACGGCCACCCGTGCACCCCGGCTGGACAACCGCACGCCGATCTCGCAGTCCTCGGCCAGACAATCGGGATCCCAACCGCCCACGTCCCGCAGCAACTTCGTGCGGGTGAACACGGTATTCCCCCCAAGCGGAATGAACCGTTTCTCAGCGTGGAAATGCAGGCGGGAGCGGAACCAGAAGTAGTACTCCAGGCAGTTGCGCGCCGACCACCAACTCGTGTGGACGTTCATCAACTGCACGCCCGCCTGAACCACGTCTGCGCCGGACTCCTCGAACCGCGCTTCGACCAGACGCAGCAGTCCCGGATGGACCTCGTCCTCGGCATCAAAGACACCGACGATGTCGCCTTGGCATGCGGGCAGCGCAGTGTTGAGCGCCGTCGGCTTGTTCTTCGGCACGTTGTAGTCCAGGACCACCTTGACTATCGCGGGGTGGCGCGCCGCGGCCTCACGCGCGACGCACTCTGTCTCCGGGTCGTCGTGACCGATGATCACGATCACCTCGTACCTGGGGTGGTTGAGTCGAGCCAGCGCGTCGATCGTGTCCCCGAGAACATCCTGTTCGTGGCGAGCCGGTAACAGCAATGAGAACGACCGAGGTGCGCCAGCTGCTCGACGCCGAAAACCAGTCGCCGCCAACGCATCCGGACTGCGCCACGCGTGCAGCATCCACCACAGGGTCGTACCGGAGACCGTGAACAACCCCAGCGACAGGACCACCAGCACGACGTCAAGGAAGGGTTGCCGCCACGACGGCGGACGATTCTCGCTGCGCTCGGGCGGCTTTGACTGTGCTTGCTGCTCATCCGAAAACGCCTGCACGCCTTGGGCCGGTGGCAGTGCGCCGCCGGATGAACCTTCGGGATGCGCGCCCGAGCGATCAGGTGAAACCGCGCCGGATTCGCGCCCCGACGCGGCAGGCGACCCGGCACTGTCGGCTGCGGGAACCGCCGGCTTTTGCGTGAGTTGGCCGTTGACCCCGAAGGGCCGCGCACTCAAGACCACTAACCCGACGAAGAGTAGAACGGCACAAAACGCCACCGCGGCGCGCTTGATGCGACGCGCCCAAGGATTTGCCTTACCAACACTCACAGCCGCTCGCAGTGAAGCATCGTTTTGCTTTCCCGGCCGCCGCGACGTCACCGACGCCCTGACTTGCCGCCTAGCCGGATGTGACCGCGCAGTGTGGCCTGCCGGTCGGGCGACGTGATCCACCTCTCCGCCGCGCCCACGCACCGGTACCGCTACGCGCAGTGAAGAATCATTCTGCCGTCCCGGCCGCCGCGGCGGAACCGACGGCGCAAGGGCCCCCGGAGCCGGATCGAGCCGCGCAGTGTGGTCAACACCTAGATCCAGCCCGACAGTGTGGTCAACATCCCGATCGAGCCGCGCCGTGCGGTCAACACCTAGATCGAGCCGCGCAGTGTGGTCAACATCCCGATCGAGCCGCGCCGTGCGGTCACATCCGATCGAGCCGCGCAGTGTGGTCGACATCCCGATCGAGCCGCGCGTGCGCAACATCCGGATCGAGCCGCGCAGTGTGGTCAACATCCCGATCGAGCCGCGCGGTGTGGTCGACATCCGGATCGAGCCGCGCGGTGTGCTCGACCTCCCGATCGAGCCGCGCGGTGCTGTCAACCTCCCGATCGAGCCGCGCGGTGCTGTCAACCTCACGATCTAGCCGCGCGGTGTGCTCGACATCCCGATCGAGCCGCGTAGTGCTGTCAACCGTTCGGCCGCGGCGAATCACCGCACCACCGCGAAGCGCCCGCAGTGCTCCGCGCAATGAAACATCGCCCTGCCATCCAGGCTGCCGCGGTGGAACCGACGGCCTAGCGGCCCGCCTCGCCAGATCGAGCCGCGCAGTGCCTTCAATCGGTCGTGCGCGGCGCACTATCTCTCCGCCGCGCCCGCACAGCTCCGCTGCACATCGATATCTTATTGTCAGCGATCACGTGTTTCCATGTTTCGCGGGTCGCTCGTCGACTTAATTCCC
>CAVOSY010000032.1:0-48147 GCA_963698965.1 uncultured Actinomycetota bacterium
CTCGCTACCCAGACAAGTGCGGCGTCGGGTCGTTCTCCAGCAGGATCGGCCGGCCATGTGGGGTCGCGTGTGCGGCACGGTGCCAGGCGGCCCGACGCGCGTCGAGGTGGGCAGGAGTGACCACGCCCTTGTCGACAACCAGATGCTCGATGGCGGACAACCAGTGTCGGTAGTACGTCGAGCCGTCGTCCGGATCGCCCGCGGCCTGGGCGCGTTTGATCTCGGCGGCCAGCGTCGACGCCCATTCGGTCCAGGTGAATACGCCACGCTCGTGTAGCGCCAGGGTCATGGCGAACGCGTTCGCCTGCCACGGCGCCTCGAATACCGGGCCGCCGTCGCCATCGCGCGGGACGGGCACCACCTGCCCTGCGGTCGCGCGCGATGCCTCAGCCGGGTTCAAGGTAACTCTCCCAGGCGTCGATGGACGTGGTGAGCGTCGGGTCCGCATCCTCGCCCCACAGCTCGACACCGGTGAAGCGCACGGTGTAGAGCCGCTGCGGCGCCTCGCCAAGCCCGTGCGCATTCGAATCGGGGAACACGTGGGCCCCGTGCACTCGCTCGATCACGCCACGTTTCCCGCGGGCATAGCTCGGCAGCCGGGTGTGACCCATCGGGTGCATGTTCCGTGTGACGATCGGGTCCCCGGCGGCGAAGCGCGCCGGGGACTCCGCCGGGCGCTCACTATCGGAGCCGACCGCCAGCATCGAGGGCACCATCTCGGGCTTGAGCACCCGCTTGACCGGCGTGGCGGGCATACGCGCAGCCCCCGAAGAAAGCTCATCGTCGCTGACGAGGCCGGTCTCCAGGAGGAGTTTCTCCAGACCGGAGAGCCAGATCTTGTAGTAGGTCGACGACAGATACTCGGCAGGCGGAATCGTCTCTCGTGCACGGCGACCCATGTCGATGTTGAAGGCTCCGGTGGCTGACGCCGCAAGGGTGAGGCCGAAGACACGGCGTTCCCATTCGGCGTGGAATGCCGGCTCGTCGGGTTCCTCCTCGACGAGACCGAAGTTCATCATGCCGCCCATGTCGTGCACGCCGTTCATGGACGAACCACCTGATCTGGACGAAGAGCGATTCCGGTGCCGATCATCGAGTCGCGGGTGACAAGGTCGGCCAGCTGCTCGGCGCTCCAACCGTCGGTGCCGGCGGGACGCATCGGGATCACCAGGTAACGCAGCTCCGCGGTCGAATCCCACACCCGAATGCGGGTGGACTCGGGCAAACTGACACCGAAATCAGCCAGGACACTGCGTGGGTCCATCACGGCCCGCGAGCGATATGGCGCCGACTTGTACCAGACCGGCGGAAGGCCGAGCAGTGGCCATGGGTAGCAGGAGCACAGCGTGCAGACGACCAAATTGTGTTCGTCCTGCGTGTTCTCGACAACCATGATGTGTTCGCCCTGCCGGCCTCCGAAACCCAAGGAGGTGATGGCCGCGGTGGCGTCCGCCCGCAGCCACTGGGCGAAGTCATCGGCGGCCCAGGTTCGGGCTACAACCTTGGCACCGTTCCTGGGCCCGATCCGCGTCTCGTAGGCCTCCACCAGCGCATCGACCGTCGCTGGGTCGATGTAGCCCTTCTCAGCCAGGATCGATTCCAGCGCGCGCACACGTAGCTCGACGTCGGAGAGCTCGCTGTGGCCCAAATCGTTCACCGCACGCCGCTCCTAGGTTCTGATGGACGTTTCGAATCGGCAACCGCCGGCCCGGGCGAGTGATCGCGAGGTTTGCCGACGCAGCGTCGTAATTCTGTACCGCAAGCTGTATGGGCCACCGGTTCAGACCTACACGAGCAGAAGACTTTATGTGGCGAATCGCGCTCGGCGCGTAGTCCGCGAATATTGCGTGGCGGCGGGTGAGTTGGTGCGACAGCCGCGAGGGCGACCGCATCAGTGATTCGCCCAGTTCGACTGGCCATAGCCAGGGCGAAGCGCACCTGCCGTTCCAGGCGAGCGGGGTCGACGTCCGGCACCGTGGTCGTGGTGGACATATTTCAACCGGACCCAATTAGATCGAATACTAATTAATAGTGTGCTAAGCATCACTCTGCGGCAGGGATGAACCGCACCTTGGCCAGCGCTGATCTTATGAGGAACTAGTCGTTCAGTTTCTCCCCGGAAGCGCCCCGCCGGGGCCCGACAACTCCATCGCGGCGAGCGAGCGGCCGTATCTACGGCGTACCCACGCTCAAGGAGTGAGTCATGACAATCAAGCGACGCTACCTACCGCCGATGCTGTTGGCGGTGGCTGCCACGGCGTCGATCGCCGCCGCGCCCTTGGCGCTGGCCGAACAATCCTGCACCCATCCCAGCGTCAACAGCACCGTGTGCCAGACGCGGGGAAATGTGCAGATCAATGACTCGCCGCCCGTGCAGTACGCCCCTCAGTACCCCTATCTCGGCGGCCTGATCTTTCACCACGGAGGTCACCACACCAGGGGCGGACACCACCGCCAGCCTGCAACGAGCACTCGGTGATGGCCGCGCTAAGACCTCGACCGCCGGCAGGGCCTGACGTTCGCACCGTTGTTTCGCCGGTATTGCTGTGACGAGTTCCTGAGGACGCTCAGGCCCTGCCGATAGGCGACTGGTGATGCGCAGCCTTGTTTACGGCGGTTACCTCGGCGGACACCTCACCTTCGTCAAGGCCGTCAACGTCAACCACACCGCCTGGCCCGCGGGACCAGACGCGTGGACACAAGTGTGCGCCGTGGCGGATCCGGCCGACGGCACGCCCCGGAAGGTCGACGCTGCGGGGGTGCCGATCCTGCTTACCGCCGAGGTGACGCCGTCCAGGCGATCGATGCCACCTGAACTCACATGGGCGGACCGCTGGCCGACGGCAAATTCGCCACGACTGCGTAACCTGCCCCTGACACGCCAGCACCTTCCGGCTCGCTGACGGCGACGTCGTGCGCGGGCCGGCCACCATCCCGCAGCCGTGCTACGACACCAGGGTAGCGTTCGTTACTCGGTTTCGGGCGCCGCCGAATGCGTTGAACACGAAACTCAAGGCGTTCTCAAACCGGTAGCTCGGCCGATCGAGCCACTCCTGACGCCCGATTAAAGACAGCACCCGCATCCCCGACTCAGCAAACGAATGTTCGACGGCTTGTGGCTGATCAATCACGGCACATCGATCCCTTTCTGGATTTACCTGGTTTCAACTACGGATTGGCTAAGCGGCTCGAGTGAGCGTCGTGCACAGTGCGTGGACGGTGTCGGCACAGCTCCGGCGAGAACGGATCACCGGTGAGGCCGACGGGGCCGCGCCGGGAGGTTTGCTGTCTGCGAGGACGTCCCGGCCGGCACGATCATCGACGTTCATCTGGTTATCCTGCGGCGCGTTGGCCGATCATGCCGTGTGGGTCGAGTACGTACTTGCGGGCTGCGCCGTGGTCGAACGCCGCGTAGCCGTCGGGTGCCTGTTCCAGGGGGATCGGCGTGGCGTTGACGTTCTTGGCGATGGTGACCCGGTCGTGCAGGATGGCCATCATCAGCTGCCGGTTGTAGCGCATGACCGGGCACTGGCCGGTGAACAACGCGTGGGATTTGGCCCAGCCGAGGCCGATCCGCAGCGACAGCGACCCGTGTTGGGCAGCCTCGTCGGCAGCGCCGGGATCGCCGGTGACGTACAGGCCGGGGATGCCGATCTGCCCGGCGGCGCGGGTGATGTCCATCATGGTGTTGAGCACGGTGGCGGGTTTCTCGGTGCCGGCTTCGCCGCCGTGGCCCCGGGCTTCGAAGCCGACCGCGTCGACCGCGGCATCGACCTCGGGGACGCCGAGGATCTGCTCGATCTGGTCTCTGGGGTCGCCCTTGGACACGTCGATGGTTTCGCAGCCGAAGCTGCGCGCTTTGGCCAGCCGGTCCTCGTTCAGGTCGCCCACGATCACGACAGCGGCGCCCAGCAGGAACGCCGATGTGGCGGCGGCCAGCCCGACCGGTCCGGCGCCGGCGATGTAGACCGTGGAGCCGGTGGTGACACCGGCGGTGACGCAGCCGTGGTAGCCGGTCGGGAAGATGTCCGACAGCATGGTCAGGTCGAGGATCTTTTCCATGGCCTGGTCCTTGTCCGGGAACTTCAGCAGGTTCCAGTCCGCGTAGGGGACCATGACGTATTCGGCCTGTCCGCCGACCCAGCCGCCCATGTCCACATAGCCGTAGGCCGAGCCGGGCTGGTCCGGGTTGACGTTGAGACACACCC
The DNA here is from genome assembly GCA_963698965.1 of uncultured Actinomycetota bacterium. Taxonomy (GTDB): domain Bacteria; phylum Actinomycetota; class Actinomycetes; order Mycobacteriales; family Mycobacteriaceae; genus Mycobacterium. The sequence continues at coordinate 4,209 of CAVOSY010000032.1, forward strand.
CGGTGTGGCCCGCCTTGCAGTTGCGGCACCGGCCGCAGGAGATGTTGAACGGCACCGAGCACAGGTCGCCGACCTTGATGAACTCCACCCCGGGTCCGACCTCGACCACCTCACCGGTGATCTCGTGGCCGAGGATCAGCCCCTGCGGGGCGGTGGTGCGCCCGCGCACCATGTGCTGATCGGAGCCGCAGATGTTGGTTGCCGCGCACTTGAGGATCGCCCCGTGCGGCACCTTGCGGCCCACGTTCGCCGGGTTCACCCCCGGCCCGTCCCGCAACTCCAACGTCGGGTAGTCGGTATCCAGGACCTCGACCTTGCCCGGACCCACGTACGCCACCGCTTTGTTGCCTGCCATCTCGACAAATCTCCTTCTTGTTCCAGGGGCTCGTGACCGTTGGGGCCATGCTCAGCTCAGGCTCTTCGCGCCGGCCTCCGCCACGGCGTGATCGTTCTCCACGATGCTCCCGCTGACCCCAATTCCACCGATGATCTCGCCGTTCCCGTCACGCAGCGGAATGCCGCCCGGGAAGGTGATAAGCCCGCCGTTGGACACCTCGATGTTGTACAGCGAGCCACCCGGCTGCGACAGCGCCCCGAGGTCACCGGTGTTCATGTCGAAGTACCGCGCCGTGCGGGCCTTGCGGATCGAAATGTCGATGCTGCCCAGCCATGCACCGTCCATACGAGCAAATGCTTTGAGGTTCCCCCCGGCGTCGACTACCGCAATATTCATCAGCGTGTCGATTTCCACCGCCTTCCGCATTGCCTCGTTCACGACATGTTGAGCCTGAGACGTACTGATATCCGTCATTGCGCCACGTTCACTGTTAACTAGTCTCCGCCACAGATTTCCGCGAATCTCTGGTGGTCTTATGAATTCGCGGCCGAGCTGACGGTCACCGGTAGGCTGTCCCACGCGCGTAGCGTGATGTTCAGCCGGCGCTTGGGCTCGCCGGTGACCTGCCATCGGTCTACTTTGCGGGCCAAGGCGGCCAGCACGATTTCTCCTTCCAACCGCGCGACGTGTTGGCCGACGCACTGGTGGATACCCATGCCGAAGCACACATGGCCGGACACGTTGCGCTTGATGTCGTAGCGGTCCGGGTCGTCGAACCGGTCACCGAGCCGACCCCCCGGATACTGGGTGAGCATGTAACAGGCGAAGAACATCGACCCCACCAGGCCACCCAGAGTCGCGGGGTGAGCCGCCTCGCCAATGAATCCGGCCTTGTTCTGGATCATCCAGGAGATGACGGGACCGGTCAGCGTCCGGTCCGTGTAGCTGACTAACCATCCCAACAGCAGAACGGACCATAGGACACGGTAGCTTCTCACGAGCCGTCCGGCGGTGCGTGGGCTCGTGTCGGTAGCGAACCCCTCGGTTTCGATGCTCACGGCAAGGGGCCTGCCCTTCCTCTAATCAGCTTGCGATCTCTGTGTACCGTCCGACATCCCTCGTATCTTCGGGGCAGGGATTGGTGCTGGCCCAATCATAAAACCGGTGCCCAGCCGTAGCCGCTTGAGGATCGCCTTGCGAAGCAAGGCGATCGCTGGATCGCGGTGCTTGCGCTCATCCGACGGGGTCGTCGACTGGTTGGCGCGATGCGCGTGTGCGCGGTGTCGGGTGTGGCCGGCGGTGCCATCTCACTGGCCGCTTACACGATCGTGCTGTGGGCGCAGACCAGCGGCGCGCTGGCGCCGATCGCCGCGCTGCGGGAGACCAGCATCGTGTTTGGCGCGTTGATCGGGGCGGTGTTCCTCGGCGAGCGACTCGGGCCACGGCGCGCGATCGCGGCGGCGGTGGTGCTCGCCGGGGTGCTCCTTATCAGCGTGCCCTGAACCGCTAGGTCGTGTCTCAAAGTCGGCTTCCCTACTGCATGGCCAACGGCCTTGCCCGGCTGCCCGGACCGGGGCAGCCCTGAAATCATTTCGCCCGTGCTCGCCTCGTCCGGTACGGTCGCGGGATTGTTTTCACTGCTGGGAGCCCATGAGGGTCGCGTGTGGCCACCCCGGCAGTTCCCCGGCTGAGAGCAGGTTTCGTTAATGGCATGTCGTATCAGTGAGCTCGTGCTCGGTTGCCGCGACCCTGAGGTGCTGGCGCGGTTCTGGTGCGAGGTCCTGGACTTCGTCGTGCTCGATCGCGAGGACGACGGCTCGGTGGAGATCGGGCCGCGCGAAGGATTCGGCGGTCCGCAGCCGACAATCATCCTCAGTCGCAGGGATGAGCCGGAGCAGGGGAAATCCCGGCTGCACATCGACGTCAACGCCACCGACCGCGATCAGGACGCCGAGCTCGAACGCCTTCTCAAGCTCGGTGCGCGCCCGGCCGACATCGGCCAGACAGGGCAGGAGCAGTGGCATGTCCTGACCGACCCCGAAGGCAATGAGTTCTGCCTGCTCAAGACCCGCCTCAACCCACTCTGATGCTCATCGGTCACGCCTCGACACCAGGGACCTGGGGTCTGCCGCGACGTCCGGTGTGACGGGCGTGTCGTGATCGTGAAGTAAGTGAGGTCTCCGGTAGAGGGTTCATCGACCAAGAAAAACCTGAACACCGGAGACCTCGTGGCCACCCTAGGGAACACGCCAACCGCGTCCTATCAGGCGTCATGCCAGGCGGGCGAGTTCCTCGTTGACGACCGAGGGGTCGAGCTTGGTGAACACCAGGGTCGGCTTGGCGACGGACGCGCCGACCGCGACTGGTGTCCGGCGCCACGCACGCACCCCCGAGTAGTCACCGGTGATCACCGGGTAGGCACGGCTGCCGTCGTCGAGGTCACTGACCTCTTCGATCCGGGGCATCGGCTGCAGGTCGCCGGTCCCGCCGTATACCCGGTCAACCGCGTTCGCCGCGTGCGGGAGGAAGGGAGAGAGGATCGTGTTCAGGTCGACGACGCACTGGGCGAGCACGTGCAGCACCGTCGCGAGCCGCTCGCGCTGGTCCTCGCCTGTGAAAGTCCACGGCGCGGTGTCGGTGATGTACTTGTTCACCTCGCCCACCGCTTTCATTGCCTCGCTGATGGCGGCCTTCTGCCGGTGGCGGCCGATGAGGTCGCCCACCGCCGTGAACGTCTCCTCGACGCGCGCGAGCAGGGCGACGTCACCTTCCTCCAGCGGCCCGGCGGTCGGGATCTCCCCGAAGTTCTTGGCGATGAGCGTCGCGGCGCGGTTGACGAGGTTGCCCCAGCCGGCGACGAGTGAACCATCCCGCGTTTGATGCGCACATTGTTTCTTGGGAACGGCGCAGGACGCTTCGCGCCCTCCGCCGATCCCGGACACGTCGCCGAGACCGGTCGCGCGGATCAGAACTGCTACCTCCTACGAGACCTACGTCACCGCGTCACTCGAAGAGGTGGAGATCGGCACGACCGGGGTGTGTCCGTCGCGGATAGGCGCCATGGCGTACCGGGGTTCCAACAGGTATCCGGTGGTTCTCGTCCACATCGAGGGAGTCAGCCATGGCCTCGATGAGGAGGCGCGCTTCACCGCGCCTGACGAAGCCAGGCAGCTCGCCCAGTACTGCTGACGGCTGCCAGCCTGATCGACCCGGTGGCGGGCCAAATCGTAGGATTCTCGCGTCACTCCTTTGGTTCCTAACCGTGACGGAATGAGGACTTAGACGCTAAGCAAACGGGCCAAACGGGGTATCCCTTGACGATGCCGACCACGCCAAATAGCAGCGATCTCGCACGGGTGCTGGGAGACCTCGCGGTCGAGATGGAAAACCAGCTGGATGCCGAATCTGTGCTGCAAACGATCACCGCCGGTGCCGTGGCCATCATTCCGGGCGTTCGCTGGGCGGGGATTTCACGGATACAAGGACGCACTGTCGAGGCTCGCGTTCCCAGCGATCCCCTCGTTGCCAGCCTCGATGCGCTCCAGTCCGAACTCGACGAAGGCCCTTGCATCACTGCGCTGCGTGAACACCACACCGTGCACATCGACGACATGTCACAACACACTCAATGGCCCAGGTTCGCCAAGGCAGCCCTAGAGCTCGGAGTGCGGTGCTCGCTTTCCTTCCAACTATTCGTCCATAAGGACAACTTCGGAGCGCTCAACCTCTATGGCGGCGAGGCAGGCGTCTTCGATGACGACTCGTTCCTCTACGGCGAGATCCTTGCCCAGCACGCCGCGGTCGCCATGGCCGGTTCCCAAGCAACCGAACAGATGCACCGCGCGATCGCCAGCCGTGACCTCATCGGCCAAGCCAAGGGCATCATCATGGAACGCTTCCGGGTCGATGCCGTACAGGCCTTCGCACTGTTGACTCGGCTGTCCCAAGAATCGAACACCAAACTGTTGGACGTCGCTGAGCGCGTCATCGAAACACGACCAAAACACGACTAGCACGCACATCGGCCAGTTGCCCCAGAGGTCAGTACTGACGCCGGCTGCCATGTGACGTTGGGTCGCGAGCGCCCGTCCGTCCGGCAGCATTTGCGACTCTCTCGCCGCCAACGGAGGCGGCAAGAACCTACCAACGTACGTTCACGTGTCCTAGCGGTGTCCTAAGACACCTAATCACCCGCAAGCACGTCCGAGACACATCAGTACGAAGACGGGTTGCAGGCAGGCATTATCCGATACACCGTATGCGCTGTGACACGCTGCAGCACAGGCGTTTTCACACTGGCAGTCTGGGCGCGCCTGGCCCAATTGTGTTAAAGCGAGTTCAGCCCTGTCGTGAACGAATCGTCGAGTAAGCCCGTGTGGACGTGCGCCTTCGCCCCCATGGACGGTTGGTCCTGCCTTGTACCGGCCACGTTCGGAAAAGCTCGCATGCGGGGCGCAAGGGCGGAGTTGTCAGCACCCTGGCCGGTTGTGACGGTGGCCGATCAAGGCGACGCCGGCGAAATGGGTGAATCTAGGTGCGTTTGAGAAATCCGCCACCGAATGCCGGCGCGCAGTGGTAGACGGGCATTGGCTAGCAGGCTTACCTTCGGACCCAATGAGAACTCTCCACCTCATCAGGAGATTCGCAAACCTCAACGAAGGGCGCCGTCATGGACAGCCATACCGGTGATCAGTGGATCACTCGCCAGGAGCTCGCTGAGAGATACGGGTTACCTGTGAAGACGCCTGCTCAGTGGGCATCCAAGGGGACGGGCCCTCGCTATGCGAGGTTCGGTCGACACGTCCGATACCGCTTGAGTGACGTAGTCGATTGGGAAGCGCAGCAATTCGCAGTTGCGAAACGCACGTCCGCCTAGCTCGCGGTAACTGGCTTTGCGAGTTGGCTGGCCGCCCGCCGCTGCGCAGTGTCCGCGTCGTCTGAAAACTGACCCCGTGTCGACGAAAAGGGGTCAATTTTCAGCCGCCGTTGAGTGCGCAGTGCGCACCACGGCAAGGCTGTTCGCGAGTACCTGCTACGTCGGGCGCTGCAGCTTGCGGTACTGAACAATGTGCTGGCGGCAAATCCGGTTCGGGACGTGCAGTTGATCCGCTCGACCTCGACGCCGACGGGCGCCGAGGCGCTGACCACCGACCAGTTGCGTGAGCCACAGATCAAACTGCGGGTGTCGGAAACGTGCGCCAAGAGTTGACCTGGTGGACCCGATCATTCGCCGTGGCGAGCTGACACAGCGCCGCAAGTTGCCGTTCCCGGGGGAGCAATCGGTGCACCCGGCCCGGCCAAGGGCCAGCCGCGCCTGCTGCGGGTGCTGTGATGTCGGGTGGCCGACCGGGTGCCCACGCTGGTCGCGGCGCGCATCCTGGCTTCCTGCCGTGCCCGGCGGCGAGCGGCCAGCCCGGCCGACCTCGCCACGCGTCTGGATCGCAGGTTCGTCGTCACCCCGACATCCGGCTGCTGTCGGACATCGCGCGTGCGCGCGGTCGAAGAGCTCGACCAGCGCGACATCGGCACCGGCAAGAGCCGCCTGCACTGCCCGGCGCGTTCAATCGGACCGCTATTGCCAGCGTTGCCCGAACGCGCCATAAACGCGCCCTGACCTGTCGCCCTGGCAGGGATCAAACCTGCGACCTGGATTACAAGGCACCTGATGGGTCTGCTGGAAACGAGATTAGCGAACCATTCGGATTGCGTCGAAGCGTCACAGCGTCCCTTCGCGTGGGCTCATTTTCCGGCAAGGGCAGCCAAACCGGAACCTCTGGAACCCGAGCGGCGACCTGCGCCTGGCCGCCGCCACGAATTGACGCTTATTCGTCGCTTATACCCGCGACGCGCCGAGAATCGTCGAGAACCTACCGGAAGTATGAAGTTCCCAACCACGTTGTGACACAGAACGATTGGCAACCACCGCGGCGTGTCGAGAATCCTCGACCTAAAAGCGGAAGGTCGCCGGTTCGATCGCGGCCCTGGCCACCGGGATTTACGCATCCGCAGCGCAATCGGGCACCCACGGATTGTCGCCCCTGCTCATCGCACCGCCTGTCGAACCGGCGCATTCTGTCAAGATGCCTGACGGCGGGATCTACTAGTACCGCCATTTCAAAACGCCGAAACCCAATCCGCTACAAATTGCGCGGCCTGCGCCAATTCCCCAACTGGAGCAAACGCGGACAACCGCGCCGCATCGGTAAAGAGACCTGCACACCTCCCGTCCGCGTTGACAGAAGTAGGTAAACGCCAAAAGACCCGTCGGCCAAAATGAAGTAGTCGATTACTCATCCACACGGCCAGTTCAACGTGCACGATTCATCTGTGTCTAGGGTTTTTGTGAGTCATTCCAGCCGCGACAGCATTGAGGCGCTGGCGTTGAAGTCCTGGCTCGAGCGCGCCGAACCAGGCCTGGTCGGCGAGGCCGTCGTCGACCCCGACCCTGACACCAGAGTTCTCGGGGGGTGGCATGCGGCAACTGTTCATTTCCTATGCCCGCGAGAACAAGCCTGACGTCGAAGCGCTGGTCCGCGATCTGCATGCGCTGGGCTACCAGACCTGGGTGGATTCGTCGCTTCGGGGCGGCCAAACTTGGTGGCACGAGATTCTGCAGCGCATCGCCGACTCCGATGTATTCGTGGCGATTGTCTCCGGCCACACGTTGAGCTCGGTGGCGTGCAAGCGGGAGTTGGACTGGGCGTTGGCGCTGAACAAGCCGGTGCTACCGCTTGCGGTGGAGCGGCTTCCGGACGCTCTTCCCCGCACCCTCTCGATGCGCCAGATCATCGATTATTCGCAGTCAGGGAGAGAGGCAGCGTTCGCCCTGGCCGGTGCACTGGGAACCATCCCACCGGCACCACCTGTACCCGAGCAGTTACCCGAACCCCCAGCCGCCCCACTTTCTTACCTGTCCGATCTGGTGGAGCAGGTGGGTCAGCCTGAGCCGCTGACACAACAGCAGCAACATCAGATCCTGATCCAGTTGGAGCCCGCGCAGCGCTCTCCGGACGCCGAGGAGCGTCGCGGCGGACGATACGTGCTGGAGATGTTCAGCAGACGCGGCGACCTGTATGCCGACGTAGACCGCACCCTGGCCAATATTCTTGTCCTTGACGCCGAACCCGACACAGAACCGCGCAGGGCACAGGGGGTGGCCTCCGGTGTTCATGAGGAGCAGTCGTCGACTCCGCCGGAGGTACCCGTCGGGCGGGGGAACCTGCTGGCCGATCCCCAGTGGGCTGACGCACTGAGTGCCTTTTTCGCCAAACGCTGGGCCGAAGCCGTAGAACGGTTCGAGACTCTGCAGGCCTCCTTTCCGGGCGAGGGGCGGGTCGAAACAAGGCTGAACGAGGCACGCCGACAACGAGACATCGCCTTCTGGTCGAGCAAGGCCGAGGCTTCCGCCGCTGAGCGTGACTGGGACATCGTGGTGACCGCGTTGGAAAATCTGACCGCCCTCGACCCGGCCTACCCCGACGTCGGTGCTCGCCTTGACCAGGCACGCATGGAACAGCGGCGGAAAGCACTGGTGGATGAGATCACAGCCCTGCATCAGGCCGGGCAATGGAATGCCGTCGTGGCCGCCGCGGGCGAGCTGGCTCGAATCGACCCGGACAACTCCGACCCGGGTGGGATCGTCTCCGACGCGAAGGCCAGGGTTCGCGGAGCCGAACTCGCCGACCGGTATGCGCAGGCCCTCAACCACCTAGACCAAGAACAGTGGAAGCAATCCGCCGACCTGCTAGCTGCGATCGAGCAGGAGCAGCCGGGCTACCGTGACGCCGCCGCGCTGCTCAAGACAGCCCGACTGAACCTGCGCGAGACAGCCGAAGTTGCGGAACAAGCGACCGCACCACAGCCACTAGTTCAGACGACGACCCCAGCGCCTCCGAGCACCGCTACACCGCCGGCTCCAGTGGACGTCCAACGACGCGGGCGATCCGGCAGGTGGTTTGCCGCTGCCGCTTTGATTGTGGTCATCGGCGTCGCCGTGACCATCGTGGCCGTGGTTCAAAGCTCGAAATCGTCGAACGCGCCGACATCGACCTCGACATCAACGTCCGCGGCGACCACCTCGGCCCCCTCGACGTCCGAGCCGCCGTCGGGCCCCAACGAGACGATTGCCGACTACATAAAGAACAACAACATCCAGGCGGCGACGGTCACACCCGGCACACCGGGTGCGCCGACGATCGACCTGCCAGTTCCCGAGGGCTGGACGCAAATTCCCGAAGGCGGCGACGCCCAGTATTTCGGGATCGTGTTCAACACACCGTCCAATCCCGACGACCCGCCCAAGATCACCGCGACCGTCGAGAAGTTGACGGGCAATGTCGATACGGACAAGCTGTTGGCTGTTGCACCCGGTGAGGTCAAGAACCTGCCAGGCTTTGACGGTGGCGACGCTATAAGGGCCACACTGAGTGGCTTTCCCGCATCCAGACTCAACGGCTTGTACACCAAGAACGGCGTGCCGCGAATGGTTGCCCAGAACACGGTGGTCATCCAAGGCAAGGATGGCATCTATCTACTGCAGATCAAGGCCGAGAGTCCGGAGGCCGACGCCGACGCGTTGAGGGCTGGGGCACCAGTGATCGTCCAGAAGACCACGATCACGCCTTGATGCTGGAAAGTATGTCCCTCGCCGTTGGCCGGTCAGGGTTGGGGCTGAGTTGTGCGCCAGCGGCGGGCACCGCTAGAGATTTCGAGTAGCCCTCTACTCGATACCAGGTTGTATCTGGAGGGGCACACTTTCGACATGTCGAAACCCCGGCGATCGGGCCCCCCGACAACTCGCAGAAAGCAGTGCCATGACACAGGACTACCTGCGCCCCTGTTTGACCAATGCCGACTCTTGTCTGCAGGCAGCTCGTGTATTCCGGAAACCCCCGTCTTGGGGGCTTTGGGCCCGGGGGGGTGCGCGATGAAGGTGTTCGACGCGACTCCTGGCGCCACCCGGACGGCCGAACCTACGGATGCCGGTTCGTCGTGGTACCGGCGCCCCGGCATTCTCATTGCGGCTGCTGCGTTGGTCGCCGGGGCCGGAATTGTCGTGTCGGGGCCGCGCGAGCCGGGCACCGCGCCTGGCGGCGCAACCGGGACGAGCACTCTGTGGTCGGCGAGCTACTCGCTCATTGCGACCGACATTTGGGAACCGCCACCGGCACCCCCAGCGCCGCCACCCCCAGCGGCGGCACCGCCACCGCCGGAACCCGCCGCGGCGGAACCCCCCGCGCCGGCACCCCGCCGTGCGGCAACTCCAACGTGGGACCCCCCAGAGGTGGTAGTGCCGCCTCCTCCGCCGCCTCCTCCGCCACCGCAGCTGGTGTTGAGGTACGACGAGCCGATCACCGCGGCCTTTGTGTCGATTGCCAATAACGCAAACCAGTCCGCGGTGGGTTGCGTGTTAAGGTCCGTTGCGGTGGCGGGTGTTGCCGCGGGCATCAACTACAACGCGGAGCATGCTTTCACCGTAACCGGCTCGGAGGAGGCGAGGATTCCTCAAGGCTCGAGCGAGGGACCCGCGACAGGCTCGACCTTTCATGTCACCGTGACGTGCGACAACGGACTGTCGACAAGTGTGGACAAGGTCTACTGAGTGATGTCCTCGCTCCTGTTCGACATTGAATAGCTAAGGTGGGCAACGTTATCCCGCTGCGGGGTCGGGTGGGCGTGTGCCCCAGGTCCGTAGTGACCAAGTCGTTGAAGCTGGCAAATGGGTCGGGACGAGGCACCTGCGGATCATCGTTGGATCAAATTGCGCACAGCACGCAGTGCTGGCGGTTCCAGGCCGGCAATCGCCGGATCCTGTTGCGATGCCACGGATGTGGGAGACGAACGTCACCACGATGTTGTCGGTGGGCCATGCGGCCGAGCCCCGATACCGGCGCCGATTCCGAGATGGCTCGCCAAAAGCGTGGGGCTGCAGGGTTTTTTGGTTGTCGTTGATCGTCGCAACGGCGATGTCTGAAGATGCGCCGAGTAAGCCGAGCCCACGCCGGATGCGGAGCACCGGACGTGGCGGCTGAACCGTCATGCAGACCTGACTAACGAAGGGTCGCTGACAGCACCCAACGAGCCAACGACGGCACCGCTGTGCGGCCGGGCCCGCGTCGTTGGTGTTCCACAGCATCGCTAAGTCAAACCAATGACCACCCGCTGCGTACGCGGGCAATAATGAGCGCCATGTCAACGTTCGGTCGGCGCCATCCGGTCCACCGGCGTGCGCTGCGACAAGTCGCGCACCGACAACCGGATGACCACGTTGTTTCGCGGGATGCCGTGCGCCATTACATAAGCCGATTTTTCCGGGGCGACCAGTGACCACCACCGCGCGGCAGATCGATTTTGCCGACGGGGCCGCCGCCGTCGCTGTCGAGGTCACCGACGTCGAGGATCTTTCCTCGGCCGTGGGTCTTTTGGGTCTGCAGCCGCCGCGGCCGACGGTGGTCGTCGTGGGTGGCGCAGGTGGACTCGACGACGCGGACATCGAGGGGCTACGCCCGATATTCGTCTCGGGCATCGTGCCCGGGCTGGAGCGACACCGAGCGGCTGTAGTCGACGGCGGGACCCTCGCGGGGGTCATGCAGTTGTGCGGCGAAACCCGTGCGGCGCTTTCTGCTTCGTTTCCGCTCGTAGGTGTGGTGGCCGCGGGCACCGTGCAGTTGTCCGGCCGGCCTGCTCCGCCGGACGGTGCTGCGCTCGAACCGCGCCACTCGCACTTCGTGATCGTGCCGGGGGACACGTGGGGTGCGGAGGCGCCATGGATCGCCCAAACAGCGTCAGTTCTCGCCGGAACGTCACCGTCGATCACCGTGCTCGTCAACGGCGGTCAGATCGCCTTCGACGACGTCGAGCGCAGCGTGCACGCCGGGCGGCGGGTCGTCGTCGTCGCGGGCTCCGGCCGAACCGCCGATGCGCTCGCGGCCGCCGTGGATGGGGCGCCCTCCGACGAGCGCGCACAGGCATTGGTCGCGTCTGGTCTCGTCAACTCCGTACCGCTGGACCAGCCGGCAGCCTTGGCCGAATTGCTTGAGGCGGTCCTCGGTGAACAGCCCGCCAGGTGAGCCGCCCATTGAATCGAGTAGTGCATTACTCACACCATCGACTGTCTCGAGCAGCAATATCGGTAATTGCGTCCCGCAGCCTCTGCTCATAGCGCCCGACATCGACCATAGGAGTGCGTGGTCATGATTATCGTCTACGGCGGCTGTCAAGCCGATGAGCTAGTGCGGGACGGCCAGCGGCTGCCTTGGAGAGCCGCCGAAGATCTCACCGGCCGGCTCCGCGGCCTGATCCAGTCATTGGAGCCCAAGAGCCTCGTCGGTGCACTCGCATCCGGCGCCGACATATTGTTCGCAAAAGCCGCCCTCGCGGAGGGCATCAAGCTGGAGGTACTGCTTCCGTTCGACGTTGCGATATTCCGCAAGACGAGTGTGGAGCCCGCGGGTGAGCCTTGGATCAGCGACTATGACCGAATCACCTCCAGCCCTGATGTGAAGGTCGCTGATTTGGGTCTCGACCCTTTCGATGCCGGGTTTTACCGTAAACACAATGGTGCTCTGCTCGATAGGGCGGAGGCGTTGACATATCCGGGCGCGGAGAAAGTCTGGGCGCTGGCAGTGCGGCCAGAGCCGGACCCGTTGTCGCCCAGCGCAACTGATGACCTAATGGCCAGTGCCGAGTTGCGCCAGATGCTGGCGATCGACCTCGACCCGTTGCCGAGGTCGAGCCCGCATGCGTTCATCGTGATGCCCTATGGGAAGAAGAAGGATCCGCGCGCCAACCGCTTCCTCGACTGTGACGCCGCGTTCCATCGCGTGTACCGGCCGTTGTTGGAGGACTTCGACGTCGATTGGGTCAGGGCCGACCTGCAAACTGACAGCGGGATCATCCATTCCGCCATGCTCTCGGACTTGGCGAACTCCGATCTCGTCCTAGTGGATCTTTCGGCGTTGAGCTTCAACGTCGCCTACGAACTGGGGATCCGGCATGTGTTCGCCTCGCGCTCAACGGTGCTCATCGATCCGGCTGTGACGACCTTCAAACGCACGACACCACCGTTCGACGTCAACATGATCCGCACGCACTCGTTTGCCCGCGGACCGGATGACGTCAGCGATGAGCAGGCGCAGGACGCGATCTGCGCGTTGCGACCGGTGGTGGCCACCGCACTCGCGGCCGGTCAGAACGACAGTCCGTGCCACGAGTGGTTCGATCTCGTCCACGTCAAACGGCCGTTCCAGCCGAGGTCGGCCGTGCCGCGGTTCCGACGGGCTGGCAAGACCGCCAGGGAGCGAGTGGCCGCAGCGACGCGATCTGCCGATCCGATAAAGATGCGCGAAGAGGCCGGCAACCTCGATAAGGATCGTGAGATTACCGACGCTGCGCGCGATGCGTGCCGCATCGAATTGGCCGCGAGCCTGCTGACCGAAGGTGCTTACACCGATGCCAAGGAACTTCTGGAGAAGGCAAAACCGGAACCGGGGAATCCGCTACACCGGACTTGGCTGCATAAGACCGTGATGGCCTACCGCAAAGTCGGGGAGCGGACCAAAGACGCCGCCGAAAAGCAGCGGCTACGCGAAACCGCCAAGGGCTACCTCGCCGAGGCCGAGCAAGCCGGCTACCGCGATTCTGAGACCTATGGCATCTGGGGCGGCCTGCTCAAGAGACAGATTCAGGACCAACGCGCTGGAATGAAAGAGGTCGATGCGCAAGGTCTTTTCGCCGAGATGGAGCAGAAATACCGCCTGGGGTTCGAACTGGATCCCGACTACTACACCGGGGTGAATGTCGTGATGGCGCTTCGTTGGAGCGGCCGGCCCAGAGACGACGCGTTCCGCCGAGACTTCAATGAAGTCCTGACCGTCAGCGGATTCCTCGCGCGGCTGGCGCTCAACGAAGATCCGCAGAACTTCTGGGCAGCAGTGACTTTGGCAGAGCTGACGTTGCACGAGGCGTTGGAGTTAGGCACTGCTTCAATCGACGACGCCGTACAGCAATACGCCGACGCCGCCCGGATAGGCAGGCCCGGTGAGATCGAGAGCGCAGTGTTTCAACTCGAATTCCTGCGCACGTGCGGAGATCCAGACGACGTGATCGAACGCGTGCTTGCCGCACTCGAGCAAGCCGGTGATGTGCGGTTGCGGTGACGCTTTGCGGTTCCCGCACCCAGACTGCGAATCAGTGCAACGCGGTGCAATCGGTCGGACACCCGAGTCGGGATGACCAGCACTTTTGCGGCGATGCGGCCCAACAGCGTGGATCGGGACGAAGAAAGCAGCGGTCCTGAAAGGGACTCGAAACCGGGCTCTCCGCAACAAAACGGAGATTGATATCACACGTTGTCATATGTTGTCGGCAACGTGTCCTTCGATCAGCGGGCCCTCGTCGGCGCGAAGTGCGGGACACCACGACCGAATGCCAAAGGGGATTGATGGCGGTGCCTGCTCGGCGTAGCGCACGTGGCAAACGCGCACCACGCCGTTTCGGTCTGGCCGTGGTGGCAGTTGGCGTGGGGATCGCGGCCGCGACCGGCCAGAACGTGGCGTGGGCGGACCCCGGCCACACTGATTCGGCACACCCGTCGTCCAGCGATTCGAAGTCGGGAACCGGCATCGGGCCCAGGAAATCGGCCGATGGTCATGGCGCTCATCAGAGCAGGTCGTCGACAGCCACGAAAACCCCGAACTCGGACACCACCAACACCAGCGCCGCCACCACCGCTGATCCGGCGGGGGACGCCCGTTCGACCACCAGAGGTTCTCTTGCCGCGCAACTGAATTCGAGGGCAGCGCAGCGAGACTCGTCTTCGGCTCGGCCTGCAGGAACTACCCGCGCCGCTGGCCCGACCAACTCTGCCCACATCGGTAGAGCAGGGATAATCAAACTGGGCTCGTCGCGCGACTCGCTGGTGAAGAGTCCGTCGGCGAGTACCGCGCCAACTGTCACCCATGCCACAGCGGAGGAGACCCCGCTGGCAGCCAAAGTTGCCGCGGTAATCCCGTCGACAACGAGCAGCGCGGCAACACCAAGTGCTCCCGGTCCTCTTTCACCGATCGCCCGGATCGTTGCGCTGCCGGGCCGCATCATCAACACGGTGCTCGAAACGCTGGACATCACCGTCTCCGTGAACGGCCCGAAGAGCCCTCTCGACTTCGCACCGATCGACGAAGCATTGTTCGCGGCCTTCCGACGGCTCGAAGACGAAGTGGGATTGACGAAGACGCCGGCTGTGCAACCGGTGCTGCCGACCGAGACATACACCGGCCCCACGACGGCGCAGACCCCGACGGTGGCGCAGTTCTTGAATGCGGCGGCCGCCGAGTACGTGCTCGGCGGTACCCCAGGAGGATTGACGCCGTTCACCGTCAATGGTGTGCCGATGAGATCCACGAACGTTTTCTCGGGCGAATCCGCACAGGTGTGGGTGACACCTCAGCAGCAGATCATCATTGCGTATCAGGGCACGACGGGCGGCACGAACCTGTTAGTCGATCCGCTGATCACCGTCTCTCAGGTCGTCGCCGACCTACAAGTGATCTTCACCGACAAGACGCCGCAGGCTTTCACCGACTCGCTGGCCTTTGAGCGGCAGGTGGAGGCCGCGGCCGCCGAGCAGGGCTACAGCACCAGCGATATTTTCGTTACCGGGCACTCACTGGGCGGCTGGGAAGCCGAATACGTCGCGCAGCAAACCGGCCTGGGTGGCATCGGATTCGAGAGTCCCGGCATCAACACCACAGTGCCGGGTAATGGCGCCGAGTCAGGCTTCATC
This sequence comes from uncultured Actinomycetota bacterium, assembly GCA_963698965.1. Lineage (GTDB taxonomy): Bacteria > Actinomycetota > Actinomycetes > Mycobacteriales > Mycobacteriaceae > Mycobacterium. The sequence goes on from CAVOSY010000032.1 coordinate 19,328, forward strand.
AACATCGAGACGTACGGCGACCCGGTGGCGTACCTGTCGACCGATCTGCCTGCGCTGCAGCCGTTCATGCCGGCATACGTGCCCGGCGGGGGAAGCAAGCCTCACTACGGCTCGATCGTGTTGATCGGGGACCCCAACGCTCTTACGCCGCTGATCAATGCCTCGTCGCTATGGGGCACTAGCCTCATCGGAGACGTCATCTTCGTGGTTGACTTCCTGGGTAACTTCTTCGAGCACCACCTGCCGGGCATGCAGGCATACAACCTGGACGTCAGCCCGGATCCGGGTGTGGTGCCCTGGCTGGGGGCCACCACGGGCCCGGTCGAGGCCGGCTACGGGGATCTGACGATTCCGCAGATCAAACAGGCGGCATCACAGGCGGGGACGCTGATCACGCCGTAGTTCTGCACGGCGAAACCGCTGTGACGCCGCCCCTTTCGGGCACCTCCAGCCAGCGGCTTGGTGAGGTCATAGCGGGTGACGCCGTCGATGGTGACGCCAGTGAAATGCTGTTTGACCCAGTCCCTGATGTGGTCTGCCTCGGTGGGTTCGTTCACCCCCGGCGGCCTGAAGTGCGGTGTGGCGGTGCCAATCGGATCGATGTAGTAGCGGATGCGACCGTCGGCCACGTATGCCTCGAACTGCTCGAGGGGTCGGTGCCGGGTCAGCAGATCCGAACCCGCCCAGCGCCATCACCGGATCATCGGTAGCGAGTTGGTAGTAGCCGGCGGCGATCGATCCGGCCACCGCCGCGACCCGGGTATAGGCGTCCGAATCCTCAGACAGCGCGCGGAACATCTGAAGGGAATTCGCCAGGCCGGTGCGGCACACAATCCCCCGATACCCCCACTCAGCGCGTGGCGCACCCCGGTCGTAGGTGACTATCGATTAGGAGACGGATGCGAATGTCATTGCAAATCCGGTCGTTTCGGTGTAATCGCGTCGGGGCGCTCGCGGCTGTGGCCGTCCTCAGCGCGGCCGCGGGCGTCGGCTCAGCAGTTGCCGGCGCGGAGCCACCGCCGCCGTCTCTACCCGGAGCACCGTGCGGACCGGGTCCTGGGCCATGCGCGCCGCTGTAGTACTGGTCCGATAGTTGTGGCCTGGGGCGGCGCATCGTGCGCTTCCCAGGCCACAACCCGGCCTCGCAGTACGATGCCTGTGACATGAAAGGCATCGAGTGACGGCAGCCGAGACTGGGCAACGGCGCGCCGACGAGGACAAAGGCAACTTCCGCCAACGCCTCCTTGATGCGCTCGAGGCCTCGATTGCCGAGGATGGCTACCCGCGCACGACGGTTGCCGATATCGTGCGGCGGGCGCGGACATCGAGGCGCACCTTCTACGAATACTTCGACAGCAGGGAAGCCTGCTTCGTCGCCCTTCTCACCGATGCGAACGCCGACCAGGTCAGGCAGATAGCGGCCGCCGTCGACCCACAGGCGCCATGGCGAAACCAGGTGCGGCAGGCCATCGAGGCGTGGATCTCGTCCGGCGAATCGCGGTCCTCACTGATGCTCAGCTGGATCCGAGATGTTCCGTCACTGGGCGCTGCCGCGCGCCGGCTGCAGCGCGATGGGACGGAGAACTTCATCGAGCTGGTGCAGGCGCTCGCCGACTCCGATGCATTCAGTGCAGCGGGCATCGGCCCGGTGTCCCGTCAGCGCATCATCATGCTGCTGGGCGGCCTTCGCGAGCTCGCCGCGATCACCGTCGAGGAGGGTGGTCGTGCGAGCGACATCACCGAGGAAGCGGTCGATGCCTCGATCGCGCTGCTTGCTCCGCGCGATCAGCCCGGCTAGTCCGCGACGGTGATCGCCTGCGTCGGGCACGAGTCGGCGGCGTCTCGAATCGCCTGCCGCTGCGTCTCGTTGATCTCGGCGCTGACGGCCAGCCTGCCGTCCTCGTCGACACGGAAAACGTCGGGCGCCAATCCCGTGCACAAAGCCGATACGGCACAACGGTTTTCGTCCCACTCGACGCGCATCACGCGATGCTCCTGGCCCGCTCGTCCGCGATGGCCGCGGCCGGTGTGAACACGACCCCGTCGTCGATCGGTCCTCGGCGCAGCAGTCGGACGTCCTTGACGTAGTTCTGATGCAGCCGCCACGGCGCCCGATCACCCTGCCTGGGAAGGTCAGCGAGGCTGCGCTTGACGTATCCCGACGCCAGATCGAGGAACGGGCCGGCTGCCGCGGTGCCTGCCGCATCGGGCGTCACCGCCGCATAGCCTCCTGCCTCCATGTGCTTCAGCAGCCGACACACATACTCGGCGACAAGGTCCGCCTTCAGCGTCCACGAGGCGTTCGTATAGCCGATGGTCCACGCGAAGTTCGGCACACCCGACAGCATCATGCCCTTGTAGGACACGGTCTTTGACAGGTCCACCGCGCGCCCGTCGACCTCGAGTTGCATGCCGCCGATGGCGAGCAGGTTCAGGCCAGTGGCGCTGACGACGATGTCGGCCTCCAACTCGGCGCCAGACTGCAGCCGAACGCCGGTTTCGGTGAACGTGTCGATGTGGTCGGTAACCACCGACGCGCGGCCGTCGCGGATCGCCGTGAACAGATCGCCGTCGGGGACCAGGCACATCCGCTGGTCCCACGGGTTGTACGACGGCGCGAAGTGAGTGTCGACGGCGTAGCCCTCGGGCAATTGCTTGATCGCGGCCTTGCGCAGCATCGACTTCATCATCGCGGGACGGCGGCGGCTCAGGTTGAAGATGGCCATCGCCTGCAATGCGTTCTTCCATCGCACTATCGCGTAGGCGAGCTTCTGCGGCAGCCACGTTCGCAGCCGATCGGCGATCGGGTCACTGGCCGGGCGCGATGCGATATAGGTGGGTGAGCGCTGCAGCATCGTCACGTGTGCGGCCGACTCGGACAGTGAGGGGACCAGCGTCACCGCGGTCGCGCCGCTACCGATCACCACGACGCGCTTGCCCTTGTAATCGAGGTCCTCCGGCCAGTGCTGCGGGTGAATCACCGGCCCGCGAAACCGTTCAACGCCAGGGAAAGTGGGGCTGAAGCCCTCGTCATAGCGGTAGTAACCGGTGCAGACGTACAGAAACGCGCAGCTGATCGTGACGAGGTCGTGGGTGTCGGTGCGATGCACCTCGACGGTCCACCGCGCCTCGTCACTGTCCCAATTGGCGTTCACTACGCGGTGATTCAGCCGAATGAGGTTCTCGACGTCGAATTCTCTTGCAGTGTCGTGGATGTAGCGCAGGATGCTCGGTCCGTCGGCGATCGCCTTCGGGTCGGTCCACGGCCGAAACCGATAGCCGAGCGTGAACATGTCGGAGTCCGACCGGACGCCCGGGTAGCGGAAGAGGTCCCAGGTGCCGCCGATCGCGTCACGGGCTTCGAGCACGATCACCGATTTGTCGGGGCATTCTCGGCGCAGCTGGCATGCGGCGCCGACACCGGACAGTCCGGCTCCGACGATCAAGACGTCCACCGTTTCCGCTCCTCGCGTGCGCGGCCCCGTTTCCGCTGCTTGCGACATGTGCGCTGCCTCCCGTCGATCATCTGGTACGGCTGAGTACCAGTATCGGTACTAGACGGTACCATTATTAGACGTGTGTGGAAAGGGGGTTGTGCCGATCGGTACTAGAGCGTACCGTTGCCGGTACCTTGGAGTACCACCACGGAGGTGAAGCATGGCTGTGGCGACCACGGACCCGGTGCGACTGCCACCCGCACCACGGATACCCAAGCTCCTACAGGGCGTGGGCTTTGTCGCCGCCCGGGAAAAATCTGTCGCCGCACTGGCCAGGCGATACGGGTCGGCCTTCACGCTGCGGCTGCCGATCTTCGGGGACACCGTCGTCGTGAGCGATCCCGCTCTGGTCAAGGATCTGTTCACCACCAACACCGATCTCATTGCGAGGGCCGGTGCGCTCGGTGAGATGTTCGGTCCTGGCTCGACATTCAGCCTCGACGGCACCGAGCATCGTGAGCGCCGCAAGCTTCTCGTTCCGCCGTTCCATGGCAAGCGGATGGCCTCCTATGAAGGGATCATCGAGGAAGAGGTGCTGCGCGAGACGGCATCATGGCCCGAGGGCAGAGAGTTCGAGACCATGCCGTCGATGATGCGCATCACGCTCAACGCGATCCTGCGTACGGTGTTCGGCGCCGAAGGGGCCGCACTCGACGAACTGCGCGAACTGCTGCCGGACATGGTCCCACACGCCTCCCGGCTGGCTGTGATGCCTCCGATCGTGCGCCGGGACTTCGGCCCGCGGAGCCCTGGCGGCAAGCTGACGGCAAACCGCGAGCGCTACGACGCAATCATCCGGCGACTGATCGCCGAAATTCGCAGTGATCCGACATTCGACGAACGCAACGACGTCCTCACGCTGATGCTGCAGGCGCGCTACGAGGACGGCTCACCGATCTCTGACGATCACGTCGCCGACGAGCTGCTAACCCTGCTCGCCGCCGGCCACGAAACCACCGCGACGACGCTGGCGTGGACCGTCGAGCGGATACGCCGCCATCCGCGCTTGCTTTCCCCCTTGACCGCCGAGGTCGACGCCGGAGGTTCCGAGCTGGTGCAGGCCACCATCTGGGAGGTGCAGCGCACCCGACCGGTGATCTACGGCACTACCCGGATGACGAAGACCCGGATCCGGTTGGGGGAGTGGGTCATTCCCGAGCGGCATGTCATTATGGCCAGCATTTCGCTCGCGCACGCTTCCGAGGCCAGCTTCGCCGACGCGAAAACCTTCAATCCCGACCGGTTTGTCGGCAACCCGCCGGACAACTACGCGTGGATTCCGTACGGCGGCGGAGTGCGTCGCTGCATCGGTGCGGCGTTCGCGAACATGGAGATGAACGTGACCCTGCGGACGTTGCTGCGCGAGTTCGAGTTCGGCACGACGTATGCGCCAGGTGAGCGCTCCCACTCGCGCGGAGTCGCGACCGCACCCGCGCACGGCGGCCGTGCGGTGGTGTATCGACGAGCGACCACGATGGTCGCGCCCGCGGGCCAGACGCAGCGAGCCTCAGCATGACGGCGCGCGTGGAGGAACTCGTCGACGTCGGTCGTGGCATCGAGATGTGCTACGACCAGACCGGCGACCCCGCCGACCCGCCGATCCTGCTCATCGCCGGCCTGGGGCAGCAATTGCATTCATGGCCAGATGATTTCGTCACCGCGCTGGCCGGCCGCGACTATCGAGTGACCCGGTTCGACAACCGCGACGCCGGCCGATCGAGCCACATGAATTACCGGCCGCCGAACCCGGTGGCCGCGTTCCGTGGTCGCAACCAATACCACCTCGGCGACATGGCGCGCGACACGGTCGGCCTGCTGGACGCGCTCGGTTACGCCGACGCCCACCTGGTCGGCATCTCGATGGGCGGGATGATCGCCCAGACCGTCGCCGCGCACTACCCGGGCCGGGTTCGCACGCTGACCTCGATCATGTCGACCACCGGCGCGCCGCGGCTGGGCCGGCCTGCGCTGTCGACCTGGCGGCGGATGTTGACGTCGCGCCCACCGCGAACGCGGGCCGAGGCGGTGAGCCGCGCTGTGATGATGTTCTCCCACATCGGGTCTCACGGATTTCCGTTCGACGAGCAAGCGGTGCGCGAGTACGCCGGGGTTGCGTGGGACCGGGACTCCAGCCCCACGGGCATCGTCCGCCAGCTCGCAGGAATCTTCGCGTCCGGAGACCGCACCGCCGAACTCCGCCACATCGACGTCCCGACGCTGGTCATCCACGGCGACCGCGACCGGATGGTCCACCCCACCGGTGGAGCGGCCACGGCGCGAGCGATCCCAGGGGCCCGCCTGGAGACGATCGTCGGCCTCGGTCACGATCTGCCCATCGGGGCGTGGGGCCGGATCATCGACCTGATCACCGATCACGCCGTCTTCACCCCTGTCACCCATACCGCACTCGAGGAGCACGCATGAGATACCGAAGACGACAACGAGTGAAGATCGCAGCGAGGACGGAGCGAGGAGGAGTCGAGGCATGAGTAAGTCCCAACGCACGATCAGCGGCCGCGCGGTCGTCATCACAGGAGCGGCGTCGGGCATCGGCCGCGCTCTGGCGCAACGGCTTTCGGCACACAGCTGCCCCGTCGCAATCGCTGACATCGACGAGAAGGGCCTCAAGGAGACCGAGGCCTCACTGCACGGCCCGGCGTTGCTGCGAGTGCTCGACGTGGCCGATGCCGAAGCGCAGCGTGACTTCGCGGCCGAGGTGCGCGAGTGGGCACCTCAGCCGATCGGCGCGGTGTTCAACAACGCGGGCGTCGCCACGGCGTCCAGCGTGCTCGACGCGGTTCCCGAGGACGACGACTGGCTGTGGAACATCAACTTCCACGGTGTGGTCAACGGCACCCGGGCGTTCCTGCCGATCCTGGTCGAGCAGAACGAGGGTGCGATCGTCAACACGTCGAGCGTGTTCGGCCTTGTCGGAATGCCCAACCAAAGCGCTTACTGCTCAGCCAAATTCGCTGTCCGCGGGTTCACCGATTCGCTTCGTCAGGAGCTGCGCGGCACGGGCGTAACGGCGATCAACGTTCACCCCGGCGGCATCAACACCAACATCGTACGAAACGCGCGGTGGCGCAAGGACCCCGAGGGCCGCGACCGCAGCCATGAACAGATGGTGCAGGAGTTCGCGGCCATCACACTGACGCAGCCAGACAAGGCCGCCGAGATCATCCACCGCGGAGTCGAGGCCGATAAGGCGCGCATCCTCGTCGGCCCCGACGCCTACCTGTTCGACACCCTTGCGCGCCTGGCACCGACCCGCTACTACGACGTGCTGGGGCAGCTGCAATCGTTCCTGCGGCGACGCAGCGGGGCGAGGGCGTCAGCACCTCGACTTGTACAGTAACGCGCCAACGACCTCCTCGTAGGCCGTGCGGAAACGGTCGGTGATCTCGGCGATCTCGGTCGCCGTGCTGATCAGTGGCGGCGACAGACAGATGGTGTCTCCGACCGCGCGCACCAACACACCCTGTCGGGCCGCCTCGTCCGCGACCGCCGCACCCATCGCGCCGTCACCGCCCTGCGATGGGCGCAGCGGTGCGAACGTGACTGCGGCCAGGAAGCCGTGGCCGCGCACATCGATGACGCCGTCCTTGCCCCGCAGCGGATCCAGCCCGGCCAGCAGTGTCCGGCTGGTCGTGCGTACGTGGCCGGGGATGTTGTTGTCGTGCAGGATCGCGATGGTTTCACGTGCGACGGCTGCGGCGACGGGATGCCCTGAGTAGGTGAATCCATGTCCGAATGAGCCGACGGCGGTCGAACCTTCGACGATGACGTCGGTGACGCGCTCGCCCACCATGACCGCCGATATCGGCAGATACGCCGAGGACAGGCCTTTGGCCAAGGTGATGATGTCGGGTTTCAGGCCGAACTCGTGGGTGGCGAACATGCTTCCTGTGCGGCCGAAGCCGGTGATGACCTCGTCGGCGATGAACAGGATGTCGTGACGGGCGAGTACTTCCTGCAGTCGGTGGTAGTAGTCGGCCGGCGGGATGACGATTCCGCCTGCGCCAAGGATGGGCTCGCCGATGAACGCCGCGATGGTGTCGGGTCCCTCTGCCCGGATGACCTCCTCCAGGCGGGTGATCAGGTGGTCCGTGAAGCCGTGTGGCGTCTGGCCGGGCGCCTCGAGCGGGTCAGGGCAGGGCAGTTTGATGAAGTTAGGCAGTGGCAGGCCGAATCCGTTGTGCATCAAGTCCAGGCCGGTTGCCGAGGCGCCGGTCACTGTGGTGCCGTGGTAGCCCCTTTGGTGGGAGAGGATTTTGACCCGGCCACGTCGACCCATACAGCGGTGGTAATACCACGCCAGCTTGATGGCGCTGTCGACGGCCTCGGCGCCGGAGTTTGCGAAGAAGGTGCGGCCCATGGGTATTGGGGCGATCTTGGCGAGATCGTCGGCCAGCGCCAGAGCCACGTCGTTGGTGCGGTGACCATAGAGCGCATAGAAGGGCAGTCTCGACATCTGCTTGGCGGCGGCTTCGACCAGCCGCGGTTGGGTATAGCCGAGGTTGGTGCACAGCATTCCGGAGGTGCCGTCCAGATAGGACTGTCCCGCGCTGTCCCAGACTCGGATGCCTTCGCCCCTCACGATCACGTGGGGTGCGGTTTTTAAGGCCGGCAGGGCATGCGGCTCGAGCAGGGTGGTGGAATGGCTGGACACGACGGAATTCATCCTTCCTTCGGGGCATTTGGGGGCGACGCCTCCTGTTGGACGTAGGTCACCAGGTGGCGGATGCCACTGCCGGCTCCGAGGCGCTACATCTGATAACGAATAGCTCGGCGAAAATCGTTCAGCGGCTGGGAAACACACCGGAAGCGCTGATAGCGTCACTGAACATGCGCGCTGTCGTGATCACGAAACACGGCGACTTCTCTGTCCTACGAGTGCAGGAACGTCCTGACCCGCCGCCACCGGGGCCCGGGCAGGTGCGCGTCGCGGTGCACGCCGCGGGGGTCAACTTCGCCGATCACCTGGCGCGCGTCGGGCTCTATCCTGATGCGCCGAAACCGCCCGTCGTCGTCGGTTACGAGGTGGCAGGCATCATCGAAGCCGTCGGCGATGGAGTCGATGCAGCACGGGTGGGGGAGCGGGTGTTCGCAGGCACCCGGTTCGGCGGCTACGCGGAGATCGTCAACGTGCGGGCGGCCGACGCGGTACCGCTGCCAGAGTCGCTGACCTTCGAACAGGGCGCGGCGATCCCGGTCAACTACGCCACCGCCTGGGCGGCCCTGCACGGCTACGGGTCACTACGCGAGGGCGAGCGCGTGCTGATCCACGCGGCCGCCGGTGGCGTCGGCATCGCGGCGATTCAGCTGGCCAAGGCCGCCGGCGCGGAGGTACACGGCACCGCCTCACCGGGGAAGCACCAGCGATTGGCCGAACTGGGCGTCGACCGCGCCATCGACTACCGCCGCGACGGCTGGTGGAAAGGTTTGCCGCCGTACGACATTGTGCTCGATGCCATCGGCGGCAAGTCGCTGAAACGCTCCTACGGTCTGCTGCGTCCCGGCGGGCGGCTCGTCGGCTACGGGGCTTCGGCGATGCAACAAGGTGAGAAGCGGTCGCTGCGCACCGCGCTACCGCAGCTGGCATCGATGCTGCGGGGCTTCAACCTGATCACTCAGCTCCAGCAGTCCAAAGCCGTGATCGGGCTGAACATGCTTGCGTTGTGGGACGACCGCGGCACGCTGCAACCGTGGATCGAGCCGCTGTCACAAGCGATGTCGGCTGGCATCGTCCAGCCTGTCGTCCACGCGGCGGTGCCATTCGCTAATGCCGGCGAGGCCCATCGCATCCTCGCGGCGCGTGAGAACGTCGGCAAGGTCGTGTTGGTGCCCTAGGCACGCGGTGCCGAGCGGATGAGTCTCACGGTGCGCGTGAGCCAGTCGGCAATGGTGGCCATCACGTACGGGAGTTTGGTTGGCGCACAGTGTCCGGCGTCGGGGATGAGATCGACGACGGTGTCGCGGCGGCCCTGGAACACGAGGGTGTCGTGCCGCGGGACGTGGACGTCGTTGGCGCCGTTGATCACCAGCATCGGCGCGTTGTGGTCCTGATCGAGCAACGGCCGCAGCGAGAATTCGGCCAACCGCGCAGATCGCTCCGCCGGGCTGGGCGGTGCGTCGAATCCCAGCGCGTTGCCGATGATTCCGTGCATGCCGTGCTGACTGGGGCCCTCACCGGTGAAGGCGGCTTCAACCGGGCCACCGAAGACGACACGTGGGCGACGACGCCGTCGCCGAGAGTCCTGGCATGGGTGATCAAGCCGCGCACGATCTCCCCGCCGCCGGCCCCGGTCATCGGCACCGACGATTCACCGGTTCCGGCGATGTCGAAGGCCAGCACCCGCACCCGCAGCTGCGTGGCGAGCACCACACAGCCGATGTGTGCGTCCATCTTCCAGGAGTCGACACCTCCACTGATGAGCACGACGGGGGTGTCGTCGGCCAGGTCGAGCGGGGCGAACAGGTGCACCGGCACCTTGGTCGTGGCGTCCCGATAGGGCAGGTCCAAAACCTCACGGCGGAAATCCAGACCGAAGCCGGGGGCGGCGAGCAGATACTGCTCGAGCTGCATGGCGTGCGCGACACGTTTGGGTTCATCGGCCAGGGTGGGGAACTTCGCCCATCCGTAGGCCAACGCGGCTTGCTGATGTGAATCCGCCTCGGCGTAGGACGCGGTCAGCTTCGACCATTCGTACACCCACCCGCCCGGCGCGTCGGTCCACATGTCGGTGATCGCGTCGCGGACCGCATCGACATCTTCGAGCGGTAATCCGGTGTTGGTCATCTGCGCGTACCGCTCGCTGCACGCAGCGCTGGAAGCGATGGCCGAGCACGGCGCCGGCGGTGTAACCACCAGCGAGATCGCCCGGCGTGCGGGAGTGCACGCGACGTCGGTCCAACGGCGTTGGGGCACAACCGAGAACGTGATGCTCGACGCCATGCTGACCCGCAGCCAGGAGCAACTGCCGGTACCGGACACCGGCACGCTGCGCGGCGACCTGATCGCATTCGCGCGGCTGATCGCGGCCTACCTGGCCACGCCGCTCGGCGCCGCGCTTGCCCGAACGATGGCCGTCGCCGAAGACGATGCCGAGGCCGCCGAAGGTCGCATCCGGTTCTGGCGAACTCGATATGACGTCGCGCAGGTCATGATCGACCGCGCCATCGAGCGCAACGAGGTGGTCGCAGGCACCGATCCGTCGCTGGCGCTTGAGTTGTTGGTCGCACCTCTGCACTTTCGGACGCTGCTCATCCGCCACCCCATCGACGACAACCTGATCGGGCAGGTGGTGGATACGCTCCTGCGGGGACTGGCCGCCGCATAGATCACTCGCCGAAGCCCTAGGCGGTCGCCCGTGCCTTCTCCAGCAGTGTCGGATCATGCGCGCAGACGATCAACAGGTCTGAATCCTGACGCCGATAGAGCTCCGCGAGGCGAGCATGGTTGTCCAGCACCCTTTTTCGTTCGAACGCCACAAAGGATTCCATCGTCGTCAGCGCCCTGGGCACCGGCGTCCCGTCGAGGGTGCCGTAGTGATAGAACGCGTCGCCGGCATGCAGTACCCAGCGATGGCCGGCGTCGACGGCCACGCAGGCGTGGCCGCGCGTGTGGCCGGGCAGTGAAATCAGCGCGATGCCAGGCGAGATCTCGGTGAGCTCCTTGGCGGCGGCGAATCCGCGCCACTTCTCGCCTCGCGGATTGTGTTCGACGATGTTGGGTTTGTGCGCCCACTGCGCGGAGCGGTAGCGAACCTTCTCCCGCCTCGACGGCGCCCAAATCGCGCCGAGCGCCTCTGCCGACGTGAGGTGGATCTGCGCGGTGGGGAAGTCGGACATACCGCCCGCGTGGTCCAGGTCCATATGCGTGATGATGATGTGCCGCACGTCATCTCGCGCAAAGCCCAACCGGTCGATCTGGTGGACGACGGTTTCGTCGTGGTTGAGGATCGCCCTGACCATGCGCCGGGTCGGCCCAACCCGCTTGGGATCGTCGCAGTCATGCGTGCCGTAGCCACTGTCAACCAGGACGAGTCCGTTGTCGGTTTCGATCAGCAGCACGTGGCAGACCATCGGTGCGGTCGGCATGTGCATGGTGCCGCAGTTGAGGTGGTGAACCTTCATGCCAGCGGGACCCCCAGACGCGCCGCAAGCAATTGCTCGACCTCGTCGCGCGCCGCGGCGAGATCGAGTTGGTCGTCGAGTACACGTTGCAATGCCACTCCGCGCAGCATCGCGACGATCACCGTCGCCAACCCATCGGGGTCGACCGACGGCGTCACGTCACCCGCGCTGACCGCCAACTGAATTCGCTTCTCGATCTCCTCGCGAAACTCGCGGTCGGCGGAGATCATCTGCGGTCTGACGTCCTCGGACGGTCCCGCCACCGCGTCGGCCCACAGCACCAACCGCGCCCGGTTCTCCGGCTGAAGGTCGGAGACCACCCGGAAGTAGAAGTCGATCAGTTGCCGCAGCTGGTCGATCGGCGAATCCGATCGGCTCTCCTCGACGACAGCGTCGCGGAACTGACTGGTGACCGCTTCGACGAGGCGCTGCATCAACGCACCCTTGGACCCGAAGTGATGCGTCGCGAGGCCGCGGCTGTATCCCGCGCGCTCGCCGACGTTGGCGAGCGTCACCCTGGCCGGTCCTATCTCGCCGACAAGCTCGGCGGCGGCGTGCACCAGTCGGCGCTCGGCCTCGATCCGGCGCTGTTCTTGCGTGCGCGGAACACTGGAGTCAGCCACCGGTGGTTCCGGCCAGCGCCAGCAGCTCACCGCGGCCGATCTGGGTGACCAGGCTGGCAGTGTCAAAGTAGATGCGCTCGTTGATGATTCGATCGCCATCGAAGAAGAAGACCGCGATCATCGGTACCCGAAACGCCTTGCCCGTGGGCGGTAAGCCGTAGAATTCTCCGAGATTCGTTCCCAGCAGGTCGAATTCGACGATGACCGCGTCGTCAGAGACGTGGAAGCGAGCGTTCTCGTGGCGTTGGTCGGGGAACGCGGTACGGGTGCTCAGGTAGTAGCCCATGACCTCGTCGTCGCCGTCGTAGATCTGACCGGTGGCCATGATCTCGTAATGAGGATGGCCGTTGAAGGTGGCCAGTGTCGCGTCGAACTCCTTGGTCACCTCCGTGTCCATGTGTTCGCGGATGATTGCGAGGCGTCGCTGTCGCAGATCGGCGGTGATCATGAGTCTCCTAGAACTTGCTTGTTGACGAGCAAGTTACGGTACTCAGGAGTACCGGGTCAAGGCCCAGGCCTCAGCTGCGCTTGGTGGCAGCGCGCGCGAGCATCCGGATCAGCATTTGGCAGACCACCGCGAGGGGAGCCCTTACCAGCGGAAAGCTCGCGGTGGAGGACACGGTGTAGCTGATGCGCGTGCCGGCGCCAGCATCGGTGAGCCGTACCTCGCCGGTGTAACCCGGAAAGGGTATGCCGGACAGCCCTTTGTAGCCGAGAAGATGCGGCGGCTCGAAGGTGACGATTTCCTCGACGATGTCCGGTGCCGGCCCCGACGAGGCGATGCGGCGTATCGCCCCGACACCGTTGGGGTCCGCGGCGCCGAGCCTGTCCATCGTCACTGTCAGTCCTGGCGCCCACCGGCTGATCCCGCCGTGGTCGCTGAGTGCGCCCCACACGGTTTCGATCGGCGCGGTGACAGTGGTCTGCGATGTGAACTGCATGGTGCCTCGCTAGCCCGTGGCCTTGGCTTGTTCGTAGAGTCTGCGGTCATGTGAGCAGATCATGAACATGTCGGGCTCGCGGCGACGGTTCAACTCGGCGAGCCGAGTGTGATTCTGTCGCATTATCTTCCGGTCGAATGCGGTGGCAAATTCGAATGCGGCGAGCGCACGCGGCATCCGCGCGGTTCCGTCGACTGTGCCGTGATGAAAGAACGCGTCGCCACAATGCAACACCCAACGGTGTCCGGCGTCGACCGCTACGCAGGCGTGGCCGCGGGTGTGTCCCGGCAGCGAAATCAGCACGATTCCCGGCGACACCTCGTCAAGCTGCTTCGCGGCAGCGAAGCCTCGCCACTTCTCTCCTTGCGGTGTGTGCTCGACGATCTTGGGGCTGTGCGCCCACTGCACCGGGCGGAAGCGGAACCGCTCTCCGCGCGTCGGGGTGCGCAACGCGCCGAACGCCTCTGCGGCAGTGACGTGTATCTGGGCCTCGGGGAATTCGGATATGCCGCCGATGTGGTCGCAATCGAAATGCGTGATGACGATGTGGCGCACGTCGTCCCGTCGAAAACCGAGCTGCTCGACCTGAGCGACGGCGGATTCCTCGCGCTGCAGCACTGGGCGGATGAGGTATCGCGACGGCCCCACCCGCTGTGCGGGATCGCCGCAGTCTTTCGGCCCGAAGCCGGTGTCGATCAGGACCAGACCGTTGTCGGTCTCGACGAGCAGCACGTGGCACACCATCCGGCCACACCCGTAGGGGTACAAGGTTCCGCAGTTGAGGTGGTGAACCTTCACACGAGCAGTGTGCTGGACGAACGCCCTAGGCGCGAGAGGCCACCTCGACTTCGGACAACTTGTGCCGGCGTTGCCGTTCGACGGTCGCCAGATAGAACGCCCATGGGAACGCAGAACTGGTGACGAGCAGTAGGAGGCAGTAGAGCCAGGAGCCCTTGATGCCGCGCCTGCGGGCATCGACCACGACAAAGACGGGGAAGATCAGCAAGCTCATGATCGTGTAGTCCTGGCTCGCCGACGCCGCAGCCGGATTCGCATAGCCGAGCGCGATGAACTCCGACCAGCTTCCGGGACCCCAGATGAAGTTGTGCATCCCGCCCGATGGTGCGTACGCCTGGACGTATTCGTTGTTGAAGTAATAGCCCAGTACGACCGAGGCGACCCCGACCACGTAATAGAAGATCTCCAGCTTCGAAACCTGCGGGCCGGATGTGAAACGCGCGAAGATCGCCGGATTTGATCTGACGATGACGGCGATCAAGACGAAGCCGATGACGAGATGGATGACGAGGGCAACCATGACGGGGAGTCTCGCCACCGATCCGAGTTTTGTCAATATTGACACAACCGGATTGCGGTACCTTACGCACATGGTCCGGCCTGCCCAAACGGCGCGCAGCGAACGCACGCGCGAGGCCCTGCGGCGCGCCGCGGTGGTGCGCTTCACCGCGCAGGGCGTCGAGGAAACGTCGGCCGAGCAGATCGCGGCCGATGCCGGGGTGTCGCTGCGGACCTTCTATCGCCACTTCGCGTCCAAGCACGATCTGTTGTTCGCCGACTACGACGCCGGCGTGCACTGGTTTCGCAAGGCGCTGGCGGAACGGTCGGCCGACGAGTCGATCATCGAGTCGGTGCAGGCGGCGATCATGGCCAGGCCGTACGACGACTGGGCGGTGACCGAGATCGCCGCGCTGCGCGCGCAGGAGCTCGAACCCGGCCGGATCGTCCGGCACATCCGGCAGTTGGAGGTCGACTTCGCAGAAGCGGTCGAGGACCGACTCATCGGAGACAATCCGCCGAAGGCGGGTACTGACGAGCGAATGCACATCACGGTCACGGCGCGCTGCATCGCAGCCGCTGTGTTCGGCGCGATGGAGGTGTGGATGCTCGACGACGACCGGTCGCTGCCCGAGCTGAACCGGCTCTGCCGCGCCGCGCTGAAGTCGCTGAGGACAGGCCTCGGCGACTCGGACTGAACCCAAGTTTCGTCATTATTGACAAAACTGCGCGGCGCGTGTCAGCCTCAGCCGATGACGGACTTTGACGCGATTGTCGTTGGCGCGGGTCACAACGGGCTGACCGCAGCCGTACTGCTCCAGAAGGCTGGGCTGCGCACGCTCTGCCTCGACTCCAAGCTCTACGCAGGCGGGATGGCGTCGACGGTGGAGCTGTTCGACGGCTACAGGTTCGAGATCGCAGGCTCGGTGCAGATCCCGACGTCCGCGACAGTGAGTCGTGAACTCGGACTTGACGATCTGCCGACCGTCGACCTCGACGTGATGTCGGTATCCCTGCGCGGCGTCGGCGACGAACCGCTCGTCTACTACACCGACCCGATGAAGCTGCTGACGCACATCAACGAGGTGCATGGTGCGGAGGCCGTCAACGGGATGGCGGGGTTGATGGTCTGGTGCCAGGCGCCGACGCGGGCGCTGGGGCGCTTCGACGCGGGCCGGCCTCCGAAGACGCTCGATGAGATGTACGCCTGCGCGACAAACGAATTCGAGCGTTCGACGATCACCGATCTGCTGTTCGGGTCGGTCACCGATGTGCTCGACCGCTACCTGCCGGACAAGGAGAAGAACGGCGCGCTTCGGGGCATGCTCTCGCTGCTGGCATGTAACACCACCTATCGCGGACCCGCGACCCCCGGCACCGCCGCAGCCCTGGCCTACGGATTCGCCGTCCCTGATGAGAACGCGCTACTGGTCAAGAAGTTGCGGGGCGGCATCGGCGCGCTCACGTCACACCTGCTGGAGGTGTTCGCGTCCAACGGTGGCGAGCTGCGACTGCGTAGCAAGGTCGACGAGATCCTGGTCGCCGCCGAGCGTGTCAGGGGGGTCCGGCTCGAAGACGGCACGACGATCAGCGCGCCGGTCGTCGTCTCCGCCATTTCGCCCGACGTCACGGTCAGCATGGTGGACGGGGCCGCGGTGCCTGCCGACATCAGGGAGCGGTTCTCCCGCGTCGATCACCGAGGCAGCTATCTGCAGATGCACTTCGCACTCGATGGCGTACCGGAATTCGCGCCGCCCTACGACTTGCTCAACGATCCCGCGATGCAGTCCAACATCGGCATCTTCAGCACTCCAGAGGAGCTGCAGCAGCAGTGGGAGGACTGCAGGCGGGGGATCGTGCCTGCGGATCCCTCGATCGCGCTGCAGATCCCGTCGGTGAACGATCCGGGCCTGGCACCGCCGGGAAAGCATGCCGCGTCGGCGTTTTCGTTGTGGTTCCCGATACAGGAGGGCGACGTCGGCTACGGCGAGATGAAGGTGGAGATGGGGCAGCGGGTGATCGAGAAGATCACCCGCCTCGCACCGAATTTCGAGAGCCTGATCATCAGGCACACCACCTTCACGCCCAAGCACATGGGCACCATGTTCGGTGCCCCCGGCGGCGACTACTGCCACGGCCTGATCCATCCCGACCAGATCGGCATCAACCGGCCCGGCCCGAAAGGCTATGTCGACCAGCAGATTCCGATCGACGGGCTGTACCTCGGGAGTGCGGGCTGCCACGGCGGACCGGGGATCACGTTCATCCCCGGCTACAACGCCGCACAGGCGGCGCTCGCCGACGCCAGGTAGCGCGGCGGCCTAGCTGTCGGCGTCGTCGGGCTCCGAAACCGTCAGCACGGCATCGACCAGGTAGGGGTCGGTCTCGAGTTCCCGCTCCAACCGGCGCAGTCGGCGCGCGACGGACGATTCCGCGTCGTCGCCGGTGAGGTCCACGCTGGCGACGAGGAAAAGTTGTTTGGGACCAATGAATTCCAGCCTCAGGTACCGTACCGCCGCCACGTCAGGCAGTTGTTGCACCCGCGCCACAGCTGCCTCCCGCAGCTCTGGGGAGCCGGGTTCCCCGGTCAGGAACCGGCGATTGCGGTCGATCAGCAACACCGCGACCACGCCGAGCAGCACGCCGACCAGGATCGAGCCGAGAGCGTCCCACGCGGCTACGCCGGTCAGTTCGTGCATCAGGATGCCGGCGGTGGCGATGACAATGCCGATGAGTGCGGCGGCGTCCTCGGCGAAGACCGCCCGCACGGTCGGGTCCGATGTCTCCAACGCGTGTCTGAGGAGATCACGGTCGAGCCGGTGCGCTTCGGCCCGCAGCTGTCTGACCGCCTGGAAGAACGAGATCCCCTCCAACACAAAGGAAATCCCTAGGACCGCGTAGGCGAGCGTGTAGTCTCGCCCCTCCGCCTGTTCGCCGCCGATCAGCTCGCTGATGCCGTGCCAGATCGACACCGATGCGCCCACGACGAACAGGCCGATGGCCGCGAGCAGCGACCACACATATGCCTCACGCCCGTGGCCGAGAGGGTGACGGTCATCGGCGGGACGTGTGCTGCGCCGATTTGCGATCAGCAGGAACACTTCGTTGCCGGTGTCAGCCCAGGAATGTGCGGCCTCGGCGAGCATCGACGCCGAACCCGAAACCGCGGCGGCGGCTGTCTTTGCGGCCGCGATCGCGAGATTGGCGCCGAACGCGACGAGTACGGTCAGTGTGCTCTCGCCGTCGGCGTTCGACATTGGACTCAGCTGTCGCGACGACGGAGTTGCGCGACCCAGTCCTTGGGCACCCTGTCGCGCGGTCCTGGTACGGGCTGGTCGGCGGGGTGGCTTTCGGGCGCGGCGAGTACGGGTCCGTCGTAATACTCGTTCGTCGCGAAATTCCAGAACCAGTCCTCGCCCGGTTCGAAAGTCCGGATGACCGGGTGCCCGGTGTCGCGCCAGTGCGCCGACGCGTGCCTCGCCAGCGAGTCGTCGCAGCAGCCGATGTGCCCGCATGCGGCGCAGCGGCGGAGGTGGACCCACCAGCCACCGACCGCGTCGCATTCGACGCAACCGGTGCCGCTCGGCGGAACCGAGGGATCGATGTCGGCGCTCATACGTGACGAGCCTACCGACGCCGCCGCAGCGCGCGGACAAGACTAAGAATCAACACGATTTGATCGAATTGAGCGAAACCAAATGCGTTGGGGCAACCAGCCAATTCCCTTAATTGACGGCATCGTTTGCGCATGTGGTCCCGTTGACAGCTAATCCGTGCTCTCTTACCGTCCCGCCCAGGCTCGACGACGATTGGAATGCATGTGGGATCCGCAGAGGGGTGCTCGCGGGCGGCAATGACGCTGCTGGCGTCGTTACGCGTCCATCCTCTCGGCGGTCGAGCGTGACCGGGCGAGCCTGGTCCAAGCCCGCTTTCGCCATCGGGGACTTCGTCGTGCTCGTCGGCGAGACGTTCGCCGCCATGTGGCATCCACCGTTCGCCTGGCGTGAGCTGCTGGAGCAGATCTGGTTCGTGGCCAGGGTGTCGATCGTCCCGACCCTCGTCCTCTCGATTCCCTACACGGTGCTCATCGTCTTCACGCTGAACATCGTGCTGCTGGAGGTCGGTGCCGGCGACTTGTCCGGCGCCGGTGCCGCGCTGGCGTCAGTGACTCAGGTGGGTCCCGTGGTGACCGCGATCGTTGTGTCCGGCGCGGCCGCCACCGCGATGTGTGCCGATCTGGGCGCCCGCACGATTCGCGAGGAAATCGACGCGATGAAGGTCATCGGAGTCAACCCCGTCCATGCGTTGGTGGTGCCGCGGGTGCTCGCCGCGACTTTCGTTGCGCTGATGCTGTATTCGGTCGTCGCGGTCGTGGGACTCTTCGGAAGCTATTTCTTCGTCGTCTTCATCCAGCACGTCACGCCCGGGGCCTTCGTCGCGGGGATGACGCTGTTGACCGGCTTGCCGCAGGTGATCGTTTCCTTGGTCAAGGCGTTGCTGTTCGGTCTCTCGGCCGGTCTCATCGCCTGCTACAAGGGCTTGTCGGTCGGTGGTGGCCCCACAGCGGTCGGCAACGCCGTCAACGAAACCGTGGTCTTCGCGTTCATGGCGCTGTTCGTCATCAACATTCTTGCCACCGCGTTCGGTGTGAAGGTGGCGCCGTGACCGCACATGAGCTGGACGACTCGCCGCCGATCAGCGGGACACTGCAGCGGGTGGTCGACGCGACCCGCAAGCTTGGGGAGCAGACGGCCTTCTACGGCCAAGCGCTGTGGTCCACGCCCTACGCCGTCCGGCGCTATCCGGAAATGGTGCTGCGCCAGATCGCAGGCATGGGCATGGGCAGCGGGGCGTTGGCCGTCATCGGCGGCACAGTGGCGGTCATCGGCTTCCTCACGCTCTGCACCGGCGCGTTGATCGCCGCGCAGGGCTACAACACGCTGTCGAACGTTGGGATCGAAGCCCTCACCGGCTTCCTGGGGGCGTTCCTCAACGAAGGTCCCTGCCGACGTGTCGGCCGCGGTGCACAGCCGCTCCGCCGTCGGCGAACAGTTCCTCGAACTGACCCCGAAGCCGGACACACCCGCCAATGCCTCGAAGCTGCGAGACGGCGACGTCATCCCGATCGGCAATACGCAGATTCCTGCCGACATCGGACACCTACTGGACGCTACAAACAGAGCGCTCAAGGCGATTCCGCCGGACAATCTGCGCACGGTCGTGGACGAAGCGGATAAAGCAGTCGGCGGGCTGGGGCCGGAACTGTCCCGCATCGTCGACGGGTCGACGGCGCTGGCGATCGAGAGCGGGAAGTCCGTCGATCAAATAAGCCAGCTCATCGACCAGTCCCCGCCGGTGCTCAATTCACAAGTGCAGACCGCGGATTCGATCGCAACGTGGGCGCAGCGGATGGCATCCATCACCGGTCAGTTCAAGGCGCAGGACGCGGCCTTCGCCGATCTACTCACCGTCGGCGCGCCGGCGCTGAATGAAGGCAAGGCGCTGTTCGACCGCGTCGCGCCGGCGTTGCCCCTCCTGCTGGCCAACCTCGTGAGCCTCGGCGATATCGCCGTCACCTACCGCAACGATCTCGAACAGCTGCTCGTGCTCTTTCCGCAGGGCACGGCCGTAATGTCGGCGATCGCTCTCGCGGATTCCGGTGTGAAACAGGCGTACAAGGGCATCTATCTCGACTTCAACCTCAACCTCAACCTGCCGCCGCCATGCAACACCGGCTTCCTGCCGGTCCGCCAACAGCGGTCGCCGTCAGATCAGGACTATCCCGAGCGGCCCGCGGGGGAGTTGTACTGCCGCATCCCACAGGACTCGGACATGAATGTCCGTGGGGTGCACAATATTCCGTGCGAAACGAAACCGGGGAAGCGTGCGCCGACGGTTGAGCTCTGCGAAAGTGACGAACAGTATGTCCCGCTGAACGACGGGCTCAACTGGAAGGGTGACCCCAACGCTACACTCTCCGGTCAGGGCGTGCCGCAATATGCACCGGGCCGGGATCCGCGACAGCCACCGCCGCACGCCGCGGCACCCGTCGCGCCAGTTCCGTATGACCCCGCGACCGGCGACTACATCGGCCCGGACGGAAAGCGGTATACGCAGGCCGATTTGGCGCACCCCGGCAACAAGACCTGGCAGTCGATGCTGGTCCCGCCGACGCCCTAGTGTCCTGAGTCAATAATCTCGCGGCACTTGCCAAACTTCGCCCGAAGTTGCAGTTGTTGCGGAAAAGTGCAAGTAGCCAACACGATAACTGCAGTCTCGGCGCGCTCGTATGGGGCGACCTCGTCGCAACTACTGCCGATGAATTAACGACTCACAACACCAGTGAGGCTTGGCCTCTGACCGCCGAGCGACGGGGCTGGTCAGGCGGTCGTGTCGCGCTCAGGCTGTGTGAATGGTTGCGACGGTCACGGTCAACGATGTGCTCGACGGTCACGTGGGGTTGGATATCGAGTGCTTGGATCGCATCTACCTGAATGGCTATGTGCCGAATTTGCAGATGGGCGGGCAGGTCGTCTCGTTTTTGACCCAACACCTGGGCAATCCGATCCCGTCGCCGGCGATCTTGGAGAAGATCGGTACCGCATTTCGCCGCGCGGTGGCCTCGTTCGCCGAGGACAACCACATTGCGGTGGTGCGCTTCGGCAAGACCGATCGCAAGATCGATCGGATGCGGCCGTACCTGGCGCGGCAGGCGGCGACCGGACGGGCTGGGGTTGCCGCGATCGGGGTGGCCCAGGAGTTCGCGCCGGTGTTCACCGCGACCAAACGCAGCGGGCAGACAACCGGAGTGTGGTTCTCCTACACGGTGTCCCAGCGGCGGGTGAGCTGCTACTACTTCTACGTCTGGGACGCTGATTTCGGGCCGGCGTTCGTCAAGGTCTGCGCGTATTTCCCGTCTCCGATGAAGATCTGGGTCAACGGGCACGAGTGGGCCAAACGTCAGGCGCTCAAGGCCGGCCTTGGTTTCACCGAACTGTCCAATGGATTCGCCTCGGCCGCCGATCCGGCCGCGTTGCAGGCGATCTGCGACCGGCTCGGCCCCGGTGCGATCCGGCTGTTCGCCGAACGCTGGTGGTCGATTCTGCCGCTGCCGCTTACCGAGCATGACCGCGCCGCCGGCTACTGGTGGGAGCTGTCGATGCGCCAGGTGGAGACCTCACGCACCCTGGTGTTCGACGCGCCCCGGCGGGCTCGCTTGTTCTTCGAGGCCCTGATCGCCGACAACCTCGACATCGGCCGCCCGGAGCTGATCGAGCTGATCTTCAAACGCGGCCAACGCCGCGGCGCCAAGGCAGGCGGTGAGTTCAAGACCAAGATCGCCACCTACGGCACCGAGATCCGCATCAACGCCTTCTATCGACACTCGATGATCAAGCAATACCTCAAAGACGGCCGGGCGCTGCGCATCGAAACCGTCATCAACAGCCCCGACGACCTGGGCTGCCGGCGCCGGCTGGCCCACCTCGACGAGCTGCAGTCGAAGGCTCGTGCAATCAACACCACGCTGCTCGATACTGAACGTGTCGGTCAGGGCTGCGTCCTTGCGAGTCCAGCCTTTGAGCGGATCGCACGGCCCACCCTCACCGAGGATGGCAGGAGGGCCCCGGCCTTACGGTTCGGCGACCCTCGGGTCCAGGCCCTGGCCGGCGCCTTATGCACCACCGCACTCGCCGTCACCGGCATCACCAACAAGAGCCTGCGCGCCTTGATGATCGGACTGCTCGGCACTGCGACCTACTCCATGAACCAGGCCAGCTACGACCTCGCGCGGCTGCGCACCAACGGCCTGATCACCCGCATCCCCGGCAAGAACCGTTACCGGCTCACCGGCGACGGACTACGGTTTGCGATCTTCTACACCAAAGTCCACGACCGGCTGCTGCGCCCCCTCCTCGCCGCCGACCAGCCACCCGCCCCGCTGATACTCCGAAATGCATTGCACACCATCGACATTCACACAACACAAACCATCGACCGGGCTCGTCTCCTGCCAAAAACAGGCTGAAAACTCAAGACACCTGTCAAAGTTCTAGCGGCCAAGGTTCGCTAGCGCGCCATCGTCGAATCGGGTGCACTCCAGTCGGTCGACACGAAGCGGTGGCGGATCAGCCAGTCGTCGCCGACGGGCACGAAGACGTCGCGGTAGCGGCCGTAGTGGTCGAGACCGATCTCAGTGACGACCGTGAAATAGCAGGCGACGCCCGCCTCATCCGGACGCACGTCGGTGAAGCGGATGTTCGTCACGTTGTGCCGCACGATCCGCTTTACGCCCGACGCCTGCGCGGTCGCATTCGGTGCGGCCACGGCGCCACCGAGAAGCTCGACGATCGCTGCGCGTCCCCGGACCGACCCCCGCCCGCGCAGCTCGAGCTGGCCGTCTTCGCAGAAGGTTTGAGCGAACTCATCGAGTCGCAGCGCGTCGCCGGACCAGTTGTAGCGGGCCAGTGTGTCCCTGACGCGTTCACGAGCCACCAGCTCCCAAAGCTCCATGACGCCAACCGTAAACCAGCTATGGTCGCGCCATGGCTACCAGCGATTCCCGTGAGGTTGTGGTCGAGGCGAGTCCGGAGGAGATTCTCGATGTCATCGCCGACGTCGAGTCGACGCCGACCTGGTCCCCGCAGTATCAGAGCGCTGAAGTCCTGGAGGCCTACGACGACGGCAGGCCCAAGCGCGTCAAGATGAAGGTCAAGTCCGCGGGCATCTCCGACGAACAGGTCGTGGAGTACACCTGGACGGACAACAAGGCGAGCTGGACCCTGATCTCCGCAGGACAGCTGAAGGCGCAGGACGCCAGCTACACGCTCACCCCGGACGGCGACAAGACCAAGGTCAAGTTCGACATCGCCATCGACCTGTCGGTGCCGCTGCCTGGATTCGTCCTCAAGCGGGCCATGAAGGGCGCGATGGAGACCGCCACCGACGGACTGCGCAAGCAGGTTCTCAAGGTCAAGAAGGGCGGCTGATGAGGGCGAACTCGCCATAACTCCGCGTGAGCTGAGCGCGGCTTTTACGCTCATTGGCGTGCGATTATCGTGGCCGTTGATTGGTCGCTCGGGGGAGATGCGATCGATCGAGGCCCCGGTTGCACGAGCTCGAATCGATCGTCGAAGGGCGGCGTGTCGGCCTGGCTGCGCGGTTCGCCGCTGCCATGCGCGATGGTGAGGCCGCTGAATTATCTTCCCTGTCTGAGGAATTTGAGAGCATGGGCGATCTCGTCGCGGCCGTGGATGCCGCTGCTCATGCCGCCGTCGCGTATCGCCGCCAACACAAACGAGGATCTGCGCTGGGATGCTCGACGCGTGCAGATGCCCTCGCGGCCCAATGTGGCGCATCTACGCCTGTGCTACGTCAGGCGACCGAAAGTTTGCCGTTGACAGATCGGGAAGCAGAGATCGTGATGCTCATCGGTGCGGGGCTGTCCAACCGCGCAGTCGCCGAGAAACTGACTCTTTCCATCCGCACCGTCGAGAGCCACATCTACCGGGCCATGATGAAGACCGGCACCACCAGCCGCGACGAACTCGCTGCCTTGATGCCCCGCCACGGGTCGTCTAAGTAGTACACGCCGGAGTCACGAGAAGTGCAGTAGTCGACTACTGCAGTCGTCACAGCGCAGCAGAGCGACGATTTCACCCGCGGCAGGCGACACCTGATGCGGTGGCCATCGCCTTCGTGAGGGGTTCGTGGAGGGAAGGACGATGGGCAACACGAGGACGGTGGTTATGTCGGGGCATCGCGTGGGGGGTTTCGCCGTGCGCCGGTCGGTACGCCCTTACCTGACAAGTAGCGTCGCCGTCGCTACCGCTGGCATTCTCGCGGCGGGCTTCGTGGCAGGACCACCGGAGGTCACCGTCGCGCGAACCGAGGTTCAGGGGATGCAGCTCATTGCCATCGCGCTTCCCTCAACCACACCTCGGCCTGCGATGCCGATGAACTCTGTCAGGAGTCAAGGCCGATCCGACCTATCCGTCATACCCGCGAGCATCGGCGGCGCAGACGCCATAAGCGCGGTCGCGTTCGTTAGGCCCGTACAGGCGAGTAGCCACCTCAAGGAAGTGATCGAAGCAACCACTCACTCGAAGATCGACCCCGCGAGGGAGGGTCAGCAGGTCACCAATGCCGCCGTGGCGAGCCCCGACTACATCACCAACCCGATCCTTCGCTCAATCATTCTTGGCGTTGCCTTCTTTGTCGTGATTCCGGTGTTCTGGGTGATAATTGTCCTTCCCAGCGCAATCAAGGACGTGCTCGATGCTCTGAATCTTCCTTTGCTTCAGAACGTCCCGGATCCCCCGTTTCGCCTCTCAATCCCTCTAACAACCGCGACGACAACCTCGGATCCAGAGACCAGTTCGACGCTGGACGATCCTGCTGTGCGCGCTCCGGTCACCGATGCCGCATTGAGGGTCTGCTTGGCCGGGGTGGTCAGTCGGTCGATGCGCGCCTCGATGGCTGCCTGCACCGTGGCCGGCACGGTGACTTCGACGGCATCCGCGCGACAGAGGTAGCCACCGCGCTCGCCGACCAGCACCCCGCGCTGCACCAGTTCACGCACCATCTCCTCGGCGAAAAACGGGTTCCCGGCGGCCCGCTCAGCGATGATCGCTGCCAGCTCGCGTACGGAGGGATCCGACCCCAGCAGTTCACCCAGCAGTGCTGCGGTGTCCGAATCACCCAGTGGGGCAAGCGCTATCGTTTGGGCACCGTGCACCCGCGTCAGCGTCCCGTCATATACGGGGCGGGCGGTGATGAGCACCATCAACTTGGTCCGCGGGTTCACCGTGACGACGTCGGCCAGCATCGACTCGCTGACCGCATCAATCCAGTGCACATCCTCGATGATGTAGAGCGCCGGTTCGGTGCGCGCCAGCGATGCGGCGTTGATCAGCGCGGTCAACCGGCGCCGCCGCGCATCAGGGTCGATGGCGGGCAGCGGCACCTCGGGGTCGGCGATGCCGAGCAGATCATCCAACAGGAGCAGATCCTGCGCGTCGGCATCCTGAAGTCGTTCACGCACCCGCGCGCGGGCGGCTTGGCCGTCGAGGTCGGACATGCCGATGCCCGCTCGCAATATCCGGGCCACCACCTGGAACGGGATGTCGGCAGTATGAGATTCGCAGAAGGCCCAAAACACCTCGACCCCGCGACCGGCCGCCAACGCCGCTGCCTCCGGGCCACTCGGGACTTGCCGATGCCTGGCGGTCCGACCACGTTCACGACACCGCCGCGGTGACCGATTGCGCGGTCGACGATGGCGTCGAGGGCGGCCATTTCCCAGCGCCGACCGACCAGCCTGGATTCGGAGCGACGGACAAGGTCGTGCCGCGGCTGATCTGCAGCAGGCGGCGCGCGCTGACCGGTTCGTCGGCCCCCTTCACGTGCACCCACTCCGGTTCAGCCAGGTTCACGGTGTGTTCGACGAGCCGCGCAGTTGCCTCTGAGAGCATCACCTCGCCAGGGGGCGCCGCCGATTCCATCCGCTGAGCAAACCCGACTGTCTCACCGGTCGCGGCGTATCCCAGCGACCCCGATCCGATCTCGCCGGCGATGACTCGACCTGAATTCAGGCCGACCCGCAACCGCAGCGTCACGCCGTCGCGGCGGGCCACCTCGGCCGCCAGCCGGTTGGCTTCCTCCTGGATGGCAAGCGCAGCCAGACATGCTCGAAAAGCGTGATCCTCCAATGCGACTGGGGCACCGAACAGTGCCATCACGCCGTCGCCGTTGTACACCGCGGTCCCGCCGTAGCGACGTGCCGCCACTGCCGAGCGCTCGATGAGCTCGGTCATGATCTCGCGCAACCGCGCCATATCCACCGCGGCCGCGATATCCGTCGACCGCACCACGTCGGCGAACAGCACCGTCACCTGCTTGTACTCCGCCGCGTCGACCGCTGCCACCAGGTGTGACCCGCATCTGCCGCAAAATCGAGCGCCTTCAGGTGGCACGGCTCCGCACGACCGGCATACCTCCCCCGTCGGCCTCGCTACGTCCCCCGCCGATCTTGCGGTCCCCACCGAGTGCTCGATTCGGCAAGCGTAGGGCGTCGCACGCACCTCGACGGGCAAATGCGAGGATATTGACGGTCGCGACACTAACGACTGAGTAGTTTGCAAGAGGCACGTCGTGGCTACCGTTACGTCGTCATCGAGGCGACGCCCGACGAGATCATGGCTGTGCCAGGTTCTCAAGGTGAAAAGGACTGCTGAGTTACGTTTCTTCGGTGACCAACACCGGACCTCTTACCGGGGTGAAAAGTAATCGAACTCGGCGGCATCGGACCGGGTCCGCACGCCGCGATGGTGCTTGCGGACCTCGGCGCCGACGTCGTTCGGGTGCGCAGGCCCGGTGGCCTGCAGATCCCGGCCGAAGACCTCGACCTGATGCACCGCGGCAAACGCATCGTCGACCTCGATGTGAAGAGCGAGCCGGGCGAGCTGCTGGACCTGGTGGCCAAGGCTGATGTGGTGATCGACGGGTTCCGGCCCGGCACCTGCGAGCGGCTGGGCATCGGGCCCGACGAATGCCTCGCGGTCAACCCGCGGCTGATCTTCGCGCGGATCACCGGCTGGGGCCAGGACGGACCGCTGGCGCAGGTGGCCGGTCACGACATCAACTACCTGTCGCAGACTGGGGCGCTTTCGGCGATCGGCTACCGCGACCGGCCGCCCGTCGCGTCGCTGAATCTGGTCGCCGACTTCGGCGGCGGGTCGATGTTCGTGCTGCTCGGCATCGTCGCCGCGCTCTATGAACGGGAACGCTCGGGCAAGGGCCAGGTGATCGACGCCGCGATGGTCGACGGGGTGTCCATCCTGGCGCAGATGGCGTGGACGATGAAGTCGACCGGCACGCTCAAGGACGAGCGCGAATCGTTCATGCTCGACGGTGGCGCACCGTTCTACCCCGCTTACGAGACCGCCGACGGGAAGTACATGGCGGTCGGCGCGATCGAGCCGCAGTTCTTCGCGCAACTGGTCGCCGGTCTCGGCTTGTCGGGCGACGACGTACCGAATCAACTCGACGCGTCGGCTTTCCCCGAAATGCACAAGCTCTTCGACGAGAAGTTTGCGAGCAAGACCCGCGACCACTGGACCGAGATCTTCGCAGGCACGGACGCATGCGTCACACCCGTCTCACCTGGCGTGAAGCCGCGCAGAACGACCACCTCAGGGCGCGCTCAACACTAGTGACTGCCAATGGCGTCGACCAGGCGGCACCGGCGCCGCGGTTCTCCCGCACACCTTCGGGTCCAGTCGGCGCGCCGCCGAAAGCCACCACCGCCATCGAGGATATTGACTGGTAGGAAAAATTAGCTGCAATTTGCACTGCGCGACGCAGGCGTGTTAGCTAGACTTTGCCACATGGCCGTCCGAAGAGCATCGAGAGAGGTCGTTTTCGACGCGCCGCCCGAAGCGATTCTGGACGCGCTCGCCGACATTGACGCGGTGCCGACGTGGTCGCCGGTCCACAAACACGCCGAGGTGGTCGACCGGCACGCCGACGGCAAGCCACGCCGCGTCAAGGCCACGTTCAAGATGATGGGCATCACCGACAAGGAGGACCTCGAGTATCACTGGGGTCCCCGGTGGATGGTGTGGGACGCGAAAGACACGTTCAGCCAGCGGGGTCAGCACGTCGAGTACAACCTCACCCCCGAAGGCGAAGACAAGACGCGGGTGCGCTTCGACATCATCCTCGATCTAGCGGCGCCGATCCCCAGGTTCCTGCGCAAGCGGGCCAAGGAGATCTTGCTCGACGTCGCGACCGAGCGCCTGCGCAAGCAGGTGAATGAGAAATACTCTTAGAAGATCTGGGTTGTGGCCGTCCGAACGTCACGCAACCTTGTGATCGAGGCGCCGCCGGACGCCATCATGGATGCGCTGGCCGACGTCGAGGCCCTGTTGTCGTACACGCCGGCATACCGGCGGGTCGAGGTCCTTGACAGGTACGACGACGGGCGTCCGCACCACGTGCGTCTCGCGGTCAGGGTGCTCGGCCGGATCGATGAGGAAGTCCTCGAATTCCGTTGGGGTCCAAATTGGTTGGTGTGGGACGCGGAGCGCACCAAGCAGCAGTACGCCCAGCACGTCGAATACACGCTGCGACCTGATCACACCGGCACGTCGACTGTCGTCACGGTCGACGTCACCGCCGAGCCCGACACGCTCATCCCCGACTTCTTCATCAAACGAGCAGGCAAGACGGTGATCGATGCGGCAAACGAGGGCCTGCGCAATCGAGTGCTCCGAGGTAAGGCTTCAGATCAGCCCGAGTAGATCGGAATACCCGGCTCCAGCGAG
>CAVOSY010000033.1:0-120715 GCA_963698965.1 uncultured Actinomycetota bacterium
ACGGCTCGGTGCTTCCCGCCATCACCAGCCGGGGGCCACACGCCACCATCGTGATGCTCGGCCATCGGGCTGCCGAGTTCATCGTTGAGCGACGCGATCCTGGCGAAAGCCGTTGCACGAACCCGAGCTGCCGACCGTCGCGGCCCGGCCCCCACACGGCCACAAACACCGCCGCGAGGGCCAAGCTGGCGGACATTACGAGCAGCGACAGGTCCATCGACTGAATGAAGTCGGACTCGGCCAGGGCGGACAGCCGCGCGCCCTGCGGGCCCATCTGCTCCGCGGCGACAAGAGCACGGGCGAGCGAGTCGAGGGCCTGTGTGCGAACCCGTTCGGGAAATCTGGCGAGAGTCGGAGCGAGCACGTTGTTGTAGCGAGCACCGATCCGGCCACTGCGATGCCGACCGCCGCGCCCACCTCGCGTGTCGTGTCGTTGATGGCCGAAGCGACGCCCTGCTTCTCGTCCGGAACGGCGTTCATGATTGCCGAAGTCGTTGGCGCAACGCACAAACCGATGCCGGCACTGGTGATCAGAAACGGCCACACCAGGTTGAGGTACGTCGACCCGGCGTCAAGGGTGCGCATGCAGAACAGGCCTGCCCCGATCAGGAACAAGCCGAGCGCCACCGCTATCCGCAGACCGATCTTCGGAAGATAGAGATGCATCGTCGCCCCGAGAACCATGATCGGTACCGCCAGCGGCGTCGAGAGCGAACGCCGTCTGCAGCGGGCTGTAGCCGAGGATCAGCTGCATGTACTGCATTGAGACGAAAAAGAAGCCGAAGTTGGCGAAGAAGAGGACCGTGATTCCGACGGCCCCGGTGGCGAAGTCAGGCCTGCCGAAGAGCCGGACGTCCAGTAGCGGACGTGTGCGGCGTAGTTCCACCACGGCGAACGCCGCCGCCAGCACGACACCGGCTGTCATGCAGCCCCAGACGACGGGGTGCGTCCACCCGCGCACCGGAGCTTCCACGACTCCGAACACAAATATCGCGACGGCGGCACCGATCAGTACCGCGCCGAACCAGTCCAGCGCCGTTGCGGTTTCGTCGCGAGACGTGGAGATGGTGCAGGTGGCGATGAGAAGGACAAGGGCAGCGGCCGCGAACCCGTAGAAGATGGATGGCCAGGAGAAGTACCTCAGCAGGAGCCCGGTCCCCATGAACCCGAAGATCGCGCCGGAACTCGCGACCCCGGCCCAGATTCCAACGGCCTTGTTGCGCTCGCTCTTTGGAAAGGCGGCGGTCAACAGCGACAACGTCGCAGGCATGATGAACGCCGCGCCCGTGCCTGCGACCGCGCGCGCGACGATGATCTGGACGGGACTGTCGAGAAACACCGGAGCGATCGAAGCCAACGCGAAGATCGCCAGTCCGACGAGCAGGGCGCCGCGGCGCCCGTACCGGTCGCCGATCGCGCCCGCGGGCAGCAGCAGGCATGCGAGCACGAATGTGTACCCGTCGACCACCCAGGTGAGTTGCGTCTGCGTTGCGGCGGTCTCCCGCGCGATGTCGGGCAGCGCTGCGTTCAGCGCGACCATCGAGGAAATGACCAGCAACACATCCAGTGCGGCGACGGTCAGCAACCAGAAGCGCGCGCGTTTGGACAGGTTGGCGACGCTGGAGTCGATATCCTGATCGGACCGCGCGAGGGTGTCGACCATGAACGTCGCTCTCCTTAGGTGGATACTTTTGAGACTAACAGTCTCGGACAGAGACCGATAGTCTTGTTTCGGTGCTGGAGGTGGTGTAAACGATGACGGTCCCCAGCTTGCGCGTGGGCCCAGTCACAAGTGATCCGCGACCGGCCCGCTCGCGCGCGCGGCTGCTCGACGCCGCGACGGCGCTCCTGCGCTCGGGTGGCCCCAGTGCGGTGACCATCGACGCGGTCACCCGCAGTGCCAACGTCGCGCGGGCTACGTTGTATCGCCACTTTTCCAGCGCCAACGACCTCTTGGCCGCGGCGTTCATGGGGCTTATTCCGCCCGCACCCATGCCCCCTGACGAGGGTTCACTGCGCGAGCGCCTTATCGCCATCGTGGGTGCGTGGGCCGAGTCGATTGCCGAGGTGCCGACGATGTTGACGGCGATGGCCTGGCTTTCGCTGGGGCCGGACATCGGACAGCTGCCAGATCGTCACGCCGAGGTGACCAGCCCGGAGATGCTTTCCTTGCGCGAGCGCCTCGCCGAACAGTACTCGGCACCGTTCGACGCGATCTTCGACAGCCCGCAGGCCGCTGCCGAACTCGAACCCGTCGATCGCACAATGGCTTTCGCGTTGCTGATCGGCCCGCTCGCGTTTGGCAGGATCAGTACGCTGGCAGACTTCGACTACCAGGCGGTCGCGATCGCGGCCGTCGACGGATTCCTCAAATGCTTTGCGAAGGAACCAACTACCGAATCGAGTAACGAATCGGCAGGTGCTTGAGGCCGCCGACGAAGGTGGTCGCGGCCAGCTCCGGCTCACCGGCCAACTCGATGGATTCCAGCCGCGGAATCAGTTCGGTGTAGAGGCTGTTCATCTCCATCCGCGCCAACGCGGCGCCGAGGCAGAAATGCACGCCGTATCCGAACGCGACGTGCTTGTTGGGGTCGCGGCCGACGTCGAAACGGAACGGCTCGTCGAACACCTCCTCGTCGCGGTTGCCGGAAACGTAAGCCAGGTAGACGGATTCGCCCTTGGAGATGGGCACACCGCGAACGGTGGTGTCCTCTGCCGCGGTGCGCATGAACTCCTTCACCGGCGTCGACCACCGGACCATCTCTTCCACCGCCGTCGGCATCAGATCCATGTTCTGCCGCAGTCGCTCTAGCTCGCCGGGGTTTTCGATGAGCGCCAGCAGGCCGCCGGAGATGGCGTCCTTGGTGGTGTCGTGGCCGGCGCTGACCACGATTACGTAGTACGACGCGGTATCGACATCGGACAAGGGTTCACCGTCGACGCGGCCGTTGGCGATCGCCGAGGCGAGATCGTCGGTCGGGTGTTCGCGGCGCGACGCCGTCAGCCTCGCGAAGTAGTTGAAGAAATCGAGCAGAATTGCGAGCTGCTCCTCTGGTGAGTTGCCTCGCTTGTTGTACTCCTCGTCGTCGCCGCCGAACATCTCCTGAGTGAGCTGGTGCATCCGCGAAAAATCCTCCTCGGGCAGGCCGAGTAGCGACAGGATCACGTAGAGCGGGAAGTTGACCGCGATCTCGGTGACGAAATCGCATTCCGGACCGATGTCGCGCATCCGGTCGACGTAGCGCTTGGCCAGCTCGTCGACGTGCACCTTCAAGTCGCGCATCGCCTTGGGCCGGAACCAGTCCGCGCCGATGGCGCGCACCTTGCGATGGTGCGGATCGTCCATGTGGATCAGGGTCCGCAGACCCGTGCCCGCTTCGAGTTGCGCCTTGCCGAGGTCGTCGGCGTCCGCGGTGGCCAGAAGCGGCCGCGGCTCGGACAGGAACAGGTCGTTGTTCCGCTCGATGGCCATGATGTCGGCGTGCTTGGTGATCGCCCAGAACGGCCGATACGGCGGGTTGTCAACCCAGGCCACCGGGTTGTTCGCCCGCAGATGGGTCAGCGCCGCGTGCAGCCGTGCGTCGTCGGCATAGGCCGTCGGATCGGCCAGCACCTTGGCGGCGTCATCCATCGTCGGCGTGCTCATATGGGCTCCTCACGGCCGGGCTGCGGCGCGAAACTTGACGGGTGTCAAGTTTCGAGTTTATGTGACACCGGCCACCGAGGGAAGGGGTGGGTGGGTCTGTCGTCATTAGGCTCGGACCTTGTGCCGCGCCTATCGGTTCGCCGCCTCATGGCGCTCACCTTCTGCGTGTTGCTGGCCGCCGGGTGCGGTCTCGGCGGCGGAGGGCCCACTAAGACGGCTGTCCCCTCACCACCGGCTGATCCCGCGGTAGTGCAAACCGCCACCGGCGCGGTGCGCGGCATCGTTGCACCGGATCACCGATTGTTCGCGGGAATCCCTTATGCCGCACCGCCGGTCGGCTCGCTCCGCTGGCAGCCGCCGGCCCCGGCGCCGGCGTGGCAGGGCGTCCGCGACGCGACTCGCGTCGGACCGCGATGCGTGCAGGATCCAGGCGGTGACCCAGAATTCGGACGGCAGACCGACGAGGATTGCCTGACGCTGAACGTGTGGACACCGACGATGCGCGCAGGCGGGGGGCAGTGGCCGGTCATGGTGTGGATCCACGGCGGCGCGTTCATCAGCGGCAGTGCAGGCATCTACGACTCGCGCTGGCTGGCGACTCGGGGCGACATGATCGTCGTAACCGTCAACTACCGGCTGGGCGCGATGGGCTTCCTGGCCCATCCGACGCTCGGACCGGCGGGCGACGTCGGAAACTACGGCCTCGCCGATCAGCAGGCGGCGCTGCGCTGGGTGCGCGACAACATCGCTGACTTCGGCGGTGATCCGGGCAAGGTGACGCTGGCGGGTGAGTCCGCGGGCGGCATGTCCGTATGCGACCATCTGGTCGCGCCGGAGTCGGCGGGGTTGTTCAGGTCGGCGATCATCCAGAGCGGACCGTGCCAGGCGCAACTGGCATTGCCCGCAGCGGAGAATCGCAGTCTGGACTACGCGGCCAAACTAGGGTGTGGCGATCCGAAATCCGCTGCACAGTGCCTGCGAGCATTGCCCGCGGGCAAGTTACGAGAGCCGGTCTGGTACTACCAGATTGGCGACGATCAGCTGAGCGGTCCGGTGACCGGAACGAAATCGCTGCCGCTGGACCCTATTACCGGATTCGAAAAGGGGCGTGCGTCCCGCGTGCCGATCATGATCGGCACCAATCGCGACGAGTTCACCTTGTTCGTCGCAATGCAATACCTGCGGCTGGGCCACCAATACACAACCGAGCAGTACCCGCAGTTGCTGCGGGAGACGTTCGGTAACAACGCCGCCGCTGTGGAGGCACGCTATCCGCTGCAGCGCTATGCCAGTGTGCCCCTTGCATATTCGGCCGCAGTGACCGATGGGGTGTTCGCCTGCCCGGCAGATCGGATGGCCGACGCCATGGCGAAGACCCAGCCCGTGTATGCCTACGAGTTCAACGACCGCGACGCGCCGGCGCCCGATCCGATGCGCAAGCTGCCGTTCCCGATGGGCGCCAGCCATTCGTTTGAGCTGCGATACCTGTTCGATATCGGCGGCACGCCGCCGCTGAACCAGGCGCAACAGGTGCTGTCCGATCAGATGATCGACTACTGGGCGCACTTCGTGCACACCTCCGAACCGGGCTCGCAATGGCCGGCGTTCCATCCCGACCAAAAACGGTTGTCGTTTCAGCCGGATGGAAGCAGAGTGTTCACCAACTTCGACGACACGCACCAGTGCGCGTTCTGGGCGAGCCTGAAAGGCTAACTGCCATGCCAACTCCCGACCCGGACAGCTATGCAGACCGGTGGGTCCGGGCGTGGAACCGTCACGACATCGAAGCGGTGCTCGACCACTTCCACGACAACGTCGTGTTCACCTCACCAGTGGCCGCCCGTGTGGTGCCCGAGAGTGGGGGAGTGGTGCGCGGCAAGGCGGCGTTGCGGGACTACTGGACGACGGCGCTGAAGGCGTTGCCGGAGCTGCACTTCGACATCATCGGCGTCTACCGCGGTGAGTCGACGCTGGTGATCAACTACCGCAACCATCGTGGCGAACTCGTCAACGAGGTGCTGACCTTCGGCAGCGACGGCCTGGTGTGCGAAGGCCACGGCACCTATCTGTCCGAGTGATTTCGGCGCGTCTACGCCCCCTCAGCGTCCGTCAGCGCGCCGAAATCGCTAGGCCGGCGTCACCCAGCAGGTGATGTCGGCGTGCACCACCTCGACGCCGGCCTTGTCGACGACACCGACAGGCACGACGATCTCTGCGCCGTCGGTGATCGACGTGAACTCCGGCGGGTCCAGCCGGGCGTGTGCGCGCAACGAGGTCGTCGCCTTCTCCAGATACTGCACATTCATCGACTTCGGGATCCAGCGGTGGCTGGTCGGCACCGTGGCCTCCATGAGCATGCCCATCGCGACCTCGGCGGCGTTGCAGCACGCGATCGCGTGCACGGTGTGCAGGTGGTTGTAGACAAAGAACCACTTGGGCACGGCGACCTCCGCGTACCCGGGCTCCATCCGGACCACGTGCGGCACGATCGAGGCGAAATAGGGCACCCGCACCATCGCGGCGGCCGAGAACAACTGCGTGCCGCCGGGCTGGGCGGCGAGGCGTTTCCACATGCGATATGTGGTGGTCGGGGCTGCCATGCGGGGCTACCTTACTCTGGAGTAATAACGTCACGGGTATTCCGTGGCCAGAGATTTGGATGGGGCCCCACATCTAGGGCATACTGTTCGGGTTGCCTTGAGCCGGGTTCGCGCCTGGCCGGGGCATACGACCAGCGTCCGAGCGGGCGCATCCGGTCCCCACCTCGATCGCGACGATTTCCGCCGCGGCTGAGTGTGCGTAAGGGCGACACGCCCGACCGCGGGGATCGGTGGACCACAGACAGAAAAACAGCGGCGGCATACCAGCGCAAAGCGAGCGCGCCGGACGGAAGCGGCCCGACTGGGATTTCCCAGCTGGGCCCAGAGGCAGGAGTGAGGTAGGAGAAGCGTGGCGGGACAGAAGATCCGCATCAGGCTCAAGGCCTACGACCACGAGGCGATTGACGCCTCGGCGCGCAAGATCGTTGAGACGGTCACCCGTACCGGCGCCAGCGTGGTTGGCCCTGTGCCGCTGCCGACTGAGAAGAACGTGTACTGCGTCATCCGGTCCCCGCATAAGTACAAGGACTCGCGGGAGCACTTCGAGATGCGTACGCACAAGCGACTGATCGACATCCTCGACCCGACGCCGAAGACCGTTGACGCCCTGATGCGCATCGATCTGCCGGCGAGCGTCGACGTCAACATCCAGTAGGAGACCTAGAAGAAATGGCAAGAAAAGGCATTCTGGGCACCAAGCTGGGCATGACGCAGGTGTTTGACGAGAACAACCGGGTCGTTCCGGTGACGGTCGTGAAGGCCGGGCCCAACGTCGTGACACGTATCCGTACCCCTGAGCGCGACGGTTACTCCGCCGTGCAGCTGGCCTACGGCGAGATCAGCCCGCGCAAGGTGAACAAGCCCCTGTCCGGGCAGTACGCCGCGGCGGGCGTGAATCCGCGCCGTCACATCGCCGAATTTCGGCTCGACGACGAGGCGGCCGCAGGCGAGTACGAGGTCGGCCAGGAGTTGACCGCCGAGATCTTCGTCGACGGCACTTTCGTCGACGTCACCGGCACCTCCAAGGGCAAGGGCTTCGCGGGCACCATGAAGCGTCACGGCTTCAAGGGCCAGGGCGCCAGCCACGGCGCCCAGGCGGTGCACCGTCGGCCCGGATCCATCGGTGGCTGTGCCACCCCGGGCCGGGTGTTCAAGGGCACCCGCATGTCGGGCCGGATGGGCAACGACCGCGTGACTACCCAGAACCTGGTCGTGCACAAGGTCGATGCCGAAAACGGTGTGCTGCTGATCAAGGGCGCCATCCCCGGACGCAACGGTGGACTGGTGATGGTCCGCAGCGCGATCAAGCGAGGCGAAAAGTAAATGGCTGCCAACACTCTCAAGATTGACGTTCACACACCCGCCGGCAAGAAGGACGGCTCTGTCGAGCTGCCCGCCGAGCTGTTCGACGTCGAGCCGAACATCGCGCTCATGCATCAGGTGGTCGAGGCGCAGCGCGCCGCCGCCCGCCAGGGCACGCACTCGGCGAAGACGCGCGGTGAGGTCCGCGGTGGCGGCAAGAAGCCGTACCGCCAGAAGGGCACCGGCCGTGCCCGCCAGGGTTCGACGCGTGCTCCGCAGTTCACCGGCGGTGGCGTCGTGCATGGCCCGAAGCCGCGCGACTACAGCCAGCGCACGCCCAAGAAGATGATCGCCGCTGCCCTGCGCGGCGCGCTGTCGGACCGGGCGCGCAACGGCCGCATTCACGCCGTCACCGAGCTGGTGGAGGGTCAGACCCCGTCGACCAAGAGCGCCAAGGCGTTCCTGGCCACGCTAACCGAGCGTAAGCAGGTGCTGATCGTGATCGGCCACGCGGACGAGACCGGCGCGCTGAGCGTGCGCAACCTGCCGGGTGTACATGTGCTTGAACCTGGCCAGCTCAACACCTACGACGTGCTGAAGTCCGACGACGTGGTGTTCAGCGTCGAGGCGCTGAATGCCTATATCAGCGCAGCAATACCAAGCGCCGGAAACAACACTGTGGAGGTTTCGGCCTGATGGCGACCGTCACTGACCCCCGCGACATCATCCTGTCCCCGGTCATCTCGGAGAAGTCCTACGGGCTGATCGAGGACAACGTGTACACGTTCGTCGTGCACCCCGACTCGAACAAGACTCAGATCAAGATCGCTATCGAGCAGATCTTCAAGGTCAAGGTCGCGTCGGTGAACACCGCCAACCGGCAGGGCAAGCGCAAGCGCACCCGCGCCGGCTTCGGCAAGCGCAAGGACACCAAGCGCGCCATCGTCACGCTGGCCGCGGGTAGCAAGCCGATCGACCTGTTCGGAGCACCGGCATAGCCGGCGGATAACGCAGAGAGACCTAGAGAATCATGGGAATTCGCAAGTACAAGCCGACGACCCCGGGTCGTCGCGGTGCCAGCGTCTCCGATTTCGCCGAGATCACTCGCGATCACCCGGAGAAGTCGCTGGTTCGTCCGCTGCACGGCAAGGGCGGTCGCAACGCGCACGGTCGGATCACCACCCGCCACAAGGGTGGTGGGCACAAGCGCGCGTACCGCGTGATCGACTTCCGTCGCCACGACAAGGACGGCGTCAACGCCAAGGTCGCCCACATCGAGTACGACCCGAACCGCACCGCCAACATCGCGCTGCTGCATTACCTCGACGGCGAGAAGCGCTACATCGTTGCGCCGCAGGGACTGTCGCAGGGTGATGTGGTGGAGTCCGGCGCCAACGCCGACATCAAGCCGGGCAACAACCTGCCGCTGCGCAACATCCCGTCGGGCACCGTGATCCACGCTGTGGAGCTGAGGCCCGGCGGCGGCGCGAAGCTGGCCCGCTCGGCCGGCTCGAGCATCCAGCTGCTGGGTAAGGAAGGCACCTACGCCTCGCTGCGTATGCCGTCCGGTGAGATCCGTCGCGTCGACGTGCGCTGCCGCGCCACGGTCGGCGAGGTGGGCAACGCCGAGCAGGCCAACATCAACTGGGGCAAGGCCGGCCGCATGCGGTGGAAGGGCAAGCGCCCGACCGTCCGCGGTGTCGTCATGAACCCGGTCGACCACCCGCACGGCGGCGGCGAGGGCAAGACCTCCGGCGGCCGTCACCCGGTCAGCCCGTGGGGTAAGCCCGAGGGCCGTACCCGCAAGGCGCACAAGCCAAGCGACAAGCTCATCGTCCGACGCCGGCGCACCGGCAAGAAGCACCACCGGTAGGAGATAGCCGATGCCACGCAGCCTGAAGAAGGGTCCGTTCGTCGACGACCATCTGCTCAAGAAGGTCGACGTTCAGAACGAGAAGAACACCAAGCAGGTCATCAAGACCTGGTCTCGTCGGTCGACCATCATCCCCGACTTCATCGGGCACACCTTCGCGGTCCACGACGGCCGCAAGCATGTCCCGGTGTTCGTCACCGAGGCGATGGTCGGGCACAAGCTCGGCGAGTTCGCGCCGACCCGCACGTTCAAGGGTCACATCAAGGACGACCGGAAGGCCAAGCGCCGGTGAGTATCACGACTGAATATCCGTCTGCGGTCGCGAAGGCACGCTTCGTGCATGTCTCTGCGACGAAGGCGCGCCGGGTCATCGACCTGGTGCGCGGCAAGTCGGTGGACGAGGCCCTGCACATCCTGCGGTGGGCGCCGCAGGCCGCCAGTGAGCCGGTCGCCAAGGTGATCGCCAGCGCTGCGGCCAACGCGCAGAACAACGAGGGACTGGATCCGTCCACCCTCGTGGTCGCCACCGTCTATGCCGACGAGGGCCCGACCGCCAAGCGCATCCGGCCGCGCGCCCAGGGGCGTGCGTTCCGAATCCGCAAGCGCACCAGCCACATCACGGTCGTCGTCGAGAGCCGCCCGTCGCGCGAGGACCGGGCCGGCCAGTCGGCCGGCACCGCACGCGCCCGCCGCGCACAGGCCAGCAAGGCCGCGGCCGCCAAGAAGGCTCCCGCGACCAAGGCTGCGGCTGAGGCTCCGGCGAAGAAGGCACCGGAGAAGAAGGCGCCCGCCAAGAAGGCCGCCGATACGAAGACGGCTGACGCTGAGGCGATCAACGCCGAACAGACGACTACTGAAGCGTCCGACGCGAAGGAGGGCTCGGAGTAGTGGGCCAGAAAATCAATCCTCACGGCTTCCGGCTCGGTATCACCACCGACTGGAAGTCCCGGTGGTACGCCGACAAGCAGTACAAGGATTACGTCAAGGAAGACGTGGCGATCCGTCGGCTGCTGGCCACCGGTCTGGAGCGCGCCGGCATCGCCGACGTGGAGATCGAAAGGACGCGCGACAGGGTCCGTGTCGATATCCACACCGCGCGGCCCGGCATCGTCATCGGCCGCCGCGGCACCGAGGCCGACCGCATTCGCGCCGACCTGGAGAAGCTGACCGGCAAGCAGGTGCAGCTGAACATCCTCGAGGTCAAGAACCCCGAGTCCCAGGCGCAATTGGTGGCTCAGGGTGTGGCAGAGCAGCTTTCGAATCGCGTGGCGTTCCGTCGCGCGATGCGCAAGGCGATCCAGTCCGCGATGCGTCAGCCCAACGTGAAGGGCATCCGGGTGCAGTGCTCGGGCCGCCTCGGCGGCGCCGAGATGAGCCGCTCGGAGTTCTACCGCGAGGGCCGGGTGCCGCTGCACACGCTGCGCGCCGACATCGACTACGGCCTGTACGAGGCCAAGACCACCTTCGGCCGTATCGGCGTGAAGGTGTGGATTTACAAGGGCGACATCGTCGGTGGCAAGCGTGAGGCGACCGCGACGGTTCCGTCGGGCGCCGATCGTCCGCGCCGCGAGCGTCCGTCGGGCACCCGCCCGCGTCGTAGCGGCGCGTCGGGCACGACAGCGACGAGCACCGACGCCGGCCGTGCCGCATCGGGTGCCGAGGAAGCTACGGCTGCGCCCGAACCGGTCGCTGAGGCCGCTCCCGAGGCTGTCGTCGAAGCACCGACCACGGAGAGCACGGAGAGCTGAATCATGTTGATTCCCCGCAAGGTCAAGCACCGCAAGCAACACCACCCCAGGCAGCGCGGCATCGCCAGTGGTGGCACGTCGGTGAGTTTCGGTGAGTACGGCATCCAGGCACTGGAACACGCGTACATCACCAACCGGCAGATCGAGTCCGCTCGTATCGCCATCAACCGGCACATCAAGCGTGGCGGCAAGGTGTGGATCAACATCTTCCCGGACCGTCCGCTGACCAAGAAGCCGGCCGAAACCCGCATGGGTTCGGGTAAGGGCTCGCCGGAGTGGTGGATTGCCAACGTAAAACCGGGCCGCGTGCTGTTCGAGCTGAGCTACCCCGATGAGAAGACCGCGCGGGAAGCATTGACCCGTGCAATCCACAAGTTGCCGATCAAGGCACGCATCGTTACCCGAGAGGAGCAGTTCTGATGGCAGTAGGAGTGTCGCCTGGCGAACTGCGCGAACTGACCGACGACGAGTTGAAAGACCGCTTGCGCGAGTCCAAGGAAGAGCTATTCAATCTGCGCTTCCAAATGGCGACCGGTCAGCTCGCCAATAACCGTCGGCTTCGTACGGTGCGTCAGGAAATTGCGCGTGTGTACACAGTGCTGCGCGAACGTGAGTTGGGTCTGGCTTCCGGACCTGTGGGTGAGGAATCGTAATGGCAGAAGACAAGGGCCCCAAGCGCACCCCGCGCGCCGAGAAGCCGCGTGGTCGACGCAAGACGCGTATCGGCTACGTCGTCAGCGACAAGATGCAGAAGACCATCGTGGTCGAGCTGGAGGATCGCAAGAGCCATCCGCTCTACGGCAAGATCATCCGCACCACGACGAAGGTCAAGGCGCACGACGAGAACGGCATCGCCGGTGTCGGCGACCGGGTTTCGCTGATGGAGACCCGTCCGCTGTCAGCAACCAAGCGTTGGCGGCTGGTCGAGATTCTCGAAAGGGCTAAGTAATCGCGACAGAAATACGACCGATG
The DNA here is from genome assembly GCA_963698965.1 of uncultured Actinomycetota bacterium. Taxonomy (GTDB): domain Bacteria; phylum Actinomycetota; class Actinomycetes; order Mycobacteriales; family Mycobacteriaceae; genus Mycobacterium. The sequence goes on from CAVOSY010000033.1 coordinate 12,142, forward strand.
CCGAGACGGCAACGGTCGTATTTCTTTGCTTCGTTCTAGTTTGTCGCCGGGCCGCACGCTTTAGGCTTGCGACCGATGTTTGCGCACATTTTCCGTCGGTTGATTGCAATAACGGTCATCGCGGCAATCGCGGTACTGCTGAGCGCGCCAGTAGGCGCGGCGCCCGAAGATGGAGTGGCGCGAGCCGACTCGCCGACGTTGTCGCTGCGAGACCTGGGGTCCACCCCTGACCTGGCGTTCTACGGGCAGAACGATGTCGAGACCGTCAACATCCCGGTCCTGCCTGGTCTCACCCCCACGTCGCTGAATGTGACGGCGCTGCTGCCCGTCTTCGCGCGGAGCGCCACTCTCACAGTGCTGCAGGATGACCGCGTCATCGCCAGATTGGACGTACCGGCCGGTCCCCCCGCACCGCTGAGCATTCCATTGCCGGGCGTGCGCGTTGTCGACAACGCGGTATCGCTGCTGGTGCGCGCTTATGTGCTTCCGCTGGAAGGTTACTGCCTGGACCCGACGAACCCGCTGCGGCTGACCAACGTCACCGTCACATACGACGGTGTCGAAGCCGTGCCGACGGCGGTGGCCGATTTCCTGCCGCCGATACTGCGCAGGCTGACCATTTACGTGGATCCGGCGCTCTCCATGGGGGTTTCGGACGCGGTAGTTCAGCTCGCCGCCGCTGTTTCCGCGCATTACGGTCCGCAGAACCCGGCCATCACTGTGACGCGCCTTGGAGACGGCCCCGGCCCACTTGCGGGAGGTGGCCAACCGTTCGAGCGCAGGATCGTCATCACCGAGGCGCCGGATACCGGGGTTTCGCTGCAGCCGGGCGCCGACGGGATGCCGACGTTGCTGATTGCGGGTCCGGCCAACGCATTGACCAACCAGGCACGCATACTCACCAGCGGTGTCGCCCGGTACGCATTGACCTCCAAGGCGGTGGTCGGCCCGCTGCATACGGTCCCCCAACTCACAGGCGATCACACGACGATCCGCGAACTCGGGCAGCCCGGGGTGAACTCCACGGCGTTGAGCCCCGAGGTGTACGTCGGGTTGGATCAGACCCGGCTCGGGCGAGCAGCGCACAACATTCGGGTGCACCTGCGGGGCTCCTACACGCCGCTGCCGCAGAGTATCGGCGGTCGGTTGGTGGCATCGGTGGGCGGTGAGACCATCGATCGATGGCCCACAACCGCAGACGGTGTCGTGGATCGCTGGGTCGACGTACCGGACCGGCTGCTACAGCGGTACACCAATCTCCTTGTGAAGCTGGACATTTCAGGGAAATACCGGCCGCTGTGGTGAATTTCAACCGCTCACGCTCACGATCGACGGTGAGAGCGACGTAGAGAGCGAACCCGCCAAGCCCCCGATCCCTGCGGGATTCCAGTCGATGCCGCAGTCGCTGATGCCGCGAGTTCAGGTTGGCATCGGATCGGACGTGTTCGCCGACACCGTCCGGGCTGTTTACATCATCGTGGGAATGCAGCGCCTGAGCGCATTGCCCCTCGACACGGCGGTGATGCCATTGCAGGCGGCGATCGACTCGCCTAACCCTGGGGTCTTGATCTCTACGGACGGCTGGAACCATCCCGAGATCCCATTGCCGGTGCTGGCCCCTGGGACGATCCCGATGACAATGGACGTCGTCGACAACAGCGGTCAATCCACCACGTTGACGCTCGAACCCGCACTCCGGTTCGGTTCTCTCCAAACCGTTTTCGACGGTAAGCGCTCACTGTTGGTCGCCACCTCCAACGGTGCGCCCGAGCAACTCGACGAGTTGTTACATTGGCTGGCGGCGGACAGACAGCGTGCGGCGAATCTGAACGGCGTGGCCCTGGTGTCGGTGCCGGGCCGGGACCCGGTGACGGTGCTCGGTAAGCAAGACGCGACCGCCCCCGAGGCGGACGCAAAGCCGATGGTCAGTCCGTGGTGGCCTGGCGCCGGCGTGCTCGTATTGCTAGTCGCTGGCGTCGTGTGGTGGCTGTGGATGCGCCGGCGGCGCCCTAAGCCGGCGGCATGACATGTCGGTCTCCACTCAAGCGCCGCCACCACCGGAAACGAAGCGCACGCCCTGGCTGAGCGCACTGCACCCGGTTTACCGGCTGATCTTGAGATGGGCGTTCATCGCCGCGGTGACTGTGCTGGCATTCCACCGGTCACTGCTGAACCTCATCGACGTCACCCGCAGCGGCGGGCTCAACGGATATGTATGGATGGTGCCGGTCGCGGGTGTTCTGGCCGCCATCGGCGTGGCGCGTCGCAAACGTACTGAACTCCCGATACACGACCGGCAGACAGACGTCATCGTCGGCGTCATGGGCTTGGTGCTGGCGCTGCTACTGCACGGCGTGCTGCTCGGCCGTTACGCGCTCTATTTCCAGCTACTGCGCCTTGATCTCCTCGCAATGTGGACGTTCGTGATCAGCGCGAGCATCGCTCTCTTCGGTTTGCGGCCGGTCACGCGGTTCGGCTTGGTCTGGGTCTTGCTTTTAGCGGTGTGCCCGCTGCCGTACCACCTCACCGTGATGGTCCTCGGCGGCTCGCGTGTCGCCGCCGGGATGGGAACCCTGGTCATCGCAGGAGTCGCGACGGGTATCGCAGTGGGCAGGCACTGGCGCAGGGGCCTTCTGGGCGCCCTCGGGGCATGGATCGTCGGTCTCGCGATCCTCGGGGTGATGGCGTACTTCATTCCGGACGGTCATCTTTTGGCTTTCCAGTTGGTCCCCGCGCTGAGCGCGATCGTCCTGGTTGGGGTGACGGCTTACCTGCTGGCGCGGCTCGATGCGCCAAAACGGCTGCTGGACCGCAAGATCGAACCGCTAGCCGCCGGGCAGGTGTGGTCTGCGCTGCCCGTCGTCCTGGCGGTCGCGATCGCCCTGTCGTTTGTCCGGCTGCCTGACCCCGGTCTGGCCCCGCCGGCGCGCGCAGACCGGATGACACTGGACACCACAATGAAGGCGCCCCCGGGCTGGCGAATAGTTGGCACACAGGCCTTTCCATGGGTCAGCAGGCTCTACGGCGAGGGAGCCGTGCATGTGCGACAGAAGATGGTCGCCGAGACCGGCGATCTCCGCTTCGACAAACTGGGCCGACCGCGGGCACTGATGGTCGACTTGACCACCACCGCCCGGCCGATCGCCCTGCAGACCTATCCGGCTCGGGTGTTGTACCGGATGCACGGGATTCGGCTGTCTACCAAGCGGACGGCCGACCTGGGCTATGGCGTGACGGCCGACCTGTTCACCGCCGTCGACGATAATCAGCTGGTCACCTGGGACGGGCTGCAGTGGACATGGGGCAACGCATCGACCGAACAGCGCGTGTTGGTCATCTCGGTGGACAACCACGACGACAACGCTCCCTTCCCGCAGCCGACTGGCGGGATGCTTTCGACGCTGAATTCGCTGTTCACGGTGTTGTTCCGGGGCAACGCGGCGACCTCCGACTTGAACCCCGTCGTCAAGGACGACGTTCTCCTCACCGAGTTCGGCCATGCCCTGGTACACGCTGAGCTGGAGCCGTTGGGGGTCAACCAATGACGGCCGGCGTCAGCCGCCGTCCGCTGGACCTCGCCAACCCTGCCGATCGGGACTATGCGCTGAAGCGCGCGGTCGATGGGCTGCGCGAGGACCACCCGTTGCAGTCGGCATCGACCGCGGTGGTGGGCTGGCAGCGACCCGTGCTGTGGACATTGCTGCTGGTGATCATTGGCTGCGCGATCTGGCGGCCGACCGGGACCGCGGTCGTTCTGATGGGTTTGTGCACCCTGGGTTATGTCCTGACCATGCTCGACCGGGTGTTGATCTTCAAGGAGGGCCTGGCTTCCCGACCGATCACGATCAGTGACGAGGAGGCGCGCGCCATCCCTGACGACGAGCTTCCGCGGTACACCGTGCTGGTGCCTGCGTACAACGAACCGGAAGTCGTCGCCGATCTCATCGGAGCCATGTCAGCGCTGGAGTACCCGGCGGACGAGCTGCAGGTGCTGTTGCTCCTCGAAGCCGACGACGAAGTCACCATCAATGCCGCCAAGGCGTGCACGCAGTCCGAGATGATCACGACCGTGCTCGTGCCCCCAGCCAATCCGCGCACCAAACCCAAGGCATGTAACTACGGGTTGTATTTCGCCACCGGCGAGATCATTACCATCTACGACGCCGAGGACCTGCCAGAACCTCTACAACTGCGCCGGGTGGTGGGTGCATTTCGTCAGCTACCCGACGACATCGCCTGCGTACAAGCGAAACTCGCGTATCACAACGGCCACCAGAACATGCTGACAGCATGGTTCACCGCGGAGTATGCGCTGTGGTTCGGCTATCTCTTGCCTGGGATGATGCGCAGCACATCGCCAATTCCGTTGGGCGGCACATCGAATCACCTGCGTCGTGATGTCCTCGACAAGATCGGCAGCTGGGATCCGTTCAACGTCACTGAAGACGCCGACCTGGGCCTGCGGATCGACGCGTCCGGCTACCACACCGCAGTCGTCGACTCCACCACCCTCGAAGAGGCCAACAGTGATCCGATCAACTGGGTCCGCCAGCGGTCGAGATGGTACAAGGGTTATCTACAGACCTGGCTCGTCCACATCCGCCAACCTGTGAAGCTGTTCCGCACGTTGGGTTTGCGCAGTTTCGTCCGATTCAATCTGGTCCTGGCTGGTACGCCGATCATCGCAGTATTGAACATGTTGTTCTGGCTCATCACCGTCTTATGGTTCCTGGGCCAGCCCGCCGCCGTCGGCGCCGTATTTCCTTGGTACATCTACTTTCCTGCGCTGATCTGCCTGATACTCGGTAACGCGGCCACGCTGTACATGAATCTGATCACGTTGCGAGAGGACGACCGGTCCGATTTGCTGTTTCCGGCACTGACCGTGCCGTTGTTCTGGTTGATGATGAGCATTGCGGCGACTAAAGGGGTTTACCAGCTGATTCGCAATCCGTCCCACTGGGAGAAGACCTTTCACGGCCTGGCGCAACGGCCCTCGGCGGAGCCGTCGGTCGAACATTCCGCCGAACCGGCAGCCGCGACATGACGCACGGGTGGTTGACCGACCGCCGTTGCAAGCAATTGGCTTTCGCCATCAGCTTTGCCGTCTACGCATCGCTCGGCTACTGGTTGCAGGTGCGGCACGGGTTCATCATCGGCGACGCGTTGTCGCGGGTGCAGGCCGCACAGAGCGTCCTCGAGAGTCGTCAGCCACACTTGGCCGCGATCGGGTTCATCTTCACTCCGCTGACCGCGATGGTGAATCTCCCCGGGGTTCTGTTGGGAGACCTCTGGCCGAACCTGGTGGCGTACGGGTTTGTCGCCTCACTTGCGTCAGCGATTTTCATGGCGGGATCGGTGGTGCAGATCATGACGATCGGCACCGACCGCGGATTACCCCGCACCTACGTGCTTATCATCACGGCGTTGTTCGCTGCCAATCCCATGATCGTGTTCTATGGGTCGAACGGCATGAGCGAGGCGCCGTTCATCTTCTTCCTGATGTGGTCGGTGTGCCGACTGATCCGGTGGATGGTCGACGACGACGTGCACCACCTCATCACCGCCGGCTTCATCGCGATGAGCCTGGCGTACCTGGTGCGCTACGACGCGGTGGGGGCGATCGCGGCAGTCGGATTCCTGGTCGCTATCACCACTTATCTGCGTGCCCGTCGTCCGCCGCGCCTGCGTCGCGCGTTCCTGGACCTCATCCTGGTCAGTGGTCCCGGCTTCCTTGCGTTCGTCGGGTGGGCGGTGGCGAGCTGGCTGATCACCGGAAACGCGTTCGCCCAGTTCTCCTCTCAGTACGGCAACGCCGCGATCTTTCAGCAGGAGGGCGGAAGCGGTCCTGCGACTTTCGGGATCGGTGTCTGGTATGCGGTGGTGAGTATGTCTCTGCTTGCACCGGCGTTGATTCCGATCGCGATATGGGCCGGGTATCTGCGGTGGCGGCGACCCAACTGGCAGGTGTTGATCGTCCCGATCTTGGCGTTCGGCGGGGTGCTCGCGTTCCAGGCGTACAGCTATGCCTCGGGTCAAACGTTCGGCTTCCTGCGGTTCTACATCGTGGCCGTACCGTTCGCGGCGTGCCTTGCGATGCTCGCGGTACCCGATGGTGAGCTCGTGCAACCCACGCGGCGAGGCCGTCACGCGCCTGCGCAGACAGCCGGACTCTCAACCCGGCCTGCGCGGTTCGCGTACGTGGCCGTCGCGGTGGTCTTCGCAATCTGTGTGCCGGTCGCCGGCTGGGGAATGAGCCAGCCTCATTACGCGCCTCAGGAGTTTGCGCTCGGGGCGGTGCTCCACCCTGACCCGGACGACGTGAGCCAGAGAATGGCCGTCGAGCACCGCATCGCGGCCAATTTCTCGACTGAGCGTGAAATCGCCAGGTATCTCGATGATTTGGATCTGCCGGAGGGCTCAGTGATCACCGACACCGTGTATGGCTTTGCCGTGGTCGTCGCATCACGCAAACCCAAGACCTTTGTGCTGCCTTCTGACAGCGACTTCGTCAAACTGCTCAACGACCCCTCGGCGTTCGGTATCAAGTATCTGCTGACGGTACCCAACACCGGCCGCGGCGTCTCTGACGCCCTGAACCTGCGCTACCCGACGCTGTACGAGACTGGCGCCGAAGTAGCGACATTGGAGCTCGAGATACCCAACGACGGTGACAACCAACCGGATTGGCGGCTATACCGGGTCAACGAGCCAACTGCGGCAGCCTAATTCTTGGCTTCGCGCCAGGCGCGCTCGAACGGCAACCGCCATGCATTCGGCGCGATCAACTGGTGAATCGCGTTGGGACCCCACGTCCCCTGCGGATATGGCTTCACGGGGGGCGGGTCGGCTAGCAAGTCGGCCGATCGCTCCCACAGCGACTCGATGCCCTCGGCGGTGGTGAACAACGTGTGGTCGCCGCGCATCGCGTCGAGCATCAGCCGTTCGTATGCCTCCAGTACATCGCCGACGGTGTCGACCTCGTGTGTCGAGAACTGCATCGACAGCTTGTCCAGCTTCATGCCGGGACCCGGCCGCTTGCCGTAGAACGACAACGACACCTTCGAGTTGTCGGCGAGATCGAATGTCAAGTGGTCAGGGCCCTGCGAGCCGACGCCCGAACCGGGCGCGAACATCGTGCGTGGGGCCTCCTTGAATGCGATCGAGATGATGCGCATGCCCTCGGCCATCCGCTTGCCGGTGCGCAGGTAGACCGGGACGCCCGCCCAGCGCCAGTTGTCGATGCCGACCCTCAGCGCAATGAACGTCTCGGTGTCGGAATCCCTTGCCACACCATCCAATTCACGGTAACCGGCGAACTGGCCGCGGACCACGTTCCTGGGGTCGACCGGCAGCATCGACCTGAATACCTTGTTCTTTTCCTCGCTGATGGCGCGGGGCTCCAAGGCGGTCGGTGGCTCCATCACGACGAAGGCCATCACCTGGAACAGGTGGGTGACCACCATGTCCTTGTAGGCGCCTGTGCTCTCGTAGAAGTTGGCGCGTTCGTCCAGGCCCAGCGTCTCCGGGATGTCGATCTGGATGTGGTCGATGAAGTTGCGATTCCAGATCGGTTCGAACAGGCCGTTGGCGAAGCGGAACGCCAAGATGTTCAGTGCGGCCTCTTTGCCGAGGAAGTGATCGATGCGGAAGACCTGTTCCTCGCGGAATGTCTCGTGCACGAAGTCGTTGAGCGCCACCGCGCTGGCGAGATCGGTGCCGAACGGCTTCTCCATCACGACGCGGGATCGGTCCACCAGGCTCGCGTCGCGCAGTGTGGCGATCACCGATCGCGCGGCCTTCGGCGGCACCGACAGATAGTGCAAGCGGCGGACTCCCTGACCGATCTTCGCCTCCGCCTTGGCCACCTCGGCGGCCAGCGCCTCGGGGCCTGCACTTTGCGGCACATATGTGACCGTTTCGGCGAACCGGCCCCACTGTTCGTTGGTGAGTTCGTGCGTGCTGAAGTCCTCGATGGCCGCCTTCGCCATTTTGAGGAACTCTTCTTTGGTGAGGTCCTCCAGTGAGGTGGCGACGATTTCAATGTTGGGTGCCAACTCGGACTGGTCGAGATAGGCCAGGCCGGGGATCAACTTACGTCTCGCCAGATCGCCCGTCGCCCCGAAGAGCACGACCACGTGAGGGTCGACCGCGATGTCCTCGTGTCGATACGGGCGTGCACCCGGTGCTGGATAGGAGATCGTCTGCGGCTTGCTGGTCGTCACTCTCGGCATACTCCCACCGTCGCGATGTCCCTGCACGATTCCGGACCACTGGCCACCGTGCGATCACGGACCTGACAGCCGCACTTAACTTTGCCCGACACGCTGCACCCTGAACACCGGGTGCGTTCGGGCTGATCGCACGAAGTCGTCGTCGGAGGAGTCCATGTCGACGTCGAGATACGGGAGCACGAAGTAACGCCGGAATATCCGCACGATCAGCCGAGGAATGCCGGGCGGCCCGGTATGCAGGCTGAAGCGCAGGACCGGCCCGGCTTGTTCGGCGGGCAATTCGACTGCGGTGATGTTCTCGGTTGCGTGGCCCCGCCGAAGTTCGGCCCGTCCGTCCGCGGCGCGAAGATTGCGCACCCAATTGACAACGCCGTAGGACGCAACCAGGTAGTCATTGCCGGCAACGGGGAACACGACGAGCGGGACGTGCACCGGTCGGCCGGTCTTGCGGCCGCGCACCGTCAATACGGCGAACGTTCCGATCCTGACGCCAGCGCTGATGAGCGATCGCATCACTGCGTTGTTGGATCGCACGAACAGGCCGACTCGATACGGCTTCGGCATCGGCTAGTCCGCAGTGGCTTCGATGACGACGCGATAGACCGCAGGGTAGGCGGCAACGGCGAACTCCTGCACGGAACGCTGCGCGCTCTGCTGGAAGAAGTCCTGCGCCGTCGCCGCTTGTAACGCCTCGGCGCTGTCCCACTCCGCGACATTGACCAACTGGAATCGCGAGTCCGGATTGAGCGCGCGGTGCAGTCGCAGTGACCGGAGACCTGGTTGCCTGCCCAAGAACTCGGCGCGTTCACGCCAGTGCTGCAGGAACTGTTCGACGTCGTCAGGGCGGAGCTCGAAGACGTTGATGAGTGTGATCGGTCCGCTGTCCGGGGTTTCGTTCGCCATTCGTCCTCCTTCTCGCAATCGCGTTACCGAGGGCCTATGTCCTTGACGTAGCGCGAGGGTCAGATATGACGGAGCATTCCCATCTTCGAACAGTCTCAAGTCACCTTGACGGCGATGCCGTCGAGCAACTGGGACAGCCCCGCGCGGAACTCGGCGAGGTGGTCGTCGTCGGCGTCGTCGAAGACCCCGGCCGCGACGGCCGCCGCCAGCGCCGGGAACCTGTCGCCGTCCAACACCCGCCGAAGCAGAGCGGGGTAGTCCGGACCGTCGACGTCGGCGGCCTCGATGTCCAGTGCGGCCGCGCCGCGGACGTAATGGAGTACTGCCATGACTGCTGCCAGCTTGTCTCGTTCGCTGAGGCCGGTTCCGCCCATCGCGGCAAGGCCCGCATCCAGCCACGCGAGCTGCCCGGGATCTGCCGGCGGACCCGCCGCCGCAGTCTGCAGGATCCACGGGTGCCGGTGGTAGATATCCCATAGCCCGACGGCCCAATCACTAAGCGCGCCACGCCAATCCGACGAATCGGCGGGCATGGGCGGGGGGTCCGGCGCGGTCGACAACATGAACGTCACCAATTCGTCCTTGTTGGCGACGTGGCGGTATAGCGACATGGTGCCGCAGCCAAGCCGCTCGGCCAACCGTGCCATCGACAACGCGCTGAGGCCTTCCGCCTGGACCAAATCGATGGCTGCCGCGACGATGCGCTCGCGGGTCAGCCCGCGGGAGCGCCGGGCCGGCTGCGGGTCGCGCCACAGGATCTCCAGCGCCCGGGGCAGCGGCTCGTCTGTGGTCATCATCGGCCAGCTTAATCGCTGCGCGGCCGGTCGGCGTATGGCGTACGCTTTTGCGTATGGCATACGCACCGAGCGCTCCGAAGAGTAAATGGCTCGCCCCCGCCCTCGCCGCGGTCGTCGTCGCGTTCTTGGTGTACTCGCTTCCGCCCTACTTCACGGGCGGCACGCGGGTGCCTGCGACGTTCGCATTGCACTACCCATTGCTGGTCGCCCATGTGATGTTCGCCAGCGTCGCGATGGTGACCGCGGTGGCGCAGCTCTGGCCCGGCCTGCGCGCCAAGAGGCCCGCCCTGCATCGACGGACCGGGCGGGTCTACGTCGTCACGGCGATCCCCGCCGCGATGTGCGCGATGGTGATCGGGGCAGCCACGCCGTTCGGCCCGTTCCTGGCCGTCAGCAATGTCTTCCTCGCATCGCTGTGGCTGTGGTTCACGATCAACGGCTACCTCGCCGCGCGGCAACGACGCTTCGCGCGGCATCGGCGTCACATGGTCCGCAGCGCGACGCTGGCGTTGTCCATCATCACCAACCGGATCTGGACCGCGGTGTTGGTGATCACGTGCGGGCCGTTGCAGGACAGTGTATTTGGGGGCAACCACGAGCACTTCGTGTGGTTCGTGGCCGGCGTCGGCGCATGGTTGGGCTGGACGATTCCGTTTTTCACGGTGCAGCGGTGGCTAAACCGGAAATCCGCAATACCGCCGTCGTCGATTTCTCAGCTAACCGATACACAGCGGGTGTAGTTTCGGGTCGATCAACGACGACACGGCGATCCGATACGGGACGAGGCTGCAATGGCGACCGAATTCAGGGGCAAGATCGAGCTGGACATCCGGGATTCCGAACCGGACTGGGGCCCTTACGCCGCACCCACCGCACCCGAGGACTCGCCCAACGTTTTGTACCTGGTGTGGGACGACACCGGCATCGCGACATGGGATTGCTTCGGGGGTCTTGTCGAAATGCCGGCCATGAGTCGCATCGCCGAACGTGGTGTGCGGCTGTCGCAGTTCCACACCACCGCGCTGTGCTCACCCACTCGCGCTTCGCTGCTGACCGGGCGCAACCCGACCACCGTCGGGATGGCCACCATCGAGGAGTTCACGGACGGATTCCCCGGCTGCAACGGGCGCATCCCCGATGACACCGCGCTGCTGTCGGAGGTGCTCGTCGAGAACGGCTACAACACCTACTGCGTCGGCAAGTGGCATCTGACGCCGTTGGAGGAGTCCAATCTGGCTGCTACCAAGCGGCATTGGCCGCTGTCGCGGGGATTCGAGCGGTTTTACGGCTTCATGGGCGGCGAGACGGACCAGTGGTATCCCGAACTCGTCTACGACAACCACCCGATCGCACCGCCGGGATTGCCCGAGGACGGCTACCACCTGTCGAAAGACATCGCCGACAAGACCATCGAATTCATCCGCGACTCGAAGGTCATCGCACCCGACAAGCCCTGGTTCTCCTACGTCTGCCCCGGCGCCGGGCATGCGCCGCACCACGTGTTCAAGGAGTGGGCCGACAAATACGCGGGCAAGTTCGACATGGGTTACGAGCGCTACCGCGAAATCGTCCTCGAGAACCAGAAGAAGATGGGCATCGTCCCGCCCGGCACCGAACTCTCGGCGGTCAATCCGTATCTGGATGTCAAGGGGCCCAACGGGGAACCGTGGCCGCTGCAGGACACGGTGCGGCCGTGGGATTCGCTCAACGATGACGAGAAGCGGTTGTTTGCAAGGATGGCCGAGGTGTTCGCCGGCTTCCTGTCTTACACCGATGCCCAAATCGGCCGCATCCTTGATTATTTGGACGAGTCCGGACAGCTCGACAACACCATCATCGTGGTCATCTCCGACAACGGCGCCAGCGGCGAGGGTGGCCCGAACGGATCGGTTAACGAGGTCAAGTTCTTCAACGGGTACATCGACACGGTCGAGGAAAGCCTGCGGTTCATGGACAACCTCGGCGGCCCGGAGACATACAACCACTATCCAATCGGATGGGCGATGGCGTTCAACACGCCCTACAAGTTGTTCAAGCGCTACGCCTCGCACGAGGGCGGCATCGCCGACACCGCAATCATCAGCTGGCCCAACGGAATCAAGGCGCACGGCGAGGTGCGCGACAATTACGTCAACGTCTGCGACATCACGCCGACGGTCTACGACCTGCTCGATATCACGCCACCCGTGACGGTCCACGGCGTTCCGCAGAAGCCACTCGACGGCGTGAGTATCAAGGTGGCCCTTGATGATCCGGGGGCGCCGACAGGTAAGGAGACGCAGTTCTACGCGATGCTGGGCACCCGCGGCATCTGGCACAGAGGCTGGTTCGCCAACACCATCCACGCCGCATCGCCCGCCGGGTGGTCGAACTTCGACAAGGACCGCTGGGAGCTGTTCCACATCGAGGCCGACCGCAGCCAGTGCCATGATCTGGCCGCCGAGAATCCGGACAAGCTTGCGGAACTCGAGAAGCTGTGGTTCAGCGAGGCCGCGAAGTACAACGGCCTGCCGCTTGCCGACTTGAACATGCTGGAGACGCTGATGCGGTACCGCCCCTATCTGACCGGCACACGCGAGTCGTACACGTATTACCCCGGCACCGCCGACGTCGGCATGGGCGCCGCGGTCGAGATACAGGGCCGTTCGTTCGCGATCATCGCCGATGTGAGCGTCGACACCACCGGCGCGGAAGGCGTGATCATCAAACACGGTGGCGCGCATGGCGGCCATGTGCTGTTCGTCCAGGACGGGCGGCTGCACTACGTCTACAACTTCCTCGGCGAGGAGGAGCAGAGGCTGTCGTCGTCGGATGCCGTGCTGTTGGGCAAGCACACCTTCGGAGTGGCCTTTGTGCGTACCGGGACGGTGGAGGGCAGCCACACGCCGCTCGGCGATACGGCGCTCTACATCGATGATGCCGAGGTGGCGTCGTTGTCCGGCATGAAGATCCATCCGGGAACGTTCGGGCTCGCAGGCGCGAGCCTCAGCATCGGGAAGAACACCGGATCGCCGGTGTCGCGGGCATACAAGGCGCCCTTCCCGTTTGCAGGTGGCAACATCGCACAGGTGAACGTTGATGTCTCCGGCAAGCCGTACGTGGATTTGGAGCGAGAGTTCGCCCGCGCTTTCGCGAAAGACTGATGAAGCGAATAGGGTTCGCGGCGCTCGCGCTGGCCTGCCTGCTGGCTGCGTGCGTCCGCACCAGCGACGGGGTGCCCGTCGCCAGCGAGAGTGGTCCTCTCGCCGGGGTTGGGTCGTCGCCATCCGCGACCACTCCACCGACGCAGCAAGGTGGCGATCAGTCCGCGTACGGCGTCATCCCTACAACCCGGGCGCCGGTGCCCCCGAACACCGTTGCGTGCTCCCAGACGATCGAACCGAGTGTGCGGATGACGGCCGAGGTCGATGACCCGCAGGCGCCGAGGATCACCGTCGGCGTACCCGACAAGTGGTCGATGACCGCGGGCACCGGGGACGTCGGCGGGCGGCTGGACGGTCCCGCCGGGATGGCGGCGACGGTCACCATCGCGCAGACCCCGCTCGATCCCGCAGCGGCGTTCAGGAAGTACGCCGACGACATGATGGCGGAATCGGCCGTCAGTACGGTCAGCGTGATACCCGGCGAACTGTGCGGATTCAGCGGGCAGAAGCTGATGGGCGCGTGGTCGGATACGCCGCAGAACGCCGTTGAATACGAAGACCGCATCGTCCACATCTGGACCAACAGCGGCAGCAACTATCTCGTCGCGGTGCACGTGCAGGCTCCGACGGGAACACCCGGTTTCGACTCGGCCGCTGCGTTGCTGACCGAGGACTTCGAGATCGTCCTGCCTTGAACGTCATGCTCACAGAGCTCGTCGAGCTGCCGGGTGCGTCATATCGGATGGGCTCAACGCAGTTCTATCCCGAAGAGGCGCCGGTACACACTGCGACCGTCGCCGCGTTCGCCGTCGAGCGCCATCCGGTGACCAACGCGCAGTTCGCCGAGTTCGTCGCCGCGACGGGTTACGTCACCGTTGCCGAGCTGGCTCCCGATCCCGCGCTGTACCCGGGAGCCGCACCGGAGGATCTGGTACCGGGTGCGCTGGTGTTCCGGCCCACCAGCGGCCCGGTGGATCTGCGTGACTGGCGGCAGTGGTGGGCCTGGGTACCTGGCGCAAGCTGGCGCCACCCATTCGGCCCGGACAGCGGTATCGGGGACCGCGCCGACCACCCGGTCGTGCAGGTCGCCTATCCCGACGCCGCGGCCTATGCCCGCTGGGCGGGACGTCGCCTTCCGACCGAGGCCGAGTGGGAGTACGCCGCCCGCGGCGGCGCGACGACGACATACCCCTGGGGTGAGGAGCCGGCGCCCGGCGGGCAGCCGATGGCCAACACATGGCAGGGACGGTTCCCGTACCGCAACGGCGGGGCGCGCGGCTGGGTCGGCACGTCGCCGGTCGGCACGTTCCCCTCGAACGGGTTCGGCCTCGTCGACATGATCGGCAACGTGTGGGAGTGGACGACGACACGGTTCTCGGCGCACCACCGGCTGGATGGTCCCGTGCAGTCCTGTTGCGGCCCGACCGGAGCCGCTTCGGCGGCGACGTCAGATCTGGCACCCGACCCATCGGTGAGCCAGGCGCTCAAGGGCGGCTCGCACCTGTGCGCGCCGGAGTACTGCCACCGCTACCGTCCGGCGGCCCGCTCGCCGCAGTCGCAGGACAGCGCGACGACCCATATCGGGTTCCGTTGCGTGGCAGACGTTTAACCGGCGACGGGAGTCACGCGCCGCTTCCACCGAAGCGGACCGCAAGCCGGCGGAATGCGCCGGGCGCCAGTGCGCGCACGGTCGGGGCGATCCGAAGCCATCGCGGTCTCCACTCTTCTGCGCGGTTGCTCTGCACGGCTCGGACCACCGCGTCGGCGACCGCTCCTGCGGGGATCGGACGCGGAAACGTGCGCTCATAGGGACTGCCGCGAGTCTCGAAGAACCCCGTGTCGACCACCCCGGGAACGACGACGCTGATGTCGACGCCGGAGCGGGCGGTCTCGCCCCGCAGGCTGTCGGCGAAGGCGTCCAGACCTGCCTTGGTCGCCGAGTAGACGGCTTCACCGGCCACGCCGGTGCGCCCTGCGATCGACGTGACGAAGCAGACGGCGCCGCGGTTTCGCTCCATCATTCTGGGCAGCAGTGAACGGGTGAGCTCGATCGAGGCGAGCAGATTGACCTCGACAAGTCGCCGGATCACGTCGACGTCCATGACCGACACGGGTCCGAGGTAACCGAATCCGGCGTTGTTCACCAGCACGTCGACGTGTCCGAACGCATCCACTGCCTCCGCGGCGATCCGCCGTCGATCCGCGGCTACGGCCAAGTCTCCGAGCACGGCGCGGCCGTGCACCTCGTCGGCCACCTGTCGGGTGCGCTCCGGGTCGCGGCCGTGCACCACGATCCGGGCGCCCCTCGCAGCGAACCGGGCGGCGGTGACGCGGCCGATTCCGGCCGACGCCCCTGTGATCAGCACGACCGCATCGGTCAACTGCATCGCTGCCGTTCCACACCACCATGATCAACGCCGACGGCGTCGATTGTGGCTGGATCGGCAGAGGCCCCTCCGGAGGGGATGTCGTCGCCGTAGAGATGGCGTGTGCCCGATGCGTTCGCCAGCCCGACGATGCCGACAGCGATCAGCACGCCCGAGATCGCGATGGCCGAGAGCACAGCGGGGTCACGGGGAGCAGGCGCGTCGAAGGCCAGGATGCCCAAGACGAAGCTGGCGATGGGGTTGGTGACGCTCATTGCCGCCACCGCAGGCGGTAGCGGGCCGCTGGCAAAAGCTATCTGCACCAACAACATTCCGCTCAGCGCCGTTGCGGCCAACGCGTAGAGGGGCCAGTCGAACAGTGTGGCCGGCATCCCACCGTGGTAGAGATCTTCGACTGTCAGCTTCAAGTAGACGGCGTTGAGCGCATGGCACAGGCCCGCCGCGACACCGACCAGCAGCCCGGCCAGCCATGGAAACGTGTGCCGGCTCACCTGGCGCAGAGTCACCACGAGGCTGACGACACACACCGTCGCCATGAACACCCGGTTCCGATGCGGCTCACCCGTCAACGACGAGGCGTCGGCGGTCAGCAGCAGCACCAGGCCCGCGCACACGGCAAGCGCCGACAACCAGTCACGCCCCGACGGCCAGCGGCGCTGCTCGCCAGACGCCAGTGACAGCACAAACAGCAGCTGTGCCGCCATCAGCGGCTGGACCGCCGCCACCGACCCGACCTTGAGCGCCGCCGCCTGGGTGCCAACCCCGCCCAGGTTCGTCAGCCAACCGGCCAGCCACGTCCTGCTTCGGACCAGATGGCCGAACAGCCGCTTGACGCCTGCTGCGTCTCGCAGTGATGCGGTGTCGGTGCCGATGACCGTGCGGGCGGCGCGTTGCTGCAGCAATGCCGACACGGCGAACAGGAACGCGGCCGCCAGAGCCAGTGCAGTGACGGCGACCATGCTCTCAGTCTGACCGGGGGTAATACGTCGAGGTGAACGTGCGCAAAATGTCAGGTGTTGACGGTGTGACTCTCGGGTTGTGCGCCGAGTGTGGGCTTGAGGCACGCTCGAGGCCGCAAAAGCGTGCGGGTAACCCACGTTCGCGGCAAAGTGGACAGATTTGGTTCCTTGCAGGTCGTCACCTAGAATCAAACGGTTGCCTTGGGCAGACCTCGGCCAATCCCTTCCGGATAGGCCCCGCGTGCCCTTGGGTGACAGCAAGACCGCGCATGTCAGGTCGGAATCTGCCATGCACACATTAACCAGGTCGAGGAGAGACTGTGATTCAGCAGGAATCGCGGCTGAAGGTCGCCGACAACACGGGTGCCAAGGAGATCTTGTGCATCCGCGTGCTCGGCGGCTCGTCGCGGCGCTATGCCGGCATCGGCGACATCATCGTGGCGACCGTCAAGGAAGCCATCCCCGGCGGCAACGTCAAGCGCGGCGAGGTCGTCAAGGCCGTGATCGTGCGCACCGTCAAGGAGCGCCGCCGTGCCGACGGCAGCTACATCAAGTTCGACGAGAACGCTGCCGTCCTCATCAAGGCCGACAACGACCCGCGCGGCACGCGCATCTTCGGCCCGGTCGGCCGGGAACTGCGCGAGAAGCGCTTCATGAAGATCGTTTCGCTCGCCCCGGAGGTGTTGTAAATGAACGTCCACAAGGGCGACACCGTGCTTGTCATCTCCGGTAAGGACAAGGGCGCCAAGGGCAAGGTCCTGATGGCCTACCCCGACCGCAACAAGGTCCTCGTCGAGGGCGTGAACCGGATCAAGAAGCACACTCCCGTTTCCCGCACCGAGCGCGGCGCCGCCTCCGGCGGGATCGTCACCCAGGAGGCGCCGATCCACGTCAGCAACGTGATGCTGCTCGACTCCGACGGCAAGCCGACCCGCGTCGGCTTCCGCGTCGACGACGAGACCGGCAAGAAGGTCCGCGTCGCCAAGACCAATGGCAAGGACATCTGAGATGACGACCGCAGAAGCCACTGAGAAGACGCTGCCCCGACTCAAGCAGCGCTACCGCGAAGAGATCCGCGACACGCTGCTGAAAGAGTTCGGCTACGCCAACGTCATGCAGATCCCCGGCGTGGTGAAGGTCGTCGTGAACATGGGTGTCGGCGACGCCGCCCGCGACGCCAAGCTGATCAACGGTGCGGTCAACGACCTGTCGCTGATCACCGGGCAAAAACCGGAGGTCCGGCGGGCCCGTAAGTCCATCGCGCAGTTCAAGCTCCGCGAGGGCATGCCGATCGGCGCGCGGGTCACGCTGCGCGGCGACCGGATGTGGGAATTCCTCGACCGGCTGATCTCGATCGCGCTGCCGCGTATCCGCGACTTCCGCGGCCTGTCGCCCAAGCAGTTCGACGGCACCGGTAACTACACCTTCGGGCTGACCGAACAGTCGGTGTTCCACGAGATCGACGTGGACAGCATCGACCGGCCTCGTGGCATGGACATCACCGTCGTCACCACGGCGACGAACGACGACGAAGGACGAGCGCTGTTGCGGGCCCTCGGCTTCCCCTTCAAGGAGAACTGAACAGATGGCAAAGAAGGCACTGGTCAACAAGGCCCAGCGCAAGCCCAAGTTCAAAGTGCGTGGCTACACGCGCTGCAGCAAGTGCGGTCGCCCGCACGCGGTCTACCGCAAGTTCGGGCTGTGCCGCATCTGCCTGCGCGAGATGGCACACGCCGGCGAACTGCCGGGCGTCCAGAAGTCCAGCTGGTAATCAGCGCTAGGCAATTGACCACATCGGAAAAGGTTGCGGCAGGCCACCCCACTAATGGACACGGTGGAACCGCCGCGAGGAAGGTGAACCGGCTGTCATGACCATGACGGACCCGATCGCAGACTTCTTGACACGTCTGCGCAACGCCAATTCGGCGTACCACGACGAGGTGACCCTGCCGCACTCGAAGATCAAGGCCAACATCGCCGAGATCCTCAAGGCGGAGGGCTACATCTCCGATTACCACACTGAGGATGCCCGCGTGGGCAAGTCGCTGGTGGTGCAACTCAAGTACGGCCCCAGCCGTGAACGCAGCATCGCGGGACTGCGCCGGGTGTCCAAGCCCGGTCTGCGCGTCTACGCGAAATCGACCAACCTGCCGCGGGTTCTCGGCGGTCTTGGCGTGGCGATCATCTCCACGTCGTCGGGTCTGAGGACCGACCGCCAGGCGGCCCGAGAGGGCGTGGGCGGCGAAGTCCTCGCGTACGTGTGGTGAGGGAGAGCTAGAAACTATGTCGCGTATTGGAAAGCAGCCGGTCCCGGTCCCGTCCGGGGTCGATGTGACGATCGACGGCCAGAACGTGTCGGTCAAGGGCCCGAAGGGCACGCTGGAACTGGCGGTCGTCGAGCCGATCAAGGTCGCCCGTGATGACGACGGCGCGATCGTGGTGACTCGACCCGACGACGAGCGGCACAACCGCTCGCTGCACGGCCTGTCGCGCACACTGGTGGCCAACCTGGTCACCGGCGTCACCGAGGGCTACACCATCAAGATGGAGATCTTCGGCGTCGGCTACCGCGTGGTCGCCAAGGGCAGCAACTTGGAATTCGCGCTCGGTTACAGCCACCCAGTGCTGATCAACGCCCCGGAGGGCGTGACATTCGCGGTGGAGACGCCGACGAAGTTCTCGATCTCCGGTATCGACAAGCAGAAGGTCGGCCAGATCGCGGCCAACATCCGCCGCCTGCGGAAGAGCGACCCCTACAAGGGCAAGGGCATCCGCTACGAGGGTGAGCAGATCCGCCGCAAGGTCGGAAAGACAGGTAAGTAGACATGGCTGCGAAGACAACAGAGTCCGCGGCGCGTAAGCCGGTGGGCCACAACGTGTCCCACACCCGGCGGGTCGCGCGGCTGCGTCGGCACGCCCGGCTCCGCAAGAAGATCGAGGGCACGGCCGAGACACCGCGCCTGGTGGTCAACCGTTCGTCGCGGCACATTCATGTGCAGCTGGTGAACGACCTCAACGGCACCACGGTGGCCGCTGCGTCGTCGACCGAGGCCGACGTGCGCGCCGTCGACGGTGACAAGAAGGCCCACAGCGTGCGGGTCGGACAGCTCATCGCCGAGCGTGCCAAGGCCGCAGGCATCGAGCAGGTCGTGTTCGACCGCGGCGGCTACACCTACGGTGGCCGCATCGCGGCGCTCGCCGACGCCGCGCGCGAAGGCGGGCTGAAGTTCTGATGACTGATAACGGAAGGACTGCATGATGGCCGAGCAGGCACACGGGGCCGGCGGCCCCGATAGCCGGGACGGCAGGGGCTCGCGCGGTGACCGCGACGGCCGTGGCCGCCGCGACGACCGTGGCGGCCGTGGTGGCCGCGACAGCGGTGAGAAGAGCAACTACCTGGAGCGTGTCGTCGCGATCAACCGGGTCTCCAAGGTCGTCAAGGGCGGTCGGCGATTCAGCTTCACCGCGCTGGTGATCGTCGGCGACGGCAACGGCATGGTCGGCGTCGGTTACGGCAAGGCCAAGGAAGTACCCGCCGCGATCGCCAAGGGTGTCGAGGAGGCTCGCAAGGGCTTCTTCCGGGTTCCGCTGATCGGCGGCACTATCGTCCACCCGGTGCAGGGTGAGGCCGCTGCGGGTGTGGTGATGCTGCGTCCGGCCAGCCCCGGTACCGGTGTGATCGCCGGTGGCGCCGCCCGTGCGGTGCTGGAATGCGCTGGCGTGCATGACATCCTGGCCAAGTCGCTGGGAAGCGACAACGCGATCAACGTGGTGCATGCCACCGTTGCCGCGCTGAAGCTGCTGCAGCGTCCGGAAGAGGTCGCGGCCCGACGCGGTCTGTCGATCGAGGACGTCGCGCCGGCAGGCATGCTGCGGGCGCGCCGCGAGGCGGAGGCGCTTGCCGCGTCGGCCGCACGTGAAGGGTCGGCATAACGATGGCAGAGCTCAAGATCACCCAGGTGCGCAGCACCATCGGTGCGCGCTGGAAGGCACGCGAGACCCTGCGGACGTTGGGGCTGCGCAAGATCCGCCAGTCCGTCGTCCGTGAGGACAACGCGCAGACGCGCGGTCTGATCAAGGCCGTGCATCACCTCGTAAAAGTTGAGGCGGTGGAGACGAAATGACTCCCATCAAATTGCATGACCTGAGGCCCGCGCCGGGCTCCAAGACCGCGAAGACCCGCGTGGGCCGCGGCGGGGGCTCCAAGGGCAAGACCGCCGGTCGCGGTACGAAGGGCACCAAGGCCCGCAAGAACGTCCCGGCGACGTTCGAGGGCGGCCAGATGCCGATTCACATGCGGCTGCCGAAGCTGAAGGGCTTCCGCAACCGGTTCCGCACCGAGTATGAGGTCGTCAACGTCGGCGACATCAACAAGCTGTTCCCGAAGGGCGGCGAGGTCGGTGTCGACGAGCTGGTGGCCGCGGGCGCGGTGCGCAAGAACTCGCTGGTCAAGGTGCTCGGCGACGGCAAGTTGACCGTCAAGGTCAACGTCAGCGCGCACAAGTTCAGCGGCAGCGCACGCGAAAAGATCGCTGCCGCAGGCGGTTCCGCGACCGAGCTCTGACTCGAAACGAACGCAAAGACCCCCAGACGCTTGGCCCGTCGGGGGTTTTTGCGTTGAGCTAGTTGTTACTGGCCCCAGTTGAAGCAGCCGACGCCGGGCACGCAGCCGCCGCCGCCCCACGGGCCGCCGCTGCCGCACACTCCCGCGGCTGTACAGCCGCTGCCACCCATTGGGCCGCCGCTGCCGCACGTGCCGTCGGCAGTACACCCGCTGCCGCCACTGGCGTCGCCGCTGCCGCAAACTCCATTTGCGCAGCCGTCCCCGCCAGGACTCTGGGGCGCAAATTGCGTGATCGACGTGCCTGCGGCCGCCGCATAGGCGTCTGCCACAGCGTACGGCGCCGCGGCGATCCAACCCGCCGCAGCCCCCGCCATCAGGAGCGGAGCCATGAATCTGAATGTCGCCTTCATATATCCGGTGTACCACTTTCCTGTGAACTTATAACACCTAATTTTTAGCGAAACCCTATGAGTCAGTTGAGCTGCGGAATCACTTCGGCAGCAAGCCGTTCCATCTGGTCACGATCTTCAACGGCGTTCACACCGACCGGGTTCAACAGGATCATCTCGGCGCCGGCGTCGACCACCTCGCGCAGTCCGCGCGCCACATCATCGGGGGTGCCGGAGACCGGAACCGCGGGGAGGTTGAGGCCTGGCAAATCGCCGTAGATGCGGTGCAACCCGGCGAGAACCCGCTCCCGCGCGCGGGCGCCGTCGTCGTCAACGGTCAGGTAGACGCGCTTGGCGATTCTAAAATGTGCCGGGTCCTTGCCCTGCTCGTCGAGTTCGCGGCGGACGATCGTGACGGCCTCAGCAAAGTTCGCCGTGGTCGACGAGCCCGCACCCATGAACGCGTCACCCAGGCGCACCGCGCGGGCCACAGCCTTTGGTGCGCTGCCGCCGAACCAGAGCGGCGGGT
This sequence comes from uncultured Actinomycetota bacterium, assembly GCA_963698965.1. Taxonomy (GTDB): domain Bacteria; phylum Actinomycetota; class Actinomycetes; order Mycobacteriales; family Mycobacteriaceae; genus Mycobacterium. Next base: position 34,047 of record CAVOSY010000033.1, read on the forward strand.
GCGGGCGCTGTACGGGTTTGGGTTGAATCGGCAGGCCATTGACGTCGCGGAAGCGCCCGTGAAACGTCACCGTCGGCTCGTCGGACCATGCCGCCTCCATCAGCTCGAGGCCCTCGGTGAAATAACGGACGAACGTCGACTTCTCGACACCGAACGCAGGGAACGGCCTGAAGTTGCCCCCATGGCCGACGCCCACGTCTAACCGACCGTGGCTGAGCTGGTCGACGGCGGTGATGGCGGATGCCAGTTGCAGCGGGTCGTGCAGCGACGTGATGAGCACCGCCACACCGAGCCGCAACCGGGTGGTGTGCGCCGCGGCCCATGACAACAACTGCAGTGGCGCGAGAGACGGTGCGGGAGCGACGATTTGCTCGAGCGTCCAGCCGCCTTCGAATCCGAGCTCTTCTGCTCGCGCGAGAAAACTACTTGTCCCTTCGGCGTCGAAGCCGTCGGCTGCACGCTGGGGAATCGAGATCGAAAACCTCACGCGACAACCGTATGCCTACCGACGTCGTGATGTGGACGACATCGTGCGCGTCGAACCCGACGGGACGTGCTCGCGTTCGCCGAACTCACCGAAACCGTCGAGCTCGGCGGGAAGTCGATGGTCACCCCGGAAGTGCTCGTATTCGACCTCACTGGTGACGGGCGTATCGGGCGCGTCGAGATCTTCATCCAGACGCCTGCGGGCCAGCAGGCTGCGCGTCGGTACGCTCAAAACATGTTTGCTTTCCTGTCCGGCATCCCCGGCGCCGACGAAGTACGCAATCTGGTCCGGCGGGTCGACACCGCCCGGCATCACGGCGTCCCGGGCGGGTGTGTGCTCGAACTGGACTTACAGGCGGTGCCGCACGAGGCCGGCGGCTTCGATCCGTTGGCGATGATCGCCAGCGGCGGTAAGCCACTGCTGTTACGCGAAGCCGTCGCCGCCATCCACCGCGCTGCCAAGGACTCGCGGGTGGCCGGGCTCATTGCCCGGGTTCAGCTCCCGGCCGCTACGGCGGGTCCGGTGCAGGAGCTGCGCGACGCCATCTCCGCCTTCAGCGATGTGAAGCCGTCGTTGGCATGGGCCGAGACATACCCTGGCACGCTCTCGTACTACTTGGCGTCGGCGTTCCGCGAGGTGTGGATGCAGCCGTCGGGCACCGTCGGTCTCGTCGGTTTTGCCACCAACGCGCTCTTCCTGCGCGACGCGCTCGACAAGGCCGGCATCGAGGCGCAGTTCATCGCTCGCGGTGAATACAAGTCCGCGGCAAACCTTTTCACACAGGACCGGTACACCGATGCCCACCGCGAGGCCGACAGTCGGCTGATCGAAAGCCTGCACAGCCAGGTGCGGCAGGCGGTCGCCGAATCACGCCACCTGGCACCCGATGAAGTTGACGCGCTCGCCGACAAGGCGCCACTGCTGCGCGAGGACGCCATCACCGGTCGCTTGGTCGACCGCATCGGTTTCCGCGACGAGGCTTATGCCCGCATCGGTGAACTCGTTGGCGCACCGGGTATTTCGCCTGAGACCGGCGATGCCGACTCCGACGACGCGCCGCCGCGTCTGTACCTGTCGCGGTACGCCCGCGCCACGGCGTTGCGGCCGACGCCGCCGATGCCGTCGATTCCTGGCCGCAAGGGCAAGCCGACCATCGCCGTCGTCACGCTGCACGGTCCGATCGTCAGCGGCCGCGGTGGTCCGCAGCTGCCGTTGGGCAATTCGAGCGCGGGTGCCGACACGATCGCCGCGGCGCTGCGTGAGGCCGCCTCCGATGATGCCGTGTCGGCGATCGTGCTGCGGGTAGACAGCCCCGGCGGTTCGGTGCCCGGTTCGGAAACCATTTGGCGCGAGGTGAATCGGGTTCGCGACGGCGGCAAGCCGATCGTCGTGTCAATGGGCGCGGTTGCCGCGTCTGGCGGCTATTACGTGTCGATGTGCGCCGACGCGATCGTCGCCAACGCCGGAACGATCACCGGCTCGATCGGCGTGTTGACCGGCAAGCTGGTGGCGCGTGAGCTCAAGGACCGCCTCGGCGTCGGGTCCGATTCGGTGCGCACCAACCCCAACGCCGACGCGTGGTCGATCAACCAGCCGTTCACCGATGAGCAGCACGCGCATATCGAGGCCGGGGCCGACCTGTGCTATACCGATTTCGTCGAGCGGGTTGCGAAGGGCCGGAAGATGACCGTCGAGGCCGTCGACGCGATCGCCCGAGGCCGGGTGTGGACGGGTGCCGACGCGCTGGAGCGCGGCCTGGTCGACGAGCTTGGTGGGCTGCGCACGGCGATCACCCGCGCCAAGGTGCTGGCCGGGCTCGAGCCCGACGCCCACGTCCGTGTTGTGGGCTATCCGGGCTCGTCGCTGATGGACCTGCTGCGGCCCAGAGCGTCGTCGCAGCCCGCCGCGGCGTCACTGCCGGAGGCGGTGGGCGCGCTGCTCGGCAGTTCGGTGGCAGGGATGCTCTCCCAGGCCGAGCGCTCGTTGACCGGCGTCAGCGCGCTCTTGCTCGGCGACTACCGCTTCTAGCGTCGAGCGGCCAGTTATTACACGGATATCTCTGAAACGCGTGTCATAACTGGCCACTCGGGCCAGCCTGGAGTGGTGGCCTTCTCGGCGGCGGGCAAACGGGTGCTCATCACGGGCGCGTCGTCCGGTGTGGGTGCCGAACTGGCTCGCGCCCTCGCTGAAGGCGGAGCCATCGTGGGTCTCATCGCCCGTCGGCGCGACCGTCTCGCGGAGGTGTTGGCGGACTGCCAGGCTTCCTCGCCCGCCTCTCTGATGTATGTGGCTGATCTCGCCGACACGGCAGCGGTCGGGCCGCTGGCGCTCGAGGCGTGGGATGCGCTGGGGGCGATCGATGTGCTGGTCAACAACGCCGCAGTGCCCAAGCGCCGGGCCATCACCGCTCTCGACCCGGCCCAGGTCGAAGCAGTCATGGGGGTGAACTTCTTCGCTCCGATGCGCCTGACGCTGGCCGTGCTGCCGCGCATGCTGGAGCGCGGCGAGGGGGTCATTGTCAACGTGTCCAGCGTGGGCGGCAGGCTCGGAATCATTCACGAATCCGCTTACTGTGCAAGCAAGTTCGCACTGTGCGGATGGAGCGAGTCGATGGCCGTCGACCTGCACGGCACGGGCGTGTCCGTGAAGCTGATCGAACCCGGACCCGTCGACACCGAGATCTGGGACCAGCCAGACAACGACGATCCCGTCTACACGGGTCCCAAGTTCAGTCCGGCGGAGGTGGCTGTCGGCATCATCGCCGCGCTGGGCCGCGACGGCTTCGAGCATTACGTGCCCGACATGAAAGCCGTCGTCGACCTCAAGAACGCCGATATCGACACCTACATCGCCGGAGCGGCAGGCATGGCGCGGCAATGAAGGCACTCGTTTTCGGCGTGCCGCCCGAGCCTTTCGAGGTGCCCGACGACGCCAACACGCTCACCCAGAACCTGGTGCACTCACCCGTCGGCCTTCGGGATATACCGGATCCGCAACCGCTGCACGATGATTGGGTGGTCACCCGGCCCCGGTTGACCGGCATCTGCGGTTCGGACTCCAAGCAGATCCTGCTCGACTTCGGCGAGGGCGACACCGACAACGCGATGGCCGCGTTCTGTTCGTTTCCCCAAGTGATGGGCCACGAGGTCGTCGCCGACGTGGTCGCGCTGGGCCCAAGGGCGCGGGGACTCGAGATCGGGCAGCGCGTCGTGCTCAACCCGTGGCTGTCGTGTGGGCCGCGCGGTATCGAACCTCGTTGTCCCGCATGCGAAACCGGTGACTACAGCCTGTGCTGGAGCTTCACCGACGGCGACATTCAGCCGGGTATCCACACCGGGGTCTCGTCCGATGTGACAGGCGGCTACGCCGAGCTGATGCCTGCCCACGACAGCATGTTGTTCGCGGTGCCGGATTCGGTGCCCGACGAGGTCGCGGTGTTCGCCGATCCGTTCTCGGTGTCGCTGCACGCGATCACCCGGCACCCACCTCCGTCGTCCGGCCGGGTCGTCGTGTACGGAGCGGGATCCCTCGGCTTGTGTGCGCTTGCGGTGCTGCGGGCGCTGTACCCGCAGGCCGCGGTAGCGGTCGTGGCGCGCTTCGACGCCCAGGCGCAGTTGGCACGCCGGTTGGGCGCGGACAAGGTGCTGCCGCACGAACCCCGACTTGCCGTCGTCGAGGAACTCGCCGCGTGGGGCGGCGGCCGGTTGCGGCAGCCGCTGCAGGGCCTTCCGATGGCGTATCCCGGTGCGGTCGACGTCGTCTACGACACCGTCGGCAAGCCGGAGACGTTCGAGGTCGGTGTCCGCGTGCTCAAGGCGCGGGGAACGCTGGTGAAGGCCGGTGTGCACGCACCAGGGCGGTGGGAGTGGAGCCCGCTGTACTTCAAGGAGATCAACTGGGTCGGCTCCAATGCATTCGGGGTCGAGGAGGTCGACGGACAGCGCAAACATGCCATCGCGCACTACCTAGACCTGGTTGTCGACGGCCGAGTGGGCCTGCGCCCCATGCTGACTCATACGTTCCGGCTGGAGCAGTGGCGCGATGCGTTTCTGGCGATCGCGAATCAGGGTGAGAGCGGGGCTGTGAAGGTGGCGATCGACTTTCGTTGACGTCTGTCATTGACGGGTGCCAATGAAATTGTGTGGTTGCCGACATGCCTTCGCCGACGTCTTACGCCGAACGCGGTTCGTCGGCCGTGAGATCGCGGGACGCGCAGCGGCTCGAGACGCGAGCGCGCGTGTTCGACGCTGCGGTGGCAGAGATCGGCCGGTCCGGGCTGGCCGGCGCTGACGTCAGTGCAATCGCGCGTGCGGCTGGGGTCGTGCGGGGCACGTTCTACTTCCACTTCCCGACCAAGGAGCACGTGCTGGTCGAGCTGGAGCGAGCCGAAGAGGCAAAGATAGTGGCCGCGCTGGGCACGAGAACGACTTCGCCTGACGATCTGACTTCGATGCTCACACTGCTGGTGCGCAAGGTGCTCGCCGCGGAGCGCCGGCTGGGTGCCGTGATCTTTCGGGACATGTTGGGGTTGCACTTCTCGTCGACGCGGCCGGTCGAGGATGCGCTGGCTGAGCACCCGCTGGCCGAATTCGTCATCGCCGCGATTGCCGAAGCGCAGGGTGCGGGACGGGTGCCCAGGAACGCCGACCCAGGTGAACTCGGGGTGATCTTCATGACCGGACTATTCGCGTTGCTCGCCACTGCAGGGCCTGCGTCTCGGGCGCGGACCGCGTTGTTGGACCGATACGTGATGACGATCGTTGGAGGAATGGAGGCGCGATGAATACCTCAGGTATCGACGGCTACCGGACCTATCTGGAGAAACGCGACGGCGACGCCGACCTTCTCAATCGACGGCTCGCAAGCCGAGAGGAGTTCTTCACAGGGCTGGAAGCAGACCCCGTCCGCTCGACCCGCGATATCGACCGCCTTGCGTTCATGCGGAACTTGCGCCGTCGCCGCCCCGAGCCAGGTATCGACCGCGCGATGCTGTTTCTGTTGGCCACCGCCAAGCTGAACCAGGCAGAGAGGTTCGGGGTCGGCCTGGGGGAGACCTACGGTAACAACAGCGGCGACGACGTGCCGCCCGAACGGGTGTATATGGAACTCGAGGAGCACTATCACACCCGCCTGCTCGCCTACATATTGGACATCTTCGGCCTGCCCTTCCAGGTGGTTCCGCCGCCCTTCGTAATGCGCCAGTTCGTCAAGCTGGCGGTTTTCATGCCCGAACGATTCGGATTCGCCTTCGTGGGTGCGTCGGAGATGGCGGGCTGCGTAATGTTCGACGAGCTACGCCGCGTCGGTGTCGCATTGTTCGCCGACGAACCAGTCGTGGCCGCCCGCATCGAACGCCTCTACAGCGAGATCCTCACCGACGAAGTGGGCCACGTCGGCTACTGCGCTGCGCGCTGCACCGCCGGGGAGCGGGCGCTGATGCGTCGGCTCTACCCGCGCATTGGACGCCTGTTCGCGCGGCAGACCTACGAGATCAGTCTTCTCACCGATCCGGAGAGACTTCACGCCCGCCTTGATCGGCCCTTCGATGTCGAGGAGCTCACCGCCGACCTGGCCAACGAGACATTCCTCGCCGCACACCCCTGACCGCGGAACAGCAGAAAAGCTAAGGACGACAGCGCCATTCGCGTGGCGATGTGCCATGGGTGCGGCGGAACAGCCTGCTGAAGTATCCCGGATCGGACATGCCGACCCGCCGCGCAATCTCTGCGACGGGTAACTCGGTGTCAGACAACAAGTTCCGGGCCTCGGTCATGCGACGTTCGATGATCCATTCCTGGACGGTGCGCCCGGTGCGACGGCGCACGACGGTGGTGAGATGGCCCGGCGTCATCCCGAGCTCGGAGGCCACATCGCGCAGCGATAGAGGCTCGCTGCGGTGGCGGTCGATCACCGTGAACACCTCGGCCAGCAGGGATTCGCCGCTTCGCCGGAGATCGCCCACTACATCGTTGGCCAGGCGTGCGACGTCGATGAGCAGCACGGTCAGATGCGCCAGTGCCGCCTGCCGATAACCCTCCTTCCGTTCCGCCAATTCGGTTTCGATCGAGCCGATCACGTTGGCCCACATCGACTGCCGTTCCGGCGGAACGGTAAGTTGCAGCAGTCCGCCGGACTGTCCATGGACGAACGGGAACAACAGCGGGTGGCGACACCACGAGGGCCACGGCGATCGCGCGTCACCATCGAGCGCGGCAGGGTCGAAGAACACGCCGACGCCGGCGTCTCGGTGAGGCACCCGTCGCGGGTCGACTGCGGCACCCGGCGCGACCACGTAGACCTGCCCAGCCGCGGGCGCGTACCACAAGACCGGGAAGTCGTGAATGTGCACGCGATGTTCGACGATGCCGTCGACCCTGATCACCGAAATCGGAGGGTTATCGGAATCGGCTCGGTACTGATAAACAGGCACGCCGTCGCGGTGGCGGACCAACCGAGATATCTGCGCCATGTGGCCAAAGATAATCCAATTTTTACCGATGATCACCCAACATCATTGCAATTCAGTGAGCAACCATGGACTCTATGATCGAACATCGTCCACATACTGTCCACAAGCATGACTACATCCCTGCGTTCGGTAGGGACGCGCTGCTGCCGTTCTATGACCTGCTGACCCGCGCGCTGGGTATGGGCAGGGTCTACGACGCGCTGGTTGCGCAGGCCGAACTCAGCGACGGGCTGCGTGTCCTGGAGATCGGCTGCGGCACGGGCAACGTCACCGTCCGCGCCAAGCGAGCTGCGCCGGGCGCAGACGTGGTCGGTTCCGATCCGGACCCGCTGGCGTTGACCCGGGCGCAACGAAAAGTACGGGGGCTTTCTGGGATTCGGTTCGAGCGCGCATACGCGCAGAAGCTGCCTTTCGCGGATGGTGAATTCGATCGGGTGTTGTCGTCGATGATGCTGCACCATCTGGACGAAGACGTGAAGGCCGGCGCGGCTGCGGAGATTCACCGGGTCCTGCGTCCCGGCGGCAGCCTGCACATCGTCGACATCGGCGGGCACGCGACCGCCCACCATGGTTTGGCGGCGCGGTGGATGAAAGACAATCCCCACGCCGCAGGCAATCTCGGCGATGCGATACCGCGACTGCTCACGAACGCCGGGTTCGAGTGCGCCGAGGTCGCCTCGCGGCGGAGCCGTTTCATCGGGCAGCTGACCTTCTATCGGGCCGACCGCCCTGACTAGAGCTACATCGGGTTCTGGCGCAGGTAGCCGTACACCGCGCCGAAGTTCTGGTTGACCTCGTCGGGGATGGGTACCGGCCCGCCGAGAGCTCTTGCGCCCCAGACGATCTGGGCGGTCCGCTCGACCAGGGCCGTCACGTGCAGCACCTTGTCGGGTCGCGGGCCCACCGCCACCAGGCCGTGGTTTGCGATCAACGCGGCCGCCCGGCCCTCCAACGCCTTGACCGCGTTGGTGCCGACATCGGGTGTGCCCGACGCCGCGTACTCAGCGCAGCGAATCTCCCCGCCGCAGTAGACCGCGAACTCGTCGACCGCGGCCGGAATGGGTTGGTGGGCGACGGCGAACATGGTCGCCCACACGGGATGGCTGTGGATCACGCTACCGATGTCGTCGAACGCGTGGTAACACGCCAGGTGCAGCTTCATCTCCGACGACGGCGAGCGGCCGTCCCTGGCCGCCACCACTGCGCCGTCGGGATCGACCACCACCAGGTCATCCAGCGCCATCTCCGCGTAGTCCACCGACGACGGCGTGATGACGAGGTTGCCGTCCTCACGGCGGGCCGAGATGTTGCCCGCGGTGCCCTCGACCAGACCCCGCCGCAACATGTCCTTGGCGGCGGCCAGCACGGCATCTTCCGCGTTGTCGACGAATCTCATCGGGAGAGCACCTCCGGGTTGACGATGTGCGTGGGCGTGCGTCCGGACAGCAGCGCCTCGAGGCCGTCGGCGACGATGTGCGCCTGCCGGGCCTCAGTGTTCCACGTGGCGCCGCCGATGTGCGGTGTCAGCACGACGTTGGGCATGCTCGCCAGTGGGTGATCGGTTGGCAGCCATTCGCCGGCGAAATGATCGAGACCGGCTGCCGCCACCTTGCCGCTGCGCAGCGCGTTGACAAGGGCGTCAGTGTCATGCAGCTGGGCCCGTGCGGTGTTGAGGAAGACCGCGCCGTCGCGCATCGCTGCGAACTGCGCGGCGCCGATTATTCCGGTCGTCTCGTCGGTGACCGGCGCATGCAGCGAGACGATGTCGGCGGCGGCGAGCAGCCCGTCGAGGCTGTGTCGGGCCTCGACGTTATACGGGTCGTGCGCGATCACGTTGACGCCGAGTCCTTCGAGGCGCCACTTCAGTGCCCTCGCGACGGCGCCGAGCCCGACCAGTCCGGCGGTTTGGCCGGCCACCTCCCACGCCCGGAAGCGCTGGTAGGGGATCGTGCCATCGCGAAATGCCTGGCCCGCCCGCACATCCGCGTCGGCGGTGAGCAGGTGCCGGGTGGTCGCCAAGAGCAGGGCGACCGTCATCTCGGCGACGGCGTCGGCATTCCGGCCGGGCGTGTACAGCACCGGGATGCCCGCATTGGTGGCACCTGCGATATCGACGTTGTTCGGGTCGCCGCGCGTCGACGCGACGGCTCGCAGCGGCAAGTCGAACACCGGGCCGCCGACCGAATCACTCTCGACGACAAGCACATCCGCATTTTCGGCCGACGCGCGTTCGGCCAGCTGTTCGGCGGTGTAGATCCGTAGCGGCGTCTGATCGATCCACGGGTCGTAGACCACGTCTGCCAGCTCTCGGAGTTTCGCGAAACCATCACCGCGCAATGGCGCCGTCACGAGCGCTCGAAGTCGGGTCACGATAGCTCATGCTGGCGTACGGTGACGCGCGTGTCAGCCAAAGAGGTGACAATCGGCATCGACATCGGCACGACCGCCGTCAAAGCGGTGGCCGCCGACGAGGACGGCCATGTGGTGGCGAGGACACGAATTCCGCATCAGCTGTGCGTGCCTGCCCCCGACCGGCTCGAGCACGACGCCGACGCAGCGTGGCGACGCGGCCCGCTGGCGGCACTGGCCGAGCTCGCCAGGCCCGACGCCAAGGCCGTGGCCGTGACGGCGATGGTGCCGTCGCTGACCGCCGTCGACGACGTTGGCAGGCCGCTGACGCCGGGCCTGCTGTACGGCGACAGCCGGGGCAGGGGAGAGGGGGGCGTCGAAACCACCTTCCTATCCGGTGAGGCGGTCGAATTCCTGCGCTGGACGGCGCGGGCGGCGCCGGACGCCAAGGGCTACTGGCCCGCGACGGCGGTGGCCAACTACGCGCTGGCGGGCGAGGCTGTTCTCGACACTGCGAGCGCGAGCACGACGTATCCGTTGTTCGACGGCACCGGTTGGAGCGAGGACCGGTGTGGCGATTGCGGCGTCACCACCGACCGCATGCCCAGGGTCGAGCCGAGTGGCGCCGCGACGGGCCGATTGCGCGATTCCGACGCCGTGCTGGCGGCCGGCTCCGTCGATGCGCTCTGCGAGCAGCTTGTCGCGGGCGCCGATCGGGACGGCGACGTGGTCGTGCTCTGCGGTACGACGCTGATCGTGTGGACCACCATTCCCGAGTACCGCGAGGCGCCAGGGCTGTGGACGCTGCCGCACACCAGGGCAGGTAGGTTTCAGATCGGCGGGCCGAGCAACGCCGGTGGGCTGTTCCTCGGCTGGGTCAGTCGCATTGTGGCCGAGGACAATTCGACAGTAATGCCTGGGCGGGTGCCGGTGTGGTCGCCGTATGTGCGCGGCGAGCGGACGCCGTACCACGACCCGGATCGCCGGGCGATTCTCGACGGGCTGGACCTCACCCATGGCGGGGCCGCGGTACGGCGGGCCGGCTACGAAGCGTCGGGGTTTGTGGTGCGTCGGCTCATCGAGCTCAGCGGTGCCCCCGCCGCTCGCATCGTGGCAACGGGTGGCGGGACCCGCGTGCAGCCGTGGATGCAGGCGATGGCCGATGCCACGGGTCTCCCGGTCGAGGTGTCTGCGGTGCCGGAGGGCGCGGCGCTGGGTGCGGCGTTCCTCGGCCGGATCGCTGCGGGGCTCGAAACGTCAATGGGCGACGCCGCCCGCTGGGCATCGACGGAGCGTGTCGTGGAGCCCGATCCTTTGTGGGCCGACGCGATGCACGGCCGCTACGCCCGATTCCTGGAGCTGAGCGGGCCGCTGTGAGTCACTCGGGTGCGGTCAAGCCGAGACGCCCGATCAGCCACCGTCGTAGGTCGGGCCCGTAGTCGTCGCGCTCGAGGGCGAAGTCCAGCGCGGCCTTCAGGTAGCCGCCCGGGTTGCCGAGGTCGTGGCGCGGGCCGCGATGGATCACCACGTGCACGGGGTGACCTTCGTCGATCAACAGCGCGATCGCGTCCGTCAGCTGGATCTCGCCTCCCGCCCCGGGGGTGACGCGACGCAATGCGTCAAAGATGGCGCGGTCCAACACATACCGGCCGGCAGCGGCATACGGCGACGGTGCGTCCGCCGCCTTGGGCTTTTCCACCATGCCCTTGACACGCAGCACATTGGGATTGGCTGCGTCGGGCACGGTCTCCACATCGAAAACGCCGTAGGCGCTGATCTCCGTCGGATCCACCTCGATGGCGCACAGCACCGAGCCCCCGCGCTTGGCGCGCACCTTCGACATGGTTTCCAGGACGCCGGTCGGCAACACGAGGTCGTCGGGCAACAGCACTGCGATCGCGTCCTCGTCGGGCAGCAGGGCCTGTTCCACACAACTGACCGCGTGACCGAGGCCGCGCGGTTCCGCCTGTACCACCGACTCGACCTTGATCAACGCCGACGTCCGGCGGACCTTCTCGAGCATCACGTGCTTGCCGCTGGCCTCGAGCGTGCCCTCCAGAACGAGGTCTTCGACGAAGTGCGCGACCACGCCGTCCTTGCCCTTGGACGTGACGATGATCAGCCGTCCGGCGCCCGCCTCGGCAGCCTCTGCGGCCACCAGCTCGATGCCAGGGGTGTCGACGACCGGCAGCAGCTCTTTCGGGACCGTCTTGGTCGCGGGAAGAAATCGCGTCCCCAGCCCGGCCGCGGGCACAACCGCGGTGTAGGGGATAGGTACCTCAGGCTGCGTCATGATGCACTCTAACTTTGCTGTGGCCGCCCCTCGGCGGGATCACAGGCACATGTGACGCAGGTCACATTGTTTGCTGGGGTTTCACCGCGCTCACGTAGCTGAGATTGGAGAAGAACGCGATTGTCTCGCTCTCGGGGAACGCGAAACCGTTGGCGGCGTATGCGTCACGCATGCTCTGCGAGGTCACGTCCCAGCCGTGCGCGGTCAGGTACTCGATCACGTGGCTGCGCTCGCCGTGATAGATCAGGTCGGACATCTCGAAATCGTGTCCGTACTTCTTCAGTCGTTCGCTGATGCGCTCCGACCGCTCGTCCGAGAACATCGCGGTGTCCGGGATGTGCTCGGTAGCTACGCGACTCCCGGGAGCGCTGAGCTCGTTGATCCGGTCGAACAGCAAGTCCTGGGCCTCGGGCGGTAGGTAGATCAGCAGGCCCTCGGCGATCCACGCGGTGGGCTGTGTGGGATCGAACCCGCCGTCCAGCAGCGCTTTCGGCCAGTCGTTGCGCAGATCGATGGCGATCGTGTGTCGCGTGGCCTTCGGCCGCGCGCCGAGGGCGCTCAGGGTCTGGGATTTGAACTCGATAACCTCGGGCTGGTCGAGCTCGTACACCGTCGTTCCGTCGGGCCACGGCAGCCGATAGGCCCGTGCGTCCAGGCCGGCGGCGAGGATCACCGCTTGGCGCACACCCGCGGCAGCGGCGTCGGTGAACAGCTTGTCGAACCAGCGGGTGCGCACGGTCATGCCCTCAGCCGCCCGCCTCATGTTGAACTCGGGGTCGACGTCCTCCATCTGGATCTCGCCGTCGAGCGCCCGGACGAAGAAGTCCAGTCCAACGGAGCGCACCAGCGGCTCGGCGAACGGGTCGTCGATCAGGCCTTCCCGGTTCGAGAGCGCCCGTTGCGCCGCCACCATCGTGGCGGTCGCGCCCACGCTGGACGCCAGGTCCCAGGTGTCGTTGTCGGTTCGTGCCATGACGTCTCCTATTTGAGAATTGCCGTGAGGTATCCGGAGTCGCCGGCGAGAGCTGTCAACTCGTCCTCCGGGAATTTGAAACCATTTAGTGCATACGCTTTTCGGGCCGGACGGATCGTGACCTCCCAGCCCTTCGAGGTCAGGTACTCGCCGGCGGTGTTGCGGTCGCCCATATAGAACAACTCAGTGAGGTTGATACTCGATCCCATGCGGCGTGACCGCTCACTGAGCTTTTCGGTCCACTCGTCGGCCGAACCCTTGATATCCATGTGCTCGGTCGCCAGCCGGCTGCCCGGCGCACTGAGCGCGGTGATGTTGTCGAACAAGCGGTCCTGCGCATCGGGCGGCAGGTAGATCAGGAGTCCTTCGGCGATCCAGGCTGTGGGCTTGGTGGGATCAAATCCGTTGTCGCGCAACGCCTCCGGCCAGTCATCGCGAAGATCGATCGGCACCGCCCTGCGATGGGCCGCGGGATGGGCGCCAAGACTCTCCAACAAACCGGACTTGAACTCGATCACTTGTGGCTGGTCGATCTCGAACACGACCGCCTCCTGTGGCCACGGCAGCCGGTAGGCCCGAGTGTCGAGGCCCGAGGCCAGAATGACCGCCTGCTGAATTCCCGCCGACGCCGCGCCGATGAAGAAGTCGTCGAAAAACCGTGTGCGCACGGCGATCTGCTCACACATCTGTTGGAGGTTGAAGAGCGGATCGTCGCCGTAATCCAACTCGCCGTCGGCGATCTTGTTGCAGTGTTCGAGGCCGACGGCCTTGACCAGCGCATCGGCGTACGGGTCGCGGATGAGCGGAATCGGCTGTTTGGTCGCCAACGCGCGGGATGCGGCCACACCCGTGGCGGTCGCTCCCACGCTGGACGCCAGATCCCACGTGTCACCCTCAGTTCGGGCCATGGGTTCTCCTACTTTCGTGTCGCGATGACGGCAAGCGAATTGCGCATCGGTGACAGTGCTTCGATGTTCGGGTAGGCGCGGCCGTAGTCTGCGAACACTTCTGGACGATTGCGGGCGGACACCGTCCAGCCGTGCCCGCTGAGGTATTCCACGACGTGGCTGCGTTCTCCGGGATAGAACAGCTCCGAGAGGTCGACGTCGAATCCGTGCGCGCGCCAATGGTCACCCATTGTCTTCCCGCGTTCACCCATGGCGGCACCACCATCGAGGTGGTATTCCGTGGCCAATTGGCTGCCCGGCATGCTGAGCGCGGTGATGTTGTCGAACAACCGGTCCTGCGCCTCCGGCGGCAGATAGGCCAGCAGCCCCTCAGCGCTCCACGCCGTCGGCTGCGACTCGTCGAATCCGCTATGCCGCAACGCGGCAGGCCAATCCTCGCGCAGATCGACGCTGACCGTACGGCGATGCGCTTTCGGTGTCGCACCGATCGCCGTCATCGTCGTGGTCTTGAACTCGATGACTTTCGGTTGGTCGAGCTCGAAGACGGTAGTGCCCGCGGCCCACGGCAATCGGTAGGCGCGCGAGTCCAGGCCGGCGGCGAGGATCACCGCCTGCCGGATGCCCACCGCGCCTGCGTTGACGAAGAAGTCGTCGAAGAACCTTGTGCGCACCGCGATCCAGTTCGCCATGAATCGCGGGCCGTCGCCCTCCAGATTCGCCAGCGGGATGTCGCCGTCGACGAGACGGGTGAAGAAGTCGAGGCCTACCGCCCGCACCAGAGGTGCCGCGAACGGGTCGTCGATCAGCGCGTCCGGCTCCCGGCTGACCAGCGCCCGCGCTGCGGCGACCATCGTGGCCGTCGCCCCGACACTGGACGCCAGGTCCCAGCTGTCGGTATCCGTCCGGCTCATCGTCGGCCCCCCTTGAGCACGCCGCTGACGTACTGCAGCTCGCCGAAGTTGCCGACCTCTTCGGCCTTCTCGTCCATCGGCGGCAGGCCGTTGGCTGCGAACAGTTCCTTGACGCTGTTTCGCGTCAGTTCCCAGCCGTGGTCGCCCAGATAGGCGGCGGCTTCGTTGCGGTCGCCGAGGTAAACCAGTTCGGCGAAGTCGAGGTCGAAGCCGTGGTCGCGCCAGCGCTCGGAGGCGTCGCGCATGCGCTCGATCGCCTTCTCATGATCCGCAGGGTTGACGTTCGGCACGCTTTCCAGCGCGATCCGGCTGCCGGGCGCGCTGAGCTCGGTGATGGTGTCGAGGAGGCGGTCCTGTGCCGCGGGCGGCAGGTAGCCGAGCAGGCCCTCGGCGCTCCACGCTGTCGGCTGGTTGGGATCGAAGCCCTCTTCGATCAGTGCCGACGGCCAGTCGTAGCGCAGGTCCATCGCGACCGTGCGGCGCTTGGCGGTCGGTTCTGCGCCAAGTTCGGCCAGCGTCCTGGTCTTGAACTCGATGACCTCGGGCTGGTCGATCTCGTAGACCGTCGTTCCCGAGGGCCAGGCGAGCCGGTAGGCGCGCGCATCGAGGCCCGACGCCAGGATCACCGCTTGGCGGATGCCACCTCCGGTGGCTTCTGCTGAATTGCCACCTCCGGTGGCGGCGAGGAAGAAGTCGTCGAAGAACTTGGTCCGCACCGCCATGTTGTCGGTCATCCGGTGCATCCCGACCGACTCGCGGTCGGTGTCGAGGTCCTCGGGTCGGAGCTCACCGGTGACGAGGCGCGTGAAGAAATCGACACCGACGGCGCGCACCAACGGGTCGGCGAACGGATCGTTGATCAACGGATTTTCGGCAGTGGTTGCCATCGCGCGCGCCGCTGCCACCATGGTGGCCGTCGCTCCGACGCTCGATGCCAGGTCCCATGTGTCGTTGTCCGTCCGTGCCATCCCTCGACCCCTATCGACGTAGTACATGGCCGTTACTTAGGTGATGTAACGACCTGTCGTCGACTGTACGCTTCGAATCTGAAGGCCAGCTTGCACGTTGTTGCCTGCAACGGATGCGGGTTGGCTGGACCTCAACTGTTAGTCTCGTAGACTGTTTGACGGGTGACTCCGCAGGCTGCGAGCCTGCCGGGGCGCGTACATGACTTAACCAAGACGCTGGTCACACCAGCCCCATCAGCACGCCGCGATTCACAGGTCGGCTGCGCAGGAGGAAGAGTGCTCTCGGCTTTCATCTCGTCACTGCGGACACCCGACCTGCGGCGCAAGATCCTGTTCACCCTGGGCATCGTCATCCTGTACCGGGTGGGCGCGTCGATCCCGTCGCCGGGCGTCAACTACCCGAACGTGACGAAGTGCGTGGCGCAGGTCAGCGGCGGCGACTCGGCGCAGATCTACTCATTGATCAACCTGTTCTCCGGCGGCGCGCTGCTGCATCTCACGGTGTTCGCGGTCGGCATCATGCCGTACATCACCGCCAGCATCATCGTTCAGCTGCTCGGCGTGGTGATCCCGCGCTTCGAGCAGCTGCGCAAGGAGGGTCAAGCGGGCCAGGCGAAACTCACCCAGTACACCCGCTACCTGACGGTCGCGCTGGCCATCCTGCAGGCCACCAGCATCGTTGCGCTGGCCGCCAACGGCGGGCTGCTTCAGGGCTGCACGCTGGACATCATCCAGGGGCAGAGCGAAGGCCTGAACATCTTCACTCTGATCGTCATCGTGTTGGTGCTGACGGCAGGCGCGGCGCTGGTGATGTGGATGGGCGAGCTGGTCACCGAGCGCGGCATCGGCAACGGCATGTCGCTGATGATCTTCGCAGGCATCGCCGCGCGCATCCCGATCGAAGGCAAGACCATCCTGGACAGCCGCGGCGGCCTGGTGTTCGCCGCGGTCTGCGTGGCCGCATTGATCATCGTCGTCGGCGTGGTGTTCGTCGAGCAGGGCCAACGGCGCATCCCGGTGCAGTACGCCAAGCGCATGGTGGGCAGGCGCATGTACGGCGGCACGTCGACGTACCTGCCGCTCAAGGTCAACCAGGCCGGCGTTATCCCTGTCATCTTCGCGTCGTCGCTGATCTACATCCCGCACCTGATCACCCAGCTGATCACCAGTGGAAAGCCCGAATCGCGAGCAACGGCTGGTGGCCACCGGTTCGTCGGCAACTACCTGACCAATCCCGCCGATCCGGTGTACATCGCGATCTACTTCGGGCTGATCATCTTCTTCACGTACTTCTACGTGTCGATCACGTTCAACCCCGACGAACGCGCCGACGAGATGAAGAAATTCGGCGGCTTCATCCCCGGTATCCGCCCTGGCAAACCGACCGCCGACTATCTGCGATACGTGCTTAGCCGGATCACCCTTCCAGGCTCGATCTATCTGGGCGTGATCGCCGTGTTGCCGAACCTGTTCCTCGAGATCGGCAACGGTGGCGGCGTACAGAATTTGCCGTTCGGCGGAACTGCGGTTCTGATCATGATCGGCGTCGGATTGGATACGGTCAAACAGATCGAGAGCCAGCTGATGCAACGTAACTACGAAGGGTTCCTGAAGTGAGAGTCGTTCTACTCGGACCGCCTGGTGCGGGCAAAGGCACGCAGGCGCAGAAGCTGTCCGAGAAGCTCGGCATTCCGCAGATCTCGACTGGGGACCTGTTCCGCAAGAACATCAGCGAGGGCACCCCGCTCGGCGTCGAGGCCAAGCGCTACCTCGACGCAGGCGATCTGGTGCCGTCCGAGTTGACGAACAAGCTGGTCGAAGACCGGATCCAAGATGAGGACGCGGCTGCCGGGTTTATTCTCGACGGCTACCCCCGCTCGGTGGAGCAGGCCAAGGCGCTCGACGAGATGCTGAAGAACCACGACACCAAGCTCGACGCCGTGCTGGAGTTCGCCGTCTCCGAGGAAGAACTGCTCGAGCGGCTCAAGGCGCGTGGCCGCGCCGACGACACCGAAGAGGTCATCCACAACCGGATGCAGGTGTACCGCGACGAGACCGAGCCCCTGTTGGAGTACTACAGCCACAACAACCTGCAGAGAGTCAATGCCGCGGGCGCGCTGGACGAGGTGTTCGCCCGGGCCCTGCGGGCGCTCGGTAAATAGCGCACGCGAGGAGCACAAACGGATGCCGCGATGATCGGCCTTTCGGGGCTGCGCAACCGCAAGGTCGTCGCGCAGCGCAGCGCCGGTGAACTCGACGCGATGGCAGCGGCCGGGTCGCTGGTCGCCACCGCCCTACTGGCGGTTCGGCAGGCGGCCGCACCGGGGGTGTCGACGCTGGCGCTCGACGAGATCGCCGAATCCGTCATCCGCGATGGGGGCGGCATCCCGTCGTTCCTCGGGTATCACGGCTTCCCTGCCAGCATCTGCGCATCGGTGAATGACCGTGTGGTGCACGGGATTCCGTCGGCAGCCGAGACGCTGGCGCCAGGTGATCTGGTGTCGATCGACTGCGGTGCGATCCTCGAGGGCTGGCACGGCGACTCCGCGGTCACTTTTGGCGTCGGGACGCTGATCCCTGTGGACGAAGCGCTCTCGCAGGCCACCCGCGACGCAATGGAAGCCGGGATCGCCGCGATGCTGCCCGGCAACCGGCTGACCGACGTCTCGCACGCGATCGAGGTCGAGACCCACGCCGCCGAGGCGCGCTACGACCGCAAGTTCGGCATCGTTGCTGGTTACGGCGGGCACGGCATCGGCAGGCAAATGCACATGGATCCCTTCCTGCCCAATGAGGGCGCCCCCGGCCGCGGTCCCTACCTGGCGCCGGGGTCGGTGCTGGCCATCGAACCGATGCTGACCCTCGGCACCCCGAAGACGGTTGTGCTGGAGGACGAATGGACCGTCGTGACCGCCGACGGTGCCCGCGCCGCGCACTGGGAGCACACCGTGGCCGTCACCGAGGGCGGGCCGCGAATCCTCACCGTGTAGTACGGACTTCAGCCAATCGGCCGCGCGCAGGTCACAGGCCGCGTATTAATGAACCGGATCACCACCAACGTCGTATCTAAGACGGAGGTTGGTAGTGGACGATCCAGAGGCCGCCATGATGCGGGTGCTCTATAACGAGCACGCCGCGGCACTGTGGCGTTATGCCCTCCGGCTAACTGGGGACCAAGCGCGTGCGGAGGATGTAGTGCAGGAGACGTTGCTACGGGCCTGGCGCCATCCCGAGGTGACCGACGAAGTCGAACGGTCAGCCCGGGCGTGGCTGTTCACTGTGGCGCGTAACCTGATCATCGACGAACGTCGCAGCGCACGGTACCGGAACGAAGCCGGTACGCCCGACATCGAGCAGGTCGCCGACCGCGCCGCACCCGACGAGGTGGACTCCGCTTTGGATCGATTGCTGCTGAGTACGGCCCTGAGTCAGCTGTCCGAGGAACACCGTGCGGTGGTTCGCCGGTCCTATTACCAGGGGATGACTACCACACAAATCGCCAACGATCTCCAGATCGCGGAAGGCACGGTGAAATCCCGGCTTCATTACGCGGTTCGGGCGTTGCGGCTCAATCTGCAGGAAATGGGGGTGACACGGTGACACAATTCGGTTTTCCCCTAGGCGGTGATCTGTTGGACGGCGATCGCTACGTGACCTGGGACGCGGCCTATGTCCTGGGTTCACTGACGAGCAACGAACGCCGCGAGTACGAGGCTCACCTGGAAACCTGTGAGCGGTGCCGAGCGGCGGTCGGCGAGATAAGCGGCATCCCGGCGCTGCTGGCGATGCTGGACCTCGAAGATGTGCGTGCGCTGGACGAGGAAGCGCCGGAAACCCCGCCGCTACGACCCGAGGTGCTCGACTCGGTCCTCGACAAGGTCCGGTGGCGCCGCAGGCGGTCCCGCTGGATGATGTCGGCCGCGGTCGGAGTCGCCGCCGCGCTGCTGGCGGTCGGCGTGGTGATCGCGATTCGTCCCGAGATCGTGGGCCTGGAGAACCTCAGTCCGCCGCCAACCACGCAGGCGTTGGACATG
This sequence comes from uncultured Actinomycetota bacterium, assembly GCA_963698965.1. Lineage (GTDB taxonomy): Bacteria > Actinomycetota > Actinomycetes > Mycobacteriales > Mycobacteriaceae > Mycobacterium. The sequence goes on from CAVOSY010000033.1 coordinate 53,439, forward strand.
ACCAAGGTCTCCCAAACGCCGATCAACGCGTCGATCTCAATGACCGGTTACGGGTGGGGCACGCGCATCGACATGGCCTGCTCCTACGGCGACTGGGGCCAGAGCGGCAATACCCCTCCGCAGAATCTGGGAATGGTCGTGGTGGGCCGAGATGGCAGCCACACTCAGGTGGCGACGTGGCTCGGGTTGTCCGGTGCTACTGCGCTGCCGAGCGCCACAACCCCGATGCAGAAGGACGAAATCGCTGCGGTGCAACTGGTTTCGTCGGATAACGGGAAGGTCCTTCTCGAAAAGAACCTGTGATCCACGCCACGCCGTGAACCGAACTCCCCCGAGAGTCGTGTCAAGGGTAGGGCGGGGAGAAGCGGGTGATATATGGCCAGAAGGCATCGTGTTGTCGATTACATCGTCGGGTATCTCGAGGCGAGCGGCGTCAGCTACATCTTCGGTGTGGACGGCGCCAACATCGAGGACCTCTATGACGCCGCGTTCTTTCGTGACGACATCACCGCAGTCCTGGCCAAGCACGAGTTCTCCGCCGCCACGATGGCCGACGGGTATAGCCGCAGCGGCGCCGGGCTTGGCGTGGTGGCCGCGACCTCGGGCGGCGGTTGCCTGAACACCGTGCCGGGGCTCGGCGAGGCGTTCGCGAGCCGGGTACCGGTGCTGGCGCTGATCGGCCAACCACCCACCACGCTCGACGGCAGGGGTGCCTTCCAGGACACCAGCGGCCGCAATGGCGCACTGGACGCAGAGGCGCTGTTCTCCGCAGTGTCGGTGTATTGCCGGCGTGTGGTGCGGCCCGCTGACATCATCACGGCGCTGCCAGAGGCGATATCCGCCGCGCGCACGGGCGGTCCCGCAGTGTTGTTGCTGCCCAAGGACATTCAGCAATCAGACGTCGGTCTCAACGGTCGCGGATTCGAGCCGAACGCCACCCAACTGGGCGATCCCGGGACGATCGCGAACGCGTTGCGGCGCGCCGACGGGCCGATCACGATCATCGCCGGTGAGCAGGTCGCCCGCGACGACGCACGTGTCGAACTCGAACAACTGCGCGCGATGTTGCGCGCCAGGATCGCCACGGTGCCCGACGCCAAGGACGTCGCAGGCACGCCGGGCCTTGGCTCGTCGTCTGCGCTGGGTGTTACCGGTGTGATGGGCCATCCGGGTGTCGCGGGGGCCATTGCCGGCAGCGCGTTGTGCCTGCTGGTGGGCACTCGCATGAGCGTGACGTCGCGTGCCGGGCTGGACGCCGTGCTGGCGTCGGTTCCCGTGGTGTCGATCGGATCGGCGTCGCCATACGTCGAATGCGCGCACGTGCATACCGACGACCTGCGCGGCTCGCTGTCGCTGTTGATCGCGGACCTGACGCGGAACGGCAGGCCGCGCAGCGTGCGGGTGCCCGACGTGGTGCCCCACTCCGAGCTGCGGCCGCCGCGGTTCAGTGGTCCGGGGATCCGCTACCGCGATGCCATGACGGTGCTGGACGCGGCGCTACCCGACGGGACAGACGTCGTCGTCGACGCGGGAAACATTGGCGCGTCGGCGATTCACTACCTGCCGGTGAGGCGCGACGCACGGTTCATCGTCGCCCTCGGCATGGGCGGGATGGGATACAGTTTTGGAGCCGGCGTCGGCGTGGCATTCGGGCGAGCGAGCGCCCGCGCCAACGGCGATCAGCTTAGGCGGCGAACGGTCGTCATCGCCGGCGACGGCTCCTTCCTCATGCACGGCATGGAGATTCACACGGCGCTGCAGTACCGGCTCCCGGTGACCTTCCTGCTGTTCGACAACCATGCACACGCGATGTGCGTGACGCGCGAGCAGCTGTTCTACGACGACCTCTACAGCTACAACCGGTTTGGGCCAAGCTGTTTCGGCCGCGGGCTGGCTGCCATGTTCCCCGGCCTGCCGTCGGTCGATGTCGACGACATCGACCGGTTGCCCGGCGCCGTGCGCGCGGCGCTGGACACCGATGGCCCGTCCGTCGTCAGCATCGAATGTTCGGCCGACGAAATCCCGCCGTTTGCAAACTTTCTCGGCTCCGCTGCGAGACAACTGTTCATCACAAAGGAGAACCACTCGAATGTCACTGCGTGCGCTTGACGACATCACCGCTCATCGCGGCACCGCCGATCCGATCGACGACGTCGTCCGGATCGAGACTTCACCTCGGGAGAAGGCCACCCCGATCATCATGGAGATGATGCGGTCGGTGTATCCGCACGACGAGGTGTTCGGTGAGTTCTGCACCGTCAACAGTTATGTCGACTGTCCGCCGGACGAGCTTTTCGACTACATGGCCGACACCCGCTGTCTGGAGGAGTGGACGTACAGCCTGCGCGGGTTCACGCCGACAGAGGAGCCCGGTCTGTGGCTCGCCTATGATCGATTGGGTTCGGAGACAAAGATCTTCACCCGCACGGTGGCCAATAGGGACGCCATGACCGTCGACTACCACTGTGCGTGGGACCAGGGCAAGCACCTCTGGATGATCTACCTGATGCGGATCGTCGACGCGCAGACGGTTTTTGACAAGCCGGGCTCAGTCGTCCTGTGGACCAACTGCCATCACCCGTTCTACGACCACAACCCGTATCCGGAGGCCGCGCCGCCCGAGCGGCCGGTGTGGGTTGGCGACTTCTGGGACATGTTCGGCGCGGGCCATCTGCTCGAGCTGAAGAACCTGAAGGCAATCGCGGAATACCGCCGCCAAAACGGCCTGCCGATCACCCCGGCATGGATGAGATGAGGAATGTCATGAACGAACAGAGGCCAGTCAGTCTTCTTGACCTCTCGACTTATCTGCCCGGGGAGCCGATCGGTGCCGACTATTACGCCCAGTACGCCGAATCCGACGACATGCGCGACAACCTGATGTTCCGCGCGCCCAAGTTCCGCCATCACGTGGCCGAGGATGAAACCGCGATCGACATGGTGGAGCGGGCCACCCAGGGATTGATCGAACGGCACGGCCACGACGTCATCGAAGGCGCGGACGTGTTGATCACCCACACCCAGGCACCCGACCTGCCGTTTTATGGCGCCGGCGGGGGCATCGCTCACCGGCTGGGCATGCGGCCGTCCTGGGTGCTCGACCTGCACAACGGTGGGTGCGCCGCTTTCGTGTTGGCGCTCAACGTTGCTCGTCAGCTGTTGGCCTCCGGTTCAGGGCACACCGCGTTGATCGCCATCGCGCAAAATTGCGCAGGCCAAGTGTTCGATCAGCCGGGAGTTCGGCGCAAGGCGCAGGCGGCGGTCCCCGGCGATGGCGCCGCGGTGGGCCTGGTCACCTTGTCCGACCAGTCGCCCATTCTCGATATCGAGTGCCGCACCTATGGTGAATACGCCGGTGAAATGACGCTCGCTCCGGACCCGCCCCGGAAGTGGTGGCAGCCCGGGACCGGCGAACTCTGCATCGGATTCACCGAAAGCAAGATCACCAAAGTGCTGGCGCGGGGCAACCGTCAGGTGCCTGAGGTCACGTACGCGGTCTGCGATCGAATAGGTGTGCAGCCCAAGGATCTTGACCTGCTCGTCACGAACCAGCCGAACCGGGTGTTCTTGAGGAACTGGCGCGAGGCGCTGGAACTGCCGAAGGAACGCCACGTCGACACGTTCGACGAGTGCGGCAACCTGTTCGCCGCAGGTATCCCGATAAACCTCGACCGTGCCATCTCCGACGGCACGCTCGAGACGGGTGACGTGCTGATGATGGCCGCCTTCGCGCACGCCGGTGACTTCGCGGGGGCTGCCGCGATCAGGTGGGGCGGTCGGAGCCGCAACGGCGGCGACATCGGGCAGGGCAACTGATGGCCATGCTCAAGCGCGAGGTGACCGATGCCATCGCCGCACTACCCAGCGCGGTCAACCCATTGGCGTTGTCGCTCAACGAGAATCCGTTCCCGCCGTTACCCGCGGTGCGATCCGCGCTGATCGAGTCCATCGACGCGGCCAACCGGTATCCGGAGTACCTCCCGGAGCGGTTGCGCTCGTTGATCGCTGGGCGCGTCGGGGTGCGCGACGAGCAGGTGGTGATCGGCGCCGGGGCGACGGGTGTGATCCTGCAGGTGCTGTTTGCCGTCACGGACCCGGGCGAGAAGATCGTGATGTCGTCGCCGACGTTTGACGGCTACCCGATCTTCGCGCAGATGGCGCGACTCGAGTTGGTCACGGTGGCGCTGGATGCGCACGGCCACCATGACCTCGACGCCATGGCAGACGCGGCGGCGGACGCCAGGGTGGTCGTGGTGTGCAGGCCGCACAACCCGACAGGAACCTTCGAGCCGGCCGCCGACATAGAGCGCTTCCTGCGGCGGGTCCCGTCGGACACAGTGGTGCTGCTTGACGAGGCCTATGTGGAATTCCTGTCGCCCGAGTACCGGATCGACGCGCCCGCGCTCGTCGAGCGGTACCCGAATGTCGTGGTGCTGCGCACCTTCTCGAAGGCATACGGGCTGGCAGGCCTGCGGATCGGCTACGGCTTCTGCGCACCGGGCCTGGCCCGCCAGCTGTGGAGCATGCAGCCGCCGTTCGGAGTCGGCCTCACCAGCATGGTAGCGGTTGCGGCCTCCTACGACGCGGAAAGCCAGCTGCGGCAACGCATTCGGATGATCGCTTCCGAGCGGCGCTATCTGCGGATGCGGCTGCGCTCGATGGGTGTCTACAGCACCGACGCCCATGCCAACTTCGTCTATTTACCGCCGGTGGGCCAGCCGTGGCGGGAGGTGTTCGACGGTACGGGATTGCAGGTTCGCAACTACGCCAACGGCAGTGTGCGCATCACTGTCGGCAACCGGCAGTCCACCCGCGCGGTGCTCGCTGCGGTGGCGCCGGTCGCGATGCGTTGAGAATCTGCCCGGTGTCGGCCGCTCCATGCGGTATGAAGAGGCGTGGCCTCGCAACGGGACGATGGCGATCCGATCGCGCTGGCGCGCGCCAATTGGCAGCGATCCGGCTGGGGTGACGTCGCGGACGGCATGGTCGCAGTGACGTCGGTGATGCGGGCCCACCAGATCCTGCTGGCCCGCGTAGAAACCGCGCTGCGGCCCTACGACCTCAGCTTTTCGCGCTACGAGTTGCTGCGGCTGTTGGCGTTCAGCCGTACCGGCGCGTTGCCGATCACAAAGGCGTCCGACCGGCTGCAGGTGCACGTCACCAGCGTCACGCACGCGATCCGCCGCCTCGAGGCCGACGGCCTGGTGGAACGCATCCCACATCCGACCGACGGCCGCACCACGCTGGTGCAGATCACCGACCTCGGCCGCTCGACCGTCGAGGACGCGACCGTCACGCTGAACAACGAGGTCTTCGCCGACATCGGGATGTCCGACGACGAGTCGCGAGCGCTGGCGGACTCCATCGAGACGCTGCGTCGCAACTCGGGCGACTTCTGAGCGTGGGCAGGGGAGATCACCCGAGGGTGATCTCGCTCTTGTGCACCGCCAACCAGTCACCGAACGACTGCAGTTCTGGGTTCAGCTGCCGCACAAACCTCAGGTCCCGCGCCGCCGTGAACCGGGCCGAATCCTCGGCGTAGTACTGGAACATGTTGCCCATCTCGACTGCACCCGGAAACCCCAACGCGCGGTAATCGTCCCAGTTGAGCGGCCGGTAGACCACGGTCTCGCCGACAGCGTCGGACAGCGCAGCGGCGAACTCGTCACCGGTCAGATGGTCGCCCGCGATGCTGATCGTCTTGCCGATGAATTCCGTGCCCCGCTTGAAAATCCCCAGCGCGGTCTTGCCGATGTCCTCAACCGCGATGCCCGACAGGGGTTGGTCGGCCATAGGCAGCGTCAAAACGGGCTCGCCGGTCGAATCCCGCACCGGACCCAGTCCACCCGTCATGCCCTCGAAGTAGAGGGTGGTGCGCAGGAACGTCGTCGGTATGCCGTACTTGACGAACAGTTCGTCGGCCTCACCCTTGGCATCGAAGTGCGGAACCTTGTACGGCCCATCGATATTCGGCACACGGTCGTCGTCGCCGAAATGCTGTCTGGTGTCTTCCAGCGTAGACCAGATCACGTGCGAGACGCCGGCTGCCTTGGCCGCCCACGCCGCGATCTCGGCCTGCTGCAGTTCCATTTCGGCGCGGGTCTGCGCTGCCTCTTCCTCCGGTGTCCGCGCCACCCAGTAGTTCGTCACGATGTATGCGCCATAGGCGCCCCTGAATGCGCGCACCATGCTGTCCTGGTCGTTGAGGTCCGCCTCGACAACCTCCGCACCGGCCGCGGCGAGTTCCTGCGCCTTGGCTGAGCGCGCATCGCGCGCCAACGCACGCACGGCGAACTCGTGATCGGGGTCGTCGAGAATCGCCCTGACGAGACCGCCGCCCTGTGAGCCTGTTGCGCCGACCACGGCGATCACCTTCTTGTCGGACATTGCCCTCTCCTTTCGATTTGGGTTGATGTGTCAACCTAGTGGCAATGTTAGTCCCACGAGTTGATATGTCAACCTGGATGGGTACGATCACATGGTGGCGAAAAAGTGGGCGCTCAGTGACGACGAACAGAAGGCATGGCGGAGCTATGTGACGATGCGCCACTCGCTGGAGCGGCACCTGGTGCTGCATCTACAGCGTGAGTTCGGGCTCTCGGACTCTGATTTCGAGATTCTCGTCAACCTGTCGGAGTCGCCGACAGGGCGGATGCGGGCATACGAACTCGGCGAGGCAACCCAGTGGGAGAAGAGCCGGATGTCGCACCACCTTGGGCGGATGGAGAAGCGCGGTCTGATCCGCAGGGAGGAGTCGGGCGCTCGCTATCCGGACATCGTCTTGACAGACGCCGGTCGGGACGCGATCAAGGCGGCCGCACCCGCAAATGCCGCCCGAGTTCGCAAGTTCTTCGTCGACGTCCTCGGCCCCGATCGCCTCGAATCGCTACGCACGGCATCCGACGACGTCATCGCGGCCATCGAGGAACACCAGAAGATCGACTGTCACCTCGATGGCCAGCGCAACTAGCTGCACGACTTCCACTGGGTCGGTCTCGTTTGACGCCGCGATCGCCTCGCCATTACCACCGCAGCATCGGCAGCGGCCGGGTGGGATGACGGACGGCGTGTCGGGTCAGGCCACGTGCGAGAAACGCGTGGAAGCCCAGGTAGGGAAGCTCGTCGACGATGGCGTTGACGCTGGCACGCCCGATCCCGCCCGCTAGCAGCCCGCGGCTCACGTCGACGAGGTCCGCCGTCCGGAATGCATCGTTCATGCGGTTGCCGGTTCGCCGCAACTTGTGGTGCTGGGTGACCATCAACCGCACCTCGTCGACGTCAGTGATCCCGAATTCCGTTGCGTGCGTTGCTACGAGCTCGGCGGACGGCGACAGGTAGTCGAACGTGTCGGCCGTCCAGATGCCGAGGTCGTGCACCGCCCACGCGAGCGCTGCGGTGTCCGGGGGCGGAACCCCGAGCAGCAGCTGGTGGTAGTTCAGGCAGCGGTACACGTGGTTGCGGTAGGCGCCCAGATCATCGCCGATCGCCGCGAGATGCTGATCCAGGACGCCGTCGATAATCGGGTGTGCCGTAACGACTTTCATTGATCGAGGCCCGGTCTAGTTCGTCGCCGACGGCAGCGGGATCGTCGCTGTCACCGCCGTTCCCGCACCCGGGCGCGACCGGATGTTCAGCCGGCCACCGACGATCTCGGCGCGTTCGGCCATTGACAGCAGACCGTAGCCGCCCATGTCATCGCCTCCCAACGGATGTTCGAAGGTGTCGAAACCCACACCGTCATCGGCGATTTCGAGGCGGGCGGTGTCGCTGTCGACGAAGAACGTCAGGCGTGCCCTCTTGGCCTTGGCGTGTTTGACGACGTTCTGTAGGCATTCCTGGGCGATGCGGTACAGCGCCAGCTCGATGTGATCGGGCAGCCGGGTGTCGTCGAGGTCGATCTCCATCGTGATCTGCGGGATCGAACGGACCAGGCTGGCCAGCCCGCCGGACAGTCCGAGGTCGTCGAGCACCGGCGGCCGCAGCCCACTGATCGCCGCGCGGGCCTCTTGTAGCGTCAGATCGACCAGCTCGCGAGCCTTGCTCAGTTGCTCGGACATCATCACCGGATCACCGACGGCGCGCGTCGCCGCGTCCAGCCGGTACGACAGCGTGACCAGCCGCTGTGAGATGCCGTCGTGGATGTCGCCTGCCAGCCTGCGCCGCTCGATCTCCTGCGCCTCGATGACCTGCTCGACGAAGTTCTCGTGCGCGCGCTCGCGGGCCACCAACTGACGGTGCAGCCGGGCCTGATGCAACGCCCCGGCGATCAACCGACCGATGACGAGCAGCAGTTCGACGTCACGTTCCATGAATTCGCGGCGCTCGACGGTATGCACGTTGAGAACACCGACCAGGCCGCCGGGATCGGTCTCCATCGGCACCGACACCATAGAGGTGAAGTCCTTGCCGCGCAACGACTCAAAGGGCATGTACCGCGGGTCGGCTTCCTTGTCGTGACTGATGACCACGGGCTCGCGGTGGCTGGCCACCCAGCCCGAGATACCCTGCCCGAGCGGCAGCCGGATCTTGCCGACCTCGGCATCGAACGGGGGTGTCGCCCCGGCGAGCGTCAGCGACCGGTCGGTGTCGTCGAGCACGTGCACGAAGCACACATCGCTGGCGGTGGCGGCGGTGATCATCCGCGCCGCCGCAGCGGCGAGCGGTTCGACGCCGGGGCCCTTCGAGGCGGCCTGGATCAGCTCGCGCAGGAGCGCGAGCTCGCGGTCGGCGTCGACGAGGTCTCGAACGGCATTCGGTGGGCGTGGCTTCATTGATAAATGCCCTCCCGTAGCGCGGTCGCCACGGCGCCGGTTCGGTCGCTGACGCCGAGCTTGCGGTAGATGGACCGCAGATGGGACTTGACGGTCTCGTCGCCGATGACCAATTTGGTGGCGATGGCACGGTTGGAAAGCCCGTTGACGACGAACGACAGGATCTCGCTTTCGCGCTGTGTCAGCCCCTGCCGGGCCCCCGGCCAGAATTCGTGGCGCTGCAACCGCGCCGCCGTGTCAACCGCCCTCGCGGCCATGCCCGGGTCGATCGCGGTCTCGCCGCCCTGCACGAACTCGAGCTGACGGACCAGCTCGTCGCTGCTGATGCTCTTCAGCAGATAGCCCGACGCTCCGACGCGCAGGGCCTGGAAGAGGTACTGCTCGTCGTCGTAGACCGACAGCATCACGACCTTGCGCTTCGGGTCCCGCTCGCGCAGCTGCAGGCACAGGTCCAGCCCGCTGGACCCCTGCATGCGGACGTCGCACAGCACGATGTCGGGGTCGAGCTCGGCGATCACGCTGAGCGCCCGCTCAGCGCCAACGGCCTGTCCGACCACCTGTACGCGGTCCTCGAACGCCGCAAGCATCGCCTTGAGGCCCTCGATGACCATCTCGTGGTCATCGACCAGCACAAGCCGCACCGGATGGCCATTGGGCGTCATGGCACCACCTTAGAGCTGGGATTTCGCCGGGTCGAAGAACTTGGCCTGCCCGATCCCCCAATTGGGGGAGGACCGATGGCTGTGAGGTGGGCCACCCTTATCCGCATGCCTACAACGCAGGAGAAATCGTGGCGGGCAGGTCGCTTCTGGTGGGATGCCACCGCGCCGACTCAAAGCGTTGTGTATCCGCTGCGAGCCGTGATCTTCGACCTCGACGCCCTGACCGACATCGAATGCGACGGTCACCGCGTGGCGTTCAATGCCGCCTTCGCGACGCACGGCCTGGACTTCCAGTGGTCCGTCGGCCGCTATCGGCAGCTGCTGGCCCTCACTGACGAGCGGCAGCGCGTCTCTGCAGAGCTACGCAAGCGCGGCATCGCCACGGAGTGCGACGTGCTCACCGAGTTGCTTGCCGACGAGATCTACGCGACCAAGGCCATGATGTTCGAGGAGCTGGTCCGCGACGCCGACCTGACGCCTCGACCCGGCCTCGTCGATCTCGTGATGGATGCGTTCGCCGCAGGCGTCTGGGTGGGCGTGGTCGCGAACGGTCCCCGCAGCTGGGCCGAGCCGCTGATCCGCCAACTCGTCGGTGATGGCCTGGTCGAGACGGTCGTGACCGCCGACGACGTGAAGAAGCCGATGCCGGATCGCGAGGCCCACCAGAATGCGCTGTGGGAACTCGGGATACCCGCCGAGAACGCGCTCGCGATCACCGGTTCCGCGTCGGGGCTGCGCTCGGCGACCTCGGCAGGTCTGGCCACGGTGGTCGTCACCGGCGACGGCACCCCGGATTTCCCCGCCGCAGTGGCGGTTCGCAGGGACTACAGCATCGATGGACCGCTGCGCATCGCGAATTGCCAACGCCTGCACGGCTCCTGGTGGGCCGCGCACAAGAGGTCGGCTGCGTAGCTTCCGGCAAGCGCCCTCCCAGTCAGCGCGATTACCATCGCGCTGACATGCCTGAGAAATTCAAGTTCTCTCCCGAACTCATCGGCGGCGACGTCGACGAGGGCTAGGGAAAGGTCGCCGACGCGTTTCGCCGCGATTTGACCAGCGGTCGCGAGGTAGGTGCCGCGGTAGCGGTCTATCGCGACGGGGCCACTGGAGAACCGTGGGAGCGCGACACGCTCATCTGCCGACGGGTTCGAGGCGTTGAAGGCGCCTGCCGTGATACCCACCAAGGGAGCGCGCGACTTCCTCGGCAAGGCCGACACGTCGTACTCGCTCGGCTTCAACAAACCGAGGTCCAAGTGGGTGTTCGGGGCGTCAAGCACCGCCTTCGGAACACCTGGCGCCGGAGGGTCTTTCGCATTCGCCGACCCCGACACCGGAATCGGGTTCGCATACGTGATGAACCGGGATGGGGATGTATCCGTTCAGCGATCCGAGGGAGCTCGACCTGCGCCAGGCGCTGTTCCGCGATGTGCTCGGGGTTCGAGCTTAACGCTGAGCCGTTCATTCGGATCCATATTGATGGCGGTGTAGCTAACATCGCCGAACATGGCGCAACGGATCAAGATCCCGCCCGATCTGATGGCCGGTGATGTTGACGAGGGCTACGGCGCGGTCGCCGACGCCTTTCGGCGCAATCTGAGCAGTGGTCATGAAGTCGGAGCCGCCGTCGCGGTATACCGCGATGGCCGCAAGGTCGTGGACCTATGGGGTGGTTACCGCAATGGCACCACTCGAGCGCCGTGGGAAAAGGACACGATCGTCAACGTGTTTTCGACCACGAAAGGTGTTGCCGCGCTTACAGTGGCGGTGGCCGCGTCGCGGGGGCTGATCGACTACGACGCGAAGGTGGCTGACTACTGGCCTGAGTTCGCACAGGCGGAAAAGGGTGCCGTCACGGTACGGCAGCTACTTGGCCACCAGGCCGGGCTGCCCATCATCACACCGCCGCTCACCCTCGCCGACATCGCCGACCCGGAGAAGCTGTCGAAAAGGATTGCGGCTCAAGCTCCTTTGTGGCCGCCCGGCACCAGGCATGGTTACCACGCCATCACGCTGGGCTGGTATGAGTCCGAACTCATCCGTCACGCGGACCCGCAGCGACGCACACTCGGCCGATACTTCGCCGAGGAGATCGCAGTGCCACTGGACTTGGACTTCCATATCGGGCTGCCGGCCTCTGTGGATCGCAACCGGGTGGCGCTGTTGCATCCGTTCGCCAAGCGTGATGCGTTGCTGCATCTCAACTCGGTGCCGCCCCGACTCGCGGCGGCGTTCGTCAGTCCATTCAGCCTGGTCGGGCGTGCCGCGACCCTCGCTGCAGGCGTCAAGGAAGCTGACGCGTTCAACCGCGACGAGTTGCGAGTGCTCGAGATACCCGCGGGCAACGGCACGGGTACCGCGCGATCGGTCGCCAAGCTCTATGGCAGCGCCGCAACCGGTGGATCCGAACTCGGCTTGAGCCGCACCGTCCGCGAGGCACTGGAAGGCCCCGCGGTGCCACCGACGATGGGAGTGCGCGACAAGGTGATGCACTTCGACACGTCGTACTCGCTCGGGCTCGGCAAGCCTACGTCCACATTTGTGTTCGGCTCGTCGGACCGGGCTTACGGATGGCCAGGAGCGGGTGGTTCGTTCGGATTCGCCGATCCGGAGACCGGTGTCGGATTCGGATATGTGATGAACAGGATGCGCTTTCACATGTTGGACGACCCGCGACACCTCGGGCTGCGACAAGCTCTGTTCCGGGATGTCCTTAGGACCCGCGTCCAGGCTTAGGACGTGCTCAGGTCACTGGCGCATCAACTCGATGACCGCGCTGAAGTCCTTGTCGGCGTGGTCGGCGGCGAACTTCGCGTAGATCTCAGCGGCGTGGCTGCCAAGTGGCGCGGTCGACCCGGTCGACTTGACCGCGTCCATCGCCAGGCCGATGTCCTTGTTCATCAGCGCGGTCGCGAAGCCAGGCTTGAAGTCGTGGTTGGCCGGTGACGTCGGGACCGGTCCTGGCACAGGGCAATTCGTGTGTATGGCCCAGCAGTTGCCTGTCGCGCCGGTGATCACGTCGAACAGCGACTGCGCGGACAGGCCCAGCTTCTCGGCCAGCACGAAGGCTTCCCCCGCCGCGATCTGCTGGACCGCCAACACCATGTTGTTGCAGAGCTTGGCGGCCTGGCCTGTGCCGGAAGCGCCGCAATGAATGATCTTGCCTGCCAACGGTTCGAGTACCGGCCGCGCTCGTTCCACCGAATCGTCCTCACCGCCGACCATGAACGCCAGGGTGCCCGCGGTCGCTCCCTTCACCCCCCCGGAGACCGGTGCGTCGAGTTGGGCGAGGCCGCGCTCCGTCGCCTGCGCGTGGATCTCGCGCGCGTCGTCGACCGAGATCGTGGAGGTGTCGATGAACAGCGCGCCCTTGCGCGCAGCGGGCAGCGCCTCGGCGTACACCGCCTTGACGGTGTCGCCGTTGGGAAGCGACGTGATCACCACGTCGGCCTCGGCCACGGCCTCGGCGCCGCTGTCGAAGACCTGCGCGCCCTTGTCGGCCGCGGCTTCCTTCAGCGCGGCGACGGGGTCGAAGGCACGCACGGTGTACCCGGCCGCGACGAGGTTCGCCGCCATCGGGCCGCCCATGTGGCCCAACCCCAAGAACGCAATGGTCGTCATCTGGTCTCCTATGCCGATGCGCGGGCTCGGCCCGCCACAGCCCGGCCGATCACCACCCGCATGATTTCGTTGGTTCCCTCGAGGATTCGGTGCACCCGCAGGTCGCGAACGATCTTCTCTAGCCCGTACTCGCGAAGGTAGCCGTAGCCGCCGTGCAACTGCAGTGCTTGATCGGCCACGTCGAAGCACGCGTCGGTGACGTAGCGCTTGGCCATCGCGCACAACTCCACCCTCTCGGGGTGGTTGTCGTCGAGCGCGGTTGCGGCGCGCCACAACAGGGTTCGCGACGTCTGCAACGCGGTGGCCATGTCGGCGAGCGTGAACCGCACGGTGGGTTCGTCGAGCAACGAGCCGCCGAACGCCTGCCGGTCGGCCAGATAAGCCGACGCCTTGTCGAACGCGGCCTGCGCACCGCCCAGCGAGCACGCGGCGATGTTGAGCCGGCCGCCGTTGAGGCCGTTCATCGCGACGCCGAACCCCGTGCCTTCGCCGTCCGCACCGCCAAGCATCGCGTCGGCGGGCACCCGAACGCCTTCGAAGATGACCTGTGCGGTCGGCTGCGCGTTCCAGCCCATCTTTCGCTCGTCGGCGCCGAAACTCAGCCCGGGGGTGCCCTTTTCGACGACGAACGCCGAGATGCCGCGGGGTCCGTCGCTGCCGGTGCGGGCCATCACGACATAGACGTCAGATGTTCCCGCACCGGAGATGAATTGCTTGACACCGTCGATGACGTAGTCGCCGCCTTCGCGAACGGCCTTGGTGCGCAACGCACTCGCATCGGATCCCGCGCCGGGCTCGGTCAAGCAATAACTGGCGAACGACTCCATCGACGCCAGCCGCGGCACCCAGGACTTGCGTTGTTCATGGGTACCGAAGGTGTCGACCATCCAGGCGCACATATTGTGGATCGACAGGAAGGCCGCGATGGTCGGATCGGCCTTCGCGAGTTCTTCGAAGATGCGCACGGCGTCGAGTCGACGCAGTTCGCTGCCTCCGACATCGTCACGGCAGTAGATGGCCGCCATGCCCAGCTCGGCCGCCTCGCGCAATACGTCGGTGGGGAAGTGGTGGTTCTCGTCCCATTCCAATGCGTATGGTGCGACGCGCTTTTCGGCGAACGCGGCAGCCGTCTGGGCGATCACGCGTTCGTCGTCGTCAAGGCCGAATAGATCCATAAGGAAACTTCAGCTCTATTTCATTGTTGGGATGACGAACTCGGCGCCGTGGCTACCCGCGGGCCAACGCTGCGTGACTGTCTTGACCTTGGTGTAGAAGATGATCGACGCCGGGCCGTGCTGGTTGAGGTCGCCGAAGCCGGACCGCTTCCAGCCGCCGAAGGTGTGGTAGGCCACCGGCACCGGGATCGGCACATTCACGCCGACCATGCCGACCTGGACTCGGGACACGAAGTCGCGTGCGGTGTCGCCATCGCGGGTGAAAACCGCGACGCCGTTGCCGTATTCGTGCTCCGACGGCAGCCGGAGCGCTTCCTCGTAGTCCTTCGCGCGGACCATGCACAGCACCGGGCCGAAGATCTCGTCCGTGTAGATCGACATGTCGGGAGTGACGTGGTCGAACAGTGTCGGACCGATGAAGTAGCCGCCCTCGAGGTTGGCATCCCCGAACTGAAGGTCGTCGCTGCTGCGCTCGCGGCCGTCGACGACCGCCTCGGCGCCCGCCGCAACGCCCTGGTCGATGTAGTCCTTGACCCTGACCAGCGCCGCCTCAGTGACCAGCGGACCGTAGTCGGCCTTCGGGTCGAGGCTGTGGCCCACACGGAGGTTGTTGACCCGTTCAATCAGCCTGGCGCGCAGGCGATCCGCCGTCTGTTCGCCGACCGGCACCGCGACACTGATCGCCATGCAACGTTCGCCTGCGCTGCCGTAGCCCGCGCCGATCAGCGCGTCGACGGCCTGGTCGAGGTCGGCGTCGGGCAGCACGATCATGTGGTTCTTCGCGCCGCCGAAGCACTGGGCGCGCTTACCGTGCGCGGCCGCGCCCGAGTAGATGTACTGCGCGATGTCGGAGCTGCCGACGAAGCCCACCGCCTTGATCTCCGGATGCTCGAGGATGGCGTCGACGGCTTCCTTGTCGCCCTGCACCACCTGGAACACGCCGGGCGGCAGGCCGGCTTCGAGGAACAGCTCGGCAAGCCGGACCGGCACCGAGGGATCACGCTCGCTGGGCTTGAGGATGAACGCGTTGCCGCATGCGATGGCCGGGCCGGCCTTCCACAACGGGATCATGGCCGGGAAGTTGAATGGGGTGATACCGGCGACCACGCCCAGCGGCTGGCGCATCGAATACACGTCGATGCCGGAGCCGGCGCCCTCGGTGTACTCGCCCTTCATCAAATGCGGTATGCCGACGGCGAACTCGATGACCTCGATGCCGCGCTGGATGTCGCCCTTGGAGTCGGCGAGGGTCTTGCCGTGCTCGAGCGACAGCGTTTCGGCCAGCTCCTCGACGTTCTGGTTGACCAGGTCGATGAAGCGCATCAGCACGCGGGCCCGGCGCTGCGGGTTCCACGCCGCCCACTCCTTCTGGGCCTCGGCGGCGCCCGCCACCGCGGCGTCGACGTCGGCTGCCGACGCCATCGGCAGCGTCGCCTGGACCTCGCCAGTGTTGGGGTTCATCACGTCAGCGGTGCGCTTGGACTGTCCCGCCGTGCGCTGGCCGTTGATGAAATGCGAAATCTGTGTGGTCATGAGCCCTGCCCCTCGCCCGAATATTAATACTAGGATATCCTAGTATTATTCCTGCGGTGTGCGCAAGGCACCCCCCGCGAGACTGCGGGGAGATCGCGAATTCGTCACACGCGAGCCGCTTGCATCTGTTTCAACGCCGGCGCTCGCGGGCCGTCACTGGCCACGCGCCTCGTAGGTGTTTTCCACTCTGTCTTTCAATGGGGCCCACCATGATTCGTTGGCGCGATACCAGTCGATCGTCGCGCGCAGGCCCTCTTCGAAGTCGGTGTGCTTCGGGCGCCAGCCGAGTTCGTGGTAGAGCGGTGACGGGTCGATGGCGTAGCGGAGGTCGTGGCCTGCGCGGTCGGTGACGTGGTCGAAGTCGTCGGGGTCGTGGCCCATGAGGGCCAGGATGGTGCGCAGCACGGTCAGGTTGTCGCGTTCGCCCTCGGCACCGATGAGGTAGGTGCGCCCGATCTGTCCGTCGGCCAGGATGGCGAACACCGCGCTGTTGTGGTCCTCGACGTGGATCCAGTCGCGCACATTGGCGCCGGCGCCGTAGAGCTTGGGTCGGCGCCCGGTCAACACGTTGGTGATCTGACGCGGAATGAACTTCTCCACATGTTGATAGGGCCCGTAGTTGTTGGAGCAGTTCGAGATGGTGGCCGCCACCCCATAGGAGCGCACCCAGGCGCGCACCAGCAGGTCGGCGGCGGCTTTGGTCGACGAGTACGGGCTCGACGGGTTGTAGGGGGTGGTCTCGGTGAACCGCTGCGCGCAGTGCAGGTCCAGATCGCCATAGACCTCGTCGGTGGACACGTGATGCAGCCGCACCCCGTGAACGCGCACGGCCTCCAAAATGGTGAAGGTGCCCACCACGTTGCTGTGCACGAACGGTTCGGGGTGGGCCAGCGCGTTGTCGACGTGGGTTTCGGCGGCGAAATGCACCACCGCGTCGGCCTCGCCGACCAACTTGTCCACTAGTCCGCCGTCGGTGATGTCGCCCTGCACCAGCCGGATATCGCTCTCGACCGGGGCCAGCGACTCCCGGCTGCCGGCATATGTCAACGCATCGAGCACTGTCACCGAATCTTCGGGGTGCTCGCGCACACACTCATGCACGAAATTCGCGCCGATAAACCCCGCGCCACCGGTCACCAGCAACCGCATGCTCAAACCCTAGCGGCTTGGTGTGCAGACGATCGCCAGGGCGTCGTTATGGGCATCGACGCCTGCCGTCCCGATCCGCTGCGCGAACCGCGACCGAAACTCCTCATTAGCCGCCGGCTCGAGCAGCAAGCGATCGGCTGGGTGCCAAGCCACCTGACGTAACGCTTGACAATCGCCACGACACCAATCCCGGCGAACGGGTCGAGCGGGATCTGGCCCGGACGAACACCCGCTTGACTCCCGAAGGATGGATGCAATGTCGCCTCAACCGAACCGTGTCGCAGTCTCGGCCGATCGCCGTGTCGAACTGGGCGATTGCGCTTCCGCCGCACCTGTCGCGGGCTGGTGGCTGAACTTCGTGGCCGGCTTCGTTCCCGTCGTAGCGGGTCTTGTCGTTCTTGCAGTCGATTGGCTCGGCGTCCTGCGCGCCGATTCTCCCTTTTGGACCGGGCTCGGAAACTTGGGTTTTCGTATTCGAGTCTCGACGCGGCGGGGTCCGGCGCGGCGCTCTGGGCGGAACTTATTGGCTCGGTCGGAGGGTTAAACATCCTTGCTGCAGGGATTGCCGTCAGTGTGGTCGCACGCTTCGGACGACGCGCCGGGCGGCGCTGGGCGTGGTGGTTCCTCTGCTTCTGCTTCCTGTGGATCGGTGTTCATGACGCCATCATGACAACGCGGTTCTTCCCGGCAACAGGCCAGCCATTCATGGTGTTGCCCTACAGTTACTGCGCGCTTATGCTCGGCGGGCTCCTCAGGTCGCGCCGCGTCGTCTTTGCCCGCGCAACCTCGCGCGGTTAGCCGAGCCATGACTTTGCTGGAGTGCTTGCCAATCCTGGAGTCTTCGCAACCGCGCGGCACCGGCGAGGATGCGGCGGGCAGCCGTGATCGGCGGCGCCTACACCACCGCGCCCTGGGCACGTCTAGTTGGTCCACCCACCAACACAGTCAAGGCCTGGTGGCCGACGAATATGCAACACCCGGTCGACCAAGGCCCATGCCACTGCAAAGGGCCACAAACTCGCAGAAGTAGGGACTGCGCGAAGCGGCGGGAAATCTGTGATTGACCGGTGCCGTCGGCGGGAGAATCCTCAAGGTGATCGCCGACCTCCGCGACGATCCGGGAGGACGGTAATGAGTTCGGAACATGTAACAGAGCAGGTGCCGCTGGCCGAGATCCAGGAGGGTGACACGATCCAGGATCCCGAGTCGGGTCAGTGGTTCACCGTCACCCGAACAGCGGACGACACATCGAGTGTCACTCACAAACACTCAGATGGCGACAGGACGGTCATCGAGGGGTACCGCGTCTACTACGGCGACGAACGACAAGGCGAGCAGGTCGATTCCCGGTGCATTATCGATTCCCGGTTCACTAAGGGCCTCGTCACTCGCCAGGTGCGAGAGTAATCGCGATCTTCCATGTGACTACAAGGACGACGATTTAGCAGACTTGGCGAGCCACACACGAGGCTGTCGACTGGGTGGGTCCACGATAAAGGTGTGGCAGAGCATCGCCCGCCGCCAGCAGGCCAGCCTGGTTACGGCCCACCGCCGGGCACCCCGACGTCGGAGGGTTCCGGACTGAGCCGCGTCCGCCTGCGCAATCCGCAATCGATAGTGCTGATCGCGGTGATCGTGATCGGCTTAGTCGCCGCCGGCCTGCTCGCCAGTGAGCTGTACGTCCGTCACCGCGCCGAGAGCGTGGTGGCCGCCGCCACCGAATGCGTGGTGCACGACAAGGCGAGTGTCTCGTTCGGCGCGACGCCGCTTCTGCTTCAGCTCGCGACCGGCCACTACAGGAACATCTCGATCCACACGGCCGGCAATCGGATCGGCAATGCCCGAGGCATGAAGGCCGACGTGTGGATCGACGATGTCCGGCTGGACGGCGACGCCGTGGGCACCGTGGGAGCCCTAGACGCCATGATCACCTGGTCTGCCGACGGCATGAAGCAGAGCATCCAGGACGCGATCACGCCGTTGCGTGGTTTGGTCACCGGGGTCCAGGCCAACCCGGACGACGGCACCATCAAGCTGCAGGGCAACCTGGGTAGTGTCACCACCAAGCCGCAGGTTACAGACGGACGAATGGCGCTGCAGGTGGTCGATGTCACCGGGCTGGGTTTGTTGCTGCCCACCGAGATCGTGCAGTCGGCGCTAGACGCGTTCACCACCCATCTCACCAAGGGTTATCCGCTCGATATCCATGCCGACAGCGTGCAGATCACCGATGACGGTGTGACAGCACATTATTCGGCCCGAGATACTTCGATCCGGGAGGGCAACCAGGGCAACCAAGGGAACAAGGACAACCGGGACCCCTGCTTCGCCGGGCTATAGGCGAGGCGAGCATGGCGCGGCGGGGCGAAGGCTGCGAGCGCCTACGCGACCGCGTGGACAACAAATTGGCCGAACTAAGAGTGCGGTTAGCCAGACATTCGATGACGCAACAGTGACAAACCGGGCCCGTCGAGCGCATCCAGCACGGGGGTGCGTCCGACCGCAGCCATCATCAGCTCGGCTGCCCGCCCCAGGATGACTGGTCCTTCCCCCCACGATCGGTCCATATCGGTGGCGTGCCAACGAATCCCTCGCAGTCGTCTCAATGGCACCAAGCCGATCGGCACCGGGCCGGTCAAGAAGTCCAGTGCGATCGCAGTCAACTCAGGTTCGGGTTCGAAGGGAAGGCCAAGGGGGATTCTGATATCGCCGCTATGGCACAACACTTCTGCTAGCAGACCAGGTGCTCGCGGCGGCGGACGCCAGTACGTGTGATCGGCGAGCTGACGCAGACTTGCCGCGATTTCGGCAGCTGGCAGCTGAGCGCCGCGGCGCGCAAGCTGATCGATTGCCCGGGCTGAATTCCCGGTCAGCCCGAGCCGCATCACCGTACGAGTGCCCCCGGCCAGCAGGCTGACCAGATGAGCGCCCACCGTCTTTACATCCCAACCCGTGCACAAACTCGCGGTCGCTAACTGCGCCTCATCAATATCACCGATCAGATCCGCGATGCATCGCCGCTCCTCGGCCATAGCGGCGAAGATCTGATCCCGGTTCACCCGCCGAGGGTAAGACCACCGAACAACGGACCGGAAGGAAATCGTTCAAAAGAAGGTACTGCGAGCGTTCAGTTGACGTCATGGGCAACAATATGGCTGATTTAAGGTGTGCCTGACTAGCCAGATATTCGCTGCCGCAACAATGGCAATGCGGGCCCGTCGAGCGCATCCAGCGTGACGGAGCGTCCGACTGCGGCCATCAGCAGATCGGCTGACCGCCCACGGATTTCCGGTCCTTTACCCCATGTTCGGTCGACATCGGTGGCGTGCCAACGAATCCCTCGGTTTTGTCCCATCTTCACCAGTCCGATTGGCACCGGGCCAGTCAAGAAGTCGAGCGCGATCACGGTCAGTTGTGGATCGGGTTCGAAGGGAAGTCCAAGCGGAATTCTGATGTCGCCGCTATGACACAAGATTTCGGCCAGCATGCCAGGTGGTTGCGGCGGAGGTCTCCAGTATTGGCGATCAGCGAGGTCGCGAAGACTTGCGGCGATCTTGGCAGCGGGCCAGTGCACGCGGCGGCGCGCCATCTCATCGACTGCCTTGCCCTGATTCATGCGTCGCCAGCTCAGCAGTATGGCTCTGGTGGTGCCGTCGGCCAGCCCGCTGACCAGATGTGAACCCACCGTCTTCACATCCCAACCCGTACACAAGCTTTCCGTCGCTAGCTGCGAGTCATCCAAACTATCGATCAGATCCGCAATGTTGCGACGCTCCTGGGCGATAGCGGCGTGAATTTGATCGCGGTCCATCCGCCGAGGATATGAGCGTCGGGCGCATGGCGAACTGGAATGCCTGCAACCAGGTGCAGCGAGCGGCCACGTCACGTCGTGGACGCTGGCTTAAGTGGCAAAGTTGCGGCGACATGGCTTGAACCCCCGAAGGCTAACCGGGTTCCGCCGCGTAAGGCCGACAGGGTCGACAGCACCTCGCGCTTGCGCTGGCTGTGAGACTCCCCAGAAACGGCGGTTACTGTGTCGGAGTCAGGCGGTTTACTCGGCGAGAATCTGCGGTTCGGTGGCTATGGCATGACGCATCCGGTTCAGGCGGCCGCGGCGGTTACCGGCCAACCCATTGCGCGGGTCGACGGCAGGCAGAAGGTAACGGGGGCGGCCCGTTACGCGGCCGACAATCCAGTCCACGACGTGCTTTATGCGGCCCTCGTCTGCAGCGCCGTCGCCCGCGGCACCGTCGAAAGCATTGACAGCTCGGCCGCGGTCAAGGACCACGACGTCGTTCGGGTGATCGACGGCTTCGGCGGCCTCACGCTTCCGTTCGACCCGGGCAAGGTGGCCTTCTTCGGTCAACCCGTCGCGGTCGTGGTCGCCAACACACTAGAGGCCGCAGCCCATGGCGCCTCGGTGGTGAAGGTGCGCTACAACACCTCCGCTCAAGTCAGTGATATCGACTCACCGCAGGCCACGCCACGACCCGGACAACGTCAAAAGGATTACACCCGAGGCGATCCCGACGGTGCCCTACGCAGCGCCGACGTGGTGTCAGACAGGCAATACTCGATCGTGCGTTACAACCACAATCCGATGGAGCTGCCGTCAACCATCGCCAGCTGGGAGGGCGACCGGCTTACCGTGTGGGACAAGGCGCAGGGCATCAACGCCGCACAAGCAGCCTATGGCAATGCATTTGGCATCCCACCTGATCACGTGCGGGTCATCTGCCCGTTCATCGGTGGCGCGTTCGGCAGTGCCGGCGGCACCTGGCCCCACCAGATCATGGCCGCGTTCGCCGCCAAACAGGTGCGCCGACCCGTCAAACTCGTTCTGACCCGCAAACAGATGTACAGCGGCATCGGCTACCGGCCCACCAGCAGGCAGCGGCTGGCCATCGGCGCGGACCGGGCCGGCACCATAAAGGCGATCGTGCACGAGGGCCACACGGAGTCGGCGCGCTATCAGTTGTTCGAAGACAGCATCACCGGCCCGGCGAAGTTTCTGTACAACAGCCCGAATATGCGCTCGACCTACCGCGTCGTGCCGCTCGACGTCAACGTCGGTTGTCCGATGCGCGGCCCGGGAGCGACGCCGGGCACCTTCGTGCTCGAATCCGGCATCGACGACCTGGCCCACCGCCTCGGTCTGGATCCGATCGACTTCCGGTTGCGCAACCAGCCGAATCTCGATCAGACCAACGGTCTGCCGTTCTCCACACCGCGGCTTGCCGATTGCCTTACTCAGGGCGCCAACGTATTTGGATGGTCACGGCGAAATCCGACGCCGCGCTCTGTGCGTGACGGAAACGAGCTGATCGGCATCGGCGTCGCGGCGGCGGGCTACCACACCAACCGCAGCGAGGCCGCCGCCCGGGTGCGCATCAATGCCGATGGCACCGCGGACGTGTTCAGTGCGACGTGTGACATGGGGCCAGGCACCTACACGTCGATGACGCAGGTGGCCGCCGACGCGCTCGGTCTGCCGTTGCAGCGGGTGCGGTTCTCCTTGGGTGACAGCGCCTTTCCCAAGGCTCCGTCGCACTCCGGCTCGAGAACGATGGCCAGCGTCGGCTCGGCGGTCTTCGTCGCATCGAACTCATTGCGGGACAGGCTGATCCGTACCGCGGTCGTCGACCCCGCGTCGCCGGTACACGGCGCGGCACCGCAGAACGTCATGGTGGCTGACGGCCGCATGTATCGGACGGATGACCCCACACGGGCCGAGGGCTATCAGGATCTGCTGCGCCGGCGGGGCTGGCCCAGCCTGGACACCCAGCAGACCTGGACACCCGACGATGCGGACAAACACTTCTCGATGTACGCCTACGGTGCGGTCTTCGCCGAGGTCGGTGTCGACGAATCGCTTGGGCGCGTGCGGATCCGGCGGGTCTTCGGATGCTACGACGCCGGGCGGATCATCAACCCGCGCCTCGCGCACAGCCAGGCGATCGGCGCAATGGTGATGGGCCTCGGAATGGCACTGCTGGAGGGGACACAGCTCGACTACCGCGACGGCCGAGTCGTCAATGGCAACATGTCCGATTACCTCGTGCCGGTCAACGCTGATGTACCGGCGCTCGACGCCATGTTCCTGCCCGGCGAGGACACTGTCGCCGACCCCATCGGCGTCAAAGGCCTCGGCGAACTGGTCATCGTCGCCGTGCCGCCGGCCATCGCCAACGCGGTCTTCAACGCGACCGGCAAGCGCGTCACCGACCTGCCCATCACGCTGGACAAGCTGCTGTAGTCCACGACGTGCTACCCCGTCGGGCGAAAGTTCGGGCGATCAGTCCTTGAGTCCGAGCGGTCCCGCCAATTCGGTCAGTGTCGGCAGCAGTTTGTCCGGCCCGCCCAACACCTGGATCAACACCGTGTCGGCGCCCGCATCCAGATGCTCGTTGAGCCGCCTGGCGATGTCATCGGCGCTGCCGTGCGCAACGACGGCGTCAATGAGCTTGTCGCTGCCGGGCTTTGCGATGTCCTGGTCAGTGAAACCGAGCCGCTTCCAGTTGTTCAGGTAGTTGCTCAGGTTGAGGTAAAAGTCGACGGTCTTGCGACCGATCGCGCGAGCTTCCTCCTTGTCGGTGGTCAGCACCACCTTGTGCTCGGGCGCCAAATACACCGTCGGGCCGATCCATTCGCGTGCCTGCGCGGTGTGCTCCGGGGTCGTGAGGTAGGGATGCGAGCCAGCACTGCGCTGTGCCGCCAGCTCATGCACCTTCTTGCCGAGCGCGGCTATGACGCGGCGGCTGGTCGGCACCTTGTTCTCATCAAGCACATCGAGGTACTCGACCAACGCGTCATAGGGCTTGCGGTACTCCTGCGTGTGTTCGGGATGGCCGACCCCGACGCCGAGCAGGAACCGGCCCGGAAACGCCTTCTCGATGCGGTGATATGAGTCCGCGACTTCGTTCGCGTCTGCCGACCAGATGTTGACTATGCCGGTGGCCACCTGCAGTGAATCCGTCTGTTCGAGGATCGGCTCGACGAACGACAGATCCGCCGCAGGCGATCCGCCAACCCACAACGAGCCGTATCCGAGGTTCTCGATTTCGGCGGCCTGCTCCGGCCCCGGCGATCCGAAGGTCCACACACCTACGCGGCCAAGGTCGGGCTTGAGTTCAGTCATTGATAAATCCCCTTCGGTCAGACGTTCACTGCAGGCCGAGCGGGCCGGCCAGTTCGGCAAGAGCAGGCACCAACTTGTCGGGCGACGTCAGTACCTGCACCGGCACGTGATCGGCTCCCGCGTCGAGGTGCTCCTTCAGTCGCGCCGCGATCGCGTCCACCGTGCCGTAGGCGACGACGGCGTCCACCAGACGGTCACTACCCGGTTTTGCGATCTCCTCATCACTGAAGCCGAGACGCTTCCAGCTGTTGAGATAATTCGTCAGGTTGAGGTAAATCTCGAGCGCCTTGCGGCCGACCGCCCGGGCCTTCTCCGCGTCCGTCGTCAGCACGACCTTGTGCTCGGGTGCGATGAATGCGTCCGGGCCGATGAGCTCCCGCGCCTGGGCCGTGTGCTCGGGCGTCGTCAGATACGGATGCGGGCCCGCGGCGCGGCGGGCGGACAGCTTGAGCACCTGCGGGCCGAGCGCCGCGACCACGCGGCGGTTCTTCGGGACGCCGTACTCGTCGAGCTTGTCGAGGTATTCGTTGAGCGCGTCGATGGGCTTGCGGTACTCGTGCCCCGCCTCGGGGTGGCCGACGCCGATGCCGAGCAGGAAGCGACCGGGGTAGGCCTTGTCGATGCGGTGGAAGGACTCGGAGACAGGGCCGGCGTCCGCGGTCCAGATGTTGACGATGCCGGTGGCGACCTGAAGCGTGGTCGTCTTCTCGAGAATCGGTTCGACCCAATCCAACTCGGCAGGCGGTGAACCGCCTACCCACACGGCGCCGTAACCCAGCGCCTCGATGTCCTTCGCTTGTTCCGGGGTTACCCCGCGTCCGAAGGATCCGAATCGGCCGAGGTCTGGTTTCGCATCAGTCATGGTTCGGTCAACCTCGGCCGCGGTTGCACCTATTCCAGTCCGGCCGGAAGCTCCGTCGGTGTCGGCAGTTCTGCGGACAGCTCTGGGGCTGGCGCCTGCAGCGGCAGCAGGACGATGAACCGGGTGTTGCCGGGCTTGGACACCACCCGCAGATCGCCGTGGTGCTTCTCGACCACGATTCGGCGGGCCAGATCCAGCCCCAGCCCAGTGCCCTCGCCGAACGGTTTAGTGGTGAAGAACGGGTTGAAGATATTGCCGACGATGTCGTCGGGGATGCCCGGTCCGTCGTCGCCGATCTCGACGCGAATCATGTCTTCGTTCTCGCGCTTCGTGCGCAACGTCAGCGTGCCGTGGCCGTCCATGGCCTGGATTGCGTTATCGATGATGTTGGTCCAGACCTGGTTTAGATCGCCTGGGTAGCACAGCAATTCGGGCAGCGACATGTCGAGGTCTTTCACCACCTTGATCGGGCCGTCCTTACCGATCTTGTCGCCGAACATCATCAGCGTGCTCTTCAACAACTCGTGGACGTCGGCGGACTGGTATGGCGCCCTGTCCATTTGCGAGTACTGCTTGGCCCCGGCCAACAATGCCGAGATGCGCTTGCTGGCCTCACCGATCTGGTTCATCATCAGCTCGGCGTCGATGGTGTACCTCATCCAGCCGATGGCACTCTGTAGCAGATTCGACGAGCGGGCGACGTCGTCGACTGTCGCCGAGATCCGTTCCAGCCAGTCGGTGTCCAGACCGGCCTCGACAAACGTCGAGGCAAAGTCCCAGGCGTTCGTGATCCCGTGGTCTTCGAGCCACTCGCCGACCTCGTCTTCCCGGTCTGCGGTCTCCAGCGCAGTCAATTCCTGGTTCTTGGACTTTGCCACTTGTTCGGAGACTTGGTCCTGGATGGTGACCAGTGCGCGTAGCGCTTCGGGACTGAACTTCCCGTCGGCGAGCATGGCCAGCTTGTGGCGCATCTTGCCGCCGTTCTCATGCAGATCTGCGACCGCCCGGGCGGTGGCCGCGGCCGGGTTGTTCAGCTGGTGGGTGAGGCCAGCCGTTATCGTTCCCAGCGCCAACAGCTTCTCGCGTTGACCGATGATTTGACTCTGCCGCCGGCCGCCGACCATGTGGCCCTCGAGTAGATGGACCGCCATCGGAAACTGCGTTTTCATGAAGGTGGCGAACGCCCCGGCGTCGAGAACGAAGAACCGTGCCGGCGTGGTCACTCGCACCGACGCTTGATAGACCTGTTCCTCGCCGGGGATGTACGCCGACCAGGCGCCGCAGTACACACCGCGCTGCGAGGTGCGGTTTGTTTCGATGTCCACCCCGCCCGAGCGCTTGGACATCACAAGTTCCCCGTCGAGCAGCACGTAAAAGCATGTCGCGGGATCGCCCTCGACGTGGATCGGCCCTGGCTCGAACGACTGGATCTGGCCGTGCTCGCAAAGCATCGCCAGCTGCTCGTCGTTCAGCGCCTCGAACAGGAACAGCGTCCGCAGTTCGTCAGGCAGACATTTCTCACCCATCGCAGCTTCTCTCTACGCCTCCGCCAGATAGCGGTGTACCAACATCACTGCCATCGACCCTTCGCCGACGGCTGCGGCCACCCGTTTGGCGGATTCGGCACGCACATCACCTGCAACAAACACACCGGGCACACTTGTTTCCAAATGGTGCGGCGGACGGTCCAGATTCCAGCCGCTGACATCCTTCAGGTCTGGGCCGGACAGGATGAAACCGTGGTCGTCCTTGGCGACCACGTCGAGCCAATCGGTGCGTGGCTCGGCGCCGATGAAGCAGCACAGCCGGTCGCATTGCACTGTTTGCTTCTCGCCGCTCTGCTTGTCGAACAGCACGAGGCCGACGAGATGATCGTCCTCGCCGAGCGTGTCGACGACTTCGGTACAGGTGCGGACGGAGATGTTGTCGTTCTTCTCGATCTGCTGGATCAGGTAGTAGGACATCGAGGCCTCGAGTGACGGCCCCCGCACGAGCAGCGTCACTGATTTCGCCGAGCGGGACATGAACATGGCCGCCTGTCCCGCCGAGTTCGCACCGCCCACGATGTAAACGTCCTCGCCCTCGCATTCCGAGGAATCGGAGACCGACGCGCCGTAGAACACCCCGCGACCGACATAGTTGCAGGCAGCATCGTCCGGGTCGTCCCAGCACCCGGTCACCTGCAGCTGGCGGTAGTCGACGCCGGTGGCGAGGATCACCGCCTGGGCGCCGATGCTGCTGCCGTCCTCGAATTCGATCGTGCGCGCCGTGCCGCTGTCCCCGGCATGCAGGCCGACCGCCTTGCGGGTGGTGATGACCTCGGCGCCGAAGCGCTCGGCCTGGCGGCGTGCCGACGTGGTCAGCTCGGCGCCCGAAACGCCGGTGGGGAAGCCGAGGTAGTTCTCGATCCGAGAGCTCCGACCCGCCTGCCCGCCTGTCGTGGTCTCCTCGATCAGCACGGTCTTGAGGCCCTCGGACGCGCCGTACACCGCTGCCGCGAGGCCGGCGGGTCCGCCGCCGATGACGGCAAGTTCGTACATCTCCAGCGAGGGGCTCGTGGACAAGCCCAGCATCGCGGCCAATTCGGTGTCGGTCGGCTCGACGAGCGTCTCGCCCTGCTCGGTGATGACGACCGGAAGCTGAAAGCCGTCGAGACCCGCCGCGTCCAACAGCTGCTTGCCCTTGGGCTCATCGGCCATGAACGAGCGGAAGGAGTGCTGGTTGCGGGCCAGGAACTGACGCACCTCCCAGGACCGCTCGTTCCAGCGGTGGCCGATGACCTTGGTGTGCGGAATGGCCCGGTCACCTGTGGCGTGCCATGCCTCGAGGAGCCCGTCGATCACCGGGTAGAGCTTCTCCTCCGGCGGGTCCCACGGCTTGAGCAGGTAATGGTCCAGGTCAACGACGTTGATCGCGTCGATCGCGGCATGCGTGTCGGCGTATGCGGTCAGCAGCACGCGGCGGGCGAGGGGGTAGATGTCCATCGCCTCTTCGAGGAACTCGATGCCGCTCATCTGCGGCATCCGGTAGTCGGCGACGAACACCGCGACGGTGTCACCGCGCAGCTTGAGCTCGTTGAGCGTCTCCAGGGCGTCCTGGCCTGATTCGGCCCGCACGATTCGGTATCGCTCGCCATAGTGGCGGCGAAGGTCGCGGGCGACGGCGCGGGACACCGCGGGGTCGTCGTCGACGGTCAGTATTACGGGTTTTCGGGGAGCAGAGACCGGTCCAGTCATCGGCTATAAGTATGCTCCCGTCGTCCAGCGGATATCAGGCCAGGTTGGACGCGCTGGCCTGGCACTTCGGCGATTTTGGGGCGAGCCGCCGAACGGGTAGTATGGACCAACGGTGCGGTTTCCGCGCCGACTCTTGCGTGCCCCAGTTGTGGAATTTCTAGCTACCGGCCCACGTTTTGTAGTCGGAGCGAATGCTGCGTCAGAATCAGAAGAAGTATCCGCCGCTCGCGGCGGCTGGCGCCAACGATTCAGAGGACACGGAGGATCTCCGAGAAATAATGGCCAAGAAAGACGGTGCCATCGAGGTCGAGGGTCGCGTTGTCGAGCCCCTGCCCAATGCGATGTTCCGCATTGAGCTGGAGAACGGACACAAGGTCCTTGCCCACATCAGCGGCAAGATGCGGCAGCACTACATCCGCATCCTGCCCGAGGACCGCGTCGTCGTGGAGCTGTCTCCCTACGACCTGTCCCGGGGCCGCATTGTTTATCGGTACAAGTAAGACGACAGAGACAGAAGGATCGACACAGCCGTGAAGGTGAACCCGAGCGTCAAGCCCATTTGCGATAAGTGCAGGGTGATCCGTCGGCATGGGCGGGTCATGGTGATCTGCTCCGATCCCCGCCACAAGCAGAGGCAAGGCTAGGTCAGGGCTTCCGCCAGCCTCCACAACTTAATGACGAAATCCCAGTACCACTGAGCGGATCCGCCGCTCGAACACGTCCGGCACGGAGGCCGGACCCCATCAGATGAGGGAACGGACTGGGACCAGACCTCCGCAAAAGAAGGAATGGCATACCCATGGCCCGACTAGTGGGCGTCGACCTCCCGCGCGATAAGCGCATGGAGATCGCGCTGACCTACATCTACGGCGTCGGCCGTACCCGCTCCCAGGAGATCCTGGAAGCCACCGGCATCGACCGGAACCTGCGCACCAAGGACCTGACCGACGATCAGGTGACCCACCTGCGCGACTACATCGAAGGCAACCTCAAGGTGGAGGGCGATCTCCGCCGCGAGGTGCAGGCCGACATCCGCCGCAAGATCGAGATCGGCTGCTACCAGGGCCTGCGGCACCGCCGTGGCCTGCCGGTGCGCGGCCAGCGGACAAAGACCAACGCGCGCACCCGCAAGGGTCCGAAGCGCACCATCGCCGGCAAGAAGAAGGCCAGGTAAGTAGATGCCACCAGCAAAGAAGGGCGCCGCCCCGAAGAAGGGTGCCGCCAAGACCCGCCGCAGGGAAAAGAAGAACGTCCCGCACGGCGCGGCGCACATCAAGAGCACGTTCAACAACACGATCGTCTCGATCACCGACCCACAGGGCAACGTCATCGCATGGGCGTCGTCGGGCCATGTCGGCTTCAAGGGCTCGCGTAAGTCGACCCCGTTCGCCGCACAGCTGGCCGCTGAGAACGCCGCCCGCAAGGCGCAGGAGCACGGCGTGAAGAAGGTCGATGTGTTCGTCAAGGGCCCGGGCTCGGGCCGTGAGACCGCCATTCGGTCGCTGCAGGCTGCCGGCCTCGAGGTCGGCGCGATCTCGGATGTCACGCCGCAGCCGCACAACGGCTGCCGTCCGCCGAAGCGGCGCCGGGTCTAGGAGGAGATTTCACAATGGCTCGTTACACCGGACCCGCGACCCGCAAGTCGCGCCGCCTCGGCGTCGACCTGGTCGGTGGTGATCAGTCGTTCGAGAAGCGCCCCTACCCGCCCGGCCAGCACGGTCGCGCGCGGATCAAGGAGAGCGAGTACCGCACTCAGCTGCAGGAGAAGCAGAAGGCCCGCTTCACCTACGGCGTGATGGAGAAGCAGTTCCGCCGCTACTACGAGGAGGCGGTGCGTCTGCCCGGCAAGACCGGTGACAACCTGCTGCGCATCCTGGAGAGCCGGCTGGACAACGTCGTGTACCGCGCCGGCCTGGCGCGCACCCGCCGGATGGCCCGTCAGCTGGTCAGCCACGGGCACTTCACCGTCAACGGTGTCAAGGTCGACATCCCGAGCTACCGGGTGTCGCAGTACGACATCATCGATATCAAGGCCAAGTCGCTGAACACGCTGCCCTTCGAGGTCGCCCGGGAGACCGCGGGCGACCGTCCGATCCCGGCCTGGCTGCAGGTGGTGGGGGAGAGTCAGCGCGTTCTCGTGCACCAGCTGCCCGAGCGGGCGCAGATCGACGTCCCGATCACCGAGCAGCTGATCGTCGAGCTCTACTCGAAGTAAGACTTCCCTGCCGTCCGGATGACGGTTGGGACACGCGGCATCAAATAGCGGGTGCCGTGAAGGAGGAAAGAAACACATGCTGATCTCTCAGCGACCGACTCTGTCCGAAGAGGTCAAGTCGGAGAATCGGTCCCAGTTCGTCATCGAGCCGCTGGAGCCCGGATTCGGTTACACCCTTGGCAATTCGCTTCGGCGCACACTGCTGTCGTCGATCCCCGGCGCTGCGGTCACCAGCATTCGCATCGACGGTGTGCTGCACGAGTTCACCACCGTCCCCGGCGTCAAGGAAGACGTCACCGACATCATCTTGAACCTCAAGGGTCTCGTCGTGTCCTCGGAGGAGGACGAGCCGGTCACCATGTACCTGCGCAAGCAGGGCCCCGGTGAGGTCACCGCGGGTGACATCGTCCCGCCTGCCGGCGTGACGGTGCACAACCCCGAGATGCACATCGCCACCCTCAACGACAAGGGCAAGCTCGAGGTCGAGCTCGTCGTCGAGCGCGGCCGCGGCTACGTGCCCGCCGTGCAGAACAAGGCGTCGGGTGCCGAAATCGGCCGTATCCCGGTCGATTCCATCTACTCGCCGGTGCTCAAGGTCACCTACAAGGTGGAGGCGACCCGTGTCGAGCAGCGCACCGACTTCGACAAGCTGATCCTCGACGTCGAGACCAAGAATTCGATCACCGCTCGTGACGCGCTGGCGTCGGCGGGCAAGACGCTGGTCGAATTGTTCGGTCTGGCACGCGAACTCAATGTCGAGGCCGAGGGCATCGAGATCGGGCCGTCGCCGGCCGAGGCCGACCACATCGCCTCGTTCGCGCTGCCGATCGACGACCTCGACCTCACGGTGCGGTCGTACAACTGCCTCAAGCGCGAGGGTGTGCACACGGTGGGCGAGCTCGTCGCCCGCACGGAGTCCGATCTGCTGGACATCCGCAACTTCGGCCAGAAGTCCATCGACGAGGTGAAGATCAAGCTGCACCAGCTCGGTCTGTCGCTGAAGGACAGCCCGGCCACGTTTGATCCGTCCGAGGTCGCCGGGTACGACGTTGCCACCGGCACCTGGAACAGCGACGCCGGCTACGACCTGGACAACGACCAGGACTACGCCGAAACCGAACAGCTCTAAATCCGTAGGTAATCCAAGGAGTCACCAATGCCCAAGCCCACCAAGGGCCCTCGCCTCGGCGGGTCGTCCTCGCATCAGAAGGCGATCCTGGCCAACCTGGCCACGTCGCTGTTCGAGCATGGTCGGATCAAGACCACCGAGACCAAGGCCCGGGCGCTGCGGCCGTACGCGGAGAAGCTGATCACTCACGCCAAGAAGGGTGCGCTGCACAACCGGCGTGAGGTGCTCAAGAAGATCCGCGACAAGGATGTGGTGCACGCCTTGTTTGCCGAGATCGGGCCGTTCTTCGCCGATCGCAACGGCGGCTACACCCGCATCATCAAGGTGGAGGCGCGCAAGGGCGACAACGCCCCGATGGCCGTCATCGAGCTGGTTCGGGAGAAGACCGTGACTTCGGAGGCCAATAGGGCCCGTCGCGCCGCCGCCTCGAAGAAGGCTGCGCCCGCGAAGGCCGCGGCTTCCGACGAGGCCTTGGCCGAGGAGACAACGGCTTCCGACGAGGCCTTGGCCGAGGAGACAACGGCTCCGACAAGGCGGCTTCCGACGAGGCCTTGGCCGAGGAGACAACGGCTTCCGACGAGGCCTTGGCCGAGGAGACAACGGCTTCCGACGAGGCCTTGGCCGAGGAGACAACGGCCCAAGAGACGGTCGAAGAGGTCAAGGCCGAAGACGCCGCGATCGAGGAGGCTCAGGCCGCGGAAGCCGAGGCGGAGGTCGAAGAGGCCAAGGCTGAGGAAGCCGAGGAGAAGGCTGACTCCGACGAGGATGCCGACAAGTCGTAAGAGCGTGACGGACGAACCCGCCATCGATTCCGGTGGCGGGTTTGTTCGTCTTCGGCTCGATATCGCTTACGACGGAACAGAGTTCGCCGGCTGGGCTGTGCAAGCCGGACAGCGCACGATCGCGGGCGTTGTCGATGACGCGTTGTCGACAGTGTTCCGCGTACCGGTACGGCTGCGTGCGGCGGGTCGTACCGACGCCGGTGTGCACGCCACGGGTCAGATCGCCCACGTCGACGTTCCCACCGATGCGCTGCCGCACGCCTATCCGCGTACCACGCGGGCAGGGGACAGCGAGTTCCTGCCGCTGGTGCGGCGTCTCGCGCGGTTCTTGCCTGACGATGTCCGCGTCCTCGACATCAACCGCGCCGCAATGGGTTTCGACGCCCGATTCTCGGCGTTGCGACGGCATTACGTCTACCGGCTGTCGACCGCCTCGTACGGTGTGGAACCGCAGGAGGCGCGCTTCGTGACAGCCTGGCCGCGACCGCTCGATGTCGATGCGATGTCGGCAGCGTCGCGAGACCTGGTGGGGTTGCACGACTTTGCCGCGTTCTGTCGTCAGCGTCAGGGTGCCACAACGATCCGCGACCTGCAGCGGCTGGACTGGTCACGTGACGGCGACCGCGTCACCGCGTACGTCAGCGCCGACGCGTTCTGTTGGTCGATGGTGCGCTCATTGGTCGGAGCCTTGTTGGCCGTCGGCGAGCATCGCCGCGAACCCGGTTGGTGCGCCACGCTGTTGACGTCGACGCAGCGCTCCAGCGACTTCGCAGCCGCGCCGCCGCACGGCCTCACGCTCGTCGGCGTGGACTACCCGGCAGATGACCAACTCGAGGCTCGCACGAGGGTCACCCGTGAGCTCCGGGTGGTCGACTAGATCCTGCCAGCGACGAAATCGGCCGCCTGGTTCGCCATGCCTGCCTGGATGTATGCATTCGCGAGGTGGGCGGGCCAGTTGTCTTGCCAGGTGTCGGGGTCGGCCGGGTTGCAGATCGGATCGGCACCGTGGCACAACTCGATGGTCCGGTCGCGGTAAACGGGACTGAAGTTCGAAATGGGCGCAACCCACGCGATGCCGTTGCCGAACAGGGCGACCGCAGCGATGTGCTGATCCGCACCCGGCGGCAGGGGATTCTTGAACGTGAAGAAGTCGAACGGCACCGCGAGCACCACGTCCGTGACTGCCGCGCCCAGCGAGTAGCCGCCCAGCACCAACCGGGTGTCAGGGCAGTTGTTCATCATCGACTGGATGTGTGCGCTCATGTCGTTGGCGCCGATGTCGATTTCGGTGTCGGCGGGATATTTCACCGCATAGGTGCCGATGTTTTTGTTGGACTTGGACCGCAACGCGCTGATGAACGCGTTGCCGAGGATGCCGACTCCGGGTGACTCGAGGCGGCCGCGGGCGAAGACGACCTCGACTGCCGGGCAGGCGGCGGACGCCGATGGGAGGTAACCCGTGGCAGGCATGACCGCCGGCGCGATCAAACCGGCCACTGCTAGAACCAATGCTGCGCCAAGTGACATGCCTCGACGGACCCACCGACAAGCGTCAAGATCAATCCCCACTTAGCTGATACTAACGGACCGGCGCAACGCGGGCGTCAATTTGTTTGCTGCCGCTAGAGCAAGCCTGCGACGAAGTTGGCGGCCTGGTTCGTCGGCCCGCCGACATAGGCGCGGTGCACGGCCACGTTCTCGCCGTCGGTCTGGCAGATCGGGTCGTCGCCGTTGCACAAGTCGATGGCCTTACCGCCCCACACCGGGCTGACCGTAAGGGGCAGGCCCAGTTTGGCGGAGGGGTTGCCGAACACCGCGATGGCCGCGACGTGGTCGGGCACGTTGGGTGGAAGCGGGTTGTTGAACCCGACGACGGGGATCGGCACCGCGCTGATGACGTCGATCACGGCCGCGCCCTGTGAGTACCCGCCGAGCACCAGCCTGGTGTTAGGGCAGTTATCGACCATGTACTGGATGTGAGCGCTCGCGTCGTTGGCCCCGTCGGCCGCCGCGAGGAAGTCGAAACTGGCGGGGTAATTCACCGCGTACGCTCCGACCGACCTGCCGCCGACCTTGCCGCGCAGCGCACCGACGAACGCGTCGCCGACGTTGCCCAGGCCCGGTGCGTCATTGGTGCCGCGGGCGAAGACC
Organism: uncultured Actinomycetota bacterium; assembly: GCA_963698965.1. Taxonomy (GTDB): domain Bacteria; phylum Actinomycetota; class Actinomycetes; order Mycobacteriales; family Mycobacteriaceae; genus Mycobacterium. Next base: position 87,860 of record CAVOSY010000033.1, read on the forward strand.
ACCTCGATGTCGGGGCAGTCGTCAGCGGATGCAATCCCAATTGGCATGGGCGACACGGCCGGTGCGAGAAGGGCCGCGGAGGCCGTCAGAGCGGCGGTTGCCGAGGCGATGACCCAGCGGCGAATTCGATTCGATGGCACAACGAATGATAACGCCGAGTCTGGCTAAACAATGCCAGCCACGAAACTTGCCGCCTGATCTGTCAGGCCTGCGGTGACGTAATCGCTGTGAGCGAACGGGTTCCGTCCGCCAGAGCAGATCGGATCGCCGTCCTTGCAAAGGTCGATCGCCTTGCTGCCGAAGACGGACGCCGTCACCGGATTACCGAACTTCGTTGCGGGGTTGCCGAACACCACCACCGCGGCGACGTTGGGCACCAGGCTGCTCGGCAGCGGCGGCGCCGATCCGACCTCGCCGATTTTGTTGCCGAGCGGCGGTATGCCGGCCAGCATGTCGACCACCGCGGCGCCCTGTGAATAGCCGCCGAGGACGATCCGCGTCGACGGACAGGAGGCCGCCAGCGCTGAGATGCGATTGGCGGCGTCGGTCGCCCCGTCGGCGGCGGCCAGGAAGTCGTAAGCTTGCGGGATAGTTGACGCCGTATGTGGTCATGCTGCGCCCGCCGATCTGCCCGCTGAGCGCATCGGCGAACGCCTGGCCGGGCCGGCCGAGCCCGGGCGCGTCATTCGTGCCGCGGGCGAAGACGACCTCGATGTCGGGGCACGGATCCGCCCCCGCTGACGGAGCGATGGCGACGGTGGTGGCCGCACAGACCAGAGTCGAGACGAGCGCGGCCAGCCGGGCCAGCATCCGGAGTGAAGTCACGCCGGTCATCTTCACATATCTAGATCAGCTCCGGCGAACCGTTTGCTCTGCCGACATTCCATTGACGGGGCCGTCAGGCCACGATGCTTCCGCCAGCATGTCGCTGCGGTCGCCCTGCCGGGCCAGTGTTAGCCCGACGAGCACGACGACGCCTCCGATGGCCTGCGTCATCGTGACCGCCTCACCCAGCAACACCCATGCGGCGAGCACAGCGAACATCACCTCGGACAGGCCGACCAGGGATGCGAACCGCGGCTGCAACCGGGCGATGGCCATGATGCCGAGCGTGTAGGCGATCGCCGTGGGGAGCAGGGCCAGCGCGATGACCGGCACCAGCCACGACGTCGTGAACCCCGCGACGACGGCATCGTTCGTGGCGAAGGTCAGCGGCATCAGACCGCTGACCCCGAGGGTCGCGACCGCGGCCGCACCGACGATCAGGCCGGCCGTCGCCAGTGTGATCGAGTTCAGGCCGTCCCCATCGGTCGTGACGGAGGAGGACATCAGGAAATAGCAGGCCGCGCAGACAGCGGCCGCCAAGGCCCAGCCGACGCCGATCAGGTTGATATGAGCGCCTGAAAACACGTTGAGTACCAACATGATTCCCGCGATAGCCAGTGCTACGCCAGTGAGTGTCAGGCTGCTCGGCCGACGCCGGGTGGTGGCCCACAGCCAACCGACCACCAGAATCGGAGCTGTGTACTCCAGCAGCAGGGCGACACCGACCGACAGGTGAGCGACGGCGTTGAAGTAGCACAGCTGCGCGCCGGCGATCGGGATCACGCCGTAGGCGACCACGGTCTTGCCGTGCTGCAGTGCCTCGCGGAACCAGTCAGGCTTGACGATTGTGGCGAAGACGGCCATCAACAGCGCCCCGCCGGCGAGCCGGGCGGTGACCGCGGCGGTCGGGCTCCAGCCGGCCTCCATCAACGACTTGGCGAACGGTCCCGAGGACCCGAACGCGAAGGCGGAGCCGACCGCGAGCAACAAGCCGAGGCGGAAATGATCAACCGTGGACTGTGTTGTTGTCGTCGCCATGGCTGCACCTCCGCCTTGTAATGAGTAAAATGAACTTTGGTCGTGACATTACAGCCGGAAGGGGTCACGGGTCAAATGCTTTTTAGTCATGACACTGAGCTCACATTGCGGGCCGCATGTGGCCTGATCAACACCGATCGGGTGGATGGTGAGCAACTCGGAGACATGGCCGCCCTGGATGCGTTCCTGGACGGCTGGGGCTGGACTGGGCGGCGCGACCACGATGATGCCGAGCTTGCGTCGATCCAGCGGCTCCGTGAACGGCTCGGCAAGATCTGGGAGGTCGCCGAGGACGAGGCGCGCGCCGTCGGACAGGTCAATGCGCTTCTCAGCGACACCAAAGCATCGCCTTGGCTGACGCGGCATCCCGAACAACCGGAATGGCACCTGCATCTGGCGTCCGTGCATGACCCACTGTGGCAGCGGATGGGCGCAGAGATGGCCATGGCGCTGGCCGACCTGATCCGCACCGGCGAGTTGCGGCGACTCAAGACGTGCGCGGCGCCGGATTGCGAGGCGGTGTTGGTCGACCTGTCGCGCAACCGATCCGGAAAGTTCTGCGACACCGGCAACTGCGGCAACCGCCAGCATGTTGCGGCGTACCGGGAGCGCCGCGCGCAGGGCGGGTAGCGTCAACGGCCATGGGGGACCCCGGCCGTGACCTCGACATAGTCATCTATGGGGCGACTGGTTCCGTCGGCAAGCTGACCGCTCGATACCTAGCTCGGAGCGGACTCCGCATCGGCGTGGCCGGTCGGTCGGCTCAACGGCTCGGCGCCCTGCGACAGGAGCTGCCCGAGGCTGACTGGCCGTTGATCGTCGTCGACACCGGTGAGCAGGATGCGCTGAGGCGGCTCGCGGGCCGAACCCGAGTGATGATCAGCACGGTGGGACCCTATGCCACCCACGGGCTGGCGGTCGTCGCTGCGTGTGCCGCTGCCGGAACCGACTATGTCGATCTGGCTGCGGAGGTCCCGTTCGTCCGACGCAGCATCGACGCTTTCCACGAGCAGTCGGTACAAAGCGGCGCGCGGATCGTGCACTCCTGCGGGTTCGACTCCGTCCCTTCGGATTTGACCGTGTACGCGTTGCACCGAAGGGTGTTGGCAGACGGCGCCGGCGAATTGGCCGACACAACGTTCGTCCTGCGGGCCGCGAACTACGCGTTGGGCTTCTCTCGCGGAACCGTCGACACGATGTTCGAGCTTATGCGCGCCGGCTGGGGCGATCCCGAGACTCGACGGTTGCTCGACGACCCGTACAGCCTGAGTCCTGATCGCGTGGCCGAGCCTGACCTCGGACCTCAGCCAGACGTGTCGTTGCACAGAGGAGAGGAACTCGCACCCGAATTGGCGGGACTCTGGACTAGTGGCTATCTGATGGCGCTGTACAACACTCGGTGCGTCCGGCGCACCAACGCGTTACTTGGCTGGATTTACGGCCGGCGGTTCCGATACTCGGAGACAGCGAGCATGGGTTCGTCGCTCGCTGCACCCGCGATGGCGGCGATGACGAACGCGACGATCACCGGCGCCTCCCGGCTTGGCGGCGCCTACCTGCGGATGTGGCCGCCGCGGTTGTTGGAGAGCCTGATCCCTCGGCCGAACGGGGACGGCGCACCGCGCGGTCATTATCGAGTCGAGACATACGCGACGACGACCACCGGAGCGCGGTACATGGCGTCGATGGCTCAACAGGGAGACCCGGGCTACGCCGCCACGGCGGTGCTGCTCGGCGAGAGCGCGCTCGCCCTCGCCCGTGACCGCGAGCAGTTGTCCGACCGGCGCGGTGTGTTGACGCCGGCATCGGCGATGGGTGACGTATTGCTGAAACGGCTTGCCGCCATTGGCGTCACCGTACACACCGCGCATCTGGTGTGACGGTCACGGCAGGTAGAACCCGCGAATGCGGTACAGGCGGCCACGACCAAGTAAGGCGTTTGCCGCCTGCAGGCCAGACATGACGGCGGCCTCGATGCATCCGGCGTTGTAGCCGGAATCGGTCCAGTCGCCCGCGAGAACCAGGTTGTCGTAACCGCTTTCGTCCGACCGCAGTCGATACTTGTCGGATCCCGGAACCGACTGCACATAACGATCCGAGGGATCGATGTTGACGCTGACGTATTGGGTCTCCAAGGCGGACGCGCCGTGGTGGCCGTTGGCGCCGACGAGCAGGTGCCATGCGAAACCCTGCTCGGTCACCGCGCCGGGCAGGTAGAGCCCGACGTGGTTGTCGAGATAGGCGACCGCTTCAGTGAGCACTTTCTCGCGGCAGCCAGCGACATACGCGTCGGCGTCCTCTGTGTTGGGCCACAGCGCATTCAGGGCTCCGCAGAAGTAGGCCACCGTACCCGGACGATCGTGCTCTGGCCACTGCTCGGCCCACAGCGTCTGCGGCATCGACGCCCAGGTGTCGAAGGGAGCGAGGTAGCCACTGGTCGTGACGCCGGGCCGGGGCCATCCCAGCGTCGGCTCGTCCGGCCGCAGCCACAGCTGAAACGCCTGGGTGGCGACGGTGCGCAGATGCGTCGTCATGTCCCGCCACTGCGGGCTGTCAGCGATGAGTTCACCTGCGACCAGTTCCACCATTCCCAGCGAAGCGGCCAACACGACGTGATCGAAGTCGACGCCCTTGCGCAGCACCCGGGTCTCGACGTCCGCACGCTCACCGAAGTGCGATTCCAGGTCGCCGCGGGCGTGCTCGACCAGCTGTTCGGCCAGTGGCCGGTCCGGGAAGACGGGAAGGCCGCCGACTTGACTCAGCGGATGGTATTCCTTCACCCCGTCGGCAAGCCGGGCCTGACGCCCCATCGTGATTGCTTCGACTGCCTGACGGCGGTCGTCGAGATGCAGTGCGTCGACGCGGTGGAAGAACTCGAACTCGACGCCGCGTCTGCGCAACGCCTGGTATAGCGGCGCGATGACGACGTCGCCCATGCCGGCCGTCATCTTCCAGAAGAAGGCACCCTTGTACTGGAATAGCGCGATTCCGGTCAGCAGCAGAGCCACCCCTGCAGCCAACGCGGGCCTATTGCAGTCGCCGTCCTCATACCCGAAGACCATGTCGTAGAGCCCGCGAACGAGGGGAAAGTCGACCACGTCGGGATGGGCGCCGTGGCGAAGAATCCAGGCACAGAAGTCCTCGTCGTTGATGGCGCGGAAACCGCGCGGATCGGTTACCAGATTGTCCGAGATGATTCCGCGGGCGGTCGCTGTCTCCAGCGACAGGAACAACCAGAACCGCCGGTGGTCGGGCCGATGCTCGTAGTCGAGCGCATCCCGGATCGCGTCCAGCACGTGGTTCAGCGTTCCGGACGGAATCGCCCCGGGTGCCAGTGGTTTGGCCAACGTCGCCAGCATCGCAACGACTCCCCACCGTACCACTCCAAGCCACTCACCGTTTGCGGCAGCCTTGTCCGCGCCGGACAGCGAGTCCGCGAAGTTGAGGACCAACTGAAGTGCGCGCCGGAGGAAGTCGACGGCAGTGAACTCCCGGCCCGTTGAGTTTGGCTCGCCCGGTAGCTCGTCGTTGCGGGTGAGCCCGCCGGGCCACACTAGCCACTCATCGTCGAAGCGGTCGGCGATGCCCAGGTGGTCCGACGGGATGAAGGCTTGATCCCAGGTGTGGATCGGCGCTGCGGGATCCGTTGTGGCACGGTCAAGTTCGGCGTAGCACTCCCGAAGGAGCGCAAACGCGTTGTCGTAGCAGCCGAGCCAAACGTGCAGGCCGTGCTCCTCGATGCGACCGTGCGGCCCGCGGCTCGATGCCCCTTTGCCCCCAAGACGCCAGCCGCGCTGGTAGACGGTGATCGATTCGAACCGGTCCCGCCAGTCCGGCTCGCTCAAACGCCACGCAGCGCTCAGTCCAGCCATGCCTCCACCGAGGATGGCCACTCGACCGCGATCCCTCGTCACCCGAGCAGTGCTCGCACGCGGTCCAGGTCCGGCCACGTCTGGTCGGTGGGCATGCGATCGCAAGCCTCGACCAAGGCCGCTCGCGCCGGCTCCCCCACGAGCTCGAAGTCGTCGGCGGCCGAACGCAGTTCGAAGATGTGGGCACCCTGTTTCTGGGCTAAGTCGATCGCGTCGCGGAAGTGACGATGCCGTTCCCCCTCGTCATCGAGCGTGTGTGCCCGCAAGCGAAGCAGCTCGGCGTCGTAGAACTGAATCCAGGTATCGTGCCCCATCTTGAGGGCGAGGTCGAGACAGTCACGCGCCGCCTGCCGATCGCCGGCGGCGGTCAATACGCGGGCCAGCACGCCGTCGTAGAAGGCGAGAAACGTCTTCACCTCGAATGCACGCCAGGTCCGCACGACCGTGGTGATGGCCTTGACATGCGGCGCCAAGGCAGCCGGATCGCTTTCCCCTGCGGCCAGCGCCAGCAGCGCCCGTCCAACGCTCTCCTCGCTCCAGCCGACCATTACCCACTCGTCGAAGTCGTAATGCCTTGCCAGCGAACTGAGTTCCGCCGCGACTTCGACGCAGCGCTCAGGCTCGCCGGCTTCAGCGCGAATCAACGCATCGATCGACCGCCCATAGCAGAGACTGAAGGCGCCGCGGGGGAAACCAACGGCATGGCTGCGCATTTCCATCTTCTTCAAGGCCGCCTCGGCCCCGCGAAGATCTCCTTGGACGAACCGGGTGAAGGCGAGGAATGAGTAGGTTCCCCCGATCGGGTCGTTCGGCCCGTAGTAGGTTGTTTCGCTCAGAGATCCGTCTTCCACACCGCCCACGGCCTGTTCCAACGCATCCCGAGCGGCATCGAAGTCTCCACGGAAACCGGCGAGCACTCCCATGGTGGCGGCGGTGCCGTGCTTGAGCTTTGGCGAGCTTCCGATTTTGGCCTTCAGTGTCTCCGCCAGCTGGGTGCCCCGACGCAGATCGCCGCGGGCAGTGTAGTAGACCCACAACGCATTCAGGGTCGCATACAGTTCAGGCGTCGGATCGGGGCCGATCAGCTCGAGACAACGTTCGAACTCGGCGGCTGCCTCCGCGCTGGAGTGACCCTGCGCCGCCGACGCGAGGAAGCCGGCCTCCAGGCGTGCGGCGATCTCCTTCCCGTCGCGCGCCGGACTCGGGGCGATGCGCCCAATGCTGTCCAGTGCCCGGTTCAAGTGGACGCGCGCTTCGTTGAGGGAACCGCGGCGCCGCGCATCCTGTGAGGCCTCCTGGTGCGCTTTCGCGGCTTCGTCGTAACGCGCAGCTAGTTCGTAATGACTTGCAACCAAGGACCATTCGGGATTCGCATCGGCCGATGCGCCGACGAGCGCGTCGGCGATTCGGCTGTGTAGTCGACGACGGACGGTGGGCGGTGAGATCTCGGCCGCGACCTCGCGCAAGAGTTCGTGGTGGAAACGCCAACTGCCTGCGTCGGTCGGTGCGAACACGCGGAGTCGTGTCAGCTCCTTGAGCAGTTCGTCGATTTCGGGCTTGTCCAAGTCGACCACCGAGGACAGCAGCGCACGATCGAAGCGGCTGCCGATCAGAGCGGCAGCCTCGACGACCGGAAGCGTGTTCTTCCCGGATCGCAGTCTCGCGAAAAGGGATTCGTAGAGGGTGTCGGGCACTTGCGCGGTTTGGCTGGCATCCAGTGGCTGCTCCTTGAGCTTTGCGACCACCTCTTCGATGTAAAGCGGAATGCCGTCACAACGCTTGTGTACTTCGCTGCGCGCCTCGCTGTCGAGCTCAGGGTGCAGCGCGCGGACGAGCTTGTCGGTATCCGCATCGCTGAGCGGACTCACCTCGAACACCGCGGTGGTGTCGGGCAAGAGGGGAAGCGTGCGTCCGGTGATCACCACCATCAGCCGGCCGCTGCTCTCACGAAGCAGCGTCTGGACCACCTCGACAGTGTCCTGATCGAACCAGTGCACGTCGTCGACGAGGACGAGGGCTGGCCCGGATGCCAGGCACGCCAACAGGTAATCGTGGATAGCCCCGACGATCCGCCTGTGCAACTTTGGACCTTCGGCCCGCACGGATTCGTAGCCACTCTCGGGGCCGATGCCCAGCACGGGGGCCAGCAGCGGGACCACGACGCTCGGGTCGAGCGCGCGCTGCGTCACCTCCGCTTCCAGCTTGCGGAGCCGATCGGCCGGATCGGAGTCGCGTTTGATGCCGCACCGGCGTTCCAGCAATCGCCGGACGGGGCGGAGCCCGACCTCTGTGTGGAACGGTGACCCGAAGATACCGAGTACTACGGCGCCGTCCTGCTGGGCCATGTCGACGGCGGCATAGGCCAGCCGGGTTTTGCCGATGCCGCCCTCGCCTTGGAATGCGACTCCCGGCGACGACAGGGTGCCCTCCTTGGCCTTGGCCCAACTTCGTTGCAAATAACCGAGTTCGCGCTCACGGCCGACGAGTGGTCCGCGCGCGGTGGTTACGATGTCACGTTCGCCGGTGATGTGATAAGTGAGGATCGGGCCGTCCACGCCCTTGACCGTCTGCGGCGCGTTCGCCACGAGTTCGAACGTGTCGCGCACCACCCGTTCGATGGGCTCGGAAGCGACGACGGTTCCCGGTGCGGCGATGCTGCACACGCGGGCGGCGAAGTTGGCTCCGAGCCCATAGACGTCGTCCTGGGCTGTGTCGAGGTAGACGAGTCCACGGTGAATGCCGACACGAACGCTGATGTCGAATCCGAATCGCGTATGTACCCGCTCGCTCAGCGCGCTGATCGCCCTGACGATGTCGAGGCCGGCGTAAACGGCCCGATGCGCGTCGTTCTCGTGAGCCTCGGGATGGCCGAACACCGCCAGCAGACCGTCGCCCTGGGTGGACCTGATGTGGCCTTCGTAGTCGTTTACGATTTGGTTTACCTCGTAGCGATACCGCCCGACGACGGTGCGGTAGACCTCGATCTCGACTCTGGTCGAAAGCGCCGTCGAATCGACAAGATCCGCGAAGAGGATTGACAGGCGCCGGATCTCACCGCTGTCTCCGGGTGCAGCGAGTAGCTCCTCGGCGTCGGGATTGCCGCCGTCGACCGCGAGTACCTGCCCGGCGAGCGCGTCGGCCGTCTTCCGGTCGCCCAGATTGATCGCTCGAACGGCGCGATCAAGCAGTTCGTCGCTCGAGGCGTAGGCCTCCTTGTCGCTCACAATCCGACGGTGACCACCTTCTCGTCCGACACCAGGTCTTGGGGCGCCAGGTTGGTGGCGGTGGCCGCGGTCGTCAGCTTGATCTTGCCCGTGAAGTTCGAGCCGATGAAGCGATAGTCCTTGAGCACGATCCGGATCCGAGTGCCGCCTGCCGGCACGAACTCAGGGACGAACACGAATGCCGGCGGCTCAATGGTGACCTTGGGCAGCCCGACTCGCACGAACGGGCCGACGCACTCAACCTTCCGCAAATATGGACGAGGCGCGACGGGGATGAACTCCGATGGAAGGGGTTCGGTCGCCTGCGGTTGTCCAGGTAAGAAAACTCCGCCCTTGATGAATGCTTCCAGCCATGCGACATAACCCTTCACCCACAGATCGACGAGGCCATGCACCAATTGAATACGGCCGTCGGCGCCGAGGCCCTCGGCGGAGTCACTCTTTTCGGCGGCCGCTACCCAGAGCGCGCCGACCTGGCCGATGACTTGTTCGGCTGCGGCAACCTGCTCTTGGAGCGGGTTGTTCGGCGTGGTCACACACCACCCCTCTTCGTCTTGCCAATGGCTTGGATGAACTTCCAGGGATCACTTGCCATGCGTGCGCCGATCTCCGCGCTGTACTGCGCCAGGTCCGACACCTTCAGATCGCCCGCCATCCATTTGTCGGCGAGGTCGGACTGCTTTGCCGTCATCTCCTGGACGCAGTCGGCCACCATCTTGATGGCCGTTGAGGCCACGGTGTTACTCGATTGTCCCGGTGTGGGTTTCGTCTGCCCCCCTCCCTGTGCCGGCACTGGTTGTTCATGGGGGTCGTCGGCCCACGGTGCGTAAGGGACTTTTGAACCGGGATTGCCGGCAGTGCCGAACAGCATCTCCATCGCTACGTAGGCGTATCCGAGGATGCAGACGAGCTTCTTCATCGCGTACGGACTCACCCCATTGATATGCGCGACCTTGCGAATCCGCACGCGCACACCATCTTCGTCCGGCCCAAGGGGGTTCGTGCACCACATGTTGATGAAGCCACGGTCGACGGTGATCTTGCCGTCGCCTGCGGGATCGGGAACTGGGTCGTTCAGGTCGTAGTCAAGGAATGCTGCGTACGTGTCCGGACCGTTCACTGTTGTCTTGTAGAACTTGAGCATCGTGCGCAGGACCAGCGGCGAGTATTGACAGATGCCTACCCGTTCCAACACCCGTCGCCAGCCGTCGGTGCGAAGACCCTTGTACTCCATGCTGCAGAAGAAGTCTGGGTAGTCGTAGTGCCAGTTGCGCGGGTCCACGACCGCCTTCAATTGGTTGAGCGTGACCTCGTTGGACGAGATGTCCGCGTCGATGACCACCGAGTCGATCCCTTTCACCTTCACGACCACGGCCTGGCACAGCGGCACCGACGCCGCCTGCGCGGTGAGGACCCCGAATAGCACCAGCCGTTCTGTGAGTTCGTACCAGTCCTCCCAGCTATTGAAGTCGGCGAATGCGCCGATGATTGCCGTGATCCGGGTCCGAATGTTGGAGCGCGTTTCGTTGGGGTCCCCCGGACCGGTGAGTGCGAACACCGTGGCGAGCGACTCATGGAAACCCTCCGCGGTCGGGTCCGCGAACGGCAGCTCCAGGTCCGGCGGATAGACCTGAGTCAGATGGATGACGGCGCCCAGGCCATACATCAACCGCGACGACTCCGGGATGGTCGGCCGAATACCGTGCTCGTTCCAGTCCGACACTAGTTCGTTGATCGCTTCGACCGGAAACGCCTCGGTCCGAGCATCGCCGGGCGGGAACATGAACCTTTCGATCTCGCGGTACCACTCGGTGTTGGCGGAGGTACCGGGCAAAAACTGGTCTGCAATCTCGGCGACCCGCGGGTCTGCCGTTCGGATGACCGCAGTGTCCAAGGAGCCGTGCAATTCCAGGATCGCGCGCAGCGTCGACATTGCCCCCTCCTAATGCCGTTTGCGCAGCTAGCATACCGTGATGCGGGCATAGTTGCGCGTAAATATCGGAGGGTAAGTAAGGTCGATGCGGGGGTGGCGACGGCATGAGTAACGACCTTCCGTGGGCGTCGGTGTTCGATTCGGCCGCCAACATGCGTGCGCTCAGCGCCGTCCAGGCTGACGGTTTCCGCGCCGCGAGCGAACTCGTCGACCGCTTCGTACGCATGGCTGCCGCGGGGCTCGACGGAAGCAAATCATCCGCGCCGCCGGCTGACGGTGAGCCCACCGACTTGTACGGAGCTACCGGTCTGGAACCGTTCCTGACTTCGTGGTGGGCGATGGTCGATCAGTTCCTGCGCATCGCGTCACCGCGTCGCGAGGGGGAACCGGTCGAGGCGGATACCGCAACACTCGACTTCGCGGCGGCGCAGGCCAACGGCCGACTGCAGCTGTCCAGCGTGGCGCCGGGTGCGGCAACGGCGGAGGTGTGGTTGCACAACCGCGGGCCCGACGACATGGGCAAGGTTGCACTGCGCTGCAGCGACCTGCTCTCACACGACGGCAACCTCATCGCCGCGCGATTGATGCGGTTGGAGCCCGACATCGTGCCAATGCCTGCGCGCAGCAGTAGAGGCGTGACCGTCGAGGTTGACATCGACGAACATGTTGCGCCGAGCAGTTATCGGGGGATGCTGGTCGCCGACGGACACCCCGACGTGTGGCTGCCGATCGAACTTGTCATCAAACCCGTGCTGCCGTGACCAGTACCGCCGACCGGGCCGATCTGGTCGCCGAAGTCGACGCCCACTTGCGCGGCGTCGCCAGGGTGGTGCGCCGCGCGATGCTCGACGCCATGCCGGACGGCGAACCCGTCCAATGGCTCTACGGGCCGATGCGCGAGTACCCGTCGCGGCCGGGCAAGGCCCTGCGGCCAGCACTGTGCCTTTCCGCCAGCCGGGCGTTCGGGGCCGAGCATGACGCCGTCATGGGCATTGCGGTGGCAATCGAGCTGCTGCACAACGCATTTCTTGTCCACGATGACATCGCCGACGGCAGCGAGATGCGCCGTGGCCGACCGACACTTGCCGCGACGCACGGCATGGCGGCCGCGCTCAACGCTGGTGACGGATTGGCGATCATTGCCGGACAGGTGCTGCGGAAGGCGACACGGCGGCTCGACGGCGATCTCGCCGACCTGGTATGGCACGAATTCGACACCATGGCCATGCGCACGCTGGAGGGACAGGCCATCGAAGTCGGTTGGCAGCTCGACAATGTCGAGGACCTGCGGCCCGACGACTACCTCGAACTGATCATGCACAAGACATGCTGGTACACCACGATCCATCCGCTCCGCGTCGGCGCATTGGTGGGTTCGGGCGGTAAGGCCGACTTGGCGCCGTTGGTGCGCTTCGGCTTTCATTTCGGCGCGGCCTTCCAGATCCGCGACGACCTACTCAACCTCGTCGGCGATGAACGTGCCTACGGCAAGGAGATCCTCGGCGACCTGTACGAGGGCAAGCGCACCCTTCCGCTCGTCCATCTGCTCGCGAACGCCACGGGCGCCGACCGCGCGCTTGTCCGTGACTATCTGCGCCGCAACCGTTCCGAGCGCTCAGCCGAATTGGTCGGCACCGTGCGCGCTCTGATGGACGAGTACGGAAGCATTTCCTTCACGTCCGAATACGCCGAAGGCATTCTGCTCGTCGCCGAGGAGTACTTCGAGCAGGCATTCGCCGACGCCCATCCAGGGCCGGACGTTGACTTCTTGCGCGCTTTAGTGCCGTACGTGTGGGCCCGATGGCGCTGACGTCACTGGTGCGGCGGACCCAGGTACGGGAACACGCCGAGGGTGTCGGTGTGTGGCCTCAGACCCGACGGTGGGCAGTCGCCCTTGGTGAGAAACGACAGCCGGTAGTCGATGACGTCGTCGGTGAAGACGCGGCCGTTGGGGTACTCCGCCGGCTTGGAGGGATTGAACGTCAGCATGTCCGGCAGTGTGCCCTCGTTGTCGATGGCCTCGATGGCCTCTTCGCGTGAGTAGCCGCCGGTGTGACCAAGCTGATGGATGAACATGTCGATCCACCGCTCCCGGTCGTGGACGGGTTCGCTGGCGTTGTACTCCTCCTTGGTGTCATCGGTGTTGAAAAAGCTGCTGATCGACGGGTGACCGGCGCGGTCGACGTGCAGCAGGTTGCCGTCGATCCGCACGCTGCACCTTCCCCAGATCCTGATATCTGGGTCGGCGCCCAGGAAGTCGGTCGGCATCTCGATGGCGGTGGAGAAGACGTTGGCTTTGGTATTGGAATCCACACCGGTCCAGGGTGATTCGCCGGGCAGAGTCAGGTCGGTGAAGTTGCGCTTGCCGGAGGTGTCGAACAGGTTCTTGATTCCGTCGAAGTCGAAGAAGAACGCGTCACTGCGGGCGCCGGCGAAGAACGTGAAGTCGCCGGACGTCGCGATGTGGGGTTCGTCACCGACGAAGGAGACAGGAACGTCCGAGAAGATCTTCTCGCCGACGGCTTCTGCCGACTCGGCGTCTTCGTTGGCCGCCAAGTAGACGTCGACGGTCTGCTTTCCATCGCGGGGTTCGGAGAACACGTAACTGAACGCGATGTCGTTCTCCAGGTCCCCGTCGTTGTCGATCGCGACACGGTAGATCGCGTCGGGGTGCAGGGCATCGGCCAGCGGGTTGGCGTTCATGATGATGACGGTCCGCGTCGGGTCGGCAGGCGAGACGAACGCGTAGAGATCGCACAGATCGAGTCGCTGATCACCGAGGGGCGGTCCGAGGCTCAGGCCGGTGAAATGGTTGGACATCGGTTGCCCTTTCGATCAGTGAGGGACGGCAACCGCAAGCTACATCCGTATCGATGCGGGCTCAACGCGAACGAGAAAATTCCACGCGGTCTGTCGGGGCCTCTACCGGGATCACCGCTACCCCGTGGGTATCGCCGGGTCGGCTGCCATCGCAGTCGCCGTGTGTGGTCGACACAGAGCGACCACTCCGGACCCATTGCGGGGCGGCGCCTTCCGCATTATCTGAGTCCTGTTGTGATCTGAATCACTGGATTCAAACCTTTACGCAGGCCTCTTCATGCGAAACAACTATGGAACTTCTGGGACGTTCGTGTCCTCCGACCCATGAGAGGCGCCGAAACCATCATGTTGAACCGCTTTGCCATGCTGGCATCGGTCTGCGTCGCGATACCGGTGGCGGCCGCGCCCCTCGCGCAGGCTGATCCGCCTGCGCCTCCGGATCCCGCGGTGCCTGTGAACGCGACCAATCCGCTGCCGCCGGAGGGTGGCGTTCCGTCGGGACCTCCCGGGGTCCTCGACACCCCGGATGGCTGGCATCTGGAAGTGGTCGGCGCCAATGAGACCCAGCTGCCGGTGGCCCCGTTGACCACCGCGATCTCCTCGCGGGAGTACCTGATCGCGGGCACCTTCACCGGCAAGATCACCGGCGGCGGCAAGACCAAGCTGACCGGCGGATCGATGGAGGCCGGCGAGCAGATCGGCTGCGGCATCATCTCCGACGAAACCGAGATCAACCCGGGCGCCAGCTTCACCCCCGGCATTGCCATTCCGTTCACCGGGGCGCCCTCGACGTTCGGTGTCAGCCTGCAGGGCAAGGTGTACCTCAAGCCCGGCACGGTCACCACCGTGGCGATCGATAAGAAGTCGTTCAAGGGCACCTCGACGCGCATCACCATCACCGGGGTGCGGATCAAGACCGACCAGTGCGCCGGTCAGTCCTTCATCCGCTCCTACGCCACGCTGACGAGCTCGACCGACAACACCGACGACGTCATCACCTACCTCGGCGTCACCAAGGCCGTCTGATGCCCACGAACTCGAACGGAACACACACCATGTTGAATCGTTTTGCCGCACTGGCCGCGTGCTCGTTGGTCCCGCTGACGACCGCGCCGATGGCGGTGGCCGACCCGCCGGCCGACGACCCGGGGCCGCCGCCGGACACCGGCGTCGTCGCCTCCAGTGACCCCGCCGTGGTGACCAGCCCGGATGGGTGGGTGCTGACGGTGGCCGCCAAGGACGAGACCCAGCTGCCGATCGCGCCGCTGACCACCGCGGTGTCCTCGCGCGAATACCTCGTCGGCGGCACGTTCACCGGAACGGTCACCGGCGGCGGCAAGACCACGCTGAGCGGCGGCGTGCTGGAAGCCGGCTACCAGATCGGCTGCGGCATCGAGCTGGGCCAGGTCCGGTTGATCGGCCAGGCCGGCATCAACGTGCAGGCCAACCCGTTCACCGCCGGCCTGGTCCCGACCGGTCTGCAGTTCCCGCTCTCGGGCACCATCGAGATCCACCCCAAGCCGGGCACCGTGTCCACGGTCACCGTGGACAAGAAGACCTTCAAGGCCGCCCCGGTGCGCGTGACGCTCAAGGACACCCACATCAAGGTCGACGGCTGCGTCGGTCAGTCGTTCATCCGTTCCTACGCGACGCTGACCAGCTCCACCACCGACACCGACGACGTCGTGGCCTACTACGGCGTCACCAAGGCAGTCTGACGTCGCGCATGGGTTCAAACCGCTGTTCGCGGTTGACTTCTCGTCGCGATTCGGACGACGATCTCGGCCTCGGCGTGGTCGTGCGTCCGGGACGGATGCGACGCTGAGCGCTGGGCCGCAGGCGAACCGGCGCTTCACCATTGTCATCAACTCCTACCACGGTCCCATCTAGATTCAGCGCGATCCGATGTGTTGGTGCGCGAACCTGCCTGCGAAACGATGTGGCAACGCTCGCCGACTGTTCGGCGCAAGACACGGAGGCTCAAGGATGGCGGATAGTGGTGTGCCACCCGAGACACGGAGCAGCGCCTCGATCGGCGGCTGGATCGTGCGGGTAGGCGCGGACTGGTGGGCGACGATTCTCGGTTTGGCGATTACGGGCTTGGCCGTGCTCGGTGCCCTGCCGAAGATTCCGTGGTGATCGGGTGAACGCGCTACGCACCGACCAAGATCGGATTGATGACGACGTCCTCACCGGCGATGCGTTTACCACCACACGACTAATCGACTACCTCCCTGGTCTTGCGTTGCTTATCGGCGTCGGCCTGCTGGGCAAATACGCCGAAGTATGGTGGCTGGCCGCGGCCAAACATGAGCACTGGACGGTGCCCGACATCGAGTACGTCTTGTGGGCGATTCTCATCGGGTTGGTGATGACCAACACTGTTGGCTTGCATCGGGTATTCCGCCCGGGGGTGCTTACCTATCATTTCTGGCTGAAAGTCGGCATCGTGGCGCTCGGATCGCGCTTTGTGCTTGGCGACGTGCTCAAGCTGGGCGCCACCAGCCTGGTGCAGATACTCGTCGACATGGCCGTCGCCGGCACCATAATCCTTGCCGCTGCACGGCTTTTCGGCTTGTCGGACAAGCTCGGGTCTCTTCTGGCGATCGGCACCTCGATTTGCGGTGTGTCGGCGATTGTCGCGGCTAAGGGCGCCATCCGGGCGCGCAATTCCGATGTCGGCTACGCGATCGCGGCGATCTTGGCTCTTGGCGCGGTGGCGCTGTTCACCTTGCCCCCACTGGGGCACGCGTTCGGGTTGAGTGATCACGAGTTCGGCCTGTGGGCAGGCCTTGCCGTCGATAACACTGCCGAGACGACAGCCACCGGCTATCTGTTCTCCGACGAGGCGGGAAAGATTGCGGTACTGGTGAAGTCGACCCGCAATGCACTGATCGGGTTCGTCGTGCTCGGATTTGCGCTGTATTGGGCTGCACGGGGTGAAAGCCGACGAGCTCGCCCCTGGCGCACGGGCAAAGGCGGCCTTCATCTGGGAGAAGTTCCCGAAGTTTGTCCTTGGCTTCTTGGCTGTGTCCGCCGTCGCGACGGCTGGGTTAATGAGCAAAGGTCAACTCGCCAACGTGGCCAACGTGTCCAAGTGGGCTTTCCTGTTGACGTTCGCCGGTGTCGGCCTGTCCACCGACATCCGGCAGATCGCCCGCAGCGGATGGCGTCCGCTGGCCGTCGCGGTGATAGGGCTGGTAGTCGTCGCTGCGGTGTCGCTGGGCCTGGTGCTGTTCACCTCACGGGTGCTGCACTGGGGCGTGGGCGGCTGAGCGGGGGTCGCGTACCTGTTCGCCGTCGTGGCGCTGCTGAATTGCAACGCGCAGGTCGCCAAGGTGGCGGCGAGAGCCAACGCGGAAATGACTGCGGCACTTGGGAAAATCTACATGCTCCTCGACAGTAACCTAACGGACGCGCAGTGCCGCGCACTTGCTAATCCGCAACGCGTTACGGCGTGGCTTCACAGTGAGCAGCTTGGAATCGGTTCATTTCATCTTGCAGAGATACAACCCGCTCATCACGGAGCAGGAGCGTCACACTGACCAAAGCTGAGCGGATCGGATTCGACCGTGCTCCGTACACAGTCCTCCGGTCGACCGGTGTCCCCGACTCAAGCCCGTAATCTCCACACTGAGCAAGCGAGGCAGACGCTCGATCACGCGGTAGGCGACGAAGCCGAGTGTCCTTGTCGGCGTTGGCGCCCGTCGATCGAGCGTAGAGTCAGTTCACGGCGCCGCGGGTCACTTGCGGCCCGGGCGCAGCGCGATGTCGCGACAAGAGGCGCGCTGCTTGACCCGGCGCACCGAGTTGGAGCATCGCGGCCAACGCCGTTTCGAGGACCACTTCTTGTTGCACACGACTACCACCAATCGACGGAAGCCCGGCGAGCGATTCGAGAAGATAGTCGAGCGCGGCGTGCGGATCACCCTCCGTCAACGCAATAAGACCTTCGCCGATGAGACGCAACGTCGTTGCCTGCGCGTCGGTCGCGCCCGGAACATTGATCGCGCGGATCGCGGCCGGATCATTCGCAGCAGCCAGCACAAGCAGCGCGTGGAACGCGATAAACGGCGTTTGCGGCGCATACGCAAGCGAGCCGACCTCGGCGAGCACCGGCATCGGATCAGGTGGAGTAACCCAGTCCGGATGCAGGCGCGCCCGCCATGCGAGCGAGCCGGCATCGACGAGACAGCGCACGTCCTTCGAATGGGGCGGCGCGAGAAAAGCGGCGTATCGACGCGCCGCGGCAGCCGCGTCGCCCATCGCGAGCTCGTGCAGCGCGGCGTGCCACTGAAAGTGCGGGAGGTAACGCTGCGTGCTGCCGTCGCTCACGATCCAGTCCGTCAGCCATTTCAGCCCGGCTCCATGCGCGTCGGTCTCGTAGTGCACGTGCGACAGCGCATGCGCGGCGTTGCCGTTGCCTGGATCGAGTTCGAGTGCGGCGTCAGCCAAGTCGGCTGCGTCATACCAGAGGCCCTGCTCCGTTCGGCCGTAGGCGCGCAAGCCGAGATACCATGGCGCCTCGCCGTGCACGCCAGTGAACCGCTCGACGTACTGCCATGCGTCCGGCAACGCGTCACCAGCCCCTGCGAAGGCAATCGACGGCGCGAGTACAAGCAATGCGACTGCGTCGTTCGGTACGCGGTCGAGGTGGTCGATGAGTGCGCCGGTGCCCACCGCGTTCCCCTTCTCGCACCACGCCGCGATGGCCTCGACGTGGCTGCGGTCTTCATCGCTCCCATGTGCAAGCGCCGCACGCGCTCGAGCGAGATGGCCGGTGACCGCGTCAGGGCCGCCCGCGCGGTCGGGCCGTTCCGTGGCAATCATCGCGAGCGCGACGTGCGCACGCGCGTGGTGCGGATCTTCGGCGACCGCGGCAGCGAAGGCGACCGACGCGCCGTCTTGGACGGAGAGCAGGCGACGCACACCCTCGGCATACGAAGCAGGCGCACCACTCAATTCCGGCGCAATCGTGACGAGACTGGGCGCCCGCACCGGACGGTCGCGCGTGTCGTCGGCGAGCAGCTCCGCGATAGCAGCCGCTTGGCCACGGATTTCGGGAATCGCAGTGGTCTCCCACACCTCACCTTGGCGGATCGAGCCGAGACACACGATGTCCGGGACCGTGCCCCCGGCCCCGTCGATGAGGTACCCGTCCGCATCGAGTCGCACGCCTACGCCGCACGGGTGCAGCGACGCGACATCTGTGGCCAACAGGTTCGCCCAGAGCGGGGAGCGTTGCAGGGACCGCCGATCCCACGCGGCGCCAGTAGCGACGACCACCGCGTCACCGCGCCGACGCACCGATCCATCGCCCGTCGTCACGACCAGTTCGACGCCGCTGCCGCGCAGCGACACATCGGCGACCTCGCCGGCTTCGATGATCAGGTCGCCGCTGTCGATCGCGGCATAAATCGCATCGGCGATCGTGGGAGGCATGCGGTGGCGAAGGACCTCCCACTGCCGCAAGTCCTCGCGCAGGAACCGACGCTGGTCCTCCCACCCCAACGACCGCCACAGCCGGGCTGTACGTGGCCGCAGTGCGTCGATCACTTGCCGCCAATCCGAACCGGCTTCGCGCGCATGCGCGAGATCCGCGGCGAGTGCGGCGCGCAATTGCTCAAGCGAGCTCTCGGCAGCGAGCGCATCGAGGTTAGGCAACTCTGTCGGCGCGCCGGTGGCGCGGAATCGGCGCGGCAGCGCGCCGTGACGCGACAGCAGGGTGACCGTGGCGCCACGCGCAATGAGATGCAGCGCGACATCAACGCCGGTGAGTCCCGAACCGATCACCAAGACGCTCGCGGGCCGACACGCACCAAGAGCCGCGAGCGCACCGGGTGCCCATGGATCCACCACAATCTTGCCGTCGGTGCCTGCGGCCAGCACCGGAGCGAAGGCGCGTTCCAGCGATTCGGGCATGCCACCTTCGGGGCGCCCAGTCGCGAGCACAACGGCGTCGGCCGACAAGGACCGTCCATCGTTCAGCGACACGCGCGTCGGGCGCGCCCGGCACCAACCCGACAGCCTCGGCAGTCTCGATCCGCACGTCGGCGACGGCGAGTTGTTCTTGCAGGTAGCGGCCGTACGCGAGACGCGGTGCGAAGCTCTCCACCGGCGTGACAGCTCGTTCGTCGAGCCAACGGCAGAAGTGATCAGGATCGTCTGGCCATGCAGACATGCGCTGCGCAGGAACGTTCAACAAGTGGGTCGGGTCTTTGGTGCCATACGCCGCGCCGGTGCCGGGACGACCGGACGCGTCGATCAGCGTGATCTGCGCTTCTGGTTTGCTCCGGCGGAGATGTACCGCGGCGAGCACGCCCGCAGCACCACCACCCACGATCGCGACGCGCATCATGACGGAAGGTTATATCTTGCGGGTGAGTCGAGGTGCTTGATAGCGCTGACGATGTTTGCTCTCGCGGACCGGCTGTGGAATCGCGGCCTCGAGATGGTTTCCCAGCCGATGATTTTTTTCAGTCTGTACTTTGTGCTCGCACAACTCTTTTCGGGCCACTGCGGCAGCATGCAGATGCGTCACCGATGATTCATCAAATGAGATGAACGCGCCGTGCGCAGGTGGCGAGGGAATGTGGCCCGACATCGGCGCTGCTCGTCCGAGAGCGCAGCTCCCCGCGGGACTGCGCCGGCATGGAGCTATCAGCCTCGACCCGCCAAAGACGATACGCGTCAGCGTCGCCAGAAATCGAAACGATCACGCCCCGGCAGGAACCCGGCCGATTCCGCCACCGCCACCGCCCGGTCGAAGTGCTCCCCGACCCGAAACGGCTCATGGGCGTCGCTGCCGAACGAGACCGCGTCACCACCCTCCTGCCACCACCAGCGCAGCAGGTCCACCGACGCCAACGGGCTACGGGTATTGATCTCCAGCGCGCGTCCCGAGGACGCCAACGCGCCAAACACCGACCGGTACTCCTCCTCGAAGTCGGCTTCGGCGTAGACACCTGCCCGTGCAGTCGGCCAGTACCGCCGCGGATAGTCACAGTGCGCCAACACAGTGAACACCGACGAGCCGTCGACCAGCACCACCAGATCGGCGAAGTAGCGGCGCATCACTTCGTGTGCATCCATGCGGGCGAACAGCGCGTTGCTGATACCTGTCAGCGTGTCGTCGTACACGATCCCGTGCAGGCTGCCGAGGACCCGCTCGAAGTCCCCGGCGGCCAGCACGGCGGCCACGCTGGCGGGAAAGAGGTGCGGCTCCCCTGTTTCGATGCCCGACAGAATGCGCAGATCGGGAAACTCCTCGCGGCACCGCGCCAAATCCGCAAGGTAGCCCTCGACGTCCAGCGGCGCCACGCGCGGTCGGGCAGCGATACGCGCCGGTGGTACGACCGCCGTCCCCGAAGGGCGGGCAAGCTCGGCGGAGTCCTGCTGACTCCAGTGAGTGAAATCAACGTGCTCGGTGAACGCCAGCCCCGGCAGGCCGATCTCGACGGCGCGGGCGCAGGCGAGCCGCATCGACGACGAGGCCGCGGTGTCCCACGACCACCGCGAGTGAACATGGTTATCGGTCGGCTTCATCGTCATCGATGCTGGCACACCGCGCCAACGCGGCCGTTGACGCGCCGATTGCTCGATGCGCCGCGATGTGATCAGCCTATCGGGGTAACGACGCACACTCCGTCTTCGTGCGCTTCCTCAGCCCGGTCCGCTGTGGCGACCATGGTTATCGCCAGGTTCACCGCCTCCGCGGTCGCAGTTCGCATGACGTGACCGAAGCCCTGATCTGGGCGTTGATCGAAAGTATCCGATGCGGGCTCGAGTTGAACCGTTGCGGCATTTCGTTCGTGTCCCTAGTGAGGGGCCCGCGGTCACTGCACCGCTCGGGGGACGGCCCGCCTACTGCGGTTCAGCACCAGCCGCGATTCGATGTTTCGACACGAATGTCAAAGGAGTACTGCCGTGGTGAATGGGCTGCGTTCCGCACCGGAACGAAAAGCGAAGTTCGGCACACACGTGCTCGAGAGCCTCGGGCGCCAGCAGTGGCTCGATCGCCCCAGTTACCGGCTCGAACACACGCTGACACTGATCTTCGCCGCGCTAGGTCGCCGTCGGGAGCAGGTGAGCAACGCTCTGCACGGGACGTGGTTGGGTCATCCTGTGCACCCGGCGCTGACGGCCGTGCCGACCGGCGCGGTGGCGACGGCGGTGGCACTGGACGCCGCCAGCGTGCTACCCGGACGCAGTGAGGCCATGCGGGAGGCGTCGAGGCTTGCGCTTGGCGTGGGGATCATCGGGAGTCTGGGGGCCGCCGCGACCGGCGCGACCGACTGGCAGCACACCCACGAGGAGTCCCGCCGGATCGGGATTGTGCACGGTCTGCTGAACACCGTCGCCACCGCGCTGTATGCGGTGTCGTGGTGGGACCGTCGGCGCGGCCGTCACCTCCGCGGAATGGCAGCGACTGCGCTGGGTTACGGCATCACCATGGGAAGTGGCTATTTGGGCGGGGCGCTCGTGTATGGCTCCGGTGTCGGTGTCGATCGCTCGGGTCCCCGCTTGCAGGTCGACGAGTGGACACCGGTGCTGGCCGTAACGGCGTTGGACGGTCAGGCGCGACGGGTGGAGATCGACGGCGTCGGTGTGGTCTTGCATCGCGACGGCGACAGCATCCTCGCTGTCGGCGAGTACTGTCCGCACCTCGGCGCGCCGATGTCGGACGGGTGGGTCGATCGTGGCCGCGTCGTATGTCCGTGGCACGGTTCACGATTCGAATGCCAGTCGGGTGACGTCCTGAAGGGTCCGGCCACGGCGCCGCTGCCGAGTTATCTGACCCGGATCCGCGACGGAATGGTGGAGGTTTGCGCACGATGAACGCATACGACGTGCTGTTCGACCACCACAACACGCTGCGCGGGCTGTGCAAGAAGATCACGGCGATGCCGCCCACCTCGGACGAACGGCAGGAAACCCTCGACGAGCTGTTGGTGGAGTTGGACATCCACATGCGCATCGAAGACGAGTTGTTCTATCCGGCGGTGCAAGCAGCGAGCAAGCTGGTGGCCGTCGCGCATGCCGAGCATCGGCAGGTCTTCGACCAACTGGCCGTCGTCTTGCGGACACCACCCGAAGCGCCGGGATACCAAGAGGAATGGGAATCCTTCGTGATGGTGTTGGACGCCCACGCCGCCGAAGAGGAGCGCGACCTGTGTCCGCCGCCGGTGGAGATGAGTGACGACGAGCTGGATGCACTGGGAGATCAGATGCGGCAGCGGATGGCCGACCTGCGCGGCTCAACGATCGAGAAGCTCCACATCAAGGGCCGAACCGCCTTGCTGCGCACGTTCTAGCCGAAAACAGTGACATCGGCTTCTCCCGGCCGCCGTTAGGCTGGCTGGCGGGGGAGACATGGTTCGGCAATCAACGACGCGGCTGCACGTCAGCGGATACCGATTCCTGCTGCGCCGGATGGAGCACGCCTTGGTGCGCGGTGATGTCCGGATGCTGGATGATCCGCTTCGCGCACAATCGCTTTCGCTGATCGCCGGAGTCATCCTCGCGGTGATCATCGTTGCGGTGTGCGCGGTCCTCGCGTTCCTTCGGCCACCTGGCACGCTGGGCAACGCGCCGATCGTCATGGTGCGCGATTCAGGCGCGCTCTATGTGCGCATCGGCGACACCGTGCATCCTGTGATGAATCTCGCCTCCGCTCGGCTTATCGCAGGCACGCCCGCCAACCCCGAAGCCGTCAACATGTCGGCGATAAGCAATACGAAGAGCGGTCCGTTGGTCGGCATACCAGGCGCGCCGGCCACGATCGCCCCACCGCTCGGTGAACCCGAATCGGGCTGGGCGGTGTGCGACGACGCGACGAGCACGACCGTCATCGCCGGAGACGTACTTGGTGAGGGTCTCGGGTCGGGACACAGCGTCCTTGTCACGCCTCGTTCGGAGAGCGCGGCAACGACGTATCTGTTGCACGACGGATGGCGCGCCGAGGTAGACCTGCGCAACCGGGCCGTCGTCCGAGCGCTGAAGCTAGATGGCGTTGAGCCACAGCCTGTTTCGCGAGCACTATTGGACGCGACGCCGGAGGCACCGCCCATCTACCCACCCAGCATCGCAGGCGCCGGCTCACCGAGCCCGCTGCGGGGATACCCGGTGGGCAGCGTGGTCCGGGTCGCCCGTGCCGCCGCCGAAGAGTACTACGTCATCCTCGCCCAGGGTGTGCAACGGATCGGCCAACTCGCCGCCGACCTCATCCGGTTCACCGACTCACAACACGACCGCGACATCGCCACCGTCGCGCCCGACGTCATCGCGGCCATGCCCGTCGTCGACTCGTTGCGCGTCTCGACGTTTCCGCAGCGCGGAGGTGTATCCAACGCCGGCGTCGTGTGCACACGGTGGCAGTTCAGCCCGATAGGAACCAAAACGACTGTATTAGAGGGTAATTCGCTGTCAGCCAACGGCCTCCGTCTGGCCCAGGCAGACGGTGCCGGTCCAGGCGTCGACTCCTTCTCCATCCCGCGGGGCCGCAGCGCCTACGTCCGATCAATCGGGCTCCGCGGCGACGGCGCCAGCACCGGAGTGCTGTACTTCGTCACCGAATCAGGCGTCGTGTTCGGCCTTCGTGACGAGGACACCGCCAAGCACCTCGGTCTTGCCGGCGCACCCGTGCCTGCGCCATGGCCGATACTCGCGCGGCTGCCGCGGGGACCGGAGCTGAGCAAGGATGCCGCGTCAATCGTTCGCGACAGCGTCTCGGGACCGTCGTAGCCGCGACCCAGACGCCGTCATGGCAAGCGTTGCCACGGACACCGCGAGACAGACCGCGGCGCCGCCGACGGCGAATTGATGTGCCCCACGGTCAGTGGGCGCCGCGTCCGGATACGAGGTGGATCGCGACGGCCTGGGTTCGAGAGCAGGTGTCGGCGCGTCACCGCTCACCGCGGCCAGCGCATCGACAACCCCGTGTCCCACAACCGGATCCCATCCGGCGGCCGGTTCGTGCGCGGTCTCCTCGATGCGCCGCATGACCTGTCGCGCAGTCAACTCTGGCGATCGCGACCGCACCAACGCGGCGATTCCGCTCACCACCGGCGCTGCATAACTGGTGCCCGAGATGGGCATCGGAGTGTCGGCGGTAGGCAGGCTGCTCACCAGGCCCTCACCGTCGGGATCCAGCGACACTATGCCTTCGCCCGGCGCTGCGACGTCCACCCACGGCCCGGCGAGACTGAACGACGATGGCGCGCCGCGCTCGTCCACCGAACCCACCGTCAACACGTAGTCGTCGTACCACGCCGGACTCACCACGACGCTGACCCGGTCCCAATCCGGTTGGCCCGGCCGGGCCGGAGCGGTCGCGGGATTCTGTTCCGGACACTGGCCTGCACCGCCCACGTTGCCCGCAGCGGCCACCACAACGACGTTCTTGACGTCGACGGCGTAGGCCAACGCGGCACCGAGCGGGCGGTCATCCAAACCAGCGTCGGTCGGCAGGCATGCGACGGAGGACACATTGATCACCGTCGCACCCATATCCGCAGCGGTGCGGACGGCGCGCGCGAGCGTATCGACATCGCCGAAGCCGGATCCGGACGGATCGTCTGATGCCCGAAACTTGTTGCTGGACTGTCGGATGCTCAGGATCGTGGTGTTGGGTGCGATACCGCTGAAGGCCGATCCGTCGGAATCGGGTTCGGCACCGATGATCCCCGCCACCACAGTGCCGTGACCGTCGCAATCGTCGGTGCCATCGGCGGTGTACACGTAGTCGCCGCCGGGAACCAGACGGGGGAGCAGCCGATGGCGTGCCACGCCGGTGTCGATCACGGCGACGGTCTGCCCAGCTCCTCGCGTGAGCCTCCAGACGTCCTGCAGGTTCAGGCCTTTCAGCTGGCCTGGGTCGGCCGTGCCCGCGTCGGCCGGAGGTGCGGCGACACAACGCTCCTGCTGCTCTGTCGGCCGCGGTGGAGCGGCAGGGGCCGGCTTGGGCAGCATCGAATCGTCCACAGCCGGCGGCGTGACCCCGCATGCGGGCGGCGCCGTGCAGAACGGAAAGGCGGCGAGAACCCCAGCGATGCAGAGCCTTACGATCTGCGCGGCTTGGACCGTCATGGCAGGCTCAGTCCGCGGATCAACCCGTAGAGGCCACCTGCCCAACACGCCAGCGGCACCACCGCCGCGAGTGCGAGATACTCCAGCACTTCGACCGCCCGGCGTGCAACGGGATTTGCCGTCGCGCTGAGACCACCACTCAGCACGCTCACACCGAGGGCTGTGCTGACAAGGCAGACCCAATTGACCTGTCCCGGCGTAGAAACCACGACGGATGCGCAACTGGCAGCAATGGCCGCTGCACCGCCGACGACGAGCGCGACACGGCGACGCGGGTCGATGTGCGTGCGGGTCCGCAACACCAGCACAAGGCCCACCACGGCGGCCAAGACTGCGCCTTTCGGCTCCGATGCCACAAGCACGGAACCGAGGGCCGCCGCACCCGCAGAACCGAATACGAGCCCGGTCAATGTGTGGTGCGCCTTGGCTGCGCGGGGATTTTCCTCTGCCCGATCACCCGAACTCGACATCGCCGGCGTCAAACCGGCCGCCGCGATGGATAACCTCGCCGCCACGCCGAGAGTGCCAAGGGACGACGTCGCAAGCGCCGCACCCATCGTGGTGACGGACAACATCCAGGCGACGGCACAAGCCGACGCCGCGCTTGTCAGGGCGGCCAACGTCGCCAGCGCCGACAAACAGATTGCACCGCAGCGGGTGATGCGAAGTAGCAGCAGGGATGTCGAGCACGTCACCGCTGCAGCCAGTAAGGAGCTGGCTGTTGACGGACCGCCAGGCACTGCCAGAAAACCGGCTATCGCCGCGAACACGACTGCAATGACGCTCAGCGCCACACAGACAGTCGAGTCATGGTGGGCGCGCCGCACGGCGACCGCTCCGATCGCGGTGGCGGCTGCAATGACGCCCGCGGTCACGACGTGGCGCATCGCATGGGTGGCGATGCCCGACCACACCAATGCCGACGCACCGAGCAGCGCCGCAGCAGCGCCTGCCGCTATCGCAGCGGCCCGAGTCGGCGCGTCGCCGTTGTCAGCAGTGTCGATGACAGCGCGACACGGGTCGTCCGGCACCAACACGGGTGCCGGGATCGATGTCGTCGTGAGCAACAACACCTCTCCGTCGCGAACCGCGTTGTCGTGCAGGCTTGCCGTCTCGTCCAGCCACCCTTGACCGACGCGGGACAGATGCCATTGTCGGCCCTCGTCCGTGGCGACCGCGCCTCGCCCGACGAGGTCGACGATCGACGGCAGTAACATGCCGACCGGCGCATCGCTCGGCAGAGCTACATCAACGGTGTGTGGTCCGTGCTGAAGTGACACCCGGCACAATGGATCAGGCATCGGATCACCCCCCGTTTGACGCCTGCGCAATCACGGTACTGCGGGGTTCGTCCATGGCCGTGCGGCAACTCAGCGGCCTGTGGATGGAACGCGACAAGCATGTGGAACGTCCATTAGACGATGGACTTCTCCCGCGAACCAAGACTTCCCGCGCCGCCGGTGCCCGAGGGTGCCATCACCGTTGAGGCGCCGCCAGTGGTCCCGAAGTCATTGCCCACCAACCCTCTTGCGCGTCTGATGCCGGTGACCTTGCTCGTCGCTGCGGGCGGCATGATGACGCTGTATTTCACGTCCGGCGGTGCGTCGGCAGGTCGGGGCCCGATGTTCATGTTCTTTCCGGTCATGATGCTGGCGTCGGTCGTTGGTTCGTTCGCGTACGGGAACAGGGGCGCCGACCACTCGGCGCAGCTGACCGAGGATCGTGGCGAGTACCTCGGCTATCTCGATGCGCTGGACCGGACCATCGGCACAACCGCGATCGACCAGCATCGCTCTTTGTGCTGGGTTCATCCCGAGCCGGAGGCGTTGTGGACGCTGCCGGGTGGACGGCGGATGTGGGAGCGCAGGGTCGAGGATTCCGACTTCTGCCATATCCGGGTCGGCCGCGGCGACCGACCACTGTCCGCGGCGCTTGTCGCCCCCGAACTCGGCCCGGTCGACGGGCTGGATCCGGTGACCTCCTCGGCCTTGCAGCGGCTCATCCGACGCAGATCTTTGGTCGTCGACGTCCCGGTAGTGGTCCCACTGCGGACGATCTCGGCACTCACCTTCGACGGAGACCCGACGACTGTGCGGGCGCTGCTTCGCGCCATCATTTGTCAGCTGGCGGTCCTGCACAGCCCCGAAGACGTGCGGATCGCCGCCGTAGCCGGTTCCGCCTCGCGAGCCGACTGGGACTGGCTGAAATGGCTTCCCCACCACCAGCATCCGCGTCTTGTCGATGCCCTTGGCCCGTCAAGGATGACGTACCACAGCCTCGGAGAGGCGATCGCCGCCTGCCGCCCACCCGACGACGGTGGATCTCCGCACGTGATGATCGTCGTCGACGACGGCGAGGCACCTCGGATCGAACAACCCTTCACCGATGGGTCGTGCCTGCAACTGTGCACGGACGGCGATACCCGCCCGGACGGTTTGACATTGATCCAGGCGTCGGTTTGCGCCCGGCAACTGGCCCCTTATCGACCGACGTCGAACATCGCGGCAAAGCACGCAACGATCGACTGGCTTGCGCTGACGGGCCTGGCCGATCCGGAAAGCATCGAACCTGCGCGGCATTGGAGTGCACGTCAGGTTCGACAGCGCCTGCGCGTTCCGATTGGCGTGTCCGAGCACGGCGACACCGTGGACCTCGATATCAAAGAGGCCGCTCAAAACGGCATGGGACCGCATGGCCTGTGTGTAGGCGCTACGGGTTCTGGAAAGTCGGAATTCCTGCGCACGTTGATCCTCGGCATGGTTGCGGCGCATCCTCCGGACGTCCTCAATCTGGTGCTGGTCGACTTCAAGGGCGGTGCGACGTTTCTGGGTCTGGACCGGATACGACATGTGTCGGCGATCATCACCAACTTGTCCGACGAGGCGCATCTCGTCGCGCGGATGCAGGACGCGCTCGCAGGCGAGATGAACCGTCGACAGGAACTCCTCAGGGCCGCAGGCCACTTCGCGAATGTGGCCGACTATGAAAGCGCCCGGTCTCAAGGCCTCTCCGCGCCGCCGCTGCCCGCCCTGTTCGTCGTGGTCGACGAGTTCTCTGAGTTGCTGAGTCAGCACCCCGAGTTCGCCGAACTGTTTGTTGCAATCGGTCGGGTCGGACGCTCGCTTGGCATGCATTTGTTGTTGGCCAGTCAACGGCTCGACGAGGGACGGCTTCGAGGGCTGGAAACCCATCTGTCGTATCGGATCTGCCTGAAGACATTCTCCGCCGCAGAGTCCAGAGCGGTGCTCGGAGTGCCCGACGCGCATCACCTGCCCAGTTCGCCTGGCGCCGCGTATCTGAAGACTCCGTCCGGAGAGTTGGTGCGATTCCAAACCGCCTTTGTGTCCGGCGCCTACGAGAGGCCGCGGCTCGTACAGCGACCGCACGCACCGGTCACGCCGCGGAGGTTCACCGCAGCCGCTGCGGGCCGGGTGATTGAGCGTCCGGAGCGCACTCCCGACGAGACCGGTGCACCTCCACGCACCTTGATGGACGCGGTGCTGAATCGGTTGGCGGGTAACGGCACGCCTGCGCATCGGGTATGGCTGCCTCCGTTGAGGAAGTCGCCGACACTCGACGTGCTGATTACCGACGGCGCCGGGGAGCATCCGCTGTCGGTACCGATCGGCCTGGTCGACTCGCCGTACGATCAGCGGCGCGACGTGCTTATCGCCGACTTGGCCGGGGCGGCAGGGAATGTCGCGATCGTCGGCGCACCACAAGCGGGCAAGTCGACCGCGCTGCGGACATTGGTGATGGCCGTCGCCGCCACTCACGACCCGTCGGTCGCCCAGTTCTATTGCCTTGACTTCGGTGGCGGTGCATTGTCATCACTGCGGCAAGTGCCGCACGTGGGGTCGGTGGCGGGACGGTCCGATGCCGATCTGTGCCGTCGCACCGTCGCCGAAATGGAAGCGGTCGTGCGGGCGAGGGAAGCTCGCTTCCGCCGCCTCGGGGTCGAATCGATGACCGACTACCGCCGACTGCGCGCCGACGCCCGCGCGGCGGCCGCGGGCGATCCGTTCGGCGACGTGTTCCTGGTGATCGATGGGTGGGCCACCCTCCGGCAAGAATTCGAGGGACTGGAGCCGAGGATTATCGCCCTTGCTGCTCAGGGTCTTTCGTATGGCGTGCACGTCGTTGTCACAGCGTCTCGCTGGGCGGAGATACGACCCGCACTCAAGGACCAGATCGGCACGCGCATCGAGCTACGGCTCGGCGACCCCGGCGACTCTGAGATGGATCGCAGACGTGCCCGACAGTTGTCCCACTTTCCGCCGGGACGGGGTATCACGTGTGACGGCAAGGAGATGGTGATCGCGCTGCCACAATTGGGCGGGGAGCCGATGGCCGCCCGATGGGCCGGGCGACGGGCGCGTCCGATCGAACTCCTCCCACTGCAAGTGCCTCACAGCACCGTCCCCACCGGGAGTGGCAAGACCGCAACGCAGGTCGTCGTCGGGCTGGGCGAGCGCGAACTGCAGCCAGTCGCACTGGATTTCGCTGAGCAGGCACATCTCGTAGTGCTGGGTGAAGGCGAGTGCGGCAAGACGTCGACCTTGCGTCTGATATGTCGAGAGCTCGTCGGCACGAATACCGCCGACTCGGCGCGGATCGAGATCGTCGACTTTCGCAGGACGCTGCTCGGCGTTGTCGAGTCCGCACACCTCGGCGGCTACGTGATGTCGGCCGCTACGCTGACGGCGCGTGTCCCTCTGCTGGTCGAGCAGTTGCAGGCGCGGATGCCCGGCGAGAATGTGACACAACAGCAGTTGCGCAGTCGCTCGTGGTGGTCCGGTCCCGAGATCTACCTCGTCGTCGACGACTACGACCTGGTCGCGGGCACCACCGGAAACCCGTTGATGCCGCTGGTGGACTACCTGCCCCACGCCAAAGACCTCGGACTGCATGTCATCGTGGCGCGCCGCTCGGGCGGTGCCGCGAGGGCGATGTTCGATCCGGTTCTGGCGCGGCTGCGCGACTTGGGCTCGATGGGTTTGATGATGAGCGCCAGTCCAGATGAAGGGATTCTGCTGGGCTCTATCCGGCCGTCGACACAACCGCCGGGGCGCGGAACCCTCATCACGCGTGGGCATCCCGATCAGTTGATCCAGGTGGCCTGGACCGATCCGCCGTGACAGTCACTGTCGTCGAGGTAGGTCCCGCGGCAGTCCGTGGCCCAAGCCACGCTGACATGGAATGGGTTTCTTCGGCTATTGCAGGGATTGACGATGCGTTGACCCTGATCGACGACCGTCCCGTCGACGTCGCAGACGTGTGGCGAACGATCATGCACGATGTCGTCGGTGGTCCCACCGAAACGATTGTGGTCGTGTGTCCGACGGGGTGGGCTTCGTCGCGCGTGGCCCGCGTGCGCGATGCCGCGGGCACGGTGGCGCACGACGTCGTGTTACTGAGACGGGCTGAGGTGGTGCGCGATGGACTGGCGGATCGACTGGCGACGGTCGTGGAGATTGCGCCGGAGTTCGTGATTGTCTCGCCACCTGGCGGCAACGCTCAAGTGGTTATGTGCCGGGACGCCCAAGCGATCTTGGCGGCGATTCCGATGTCGATGGCGGTTCTGCTGGACGGACCCGAGGGGGTAGAGGGAGTCGGCCCACTCATTGATGCGGTTGCTGATCGGTTGCGGGACAACGCTATTGACGTCACGATAGTCGATCGAGATTGGATACGACGAAGTGTAGAGGCACGCTGGAGGCAGGATAAGGACGAGAACGCTGAGACCTGTCCGCCTGCTGGTCGCCTCGGGCGCGCAACTGCGGTATTGGCCGGAACACTGGTGTCGGCCGCTGTGCTCTGTGGTGGATTCGCAATGCGGGACGACCAGGAACCGTCTGTTCCGAAAATGCCGATGACACTGCTGGTCGAGGGGCGTGTCGGCGTCATGGTGCCTGCGCAGTGGCGGGTTCAGCGCGTTACATCAGGCCCTGGTTCGGCGCGGGTGCAGGTCGTTTCGCCGGACGACGCGAACGTTGCGGTTCACATCACGCAGTCGTCGCTGGTGTCGCATCAATCGCACGAACAGGTGGCAGAGTCACTGCGCAGTGCGTTGAGCAAGGAGCCTGACGGTGTGTTCCTCGAGTTCAATCCGGCCGACCGGCGAGCGGACCAAGCTGTCATGACGTATCGCGAGATCCGCACGGACCACCACATCGCGTGGTTCGTGCTGATCGATGAGTCGCTGCGGATTGCCATCGGGTGCCAGAGCGCACCAGGAGACGAAGAGGCGGTGCGCGAGGCGTGCGACCAAGCGGTTCGGTCTGCGCACGCCGTGTTCTGACCAACTTCGCGGACCGGGGAACCGAAACCGGCGGGCCGGCGTCCAACTTTCATATCGCGCATGAACGACACGGAAGGATCCTGATGACGACACCCGGGGGCGGCGCGCTCACCACCGACTTCGAACTCATGGCGTCCGTCGCCGGCAAGACGGACGCTCGCAACGAGGAGATCCGCGCGATGTTGCAGTCGTTCATCGGCCGGATGGGCAGCGTTCCGCCGTCGGTGTGGGGAGGTATTGCTGCGGCGCGTTTCCGAGACGTCGTCGAGCGGTGGAACGCGGAGTCGATGAAGCTGCACGCCGCCCTGCAGCGGATTGCGGAGACCATCCGCTACAGCGAGCGAACCCTGCGTGAGGCCGGCGAAAGCCATTCGCATCAAATCGGTTCCGTCGCCACCAACCTTTGAGGAGCTGGGTCATGGATCAGGTGTTGTCGTACAACTTCGACGAAATTGAGTACGCGGTGCGGCAGGACATCCACGCGACCTCCGCGCGGTTGAACGCCGCGCTCGACGAGCTGCGGGCGCAGATCGCGCCGCTCCAACAGGTCTGGACCAGGGAGGCGGCCGAGGCGTACCGCGTGGAGCAGACACGTTGGGAACAGGCGGCGACCGCGCTCAATGAGATCTTGTTCAGTCTTGGCAATGCAGTTCGCGACGGCGCCGATGAAGTTGCCGCCACCGACCGCGCCGCCGCCAACGCGTGGGGTTATTAGCGCCTCACGTCAGGACCCTGTGCGGTCCCGCTTGGAGGGGA
>CAVOSY010000034.1:0-71798 GCA_963698965.1 uncultured Actinomycetota bacterium
CCGGCCTGCGGTACGAACCTGCGGGTCGACGCGAAATTCTGTGACGAATGTGGCGCGGTACTTTCGCGGGAGGCGGCCGAGTACAAGCAGGTCACGGTGCTCTTCGTGGATGTCGTGCAGTCGATGGACATCGCTGCCGTGGTCGGTTCGGAGCGGCTACGCGAGCTCATGTCGGACCTGTTCGACCTGTGTTCCGAAGTCGTAAAGCGATACGGCGGCACCGTCAACCAGTTCACGGGCGACGGCATCATGGCTGTGTTCGGGGCACCGTTGTCGCTGGAGGACCACGCTGGTCGAGCCTCATGGCGGCCTTGGATATTCAGCAGCTAGGCCGATCACCTCGCGGCTGCGGTCCGACGCGGGACGCCGTCGATCTTCGGTTACGGGTGGGGCTGAATTCGGGTCAGGTCATCGCAGGCGAACTGGGTTCGCGCGCGCACGATTACACGACGATCGGTGACCAGGTCGGGATGGCGCAGCGGATGGAGTCCGTTGCGCCGTCGGGTGGGGTGATGCTGAGCGAATCGACGGCACGACTCGTCGGAGACGGTGCGGTACTCGGTGAGCCGCTTGGTGCGCATCAAGGGCGCAGATGCCGCCGTGCCGGTCTTCGAGCTGCAGTCGATGCGCGCGCAGCGGGGCCCCGAAGAATTCCTGGACGTCGACGTTCGTCGGCCGCGAGTGGGAATTTGCCGCACTGACCGCGATGCTCGATCGATCCGTCAGCGGTCATGGATGCGTGGTGAGTGTCGTCGGGCCGCCTGGCATCGGGAAGAGCAGGCTCGTCGCCGAGCGTGGCAATGGCCGCAGCGCATCGGGGCATTCAGGTTGCGTCGACGTATTGCGAATCGCACACAAGCGATGTTTCGTTCCGAGTGGCGGTCCGGTTGCTGCGTTCGGTGTGGCGGGTCAGCGGGCTCGCCGACGAGGTGGCGCGGGCGATGGTGCGAAGCCGAGTCCCCGACGCTGACCCCGCCGATCTGCTCCTGTTGCTGGACGAACTCGGCATCCGAGATTCGACGGACCCGTTGCCAGATATCGCTCCCGACGCCAGACGGCGTCGGCTGACCGCGTTGGTCAACGCTTCGTGGTGGCTCGGCGAGTCCCGCCGTGTTCGTCATCGAGGACGCGCATTGGATCGACTCGACGAGCGAGTCGTTGCTGTCTGAATTTCTCGCGGTTGTCCCGCAGGCCTCCGCGCTGGTCCTGATCACGTATCGTCCGGAATATGAGGGGGCCCTCAGCCGCAATCCTGGCGCACATACGGTTGCGCTTGCGCCACTGGATAATTCACAGATGGTCGGACTGATTTCTGAATTGCTGGGCCGACATCCCTCCGTCGCCAAGTTGGCGGCCCACATCACCGAGCGTGCCTCGGGCAATCCCTTCTTCGCCGAGGAGATCATCCGCGACCTCGTCGATCGAGGCGTCCTGTTGGCGAGCGTGGAAACCGACGTGCACGAACGGGGCCGCTGATGTTGAAGTGCCCGCCACCTTCAAGCGGCCATTGCGGCGCGAATCGACCGGCTGGGGACAAGGGCGAAGCTGACACTCAATGCGGCAGCGGTGATCGGGTTGCGGTTCGACGAGGAGCTGCTGACGGCGGTTGCGGACGACCCGAACCTGGGGGCGCTGGTGCGGGCGGAGATCATCGATCCGGTGATGTTCGCCCCGCGAGCCGAATACGCGTTTCGCCACCCGCTGATTCACACCGTCGCCTACCGTTCACAGCTGAAATCGGCACGGGCGCAGCTGCATCGGCGTCTCGCCGCGTCGCTCGAGGAGCGTGACCCGGACTCGATGGACGAGAACGCGGCTTTGATCGCCGAACATCTGGAGGCAGCGGGTAATCGACCTGACGCGTTCGCCTGGCACATGCGCGCCGGAGGATGGTTGACCTTCCGCGATGTCAATGCGGCGCGTCTCAGTTGGCTGCGAGCCCGCCGGGTCGCCGACCGCCTGCCCGCCGACGGCACGAACCGCGAAGCGATGCGCATCGCCCCCCGCGCCCTGCTCTGCGCGAGCGCGTTCCGCGTCGGCGGTGCCGTCGACGAGGACGGCTTCGAAGAACTGCGCCGGCTCACCGGTGCCGCCGATGACAAGCTGTCGCTGGCCTTGGCGATGGCCGGGCACGTGATGTCGTTGGTCTTCCGCGCGCGCTATCGCGAATCGTCGCAACTGGCCACTGAACTCACGGGGTTGGTCGATTCCTTCAGTGACGCCGGACTGGCAGTCGGCCTGTTGAGCGAGGTGATGTGTGCGAAGATCGCTAACGGTGAGATCGTTGAAACCCTGCAATTGGCGCAGCGCGCCATCGAGCTGGCTGGTGGCGACGCGCACCTGGGGGATTTCGTCATCGAATCGCCGCTGACGGTTGCGACGATGTTCCGTGCGATCGCTCAAATGTGCTTGGGCGGCAGCGGATGGCAGTCGAATATGGCCGAAGCGACCGCGATGTGCCGCGAACACATTCCCCTCGGGCAAGCGGTCTTGTTCTTCTGGAGATACGGCTACCCTGTTTCGGCGGGCGCGATCCGAGCCGACGCCGCCGCCGTACAGGAGACTGCCGAAGTACTCGAACTCGCCAAGCAAACGGGCGACAATCTGTCGCTCGAATCGGCCCGTTTCCTGCACGGCTACGTGCTGGTGAAGCACGACGGACCGGATAGAGACCGCGGACTGGATCTCCTCGCAGCGGCACGCGAGGCCGCCATTCAGGGTTTGTGCCCGGCGGTGATCGTGCTGATGGCAGACATCGAGTTCGCCAGGGAGATAGCGAGGACCGGTGACCTGGACGAAGGCATCCGGCTGCTCGGAACGGTCATCGAGCGCGCAGCCGCCGAGGGCGCCATGGGCTCGCATGGTGCGGCCGTCGAAGCGCTGGTCGAACTGCTCCTCCAACGGCGCACACGCGAGGACGTGCACGCCGCAGAGTCCGCGATCGCGCGGCTGGCGGGTGAGCCCACCGAAGCGGGATTCGTGGTCTATGACCTCGTGGTTCTGCGGCTGCGGGCCATGCTGGCACAGGCCAAGGGCGATGAGGCGGTGTACCGTGACTTCGCCGATCGCTATCGCACCATGGCGAACGAACTCGGCTTCGAAGGACATATCGACGCTGCCGCGGCGATGTCATGACGGAGTGAAGAATCCGGCCGATGCCGGCGTTTAGCCGGTTGATGGACACCAGACGCGAACACCACCCGATTTCTACACTTCCCGCAGCAGAAGGACGGCACTTCGATGGCCGCGAAATGACGATGGTGCACAGGATGTTTCGCAGAGAGTTCCTGCTTGCAGGCGGTGTGGTCCGGCACGTTGCCTGCGGCGACACAAGACATGCCCACATGGTGGCCGCGCACCTGCGGTTGATCAACTCGACACTTCATCACCACCATTCCGGAGAGGACCAGTACGTCTGGCCGCTCCTGGAAATGCGCGCGCCCTCACAGGTGTCTGAGCACGTGCTGCGCGTCATGGCCCAACACCGGCGGGTCGACGCGGAGCAAGCGGAAGTCGATGTGGAACTGCCGGTCTGGAGTTGTTCGGCGACTGCGGACTCGCGCGACAGGTTGGCCGCGGCGCTGGATCGACTCGCCGCCTCGGTTATCGAGCACATGGACTACGAGGAATTGCATGTCGTTCCCGTCATGGAGACGCACATCGGCCTGGCGGAGTGGAACCAGATCGTGCAGACCATGACAGCTGGACTGGACCCCGGCAACGCCTTGCTCGTCCTCGGAATGAGCATGTACGAGGGTGAATCGGACATCATCGAGCACACCATCGAGAACATGCCGCCGGAGATGCGCGCGGGCATCCGCGGAACGGCGGCACTTGCCTATGCCGAGCACGCGCAACTCGTTCACGGCAGCGCCACTCCGCCGCGGAGCACAGAGATCCTGCGATGAAGTCGAGGCCGGTTCAGTGGCAGGTAGGGAAGATCCGAAGCATCGCGACGTCGTGCGGCGCCACGGTGCGCTTGATCTCGCCGGCCGTCGTGCTCTGCGTGTGCGCCCACAGATCGCGCACGGTGTAGCACGGCGCGCCCTGGAGGCCGGCGGCCGATGCGCTGGTGGTGATTTCGGCCGGTTGGGAATCGGGATTGAAGAGCACGACCGCCGCCGCACTGCCGGACAGCGGCTTCACCAGGACCCGGGCGTCGTTCGGTGACTGCGTGGCAGGCGCAGCCGACGGATCCTGGTCTACTGCGATGACATCGCCGTCGGTCAGGATCGCGCGCGTCTGGTCGGTCATCGTCCGAATGTCGTTACCCGCCAGCAGCGGCGCGGCCAGCATTGCCCACAGCGAAAAGTGCGCTCGCTGTTCGGATTCGGTCAGACTCGGCTGGGCGTTCGCGCGCCACGAGACTTCGGCATCGGACAACGCAAGCTTCGTGCGCAGCTTCTGCAGACGTTCGGGTGTCAGCTGGTCTTCCGACACGACGAGGCGACTGACATCGAGGTGATTGACGAAGAAGTCGGTCCACGTGAGGCCGACGACGAGCATGTCGGGGTCGTTGAAATGCCCCGCCCGGGCGCGTGACGCCACAGGCGCGGCCGCGTGGAATTCGTCGGGCACGCCCAGGTAGGTGCCGGTGAGAAACGAGTCGGAGCTGTCCAGCGGTGGCAAGGTGCTGCGCCACACCGGAACCAGGTCGGTGGTGTTGCGGGCCATGTCGGCGATGCCCGACCAGTCGTAGGCGGTTCCGGCGTGGTGATTGTCGGAGCTGTTCGGATTGATGCTGTAGAAGATGTGACGGCCGGTCGCGCGCAGCGCATCTCGCATCGCGGTGAAGAGCTTGACCTGATTGGCGTGGTCCGCGTCGTTGTGGCACCAGTCGTATTTCAGGTAGTCGACGCCCCAGGCAGCGAACGTCTTGGCGTCGGTGTTCTCGTGTCCCGCGCTGGCGATCCGGGGATCCTGCCCGCAGCTCTCGTCGTACGGGCTGGCGTACAGGCCGAGTAGCAAGCCCCGGTCGTGGACGTAGCGCGCCAACGCCGCCATGCCGTGCGGAAAAGCTTTCGGATCGGCACGCAGGCTGCCGTCGGGTCCGCGCGTCGGCGCCGCCCAGCCCGCGTCGAGGTTCACATAGCGGTAGCCGGCGTCGCGCATGCCCGACGACACCATCGCGTCGGCGGTCGCCTCGACCGTTTGTTCGGTCAGCGGAATGCCGGAGTTCCACGAGTTCCAGCCCATCGGCGGTGTGTGCCATTGCGATGCACCGGAATCGGTTGGCGCCGCGCATCCGGCGACGCTCGCGCCTGCCAAGCTCAGCGCGGCGACGATCGAGCACAGCCGGACGCCCACCGCCCGAGGATCGCCGACCAGGGTGTGCGTGCGCTGTCAATACGCTGCCCGGCAGCTGGGACCGGACGTAGCTCGGGCGTTGCGTATCGTCTAGGCGTGCCCGAAAGCTTTACCGAAACGTTCGCGGCAGGATTGGCGAGCTACGGCGATCAGTCGTGCATCGAGTTCGAGGGCCGGTGGTATTCCGGCGCCGAGATCACCGGATACGCCGACGCCATCGCCTCGGTGTTGCAGGATGCGGGCGTCCCCGATGGTGCACCCGTCGGTCTAGTCGTCCGCAACCGGCTCCAGCACGCCGCGGCGATCATCGGTTTCCTCGCAGCCGGTCGCCCCGTCTCGATGATCTACTCCTTCCAGTCGCCTGAATCGATCGGCCGCGACATCGAGAAGCTGGACTTGTCGGCCATCGTCGCCGACCGCGAGGACTGGACCGACGACGTCATCACGGCCGCCAAACGTGCAGGCAGTGCAGGCGTGGCGATCTCGTTGACCACGCCGCTCGTCGCGGCGGTCGAAGGGCTCGAACAGCGCGATGGCAGCCGTAGCCATGCCCAAGTCGAACCCGGTGTGGCACTACAGATTCTGACCAGCGGCACCACCGGCCCGCCGAAGCGGCAGGACGTCAAGACGTGCGTGCTGGAGCGCACCGTGTTCAGCGTGACTAGCGGAGAAAAAGCCCCGCCGGGCGCCCCGCCGGAATTCGCCTACTGGCAGTTCGGCGGCATCGGGGTATGCCAACTGGTCGCTGGGGTGCACAACAGCAGGCGCATCGTGATGCTGGAACGGTTCACCGTCGACGGCTTCGTCAACGCGATAAAGACGCATCGCATCAAGCGCTCGGGCGTGCAGCCCGCCGTCATCCGCATGCTGCTCGACGCCGACGTGCCCAAGGAAGACCTGGCGTCGCTGGAATTTCTGATCAGCGCATCTGGTCCGCTCGACCCGGAGACCCGCGATGAGTTCGAGAAGCACTTCGAGATTCCCGTCCGGTTGGCCTACGGGGCAACCGA
Source organism: uncultured Actinomycetota bacterium (assembly GCA_963698965.1). Lineage (GTDB taxonomy): Bacteria > Actinomycetota > Actinomycetes > Mycobacteriales > Mycobacteriaceae > Mycobacterium. The sequence goes on from CAVOSY010000034.1 coordinate 6,318, forward strand.
ATTCGCGGGCTCGCTGTGCGCCTGGACACCCGGCGATATCGACAGATTCGGCGAATCCAAACGGGACAGCGTTGGCAGGCCCCTGCCCGACACCCACGTGCGCGTCGTCGACCCGGACACCGGAGCCGAACTGCCCGCGGGCGAGCACGGGCTGCTCGAGGCCAAGGTGGCGCCCATCAGTCCCGACTGGATCCGCACCACGGACATCGCGTCGATCGACACGGACGGCTTCGTCACACTGCACGGCAGGGCCGACGGCGCGATCAACCGCGGCGGCTTCAAGATCCTGCCGGAAATCGTTCGGCGCGTGCTGATCTCACACCCGGCAGTGCGCGACGCCTGCGTGGTCGGCGTGCCCGACAGACGGCTGGGCCAGGTGCCGTTCGCGGCGATCGAGACCATCCCTGGCATGCCGATCCCGTCCGCGGACGAACTCAAGGACCTTGTGCGCCAGGCGTTGCCCGTTTACCACGTCCCTGTCGATTTCGCCGTCGTGGGCGAACTCCCGCGCAACCCGGCGCTGAAGGTGAGTCTGCCTGCCGTCAGCGCGCTCTACGACGCGCGCTGAAACAGATAGTGCCGCGCCGGGTTCTTGCCGTTGTGATCCATCGCCGGTTCGTCCCCTGACGACAACAGCGTCCAACCGGTGGCGAAGCGCCGTTTGACATCATCGGGGTCGATGCCCGGCACGCCGTAAGACCCGCCAGTCACGAATTCGACCAGCAAGAGCCGCGCGTCCGGCGCCGCCAACGCAGTCACCGGGGCGACGGCACGTCACACCGATCCGAGGTCCGCCGAAAGCCAGTGTTGCGGCTTCAGGAAGATGGCGACGCTGTCGCCTTGCTCGCGGCGCGCGAACTCCAGGTAGGCGTCGACCTTGTCCGCAGGGAGGTACCGCTTGGTCAGCTCGACGAGCTGGTCATCGGTGCCCGACTCGATGCGGCTGACCGGACCGTCGACCGCGACATAGCGCACCGACGGTTCGAGGCGCTCGACCATCAATGTGAATTCCCCCTGCGTCTCGATGAGGCGGTGTTTGCGCGACCCTGCGCCGGTCAGCACCCACGGCTCACCCCCGGGGCTGTACTGGTACCAGATCGGGACCGTGAACGGTCCGCGCTTGTCTCCCGCGCTCACCGATAGCGCCGCGATATGCGGCTCGGCCAGAAATTGTTCGCGTTCTTCCTTGGAGAGGGCCATGCCGCCAGGCTAGTCCCGGGTCAGCACCCGACCCGGGAGAAGAACGCGAGGGCCACGATGCCGATGGCAAGGGCCGCCTGTGTCTGTCCCATCGCGGCCGTACTGACGACGCCGGCGACTGCGGCGATCGCGATGACGGCCAAGAGCGACCCATACACCCAATGCTTGCCGTCGAGCGAACCCCCGGCGCCCGACGGTCTGTTTTTGGCCCCGGTTACCGCACCACGCTGCGCGCCGACCACGGGTGTCTCCTATGTGTCCCGGCTCACATTGTTTCGCCGGTGTGATCCACACCATAGCCCATGATCGGGGTCGCCCGGTTAATTCGTGATGTCTTTTCGATCCCGTTTGCTACAGCGCGACGAACCGCTTGAGTTTCCCGCTCGCCTGATTGCGGGGAATACGGTCGACGACCCGGATCGCGACCTTCGGATTCGACAGTCCGCAGCGCTGCAATGCGGCGGCCAGCGAAGTCGCCAGCCTGTCGACGTCGGGATTGCCGACAGTGAGGATGTGTGCCCCTGCCGTTGTCTGTGTCACCTGGTATTCGGAGACGTGCGGGTCGGTGCCGAGCACGTGACGGAAAGTGATGGCGGGCACCGTAATTGAGCCGTAACGGAAGTCGTCGTCCCGACGGCCGCCGATGTCGGCCACCCGCGCGAAGGCGCTGCCGCATTCGCACGGGCCCGGGAGCATCGTCACCTCGTCGCCGAGGTCATAGCGGATGAACGGGAAGCTCCAGTTGGCCAAGCCCGTCGCGAGCGTTCGCACTGCGGGCTCGTCCGGACCCACCGGAGCGCCGTTTTCGTCGACGCGCTCGAGCACGACCTCGTCCTCGCAGATATGCAGCCCCTCACCAGCGCCGCAACCGACTGCCTGGACCCCGATCTCGGTGGATCCCCAGAGGTTGTGGACCGGGACGTGCCACGCCTCGGCGATGGCATGGCGGTCCTCGTCGAGGAGTGGTTCGGAGTTGGTGCTCACCCGAACCGGACGGCACGCCAGATCGCGGGCCAGCACCGCACGGGCGAGCCGACCGATGACGGACGGGTAGCCGACGAGGTGGGTGGGCCGCGCCGCGGCTACCGCGGCGCGCACCTCGTCGAACGGCGCGCCCGCCACGATGACGACGGTCTCCATGCCGGCGGCGGTCGGCACGTCGAACAGCGGTGTGCTGGCGTGCGGTGGCATGCCCGCCTCCAGCACCGCAAGGCGGGTCGGACCCGGCTGTGGCTCGCGCCGCTCCGCTCGCGCCTGCATCCGCCATGCGAGGCATGCGGCGGACACGAAGAGCTGCCAACTCCAGACGTAAACGCCCCGAACCCCGCTGGAGCCACCTGAACTGAACACCTGATAGCCGTCGGGCGTGTACGAATACCATTCCTGTTCTGCCAGAATGCGTTCCGCGCGTTCGCGATTGAGCCTGCGGTCGGTGACGATCTCGTCCCAGCAGTCCTGCGCTTCGGCCTTCGTCATCATCGGCACGGACGCCAGATCGGCCACGGAGGCCGTCGAGAGGTCGAGGGCGCGCAGTCGGCGGGCGTGAAATGGCGACCGTTGGCGCGCGTACGACAGCAGCGCGCGCAGTTGATGCTCGCGATAGCGCTCGATCTGTTCCGGTGCCCAGTCGAGGCGTGCGGTGTGGTCGACAAGCGCTGCCTGGACGGCGTTCAGATGTACCGCGCGCATGCGCTCGTACTTGGATCGGGCCGTCACGGTTCGAAGAAGACCCCCGGTAAGCCTTGGTTATCAGCCATGGCGTCCTACGTTAGTCAATATTTGACGTCCGTAAATCAGCATAGGGCGACCATGGCCGACCTTTGCCACTTACCGGCGTGGAAACTTGTGGGTCATGTCGAGTCGGACGGTGCGCTTGTGGAAATGCGCCTTCGGGGGCTGGCGGGCCCCACCGTCGGCGGCGGCATAGAGTCGACAGTCATGCGCTTCGGACTCTTCATCCCGCAAGGCTGGCGACTCGATCTCGTCGACATTCCCACTGACAAGCACTGGCAGGTGATGCGCGATCTCGCCGCCTACGCCGACGGCGGACCGTGGGATTCGCTGTGGGTCTACGACCACTTCCACACCATTCCGATGCCGACGCACGAGGCCACCCACGAGGCGTGGTCGCTGATGTCGGCCTATGCGGCGACGACGTCGCGGATCAAGCTCGGTCAGATGTGCACGGCCATGGGCTACCGCAACCCGGTCTATCTCGCCAAGGTGGCCGCCACCGCGGACATCATCTCCGGCGGGCGTGTCCAGATGGGCATCGGCGGCGGCTGGTACGAGCACGAGTGGAAGGCCTACGGCTACGGATTCCCGTCAGCGGGCGTCCGGTTGGGCATGCTCGACGAGGGTGTGCAAATCATGCGCGACGCCTGGCGCAAGGGCGTGGTCAGCCTCCATGGCAAGCACTATCAGGTCGACGGTGCGATCGTCGAGCCAAAGCCGTTGCAGGAGGGCGGTCTTCCGTTGTGGATCGCCGGCGGCGGAGAGAAGGTGACGTTGCGCATCGCGGCCAAGTACGCGCAGTACACGAACTTCACTTCCGAGCCCGGGGGCTTCGAGCACAAGTCGCAGGTGCTCGCCGATCATTGCCGCAACGTCGGATCGGACTACGGTGCGATCGTGCGATCGGCCAACTTCAACGCTGTGGTCGGCGAGTCGGAGGCCGACGTCAAGGAACGGGTCGCACGCGTGCGCGCCAGGCTGGTCGCCAAGGCCAACGAGGCCGCCGTCGACCCCATGCTGGCCACGGTCACGTCACCGGACTCCGCCAGTGGCACGCCCGAGCAGGTCGTCGAGAAGCTGAAGCGGCTGCGCGACCTCGGCTGTGAGTACGCGATCCTGAACTTCCCGGAGGCCGCATACGACCGCTCGGGCATCGAGCTGTTCGAACGCGAGGTCATCCCCGCGCTGAGTTAAACGACGGGCGACGCCTGGTAGTGCAGGATGCGCCAGCCGGCGTCGGTGCACGTGACCACCACCCCAAGGTTCAATGTCACCGTGGCCCTGTCGGGATAGGCGAAGTCGGCGCGAACGTAGCCGACCGCCAATTCCTCTGTGGGGCTACGTGTTTCCAGCACTCGGTAGCTGACCGTCATGCCGAGCGGTTGGCCGTCGTAGTACGTCGCTATGCCGTCCCGGCCCACGCTGTACGGGCGTAGCCCTTGGAAGATCGCATCCTCGGTGAACACCTCGGCCACGTGCTGCGGGTCGTGCGCGTCGATGCCCGCCTTCCACTGGTCCAAGACGGCGCGCAGAACGTCAGTGTCCTGCACTCTGACCACCATCCACATGCAGGATCTCGCCGGTGACGAAGGGCGCGTTCTCGAGGTACACCACCGCGTCCACGACATCGTCGACCTCGCCGACACGCCCAACCGGATGCAGTTTCGCCAGCGTGTTGTAAGAGGCGGCGTCGTGCATCGGGGTGCGGATCACGCCGAGCGCGACCGCGTTCGAGCGGATACCGCGCCCCGCGTACTCGACTGCCAGCGCCTTGGTCACTGCGTTCAGCCCACCCTTGGTGAGCGACGCCAACGCGGACGGCACCTGTGAGTTGGCATGGTCGACCAGGCTGGTCGAGATGTTCACGATGTGACCGCCGCCCTGCCGTGACAGCATCGCGGCCACCGCGGCACGCGACAACTCGAAGAATCCGCGAAGGTTCACCGCCGTGATCGCGTCGTAGTCGTCGTCGGTGTAGTCGGTGAACGGCTTGGGAATGAAGATGCCTGCGTTGTTGACCACCGTGTCGACCCGGCCGAATCGCCGCATCGCCGCGTCGACGATGCGCTGCCCGACGCCCGGCAGGCCGATGTCACCGGGCACCGTCACCACCATCGGGTCGTCGCTCTCGGCGATGCTGCGGGAGTTGGCGACCACCGCATAGCCGAGCTTGCGGTAGGCCTTCACCAAGCCCTCGCCGATGCCCCGCGAAGCGCCCGTGATGATGGCCACGCGTTGTGAGTTGTTCATTGTCTGATCCCTTCGTCGTGTGGACGCACGTTGCAACGCAGGCTCCGCGACGCTCCATGCACCGCCGGTGTGACCGGCTTGCTCTCTGTTGATAGGCGCTGCCTCGCACTGCACTACGCTTGCCGGGTGGAGCTGCGCCAGCTGCGCTACTTCGTGACCGTCGCCGAGGAGCTGAACTTCGGTCGTGCGGCCGAGCGGTTGCACATCGCGGGTCCGTCGCTGTCCCAGCAGATCAAGGCGCTCGAACGCGACTTGAAGGTCAGCCTCTTCGACCGCGACCGCCGGTCCGTCACCCTCACCGCCAGCGGTGCGGCGTTGTTGCCGCATGCCCGAGCATTGGTGGATCAGGCCGACGAGTTGCGCAGGCGAGCGGCCGGTCTTGTGACATCGGAGCCGGTGCGGATCGGCTACGTGAACTGGTGTCCAACGGACTGGGCGGAACGGGCCGCCGGGGTGGCGCAATTACGCGTCGACACCTGGGTCCTCCCGTCGCATACACAGGCCGCCCGCGTCTCCGACGGCAGCCTCGACCTCGCGATCTGCTGGGTGCAGACAACGGATCTCGCGTCGCTGTCCCTCGATGCCCACCTCATCGGGGTGGACCGCCTCTATGCGGTGAGTGTCGGCACCGACACCTCGCCGGTCGCGGCGAAGGACACGCTGGTGCTGGTCGATGCCGACGAGGCGAGTTGGTCGTCGTGGAATCGCTATGCCGAGCAGTTCGCCGCTGATACCGGAGCGCGGCTCGTGCGCGTCGACGGGGGCGTCACGGGGCAGGAGTTTTTCGAGCACATTCGCCGTCTGCGCAGGCCGGTGCTGAACAACCCGAGAGGGCAGAACGTGCCGGAGCCCAGCGGGCTGGTGCGCCGTTCGGTGGTCCACCCGGCACCGCTGTGGACGTGGTCGCTGGTGTGGCGCCGCGATGAAGACGGCCCCGCGGTGCGCGCCGTCATCGATCAATTCACCCGCGAGGCTCCAGTGCTGGTCGCCGACGAAGGGATGTGGCTGCCTGCCGCGGATCCACACCGGCCGACGTGAATCCGAACCGAAGCACACCGGCGACGATCGCCGACAGCAGGACGACCAGCGCCCCTGCGAGCAGAGCGTGTGAAAAGCCGTGTCGCAGAAGGGGTGTCACTGCCACCGGCCCCAGAATCTGGCCGACGGAGTACCCGCTGGTCAGCAACGCCACGGCGCCGGGGAATCCGAGCAGGCGGCCGGCCGCCAGGGCCATCGTGCTGACGCCGATGAACGTCCCGCCGAACAGGACTGCCCCGACGACGGCCGCGACGGGCCCCGGAGCCAGTGCGGGCAGCGCGATTCCGGATGCCTGCAGCAGCAGCGCACCAGCGAGCAGAGTCGGATGCGACCACCGCGCGGACAGCCACGCCCACAGCGCGGCCGACGGGACGGCGGCCAAGCCGACGAAGAGCCAGGCACCGTTGCCGAGCCAACCGGACGAATTCTGCTTGATGGCTGCAACCAGGAACGTGCCCGCGATGATGTATCCGATTCCCTCGAGGGTGTAGCTCACGAACAGCACCGCGAACCACCGGTTAGCGTGCCGCGACGATGGCGGTGGGGTCTGCGGGCCATCGGCGCCGGCATCCGATCTCCCACGCATCGTCCACGCGCCGGCGCCCAGTACGGCGGCCAACGCCGCTGCTGTCCACCACGCACCCTGCCAGCCCGCTTCGACGGGCATCGTCAGGACCAGCGCACCGGACAGCGCGATGCCGAGCCCGACACCACCGAAGCCCCAACCCGGTAGGTGCGGCGGCAGGTGATCGAGCATCCAGTTGACGGCGATGACGAACACCACCGCACTGGTGAATCCCGCGACTGTCCGCAGCAGCAGCCAGCCAGTGATGTTGGACTGCAACGGCATTGCCGCGAGGCTGGCCACCAGGACGACGATTGACGTCCGCCATGCGACGGCCGATCTGGCCAGCCGGGGGGACGCGGTGCCCGCCAGTGCACCGGCGAGATACCCGACGTAGTTCGCGGTGGCCAGCGTCCCTGCGGCTTGTGGGGACAGCGCGGCCTGCGTCGTCATCAGCGGCAGGATCGGGGTGTAGACGAAGCGTCCGATGCCCATCGCGGCACCCAAACCGGCGGCGCCGCGGCCGACGTGTGCCCAGTGCGTGTGCATCGCACAAGGGTGCGTCGGCGCGTGGCAGGAAGGCCACGACCGAATTGCTCTCAGGTAAGAGGCGCCGCCTCGCAGCCGACGGCGGCACAAAGTGAATGAACGGTAACGCCCAGCCGTCGAAACTTGACGAACCGGTGAACCTGTGGGGTCGCTGACTTGTCAAACCTAGTGGAGTATCTGTGAGTGCTATCGATTTCACGCGAGGTCGACCTCGAACCCCACCGTCCAGTGCGGGTGCCGCGACCGCGTATCGCCCGTCGCCGCGCCGACACCTGGGCGCGGCTGGCGCATCCCGCCGATATCGCGCAGGCGCGGGTGTTCGACGCGGTTCTACTAGGCGAAATCGCCGAGTTGGCGACGCTGGTTGCCTTGATGGAAAAGCGTTGGCTGCGGCGATGTGAACGTGGCATCGACGACCCGAACCGGCCGCCCGAAGCGCTGGTGCGCATGCGGGGCCGCGTGTCTGAAGCCCAGCGACTGCTCGACGCACTGCGGGACCGGTTCCCTTCGGAATGAGCGGATCCCCACCTTGCGAAGGGGATCCGCTCACCGAGATTCAAATTGACGGCGTCCACACGCCCGTCGCGGCGGCCTCGCGGGCGTAGTCGGCGAAGTCCCTGGGCTCGCGGCCCAGTGCTCGCTGCACGCCGTCGGCAAGCTGCGCCTTGCTGCCGAGCACCTCGGTGAACAGGTGGTTCAGCAGCCAGATGAAGTCTTGCGGCAGACCGTATTCCGTGAGCATCGCGGTGTAGTCCTCGATGGGTACCGACACGAAGCTGATCTCGCGGCAGGCGGCTGCGCCGATCTCGGCCACGGCATCGCGGAAGCTGAGCAGACGTGGACCGGTCAGCTCGTACAGCTGGCCCACGTGACGATCATCGGTCAGTGCGGCCACGACGACGTCAGCGATGTCGTCGGCGTCCACGAACGGCTCCAGCACCTGATCGACCGGCAGTGACACGGCGCCTGCGAGCACCTCGTCGAGCCACGCGCCCTCGTTGAAATTCTGCGCGAAGAATGCGCACCGCACAATCGTCCATCCCAGGCCGGATGCCATGACGACGCGCTCGGCCTTCTCGGCTTCGGCCTCATTGCGCCCGGACAGCAGCACGAGTCTGCTGACGCCTGCGTCGTTGGCCAGCTCCGTGAGCCTGCCGACGGCGTCGACCGAGCCGGGGACCGCCAGGTCGGGGTAGTACGTGAGGTAGACCTTGTCGACGCCTGCCAGCGCGGCCTGCCACGTCTGCGGGTTGTCCCAGTCGAACGGAATGTCGGCCGAGCGCGATCCGTGCCGGACCGGGATATCGCGCTTTTCGAGTTGAGCAACGACGCGCTTTCCGGTCTTGCCGGTGCTGCCGATGACGAGAATGGTGTTGTTGACTGTGTTGGTCATACCTCGGATTCAACGGCCCGGGTCCGAGACGATCCATGGTCCAAACGCTCGATGGCATGTCCAATCGTCTGGAAGGGGACATCGGCGATGAACAAGGTTTCACTCACCGCCCTCGCGCGGGAGCACCTGGAGGCCGCCCGCGCGGTGAGCAGCGGGCGCAGCGCGCACACGGTCTACGGCGGTCACGAGCACTCGCTGCGCCAGACGCTGATCGCGCTGACGGCGGGCAGTGAGTTGGACGAGCACGAAAGCCCCGGCGAATCCACGCTGCAGGTGCTCGTCGGCAGGGTTCGGCTCACCAACGCAAAGGTGCACTGGGACGGCACGGTCGGCGATCACATCATCGTCCCGCAGTCCCGCCATGGGCTGCAGGCGCTCGAGGATTCCGCGGTGTTGCTGACCGTCGCGAAAGCCGTTGGCCCGCATGTGTAGTAAGTGCGAATTCGGCGCGCTAACAGCCGCTGAGCGACCGTTAGCGCGCCGAAATCAGTTCGTTTGGTTATCAGTGGTGGAACAGCAGAGCGCCCGCGTCCCCGCCGAAGGGCTGCTGGTTCTGGGCGGCCTCTTGCGCAGCCGCGCCCGGCGTCGCAGTGACCTGCGCATTGCCTGGGTGCTGCTGCACGCTGACGTCGGCTGAGGCGATCGGTGCAAGTGCGATGGCGGCCGCGGAGGCGGCGATGGCCAGGGGTGCAAAATGGCGAATTTTCATTGTTCTTTCCTCTCGGTTTCGGTTCATCGGCGGATAGCAATAAGACTCGTCGACGCGCGCGCGATTGTCGTCGCGGCTAACCACCCAAACCGATTGCGGGAAACGGTAGATCGCCTATTCCGGCTAGCTGCTAGACGGCAGGGCCGAGCAGGTCGTCGGCGTCCTTGATGACGTAGCCGTAGCCCTGCTCTGCGAGGAAGCGCTGCCGGTGCGCGGCATATTCGGCGTCCAGGCTGTCGCGGGAGACCACCGAGTAGAAAATCGCGCCGCCGCCGTCGGCCTTCGGCCGCAGCAGCCGGCCCAGCCGCTGCGCCTCCTCCTGCCGGGACCCAAAGGTGCCCGAAACCTGCACCGCCACATTGGCTTCAGGCAGGTCGATGGAGAAGTTCGCGACCTTCGACACCACCAACGTGGGCACCTCGCCGCGGCGGAACGCGTCGAACAACGCCTCGCGTTCGGCGGTCTTCGTCGAGCCCTGAATCACAGGGGCGTTCAGCTCCTCGCCGAGCTCGTCGAGCTGATCGAGATACGCGCCGATCACCAGCGTCTGGTCGCCGGGATGGCGCTCGAGGATCGACTTCACGACCGCGATCTTGCTGTGCACCGTCGAGCAGAGCTTGTAGCGCTCGTCGGGTTCGGCGACTGCGTACAGCATGCGCTCGTTGTCGGTCATGGTGACCCGCACCTCAACGCATTCGGCTGGCGCGATCCAGCCCTGCGCCTCGATGTCCTTCCAGGGCGCGTCGTAGCGTTTGGGTCCGATCAGGGAGAACACGTCGCCCTCACGGCCGTCCTCGCGGATCAGCGTCGCGGTGAGCCCGAGTCGCCTGCGCGACTGCAGATCCGCGGTCATCCGGAATACCGGCGCGGGCAGCAGATGCACCTCGTCATAGATGATCAGGCCCCAGTCGCGGCTGTCGAACAGCTCGAGGTGGCGGTACTCGCCCTTGGTGCGGCGGGTGATGACTTGATAGGTGGCGATCGTGACCGGCCGGATCTCCTTCTTCTCGCCGGAGTATTCGCCGATCTCGTCCTCGGTCAGCGACGTCCGGTTGATCAGCTCGCGCTTCCACTGCCTGCCCGCCACCGTGTTGGTCACCAGGATCAACGTCGTCGCCGATGCCTTGGCCATCGCCGCCGCGCCGACGAGCGTCTTGCCCGCGCCGCACGGCAACACCACCACACCGGACCCACCTTCCCAGAACGAGTCCGCGGCCATCTCCTGGTAGTCGCGCAGGTGCCAGTTCTCTTGGTCCAGAGCGATCGGGTGCGCCTCGCCGTCGACGTAGCCGGCCAAATCCTCTGCGGGCCATCCGATTTTGAGCAGCATCTGCTTGACGCGACCGCGCTCGCTGTTGTGCACCATCACGGTGTCGTCGTCGATACGGGCACCGAGCATCGGGGCGATCTTCTTGTTGCGCAGCACCTCCTCGAGCACCGCGCGGTCAAGGCTCACCAACGTCAGGCCGTGCGCCGGGTGCTTGATCAGTTGCAGGCGCCCGTAGCGGGCCATCACATCGACGATGTCGACGAGCAGCGGTTGCGGCACCGCATAACGCGAAAAGTTCACCAGCGCGTCGACGACCTGCTCGGCGTCGTGTCCGGCGGCTCGGGCGTTCCACAGGGCCAGGGGAGTGATGCGGTAGGTGTGCACATGTTCGGGCGCGCGCTCCAACTCGGCGAACGGGGCGATCGCGGCGCGCGCTGCGCCCGATTGTTCATGGTCGACTTCGAGCAGCACCGTTTTGTCGGACTGCACGATCAGGGGGCCGTCGGTCATTCCGTCTATTATCCCGACGCGGCGGACACCCGACGATTCAGTGTGTCGCGGCCTGCAGGGAAGCGCCCGCCGGCCCCTGGCCGGCGCCGCCGGGCAGCGGGATCTTGGGGACGCCGGGTGTGCCGATCTGGCCTGCCAGCCAGGGCAGCGCCGAGGTGAACACGTCGGCGGCCAGCGGCCAGTCATGGCGGCCCGGCTGCGCGACGACAGCACACGCGATGCCGGTGGCGCGGCCGAGCTTGCACAGCGAGTTGGCGGCATCGGTCTGATCGTTGGGCATCCCCGCGGCATCCTGTCCACCGAGCCCGGTCCCACTGGGGTTTCCGAAGCCACCCTTGCGCTGTTGCGGCGCATCGGAGGAGATCGCGAACCAACCCGAGACCCCGTGGTAGGGGCCGTGCTTGTTGATCACCGTGGTGGGGTCGTAGGTGGCCCACGCCGCGGCGTTCCCGCCGTAGATGCGGGCGATGGTCTGATCCTTGGTGCCGGCATTGGGTCCCATGTCTCCGGCGATGTCGACGAAGGTGCTGAACAATTCCGGATGCGTCACGGTCAGGTCCACCGCGCACGTGCCACCCATCGACCAGCCGACGACACCCCAGTTGGCGCTCTGGACGCCGAAAGTGTTTGACACATAGGGCGGTACGTCCTTGGTCAGATGGTCGGCCACATTGCCGCGCGGCCCGTTGACGCACTCGGTGTCGTTGTTGAACGAGCCGCCCACATCAACGAAGACGAACACCGGCGCATTGCCGTTATGGGCCGCAGCGAACTTATCGATCGGGGCGATCGCGTCGCCGGTGCGCGGCCAGTCCGACGGGGTGTTGAACTCACCGGCGATCATCATGACCACAGGCAGCTTCGGCGCGTTCGCAGCGAACCAGGCAGGCGGCAGATACACCAACTCGGTGCGGTGTTTGAAGCCTGACGCCGCGTCGGGGATGGTCACCGGCACCAGCGCCCCGTGCGCGGGAGCGCCCTTACCGCGCATCGCCATCACGGTGTTCAGATCGGTCTCGTCGGGCAGTGGCCCCGCGGTCAACTCGTTCCACGCCGCCTGGACGGTTCGGAAGTAGCCAACCCACAGATTCAGCGATACGCCCGCACTCAGCAGGCACAACAGCACCGCCAGCAGTGACACCGACCGACGCCACCACTGGCTGCCGCGCCAACCGAGCACCGCGACGGCCAACGCTATGCCCGTCAGGCCCACCCAAATCCACAGCGACGACGGCGCGGGATCGCCGGCGAGCCCCTGAGAATCGATGTACCAGTGCGCCCAGGCCGCCAGGATCAGACCGACGGCGAGCGCAACCGGCAGCCATATCAGACGCCACCGTCGCGATCGCCAGCCAATCGCCACCACCAGCGCCACGGCTGCCACCGCCCATATCGTCGGCGGCAGCCATCCGTGCAGCAGCGATAGCCCACCGCGGTATCCGGCATTCGCTTGAGCTGCCGCGCTTAACGCTGTTGTCACACAGACATGTTCACCAACAGTCCTGTGAACTCGCTGTGTCGGGGCTAACTATCCGGCATCGGCCGCAACCACCGATGTGACGCGGTGGATCGCGAACTCGCGCACCCGGCCAGACGCCGGATCGTAGGCGGTCAGCTGGCCGCCGCGGACGTTGATCGGCGCCACCACCCGCTGCGTCGCCACCCCGGCGGGGTCGACGTAGCCGATCACCACCGACGACTGCATGTGCGCGGCCTCTTGCAATTGCGAGATCGCGACGGCGGGGTCGAGGCGCATGTTCCCGAACGACGCGGACGCCACCTTGCGCAGCACCGCGACGATCGCGCCAAGCGTCTGGCTGGTGGGCGTCGGCGCGAGCCGGGGCGCGCGGCGACGTGGCGGCGCGGGCACCCTGGCGCCGCGCGCACGGATGTCGACGATCGTTCCGGAGGAGTCCTCGGCAGCAGGCGCGAAACCGGCGTCGCGCAGCGCGGCGAGCACCTCCGAGATCGGCGCCTGCGACACCGCGACCGTCGGCGCGAGCAGCCGCATCTCCAGCAGCTCGGCGGCCGGTGCCGCGACGGCCTGCGCCAGCAGCGCCGCGTCCTCGCACCGCACGAACGACTGGGCCATGCCGACCCGCAGCTGCCCGTGCCGACGGGCGACGTCGTCGATCAGATACGTGAGACCTTGCGGCACAGGCGTTTTCGAGTGCCGATTGAACAACGCGTGCAGTTCGCTCGCGGTGCGGCCGCTGTCGAGGGCGCGGCGGATCGACGCCTCGCTGATTCGGTACACCATCGCGGCGCCCGCCGATTCCACCGTCGCGACCGAAGCCAGTTGGTCGGCCAGGTCGCGCTCCAGCGGTCCCGGCACGATGACCGTCAGATCGGCCTGCAGCAGGAAGTGATCGATCGGCGCGGGCAGCACCTTCTCCATCGCCGCGATGACATCGTTCGGCTCGGCGCCGGCGAGCATCTTGCGCGTCGGCGAGGCGATCGCCCCGCGGCCGACAACACCCAGCGCATGCGCCTCGGTCAGCAGGTCGCGGACGGGGTCCGGCTGCAGACGCACGGCCCACCGGGGGCGCCGCCAGGTCATCGCACGCGACCCGGACGTGGCGTCGACACCCGCGCCCGGCGGCAGGTCGCCCAGCACGTCCAGCAGCAGTCGCCGGTCCAGCGGAGCCGCGGTCGAGAACAGCGAATCCGACAGCGCCGCATAGGGTTTGCCGTCGGGGCCGCGGCTGCCGATCAGACTCGGCCTGCCTGGCAACTCCAGCCACGTCGACGCCAGCAGGTGCCACTTGGCGGCGGACGAGGATTCGACGAACCGGTCGGTGGCCACCGTCGGCGCCCAGTACGGGCCGACGCCGTCGTGCGGGTCGGGTTCCGGCATCCCGGCGGCGATCAGCCCCGCGGCCGACGACACCTCCAGGATCAGGCCGAGTCGGCCCTCGTCGATGCCGGTGACCTTGGTCAGCCGCTTGACGTCGCGCACGCCAAGACCGCCGCTGCGAAGCTCGGGAACCGGTGTGGCGCCGAGGGTTTCGAGCACCAGCTCGACCTCGCGCAGCAGATCGATCACGGCCCCGGCAGCAACGGCGTCGACGTCGGCGGCGGTCGTCGTCGACACCGTCGGATCGGGTTGCGTCAATTGCACGGGTCCGGGCTGCTCGCCGCGCATCACCTGACCGACCAGCCGCGGCAGGATCACGGTGTCGTTATCCATCTGACGCAGCAGGCCTGCGGCCAGCAGCCGCTGCACGGGCCGGTCCGGCGGGGTGCCCGGCGCGGCGTCGCGGGTGCGGCCCATCGGCGAGCCCTCGAGCAGCCGCTGCAACAGGTCGCGTTGCGGCGCGTCCAGCGCTTCCAGCCTGGCGGCGATGTCCGTCTGCCCGCTGTCCTCGAGGGTGGCCTGACCGGGATACCAGGGCAGGCCACCCGCGGCCTCCGCTGCCACGCGCACCGTCGCGTCGCCCCACACCAGCGCGCGCTCACGCAGGTCGTCGACGGCCGCGGTGACGGTGCCCTCGCTCGCCCGGTCGCCCACCAGCGCAAGCAGCTTGGACAGCGGGACCGCCGCGGTGTCCGCGTGCAATACGAGCAACGCGTCGAGCACCGCCAGCCGCAGGAAGTCGAGCCCGTCGCTGGCCGCCTTGACCGATTGACGGGCCTGCGCCCTGGCCGCCAGCGCCGCGATCGAGCCCGGCGGCGGCTGCGTCAGATCGGGCCGCAGCTCCAGCAAGCCGGATCAGCCGCTCGTCGTCAAGCTCGGCCAGCCAGGCGCCCAGCGGGACGCCCGGAGTAGTTTCGGTCATTGCTGACCAGCGTAAAGCAGGCTGCCGGTGTCGCCACTGCTCGCAACACCTGCCACAATGTGCACGTGGCTGACAAGAAGCAGAAGAACCGATACGTCGACCCGGGCTGGCCCGAGCTCAACGGCGATGACGATCACGCGGTCAGTGAGGCGGCTACCGACCGCACCGGCGCGCTGTCGCCGTTCGGTGAGCTGACGTTTCCGCAGCCGGCCGACGAGCTTCCATACGTCCACCCGATCACGGTGGTCAACAGGTAGCGGTGACCGACCCCGCCACGGCTGGATCGCCGGGCTCCGCCCGGCATCGTCTTTCGCACCTTGACGAGTCAGGCGCGGCGCACATGGTCGACGTCACCGGTAAGGACGCCACCAAGCGCACCGCCGTGGCCGCAGGCACCTTCCACACCACTGCTGAAGTCGTCGCCCTGATCGCATCGGGGGGACTACCGAAAGGCGACGCGCTGGCCACTGCCAGGGTGGCGGGCATCCTGGCCGCCAAGCGGACCAGCGACCTCATCCCGCTGTGCCACCCGCTGGCGCTGACCGGTATTGACGTTGACTTCGAGATCGGCGATGCAGATATCGCCGTCACTGCTACCGTGCGCACCACCGATCGCACCGGCGTCGAGATGGAGGCGTTGACCGCCGTCAGCGTCGCGGCGCTGACGCTCTTCGACATGATCAAGGCAGTCGATCCCACCGCCCGCATCGACGACGTCAGGGTGTTGCGCAAAGAGGGTGGCAAGACCGGCACGTGGACCCGGTGATGATGCGATCCGGCAGGGTGGTGATCGCCTCCACACGGGCCGCGGCCGGCGTCTACGAGGACCGCACCGGCCCGATCATCGTCGACTGGCTGAACCAGCTGGGCATCACCACCCCGACGCCCGTTGTGGTCGCCGACGGCCCTGACGTTGTTGCCGCGCTGAGCGCCGCGGTGAGCGAAAACGTCGACGTGGTAATCACTTCCGGCGGCACCGGCATCTCGCCGACGGACCGCACCGCCGACGCCACCGCGGGCATCGTCGACTATCAGATCCCCGGCCTTGCCGACGCGATCCGTCGCTCAGGCCTCCCGCACGTGCCGACGTCGGTGCTGTCGCGCGGCGTATGCGGTGTCAAGGGCCGCACGCTGATCGTGAACCTCCCCGGCTCCACAGGGGGCGTAAAAGACGGCCTCGGCGTGCTCGACGACGTCCTCGCGCACGCGCTCGACCAACTCAGCGGTAAGGACCACACGCGATGACCGCCGTCGTTCTGCGCGTCGAACTGACCGAGCAGCCTATTGAGCTGTCCGAGCACGAGGCGCTGGTGGCGCATGAATCGGCAGGAGCCGTCGTGGGATTCGCCGGCGTGGTGCGCGATCACGACGACGGCCGCACTGTCATCCGGCTGGAGTATTCCGCGCACCCCTCGGCGCAGCAGACTTTGGCGGACGTGGCCGCCGAGATCGCGGCCGACAGTCACGGCGTGCGGGCCATCGCGGTCAGCCACCGCATCGGCACGCTACAGATCGGCGACGCAGCCCTGGTGGCAGCCGTCGCAGCCGATCACCGTGGGGCGGCATTCGAGACGTGTGCCCGCCTCGTGGACACCGTCAAGGCGCGACTACCGGTGTGGAAGCACCAGTTCTTCGTCGACGGCTCCGACGAGTGGGTGAATTCGGCGTGATGCGTTAGGCCGGCGGCAGGACCGGCGCTGGGCGGTCCGGTGCCGGGCCGGGTGCCGGTGCCGGCAGCGCAGCCGGATCGGCGGGAGGCGCGGGGGTGACCGGCACGTTCGGGCCCGGAGCCTGGTCCGGGTACGGCGTGTTCATGCCGCGCTGGGCCAGGCCCATGATCAACGCGTCCTTGCCGCTGATGTCATGGTTCTGGACCGCTTGCCACAGGTCCTTGAGGTAGCTGACGTTGGGGCCGTCGCCGTCCGTCGCGCCCGGATCCATCGTCGCGCCTGGCGGCAGGTTGTCCGGGCTCGCCAGGTGCGGCATGCCGTCCGCAGGCACGGGCAACGCGGCGGCCGGATCGGTCATCGCCTGGTTGGCGACATCGAGGGCCGGGCCGGGGATGTTGACGGCGTTGAGCGGGGCCAACGGGTCCGGCGCGGGTGCCGCCTCGGCCCCCGGCGCGGGCGGCGCCGGGGGAGCCGGTGGGGCGGGCGGGAGCGGCGGCAGTACGGGGTCGAGCGGAGCCGGGGCGTGCAGAGCCCACACCTGCGGCTGGTCGACGGGTGCCGGGGCGTCGGCGTTGTCCCAGTTGTCGGCGCCCGCGACGATCGTGTCCTCGATCGGCGGTGCGTCGGCAGGGGGCGGCGGAGGCGGCAGGGGCTGGTCGAACGAGGCGTCGACGACGGGTGTCTCGACCGGCGGCGCGTCTGCGGGCGGTGGCGGAGGCGGGGCGTCGAGCGCGGCGTCGACGACGGGCGCCTGATCCGGAGCGGGCGGAGGCGGCAGCGGTGCATCGAGCGGCGCCGCGGGCGGCGGCGCATCGGGCGCCGGGGCCGACAGTGCGTCAATCGGTGCGCCGTCGGGCGCCGGCGGGGGAGCCAGCGGATCGATCGGCGGCGGGGGCGGCAGCTCGCCGTTGACGTCAGGATTGTCGAGCGGCTGCGGCGCTACGACGTTGCGCGGCGTCGCACCGGACAGCGGGCCACCGCACACCGGCCATGCGCCCTTGCCCTGCGTAGCGAGCACGCGCTCGGCGACGGCGATCTGCTCGTCCTTGGTGGCCATGTTCGCGGCAGGCGCGTACTGGCCACCTCCATGGGACGCCCAGGTGCCGGAGGAGAACTGCAGTCCACCGTGATAGCCGTTGCCAGTGTTGATGGCCCAGTTGCCGCCGGATTCGCAGCGTGCGACCTGGTCCCATTCGCCGTCGGTAGCGGCGCCGGCTTGCCCGGCGAGGGCGAGGCTTCCGCCTCCGATGACTGCGCCGGTGAAGGCGATCTTCGCGACATTTACTGCCGATGTAGTGGGCTTGCGGTGCCGTCCACTCATAGGTGCGCTAGGTCCTCTCTTATACGCGCCCACGAGGTCAGCTGTCGGGTTCGGGCTGGAGAGGTTGCCCGGCCGTGCTGGGCACGGCTTCACCCCAAGGGGCCGCAAGCGGCTCCTGGTCCCATATATCTCGGTGGACCGGTGGGTCCCCCGCCTCCATCCAGGTTGTTCGTCGTTGTCCCGTACACCAACGGATGGAGCTCGGCGCGGTTGGGCACGGCGGGCCAAACGATTACAGGTCGATGGCTTGGGACTGAACGCTAACGGGTCGCCTTGATCACGTCACCTTTTCGCGGATTCGGCGATTCGACTCCAAGCAAATTCTAAAAAGCCTCTAAATCCGCAGGAAGCCAACGTGTTTCCGCAGGAGAAGTTTCATAGATAACAAGCTGTGGTCATCTTGTGACCATTCCGTGATGTGATGTAAATCACGGTTATCCGCCGGCAAACGGGGGAAGAACATCGACGGTTTGATCGTCCTTCAACGTCAGCCCGAAGTCGCGCACCGCAATTCCGTCGCACAGGTATGAGCATCGGCTCAGGACTTTCGCCAATTCAGCGTCACGTTCACCGAGGCTCTGCACCAGCGTTCCGACGGTGGTCCCCGGCGCGACGCCGATGATCTCGTCCTCGAAACCCGCCGCCGCTCGCGCGGCCGCGAAGTAGCGGACGGTCACCTTCACCGCCACATCAGCCGCCGATCGCGCTCATCGGGCGGTCCGGCTGCACGAAGTCCGGGTCGTTGATCCCGTGGCCCGCCGCCTTGACCCACATCGTGGCGCGCCAGGCGGCGGCCAGTGCGTCGTCGTCGGCACCTGAGCGCATGAGGCGCCGCAGGTCGGTCTCGTGCTGGGCGAAGAGGCAGTTGCGGATCTGCCCGTCGGCGGTCAGCCGGGTGCGGTCGCACGCCGCGCAGAACGCGTGTGAGACCGAGGCGATGATGCCGACCTTGCCGCGGCCCCCGTCGACATCCCACAGCTCGGCGGGTGCCGAACCGCGCGGCGCGCTGTCCGGTTGCAGATCGAAATGTCTCTGCAGGACGGCCAGCACGTCGTCGGCGGCGATGGCCTCGCCGCGCTTCCATTCGTGGCCGGCGTCCAGGGGCATCTGTTCGATGATGCGCAGCTGGTATCCGTGGTCGAGGCAGAACCGCAGCAGCGCGACGGCGTCGTCAAGCCCGGTGACCGGATCGAGTACCGCGTTCACCTTTACCGGGTTGAGCCCCGCGGCCTTCGCGGCCTCGAGTCCTTTTAATACGTCGTGCAGGCGGTCGCGACGGGTGATGTGGACGAAGCGTGCGGCGTCGACCGTGTCGAGTGAGACGTTGATCCGGTCAAGCCCCGCCTGCTTGAGTCCGGCGGCCCGCTTGTGCAGCCCAATTCCGTTGGTGGTCAACGTGATTTCGGGCCGGGGTCGCAACGCCGCGGCGGCGGCGACGACATCCTCGAGGTGCTTGGCCACCAACGGCTCGCCGCCGGTGAATCGGACGCTGGTGATGCCGAGTCTGGTGATCGCGATGCCCAGCAGCCGGGTCAGCTCGTCGGTCCTCAGCAGCTGCTCGCGCGGCAACCAGTCCAGCCCCTCGGCGGGCATGCAGTACGTGCAGCGCAGGTTGCAGCGATCGGTCAGCGACACTCGCAGATCCGTAGCGACGCGGCCGAAGGTATCGGCCATCGGTCCCTCGGTGGGCATTCCCCGGACGGGGCGCTGCACCGAAGGCACGCCGAGTTCGGTGATGGTCATGCGGCGGCCCTGGGCTGAACAGAGAGGGAACGCGCCTGGTCGACGGGCACGATCTCTTTGCCGAGCGGAACCAGCGAAACCGGGATCAGTTTGAGGTTGGCCAGCGCCAGCGGGATGCCGATGATCGTGATCGCCATCGCCGCGGCGCTGACCAGATGGCCGATGGCCAGCCAGATGCCGAACAGGATCACCCAGATGACGTTGCCGATCAGGGCGCCGGGGCGGGGTCCGGGCTTCTCGACGATGGTGCGGCCGAACGGCCAGAGCGCGTACGACGCGATCCGCAGCGCGGCGAATCCGAACGGGATCGTGATGATCAAGACGAAGCAGATGAGGGCCGCCAGCAGGTAACCCAGCGCCAGCCACAGGCCGCCGAAGATCAACCAGATGATATTCAGGATCAGGCGCATCTCTCCTCCAGCGGTCGTTCAAGCCTACCGACTAAAGGGGGTGCTGGGCCCAGCGGCGTCCGAGTAGGATCAGCTAAACGCGTCCCGGCGCAGGCGGGACGCTTTCCTTATGTATTGGTTCGTGAGAGACAAGCGGGTGAGACCAGTGCCGACCGGCCGCGTTAAGTGGTACGACGCCGAGAAGGGCTTCGGCTTTCTGTCCCAGGAGGACGGTGAGGACGTCTATGTCCGGTCCTCCGCGCTGCCCGCCGGTGTGGAGGGCTTGAAAGCAGGGCAGCGCGTCGAGTTCGGCGTGGCCGCGGGGCGCCGCGGCCCGCAGGCGTTGAGCCTGAAGCTCATCGACCCGCCGCCGAGCCTGACGCGGACCCGTCGCGAAGCCACGGCCGCCGAGCACAAGCACACACCCGACGAACTGCACGGCATGGTCGAGGACATGATCACGCTGCTCGAGGGCACCGTTCAACCCGAGTTGCGCAAGGGCCGCTACCCGGACCGCAAGGTCGCTCGTCGGGTATCCGAGGTGGTGCGGGCTGTCGCCCGCGAACTCGACGCCTAAGTCACGCACGCCGTTCGGGCCGGGCATGCTGGTGGCATGGCATATGTCGCCGGCGGTGGCGAATTCAACCGCGACACCAACTACATCAACACCCGCATCACGGCCGACGGGCGCGACGGCTATCCCGTAGAACCGGACCGCTACCGGCTGGTCGTCGCGCGCGCCTGCCCGTGGGCCAACCGCACGATCATCGTGCGACGCCTGCTCGGCCTGGAAGACGTGCTCTCCATTGGCTTTTGCGGGCCCACCCACGACGAGCGCAGCTGGACGTTCGACCTGGATCCCGGCCAGGTCGACCCGGTGCTGAAAATCCACTTCCTCCGCGACGCCTACAACAAGCGCGTCCCCGACTACCCGAAGGGCATCACGGTGCCCGCGATCGTCGACGTGCCGACGGGTGAGGTCGTCACCAACGACTTCGCGCAGATCACGCTGGACTTCTCGACCGAGTGGGCAAAGTTCCACCGACAGGGCGCCCCGCAGCTGTACCCCGAGGCGCTACGCGGCGAGATCGACGAGGTCGCCAAGCGCATCTACACCGAGGTCAACAACGGCGTGTACCGCTGCGGGTTCGCGGGCTCGCAGGACGCCTACGACAAGGCCTACGACCGGTTGTTCACCGCGCTCGACTGGCTCTCCGACCGGTTGTCGACACAGCGCTATCTGGTCGGCGACACCATCACCGAGGCCGACGTCCGGCTGTTCACCACGCTGGCCCGCTTCGACCCCGTCTACCACGGCCACTTCAAGTGCAATCGGCAGAAGCTCGACGAGATGCCGGTGTTGTGGGCGTACGCGCGGGATCTGTTCCAGACGCCGGGCTTCGGCGACACCATCGACTTCGTGCAGATCAAGCAGCACTACTACATCGTGCACAAGGACATCAACCCGACGCAGGTCGTGCCCAAGGGGCCGGAGCTGTCCAACTGGCTGACGCCGCACGGCCGGGAATCGTTGGGCGGCAGGCCATTTGGAGACGGCACGCCACCAGGGCCGACGCCGGAGGGCGAACGCGTGCCCGCTGGGCACTCCGCCTAGCGCCACACGGTGCGGACCGACCATTCCGCGTGCGGCACGGGGAACTCGTTGCCTGCCTCATCGCGGACCAGCGTCGGCAGTTGCACCGCGAGGCCGAACAACCTGCCTCGGTGCGGATCCACCGTGGGAATGGTGACCGCGAGCTTGGTGTCGGGCCGGAACTCGTCGACGACGTCGGCGCCTTCGTAGGACCGCACCAAGACCCATGGAGCGCGGGCGATTTCGGGGGGCACCGACAACTGCACGGGATGACGTGGGTCGACGGTGAGTTGGCCGTCGGACTTCGGGGTTTCACAGTTGGTGGGGTTCAGCACGTCGCAGTACCGGTACGGCCCCACCCGCACCAGTTGCCCGTCCGAATAGGCGCTGATCTCAGGGTGTTTTGATGGCGGGTGCTGAACGAGCCGCGAGATCAGCACGCCGGTGAGTACGGACGCGACGAACACCACGATCGCCAGCGCGGCGAGGACGCGTTTCACTCCGGCGCTACCGCCGCCCGGTCCGGCCTGCCGCCCTCCTGCTCGGCGAGCACCGGACGGTTGCCGCCGAACCCCGGTATCAGCGACTCGCCGAAATAGCTCACCACGGTCTGGGCGAGCCCGACGATCAGCACCGCGGTGATCGCCGTGAAACCCACCCACAGATCGGTGTACACCAGCACGCCGATCGCGCCGCCGGCCACCCAGGCCAACTGCAGCAACGACTCTGAGCGGCCGAACGCCGACGCCCGCGACTTCTCCGGCATGTCGTCCTGCAGGGACGCGTCCAGCGAGGCCTTCGCGATCGCGGCCGCTGCGGAGGTGACAAGGGTGGCCAGCGCGGCCACCATCAGCTTGCCCGTGAGCGCGGTGGCCAGGGCGAAGGCGGTGACCGCGATCGCACAACGCAGGACCAGCAGTGCGGGATGGCCGAGTTTGAGCCGGGCGGCTGTGAAGTTGCCTGCGAAGTTGCCGATCGCCGCCGCTGCGCCGATCACCCCGAGGATGCGCAACTGCTCCCAGCCGCTGGCGTCGTGCGACTTCGCAACGAACGCGGGGTACAGGAACAGGAACCCGACCATCACCTTCACTGTGCAGTTGCCCCACAGTGCAGCAATAATGTTGCGGCCCAAGGGTTGTCGCGGCTCACCCGACGTCCCGTGCTGTTCTGGGTGGCGGCGCAACTCTCCGCTGCGGCCGTGGTAGGACAGCGTGGCAGGGACCTCGCCGGCGGTCACCTCGACCCACTTGGGGATTCGCATCGACAGCGCGGCACCCGCCAGCGTGACCGCGACGATGACGTACAAGGCGCCGGGCATGCGGAACAGCCCGAACAGATACTCGGCGCCTGCGGCGACCGCGCCGCCAACCATCGTCCCGCCGAGCAGCCCGAAGGTCGTCAGCCTCGAGTTCACCCGCACCAGGTCGATCGTCGGCGGCAGCACACGCGGAGTGACCGCGCTGCGCAGGACGCTGAATGACTTGGACAGCACCATCATTCCCAGCGCGCACGGGTACAGCACCCACGACGGATAGCTGCCTGTCACGCCGTCGTAGTTGGCGATCAGCAGCACCACCAACACGGTGCGCAGGACGAACGACGTGGCCAGGGCGACGCGGCGGCCGTGCTGCAGCCTGTCGAGGGCGGGGCCGATCAGGGGTGCGATGACGGCGAACGGTGCGATGGTGATCAGCAGGTACAGCGCGACCTTGCCCTTGCTCTCGCCGGAAGCCGCGGCGAAGAACAGTGTGTTGGCCAATGCGACGGCCATCGCGGCGTCGACGGCGAAGTTCGCCACCACAGGCCAGGTCAGCGCGGTCATGCCGGACTTGTCGGCGCCGTCGGCGGTCGCCGCGCGGTGCACCAAACCGTACATCTTCGAACCCATTTCGCGGCTGCGCTGCGCGGCCGCCCGGGTGACGGTGACCCGCTGGCCCGCGCCCGCGCCGACGGTCGGCGGCGGAGTATGCGAGTGCGGCTCGCGGGCGGTGCGGTCGTCGAGCGGCGGCAGCCACCTGTTGGCGCTCGGCGTCGACGAGGAGCGACCCTGCCGCCGGTAGCCCGCGTCGACGTCGGGGTCGCTCGGGTAGTTCGCCATCCCTGGATGCTCCCGGTCGGCATCGGCCGGCGGGCGCGGCGGGTAATACCGATCTTCACGCCGCCCCGGCGGGTCGTGGTCACGCCGCGATCCGGTCACGTCTCGATTCTCCCCCATGGCGGCGGTAGCCGGTGCGCAGGCGACCGGTGTGGCTCGACGTTCGCGGGTCAGGCACTATTGATGGCGATGGACACCGTGGACACCGAAGATCGCCCCGACCTGGAGGCGGTGCTGATGGGCGCCGTCGACCAGGCGCGCGCGGCGATCATCGAGTTCAGTGGCGAGGACACCCTTGGCGAGTACCTCGGCGCCAGCTTCGAGGACCCCACAGCCGCGACGCATCGGTTCCTGGCGGACATGCCGGGCTACCGGGGCTGGCAGTGGGCCGTCGTCGTCGCCGCCTGCCCCGGTGCGACCCACGCCACGATTAGCGAAGTCGTGCTGGTCCCGGGCCCGACGGCGTTGCTGGCGCCGAAGTGGGTGCCGTGGCAGGAGCGCATCAAGCCCGGCGACCTCAGCCCCGGCGATCTGCTGGCGCCCGCCACCAACGATCCCCGCTTGGTGCCCGGCTACATGGCCAGCGGTGACCCGCAAGTCGACGAGGTCGCCGTCGAGGTCGGTCTGGGCCGCCGCCAGGTCCTCAGCGAGTTCGGCCGCGGCGACGCCGCGCAACGCTGGCACGACGGGGACTTCGGTCCCGGATCGGCGATGGCACGGTCCACCCGCCGCGTGTGCCGCGACTGCGGTTTCTACGTTCCTCTGGCGGGGGCGCTTGGCACGATGTTCGGCGTGTGCGCCAACGAGCTGGCGGCCGACGGCCACGTCGTCGAGTCTGAATACGGTTGCGGCGCACACTCGGACACGCCACAGCCCCCCGGCACGGGATCTCCGCTGTACGACCCGTTCGACGACGGCGTGCTCGACGTGGTCGAGCCGGAGAACTAGTGTCGTGAGTCGTTAGTTCATCGGCAGTAGTTGCGACGGGGTCGCCCCATACGAGCGCGCCGAGACTGCAGTTATCGTGTTGGCTACTTGCACTTTTCCGCAACAACTGCAACTTCGAGCGAAGTTTGGCAAGTGCCACGAGATTATTGACTCAGGACACTAGCTCTCCGCAGCGGCCTTGATGCGCGACAGTGTCGCGTTCATGCCGTCGACGAGTTCGCGTTCGAAACTCGGCACACCGCCCATCAACGCGTTGATGCTCATGTTGGAGAAGGCCGTCACGCCGTTCTCGGCGTGGCGGGTTTCCACCAGGCGGGTGCCGGTTTCGTTCGGTTCCAGCTCGTAGCTCCAGATAGTTCTGTTGATGTCTACCTTGAACGCCAGCTTCTTCTCCGGAATGACCTCTGTCACCGTGCATGTCGTCGGCCAGAACAGGCGATTGCGCCGGTTGACGTTGATCGTCCTCGTGCCTTGGCGCACCGGCCCCAACGCCTTCATCATGCGGCACTGCGGACTCCACTGCGGCATCCGGCTGAGATCGGAGACCAACGTCCATACCTTGGCCACCGGCGCGTCGATGTCGATCTGTGCTTGCAACAGCGGCGCTGCCATGGAGTCCTCCTTGGTCGAATTCAGCTGAGCCCACTCTGCGCACCGCGCGATCCGCGGCGCACTGCACGACGTTGCCACAGCATGATCGACGTGCCGAGCGCGCCGACGGCGAGGCCGGCGATCGTGAACGGCCGCCATTCGTGCAGGGCGGGCACCGTGAACGCCAACACGATGGCGATCAGCCAACCCGCCGTTATCACCACGATGACCGGCCATGGTTTGAGCAAGACGGCAGGCAGGGCGGGCGGTTCCGGTGCCACGCTGCCAACCTAGCCGATCCCGCTGCCAGGAAACGGTCTGGTGTTTCCGCAGATTTCCCGAGACGTGCTAGGTACTCTTTGCTTTGTGAAAGACGTCGACACCCGGCTCGCGAGCGACCTGTCGCTGGCAGTGATCCGTCTGGCTCGTCAATTGCGGTTCCGGCGCCCGGATTCCCCGGTGTCGCTCTCGCAGCTTTCGGCCCTGTCGACGCTTGCCAAGGAGGGTCCGATGACGCCCGGTGCATTAGCCACGCGCGAGCGGGTCCGCCCGCCGTCGATGACGCGGGTCATCGCCTCGCTGTGCGAACTGGGCTTCGTCGCGCGTACCGCACATCCGGCAGACGGCCGTCAGGTGTTGGTCTCGGCATCCCGCGCGGGGACGGATCTGATCAAGGCAGAGCGCCGCGCCAGCCAGGAGTGGCTCAAGCAACGGCTCGACCGGCTCGAGCCCGATCAGCGCAAGACGCTCCTGGTGGCCGCCGATCTGATGTCGGGCATCGTCGACGAAAGCGCGTGACTGTAAACGTAATCGACGTCGCCGACCCTGCAGACTCGAGGCTCGACGACTTTCGCGATCTCAACAGCGTGGACCGCAGGCCCGATCTGCCCACCGGAAAGGGCCTGGTGATCGCCGAGGGGGTGCTGGTGGTGCAGCGCATGCTGGCCTCCCGGTTCCGCCCCAGGGCGCTGCTGGGCACCGACCGGCGGCTTGGTGAACTCGCCGACGATCTGACCGGTGTCGATGCGCCGTACTACCGGGTGGGTGCAGGCGTGATGGCGGGGGTGGTCGGGTTCCACCTCAATCGCGGGGTGCTGGCGTCGGCGTCGCGCCCACCCGAACTGACCGTGGCGCAGGTGCTAGACGGGGCTCACACGGTCGTGGTGCTCGAGGGCGTCAACGACCACGAAAACCTCGGGTCGATCTTCCGCAACGCCGCAGGCCTCGGGGTGGACGCGGTGGTCTTCGGCATGGGCTGCGCCGACCCGCTCTACCGGCGCGCCGTTCGGGTGTCCATGGGCCATGCCCTGCTCGTCCCGTACGCGTGGACCGAGGCCTGGCCGCACGACCTTCAAATATTGCGGGACAACGGTTTTCGGTTGCTCGCGATGACTCCCGACGCGTCTGCCCACACGCTGGCGGAGGCGATGGCCGAAGCGGCCGACGACAAGGCGGCGATTCTCGTCGGCGCCGAGGGGCCGGGGCTGACCGAACGGGCCTTGCGTGCCAGCGATATCCGGGTGCGGATTCCGATGTCGCGTGGCACCGACTCGCTCAACGTCGCCACTGCTGCCGCCCTTGCCTTCTACGAACGGGCTAGATTGGCGCCATGACCGACGATTCCACCCCGTGGGCGATGGGTCTGACGGTGGCGGGATTCGTAGCCGCGGTGACCGCCGCCGCCGTCGTGGTGCTGAGCCTCGGATTGACCCGCGTGCATCCGCTGCTGGCCGTCGGGCTCAACCTGGTGGCCGTCGGCGGACTGGCCCCGACGGTGTGGGGATGGCGCAAGCTGCCGGTGTGGCGGTGGTTCGTGTTGGGGTCAGGCGTCGGTGTCGCGGGCGCGTGGCTCGCGCTGCTGGCGATGGCGCTCGGAACGCTCAGCCGATGAGCGCTTCGGCGAGCCTGGCCTGCCAGGCGTGCTCGTCATCGGTGCCGAGGAGGCGCACGACCACCTGATCGGCGCCCGCGGCACGGTACTCCGCGACGCGCGTCGCGATGGAATCGAGTTCGCCCCAGGCGGTGATCCCGTCAAGCATCCGGTCCCTCACATCGTCGATGTCGGACTCAGAAAATCCCTGCCGCAACAGGTTTCGCCGATAGCCGCCAACCTTCGTCAGGAAATCCAGCGGCGCGGCAGCCGCTCGCCGCGCCGCCTCGCGGTCGGTTGTCGGCATCACCATCACGAGCACCGCGAGCGTCTTGTCGCCGAGGGCTGCGCGCGCATCCGCGACGTAGGACGGCGTCACCAGAAACGGGTACGCGCCGTCTGCCCGGTCCCGCGCCAGGGCCAGCATGTTGGGGCCGAGCGCGGCCAGCACCCGCGAGTCGGGCGCGATACCTGCGTCGTCCAGTGCGTCGAGATAGGCGTTGAGCGTCTTCAGCGGCCGTGCCCCGTGCGCGCCGCCGAGGCCGACGACGAACCGGCCCGGGTGGTCGCGCTGCAGGGATCGGTACGTCGCGATGACGTCCGTGGCGGGTACCGAATCCACGGGGATGATGCCTGTCGCGACCTGGATGCGCGGGGTGGCCCGCACCGCGGCGTCGAGCATCGGCAGGTTGCCGGACCGCCACAGCGTCGAGAAACCGAGGCTCTCAACGCGCTGGGCTTCGTCGGCGACGACGGTCGCGTCATCGGTGTACGGATAGCTGCTGGCGAGGCCGATCGGCCCCAGAGTGGTCATGAGGCCGACGCTAGGACCTCAACGGGACTTCAGGTCAAGGCGCTCAGCGCTGACCGCCCGAGCGCACACCGAGCAAAACGTCCTCCCAGGCAGGGACGGCCGGCTTGCCCTTGCGCGCCCGTGGCGGTTTCGGTGCAGGCGGCGGCTCCGGTGCTTCGATGGGCAACTGCGGCTCCTGCTCCTCGAAGTCGAGTTCCGCGACGGGGGCCAGCGGCCGCAGCGGTCTGGCGAAGTCCGGGTCGATCAGTTCACATGCCGTGTCGTCGAACGCGGTCACGGTGCCGCCGTGAGCGCCCGGCGTGAAGCGGAAGTGCGCGACGTTGTCGGACATGCCGGCCTTCCAGCCCATCTGTACCGTCCAACGGCCGTCCTCGTTGCGCCACGCGTCCCAGCTGCTTGCGTCCGGATCCAGGCCGCGGGCCACCAGCGCCGCCGTCACCGTCTCCAACAGCGTTAGCACCGACGGGCCGTCGGCAAGCACAGGGTGCGCCGCGGATGCCAGCTCGGCCGCGCGTGCGCGCTCCAGCAGGACCGGGTTGGCGAACCGCTCGACGCGTTCGATGGCGACCCCGGCGGCCGAGGCGACCTGTTCGACGGACGCGCCCGCCCGGATCTTGGCTTGAATCTCCTTGGGACGCAGCATGCTTGGAACCTCGGTGTCGGATTGGGGTTCACTGGCGGCGGTCTGCTCGCCACGCACAGCGGCACGCAATCGATCGTCGGACCGCAGGAGGAACTTCTCGCCGGAGCCGTCGGTCTCGCAGATGATTCGTTTGCGATCGACGTCGAGCCCGACGACTTTGAGTTCCCGCATGTCGACCTCCTCCGGGCTATGAGCCGCCCGATTTAGAGGCACACTACTTCGTTATTCGCCCGTAACCGTGCTGACACGCTGGTGCAGCGCAGAGACGTCGACGAGTAGCTCGCGCAGGCGGCGACGGCCCCGCGCGAGGCGTGACATCACGGTGCCGACGGGGACGTTCGTCATGGTCGCGATCTCCCGATAGCGGTACCCTTCGACGTCCGCGAAGTAGACCGTCATTCGCAGGGTCTCAGGTAGCTGGTCGAGTGCGGCGACGATGTCGTCGTCCGGCATCCGCTCCAGCGCCTCGACTTCGGCCGACCGCAAACCGATCGGGACGCGGCCGCCGCCGGTCAGGTGTGCATCGTTGAGTTCGTCGCAAAGCACCTCGGTCGGCCTGCTCTGCCTGGCGCGATAGCCGCTGACCCAGGTGTTGTACATGATGCGAAACAGCCACGCGCGAAGATTGGTGCCCTCGCGATAGCGCCGAAACCCCTTGAACCCGCTCAGCATCGTCTCCTGAACCAGGTCTTCTGCGTCGAACCGCGATGCCGTCAACCGTCGCGCACCGCAGTAGAGCTGGTCGAGAAAGGGCATCGCCTGCTCGATGAGGTGTTGCGCGTAGTCCGAGTCGCTCGTGGGTGCGGCGTCAGCGGTCATCGTCTGTCTTCATCTGTGGCGTGTCTTGCGGAATTTATATAGGCAAACAAAGTATATTCCGCGGCGGTGGGATCGACGCAAGTGAATATTTTGCGAACGCCATTCGATTCACCCAGGGGAGTGATGCCCGCCGGGGGTGAAGGAGTAGCAGTGAACGCACGTGAGGTGAGGGTCTTGGCCGCGATCGCGGCGAGTGCGGTCGTCGGTGTCGGCGCGGTCGTGGTCGCAGCGACCGAGCCCATACATCCGGCCGCCGGTTCGTCGATGCAAACCGGCGTGACAGAGACGGCGACCACACCGCCAACCGCGCCCGCGGTCGAAAAGGCAGCGCCGATTATGACTGGTCCCGCCCCGCTGCCCAGCGAGGAGCAAGGGCTGCCCGGGTAGCCGAGCTATAGGCGTTCCACGACCCAGTCGATGCACTGGGTGAGCGCACTGACGTCGTCCGGCTCCACGGCCGGGAACATTCCGACGCGCAGTTGGTTGCGGCCGAGCTTGCGGTACGGCTCGGTGTCGACGATGCCGTTGGCCCGTAACGCCTTGGCGACGGCAGCCGCGTCCACGTCGTCGGAGAAGTCCACGGTGCCGACCACCTGCGAACGTAGCTCCGGATCGGCGACGAATGGCGTGGCGAACTTCGCCGCCTCGGCCCACGAGTACAGCCGCTGCGACGAGTCCGCGGTGCGCTTCACGGCCCAGTCCAGCCCGCCGTTGCCCAGCAGCCAGTCGATCTGCTCGGCGAGCAGGATCAGCGTGGCGATCGCCGGCGTGTTGTAGGTCTGGTTCTTGGTGCTGTTCTCGATCGCGATCGGCAGCGACAGGAAGTCGGGCACCCATCGACCCGCCGCTGCGATGGCCTCGACGCGGGCCAGCGCCGTGGGCGACATGATCGCGATCCACAGCCCGCCATCACCGGCGAAGTTCTTCTGCGGCGCGAAGTAATACGCGTCGACCTCGGTGATGTCGACGGGCAGGCCGCCGGCCGCCGACGTGGCATCGATCGCGATCAACGCGTCACCGGACCCGTCGGGCCGCTGCACCGGCACCGCGACGCCGGTCGAGGTTTCGTTGTGCGCCCACGCGATGAGGTCGACGGAGGGATCGGACTGCGGCCTCGGGGCGCTCCCGGGATCGGCCTTGAGGATGACGGGGTCGCCGACGAACGGGTTCTTGACGACGCACGAGGCGAACTTCGAACTGAACTCGCCGTAGGTCAGGTGCAGAGACCGCTTGTCGATCAGCCCGAACGCCGCGGCGTCCCAGAACGCAGTCGAACCGCCGTTGCCGAGGATGACCTCGTACCCGTCGGGCAGCGAGAACAACTGGCGCAGCCCGTCGCGCACGCGGCCGACGAGGTTCTTGACCGGCGCCTGCCGGTGCGAGGTTCCGAACACGTCGCCTGCGGCGGCCAGCGCCTGGAGTTGCTCCGGCCGCACCTTGGACGGCCCGCAGCCGAAACGTCCGTCGGTGGGTTTGAGGTCGGCGGGAATCGTCAGTTCGGCCATGCCCCAAGCCTAGGACGTCAAGATGTGGGGGGATCAGCGAGTCAAGATTGGCGCCGAACGTTCCTTACCGCTCGAAGAATCGGCGAAATATCGAGCGGTACGGAACGTTCGGCCGGGGAACGGTTCAGGACGTCAGGATGCGGGGCCCGTCGGCGGTGACCGCGACGGAGTGCTCGCTGTGCGCGGCGCGGGCGCCCGACGCGGTGCGGAGCGTCCAGCCGTCCGGGTCGTGGGTGTAGTCGTCGGTGCCGTCGGCGATCAGCATCGGCTCGATCGCGATGACAAGGCCTGGCCGCAGCCGCATGCCCTTGCCCGGTCGGCCTTCGTTGGGCACGTGCGGATCCTCGTGCATGGTGCGGCCGATGCCGTGGCCGCCGTGGTCGGCCAGCAGGCCGTACCCGGCACCCCGGGCAACCGCGGCGATCGCGTGCCCGACGTCGCCGAGCGTGTTGCCGGGCCGCACCGCGGCGATGCCCGCGGCCAGCGCCTCATCCGTCGCCTCGATCAATGCGGTGTCCTGGGCGCGCGGCGTTCCCACGATGAAGCTGCGCGCCGCGTCGCCGCACCAGCCCTTGAGGATGGCGCCGAAGTCGACCGAGACGAGGTCGCCGTCGGTGAGCACTTCGCCGTTGGGGATGCCGTGCACGACGGCGTCGTTGACGGAGACGCACAGTACCGCGGGGAACGGGGTCGGCGCCCAGCGCGGGTGGTAGTTGAGGAACGGCGAGCGTGCGCCGTGCCGGGTCAGCACGTCGGCGGCGACCTGGTTGAGTTCGGCGGTGGGTTGGCCGGGCTTCGCATGTTCGACGATCGCTTGCAGCGCCTCGGAGACGACGGCGCCCGCAGCGGCCATCGCGTCGATCTCGGCGGCGGTCTTCAGCTCGACCATCGCATGTGTCCTCCGTCACATATCTCTTGACCAGGCCCGGCGCACCACATCCCGCGAAAGGGGGCTGTTGTATATGCGATACCTGCGGTACCGTCGTTAGACATCAGGGCTCAAATGTAAACCTCATGGGAGGCTTCGAATGGCTCGCACGCGTCTGGTCCGACGGTGGCGTCGCAACATGGAAGTAAGCGACGACACGGAGTACGTAGACATGCTCACCACACTGTCGGAGGGGTCGGTGCGGCGCAACTTCAACCCGTACACCGACATTGACTGGGATTCGCCAGAGTTCGCGGTCGTCCCGAACGACCCACGCTGGGTCCTGCCCGCGACGGACCCGCTGGGTCGGCACCCCTGGTACAAGGCACAGCCGCTGGAGCGGCAGATCGAGATCGGCATGTGGCGCCAGGCCAATGTCGCCAAGGTCGGTCTGCACTTCGAGTCGATCCTGATCCGAGGCCTGATGGAGTACTCGTTCTGGACGCCGAACGGCTCGCCGGAGTACCGGTACTGCCTGCACGAGGCGGTCGAAGAGTGCAACCACACCATGATGTTCCAGGAGATGGTGAACCGCGTCGGCGCCGACGTGCCCGGCATGCCGCGCCTGTTGAAGTGGGTGCAGCCGTTGATTCCGTTGGTGGCCGGGCCGCTGCCGATCCCGTTCTGGTTCGGCATCCTCGCCGGCGAAGAGCCCATCGACCACACGCAGAAAAACGTGCTGCGCGAGGGCAAGTCGCTGCATCCGATCATGGAGCGGGTGATGGCCATCCACGTGGCCGAGGAAGCCCGCCACATCTCGTTCGCGCACGAGTATCTGCGCAAGCGGATCCCACACCTGCCGCGACGCAAGCGGTTCTGGCTGTCGATTTACGTGCCGGTGATAATGAGGATGCTCTGCTCGGCCATCGTCGTTCCGCCGAGGGCGTTCTGGAAAGAATTCGACATCCCGCGCTCGGTGCGCAAGGAGGTCTTCTTCCGCTCGCCGGAGTCCCGTCAGATGCTGCGCGACATGTTCGGCGACGTCCGGATGCTGTGCAAGGACACCGGCCTGATCAACCCGATCGCCAAGCTCGTGTGGCGGATCTGCAAGATCGACGGTCGGCCCAGCCGGTACCGCAGTGAGCCGCAGCGCCAGCACGTGGTGGCCGCCGCCTAGGAGTCACATGCCGCACGTTATTACCCAGTCGTGCTGTAGCGACGGGTCCTGTGTCTACGCCTGCCCGGTGAACTGCATTCATCCGTCACCGGACGAGCCCGGCTTCGCCACCGCCGAGATGCTCTACATCGATCCCGCGGCGTGCGTCGACTGCGGCGCGTGCGTGAGCGCGTGTCCGGTCGGTGCGATCGCACCCGACACCCGGCTGGAGCCCAAGCAGCTTCCGTTCATCGAACTGAACGCCGCGTTCTATCCGAAGCGCGAAGCCAAGCCGCCGCCGACGTCGAAGCTGGCGCCGGTACTCGAGGCGCCATATGTCCAGCCGCGCGCAGGCGGGCCACTGACGGTTGCGATCGTCGGCTCCGGACCCGCGGCCATGTATGCCGCCGACGAACTGCTGACCCAGCCCGGGGTGCGGGTCAACGTCTTCGAACGGCTGCCGATGCCGTACGGGCTGGTGCGGGCCGGGGTCGCCCCCGACCACCAGAGCACCAAGCGGGTGACGAGGCTGTTCGACCGGATCGCCGGGCGGCGAGGGTTCCGGTTCTACCTCAACGTCGAGGTGGGAACGCACCTGGCCCATGACGAACTTCTGGCGCATCACCACGCGGTGGTCTACGCCGTAGGTGCGCCCAACGACCGTCGACTCGACATCGACGGCATGGGCCTTCCGGGTACCGGCACCGCCACCGAAGTGGTTGCGTGGATCAACGGCCATCCCGAATACACGGATCTGCCAGTCGATTTGGGCCACGAGCGAGTGGTCGTCATAGGCAACGGCAACGTCGCGTTCGACGTCGCGCGGATCTTGACGACCGACCCCGACGCGCTGGCCCGCACGGACATCTCAGACCACGCGCTGGCCGCACTGCGGGCATCACGGGTGACCGAGGTGGTGATCGCGGCCAGACGGGGACCCGCGCAGTCGGCGTTCACGCTGCCGGAGCTGATCGGGCTGACGTCGACGTGTGAGGTGGTGCTCGACGCGGCCGATCACGATCTGGTGGTGCGCGATCTGGCTGAGGCCTCAGACCCGCTGACCCGCAACAAGCTGGAGATCCTGAGCAAGCTCGGCGACGCGTCGACACCGGTTACGCGACCGCGGATCCGGCTTGCCTACCGCCTGACACCGAACCGCGTCGTGGGGGACGGGCGCGCCGAAGGTGTGGAGTTCACTGCGACTGGTGCAGACGAGGTGCGCCGGCTCTCGGCGGGTCTGGTGCTGACCTCGATCGGCTACCGCGGCAAGCCGATTCGTGGGCTGCCGTTCGACGAATCCGCCGCTGTGGTGCCCAACGACGGCGGCCGTGTTGTCGAGCCTTCGACGGGTACGCCGGTGCGCGGCAGCTATGTCGCAGGCTGGATCAAGCGTGGCCCGACGGGCTTCATCGGCACCAACAAGTCGTGTGCGGCCGAGACCGTGCACAGTTTGGTCGCCGACTACAACCGCGGCCTGCTGGCCGACCCCGAGAACGGCCGAGCCAAGCCTGCGGCGCTGGACAAACTGGTACGCAGCCGCCAACCCGCGGTTGTCGACGCGGACGGCTGGAAGGCGATCGATGCCGCGGAGATCGCCCGCGGCGGCGAGGACCGGCCACGCGACAAGTTCACCGTGATCGCCGACATGCTCGCCGCCGGGGCAGCGCCCACGCCGTCGGTGCGCCAGCGGCTGCTCGCGGGGTTGCGTCGATAAGCCGGTAAGGCCGCTCCGCTTTTCCGAAAGCCGCCCGGCCGTTGGCTGCGCGGGCGTATGGCAATGTCCATGAAAGCTGCGGCATTCGTCGGTCGCGTCGGGGGTTTGGCCGTTGCCCTGGGGGTCGGTGCGGCGGTGGTCACCGGATACGGATGCGGGGTTGCGTGGGCTGACGCGCCCGACTCGTCGTCCTCGGAGTCGTCGGCGTCGAATTCGAAGCAAGCGGACAAGACCACGGCCGCCCCGGCATCGGCGCAACCGAAGGATTCGTCGGGTGTCGCCGTGAGCACTGGCGGCGCGCATACCCGTTCTGAGTCGAAGAAGGGCGACGAGACGAAGGGCCGGAAACGCAAACGCGGGTCGGCAGCGGAGTCGGCCAAGGCATCGAAATCGCCCGACAGCAAGGTCGACGCGGTCGAAGTCAAGGTCGAGACAAGGTCGCGGCCCGCGGCCAAGGCGGCGGCCGAAACCGATGCGCCGGTCAGTTCCTTTGCAGCACAGACGATGTCGTCGACGGCGGAGATCAAGACAGCTGCGGTGACGACGGCGGTGACGCCACCGCACCGGTTGTGGCCGACCGCATTCGCCCCGAGCACGGCGGTGACCTATGTGCGCGGTTTGGTGTCGAGTCTCGTCAGCGCCGCGCGTGATCCATTCGCCGCAGGTGCACCCGCGCCGCCCGCCCAGCCGCCGACGGTCTGGACGCTGCTGGCCTGGGTGCGCCGGGAGTTGTTCAATGGGTCGCCGCGCATCGACCCGGTGATCAACCCGCAGACGAACGGACTGATCACGGGCAACATCGGCGCTACCGACCCTGACGGCGACCCGTTGACGTACACCGTTATCGGGCGCCCGCTCAACGGCGGAACGGTGGAGGTCGACGAGGACGGGAACTTCACCTACCGGCCGATGAACGCGATGGCCGCGGTCGGCGGAACCGATCAGTTCACCGTCGTGGTCAGCGATGAGGCCGCAGGCCTGCATGTGCACGGCCCGCTGGGGTTGCTGAAATTCGTGCCGATCCTGGGCAACTTCGTCAACCCCGGCGGTGGTGACGCGGTGGCGCAGACGATCACCGTCAACGTCGTGCCGGTGGCAGGCGTCGACCTGTCGTTCCCCGACGATTTCCACTGGAGTGTGGCGCACGCCGGATTCCAGGCCGAGGGCGGTCCGGGCTCACCGGTGGATCCCAACTCCGACTGGTACAAGTGGGTGCACAGTTCGATCAACCAGCTACTGGGACTGACGCACGGCGTGCCGGAGGACGGGCCGGGAACCTACGTCGATTACGACAGCGACGCGGCTCTCGCGCATGACGAGCTCGGCATGAACACGTTCCGGATGAGCATCGAGTGGAGTCGCATCTTCCCGACTTCCACTGCATCGGTTGATATCTCGGATGAAGGCGGCGGCGTCAGCGTGGCCGATCTCGAGGCGCTGGACGCGCTGGCCGACCAGGACGAGGTCGAGCACTACAGCGAGGTGTTCGACTCCCTGCGCGCGCATGGCCTCGAGCCGCTCATCACCGTCAACCACTTC
Source organism: uncultured Actinomycetota bacterium (assembly GCA_963698965.1). GTDB lineage: Bacteria > Actinomycetota > Actinomycetes > Mycobacteriales > Mycobacteriaceae > Mycobacterium. Next base: position 42,594 of record CAVOSY010000034.1, read on the forward strand.
ACGTTGCCGCTGTGGGTGCACAACCCGACCACGACTCGGCTGCTGGCGCAGCTCGGGCTGCCCGCACCAGCGGCAGGATGGCTGTCGCCCGACACCCCGGTCGAATTCGAGAAGTACGCCGCATACGTCGCGTGGAAGTACGGCGACCAGGTCGACAACTGGACGGTGCTCAACGAGCCGGTGCCGCCGATCCTCACCGAGTTTCTGTCGATCCCCGGCCTTGTCCCGAACTGGCCGCCCGGCCTCATCCGGCCCGGCCTCGCATCGACGTTCCTGGTCAACGAGGCCAAGGGCTACGTCGCCGCGTACGACGAGATACACAAGTGGGACACCACCGTTGCGACGCCGGGCCAGCCTGCGGCCTTCGTCGGGTTCGCCAACAACATGATCCCGGCACGCCCGGCCAACCCGATCAATCCACTGGACGTGCAGGCTGCCGACGCGTGGAACAACTTCTACAACCGCTGGTTCCCGAACGCGGTCATCAACGGGTGGGTGGACGCCGACCTCGACGGCATCCAGACCCCCGACGAGATACATCCGGAGATGGCCAACAAGGTCGACTTCATCGGGGTGCAGTACTACGGGTCGCAACCCATGCAGGGCTTCGGCGTCGCACCGATCCCGGGATTCCCATGGCTGAAGGGCTTGCCGGTTCGGTGCGACGCCTCCGAGCCGACGTGTAGCGACTTCAACCAACCGACCGATCCCGGTGGATTGCGCGAAGTGCTCGACATCGCGGCGTCCTACAAACTGGCTAACGGCGAGCAGGTGCCGATCTGGATCACCGAGAACGGGATCGCCGATGCGAACGACTCGAAGCGGCCGTCGTACATCGTCAACCACATCGCGGTCGTGCAGGACGAGATCGCGCACGGCATGGATATCCGCGGCTACACCTATTGGTCGTTCGTCGACAACCTCGAATGGGCTAGCGGCTACGACCTGCAGTTCGGCCTGTACGGGTCCGACCCCACGACGCCTGAACTGGAGCGCACACCGAAGCCGGCCAGCATCTCGGCGATAAGCGCGATCACGAAAGACATCAGCCATTCGCTTCCGCTGAGCGTGCTGGCGATGTATATCCCTGGTGCCGTCTAGCCGGGCACTAACCCTGCTTCATCGCCTCCGCGATCTCCTCCGGGCTGACCTCGCGCACCGGCTGACCGAGTGACCAGTGGTGACCAAACGGATCACGCAGCACACCGTAGCGGTCACCCCAGAATTGGTCTTCGAGCGCGGCGATCACGGTGGCGCCCGCGTCGATGGCTTGCTGGAACTTCGCGTCCACATCGGTGACGGTCAGGTGGATGGTGACCGGCGTGCCGCCGAGCGCCGTCGGCGTCGACGATTTTCCGTCGTTGTACTCGGGGAAGTCGTCGTTGAGCATCACCGTGGATCCGTTGATCTGCAGCGCGGCGTGCATCAGCCTGCCATCGGGGCCTGGCACGCGGCCCAGCTCGACTGCGTCAAAAGCCTTGACATAGAAGTCAATTGCAGCGGCGCCATCGCCGACGACAAGGTGCGGGGAAACGGAGGGATGTACTTCGATTGCCATGCCGCCCATGCAACCACGCGCCACCGACAAGCGGGCGAACTCAGACGATCGAGAACGAAGGTGGCAACCCGTCGCGACCGGTCAACGCCAACAGCACCGTCTCGCCGTGCCCTTCGGCGGCCGCGATGCGCGCCGCCAACGCCGTCGCCTCTTCGAGCACGTCGGCGGGCAGGGCAATCGAAATATCAACGGCGCGAGCAATATCCAGCCCGTGCACCGCCAGCTCAAACGTCCGCGTCGGCAAATAGGTGTGCAGCCGGATGCCCGCGCCACCGATCACGGTGATCAACGGGTCGCCGACATCAGACAACTCACCGAGCACGCGAGACACCAGGCCGTCGACCGTCGCGGCCGGGTCGGCGCCCAGGTCGCGGCCGGCCTGCCTTCCCCTCTCGACGATGCCCGCAGGAGCGAAACCTAGCGCCGCCGGGTTGACCATCGCGTAGTACTGCTGAGGTGTGTTGATGTCCTCGTGCTCGGCGGGCTGCTGCAGATATGTGCTGACCGTGATGAGGGAGCGCGACGCGTGCCCGACCAGCGCGCGCAGGTCCCACTCACCGAGACCGGGGCCGTCCCAGCGGTCGGCGGGAATGCCGTGCACCAACGCGGCGAAACTGCCTGCCGCCGAGGCGAATGTCGCAACCGGATCCGTCACGACTTGGCGACTTCGTCCCACCCCTCGACGGATTCGGGGCTACGCGGACCCGGGCCGACGTAGATCGCCGACGGGCGGACCAGCTTGCCGAGCCGCTTCTGCTCCAGGATGTGCGCGCACCATCCCGCGGTGCGGCCGCAGGTGAACATGGCGGGCATCATCTTGGTCGGCACCTGCGCGAAGTCCAGGATCACCGCCGCCCAGAACTCGACGTTCGTTTCGATCGCGCGATCCGGTCGACGTTCGTGCAGTTCGGCGAGCGCGGCCTGCTCCAGCGCGGCGGCCACCTCGTAGCGCGGCGCCTCCAGCCGCTTGGCGGTGGCCCGCAGTACCCGGGCTCGCGGATCCTCGGCGCGGTAGACGCGGTGCCCGAAGCCCATCAGCTTCTCGTGGCGGTCGAGGATGCCCTTGACGACCGAACGCGCGTCGCCGGTCTTCTCGGCCTCCTCGATCATCGGGATCACCCGGGCCGGGGCGCCGCCGTGCAGCGGGCCGCTCATCGCGCCGATCGCGCCCGACAGCGCCGCCGCCACATCCGCACCCGTCGACGCGATCACGCGTGCGGTGAACGTCGAGGCGTTCATGCCGTGCTCGGCCGCCGACACCCAGTAGGCGTCGATGGCTTCAACGTGCTTGGGGTCGGGCTCGCCCTGCCAGCGCGTCATGAATCGTTCTGTGACGGTGGAGCATTGGTCGATGGTGCGCTGCGGGACGGCGGGCTGATAGATGCCGCGGGCGGATTGCGCGACATAGGACAGCGCCATCACCGACGCACGGGCCAGCTGCTCGCGGGCGGTCTCGTCGTCGATGTCGAGGATCGGCGGGTAGCCCCAGATAGGCGCCAGCATCGCCAGCCCGGCCTGCACATCGACGCGGACGTCGCCGCTGTGGATGGGCAGGGGGAACGGTTCGGCTGGCGGAAGGCTGTGCCCGAACCTGCCGTCGACCAGCAGCGCCCACACGTCCCCGAACGTGACCTGACGGTTCACCAGATCTTCGATGTCGACGCCGCGGTACCGCAGCGCCCCGCCTTCCTTGTCGGGTTCGGCGATCTCGGTGGTGAAGGCGACGACGCCCTCGAGCCCCTGTACGAAGTCTTCCGGTACCGCAGTCATGGCCAGATTCTTGCACTCGGTTTGCCGGCGCTGTCTACCGGTCGGTAACAAAGTCGCGGACGTGAGGAGCATGAATCAAACCCAGAACAGGCGGAGCGTAGCGTTAGCGCGTGGCAACACGTGACGACGAGCACCTTGCGAGAATGCGTGTCGAGTACGGGTCGGCCGAGAAGGACGGCAGCGGCGACCTGGACGCTGACTGGCTTGCCGACGGCTGGGTCGCGCTGCTGCGCAAGTGGTTAGCCGACGCCGAGCACGCAGGCGTCGCCGAGCCGAACGCGATGGTGGTCGGAACGGTCGACGAGCGGGGAAGGCCGATGACCCGCGCCGTGTTGTGCAAAAGCGTGGACGAAACCGGGATCACGTTCTTCACCAATTACGACTCCGCCAAGGGCGAAGAGCTCGCGGCGACCCCGTACGCGTCGGCGACGTTTCCTTGGTTTCTGCTCGGCCGCCAGGTCCACGTCCGCGGCCCTGTGACCAAGGTGTCCGCCGAGGCGACCGCCGACTACTGGTCCAAGCGACCGCGCGGCTCACAGCTGGGTGCATGGGCGTCGCACCAGTCAAAACCGATCGCGTCACGGGCGGCGCTGCTCGCTCAGTTGGCCGATGTGACCGAACGATTCGCCGATATCGATGCGCTGCCGGTGCCGCCGAACTGGGGCGGCTATCTGATCGCGCCGGAGGTCGTGGAGTTCTGGCAGGGCCGGGAGAATCGGGTGCACAACAGGATTCGCGTCGTCACCGACCCCGAACTGCCGGTGACCGTACACAACAGCCGCATCGAGCGGCTCCAGCCGTAGTGCGGAAGTTTTTCGCCGACACCACACCGCTGCGCACACCGGACTTCCGGCGGCTGTGGCTGACCGGGATCGTCACGGTTATCGGCGGCAATCTGACGATCTTCGCGGTGCCGGTCCAGCTGTACGCGCTCACGCAGAACTCCGCGTACGTCGGGCTGTCGGGGCTGTTCGCACTGGTCCCGTTGATCGTGTTCGGGCTCCTGGGCGGCGCGTGGGCCGATGCGATGGACCGGCGCACGCTGTTGATCATCGCGTCGTGCGGGCTCGCGGTGGCATCGGTCCTGCTGTGGCTTCAGGCCGCGCTGGCGCTGAACAACGTCTGGGTGGTGCTGTGCATGCTGTCCGTGCAGCAGGCGTTCTATGCGATCAACAGCCCGACGCGGTCCGCAGCGATCCCTCGCATGCTGCCGGGCGAACAGCTGGCCGCCGCCAACTCGCTCAACTTCACGGTTTTCCAGTTCGGCGCCATCGTCGGGCCGCTGCTGGCCGGTGTGCTGCTGCACTGGGTCGACCTGTCCACGCTCTACCTGATCGACGCCATCGCGTGTATCGCGCCGATCTGGGCTACGTTCCGGCTCGCGCCGATGCCACCGACCAACGGAGGCCAGGGTTCGTCGGGCTACGGATTCACCGCGGTGCTCGACGGCTTCCGCTACCTCGCCGGAAACCGGGTGGTGCTCATGTCGTTCGTCGTCGACCTGATCGCGATGATCCTCGGCATGCCCCGCGCGCTGTTCCCGCAAATGGCACACGAAAGCTTCGGAGGACCGGTCGAGGGCGGCACCACAATGGCGCTGTTGGCAGCAGCGATGTCGGCGGGCGCCGTCGCGGGCGGGGTGTTTTCCGGCTGGTTTCCCCGCATTCAGCGCCAGGGCTTGGCCGTGGTGATCTCGATCGTCGTCTGGGGTGGGGCCATGATCGCCTTCGGTGTAGCCGGCGGGCTGGCGCACGGCCACACCGGGGCAATGCTCTGGATTGCATTGGCGTTCTTGGCAGTTGGCGGTGCAGCCGACATGGTGTCTGCGGCGTTCCGGTCGACGATCCTGCAGCAGGCGGCCTCCGACGATCTGCGCGGCAGGCTGCAGGGAGTGTTTACCGTCGTCGTCGCCGGAGGGCCCCGGTTGGCTGATGCGGTGCATGGCGCCGCCGCCGCGGCGGTGGGCACGACGGTGGCTGCCGCAGGTGGTGGCGTGCTGGTGGTGGTAGGCGTGGTGGTCGCGGCACTGGTTGTACCCGCGTTCGTCCGCTACCGGGTGGCCGAAGGAGACAAAGTCTGACCAGCGGCAACTGTCTGACATTGTCACTTTCTAAGTCAATTCATAGCTTGCGGCGCTAGCATCCGGTTCGTGGCGGAAGTAAGGGGGGAGCCGGTCCTCGGTCTGCGTGAGCGAAAGAAACAGCGCACCCGCGCCACCCTGATCGACGCCGCCGTCGACCTCTGCGACCGACAGGGATTCGACCGCACGACCGTCGACCAGATCGCCGCCATCGCTGACGTCTCGCCCCGCACGTTCAGCCGGTACTTCGCCACCAAAGACGCTATCGGCTTGGCGTTGGTCGACGAAGTGCTCGACAGGACCGCGTTCGAAATGGCGCGCCAGCCGCGCGAGCTCAATCACTTCGTGGCGTTGCACAGGGCCTATGTGGCGACGGCCAATGCGGCGAAGGTCGCGCCCGTCGGGGAGCTGTCGGTTGAGCGGCTGATGTGCATCGCCAGGATCGTCCTGTCGTCGCCCACGCTGCGCCAGGCCGCGCTCGAATACCGGGCCAGCGCCGTCGATGTCGAGCTCGCCACGCGGATGGGTACTGGATTGCAGGAACGCAGGCTCAGGCTGGTATCGGCGGTGTGGGGCTCGATCATGATGACCGCATTGACCGATTTGGCCGGCGAGTGCCGGGATTGGTCGCAGGTGAGCATCGATGACCTGCTGGACCGTCTCGAAGTCACATTCGCCGAGTTCGCGAGCGAAATTTCGGACGTCGGGCAGTCGGCTTAGCCGACTGCCTGCCCCCGCCCGGGCACGCCTGTCCGAATGGGACTACCTTTTGAGGGGCAGACTTCCGCATTGACGGCAGCGACGAAGGGATTCCCGTGGCCGATAACCCATCCAGTGGTGAAGAGCACGCCAGCCTCAAGTACCCCGGTGGCGAGCTGGACTTGGACATCGTCAGTGCCACCGAGGGATCCGACGGCATCGAGCTGGGGTCGCTGCTGGCCAAGTCCGGTTACACCACTTACGACGAAGGCTTCGTCAACACCGCCTCGACGAAGAGCGCCATCACCTACATCGACGGCGACGCGGGCATCCTGCGGTACCGCGGCTACCCGATCGAGCAGCTGGCCGAGAAGTCGATGTTCATCGAGGTCAGCTATCTGCTGATCTACGGCGAACTGCCGACGAAGGAACAGCTGGAGAAGTTCACCACGCTAATCCAGCGGCACACGCTGCTGCACGAGGATCTGAAGCGGTTCTTCGACGGCTTCCCGCGCAACGCGCACCCGATGCCGGTGCTGTCCAGCGCGGTCAACGCACTGAGTGCCTACTACCAGGATTCGTTGGACCCGTTCGACGATGCCCAGGTCGAGTTGTCGACGATCCGGCTGCTGGCCAAGCTGCCGACGATCGCGGCCTATGCCTACAAGAAGTCGGTGGGCCAGCCGTTCCTGTACCCGGACAACTCGCTGACCCTGGTGGAGAACTTCCTGCGGATGACGTTCGGTTTCCCCGCCGAGCCGTACGAGGTCGATCCCGAGGTCGTGCGGGCGCTCGACTTGCTGCTGATCCTGCACGCCGACCACGAGCAGAACTGCTCGACTTCGACGGTGCGACTGGTCGGCTCGTCGCAGGCCAACCTGTTCACGTCGATCTCCGGCGGCATCAACGCGCTGTGGGGCCCGCTGCACGGCGGTGCCAACCAGGCCGTGCTGGAGATGCTGGACAAGATCCGTCAGGAGCACGGCGACGTCCACGACTTCGTCAAGAAGGTCAAGAACCGCGAAGACGGCGTCAAGCTGATGGGCTTCGGCCACCGGGTGTACAAGAACTACGACCCGCGGGCGCGCATCGTCAAGGAGCAGGCCGACAAGATCCTCGGCAAGCTCGGCGGCGACGACGAGCTGCTGGATATCGCCAAGGCGCTCGAAGAGGTCGCGCTGACCGACGAGTACTTCACCGAGCGCAAGCTGTATCCGAACGTCGACTTCTACACCGGCGTGATCTACCGCGCGATGGGCTTCCCGACCCGGATGTTCACCGTGCTGTTCGCGCTGGGCCGGCTGCCTGGCTGGATCGCGCACTGGCGCGAGATGCACGACGAGGGCGGCGGCAAGATCGGCCGTCCGCGCCAGGTCTACACCGGCTACACGGAGCGGGACTTCAAGGCCATCGACACCCGCTAGCCGGAATGCGCCGACCGCGCGCGTCTGCACGCCGACACGCCGCAAAATGTGGCATTTCGCGCACGCTCGTGGGTCCTGCGACGCATTTCACCCTCGACCGAACTTGCGTCACAGACAGTTGTAGTTTCACAATCATTGTGTGAATGAAACTGTCGTCCGATCGCTGAGCGCTCGGCGCAAGGGCATCATCCTGGTGTCCTGCTGCCTGAGCCTGCTGATCGTGTCGATGGACGCGACGATCGTCAACGTCGCCATTCCCAACATCCGTGCCGACCTCGGCGCGACGGCGTCGCAGCTGCAGTGGGTGATCGACATCTACACGCTGGTGCTGGCGTCGCTGCTGTTGCTTTCCGGCGCCACCGCCGACCGGTTCGGGCGCAGACGCACCTTCCAGATCGGGCTGACGGTCTTCGCGCTCGGCTCGTTGCTGTGCAGCCTGTCGCCCAGCATCCAGATCTTGATTCTCGCGCGCATGCTGCAGGCGATCGGGGGTTCGATGCTGAACCCGGTCGCGATGTCGATCATCACGCAGGTGTTCACCGGCCGGGTCGAGCGCGCGCGGGCGATCGGTGTCTGGGGCGGCGTCGTCGGCATCTCGATGGCGCTCGGTCCCATCGTGGGCGGCGCACTGATCGAGATCGTCAACTGGCGAGCCGTATTCTGGATCAACCTGCCGATCTGCGCGCTCGCATTCGTGTTGACGGCCATCTTCGTTCCCGAATCCCGGTCCGTCACGATGCGCGACGTCGACCCCGTCGGCCAGGGGCTTGGCATGGCCTTCCTGTTCGGCGTCGTCTATGTGCTGATCGAAGGCCCCGCGAGGGGTTGGACCGACGCCCGCAACATCGCGGTCGGCGTCGTCGCGCTACTGGCCTTCGTCGCGTTCCTGCGCTACGAGTCGCGCCGCCGTGATCCCTTCATCGACCTTCGTTTCTTCCGCAGCATCCCGTTCGCGTCGGCGACGATGATCGCGGTGTGCGCGTTCGCCGCGTGGGGTGCGTTCCTGTTCGTGATGTCGCTGTACCTGCAGAGCGAGCGAGGCTTCTCCGCGATGCACACCGGCCTGATCTATTTGCCGGTTGCCGTTGGCGCGCTGATTTTTTCGCCACTGTCGGGTCGAATGGTCGGCCGCTTCGGCAGCAGGCCGTCGCTGTTGATCGCGGGCACGCTGATCACCGCGGCCACGTTGATGCTCACCCGGCTGACCGCGACCACCGCGGTGTGGCAGCTGCTGGCGATTTTCGCCGTCCTCGGCATCGGTTTCTCGATGGTCAACGCACCGATCACCAACGCTGCGGTCAGCGGCATGCCGACGGACCGGGCAGGCGCTGCCTCAGCGGTGGCCTCGACCAGCCGTCAGGTGGGAGTGAGCGTCGGCGTGGCGCTGTGCGGTTCGGTGGTCGGATCGGCGCTGGCGACCACTGGCGTCGACTTCGCTGTTGCGGCCAGACCGCTCTGGCTGATCTGTGCGGGACTGGGCGTGGTGATCCTCGCGCTCGCCCTCTTCTCTACGTCGGCGCGGGCATTGCGCTCGGCGGACCTACTGGCGCCTCTGGTGGCCGGGCCGAATGCGCGACTCGAGGACGCCAATGTCCAGCGGTGATCTGGCCGAAGCAGTTTGGCGGGCGATGGCCTCGCTGGTGATCGACAACCGCGACGGATGGAAGCGGGCAGTCATCGAGGAGACTGGGCTGCCGTTCAGCAGGATTCGCATCCTCAAGCGGCTGAGCGCGAGACCGATGACCGTCAAGCAGGTGGCGCACGCCGCGGCGATGGACGCTCCTGCGACGACCGTCGCCGTCAACGACCTCGAAGACCGCGGGCTCGTGGTGCGCCAGACCGATCCGACCAATCGGCGGTGCAAGGTCGTCTCATTGACCGGGGCGGGCCGCGCGATGGTAGACAAGATCGACGCGGTGGCGGATCCGGCGCCCAATGCCCTGGCCTCGCTCGACGACGCCCAGCTCAAGGACCTGAAGGCGATTCTCGACAAGGTCGCGCCGAGATAGCATTCCCGGTCGTCAATCCGGCCATTTCACAGCCCTGGCGTCTGTCTCGGCGGCACGATTGAGGTGTGGCGACACCGTGTCGGACCTGCGGCGCCGAGCCACGGGAAGGCGCCCGGTTCTGTGACGCCTGTGGCTCGCCGATTGCTACCGCAGACACTCGCGCCGAGTACAAGCAAGTGACGGTGCTCTTCGCGGATGTGGTGCACTCCATGGATATCGCGGCGGCCGTCGGCGCTGAGCGGTTGCGCGAACTCATGGGTGAGCTGTTCAGCCGATGTTCGACCGTCGTCCAGCGATACGGCGGCACCGTCGACAAATTCACCGGCGACGGCATCATGGCCGTCTTCGGAGCGCCAATCGCCCTCGAGGATCACGCTTTGCGCGCGTGCCGTGCGGCGCTGGACATTCAGAAGAATGTCCACAGCCTCGAGGACGAGGTCGAGCACCGCGATCACGTCGCGCTGCAACTTCGTGTCGGGCTGAACTCCGGTGGGGTGATCACCGGCGAGATCGGTACCGGCCCTTTGTCCTATACCGCTGTCGGTGAGCAAGTCGGCATGGCGGAGCGTATGGAGGCGGTAGCGCCACCCGGTGGCGTGATGGTGAGTGAGTCGACCGCGCGACTGGTCGAGAACGTCGCCATACTAGGCGACCCGGAACTCGTGCACATCAAGGGCACTCCGCTGCCGGTCTCAGCGCGCAGGCTGCTGGCCATCGCCACGGGCCGGCGAACTGACCGCGTGGAACCCAGTTTCGTTGGGCGCGAGTGGGAGATGGGCGCCCTCGGCGGGCTTCTCGATCGAGCAGTCAACGGAAATGGGTGTGTCGTCGGCCTGGTCGGCCCGCCTGGAATCGGCAAGAGCAGGATCGTCCGCGAAATCGCCTCGCGTGCAACGAATGCGGGTGTCGAGGTGTACACCACCTGCTGTGAGTCCTATACCACCGACGTTCCATTTCACGCTGCCGCGAGTCTGGTACGAGCCACCACCGGTTCGAACGGTTTGGACGGCGCTGCGGCGCGGGCGCAGATACGGGCCCGATTTTCGGGAGCCGATGAAGAGGATCTGCTGATCCTGGAAGATCTCCTGGGCATCGGCGATCCCGCGGCCACGTTGCCGCAGATCGATCCGGATGCCAGGCGGCGTCGGCTGGCCGCGATGGTAAATGCCACCGCGCTCGCCAGGAGGACGCCGACTGTCTACGTCATCGAGGATGCGCACTGGATCGATGGGATCAGCGAATCGATGCTGGCGGAATTCCTTTCCGTCGTGCCCCGAACGCGAACACTCGTCCTAATTACGTACCGCCCGGAATACGTCGGTGCGCTTGCGCACGCGCCGAGGTCGCAAACGATAGCGCTTGAGCCGCTGGATGACTCGCAGATGTCGCAACTCAGTACTGAGCTGCTGGGCAAGGACAGGTCGGTGACCGGGCTCGCTGATCTTGTCGCCGGCCGCGCCGCGGGCAATCCGTTCTTCGCCGAAGAGATAGTTCGGGACTTGACAGAGCGGGATGTGTTGATCGGCGGCCGCGGATGCTATCTCTGCGTCGAACCCGCGACCGAAATCAACGTGCCAAGCACGTTGCAGGCGGTGATAGCCGCGCGTATTGACCGCCTCGATCCCGCCGCAAAACGAGCGCTGAACGCCGCGGCGGTGATCGGATCTCAGTTCAGCCCCGAGACGCTGCGCGCATTGGGGATCGAACCAGTGCTCGACGACCTCTCGAGAGCGGAGCTGATCGATCAAACCGCGTTCGGTCCGCGGCCTGAATACGCTTTCCGGCATGGTCTGATCCGTGCTGTTGCCTATGAGTCGCAGCTCAAATCGGATCGTGCGCAACTGCATCGGCGACTCGCCGCCGTCATCGACCAGAACGATCAGAACGCCGTACTGATAGGTGAGCACCTTGAAGCTGCGGGTGACTTGCATGCGGCCTATGACTGGCAGATGCGTGCCGGGGCGTGGTCGACCCACCGCGACATCACCGCGGCGCAACTGAGTTGGGAGCGCGCACGGCAGGTTGCCGATGCCTTGCCTGCCGACGACCCGGACCGAACAGCGATGCGCATCGCTCCGCGCTCCGCTTTGTGTAGCAATGCCTGGCGGCGCTTCCATCCCGACATATCCGATCGCTTCGAGGAACTTCGTGCACTGTGCCTGGACGCAGGCGACAAAGCGTCGATGGCGACCGCAATGGTGGGCATGACCCTTGAGAATCTTCTTCAGGGCAACGTCGGTGACGCATCGCGGTCGGCCTCCGAGTACATGGCCATCGTGGAATCGATCTCGGATCCGTCATTGACGATCGGGCTCTCCTTCGCGGCCATTGTCGCCAAATATCAGTCGGTCGAGCTTGTTGACATGCTGCGGTGGACACAGGCCGTCATCGACCTTGCTCAGGGAGACCCAACGAAGGGCGCAATGGTCGTGGGTTCGCCGCTGGCGACCGCGTTGGTATGGCGTGGTGTCGGACGATGGGCCGCCGGGCATCGCGAATGGCGTGATGACTTGGACACGGCAATAGGCATGTATGACGAGTCTGATCCCCTCACACAGTCCATGATCATCACATTCGGATATGGAAGTGCATTCGTTCACGGCGCATTACTGGCTGACGATGCCGCACTACATCGCATCGAGGCTGCACTACCGATCGTCGAGCAATCCAGCGACGAGCTCGCGCGGGTACTCATTCGAATGACGTTGGGTGTGACGTTGATACACCTCGGTGCGGAGCGCGAGCGGGGTTTCGAGATACTGCGCGAGCTCAAGACCCTATGTGTGAGCGAGAATTTCGCGTTGAATGCAGTGCCGCTATTTGACGTATATCTGGCACGGAGCACTGCTGAGGGGGGACAACTTGACCATGCGGTGGAGAGCCTGCGCGATGTCATCAGGCAGATGTTGACCACGACCAACCTCACATACGTCACGCTGGCCGTTGCAGCCTTGGTGGAGACGCTGCTCAAGCGAGGTTCGGAGGAGGACCTCGAAGAAGCCGAGGCCGCGATCGAGCGACTAGCCGCCACCCGCGCGGGTGATCCGTGGGTGATCCGGGATCTCACCAGCCAACGACTGCGGGCGTTGCTGGCCCAGGCCCGCGGCGACCAAGCGGGCTACCACGAATTCCGGGACCGCTACCGCGCCATGGCCAACGAATATGGCTACGAAGGACACATGGCGTGGGCCGCGGCGATGCCCTAGCTTTCCAGCACCGCCATGGCGGCATTGTGTCCGCCGATCCCCGACACCGCACCACCGCGGCGAGATCCTGACCCGCACAACATGATTCGGTCGTGAGCCGTCGCCACGCCCCACCGTCGCGCCGGCGTGTCGAGCGGCTCGTCGTCCTCGACAAACGGCCACTGCAACGCGCCGTGGAAGATGTTGCCTGCCGTCATCCCCAGCGTCTGCTCCAGATCCACGGTGGTCTTCGCTTCGATGCACAACCGACCCGCTGCATCTTCCATCAGCACGTCTTGAATCGGTTCGGCAAGAACGGAATTCAGCGAGTTCAGCGCCGCGGACGTCAAGGTGTCCCGCATTCGATCCGGATCGCCCCCGGCGATCAGGCCGTGCGGGGTGTGCAGGCCGAACACGGTCAGCGTCTGCGCACCGGTTTCGCGCAGCCGGTCCGACAAGATGCTCGGGTCGGTCAGCGAGTGGCAGTAGATCTCGCAGGGGAGCGGATCCGGCACCACGCCGTGCTCGGCGCGGGTGTAGGCGGTGTCGAGCTGACTGAACGTCTCGTTGATGTGGAACGTGCCGCCGAACGCCTGCTCGGGTGTGACGCTATCGTCACGCAGCCGTGGCAACCTCTTCAGCATCAGGTTGACCTTGACCTGCGCACCAGGGGCCAGCGTCGGCTCCGGCTCACCCAGCAGCCGCGCCAGCACAACAGGTGTCACATTGGCCAATACAAAATCGGCTCGCACCCGGTGATCCTGGCCGTCGCGGTGATACCGCACCTCGCCACCCGGATCGATGGCGTAAACCTCTGCACCCGTGACGATTTCGGCACCATGCCCGGCCGCCGCCGCAGCCAGTGCGCCGCTGACGGCGCCCATGCCGCCGACCGGCACGTCCCAGTCGCCGGTGCCGCCGCCCACCAGGTGGTAGAGGAAGCACACGTTCTGCACGAGCGTGGGATCGTCGGCGCGAGCGAATGTTCCGATCAATGCATCGGTCGCCATCACACCGCGAACCAGATCGTTGGAGACCGTCTCGGTGATCGCATGTCCGATCGGCTCGTCGATCATGAACCGCCACGCGGCGTCGTCGCCCACGTGGCGGCGTGCTTCGTCGCGGCTGCGCAACGGCTGGGTGAGCGTCGGCCACAGCTTGGAGGTGACGTGGTGGCAGCGACGGTAGAACTCCGTGAAGCCCGCCTCGTCGGCTGCCGCCCCGACAACCCCGAATGTCGACTGCGGCCCGATCAGCAGGCCGGTGCGGCCCTCGGTCGACGGATCGGGCGTGTAGGACGAATAGCGCCTGCGCATCAGTCGCACCCGCGCACCCAGCTCGTCGACGATGCGCCGCGGCAGCAGGCTGACCAGATACGAGTATCGCGACAGCCGAGCGTCAACACCGTCGAAGGCGTGCGCGGACACCGCGGCACCGCCGACGTGGTCCAGTCGCTCGAGCACCTGGACCCGGCGTCCCGCGCGGGCCAGGTAGGCGGCGGCCACCAGGCCGTTGTGGCCGCCGCCGACGATGACGATCTCGGGCCCGGCCACTGGTCAGCCTAGGTAGCCCTCGACCTCACCGGCTGGGCGCACCCGCGCCTCCCGCGGATCGCGACCGGTTTCCCGAAGCGCCCGCCGCTGCCGCAGCAGGTCCCAGCACTGGTCGAGTTCAACTTCCACGGCGCGCAGGCGCTGGTGCTCTTCGGATTCGTCGATCTCATGGTGCTGCAGCTTGGAACGCAGCTCCTGCTCCTCGGCGACCAGCTTGTTGACCTGAGCGAGAATGTCTTGGTCCTTAGCCACAGATCCAGACTACGGTTATTGCGATGACTACCAAGCCAGAGATTGAATTTCCCGACGGACCAGCGCCCACTGAGCTTGTCATCAAGGATCTGGTGGTCGGCGATGGCCCTGAGGCCGAGTCCGGTGGCACCGTCGAGGTGCACTACGTCGGCGTCGAGTACGACACCGGCGAAGAGTTCGACAGCTCGTGGAACCGCGGCGAGTCCATCGAGTTCCCGCTGCGCGGCCTGATCCAGGGCTGGCAGGACGGGATCCCCGGCATGAAGGTCGGCGGCCGCCGTCAGCTGACCATCCCGCCGGAACAGGCCTACGGCCCGGCGGGCGGCGGGCATCGCCTGTCGGGCAAGACGCTGATTTTCCTAATCGACCTTCTTGGCGTTAGCTGAAAGCAGCGGCGCCGCAAGCGATTCGTTTGCCCGGCGTTTTATTATCGTTGGCGCGCCTGTCAATATCGTCGAAGACCGCAACCCGATCGCCAATGCCTCCTAGTCTGGATTGCAGGCGATCGATACGAATTTCGGTCGATATTCAGGAACAGTCTCGTACGATCACTGGCTACCGAACCGCCTCGAAGTTCTATCGAAGGCCCCCCGGTCCCGGCTGGCTCGCCGCGCTTGTCGCCATTCCGCTTCTGCTGGGATGGATGGGGTGGAGCGGCCTGCACAGATCAGCCGGCGAAACCAACGTGACGTTGCCGTCGGTCGATCAGACCGCGACTCTGACGACTCCCAGCGTCAGCGCGCCCAACCTCAACACTCCAACTGGCAGTCTGCCCGGTCTGTCATTCGCTCCGCTGTCAATTGTCCGCAGCGGCAACGGTTTCACGCTCACCGGCGACCTCCCCGACCTGAACGCGAAGAACGCATTGCTGGACACCTTGCGTGGCACTATCGGCGCAGACGTCAACTTGACGGACAACCTGAACATCAAGGCCGGTGTCAGTGCACCGGATTTCACTGGACTCGGTGGCTTGTTCAAAGCGGCGGTGGACATTCCGGACTTCAACTTCGATCTCAACGGTGACACGCTCACGCTCACCGGCACTGCGCCGTCCGAAGACGCGAAGTCAGCCGTCGAGGCCGCGGAAGGCGGCCTGGCCGAACATCAAGATAGTCAACAACATTCAGGTATCGCAGGCGCCCCCACCGCCAACCACACCGGCACCGGGAACTGGGTCGTGTGCCAGCTTGCAGGCAGACATCTCAGGTCTAATCGCGACGCCGATCAACTTCCAGACCGATGGCTTCAGCCTGACCGCAGGGTCCCAGAGCCAATTGACGCAGGTCGCCGACAAGCTCAAGGCTTGCCCGAATGCCAAAGTCGCCGTGGTCGGCCATACCGACAACACCGGCAATGATGCGATCAATATCCCGCTCAGTGGCAATCGCGCGAAATCCGTTGCCGACTATTTGATTTCGCAGGGGGTGCCGGCGGGCAGCATCACCTCGAGTGGCGTCGGGTCTGCCCAGCCGATCGCCAGCGGAGAGTCCTTCCTACAACGAGACGATCGCGGAGGTGTGGTTCCGCGATGTGGAGACCGCCGAGAAGGCGGGCTTCGCCCGATGGGACAGTGGCAAGTCGCAGCGCGGCGAGAACTAGGGCGTGCCTAGTAGTACTTTGTCAGATCGGTGTGTGGCAACGGTTTTCGGTGGCACTACTGAGGACATCGGTAGGCTCGATCGCAGTCTCGGGTCTGATCACCGTCGCACGATCGAGAGTTGCGACTCACGACACCGGAGAGGCTCGTCTCTGCCGTCCGTGGCGCGGGCCGGTCAGTCCGCGGTTGCGGTCGGCTGGGGAATGGCTGCGACGGGCGGTAACGATGGCTCGACGGGCCTGGCGCTAGTCGAGTGCAGCTGGATGTGCGGTCGCCGGCTGACGGGTCGGATCGAGGTCGCGAGCGGGTGGTGCAGTTTGCGACGCAGCTCGGGTTCCGATCCGTCGCCGGCGATCCTGGTCACGTCGGCACGCGTTCCGCCGAGGGGTGGCGTCGTTCGTCGAGGCAGACCGCATCGCGGTGCAGTCGGCAAGATCGACCGCAGATCGAGGTGATGCGGCCGTACCTGGCCCGGCAGGGCGACGGGCCGACTCGGGGTGGCCGCGATCGGGGTGGCGCAGGAGTCGCGCCGGGGTACACCGCGACCGACACGCGGGCGCACGACCGGATTCGTGGTGCTCCAACGCGGTGTCCGAGCGTCGGGAGACCTGCTGCTACGTCTGCCTTAGGGACGACGATTCGGGCCGGCGTTCGTCAGGGTCTGCGCCTATTCCCGTATCCGATGCAGATCTGGGTCAACGGCCAGAGTGGCCAAACGGCAGGACCATGGCCGGCATCGGGTCGCCGAGCTGTCCAGCGGGGTCGCCAGCGTGCGGATCCGCGGCGCTGCAGGCGATCTGCGACCGGCTCGGGCCCGGGCGATCGAGTGTTCGCCGAACGCTGGAGGTCGATGCTGCCGTTGCCGCCGACCGAGCACGACCGCGCCGCCGGCTACTGGTGGGAGCGTCGGTGCGCCAGATCGAGGCCTCGCGCAGCGCTGGTGCGCGACGCGCCCCGACGGCCCGCGCGATCTTCGAGGCGCCGGTCGGCCGACGACCTCGACATCGGTCGTCCGGAGCTGATCGAGCTGACCTTCGAACGCGGCCGACGCCGCGGCGCCACGGCCGGCGGGAAGTACCAGACCCACGATCGTCACCTACGGCACCGAGGTCAACGTCGACGCCTTCTACCGGCACGCCCGCATCAAGCAGTATCTGAAGGACGGCGCGCGCTGCGCATCGAAACCGTAGTCGACCGACCGACGATCAGGGCTGCCTACGGCGCCTGCAGCATCTCGCCGAGCTGCAGTCCCGCGCCCGAGCGATCGACACCACCCTGCTCGATACTGAACGTGTCGGTCAGGGCTGCGTCCTTGCGAGTCCAGCCTCTGAGCGGATCGCACAGCCCACCCTCACCGAGGATGGCAGGAGGGTCTCGGACTTGCGGTTCGGCGACCCTCGGGTCCAGGCCCTGGCCGGCGCCTTGTGCACCAGCGTGCATCGCCGTCACCGGCATCAGCAACAAGAGCCTGCGCGCCTTGATGACCGGGCTGCTCGGCGGCACCGACTACACCACCACGCCAGGCCAGCTACGACCTGGCCCGGCTACGGAATCCAACGGGCTGATCGACGCGCATCCCGGGCAGGAATCGCTACCGTCTCTCACCGGCGACGCGGACTCGCGTTCGCGATCTTCACCACCAAACAAGCACGACCGCTGTCCTGAGTCAATAATCTCGGGGCACTTGCCAAACTTCGCCCGAAGTTGCAGTTGTTGCGGAAAAGTGCAAGTAGCCAACACGATAACTGCAGTCTCGGCGCGCTCGTATGGGGCGACCCCGTCGCAACTACTGCCGATGAATTAACGACTCACGACACTAGCTAGGGCCGGGCAGCCGCAGCAACAAGCGCGCGCCGCCCAGCGGGCTGTCCTCCAAAGAGGCAGTCCCGCCGTGCAATTCGGCCTGCTGAGCTACCAGCGCGAGGCCCAGCCCTGAGCCGGAGTGCGACGCCGTCGAGCCGCGGGAGAACCGGTCGAACACCACCTTGCGCTCCTCCTCGGGGATGCCGACGCCGTCGTCGTCGATCGCTATCTCCACGCCGGCGCGCGAGCTGACCGCCGACAACTGCACCCTCGTCGCGCCGCCGTGTTTGACCGCGTTGGCGATCGCGTTGTCGACCGCCAGCCGAAGCCCCGCGGGCAGCCCGACGATGATCACGGTCGGCGCAGGTACCAGGGAGACGTCGAGATCGGGGTAGACCCGCATCGCGTCATGCGCGGCGCGGTCGAGCAGTTCGGTGATGTCGACGGGCACGTGGTCGTCCGATGTCGACAGCTCGCCCTGCGCCAGCCGCTCCAGCGCGCTGAGCGTCGCCTCGATGCGCGACTGGGTGCGGATGACATCATTGACCACCTCTTTGCGCTGCTCCTCGGGAAGATCGAGCGTCGAGAGCACCTCGAGGTTGGTCCGCATCGCGGTCAGGGGTGTGCGCAGCTCGTGGGCGGACACCGCGGAGAAGTCGCGGGCCGAGGCGAGTGCGGCCTTGGTGCGGCCCTGCTCTTCCCAGATGCGCTCGAGCATGCCCTTGACGGCGTCGGCGATCTCGACGGCCTCGGTGGCGCCGCGCACTTCGATATTGGGCGGTTCGTCACCCGCGTCGATCTGGCTGGTCTGTTGCGCCAGCTGTTTGAACGGCCGAACGGCGAATGCCGCCAAGACCCAGCCGAACACGGTCGAGGCGCCGATCGCGAACAGACAGATGATGATCACCCGGCGGTGCAGATTATTGGTGTCGGCGATGGTCGCGTCGTAGGTGTCGCCGACGGCGACGGTCATCAGCTCGGGTGCCCGGATCTCTACGGTGCGTGCGCGATACCGCACGCCGTTGACGTAGGTGTCCTCATAGCCGGCGGGCAGTTCCGGCAGCACGACGTCCGAGTTGGACGTCACTTGCCCGTTCTTGCGCACCGTGATGACGGCGTCCTGGTCGTTCGGCGACTTGGGGATCTCGTCGAGCCCGCGGGGCAGAAACGGGATCGCGAAGCCCGCCGCCTCGTCGAGCCTGCGGTCCAGTCGCTCCTTGCGGTCGTTGGTGATGCCGACCCAGACCACCGCCCCGACGATGAGCACAGGAATCGCCGCGCCGATCGCTGTCGCGACCACCACCCTGGTTCGAAGCGACGGTGTACTGCGGAAGATCCGGGACAGCAGGTTCATCGGACTATTGCGTCCTCAGTACAAACCCCACGCCACGAACCGTGTGCAACAGCCGCGGCGCACCGCCGGCCTCCAGCTTGCGACGCAAGTAGCCGATGAACACGTCGACGACATTCGTATCGGCCGCGAAGTCGTAGCCCCACACCAGCTCGAGCAGCTGTGCGCGGGACAGCACCGCAGTCTTGTGCTCGGCCAGCACCGCGAGCAGGTCGAACTCCCGCTTTGTCAGGTCGACGTCGGCGCCGTTGACGCGCGCACGCCTGCCGGGGATGTCGACCTCCAGCGGGCCGACCGTGATGGTCTCCGACGAAAACGTCGCGGTCGCACCGCGGCGGCGCAGCAGCGCCTTCACCCGTGCGACCAGCTCGGCCAGCACGAACGGCTTGACCAGATAGTCGTCGGCGCCGGCCTCCAGCCCGGCGACACGGTCATCGACGGAGCTGCGGGCGGAGAGCACGCAGACCGGCACGTCGTTGTCCATCGCGCGAAGGGCGGTCACCACGCTGACGCCGTCGAGCACCGGCATGTTGATGTCCAGCACGATCGCGTCTGGCCGGGTCTCGGTGGCGCTGCGCAGTGCCTCGGCACCGTCGACCGCCGTCGACACGTCGAATCCGGACAGCCGCAGGCCACGCTCGAGCGACGCGAGCACGTCGGGATCGTCGTCTACTACAAGCACGCGGGGCGAAGCCGCTCCACTGTCCATGCACGCAATCTTGCCTGAAGACTTGCTGCCGATGTGACAGGCGCGGGACCTACTCGGTATCACCGCGGCGGCGGTCTCATCACCGCGGTGTCACGGCCAGCTGAACGTTCACGTGTTAGCAAAGCGACGCTATTCACCCGGTGCTAGCATCCCGAAATCATGCTTCCGCTCTCCCCCGTCTGATTGTCGAGCCCGACGACGGCCTGGATCCGGTCCGCGAATTCATCAATTCAGCGCAAAAGTCGCTTTTGATCAAGCAATTCACGTTCACGGAACCGAGTTTGATAGCGGCCGTCATCGCCAGGAAAAATGCCGGTGTCGATGTGCGGGTCATGCTCAACGCGCAGCGTTCCGGCGGCGACCGGGCCAATGACGAGACGTACGAGCAACTCAAGAATGCCGGGATCGCCGTCAAGTGGTCGAGCTCCAAGTTCTACGTGACACACGAAAAGTCGATCGTGGTCGACGAAAACGCAGCGCTCGTCGCCACCTTCAATCTGATGGAGAAATATTTCACCCTGACTCGCGACTACGGCATCATCACCGACAATCCTTACCACGTCGCGCAGATCGTCGAAGTATTCAATGCCGATTGGGAAGAGCGCGATTGGGACTGCGACGCTTATGAAGGCCTGCTGTGGAGCAATTCGAATTCGCGCTACCACATGGCGCAATTCATTGACACGGCCACCGAACGCCTGGATGTACAACACCCTAAATACGTCGACACGGTCATTCTCGAACGCCTCGCGGCGGCGGCAGACCGCGGTGTCAAAGTGCACGTTCTCTGCGGCGGCAAGCACGGCATCAGCGAATGGGACATCCTCGACACCTTCGCGTCGCTGCGGACGTTGACGCGGTTCGGCGTCAAAGTGCACAAGCAGAAGAACCTGAGGGTGCACGCGAAGTTGATCGTCGTCGACAACCGACACGCGCTGGTGGGGTCGATGAACATCGACCGCAGCGCCTTCGATCTGCGCCGCGAGTTGGGCATCATGACCGACGACGTCCGTACTTCACGCCCGACGGCCAGGTCGACGTCGGTATCGCGCGGCACGCGATCGACGCCGTCGCGGCCGAACTCGGCGTCGCCTCAGTAGCCGCCGAGGCGATCTACCAGGTGGCCGACTGAACGCCAGACGGCCCTGGTAAGCCGTCTACATCGGCAGAACGCGACTCCGCTGCGCTAGACACGCGCGGGAAGCCGTTGACCTCATCCATTGTTGAGGTTTTACGGTGGATGGATGAGATGTCGTAGTGGCATGACACGCTCGGATTGGCCGTTATTGATTTGCCGCACGACGGATAATTGGATGTGCATTGACTGAATCGACTGTGGACACGTTGCGCTCGGCGCCGGCGATCGCGCGACCGCCGGCCCGCGAACGTACCAGTTCAGATCTGTGGCGGCTGATGCCCTACCTGCTGCCGTACCGGGGGCGGTGGACTGCGATGGTCCTGGTCGCGGTCGTCAGCCTCGTTGCCACCGTGGCCATTCCATTGATGACCAAGGCCGTGATCGACGGGCCGGTGCGCCATCAGGACCAGGAGGGCCTGTGGGTGCTCGGCGCAGCCGCGATGGGTGTCGGCGTCTCGGAGGCGGTGCTGTGGTTCATCCGCCGCTGGCTGGTCGCCCGCGCCACCATGGGCGTCGAGGCCGACATCCGCAAGGACCTCTACGCACGGCTGCAGATCCTGCCGATGTCCTTTCACGGCCGCTGGCAGTCCGGCCAGCTGCTGTCACGAATCATGAACGACCTGAGTACCATTCGCCGCTTCATGTCGTTCGGCATGGTGTTCCTGCTGCTCAACATCCTTCAGATCACCGTGGTGACGGCGATCCTGCTCGCGATGTACTGGCCGCTCGGTGTCGTCGTGCTGTTGTCGATCGTGCCGATCACGTTGACGGTGCTGCACTTCGAGCATGATTACACGCGCCTGTCGCGGCTGGCCCAGGACCAGTCCGGCCACGTCGCAACGCATGTCGAGGAAGCCGCGCTGGGTGTGCGGGTGGTGAAGTCATTCGGCCGCGAGGACCACGTGTACGACCGGTTCGACGAACAACTGACCAACCTCTACGACACGCAGGTCAGCAGGGTGTCGGTGTCCGCGAAGTTCTGGACGCTGCTGGAGATCATCCCGAACCTGACACTGATCGTGGTGCTGGGCTTCGGCGCCTACGCCGCCGGCCACGGCTACGTCACGATGGGCACGCTGGTCGCGTTCATCACCATGATGCTGTCGCTGGTGTGGCCGATCGCATCTCTGGGTTTTCTGTTGTCGATGACGCAGGAGTCGTTCACCGCTGCCAACCGGATCGCCGAGATCTTCGACGCACCACGGGAAATCACCGATGGCCCGTCGAACGAGCCGCCTTCGGGGGGCAGGCTGGAATTGGTCGACGTCGGCTTCCGTTTCCCCGACGCCGCCCCCGACGATTGGGCTTTGCGTCACGTCGACGCCACCGTCGAGCCCGGGGAGACGCTTGCGCTGGTCGGTTCGACGGGTTCGGGCAAGTCGGTCCTCGCCGCGCTGCTGTCCCGGCTCTATGACGTCACCGAGGGCGAGATCCGGATCGACGGCAAAGACATCCGCGAACTGAGCCTGCCCGCGCTGCGGGAGACGGTGGCCACCGCGTTCGAGGACCCGACGCTGTTTTCGATGTCGGTGGCCGAGAACCTGAGGCTGGGCAGGCCCGACGCGACGGACGAGCAGCTGGCGCAGGCCGTCGAGGTCGCCGCCGCGCAGTTCGTCTACGACCTGCCGTTCGGTTTGGACACCCGCATCGGCGAGCAGGGCATGAGCCTGTCTGGCGGCCAGCGGCAGCGGCTGTCGCTGGCGCGGGCCATCCTCGCCGCGCCCAAGATCCTCGTGCTCGACGACACGCTGTCCGCACTCGACGTGCACACCGAGGCCATCGTCGAGGAGGCGTTGCGCCGGGTGCTGCACTCGGTGACCGGCATCGTGGTCGCGCATCGGGCGTCGACGGTGCTGCTCGCCGACAAGGTCGCGCTCTTGAGCGAAGGCACGATCACGCACATCGGCACGCATGCTCAATTGCTGACCAGCGTGCCGCAGTACCGCTATCTGCTGGCGGCCGACGACGAACTCGACGACCGCGCCGAACGCAGCTGCGCGTGGGAGGACGACGAGAACCGGGAGCGGCTTGGCATTGCGTACGAGGAGCAGGAGGCCTTGTACAAGCAGCGGGCGGCTTCCGATAAAACCCGCTTCGTGACGTCGGAGGCCGAGGGCCGATGACCGCAATCGACACCCAACCAATCGACGTCCCCGAGGACGAGTGGCGCGGTCGGATCACCGACGACCAAAGTGATGACCTGCCGATCGACGAAAGCGTCCCGCGTCGCCGCGAAGCGCGCGCCCTGCTCGGCTCGCTGCTGCGCCCGTACCAGCTAACGGTCGCGCTTCTTGCGCTCGTCGTCGTGGTGGAAAACCTTGCACGCCTTTCGGTTCCGATACTTGTGCAACGCGGCATCGACCGCGGCATCCCGCCGATCCTGTCCGGTGGCCCGGCGCACACGCTGATGGTCGTCGTCGGCGTGCTGTGCGGGGTGGTGGTCATCCAGGCCGTCAGCAGGATGTTCTTCCTGCAGCGCTCCGGGCGGATCGGCCAGAAGGTGCTGCTCGAACTGCGGCAGCGGGTGTTCAGGCACTTCCAGCGTCTGGACATCGCGTTCCACGAGCGATACACGTCCGGCAGAGTGGTCAGCCGGTCCACCAACGACGTCGAAGCCATCCAGGACATGCTGGAAACCGGTTTCGACAGCCTGATCACCGCCGCGCTCACGCTGATCGGCACAGCCATTCTCCTTGTGACACTGGATGTTCGGCTCGGCCTGATGTGTCTGGCGGCGTTCCCGGTTCTGGTGGCGCTGGTGTGGTGGTTCCGCAACGAGTCGGCCAAGACATACCGCAGGGTGCGGGAGAGCGCCGCGCTGGTCATCGTGCAGTTCGTCGAGACGATGACCGGCATCAAGGCGGTGCAGGCCTACCGGCGCGAACCGCGCAATCAGGAGATCTTCGAAGACATCGCCGATCGTTACAAGGCGGACAACGAGAGAACATTCCGGCTGCTCGCGATCTTCATGCCCGGTGTCAAGCTGGTCGGCAACATCACCACGGGTGTGGTGCTGCTCTACGGCGGCTACCGCGTGCTGCACGGCCAGATGACCATCGGCACCCTCGCGGCGTTCCTGCTGTACCTACGGATGTTCTTCGAACCGATGCAGGAGATCTCGCAGTTCTTCAACACGTTCCAGTCCGCGTCGTCGGCGCTGGAGAAGCTGGCCGGTGTGCTCGCCGAGCGGCCGGGCATCAAGGAGCCCGAGCAGCCGGTCGCGCTCGAGAAGGTGCGCGGCGACGTGGCATTCCACGACGTGCGGTTCGCTTACGTGCCTGAGCGGCCGGTGCTGCCCGACCTGAGCTTCTCGGTTCCGGCCGGGCAGACCGTCGCGCTGGTCGGCACCACCGGCGCGGGCAAGACCACGATCGCCAAGCTGATCGCCCGGTTCTACGACCCGACGTCGGGTGCGGTGACGCTGGATGGCATTGACCTGAGGGATGTTTCGCAGAGCCAGCTGCGCCGCCACGTCGTGATGGTGACACAGGAGAACTTCATGTTCGACGGCACTGTCGCCGACAACATCCGGTTCGGCCGCCCCGATGCCACCGACGCTGAAGTGGCGACGGCCGCGACGGCCGTCGGCGCGAACCGGTTCATCGACGCGCTGCCCGACGGCTACGACACCGACGTCGCCAAGCGCGGCGGCCGACTCTCGGCCGGGCAGCGACAGCTGGTCGCATTCGCCCGCGCGTTCCTCGCCGACCCTGCAGTGCTGATCCTCGACGAGGCCACCTCGTCGCTGGACATTCCCAGCGAGCGGATGGTGCAGCGGGCGCTGGAGACCGTGCTGTCCGACCGCACCGCGTTGGTGATCGCGCATCGGCTTTCCACTGTGCACATCGCGGACCGGGTGCTGGTGCTCGAGCACGGCCACATCGTCGAAGACGGCGCCCCCGGCGACCTCATCGGCCGTGAAGGCGGGCGGTACGCCGCACTGCACAGGGCGTGGGTAGAGTCGCTCGCTTGACCGCGAGGCGATCGACTCTGCGTACACGGCGCAAATGTACGAGAGGCGCACACCCTCGGCGCAGAGTCAATTCGACCTTCCGCTATTGCCGGGCGAAGCCAGGCGTGTCCGCCCGCGCAGTGGTCTGCTGCCCGTCCGTCTTCGGGCCCGGGATCGTGTCGATGCCCTCCATACCCTTGGTGAAATCGACCGGCAGGTCGTCCATGAAGGCCCGCGGGTTGAAAGTGTCGTCCACCATGACACCGTGGACCCTGCGCCGCTGCATGCCGAAGTTCCCGGCGTCGTAGAGCGGCAGCAGCGCCGCCTCGCGCAGATACCGGTCAAACCTGTTCTTCTTGTCGACCGAATTGACCCCGACGACCTGCATGCACTTATAGACACAGTCGAACAACATTTCCGTGCAATGGATTTTGCACATCGCCCCGAGCATCTCGCCGTGGTAGCCATGCTGATCCAGGTAATGTGCCGACTTCCAGCAGAAGTACCTCGCCGCCTCGATCTTCGCCGCGACATCGCCAAGGACATAGCCGGGGTACTGGTAGTTGATGATCGGTTTAGGCCCGCCCGCGGTGTAGGTCTTGGCCCAGTGCAGG
Organism: uncultured Actinomycetota bacterium; assembly: GCA_963698965.1. Classification (GTDB taxonomy): domain Bacteria; phylum Actinomycetota; class Actinomycetes; order Mycobacteriales; family Mycobacteriaceae; genus Mycobacterium. Next base: position 68,288 of record CAVOSY010000034.1, read on the forward strand.
GCATCCTCGTACGCGGCCCGCGCCACCGCTACCGCCCCGATCCCCGCAACCGGGCCGGACCAGGCGAAGTTGCGGTTGATCAAGAGGTCGCCGTTCCCCTTCGTCCCCTCGATCAGGTTGGCCGCCGGCACCCGGGCGTTGTCGAAGATGATCTCGCAGTTCGGCGCGCTCCGCTGGGCGGAGGTGCTGATCGAGTTGTACGTGATTCCCGGTGTGCCACGCTCGATCATGATCGCGGAGAGCCCCGAGGTGCCGCCGGCCTCCGGGTCGGTGCGCACGACCACCAGATTCAGGTTGGCGCCCTTGTTGTCCCAACCGCCGACATTGCACGGCCAGTACTTGCGGCCATTGATCACGTACTCGTCGCCGTCGAGTCGCGCGGTGACCTGCATCCCGGCGCCGTCGATCGCGGGTGCGTCGAAGTTCGCGGTGCCACCCGGTGTCCCCGCCGGCTCACTTGCCGCATAGCCGACGATGAATTCACCGCTCTGGTCGGCCGTGGCGGTGCCGATGAATCTCTTCTTCTGTTCCTCGGTTCCGTAGTACCAAACCGGCATCAGCCCGAGCCCGTTCACCAGCAGTGTGGTGCCGAATCCCGGGTCGACGGCCTGTATCTCCTCGGCGGCGAGCACGAAATCGACGTTCGAGAGCCCGCCGCCACCATATTCCGCAGGCAGCATGGAAAAGGCGAACCCACGTTTACACGCCTCCGCATACGCGTCCTTCATGAGCTGAAACGCCTTCAGCGGATCGGGTTCCGCGTCGACCCGGTCGGTGATCGGCGCGAGGTGGTTCCGCGCGAACTCACGCGCGGATTCCTGGATTTCTTGTTGCTTTTCGGTCAGGGTGAAGTCGATGGCCATGGCACTGATCCCATTCGATCGCGCCACATCGAGCGAATCCCGAATTGCGTTGTGCTTTGCCCTATGTGGCGAATTCCGATGTTTCTGATTACGTCGTGAATCAGAGACTACTCCGCGGCGGCGCGACCCGACAGATGTCAGTTCCCCGGCTCGACGGTCTCGGCGCGCTTAACCGGCCAGCAGCTGTTCCAGCTTGTCGTTGATGGCGGGGAGCTGCGAACTCAACACCGAGATGATCTTCTCGCGGGCCCGCTCGCTGACCGCGGCGGTCACGTGGTGCAGGATGTTCAAGCGCGCGGCGTCGGTCCACGCCATCATGTCGGGATCGGAGAACCATTGCAGTTGGTTCTTGTTGAAAGCCAACATCATTCGCAGCCAGTCGGTCGGCTCCCGTGGATAGGGCACCGGCCCGCAGAACGCATTGCGCGTTTCGTCATCGGGGTAAGCCGCCTCGACGTGTGCGATGACGGCCGCACTGAACGCCGGCTGGCAGGTGCGCACGGCCTGCAGCGAGATGTGATCGCCGCTGAACACCGTCGCTGGTTCCCGATGCGCGAAACCGTCCGCCGAGCAGTCGATGTACAGCGCGGATCCGGCGATGTCGCGGGTTCCGCCCTCGAGGGTCATGCGGCCCGGTTCGACCGTATGGACATGACCCATCCGCACGACGTCGTCGATGCGCCGCAGTTCTGTGAGCTCGGCTTGCGACAGGATCGCGCACCGGTACATCGTCGGGTCGACGGACGTGTCGACACGCAGCAGGCACCCCTTCGACTCCAGCCGATCGAAGAGGTCTGGCAGCGATTCGGCCTCGTGCACCGCGGCGAGCTGATTCGAGAAGTCGCGCAGCACTCGTTTGGCGAATTGCGAACCGGGCTGGATCGCGGCGCGGTCCAGAACCCACGCGTCGCGGGGCTTGATCCACGTCAACCGCTCCGCCGCGACGCCGTGCCGCAGCAGCCACAGGCAGGCGTCCATCGCGGTCTTGCCCGCGCCGACGATCACATAGCGGTCCCTGGCGTCGCGGATGCGCGGCAGCTCGTTGGGCGGCACGCAATCGACGGCTTCGACTGCGTAGGACGGCGGACGCATCGACGGCACGATGATGTCCACGTGGCTGGTGACGACGCGGCGCGCGGTCACCTCGATGTCCTCGCCGCCGAGCGTTCGGATCCGGCCGTCGCCGAGGAATTCGCTCATCGGCAGGTAGGTCACCCGACCCGACGGGAGCAGATGCTGCCGCATCACCGCGTCGAAGTAGGCGCACACCTCGGCGCCGCTCGCCAGTTCGTAGTAGCCCGCGTTCAGGCCGTCCTGGTCGATGGCGTCGCTGCCCAGGTTTCGCGAGTTCACGCCGTAATACGCCGACGGCTGATGCAGCCGCACGAACGGATACGCGGTCGTCCAGTGGCCGCCGGGCTGGTCGTTGCGATCCACCACCACGACGGTGGCGTCGGACTCGCTGACCAGCGTGTCGGTGAACGCGAGCCCCATCGCGCCCGCGCCGACCACGAGGTAGTCGGCCTCGATCGTGCTCACCTAGCGCACGGTAGCGAAGAAGGCGCGCACGTCGTCGACGAACAGTTCGGGCTGCTCGAACGCCGCGAAGTGGCCGCCGCGCGGCATCTTCGTGAAGTGGGTGATGTTGTAGGCGGCCTCGCACCAGTTGCGCGGCGCCTGGAGGATCTCCTTCGGGAAGGAGGCGACACCGGTGGGCACCTCGACGCGTTTTGGCTTGCCCCCGCCGAAGATCCGGAAGCTCTCCCAGTACAACCGCGCCGACGAGGCCGCTGAGGCGGTGACCCAGTAGAGCATCACGTTGTCGAGAAGCTCGTCGCGGGTGAGCACGTTCTCCGGATGACCGTCGCAGTCCATCCACGACCAGAACTTCTCGACGATCCACGCCAGCTGCCCGACGGGTGAGTCGGTCAGCCCGTAGCCGATGGTCTGCGGCCGAGTCGACTGCTCCTTGGCGTAGCCGTTGTCCCACTGGCGGTAGTAGACGGCGCGCTCGAGTGCCCGCTTTTCATCGTCGGTCGGGTTCTCCAGGGTGCCGGTTGGCCGGGCAAGCGGCATGTTCACGTGGATCGCCGCGCACCGGCCCCCGTTGCGCCCGATCTGCGTCGTGACGGCGCCGCCCCAGTCGCCGCCCTGCGCGCCGTAGCGCTCGTAGCCCAGGCGACCCATCAAGGTGTCCCACGCCTCGGCGATCTTCTCGATACCCCAGCCGGTGCCCGTCGGCTTACCGGAGAAGCCGTATCCCGGCAGCGACGGGCACACCACATGAAACCCGGATGCGACGAGCGGCTCGATCACCTTGTGGAACTCGACGACGGAGCCCGGCCAGCCGTGCGTGATCAGCAGCGGAAACGCGTCGTCGTCAGAAGACCGCTGGTGGATGAAATGGATGTCGAGACCGTCGATCTCGGTGGTGAACTGGTCGAACCTGTTCAGCGCGGCCTCGCGTGCGCGCCAGTCGTATTCGTTGGCCCAGTAATCCGCCAGCTCACGGGTGTAGCTCAGCGGGATGCCCTGAGACCAGTCGTCGACGCATTCGGCCTCCGGCCATCGGGTGCGGGTCAGCCTGTCCTTGAGGTCGGCGAGGTCGGTGTCGGGAACCGCGATGCGAAACGGATTGATTTGGGCCA
>CAVOSY010000035.1:0-199230 GCA_963698965.1 uncultured Actinomycetota bacterium
GGCTGGCCTCGAGGAGTCGCTTCCGAGCACGGCGAGCTTGTCGGCCGAATTCGGGTGCACTCGACGATGGGGTTGGGCCGTGCGCACGTCGCTCCGTTGGTGGCCGAGTTCTGCGCTCGGCATCCGCGTGTTCAGATTGATCTAGAGTTGTCTCCGCTGCCCCTCAACATCGCAGACACCACCTTCGACATCGCGATTCGCGTTGGTTCGCTTGAAGATTCACGATTGACCGCCAAACGGCTATCCCGCAGTCGCCGCGTTGCGTGTGCCGCACCGTCCTACCTCGACCGGTGCGGCACTCCGCGCGAGCCGAAGGATCTGCAGCACCATAACTGCATCGTGCTGCGACAAGACGAAGGCGATTATGCGTTGTGGCGCTTCGGAACCGACGCTGACGAAACCGCCGTTCGGGTCAGTGGCAACCTGTCCTGCAATGACGGGGAGGTGACAACCCGGTGGTGCGTCGAAGGACAGGGCTTGGTCATGCGCTCCACGTGGCACGTGGCACCGCTGCTTCGCGACGGCAGGCTGATGCAGGTGCTATCGGATATTCCGACACGGAGTGCGGACATCCATGCGCTGTACTCCGCGGCCGCGCGTGTGCCTCGCCGCGTCCGCGAACTCGTCGCGCATCTGGCCGATCGGCTGGCCGAGCGCATCGAGCCGTTCTAGCCCCACAACGAGACGTCCCGTCCGGCTCTCATGTGGTGAACATCGCTGTCGGCTCGTGGACGCCGACGCGCGCTTGTCCGACAACAGTTGAGCCATGGCTGTGTTGAAAAACGGCGGCCCACAGCGGCATAACCGTTCGTGACGGATGAGTCGATCGCCTTTTGGAGGGACGTGCTCGGCTTCGAGCTGTGGGAGCAACTGGAGCTGTTGGGGCCAGCCGTGCATGCACAGCACTACGGGACCGGCTCCAGTCACGACGTAGTGCAGCGCGACGCCATTGACCTTGGCCAACTTGTGCGTGAGTGCAGTGATTCTGCTCGTCCTTTCCATGCGGCAGGGAAACAACTACCGCGACGAGCGCGTGGGAACGTCCACGGCGTGCTACTCGTGGACATCAGAAAGCAACGGTCTGCCGTGGTATTCCCAACGGAAGGTGGTTGGGTCTGGCTCAGCGCACGAACTGAGTTCTGTTGCGTGTCATCGGCTTTTCCTCAGCCAGATGCCGGACGGGTGTTTGTAGACAGGTGTGTCGAGCAGAGCGAAGAATCGCGGCATGAATTGACTACTGTGGTGCATGCACTGTTCGACAAATGCGCGGGCCGTGAGCTTCGCGGTGTGAGTCAGGCACCGACGCGTCTGCGTCGCTGCACAGTACATGGCGCGCAGCGCGTTGCCGTGAAACATCGCCATGCCAATCGCTAACGCTTGGTTGCGGGAAACCATTGCACTTCCGCCGGAGGTAAATCCGTGCCGCCTCTGATCAGTCGGGCTAGACGGATTCGATTCGTGGTTGCCCGATATCACGATGAGCGAGCCAGTAATAGCGCGATCCGTGCCGCGGTAGTCGCGATGGCCTCACGACCCGCGCCCAACGCCTTGGTGATGTCGTCGGATCGCAGGGCGTCGGGCACGGCATCGGACTGCGCGGTGAGAAACGCCCGCCGCAACTGCGCGTCGACATTCACCTTGGCCACTCCGTGGTCGAGACAGTCGAGCAGCGTGTCGGCGGCGACCTCGGTCGCATCGTCCAGCGCGAGCGGGATCCCTGCTTCCTTCCGCAGCACACGCAGCCCGTCCACGTCGCTGTCGTTGTGCACTGACACTGCGAGCATGTCGATGCCCGTCAGGCCGACGAACTCCGCCGTATGCAGTCGGTTGTTTACCCGGGCTTCGATCCAGGCGCCGTAGTCGTGCGACCGTTTGGCGGCTTCGCGGGTCAGCGTGATGTTGTCGTCGAATGGCAGATGCGCGAAGTCGGCCATCACGGACGTGTAGCCCAGCCGCAAGCAGATCTCGATCTCGTCAAGAGATTTGGAGTGGCCGAGGTGAACACCCACGTCGGCGTCCGTCATCTGCGCCAGCGACAGCGCTATCGTCGCGAGTGTCCACCCGGCATGCTTGAACGGGCCCGAACCGGCCTGCAGCACGACCGGCAACTCCGACCTCTCGGCAGCCTCGACAACGCCCTGCGCCATCTCCAGGTTGTAGGCGACGAAGCCCGCGACGGCTGTTCGCCGCGTGGCCGCATCACACAACACGTCGGTCCCGCACATCAACATTGGTCGGCCTCCCTCTGTTCGCGGACCACGTTGCTCACCGCAGATTCGTCAAGAACTCTGCTGCGCCTCTCGGTGGTCGGCGCCCTGCGGCGTCCGGGTCACCAACTCTGTCTCGGGCAGAGTGCGAAGCGGCATGAGCAGGTCCTTGGCTCGCACCGAACCCGCCACCACGACGTGGTACAGCTCCGGCTTCTCGATCACAGTCGACGTCTGCTGCCATGCCTGTTCCCTGGACAGGTCGAACATCCAGTCATAAGCCTTGCGCGTCTTGCCGTCCGCATACAGCTTGCGCATCGGTTCTACGAGCCGGCCGACCGGCTCGACGCCCTTCTCCCACAGGAAGTATTCGAACTGGCGCTTCGAAAATCCGGCCTCGGCGATCGGAATCGCATGTGGCGGTGGGACGAGCAGCATTCGACCCAGCGGTATCGACTCCAAGTCCTGGCCGAAAGTTCCGAGGCTGCAGCCCGTGTTGTTGGCAACGCCGACCGAACCGATGGCATGGGCGAGCTGGACTCCATCCACGTGGCCTTGCAGGCTGATGTCCCACTCACCGGCGGTGAAGACCACGGTCACCGTGCTATCGGTGGGATCGTATCCCTGTGAGACGTGATAAGGCTCCCAAGGGGACTCGTCCTCGTTCTCTGTCAGCACGACGACGTTCTTGCGGGCTGTGCCGATCGAGTCGAGGTCCATCACCCCAGGCACCCAGCGAGCAATGTTCTTCAGGCACATGTGAAATGCCCGGCCGATGCGGGTATTGACGACATTCTGCTTGCCGGGTCCGAGGCAGCAGCGCGCACCGTTGATGCCGAGTTCCTTGGCGATCGGTCCGTTGACGAGGATGAGCGGTGCATGGGCGCCGGTCGACATCAGGCATACCCGGATGGGGCCGTCGTTCTCCTTGTGCGCGACCGCTCGTAGCGCCGCCATCAGCACTGGCATGTCCTCTGGATGGCATCCGGCCATCGCAGCGTTGGCGGCGATCTTTGCGACCGTGGCCTCGCCGTTTCCCGGCGGCAGAATGCACACCACGTCGGTGGGCGAGCCGTCGATGCCCGCCATGAGCCGAGCGACGCGTGCTGGTGTCGGGGGCCGCACGGGATAGCCATCGGTCCAGTTGCGGTCGTGGAACGCCTGGTTGAACGCTTCGAACGTAGCGAGTTCGCTGTCGGCGGTGAAGGTTTCGGACGCTTGCGCATTGTCGTCGTCGGGGGCCGGCTCGGCGTCGGTCAGGCGGCGGGTGAGCAGACGAAGGACGTCGTCGACGACCGGGTCGGTCTGGGAGATCGTCTCTTCCTTGGTGAGGTGGTTGTAGACACTTGGCACCACCACGAACTGCTGCGTCGGCATGGCGAAAGCCTGTGCACTGGCGTGGATGTCGTGTTCGAAGCCACTGGAGGCGATGATCACGGTCGGCACGCCCATGCGCTCGATCTGAATGCAGTCGTGGGTAAGCCACGAGGTGCACGAACCACAATCGGCCGTGCAGGCGATGATCGCGTCGGACTCTGCGGCAGCCTGCTTGAGAAGTTCCGGCGCGCAGGGCATGTGGCCATTGAAGAACTTGACGGTCAGGTTGGGCACTTTCGCCGAGATGAGTTCGGCCGCCCGCTTGAGCGCGGTGTCGCCGTTGGCCTTGGCGTTCCACAGCAGGCCCAGCGTCGTACCCTCGAGCGACTCCAAGCGCGGGGCTAACGAGAACGAGCCCTCACCGTACTTGTCGGCCGTGGGGTTCACCACGTTGAACGTGTGCGTGACCTGATCGTCTACCACCGTCATCGATTGGGTTCCTTCCGAACTCGGCAGGGTGGGTGCGCTGAGCGCCACATGGGCGAACGATACGCGTGACGCTAACAGCGATCAGGGGCGTTGTAAACCAGATCCGATAGGGTTTTTACGTTTTTTGCCGATCCATCCGCTCGAAGGCCCGGGTCAACCGGGGGTACCCGATAGGATCTTCGGGTCAGCCAGCGCGGTCAGTCTTCGATGACCGGCATCATCCGCTGCTGGGACCGCTCGAGGTGGGACAGTGCCGCGGCCTCCGCCAGGTGTTGGTCCCGGCCTGCGATGGCATCGACGATCCGTTCGTGCTCGCGGAGCGCTTCCATGCCTATCCCGCTGTGCTGCTTGGCCCGGAACAGATGCAGATGCGCATGCAGGCGCAACAGACTCTCCTGGATCAGTCGATTACCGGAGGCCGCCGCGACCAGGTCGTGGAACTGCGCGTCGAGCGCTGCGAACTCGGCGTACGTCGACGCAGTGTCGCCGACCTCACGGCGCTTGCGCATCCGGTCGTTGATTTCGTGCAGTTGGGCCAGGTGTTCCTCGGTGCGGTGTTCGGCCGCGCGTTTGGCGGCGTGCGGCTCGAGCACCATGCGGATGTCGAACAAAGCCTCGAAGTCGGCACGGTTCAATTTCGGCGCCGCACGGTATCCGCGGAGGTGGGTCTTGACCACGAGACCTTCGGCCTCGAGTCGGACCAGCGCCTCCCGAATCGGGGTGGGAGAGACACCGAGTTCGCGAGCGAGAGCATCGACCGCGATACGGCTGTCTGGCTCGATCTGCAACGAGATGATCGACGACAGGATCGTCTTGTAGACCTCGGGTCCCAGCGATTCCGCTGCCGCGGATGAGCTTTGTCGCGGCAGCCCGACGGCGACCATCGGGCCCGGTGTGGGGCCGTCGGGTGGGACGACGTCGGGTCGGGTTTTCATGGTGTCCTCGCACTGGGATGCGACTGGTTAACGGATAAGGATATCCGATTCAATCCTCGGGGCGGCGTTGCTGGGGCACCACCAGCTGAAACAATCTTCGCCAAGCGGTGGCGCCCCGGACAATGATCACCCTAGAATCCGATCGTATTTATTCATCGTGAGGGCCCCGGGATGCACATCATTGCCGACGACCTCACCGGTGCCGCGGATGCGAGCGTCGCCTTCGCCGGAACAGCGCCCGTCAGACTCCTGCTCGACCTGCCGCTGCGACGCCAGGCAGCACCTGTCGGGCATGTCGCGATCGATGTCGACTGCCGGGACGTCGCTGCTGAGATCGGCGGCGACACGGATGGCTGCCGCGCTGGATCGGCTGCCGGCCGGGGCCGAGCTTTTCGTGAAGATCGACTCGCTACTGCGGGGCCGAATCGCGGACATGCTCCACGAACTGCGCCGGTGGGCCTGCGGGCGACCGCTGGTGTTGGCACCCGCGCTGCCGGCCATGGGGCGGAGCACTGCCGGGGGGCGGCTGCAGATTGCCGGCGAGGTCCACTGGCAAACCCCGTCGCTGTTCGAGATGGTCGATGGGCTGGAGCCGGCGTGGGTATGCGACGCCGCCGACGATGCCGATCTCGACGCGATCGTGGCGACGATGTCGCAGACCGTGGAAAACGCGATCTGGGTCGGCACGGCGGGTCTCGCGAAGGCGATCGCGCGGGCGCGCGGCGGCTCCCCCGGAGCCGGCCTCGATCTGGCCCTCGCCGCCGACGCGATGCGGTGCGTGGCGGTGTTCGGGAGTGCGTCGCCGACGTCGGCCACCCAGGCACGTGTTCTGGCGGGAGAACTCGACGCCGAACACGTCGTTGTGCCAGCGGCCGAAGCCGTTGTGCCGAGCTCGGATTCGTACTCGCGACTGCGGATGGCGCGCGCCGACCGTCATCTGGTCGTCTCCGTCGAACCGCCGGATGACCATCCGGCTGCATTGGATCCTGCGGTGGCACGGAGCGTGGCCGGACTGGTCGCGGCGCATGCCGCCGACGCTGGGGTCCTGGTTCTGACCGGCGGGGCGACCGCCCGAAGTGTTCTGGGCTGCCTGAACATCGGGGAGCTGGATGTCGTAGGCGAGCTCGAGCCGGGGGCCGTACTGCTGCGTGCCGGCGCGCGATACGTCGTCACCAAGGCGGGCTCGTTCGGCCATGCCCGCACACTCGCGTCGGCGGTCCGGCGCCTCATCCCGATCGATCAATCGCATGGAGGGCGACACAGATGAGCGACACACCCGTCATCGGGATCACCATGGGCGACGGCGCGGGCATCGGGCCCGAGGTGGTCGTCAAGGCCTTCGCAGAGGCGGAGGTGCGGCAGATCTGCCGGCCGGTGGTACTGGGCGACTCGGCGCGGCTGAATCTGGCGGCGGGCATCTGCGGCCTCGACGTGGACGTGAACACGATCGAGACGATCGACGAGGCACGGTTCGATGCCTGCGCCATCGATGTCCTCGAACCTTATCGGCTCCCAACGGATCTCGCCTTCGGCGAACTCGCGCCGCAGGCGGGGGAGGGCAGTTTCCGATATCTGCGGGCGGCCGCCGAACTGGCCATGCAGGGCCGGATTCAAGCGATCTGCACGGCGCCGCTCAACAAGCAGGCCCTGCACCTTGCCGGGCACATCTACCCTGGGCACACCGAGATGCTCGCGGCATTCTGTGACGTGCCCGAGGTGTCGATGATGCTCACGGCGGGCGCGCTCCGGGTCATCCATGTGACCACCCACATCGGCCTTCTCGACGCGATTGAGCGCATCGACGCCGACTTGGTGGGACGAACCATTCGTCGCGGTCATCGGACCCTGGTCGACGCGGGCATCGCGACGCCTCGGATAGCGGTGTGCGGCATCAACCCGCATGCCGGTGAGAACGGTCTGTTCGGTCGTGGCGAAGAGGAAGAGAAGATTGTGCCCGCGATCAGAGAAGCCGCCGCAGACGGGATAGCCGCCGACGGGCCGCTGCCGGCCGACACTGTGTTCTTCAGGGCTGGTCGCGGCGATTTCGACCTGGTTGTCGCGATGTACCACGATCAGGGCCACGGGCCGGTGAAGGTGCTCGGCCTCGAGCACGGGGTGAACATCACCGTCGGTCTGCCGGTGGTTCGGACGTCGGTCGACCACGGCACTGCATTCGATATCGCCGGTACGGGCAAGGCGGACGGCAGGAGCATGGTCGAGGCGCTGCGGCAGGCCGCGTTGTTGGCCGCTCGTCCCACCCGGTGAAGCCGAATCCTGTCGGCATGGCAGCGAATCCAACCAGGAGTTGGCCTCAGCGGCGGGAACATGCAGGAAATCCGCTGCCGCCGGCGGTGGTAGGCCAAGAACCCTATCGGATATGGTTTACAAGCTGAAACTGCGCTGTTAGCGTGATCACAGTGTTCGACCGCTAGTGGCACCGAACACACTCATGGGGCGTCCCGCTCCCGCCATGCGCAGTATCGCGGTCACCAAAGGAAGGAATTTGTGGATGACCCTGCTACAGGAGCCCGTGTCCGACACGCTGAGCATCGTCACTCCGACGGCTGACAAGTACGGGGAGGGATCCTATTCGCTCGCTGCCCGGCCAGAGTCCCTGGAAGGCAAGACTCTGGGCCTGCTGTGGAACGCGAAGGCCAACGGCGATGTCGCGCTCAAGCGCGCCGGCGAGATCCTCGCGGAGCGTATCCCGAACCTCACCGTGAAGTTCTTCAGCGGCAACCTGCCCTGCTCGGCCGAGCTCCTCAAGCAGGCCGCGGCCGAGGCCGACGCCGTGATCGCCTGCACCGCAGACTGCGGCTCGTGCACCTCGTGGATCACCCACGACTGCGTTCAGCTGGAGCGTGCGGGCGTGCCGACCGTCATCATCTGTACGGCCGGCTTCGAGCACGACATTATCGCGAGCGCGCAGGCGTTCGCGATGCCGACGGAGCAGTTCGTCGTGGTGCCTCGCGGCTACAACAACATCAGCGAAGAAGAGGCTGTCGCGCAGACCGACCCAGTGGTGGACGACATCCTGCGCCTGCTCACCCGCGGCACCTCGGAAACCATCGAGGAGTTCGACAGCTATGCGCTGGGCAAGTCGGACGCCAGGGAGACGTTCACCGGAACTGATGAACTGTCCGCCTTCGAGGCGTTCAATGCCGCTGTGTTCGAGCGGAATTGGACCGACGGTTACATGGTTCACCCGCCGACCCCGGCCAGGGTCGCCCGAATGCTCGAGGGCGTCGACGGGTCACCGGACGCGGTGGTGTGCGTACTCCCGCCCGGCAACGGCCAGGCGACGGTGGCCAAGGTAGCTGCCAACGCAGTGATGGCCGGCTGCGAGCCAGCCGACATGCAGGTCGTGATGGCCGCCCTGCGGGCCATCGCCCACAAGGAGAACGAGAAGGTCATCCGGCAGGCGTTGATGTCGACCAGCGCCCACGCCCCGCTGGTCCTGGTGAACGGCCCGGTGGCCAAGGAACTCGGCATCAACGGCGGCCGTTGCTGCATCGGCCCGGGGAAGCAGAATGTCGTCAACACCCGGATCAGCCGCGCCGTGCACATGTGCCTGCGCAATATCGCCCGCTGGATCCCCGGCGTGATGGACATGGACTCGATCGGCACCGCGCGGAAGAACATCGTGGTGCTTGCCGAGAACGAAGAGGAAACCCCTTGGGAGCCCTACCACGTGTCGAAGGGGTACGAGCCGAACGAAAGCACCGTCACGGTGTTCTTCACATGCGGCGAGTGGGACGTCTCACTGCAGGGCCACATCGACGGCGAGCAACTGGCACAGGCGATCGCGTGCATGGGGGTCGCCAACAACATGGGCTACATCATGGCCATGCAGGGCCCGACCTGGCGGTCGATTCCGCTGGGCCGGCTGTTGCTCGTGCCGCCGCCACACGCCATACCCGTCGCCGAGGCCGGATACACCAAGAAGGCGTTCGAGCACCTGCTCTGGGAGAAGGGTGTCGCGCCGATCAGCAGGCTCATCGAACCGATGCGCAAGCTGCACGCGGATGGCAAGACACGCAAGGAATTCGACTGGATGTTCGAGCTGTCCGACGAAGAGGCGGCCAAGCAGACGGCGCCGGTGATCGAGATGCCCGAGCAATACTCCGTCGTCGTCGCCGGATCGGTGCGCGCGAAAGATCTGCTGATGCCCCTTCGGGCGCTGCCTGAAACCGAATTGGTCACCCGGACGCCCGGCGGTGTCCCGTCCTGACCGGCCCCATTGCTGTCAATCACCGAATCGCAACGAAGCAATCGGAGGTCCGATGGAAACGTGGGGTTCTGCTCCCAGTCGTCATCGTGGCCGGGCCGCAACGATAGTAGCCGCCCTGGCCGCAGCGACCGCATTGATTTTGTCGCTGGTATCTTGTGCACCCGAATCCTCTTCTGGCGGAGGGGGTTCCACATTGACCTACGCGACGGGTGCGGCGCCGAGGACGCTGGACATCCTCACCGTCGATGACCACCCCGCCACCGAACTGCTCGCCCCTGACGTCTACGAGCCGTTGACCAGGGTCGGCTATGACTCGAGCGGCAAGGTGACCTGGGAGCCGCTGCTGGCCACGTCTTGGGACGAGGTGACGCCGAGCCAGTGGCGATTCCACATCCGCGAGGGTGTCAAATTCCATAACGGCCAACCGCTCACCGCAGACGACGTCGTGTACAGCATCAACCGCCGGCTCTCGCCGGACTCCGAGCAGATCGGTCTGCTGTCCCTTATCGACAAGGCGGTCAAGGTCGACGATAAGACCGTGGATGTGTTTGCAACACAACCGAATCCGCTGGTCTACCGGGCAATGTACGGCATCCCGATCACACCGAACGGATGGGGCGAGAACAACAAGAATGAGGCGGCCACCACGGCGAATGGCACGGGCCCGTACAAGCTGACCTCCTACACCAACGGCGGCAACAACGCGACGCTCACCAAGTCGTCCGACTATTGGGGTGAGCCGGCCAAGATCGACACGATCAACATGCGGGTCATCCCCGAGGCCAGCGCGGCGTTCCAGGCGCTGCAGACCGGGGAGGTCAACGTCGTGGACAACCTGACTCCCGACCTGGTGTCCAAAGCCCCCGCGGTCATCGACCACGAGAGCGTCCTGATGATGATCGCCCGCATCGGCACCGAGAATCCGGTGATGAGCGATGTCAGGGTCCGTCAGGCGCTGAACATGGCGATCGACCGGGACAGCATCATCAAGAACGTGTACCACGGCTACGCGTCCGCGCCGAACGGCCAGATCATCCCGCCCGAAGCGCTCGGCTATAACTCGTCGGTCACCGACTACCAATTCGACCCCGAGCGCGCCAAGCAGTTGATCAACGAGGCTGGCGCGACCGGAAAGCCGATCTCGGTGCTGTGCAACAGCGACCGTTACGGCACGGCGGGCCGGGACCTGTGCCAGGTGCTCTCCCAGAACTTCAAGAACATCGGCCTGCAGGTCGATCTGAAGTATCAGCCGACCGACAAGTGGACCAACGAAGGCCTCTATGCTCCAAAAAACAAGATCACCCCGCCTGATGTGTTCGTAGCTGGGGCGGGCACCAGCGACCTGAACGGCGGAAACACGTTGCTGAACTGGCTGACCTGCGGGTCGGATCGCAACACGTACTGCAACCCGGAGCTGGAGGCCGCCATCAGGGCGGCACTGGCGCAACCCGATGTCAACGCTCAGCAAGAGCAGCTCCAAGCGCTTGCCAGCCAGGTCAAAGATGCCGCGCCGTTCCTGTTCATCGTTCTGCCACACAACACGTGGGGGGTAAGCCAGAACGTCCAAGGCACGCTATATCCAATCCCCGAGGATGTGCGGTGGGCGGACTGGAGCTTCAAGAGCTAGACGGGCCGCGGCACGAGGTGAGGAGGTGGAGCCGATGACCAGCAGCGCGATCGAAGCCCGGCGCGGCGATGCCAGGCGCACCACCAACTTCGTGGTCAACCGGCTCCTCTACTCGATCGGCATCCTGCTGGTCGTCACGATCGCCGTGTTCCTCATCTTCTACGTGCTCGGCGATCCGACGAACCACATCCTCGGTGAGAGCGCGTCGGACGCCCAGCGCGAAGCGTTTCGCCACGCCCGCGGGTTCGACGCGCCGGTCCTCGAGCAACTGGTGCGCTTCCTCGGCAACGCCGCGACTTTCCAGTTCGGCACCTCCTACACGCTGGGGCGTCCGGCGATGGCGGTAGTGCTCGAAACCCTCCCCCGCACATTGGTACTCGCCGCCGCCGCGTTCCTGATCGCGGCGGTCGGCGGGACTCTGCTGGGTGCATTGGCGGCATTCCGTGGCGGCGTTGCCGACCGCATCGTCGTGCTCGTCAGCACGGCGATCTCATCGGTGACCGAGTTCTGGGTGGGTCTGCTGCTCGTCATCGTGGTCAGCGTCGAGTTCGGACTGCTGCCCACCGCCGGCTACGGCCTGAACGAGCGAATCATCCTGCCCGCCATCACACTTGCCCTGGCGCCGATGGGCCGGCTCGCGTTCGTGGTGCGGGCCAACATGCTGGTGGCGCTTGAGTCCCCGCACGTGTCGCCGGCGTTGGCCCGTGGGCTGAGTCAACGTGTCGTGCTGGTGAAGCACATCCTGCGCAATGCCAGCCTGCCGAGCATCGCGGTCGCAGGCTCCGAGCTGACCCGGATGGTGGTGGGCGGATCGGTGGTCGTCGAAAGCGTCTTCGCCTGGCCGGGTATCGGCTTGCTGTTCCTCCAGGCGATGAAGTCCTACGACCTGCCTGTGGTGACGGCGACGATCTTCATCGGCGCAATCTTCGTGTTGCTGCTGAACCTCGGCCTCGACTTGCTCTACTCGCGGATCGACCATCGTGTGTCCTACGACTGACCAACCCGCCCGACCGCTCTAGGAGATCTCTGGATGGCCACCACCTTGACGGCCCCGACGGATCCGGGACCGCAGTCCGGCAATATCGCTGAGCGCAGTCAGCTGCGCTCAGCCGTTCGCGCGTTCGCCGCCGATCCGGCAGGAGTTGGTGCGCTGATCGTTTTCGTGGCTCTTGTGGTCTATGCGTTCGTGCTGCCGCTACTCGCCTCACCGGCCGCGACCGAAGTGCAGGTGACCCAAAACCTCGACCCACCATCGCTTTTCGGAGGCCACGGGCCATTGCTGGGCACCGATCACCTGGGTCGGCAGCTGTCGGTGCTGGTCGCCGAGGGGCTGCGGACATCGCTGATCGTTGGCGTGGTGGTCGTGCTGATCACCGCCGTCGTCGGTTGGCTCGTCGGCGCGGTCGGAGCATACCTCGGTGGGTGGCAAGACCAGGTAGTCGGACGCTTCATGGACGTCTTGAACATTTTCCCGGGTGTGCTCATCGCGGTGTCGATCGTCAGTGCCATCGGCGGCGGCCTCGCCGTCATCATCCTTGTCCTGAGCCTGGAAGGCTTGGTGATCTTCGGCCGGCTGGGGCGCACCATCGCGCTGTCGGGTAAGCATGCCGAATATGTACTCGCGGCGCGGATGTTCGGTGCCGGAAGGCTTCGGGTGGTGATTGATCACCTCGGCCGGGTGAGCCTGCCTGCGGTGCTGTCGCTCGCGCTCGTTCAACTGCCTCAGGTGATCCTGCTCGAGGCCAGCCTGAGCTTCGTCGGGTACGGCATCCAACCCCCTAACACCTCCATCGGGTTGATCGTCTCCGATGAGCGCAATTTCATCGCGGTTCAGCCATGGCCGGTGGTGTTCGCCGGCGCGATCCTCGCCCTCGCCTGTGTGAGCCTCGCCCTTATCGGCATCGCCGGTCGCAAGGCGCTGGTCGGGACGCCAGGTCGTGTGCTGAGGGCGCGCCGATGAGCACCGAGACCGCGGCGGCGGTCGAGGTGCCCGCATCGGGCATGAACGGTCGCCCGTACGTACTGCGTATCGAGGATCTCGTCGTCGACTACCCGTCCCGCGACGGGGATCTGCGCGCGGTCGACGGCGTCAGCCTCGAGGTTCGCGAAGGCGAAACCATTGGTGTAGTCGGCGAATCCGGCTGTGGTAAGTCCACAGTCGCACTGTCGGTGTTGGGCCTGGCCGACCAGAACGGAGCGGTGACCCGCCGCGGCCGGGTGGTCGTCGGCGACGAAGACATCCTCGCCCGGCCACCCGCGAAACGCGCCGCGCTTCGCGGCAGCGTCGCCTCGCTGGTGTTCCAGGAACCGATGACCGCGTTCAACCCCTTGCTCACGGTTGGTGAGCAGTTGTGCGAGACCCTTGTCGCACACCACAAGAAATTGAGCAGGGCCGACGCCCGCATTCGCGCGGCCGAACTGCTTGACCGCGTCGGGGTTCCTGATCCGCAGCGCCGTATCGGCCAGTACCCGTCGGAGTTCTCCGGCGGGATGCTGCAGCGCGCGATGATCGCCGTCGCGATCGCCAACGGGCCGCGGCTGATCGTCGCAGACGAGCCCGCCACGGCCCTGGATGTGACTGTGCAGGCCCAGATCATCGAATTGTTCCGCGAATTGACCACTCAGACCAACGCAGGTTTGGTCGTCGTCACCCATGACCTCGGCATCGTCGCCGAACTGGTTGATCGCGTCGTCGTCATGTATGCCGGCAAGGTCGTCGAAACAGCAGACGTGGGAACCCTTTTCACCGAACCGCGCCATCCGTACACCGCTGCGCTGCTTGCGAGCCGGCCCCGCCTCGGGCTGGCGTTCCGGAAGGAGCGGCTACGCTCCATCCCCGGCGCCCCGGTCAATGCCACCGACATCACGTCGGGGTGCGCTTTTCGGCCGCGGTGCACCACGTGGGATGGCAGGGACATCTGCACGCGGCAGGCGCCCCCGTTGCAGCAGATCGGCGAACTTCGCTCGGCCGCATGTCATTTCCACCAAGAGCTGACGATCGTTGAGGACCGCTGAGATGTCCGGCGAGCCGGTGCTGACCGTCGACGATCTGGTCGTCCACTTCACCCCGCGGCACCGCGACGGGTCACCGCCGGTGCGCGCGGTGCAGGGGGTGAGTCTGTCGATCGGCCTTCGCGAAACCCTGGCGTTGGTGGGTGAATCCGGGTCCGGTAAGTCCACGGTCGCGCGGTCGATCGTCGGCCTGGTCACGCCGACCGGCGGTGACATCACCTTTCAGGGCGAGCGACTGGTCAGCGGGTCGACGCGCAGCAAGGAGTCCTGCCGAGGCATGCAGATGGTGTTCCAGAACTCGCGCGCTTCGCTGAATCCCAGGAAGCGCGTCGGTCAGTGCATCGCCGAGCCGATGCGGGTGAACGGGTATTCCAAAGCGCGCACCAAGGCCCGGATCGACGAACTGCTGGGCCTCGTCGGTCTGACTCGGCGCCACGCCGAGCGGTTTCCCGCCGAGCTGTCGGGCGGCCAACAACAACGCGTGAGTATCGCAAGGGCCTTGGCGCTGGAACCGCAACTACTGGTTCTCGACGAACCGGTTTCGGCGCTCGACGTCTCGGTGCAGGCACAAATCCTGAACCTGTTCCTGGACCTGCAGGACCAGCTCGGATTGTCCTACCTGTTCATCTCGCACGATCTCGCGGTCGTCGCGGGCATCGCCGACCGGATCGCGGTGATGTACCTCGGCAAGATCCTCGAGACCGGACCGGCAGAAGCGATCATCGGAAGGCCTGTACACCCGTACACACAGGCGCTGATATCGGCCGTACCCATCTCCGAACCGGGGGAGCGGGGCAGTGCCAAACGCATCATGCTCAGCGGTGACCTACCTAGCCCGACCGATCCGCCAAGCGGCTGCGTCTTCCGCACGCGGTGCTGGCGGGCACAGGATCGGTGTGCCTCCGAGGTGCCCGCCGACACCGTCTGGGGTAACGACGGTACGCACCTGCACCGCTGCCTCTTCCCAGTCGAACACGGCACCGGTGTGGCGTCCGAACCGGAGCCGGCGGCTGCTCTCTGACCGACTGCCGACAACACAACCTACAAGGAGAAGCAAATGTCGTCCGACAGCCCGACGGTGGACAAGGTCCTCGAGTTGATGAATGCCATGGTCGCCAAGGACGGAGGCGAGATCACCCTGGAGTCCTTCGATGCCGATGCCCTCACCATGGCCGTGGACTACCGCATGGGCATCAACGAGGAATGCGCCACCTGCTCCATCACTCCCGAGCTTGTCCAGGTTTTCTTGACCGAATCGTTGGAGTCGCACGGCGTTTCGAATATGAACGTCACGGTGAAGTCCGTCGCCTGACTGCTGCCGGTCACCCTGCGAATGCTGTGGACTCGCCTCCATCCCGGTCGTGCGGCCGCCGTGCCCGCGGCGCGGCTGGTCCGTCCGTGAGGTCGTCGGCATCGCGCGCGTACGCGCGCGGCAAGGGGGCAGCCGAGGTGGTCGACGCCGCAGAAAGTAAATGGGAATGGCGCCTGCGTGGTTGGTGCCGGGGAGTGCCCGCCGAAGTCTTCTATCCGCCGGACAACGAGAGGGGCCCCGCGCGCCAGCACAGGGAAGAGCAGGCGAAGACCATCTGCGTGTCCTGTCCGGTGCTGCAAGTATGTCGCCGCTACGCCCTCGAGGCGCGCGAACCCTACGGTGTGTGGGGGGCTACGACACCGCGGGAGCGCGAACAGATCCTCTAGGGTCTTTACCCATTCCCGGATCTGGTCTCCGTGCTCGTCCAGCACCGGTGGCGGCCGGTGCATCCGTGCCGATATCTCGCGGTCCCAGTCGAAAAAGCGCAATGGTGGACCCGCTAGCCTGACCGGGCCGACAGTCGCATGGTCGACGTCGATGACCAGGCCTTGTGACCGGGTCTGTTCCCACTCGTAGACCTCGTCGATGCTGCGCACCCGCCCTGCCGGAATGCCTGCGCCGGCAAGTAGATTCAGCAGGTTCTCGCAGTCATACGCGGCGAACTTCGACTCCACCAGCCGGATGACGGCGTCACGGTGTGCGACGCGCTGGCCGTTGTCGGCCATTCCCGAAGTCTCCGGGTCGATACGGAACGCCATGCAGAACCGCTTCCACAGTCTTTCGCTGCCGACTGCGATCTGTACTGCGCCGTCGCGGGTGCGGAACAGTCCGTAAGGACAGATGGACGGGTGATGATTGCCCTGCGCGCGGCCGAGTTCACCGGCGACGGTCCATCGGGTGCCCTGGAAACCGTGTACGCCGACCATCGCGGCCAGCAGCGACGTGCTCGCTCGCGCCCTGCCCGGGCTTTCGAGCGGACCCGTATTGGTGTACTCCACAGGAGCTCCCGACCAGGTGCGGGTGGCGCAGCGCCAGTGGGGTGCCGAGCGGGTCGGCGCCCGGATTGAGGCGGTCCTCGCCGGTGTCGCCCGCGGCCTGGTCGAGCATGGCGTCGAGCGACTCGTGGTCGCCGGTGGAGAGACGTCGGGTGCTGTGGTCGCCGGGCTTGGCGTCAAGCGACTGCACGTCGGACGGGAAATCGAACCGGGGATCCCGTGGACCCGAGCAGAAGACCGGCCCCTGTTGCTTGCACTCAAGTCGGGCAACTTCGGCTCACCGGACTTCTTCGCCACCGCCCTCGAGGTGAGCGCGAAGTGAGCGCCGAGGCCGAGCTCCGTGAGGAGTTGTGTGACCTCGGCGCCTCGACGTACTCCCGTGGCCTGACCGCTGGCGGCTCGGGCAATCTCTCGGCCCGACTGGCCGATGACAGCTGGCTGGCCACGCCGACCGGGGTCAGCCTTGGTCGACTCGATCCCGCCGCGCTCTCCCGTCTGGACGCGGCCGGTCGCCTGCTCGGCGGCCACGAGCCGACCAAGGAAGTTCCGCTGCACGCCGCAATGTATGCCGCCCGACCGCAGGAGCGCGCTGTCGTGTATCTGCACTCGCACTGGTCGGTCGCGGTGTCGTTGCTGCCCGGTCTCGACCCCGACGACGCGCTGCCTCCGCTCACCGCATATCAGGTGATGAAAGTGGGCCGGCTGGCGCTGTTGCCCTACTACCCGCCCGGTGGCACCGCCGCCGCGGATGCGATCCGCGCACTGGGCAGGGCGCCCCGTGCCGTCCTGCTGGCCCGGCACGGGCCTGTGGTGGCTGGGTCGTCGCCGGCAGCGGCGGCGGACGCCGTCGAGGAACTCGAGGCCGCGGCCCGGCTGTTCCACACCGTCCGTGAGGCGGGCGTGCATCCGCTGACGCAAGCCGAAATCGATGAGCTGTCAAACCGATTCGGCGCCATCTGGTGAGAGCCCGACTCCCACAGTGAAGATGATCTTCGTGTAGTCGAGGCCTGCGTCGATCTTTTCGAATATCTCGGGTGCGGCCGCCAGCGGCAGCGAATGGGTGACGAGACGTTCGACGTCGATCCGTCCATCGGTGACAAGCGTTGTCGCATCGGCGAAATCGCGGCGGTCGTAGACGTAGCTGCCGCGGATGGTGATCTCACGCACCACGGCGTCATCGAACGGCGCCGATATGTCGCGGCCGCTCAGCCCGACGACGACCACCACCCCGCCGGGGCGGGCCAACGCCACCGCTTGGCCGAGAATCTGCGGCGCGGACGACGCCACCAGGATCGCGTCGAAACCGTTACCGTCGGTCAATGCGAGACCTCGCTCGACGGGGTCCTCGTCGGGGACGAGGATCGTGGTACATGGGACGACACTGCGCAGTCGGTCGAGCTTCGCGGAGGCGACGTCGGTGCTCAGGATCGCACTGGCGCCTGCTAGATCCGCGATCATCGCGCACAGGCTGCCGATCCCGCCCGCTCCGAGCACGGCGATCCGGATTCCTGGTGCCACCCCCGCGCGGCGGCAGGCGCGCAGCGCGACCGCGGCGGGTTCGACGAGGGCGGCGCGCACGCCGTTGACATCGGGCCCGACGGGATAGAGGACATCGGCCGGAGCAGTGATGAACTCCGCGTACGTACCAGCCCACCCAACGCCGGGGACGCGGCGTGCCCGGCACAGATTGATCGCGCCGCGAGCGCACTGGTCGCAGCGCTCGCAAGGGATGAGCGGACATAGGGCGACCCGCTGCCCGATCTCCACCGACGTCACGGAGCGTCCGGCACCGGCAACCACGCCAGCGGCTTCATGGCCCAACACGACCGGTGGCCGGCGGAACGGGTGCACGCCCTTCCACGTCGAGATGTCCGAACCGCACAGGCCGGTCGCCTCGATCCGGAGCAACACCTCGTCGTCGCCGACCGGCGGCCGCTCGAGATCGCGAATCGCCGCTTCTCGGGGTGCGGTGAGAAGCACCGCTTTCATGAGTGCCACGCGCCGATCTTTCAGTAGACGCTAAACAATTCGCTCTGTATTGTCAGACCAGTACAACTGCCTGTCAATCTGTCGCTAAGCATCATCTCGGGCTGTCTGTCACAGAATCCATCGCCGCCGAGCACGCGGGTCGCGGCAACCGGAAGGAGAAAACAATGTCAACAGATGACAGCAATTCCCGGCTGATCATCGAGGACGCGCTGTCCAACTTCAGGTCACTGGTGGCCGCCGATGGCGGTGAGATCCACTTCAACACCTACACCGACGACAGCACCGTGAACATCGATTACAAGATGGGCACGAACGAGGAGTGCCCGGGGTGTGTCATCACCCCTGACGATCTGGCCGTGTTCGTCAAGGAGGCAGTGACCGCACGCGGTCTGCCCGTGAGCGACGTGCTCGTCAATGCGGTCTGAGCCACACGACACCGTCATCATCGGGTCCGGTCCTGCCGGCTACACCGCAGCGATTTACGCCGCCAGGGCCCGGCTGAATCCGGTCCTGATAGAAGGCTCCACCAGTTCGGGCGGGGCGTTGATGAACACGACGGACGTCGAGAACTTTCCCGGGTTCGGCCTCGGCATCACCGGCCCGGAGCTGATGGCCGAAATGCGAAAGCAGGCAGAGCGTTTCGGCGCGACCATCGTCACCGATGACGTCATGTCGGTCCGGCTGTCGGGTGAATTGAAGACCGTCGAGGACAGCTCCGGCAACGCCTATGCCGGCAAAACCGTGATTCTGGCGATGGGCTCGCGTTACCGGGCGTTGGGCCTGAGCAACGAGGAACGGCTGTCCGGCCTGGGCGTCTCCTGGTGTGCTACGTGTGACGGTGCGTTCTACGGCGACCAACGAGTGGCCGTCGTCGGCGGCGGGGATTCCGCGATGGAGGAGGCAACCTTCCTCACTCGATTCGCCGAGCGGGTGTACATCATCCATCGCAGGGACGAGCTACGCGCGTCAAAGGCGATGCAAGAGCGGGCCTTCGACAATCCTAAAATCGAATTCGTCTGGAACACAGAGGTACTCGACATCGTGGGCGGAGACGAGGTCAAAGGCCTGCTGTTGCGGTCCCCCGACAAGGACTGGACGCTCGATGTCACCGGCGTCTTCATCGCCGTCGGGCACGAGCCTCGCTCCGAACTGGTGCGTGACCAGGTGATCTGTGATGACCAGGGGTATGTCAAGGTTGCGCATCCGAGCACCAGGACCAATGTCGAAGGCGTCTTCGCCGCGGGCGACCTGGTTGACCACATCTACCGTCAGGCGATCACGGCGGCAGGCACCGGCTGCGCCGCCGCGCTTGACGTCGAGCGCTACCTCAGCGCGCGGCCGCAAGGGGGGCATTCATGAGCGTCGACATCATCGCCACTGACGAATTCGACCGCCGCGTCCTGCAGAGCAAGGACCCGGTGCTGGTGGACTTCTTCGGTCCGTCGTGCGCTCCGTGCAAGCTACTGGCGCCAGTGTTGGACGACCTGGCCGCGTCGCAGGATGCGATGAGCATCGTGAAGGTGGACGTCGACGCGTCCCCTGATATCGCCCGTGCCTACGGGGTGCGGTCAATCCCGGTGCTGAAGGTTTTCGTCGACGGTGCGGTCGTCAAGACCATCATCGGGGCGAAGCCGAAATCCATCCTGGTCTCCGAGCTCGCCGACTTCCTCGGATGATCGAGACGCCTTGCCCGACAGCGCGTTAGTCATCAACACCCCGGCAGTGGCCGGGGTCCGTCCCCGGCACGTCCGTTCAGTAATTGCGTTCCTGGAGTCGATCGCCGATGCGGCTTCCTTCCGGCCATGGCACGACGGACGGACCCAACCGCCAGAGGAGATGTTGAAGGCCGACGCGCGGTATGCCGACGAGCTCATCACGGCGCGCGCGGCTACTGGTCTCGACGAGTCTGCCGTGACGGGAACCATGCGCCTGCGCGGGTTGACGGTGGCGGTCATCGCGCTCGATTTCCGATTCCTGGGTGGAACGGTGGGCGTCGCGGCCGCCACTCGCCTGACGTCCGCGGTTCGCCGCGCCACCGCCGGTGGGCTGCCATTGCTGGCGGTGACCGCCTCGGGAGGCACCCGCATGCAAGAGGGCACTCTGGCCTTCCTGCAGATGATTCCACTGACCGCAGCGATCGTCGCCCACCGGACGGCCGGATTGCCGTTCGTGGTCTACCTGCGTAACCCCACAACGGGTGGTGTCGTGGCGTCGTGGGGATCCCTCGGTCACGTCACCGCCGCCGAGCCGGACGCCCTCATCGGGTTTCTCGGGCCCAAGGTGCACGCCGCCTTGCACGGCGAACGCCTGCCGCGCCGGGTGCAGAGCGCGGAGAACCTGCTCGCGCACGGCCTGCTGGACGCGGTGGTCCCGCCGGCCGGGCTGCGCGACTACCTCGATGACGTTCTGCGGCTGCTGATTCCGCGGAAGGCGCCTGTCGCGGCGGGTGTTGCCGTGCACGATGCAGCTGGCTCAGCACCGCTTGCCCCGTCGCGGCCGTGGGATTCGGTCACCCGTACCCGGGCGAGGACCAGACCGGGAGTACACGCATTGTTGGCCGCCTGCCAACCGGTTGTCGACCTGCCCGGGACTGGGCGTGGTGATCCGGATCCGGGTCTGCGGGTGGCGCTGGCAAACATCCGAGGCATCCCCGCGCTGGTGGTCGGACAGGACCGGGCATGCGAATCCCCAATAGGCGCTGCGGGATTCAGGGCTGCCAGACGCGGGATGCGCCTGGCGGCCGAGCTTGGGTTGCCGGTCGTCACGATCGTCGACACCGCCGGCGCAGCGACATCTCGCACCGCCGAGGAGGCGGGCGTTGCGAGTCAGATCGCGCGCTGCCTGGCCGACCTGATGTTCCTGTCGACGCCCGTCGTCAGCGTGCTCCTCGGCCAAGGCGCGGGAGGGGGAGCTTTGGCGCTGTTGCCTGCCGACCGCGTCCTGTGTGCGCGGCATGCGTGGCTGTCACCGCTGCCTCTGGAAGGGGCGTCGGCGATACGGCACGGACATACCCGCGATGCACCGCGACTCGCCGAGGCGCAGGGTGTGAGCAGCGAACGCCTTGTCGCATGGGGGGCGGTCGACGTCGTCATCGACGAGCGACCGGATGCCGCGGACGAGCCCACCGCCTTCATCCAGCGAACGATCGAGGCCGTCGCCGTCGAACTGATTGCGCTGCAGGACCAAGGCATTGGTGATGTGCTGGTCGGGCGACAAGCCCGTCATGCTAGGCTAGCAAACATGCATAACAATGCATGCGGCGGGGTTTTGGAGGTGTGATCCGGTGTCGCCGGTTGACCAGAACGAGCTCAGCGTCCCCTCGCTGGTTGACGTGCTACATGCTGCGATTCGCGATCGAATCCTGAAAGGCGATATCGAGCCGGGCGCTTCGGTCACCGAGATGAGCATCGCGACCCAGTACAGTGTGGCGCGTCCTACCGCAAAGGCCGCGATGGAGCGCCTTGTCGTCGACGGTCTCCTTCGGCGTTCGACGAACAAAACGGCGCGGGTGCCGTTGCTCGACACCGAAGATGTCCGCGACCTCTATTTCAGCAGGGAATTGATCGAGCGCAGCGTCGTCGAGAGGTTGGCCATGAAACGTCTGGTGCCAGACGAGGCCGAGAAGAACGTGACTGCGCTGCGCGACGCGGCGGACGAACCCACGGTGACCGCGGCTGTCAGCGTCGACCTCGGCTTCCATCGCTCGCTCGTCACCGCGTTGAACAGTCCGCGGCTGATCAGGCTCTATGACGGACTGATGGGTGAGGCACACCTCTGCATGGCGCAGGCCTATGGCATCCTGCAGACCGAGCGCGTCGCCGACGAATACTCGCGCATTCTCGAGGCGATCGAGGCAGGCGACGTGCAGGCGGCCGGCGATGAGATGTCGGGACACCTCGATCGCGCATGTCTGCGACTCGTCTCGCATATGCGTGCCAACTGATCGGGCTGCGCTCCCGCCTTCAACAAGTCGCCGCTGGTTGACTTGCCGGCGTCCCGGCACGCCATCTGCCCGGCCGAGTGAGGCACTGCACACCGAGCGGACCTTACCGAGCGGTAAGTACCGGTGTACAGTTGTTCACCGAGTTGAGGTGATGCGTTCGCTGAGCGGGTGCGGAAAGGACGAGTGGCAGTGGCGTTTTCTCTTGAACTGTCTGAGGACGTGATCCAGGTCAGGGACTGGGTGCACGAGTTCGCCGCCACCGTCGTGCGGCCCGCGGCCGCGGAGTGGGATGAGCGCGAGGAAACGCCGTGGCCGCTCATCCAGGAGGCGGCCAAGGTCGGCCTTTACTCCATTGAGTTGTTCGCCACGCAGGCCGCCGAACCGACCGGCCTCGGCATGCTTGCCGTATACGAGGAGATGTTCTGGGGTGACGCGGGTATCGCGTTGTCGATCCTCGCCACCGGGTTGGCCGCCGCTTCGCTTGCCGCCAACGGCACACCGGAACAGATGGGCGAATGGCTGCCGCAGATGTTCGGCACGCCCGAGTATCCGCTGCTTGGGTCGTTCTGTTCATCGGAACCCGGTGCGGGCTCCGATGTGGGCGCCATCCTCACCCGCGCCCGCTACGACGAAGCCAACGACGAGTGGGTGCTCAACGGTGTGAAGACCTGGGCCACCAACGGCGGAATCGCCAACGTGCACATAGTTGTTGCGTCGGTCCATCCCGAACTCGGCAGCCGTGGGCAGGCCACCTTCATCATCCCGCCGAACACGCCGGGCTTCAAACAGGGACAGAAGTTCAAGAAGCACGGAATCCGGGCTTCGCACACCGCTGAGGTGATCCTCGAGGACGTTCGGATTCCCGGTCGTCTGATCGTCGGTGGTAAGGACAAGTTCGATGAGCGAGTCGCCCGCAGCCGCGAAGGTCAAAGTGCCGCAGGCCAAGCGGCGATGAAAACGTTTGAACGGACGCGGCCCATCGTCGGCGCGATGGCGCTCGGGGTTGCCCGCGCGGCATATGAGTATGCGCTGGAGTACGCGCAGCAGCGAGAACAGTTCGGACGCAAGATCGCCGATTTCCAGGCGATTGCCTTCAAGCTGGCCGACATGAAGTCGCGCATCGATGCTTCGCGGCTGTTGGTGTGGCGCGCGGGCTGGATGGCACGCAACAACAAACCCTTCACAAATGCTGAAGGATCGATGGCCAAACTCTCGGCCAGCGAAACCGCTGTCTACGTGACGGATGAGGCCATCCAGATCCTCGGCGGCAACGGCTACACCCGCGACTACCCGGTCGAGCGCATGCACCGTGACGCGAAAATCTTCACGATCTTCGAGGGCACGAGCGAGATCCAGCGCCTGGTCATGGGCAGAGCGATCACTGGACTACCGATCCGGTAGCGACTATCCGGTCGGTGTGAACGAAAAGGCAAGCACCGCAAAGGCCGCGATCAACAACAACCACGCCACCACCGGGACGACGATCCCGCCTCTGCTTCGTGCCGTGAAGAACGACAGGACGACCGCAACAACCGCGACGACGGGCGCTCCGTATTGGATAAGCGTGAAGCCCAGCTCTCCGGGGCCTTGGCGGGGACACGGCTGATCGTTGCATCCCGCGGTGCCGAGGACCTGCATGTAGAGGAACACGACGACCGCGACGGCGCCCGGAATCGTGGCCAAGGCGAGAACCCAGTTCACGATTCGCCCGGAATGGCGTATGTGCTCGGTGTCGCCGTTGCTGGTCGCCGTCATGCGTGCCGCGTACCCGAGCGCTACTCGTCCGAAACGGATGCGACGTGCTGGGGCCAAGCGTCACGGAACTGTATTGTTCCGAGTGGTGAGTGATCCCACCCCGACTCCACGGCGCAAGCGGACGAGCAATCCGGCCCGCTTGGATCGATCGCTGGACGCGGCCATCCTCGGCGCAGTGCTCGAAGAGCTCGCTGACCGCGGCTATGACCAAATGCGCATGGACGATGTCGCGACTCGTGCACGTGTCGGGAAGGCGGCGATCTATCGCCGCTGGCCGACGAAGGCGGCGGTGGTGGCCGACGCGATCGCCCATTGGCGACGTGGCCTCGGCTCGGTTCGGCCGCCCGACACCGGGAGCCTTCGCGGCGACATCGACGCACTCGCTGCGGCGACTCCCGATCTCGACGACGACGAGGTGGGCACCATGAAGGTGGTCATCGGCGTGGCGACCGCTGCCACCAACGACCCGGTACTGGCGGCGGCCCTTGACGAGCTGGTGCTGTCGCAGCCGCGCCGGATGATCAGCGTCGTGCTCGAGAACGCTGTCGCCCGAGGCGAGATCCCGGCCCACCACGACCTCGCGTTGATCGCCGACGCCGCGCTGGGGTTGAACGTGCTGCGGGCGATCACGGGACGGCCGATCGACCGCGTCTTCGTCCGGCGTGTCCTCGAGGATGTGATCCTCCCGCTCGCGACCGGCCCGGCCAACCACTAGACCGCTCTTGCGCGTCCAAGGTTCGCGGGCCACAATCGCCTCTACACGGAACTGATGAGTTCCGGCAGATCTCATCGACGGAGAGGGGCGATCACATGAATGTCCGTCGCTTCCCGGTGCTGATCGTCGGCGCCGGCGTGGGCGGCCTGGCCACGTGCGCGTTGCTCGCCAAACACGGGGTCCCGTCGCTTCTGCTGGAACGGCGGCGGGAGGTCTTTATCTATCCGAAGGCCCGAAACTTGAGCTTCCGCACTCTCGAGGTCCTTCGTGGACTCGGCGTCGGCGACGAGGTGCACGCGGTGGCCGATGGCGTCTCATCCATGGTCCTGAAACCAACGCTCAAGAGCACCGAGCAGCGACAGGCCGTAGACATCGACGCCATCTTCTCCGGCATGGCCGAGCTCAGTCCCGAGCCCGCCGCACAGTACTGCCCGCAGAGCAAGCTCGAACCGATACTGCTGGACTATGCCCGGGCCCATCGCAGCGAGGTGCGTTATGAGACCGAGCTGGTGTCGTTCCAACACGACGACTCGGGCGTGACCGCGGTGGTGCGCGACCCGGATTCCCAGGAAGTCGATACGGTCTACGCTGACTATCTTGTCGCGGCCGACGGTGTACACAGTCCCGTGCGTGAGGCACTCGGCGTGCCCACCGCCGGCTACGGCGCGCTGCCGATATATGTGGTGTTCGTCTACTTCCGCGCCCCGTGGCGCGCGTTTATCGCCGACCTCGGCGACGGAGACGCGGTGGAGATCGAAAACCCCTCGGTACAAGGGATATTCGTGCCCGTCGCCGGCGACCGTGGCATGTTCATCACCACCTATCATCCCGCCAAGGGGGAAACGGTCGAACAGTTCACCCCGCAGCGCTGTCGAGGGATGATCCGCAAAGCCGTGGGTGAAGACATCGACGTCGAGATCTTGCAGGTCGCTCCCTGGCAGCCTTATGAGCAGGTAGCCGACGAATTCCGGTGCGGACGAGTATTTCTCGTCGGTGACGCGGCGCACACGATGCCCCCATTCAAGGCAGGCGGGGCCAACACCGCGATCCAGAGCGCGCACAATTTGGCATGGAAGCTGGCCGCGGTCATCGAGGGCGCAGCGGCGCCTTCGTTGCTCGACACTTTCCACGCCGAACGCCACCCGGTGGGCAGTTTCAGCGCTCGGCAATCGCTGACCGGACCGACGCTCAAAGCGCTCGGGTTGGACCGCGAAGGACCCGGATTGCCCCTCGAAGAAGAGGTGCCGATGTTCAACCTCCTCGTCGGTTATCAGTACCGGTCCGCCGCGGTGGTGGCCGACGATCCCGCAACTGGTGATCAGAGCGAATTGCTCCTTGTAGACGAGCTGCGAGGGCAACCAGGCACCCGCGTTCCGCACGCGTGGCTGAGCAGGGGTGATCAACGTGTCTCCACACTTGATCTACTGGGACCGGGATTCACGGTGCTCACCGGAGATGCCGGAGCCCCTTGGTGCGCAAGCGCCCATGTCGCGTCCGCGACCCTGGGAGTGCCTGTCACCGCCCACCGCATCGGTGTCGACGGAGACCTCCAGGATGTCGACGGCGAGTGGGCCGCGCACACAGGACTCACACCCGAGGCAGCGCTGTTGGTACGCCCAGACGATGTCGTCGGGTGGCGGGGGGACACCCTTCCTGCGGACCCGGACAGGCAGTTGTGTCAGGCGCTTTCGGTCATTCTTGGCCGAAAGACAGGCCTATAGCGCGCGAATCCCCATGTACACCAACCACACGCCGACGACCGCGAGGAAGCCGGCCATCAGGACCGAGTGCTGGCGTTCCATCCACTGCTTCGGCCGCCTCCACCTGGCGATCCACGCGCTCACCGGCGATGACGGCGTAGCACTCGACGGCTACCGATGCGCCGGGCACGCCTAACGATGTCCTGGCGATCACAACCCCGCCGCGGCGTTCATCAAGGGCACTTTGGGATTGACCAGGATCAGCCTCACCGCCGCCCAACTGCCCGCGATGGGCAGCGATACTGGTCAGCGATTGACGAGATCAGCGGGTCGTGGCCGCCAGGGGCCGCGAGCGGGGTTTGTTCCGGCCGTGCACCAGGAACGCCAGCCAACGAAGGTCGAGAAGCACTCTGATCGATCCTGTCTCTAGGCGCTCTTGGTGAGGAGCGGAAGGAGCCGACGGCGTTCGCGCATCGCGTCGGCGAAATGGTTGAGCGCATCAGCGACGGACGCCTCCGTCGGCAGCTCCACGCGATCGTCGAAAATGCTGACCGCGCGACTGACCGACTGGCTCGCGATGAGCGACCACTCGACCCCCGCGGCGAAGCAGGCGTCGTCGACATCGGACAGCAGCGAAATGATGTGCGGAGTAGCAGAACTCACGCCGCTCAGATCCAGCACGACTGGCTTCTCGCGCAGGACGAAGCGCTTGGTGTACTGGCTGACCCTGTCGAGGTTCGCGTCGTTGAGATCGCCGGTGACCGTCACCACGGTCGCCAGCTGTCGGCTGCATGCCCGGATCTGGGCGCCGTCGCACTCGAATGCCGGATTGCCGTACATGTGCAGCCTCCCCTCGATCGCCGATCTGTTAACCAAGCTACGGAGCCGATCTAAGGCAACTGGGAGTAACGGCTAATACTTTAATAAGAACCGGTTTTGGACCGGCTAGCAAACCGGTCACCCACGGCGCATCCACTGCGGTCCGGAGTAGTTCTCCCAGGGGTTGTAATCAGCAAGCAGCGGTTCCTGTACCGGCCGCTGATCCTCCGGCACGTGCTGCAAATTGATCCGGATCCGGTACCAGATCGAGCTGGGCCCGCGCATGCCGTCGACCAAAATGTCTGCAGGCTGGAGCTTTTCGGCTACCGACGGGTAACGTACGCGCCATTCGTCGAGCGCGGCCATTGCCTCGTCTTTGGTCTTGGTCCTGGCGATCTCGATCAGCGGCATCACAGACTGGCGTCTGCCCGTTTTATTCTGTGCCTTTTTCGCGGCACCCCGTGGCGCCTTCTCAGCCGGTCCCAACCTGTCGGCCAGGTCCAGGAGCGCGTCGAGCGTGCCCGGGTGATCGTCCATGTTTTCCCATGGGTCGCCGATCTCCCCGAAACGCCTCGGCACGGTCGCGATCGTGAAGCTCTCGGGCTTGCAGCCGGCGACCTCGTCCCAGAGCAATGGCGTCGACACCCGGGCGTCCGGGGTGGCCCGTACGGAGTACGCCGAGGCGACGGTGCGGTCGAAGGCGTTCTGGTTGAAGTCGACGAACACACCTTCGCGCTCCTCTTTCCACCACCGCGCCGTCGCCAATTCCGGCGCGCGGCGTTCCACCTCGCGGGCGACCGTTTGCGCCGCCAGCCGGACGAACTTGAACGGCCACCGCCGCTGAATGCGGGCATAGATGTGAAAGCCGCGGGACCCCGATGTCTTCGGCCAGGCCGTCAGGCCGTGCTCCTCGAGCACCTCGCGTGCGACCAGGGCAACGTCGACGATCTCCCGCCACTGCACGCCTGGCATCGGGTCGAGGTCGACGCGCAGTTCGTCCGGATGAGCGAGGTCGTCGGCGCGCACCGGGTGTGGATTGAGGTCGACGCAGCCCATGTTGACCGCCCACACCAGGCCGGCGGCATCGTGGATGACGGCCTCCTTGGCCGAGGTGCCGGACGCGTACTTCAACTCGGCGACGTCGACGAAGTCCGGCCGCTTCTCCGGCGCACGCTTCTGAAAGACCGCCTCCTCGGTGATGCCCTTCACGAAGCGCTTGAGGATCATCGGCCGGTCCCTCACTCCGTGCAGTGCGCCCTCGGCGACGGCGAGGTAATACTCGATCAGGTCGAGCTTCGTGACGCCCGTGCTTCCCAAATCCGGGAAAACGACCTTGTCGGGGTTGGTGATGGACACCTGGCGTCCGGCCACGTCGAGCGACATGGAAGCGGCCATACCGTCATCGTAATTTCCCGGTCGCAGTGAGACGGGCGTCACATATTGTGGGGACATGCCCAAGCTCACCGATCTTCCGTTGCAGGCAGTCGCCAAAGCTCAACAACTCGTCGAACGCGGGTCGGCGGAGCTGCACTACGCCTACAAGATGTTGGAGGCGGGCGCGTTCAAACTGGAGCCGCCGCAGAACATCGCCGCCATGCTCGCCGACATCCGGCGCTGGGGCGAATTCGGCATGCTCCCCGCGCTCAACGCGCGCCGATCGCCCAACCGCACCGCGATCATCGACGACGACGGTGAGCTCACCTTCGCCGAATTCGACGAGGCCGCGCACGAGGTCGCCAACGGGCTGCTGGGTATGGGTGTCAAGGGCGGCGACGGGGTGGCGATCCTGGCCCGCAACCACCGCTGGTTCCTCATCGGGGTGTGCGGGGCGGCCCGCACCGGCGCGCGCATCATCCTGCTCAACAGCGAGTTCTCCGGACCACAGATCAAAGAGGTCGCCGAGCGCGAGGGCGCCAAGGTGATCATCTACGACGACGAGTACAGCCAGGCAGTGGCCGCGGCTGAGCCGGAGTTGGGCAAGCTGCGCGCGCTGGGCCGCAACCCCGACAAGGAAGAACCGTCGGGCAGCACGGACGAGACGTTGGAAGACCTCATCGCCCGCAGCTCGGGCAAGCCCGCACCGAAGGCGACGAGGCATTCGTCGGTCATCATCTTGACCAGTGGCACGACGGGAACTCCCAAGGGCGCCAACAGAAGTACGCCGCCGACGCTTGCGCCGATCGGTGGTGTGCTGTCGCACGTGCCGTTCAAATCCGGTGAGGTGACATCGCTGCCCGCGCCGATGTTCCACGCGCTGGGTTTCCTGCACGCCACCATCGCGATGATGCTCGGCACGACGCTGGTGCTCCGGCGCCGCTTCAAGCCCGCGACCGTGCTGGAGGACATCGAAAAGAACAAGGTGACAGCGGTGGTCGTCGTTCCGGTCATGTTGTCGCGCATGCTCGATGCGCTCGATGCGATGGAGCGCAAGCCGGATCTGTCGTCGCTGCGCATCGTGTTCGTGTCCGGTTCGCAGCTGGGCGCCGAGTTGGCTTCCCGCGCGCTCAAGGAGCTGGGTCCGGTCATCTACAACCTGTACGGGTCGACGGAGATCGCTTTCGCGACGATCGCGCGGCCCAAGGATCTCTCGATCAATCCGGGCACCGTCGGCCCCGTCGTCAAGGGTGTGAAGGTGAGGATTCTCGACGAAAACGGCGACGAGCTGCCGCAGGGCGAGGTCGGGCGGATCTTCGTCGGCAACTTCTTCCCGTTCCAGGGCTACACCGGCGGTGGTGGCAAGCAGATCATCGACGGGCTGCTGTCGTCGGGCGACGTCGGCTACTTCGACGAGCACGGCCTGCTCTACGTCAGCGGACGCGACGACGAAATGATCGTGTCCGGCGGCGAGAACGTGTTCCCCGCCGAGGTCGAGGATTTGATCAGCGGCCACCCCGAGGTCGTCGAAGCCACCGCGCTTGGGGTGGAGGACAAGGAGTGGGGCCACCGGCTACGCGCGTTCGTCGTGAAGACCGACGGGGCCAGCATCGGTGAGGACGACATCAAGACCTATGTGCGCGACCACCTGGCGCGCTACAAGGTGCCACGCGAGGTCGTCTTCCTCGACGAGCTACCGCGCAACCCGACCGGGAAGGTCCTCAAGCGCGAGCTGCGCGACATGCAGACCGACTAGAACGGAATACTGAGCGGCGCCGGATGGTATTAGCAGGGCGTGAACATTGATCTGAGCGGAAAGACGGCCCTCGTCACAGGGTCGACGCAGGGTATCGGGCTCGCCATTGCCGAAGGGCTGGCCAACAGCGGTGCCCGCGTGGTGCTGAACGGGCGCACGCCTGAGCGGGTCGAGGAAGCCGTCGCCAAACTGAGCGGTGACGTCACAGGCGTGGCCGTCGACGTCACGACCGAGGACGGCGCGGCACAGCTGGCGCGCGAGCTTCCCGACGTCGACGTCCTGGTGAACAACCTCGGCATCTTCGGCGCGGTACCGGCCCGCGAGATCACCGACGAGCAGTGGCGGACGTATTTCGAAGTGAATGTCCTTGCGGCGGTGCGGCTTATCCGCATCTACCTGCCGGGCATGACCGAGCGCGGGTGGGGCAGGGCGATCCAGATCGCCAGTGACTCCGCATTGGTTACTCCCGAGGAGATGATCCATTACGGGGTGTCCAAGACCGCGCTGCTGGCCGTATCGCGCGGATTCGCCAAAGACGCCGCCGGTACCGGTGTCACCGTCAACTCCGTGATCGCAGGGCCGACGCACACCGCCGGCGTCGAGGACTTTGTCTATCAACTCGTCGACAAGTCGCTGCCATGGGATGAGGCCCAGCGTGAGTTCATGCGCAAGTACCGGCCGCAGTCACTGCTGCAGCGGCTGATCGAACCCGCCGAAATCGCCAACATGGTGACGTATTTGGCGTCGCCGCTTGCCTCGGCGACGACGGGCGGGGCGCTGCGCGTGGATGGCGGATACGTCGATTCGATCGTGCCCTAGCTGGAATTGGCGTATATCGCGGCGCCAGGAATGGCCAGGCACACCAGCATCAGCGTGAGCAGGAACCAGCCGGCGCCCTGCCACGCCGGCCACGCGCCCTCGTCTTTCCAGACTCGGTAGGTCTTGACGAATGCGCCGATCCCGCCGGCCAGGAGGATCGCGGGCACGAGCGAGGCGGCGACCACCGACTCGCGTGCGGTGAAGGCCCAAGCCGCGAAAACAAGTCCCGCGACCACCACAACCGCACCGACATACTTCGCGGCCTCATGGAACGTGCCCGGCCGGTCGAATCGCTTCTCAACGTCGTGCGTCATGCCCTTAGGGTTCCCAACTCGATCGATGCGGAATCGGATCGCTACGGGCCGTTCACATACCAGGACAGGCAACCGGGATGGTTCCGGCAGGCGATGATCGCGTTCGCATCGGGCGCCTGTCCGCGGACCCTGGGACCTACCGGACCGGGAAGCGTGCAGCTCTGTACGAACGGCGCCCACGGGATGACTCCGTTGTAGCAAGGTTGCGCCGACGCCACCGGCGCGCTCACCGTAGCCAGTGCAGCGGGCGAAGCCAGGACCGCGAAAGCCGCGGCTCCGCTCACTGTGAGGCGCATCATGCGACCTCGGATGGTGCTCATATCAATATCAACGACCTCGGGCTTACGACTATTTCGATCGTAGACCCGTTTCGACACAATCGTCAGTAAGCAATCGCCTCGATCAGCGGTGACGGCTCATCCATCAGTGCCCAGAACCGGTCGCGGATCGCCACGGTGATCGGGCCGGGCGTGCCGTCACCGATGGGTTCGCCGTCCAGAGTGTTGATCGGCGTGACGCCACCCGCAGTAGTGACCGCCATCAACTCGTCGGCGTCATACAGCTCGTGGCTGGTGACGTCGCGCAGCGTTGCCTCGATGCCCATGGTGTCTGCGAGTTCGAACACCGTCTTGCGGGTGATACCCGGCAAGGCGTTTCGTGACGGCGACGCGATCTTGCCGTCCTTGACGATCACCACGTTGAAGCCCGGTCCCTCGGCGACACAGTTGTCGGCATCCATCAGGATCGCGGTGCGCGCGCCGCGGTCCTTGGCCTCGAAGCTCGCCGCGGTCAGGTCGCCCCACTGATAGTTCTTGATCGTCGGGTCGACGGTGTTGCGGCCCGCGCGCCGCACGTGCCGCGGGACGATCGCCGTGGTGCCGAAGATCTGCTCGTGCGGCGGGAACGCCCACAGGTATGGGATCGCGTAGATGTAGACCTGGTGCGTGAGCTTGGACAAGTCCTTCTCGCCCTTGCGCTTTCCGTATCCTCGGGTGACCGTCAGGTTGACGAAGGACTCTCGCAGCTGCGACATGGCCACGCAGCGCTTGGTGATCTCGGCGAGCTCCTCCTTGCTGTAGCCCGGGTCGAGCCGCAGCTTGCGTGCGCCGTCGAGCAGCCGGTCCAGGTGATCGCCGAGCCGGAAGATGTTGCCGTGCCACACATGCGCGACCGTGTAGGTCAGATCGGAGTGGCCGAAGCCGGTGTCGAAGATCGAGATCCGCGCCTCCTCGGCGGGTACATACTCGCCTTCGATCCATGCGACTCCGCCTGCGAACGGGCTGGAGGTGTCGAGTTCGTAGTCGCTGTACTGGATCACCGAGCCGGGCGGAGTCTCCTCCCGGATAGCGCCCGGTTCCACGGCGACGAGGTTGCTGGTCCCCAGATGTGTAGCAGTCATGAGAAGCGTTTTCCTTTCGAATGATTCAGATGCCGTGGGTCTTGGCGTAGTTCGGTCCGGCGTCACCGCTTTGGAGCCGCTTGCGCAGCCCGGTCACCGCCCAGAGGCCTGCGAGCACCACGAGGCCGAGGAACACGTAGCCGTTGTTGGCGAACTGTGGCAGGAAGATCAGCGCCCCGCACACCAAGGTGAAGCAAACAATGCCGAGGATGTAGACCGGCATGCGCCACCGGCCCAAATCGTATGTTCCTGGCTCGGCGGCTGGAATGGTGCCGCGTCGGTGGCCGATCAGCAGGGCGACCGTTTGCAGGAAGTAGGTCGCGAACACCGCCAGCGACGACAGGCCGATGATGAGGAAGAACGCCTTCTCACTGACAAGCGCGGACAGCAGCAGGATGGTGGACAGCCCGAACAGCCCGAGCACGGCGTACGTGGGAGTCCGATTGCTGGGGGACACGTGCCGCCACACGTGGGACATCGGCAGCATGTTGTCGCGCGCCATCGAGTAGGTGAGTCTGGTCGCCACCAGGATGTTGGCCAGGATGCAGGCCATGACGTTCGTAAGGGCAACGGCGACAACGATTCTCGTGATCACCGGACCGACCTGCTGGGTGATGATCTCCTCGATCGGAGCGGCCGATGCGGCCGCGACGGCATCCTGGTCCTTGATCGCAAGCACGTAGACCACGTACATCAGGAACTCGATGACGATCGAGGTGGTCAGCGCGTAAAACATCGTGCGCGGGATGACGTGGCGCGCGCCCACGGTCTCCTCGGCGACGTCCGCGCTCGCTTCGACGCCGATCAGCCCGAAGAACGGGCCCAGCGACGCCGCCAGCCAAGCCAGGATGTAGGCGCCTTCTGACGTGCCGCCGGTGAACAACACCGAGACGGGCTGGTGGTTCGCGGGCGAGGAGAACGCGACGATCCCGACCAAGATGGTCGCGCCGACGGTGACGATCAATTCGAGGCTGACGCCGATGTTGTTGACCATCGTCGCGAAGCGCACCCCGTACAGGTTCACGAGCATGCAGACGGCCATCACGCCGATGGCGACGAGGATCTGAGCACTCTGGCTCATGTTCCAGCCGAACAGGCTGCCGAGGTAGCCGGACAGGATGAAGCCGACGCCGGTCATGCCGCACACCCATCCGGCGAGCGCCATCACACCGGTGAACCACGCGAGCATCGAGCCGTGAATCCGACTCGTCCACTGGTATGCGTAGCCCGCGAGCGGGATCTTGGACGTCAGGTCGGCCGCGATCACCACCCAGACAATGAACACCGCGCCGGCGAGAAGCAGAGTCCACACAAATGGACCGCCCGCGGTGAAGTATCCGGCGCCGAAACCGGTGAACACCGCGGTGGTGGCGCTGATCGTCGCGAAACCTATGGCGAACGACGCGAGCCGGCCGACTGAGCGGTCGAGTTTCTGCGTGTAGCCGAACTGCGCGAGCTTCTCATCCTCGCTGTTGGCCGGGGGCGGTACTTTCGCGTCAGTGGCGGGGGCGATGTCTGTCATGGTTTCTCCAGCGCATATGGGTCGATCGGTGATCACAGGAAACCCGGCCGTGCACCGTCGCGGAAGTTCCAGTTTCTGATCTACTTATAAAGCGGCTTTATCAGTAATAAGTCGCGGGCCGTTCGACCGCCTGGCCCTCGCCGAAGCTCCACTCCTCGCGGACGTGCCGCACCAACTGCGCCGCTTCCCGGCTGAGGCCGGCGGGGTGCCACGCGAGCGCCGTGTAGTTGCGCGGCCGGTCGACGATCGGCACGTAGGCGATGCCCTGCCGGTTGTACAGCCGGGCGCTGGCCTCGCTGGTGAAGCTGATGCCCAGCCCCCGCGCGATGGTCGTGGTCTCCTCTTCGTAGGTCGCGGCGACGGCAGCGATGGTGGGCGGCTTGCCGCCGCGCGCGTCCATCGCCATCCAGTAGTCGCGCCATCTGCCTGCGCTGGCCGGGGCGACGACGATGGGATCGTCGAGGAGTTCGGCGATCCTCAGTTCGGACCGGCTCGCCAGTGGGTGATCCCGCGGCAGGCAGGCCACCCAGTCCTCGGCGTCCAGGATGAACATGCGGTGTTCGGGCAGATCCACCGGTGGCCTGATGATCGCCACCTCCGTCGAGCCGTCGGCTAAGCCGGCCGTCGGATCAGAGAAGTCGAACTCCCTTGGCTCCAAGGTGATTTCCGGGTAGGCGGCTTCGAAATGCCGCAGGAGTCGGAACAGTAGGTCCGCGCCGGTTCCGATCAAATAACCCAGCCGGATCCGGCGGTAGTGTGCGGACAGAGCGATCAAGTCGTCGACTGCCGCGTCGATACTGTGCAGGGCGTCGCGCACCTTCGGCAGCCAGGCTTGGCCGAGCTCGGTCAGCGCCACCTCACGGGTGCTCCGGGTGAACAGCATGACACCCAATTGATGCTCCAGCTGTTTGATCGCCGTCGAGAGGGCGGGCTGGGTGATGAACAGCCGTTCTGCGGCGCGCCGGTAGTTCAGCTCCTCGCCTAGGACGGCGAAGTAGCGCAATTGGCGCAGCGTGACGTCACCGCTCGTGGGCCCGTCCTCCTGCCTCTTGATCGCGGGGCAAGCCCAGCTTAGGCGCGAGCGATCACCCTATCGGCGCAACTTGACCCGTCGGTCCGCAAGTGTTTGCTGGCTGCGGCTACGGGTCGCGGGGCAGTCCCAGCAGCCGTTCGGCGATGATGTTGAGTTGCACCTCCGACGTGCCGCCGTAAATCGTCGTGGCCCGGCTGGCCAGCAGCATCTGCGCCCACTTGCCAGGGAGCTGTTCGGGATCGCCGATCGCGCCGTCGGTGCCGAACGACGACACGGCGAATTCCGCGTAGCCCTGGCCGGTGCGCATCGACAGCAGCTTGGAGATCGCGGCGGCCGGCATCGGGTCGCCGCCGGCCAGCGTCAGCAGCGTCGAGCGCATGTTGAGCAACTTGGCGGCGTGCCCCTCGGCGATCAGCCTGCCGGCGTGGTTCTGCCCGATCTGGTCGAAATGTCCGTCGCGCATGAACTCCACGAAACCGTCGAGGTTGGCCAGGTACGGCGGCTCACTGCTGCCGATCGACACCCGCTCGGCCGCCAGCGTCGTGCGGCTGACCTCCCAGCCGCGGTTGACCTCGCCGAGCACCAGCTCGTCGGGAACGAACACGTCGTCGATGAAGACGGTGTTGAACATCGCGTTTCCGGTCAGCTCCCGCAACGGCTTCACCTCGACGCCGTCGCTGTGCATATCGAGCAGGAAGTAGGTGATGCCGTTGTGCTTCGGAGCGGCGGGGTCCGTCCGGGCAAGCAGCATGCCCCAATGGGCCAGCTGCGCGGCTGTGGTCCAGATCTTCTGGCCGGTGATCCGCCAACCACCGTCGACCTTGGTGGCTTTGGTGGTGAGGCCCGCCAGGTCCGAACCCGCGCCCGGCTCGGAAAACAGCTGGCACCAGATCATCTCGCCGCGGAAGGTCGGCGGCAGGAAGCGCTGCTTCTGTTCCTCGGTGCCGAACGCGACGACGGACGGGATCAGCCACGTAGCGATGCCCATCGGGGGGCGGCGCACCCGGCCGGTGTCGAATTCCTGGGCGATGAGGATCTGCTCGATCGGACTCGATGCGCGGCCCCAAGGCATGGGCAGGTGGGGCATCACCCAACCGCCCTCGGCG
Source organism: uncultured Actinomycetota bacterium (assembly GCA_963698965.1). Lineage (GTDB taxonomy): Bacteria > Actinomycetota > Actinomycetes > Mycobacteriales > Mycobacteriaceae > Mycobacterium. Next base: position 36,370 of record CAVOSY010000035.1, read on the forward strand.
ATCGCGACATTGCGCTCCTCATGCGGAATCGCTTTGAGGGCTGCGACTTCCGCGCGAATCTCCTCCCGCAGCTTCTCGGTCTCCGGGTCGAGATCGATGTCGATCTTGCGCAGTCCGGCGCTCGTCGCGACGTCGACCACCTGCTGCGGGTAGTCCGCAGCGCGGCCGAAGCAGGCGGCGAGCATGATCGCGCGGCGATAGTAGATGTTGGTATCGTGCTCCCAGGTGAAACCGATGCCGCCGTGCACCTGGATGCAATCCTGGGTGCAGTGCAGCGCGGCGGCGGGTGCCAGTGTCGCGGCTACTGCGGCAGCGAATTCGAAAGCGCTTTCTTCCGAACCGGATTCGCGGTACTCGTCGATGGCGCGGGCCGCATCCCATACCGCCGCGGTCGCCCGTTCGGTGTCGGCGGTCATCTCGGCGCACTTGTGTTTGATGGCCTGGAACTGCCCGATGGGCCTGCCGAACTGCTCGCGGATCTTGGCGTACGCCGAGGCGGTGTCGGTGGCCCAGCGTGCGACGCCGATGGACTCGGCGGAAAGCAGTGTCGACATCAGGGCACGCGCCAGAGTACGGCTCAGGTTGCTCAGCACGCGGTCGTCACCCACCTCGACCGCGTTCGCGCGCACATGGGCCAGCGGACGCAGCGGGTCGACGCTCTGAACGGGCTCGATCTCCAGCTGATCGGCGTCGAGCACCAGCCATTCTTCACCGCTGTCGATGGCGACCGGCAGCACCAGCACCGACGCCTGTGCGGCTGCGGGAACCGCACGCACCTCGCCGCGGATGACAAGGCCGTCGCCGTGCCGGGTGGCGGTGAGCCCGGAGTCGATGGCGTACGCGGCGATCACGTTGCCGGAAGCGAGGTCGTTGAGCACCTTGGCGTCAGGGTCGTGGGCCGAGATCAGCGCGCTGGCGATCGCCGACGGGACGAACGGGCCCGGCACCGCGCCGTAGCCGAACTCGGCGAGGACAATGGCCAGCTCGAGGATGCCGAATCCTTGTCCACCAACGGATTCCGCCAGGTGTACGCCCTGCAGGCCCTGATCGGCCGCGACTTTCCAGTACGGCGGCGGGTTCGGGATCGGCGTCTCGAGGGCCTCGTGCAGGACGTCCGATGGCGCAACGCGCGCCACCAGGGACCGCACCGAATCGGCGAGGTCGTTGTGCTCAGGAGTGATCGCTATGGGCATGGCTACACCTCTTTGTGGGGCGTTCCCGATTAACCGGTCGGTTGGGCGCTAGCGTACTCGTTGACCACGTTGGCAAGTTCACGGCCGTCCCTGATCCGCCGGCAGTTGTCCACCGCGTGTTCCAGGTAGCGCCGCATGGTGTCGACGGTGTACCAGGTGACGTGCGGGGTCAGCACCACGTTGTCGAGGGCGAGGAGCGGATCGTCGGCAGGTATCGGCTCGACCGCGAACACGTCTAGGCCCGCGGCGGCCAACCCGCCGGTGCGCAGGGCGTCAACGAGCGCGTCCTCGTCGACCACGGCGCCGCGTGACGTGTTGACGAGCACCGCGTCCGGCTTCATCCGGGCCAGCGCGGCGCGGTCGAGCATGCCCGCGGTTTTCTCGGTCAGCGGCAGATGCAACGAGACGATGTCGCTGGCGGCGAGAAGTTCCGGGAAGGGACGCCAGCCAGGGTGGCCGTCGTCGCGGGTGCTGGTGTGCAAGACATGGGCGCCCATCGCGGCCACGTAGGTCTCCACCGTCTTCGCGATGTTGCCGTAGCCGACCAGCCCCACGGTGCAGCCGCCGATGTCGCGGACCGTCTCCCCGAGGGTCGGGTCGGATGGCCAGCCCTTCCCCTCGCGGGTCGCCCGGTCCAGCGCGGGCAGCCGCCGCAGCGCGGCCAGCATCAGCAGCACGGTGCCTTCGGCGACCGAGGGGGCGTTCGCGCCGGGCATGTTCGCCACCGCGATGTGCAGCCGCGTCGCGGTGTCCACGTCGATGGTGTTCACCCCTGCGCCCATCTTGTGCACAAGCTTGAGTCCACGCGCCTGCTCGAGGTCGTTACCCGAGATGGGCCGCAGCACATGCCAGATCACCTCGGCATCAGGCAGCTCACGGTAGAAGGTATCGTCGTCATCTTCGGCGCAGTAGCGCACATCGAGCCAATCCATCTCTGGCGCAAGGAATTCGGTGACCCTATCGCCGGGAACGAAGTGTGCGAGGACTCTTATCGCCACCGCTTGCCGATCCACTTGGCGATGGTATCGGCCTTGTCGCTGCGGGCCCCCGGGGTGGTGAAATAGTGGTCCGTGTCGATCGAGCACTGGGACTTGTCGGTGCTGGCCAGCGCGTCGTGGATGCGCTGTGCGTCGCTGGGGTACACGCCCGTGTCCTGTTCTGCGTTGATCACCAGCGCAGGACAGTCGATGCGCGCCAAGTGCGGTTCGGCGCGGGTCTGCGCATGCCGAAGGCTCCACATCCCGAGCCAGTTACGCAACGTGCAGGCAGCGGCGATGCCGTGCGCGGAGCGGTTGGCCTTGACAGGGACACCTGCGTAGCACATGTTGGCAGGCCGCTTCGTCGGTTCGATTGTCGGATCGACCATCCGCGGGTCCGCCCATGTCCGCAGGACCGTGAAAGGACGGTCAGAGAAGCCGGCCGCATGCACTCGTTTGAGTTCGGTTTCGACCCAGTCGGTGATGGCGTTGTTGCGGGCGATCTGTGCGGATCGATAGCGCTTGATGAACTCTTCGGTAAACGGGGGACCGTTGCGCTTGTCGAAGAGGTCCAGGTCGGGATCACTTGTGACGGAGTCATTCTCGTCGACCACGGAAGGGTCCATCCAGGCGGTGAGCACGTCAGGACGGCCGGGGTGCGCAGCGGTGGCCACGTACCCGTCGGCGGGTGGCAGCTCAGTCAGTCCAGCCGCGGGCCGCATGCCCTCCAGTGGCGTGACGTGTGGGTCGACGGCTTGCGCCTGGTAAGCCGCCATCAGGGAGCCACCGCCGGAATTACCAAGCAACACAATGGTTTCGATGCCTTGAATCTCCCGCAGCCAGCGCACCCCGACGCCGATGTCGACGAGCGCGTGGTCGAGCAGGAAGCTGCTCTCGTAGCCACGGTAGCGCGTGTTCCAGCCGAGGAACCCGATCCCGCGGGTGGCCATGTAATCGGCGAGATAGTGTTCGGAGAAATCGATCTGATAGTGCGCGGCGATCATCGCGACCTTCGGCTTGCGCCCCACGCCGCGGTGATAGAGGCCCTGGCACGGATGGCCGCCCGAACCGGCCCGCCGGGCCGTCGGCGAGTCCATCCCGACGAATTCGCGGGTGACGCCGGGTGTTCCGGATGTCGCCGATGTTCTCGTCATATCAGCCCGGGCTCCTTGTGATAGATGGTCCGGTAGAAGAACTTGGCCAAGGTGGTGATGCACGCGTCATCGTCGACGGTGTCACCGACGGCGGCACCGGACAGTTGCGTGTAGCAGAACTGATTGAGCATCGAGACCATCGCGACCGCGATGAGATGCGGGTCGTCATCTTGAGCGCAGAAGCCATGCTGTTGAGCCTGCTTCACCATGTGCGTGATCAATTCGATTGGGAACGAGCAGATGTCGGTCCAGTACTCGGCGAAGTCGTCGCTGATCATGGCGAGCTGCGAGACGCTGATGATCTCGGCCAGCCGGTTGCGGTAGGTGTTCCAATGTGCGGCCGCGGCTTTGTAGGAACGCTCCCAGTTGGTCAAGCCGGGTTCCGCGGCAGCCTGCGATCGTACCCGTGCCTCGTCGCGGAACCGCACGGCCCACTCGCGGACCATCGCTTCCTTGGAGTCGTAATAGTTGTAGAACGACGCGGTGGACTTACCCGCTTCGGCCGCGATATCCGAAATCGTCGTCGCCAGAATGCCCTTACGCGCGATGACCGCCCTCGCCGCCGCATCGATCGCGGCCTGCGTCTGCCTGCCGCGCAGAGTCGGTAACTGCTCTCGGGGGCTGACCGTCACTGAGCTCCTCGGCCGTTGATCGGATCTGAATGTGATGTTAGATTCAGATCCCGAGCTTGGCTAGAGGAGCTGCGACGTGATCAAGCCAAACAATCTCAATTCCGAATTCGAGCTCGGCGGCATCAACCACGTGGCGCTGGTCTGCTCCGACATGGAGCGCACCGTCGACTTCTACAGCAATGTTCTTGGTATGCCACTGATCAAGTCGCTGGACTTGCCGGGTGGTATGGGCCAGCACTTCTTCTTCGACGCCGGCAACGGCGATTGCGTTGCCTTCTTCTGGTTCGCAGAGGCTCCCGACCGCGTGCCGGGCCTCTCGTCACCCGAAGCGATCCCAGGGATCGGTGACATCGTCAGCGCCGTGAGCACCATGAACCACTTGGCATTCCACGTCCCCGCGGAGAAGTTCGATGAGTACCGTCAGCGGCTCAAGGACAAGGGTGTGCGCGTCGGGCCCGTGCTCAACCACGACGAGAGCGCGGCGCAGGTGTCGCCGACGGTGCATCCAGGCGTGTACGTGCGGTCGTTCTACTTCCATGACCCTGACGGCATCACACTCGAGTTCGCCTGCTGGACCAAGGAATTCACCGCCGACGACACGCAGACGACGCCGAAGACCGCGGCGGACCGCCGGCCTCCGGTGCCTGCTGGGCGCTAGCCCTTGCGGAACTGAGGGACGGCTAGCGCGTCGATCATCACGGCCAGCTGATCGACGAGGTCGTCGCTGTCGAGCACGATGTCGCCTGCCAGCCATGCGGTGATCATCTGCGTGACGCCGCCGACCACGAAATGTGCCGCTGCTTTGGTGCGGTCATTGTGCTGGGCCCCCAACACGCCGGCGTGCTGAAACGTCAGCATCGCCATCAATGCAAACGATTCCGCGCGCTTGCGCAGTACGACGGCGTTGGACAGCTGCGAGCTGAACAACAGTTGGCCCACTCGGCTGTCGGCGGCGATCGTCCGCACGATGTTGGCCATGCCCGCGCGGCTTTGTTCGGCGACGGGTGCGGATGCGACCGCAGCCTGGGTCGTGGCCGCGATATCGGCGATCACCCAGTCGTACACCTGCCCGACGAAGTCGTCCTTGTCGGTGAAGCTCTCGTAGAAGTACCGCAGCGCGACGCCGGCCTGCCGACAGATGCCGCGCACGGTCAAGTCCGACAGGTCGGGATCGGAACCGAGGATGTCCAGGCCCGCTTCCAGGAAGCGGCGGCGCCGCTCGGCGACCCGGTCGGCCGCCTCGACGCCGCGGTAGGGCCGCACTTGAGTCATCCCGTCAATCTTGACACCGCTGTCGTCGCGCGGGCAATATATCTGGAAACACAGGTTCTCACATTTGCCGTTAGGTGGGTCGATGACGATCAGTGAGCCGGTCGAACACCTCGAGCGAGCGGTGAGCGAGCCGGCCGCGGCGCTTCCTAGGAGAGCGCGGCGGCGTGCTGCGAGCTTCGACGACGGGCTGATGGGTGTGGCGCTGCTGGCAGGGCCGGCGAACGTGATCATGCAGCTTGCTCGGCCCGGTGTGGGCTACGGCGTGTTGGAGAGCCGTGTCGAGAGCGGCCGGGTGGACCGCCATCCGATCAAGCGTGCACGTACGACGTTCACGTACCTCGCGGTTGCGACGAAGGGCTGCCCTGAGCAGAAGGCAGCGTTCCGGCGTGCGGTGAATCGGGCGCACGCGCAGGTTTATTCGACTGACGAGAGTCCGGTCGAATACCACGCGTTCGACCGCGACTTGCAGTTGTGGGTCGGCGCGTGCCTGTACAAGGGCGCCGTCGATGTGTACCGGCTGTTCGTCGGCGAGATGGATGAAGCGACCGCCGAGCGGCATTATCGCGAGGGGTTGCCGCTCGGCACCATGCTGCAGGTGCCCGAGGACATGTGGCCGAAGGATCGCGCCGAGTTCGACCGGTATTGGCGGGAGTCCTCGGCGAAGGTGCACATCGACGACGCTGTGCGCGAATACCTGTGGCCGATCGCGGCGGGGCGCATGCGCGGCGTCAATCTGCCGATTCGCGTGCAGCGTGCGTTCGACAACTTCGGTCTGTTGATAACGACAGGCTTTCTGCCGCAACGCTTCCGCGACGAGATGAAGCTGGACTGGAATCCCGGCATGCAGCGCCGGTTCGACCGCACGATCGGTGTCCTTCGCTTCGTCAACCACCTGATGCCGCGGTTCATCCGCCAGTTCCCGTTCAACGTGCTGCTGAAGGACCTCGACTGGCGGATCCGGACGGGACGCCCACTGGTGTGATCAGCGGGGTGCGTCCCACTGGATGAAGACGCGTCCCAACGGCAGCAGTGACAACCGCGTGCCGGGCAGTTTCACGGCTCCGCCACAAACCGAGTCTGACGAAGCTGTCAGAATCCGGGCGTATAAACGGGTACGTGCGTACCGAAAATGACAGCTGGGACATCAAGACGAGCGTTGGCTCGACCGCCCTGTTCGTGGCCACGGCCCGGGCACTGGAGGCCCAGAAAGCTCACCCCGTGGTGCTCGACCAGTTCGCCGAGGTGTTCTGCAGGGCCGCTGGCAGGGAATGGGCCGACGTGCTCGACGGTGGCGCCGCTGACCACCCACTGAGGACCGAGTTCGGCCGCTATTTCGTCGACTTCCAGGCCGTGCGGACCAGGTATTTCGACACCTACTTCGAGGCCGCGGCTGCGGTCGGGGTGCGACAGATCGTCATTCTGGCCGCGGGTTTGGACTCGCGGGCCTATCGGTTGCGCTGGCCGGACGGGACGGTGGTCTTCGAGTTGGACCAACCGCGGGTGCTGGACTTCAAACGCGAGGCGCTGGCTGCGCGCGGTATCGAGCCTGCCGCCGTGCGTGTGGAGGTCGCAATCGACCTGCGCAGCGACTGGCCACAGGCCTTGCGCAACAGCGGGTTTGATCCGTCGAAACCGTCGGCATGGATCGCCGAGGGATTGCTCATCTATCTGCCGGCCACGGCACAGCGCCAGCTGTTCGCAGGCATCGACTCATTGGCCGCGCCTGGCAGTCACCTCGCCCTCGAGGAGTCCGTGCCGCTGGCCGCCGACACATTCCGGGCGAAGCGGGAAGAAGAAGTCGCGGGTGGCAACGACCGCACCTTCTTCACCCTCGTCTACAACGAGCAGCACGCGCCTGCGAAGGAGTGGTTCGGTAACCGCGGCTGGTGGGCCGCGGCCACCCCGCTGCCGTTCCAGCTGCGCTCGCTCGGTAGGTCCGTGCCGGCCCCAGACTCCGAAGCCGGTCTGATGACGGGCAACATCAGCCTGGTCAGCGCGATCAAGGACTGATGTCGCGTCGCTGGCCTACGAAGAGATCAGCGGTTTGAGCGCCTCACCGACTTTCGTTATCACACCAGGTGTGTAGCGATGGGTCGGCAAGTTGACGATGACGCCGTCGATGCCGACATCAAGTACGCGACGTTTGATCTCCTCGGCCACTTGGTCGGGTGAGCCTGACAGGGCGCGATCGCCTCGAGCTTCGTCGATCGCGCTATGGGATTCGTACCCGTCGAGCACCACGGTCAGCAGGCAGCTCGTTTCCAGCGTTGCGGGGTCTCGGTTGGCTTCGGCACATCGTTCTGCCAGCGCGCCGAGCTTGCGCGGAAGTTCGCTCATGCCCGCGATGATGTTGAGGTGGTCGGCGTATTGGGCGGCCAGCCGGAAGGTCTTCTTCTCACCGCTGCCACCGAGCATCACCGGAATGTGGTCGCGGTAGCGGGGCTCGTTGATGGCGTCTTCAGCGTGATACCACTTACCTGAAAAGCGTGGCCGCTCACCGTGAGTCATCGGAATGATGATCTGCAGCGCCTCCTCCAGCTTTTCGAATCGCTCCGTGAATGTGCCGAATTCGAAACCAAGCTGCTGGTGCTCCAGCTCGAACCAACCGGCCCCGATACCCAAGATCGCGCGCCCTCCGCTGATCACATCCAGCGTGGTGATCTCTTTGGCGAGCAGTGTCGGGTTGCGGTAGGTGTTTCCTGTCACCAATGTCGAGAGCTGTACACCCTTGGTGGCGGTGGCCAACGCACCCAACGTCGTGTAGGCCTCCAGCATCGGTTCATCCGGCTCGCCCAGCGTGGGCAGCTGATAGAAGTGGTCCATCACCAACACGGTGTCGAATCCGGCGGCCTCGGCCTCCTCGGCCTGGGCCTTCACCGCGGGAAACAGCTCGGCTACGGGCGTTCCATAAGAGAAGTTCGGAATCTGCAATCCAAGTCGAATAGTCACGCCCGTGGTTACCTCACCTCGGCGAGTTTTATTCCACAGGCGATGCCGACGTACGCCTCGACACAATCCTGACTTCAGCCAAGTTAGTTAAGGCATGACTAAATAAAGAGACGCGGTGGGGCGTGACACGCTGGCGGCTCCTCCTGCCATGACGCGGGTCGACCGGGACGTCGTCAGCCGGTTCGCCACCTGCTGTCGTGCGCCGGGCCTGTCCGTTCACGGACGGCAACGGCCCGCGGACCTGACCGCGGCGCGATCCGGCTTCGCGTGGTTGACCCACACCGCGCATGAGCAGCGCGATGCGTGGACCGGTCTGGCCGCAGCCGGCGACGTCGATGCGCATGTCGTGGAATCGATTTGGCGCACGTCGGCCACCGCGGGTGTACGGCGATGACACTTCGGGCTCGCGCCTTGCCGCCGTCACTGGAACATGAAGTCGCGCATGAAGCGGGTCATCCGGCGCAGGTAGTCCGGCTGGCTGATGTGCAGGATGTGGTTGCCGGGAAACCAGTGGAATGCGCAGCGATCCCAGTGTTCCCAGAGCAACTCGGCCTGCTCGGGCGGCGCCAGCCGGTCTCCGAGGCCGGTGATGATCAGCCGCCGGTGCTTGGGCACCAGCGGGGGATAGTTCAGTGGTGACGGGTACTTCGTTGCGGCGTGGACCACGTCGTCGTCCGTGCCTGCGATGAGATCCCGCAACCGCACCACATAGTTCGCGGGGAACCACTCGTCGACCGTTCTGTCCGGGGTGACAACCGGCACGTTGGGGATCACCGCCTGGATGCGGTCGTCGACGCAGGCGATCAGCGCCGACGTGTAGCCGCCGAGCGACATTCCGGTCAGCGCAATACGGTCGACACCCGTGAACTCCAGATAGTCGATCAGCGAACGGAAATCGTGCACCGCCTGCGCCATCGCCTCGGCGAAACCCGCGAAACCATGAGCGAAGTAGCCGTAACCACTGAAGGGAGAACCCTTTTCGGCGCGCGCCCCGTGGAATGGCAGCGTATATAACAGCACGTCGTAACCCGATCGGTAGAACCACGGCAGCGAAAAGAACAGCCCGTTGAACAGGTACGGCGATCCCATGAACCCGTGGATCACACACAGCGTCGGATGCGGTCCGTCTTCGTGGCGCCAGTGCTGGGCGTGCACCACGTTATTGCGGACGTAGCCGCGGCACTGCTCGCGCAGGGCCGGATTGACGGCCTCGAAGCTGCTGTTGAACCGGATGTTGTGAACGGGGCCATGGGCCATCCACTCCGCGACGGGGTTGGCGGCCCGCGATGAGATGCGAGGCTCCTCCGTCGGCGCCGGGAACGACAGCTCCGGATCCTTGGCGCTCGCCAACTCGGCGTAGAACCGCATGTTGTCCCGTTCAGCGCGCGACTCGGAGCGTCGCAACGCGGGACCGAGCATTGTGGGCATCATCGTGACACTCAGCAGCGACGCGATCGCGGTGCGCAGCGCGATGTCGGCGGCGGCCGACGAGTCGACGATCAACCGTTGCCGCAGCGTGAGGTCGACGCGACGGGGTAGCCCACCAATGCTTGCGTCGGCGCCGGAAACGTCGGGAACTGGGATCGGCGGCAGATCGACGGGAGCGGCGTCGGAGTCCTGCGAGCTGGACACATCCGCATGGTAGCGGTCAGAACAGGCGATACATCGTCGATCCGCCGATGAAAGTGCCGGGATAATGTGCCGCGACCCAATCGGCGATCTCGCGGGCGTGCGACGCGGTGTGTACTTCGCTGCGAATCACGTCGCCACGGACGGCCGGTGAATTCGGTCCGCGGCCTGCCTCGACGTAGTACGAGATCTTGCCCGCGTGTACGTCGTCGACGAACTGCTGCAGCGTCGGCACCGGGTCACCGCTCCAGCCGCCGACCGCCATCACCGATGTGCCGGATGCGATTTCGAGGGCGGCCGCGGACTGCGATCCGTTCGTCGCAGCCGACCACTTCGTGTGGGTGGCCGCGAGCATGCCTGCGAGTTGGGTGTTGGTTGCCTCGTCGTTGATCCAGCTGCCCATCACCTGCGACGTTCCGACCGCGGTCGGCATTGTCCCATGATGCGGGGTCGCGGCGGTCGCGACGGAAAGCACTGTGGTACCGGCGAGCCCGGCCAAGCACCCGGCCACCAACGCGATCGTCGGTGGTCGGTGCCACAGCACGGCGACGGCGCTAACCGCGGCCGGTACGACGACCACCCATGGCAGCCATGCCGGTCCAAAGGCGTTGCGGTGCACTAGGACCGCCGACGGAACAGCCGCCAGTATCATCATCGTCGCCAGCGCGCAGCGACCATCCCAGCTCGACCTTCGTCGCCAGGCCAACACCGCACCGATACCCACCAGCGCTGCGATCGCGGGAGCCAGCGCGACGGTGTAGTAGGGGTGAACCGTCCCGCCCATGAAGCTGAACACCACACCGGTGACCACCAACCATGTGCCCCACATCAGCAACGCACACAACTCCGCGCGGCTGAGCATCTGTCGCGCGGCCAAGTAGATCCCGAACGCGACAACAACCAACGCCACCGGTATCAGCCACGAGATCTCGTTGGCCATCTCACCGGTGAACAACCGGTGCACGCCGGTGCGTCCGTGCAGCATCGGCAGGTTCGAGCTGCCCCGGTCACCCAGCGGTTTTCCTTCCCGATGGCGGCCGAGGATGCGCTCGATCCCGTTGTAGCCCAACGCGAGATCGAGCACGGTGTTGTCCGTCGACCCGCCGATATATGGGCGCGCGCTCGCGGGGATCAGCTGTACCGCCAGCACCCACCAGCCCGCGGAAGCGATCAGCGCGCCCGCAGCCCCGAGGACGTGAAGTACACGCTTGCGCCATGACGTCGGCGCAACAAGCAGGTAGGCGAGGGCGAAGCCGGGCAGCACCAGGAAGCCCTGCAGCATCTTGGTGAGAAACGCGGCGCCCATCACGATGCCGACGAGCATGAGCCAGCGCCACGATGCAGCGGTCGCCGCGCGCATCAGGCAGTAGGCGGCCACGGTCAGCAACAGCACCAGCAGGGCGTCGGGGTTGTTGAAGCGGAACATCAACGCAGCAGCCGGGGTGGCGGCCAGCACGGCACCGGCCAGCAGGCCTGCGGCGGCACCCTGATTGGGATCGGAGAACGCCCGCCGCACCGCGCAGTACAACACTGCGACGGCCGCAACACCCATCAGCGCCTGCGGCGCCATCACCGACCAGCTGCTCATGCCGAACAGTCGCACCGACAGCCCGGTCACCCACAGTGAGGCGGGCGGCTTGTCAACCGTGATGAAATTCTGGGCGTCGAGTGATCCGAAGAACCACGCCGACCAGCTCTGCGAACCGGCCTGGGACGCCGCGGCATAGAAGGTGTTGCCGTATCCGCTGGCCGACAGGTTCCACAGGTACAGGATCGCCGTCGCCGCCAGTAGCGGCGCCAACGCCCACCGCGACCAGCGGCCCTGGTGCGGCGACTCGAGGGCCTCTGCGGCTACCGGTTGGTCGACGAGGGCAGTCACGACGCATACGGTGCGGTAAATACCAGCCGCAGCCCTGTGGCACGACTGCGAACCCGCTGTGAGTTGTGTGGGTGCGACACTGACCTCATGTGGAATCCCGACGTGTACCTGGCCTTCGCCGACCATCGCGGTCGCCCGTTCTTCGACCTGCTGTCGCGCGTCGGCGCCGAGGCGCCGCGCCGCGTTGTCGACCTCGGCTGCGGTCCCGGCAATCTCACCACGACAGTTGCCCAACGCTGGCCCGGCGCGGTCGTCGAGGCGTGGGACAGCTCACCGGAGATGGTCGACGCCGCGCGAGAACGCGGTGTGGACGCTCACGTCGGCGATGTGCGGGCCTGGAACCCGCAGCCGGACACCGATGTGGTGGTGAGCAATGCCGCCCTGCAGTGGGTGCCCGAACACGCCGAGCTCCTGGTGCGGTGGGCCGGCGAGTTGGAGGCGGGCTCGTGGATTGCGATGCAGGTGCCCGGGAATTTCGACGCCCCGTCGCATAGGGCCGTGCGCGAACTCGCCCGCCGCGAGCAGTGGTCAGAGCCGTTGCGCGACTTCCCGTTTCGAGAGGGCCAGGTTGACGACCCGTCGGGCTATGCGGCGCTGCTCAGCGACGCAGGCTGCACCGTCGACGCTTGGGAGACCACCTACATCCACGAACTCAGCGGCGAGCATCCGGTGCTGGAGTGGATCACCGGTACCGCGCTGACCCCGGTGAAGAGCCGGCTCACCGAACCCCAGTGGCAGCAGTTCCGGCAGGAGCTGATCCCGATGCTGGACGCCGCGTACCCGGCGCGCCCCGACGGCAGGACGTTCTTTCCGTTCCGCCGGATATTCGTTGTGGCTCAGACTGGTTGACGCCGCACGTTGAGCAGCGCGATGACCTGCGCAACGAGCTGGTCGATATCGGCGCTGGTGGTGTCCAGTACCAGATCGGCACTGTCCGGCGGTTCGTAGGGGGCGTCGACACCGGTGAGGCCCTTGAGCTCACCCGCGCGCGCCCGCGCGTACAACCCCTTGGGGTCGCGCCGTTCGCATTCTTCGCGGGGCGTGGCCACGTAGACCTCGATGAACGGCAGCTTGGCAGCGTCGTTCAACGCGCGGGCGATCTCCCGGTCGGATTTCAGCGGCGACACCAATGAGGCCAATGCAACTACCCCGGCATCGGCGAACAGCCGGGTGAGATGCCCTACGCGACGGATGTTTTCGGCCCGATCCCCGGCAGAGAAGCCGAGGTCGTCGGACAAGCCGTGGCGGATGTTGTCACCGTCGAGCAGATAGGCGACCTGACCGGACTCGACGAGTGCGCGCTCCACCGCCACCGCGATCGTCGACTTACCCGACGCAGGGAGTCCGGTGAACCAGATCGTCGCTCCGCGCTGCCCGGCGGCCGCCCAACGGTAGTCGCGATCCAACGATGAAGCGTGCCAGCGGATGTCGTTGCGTGCGTGGACACCCGGCTTGACCTCGCGCGGCTCTATGATGGTCCCCGCGCCGACGGTGTCGTTGGTGGTCTCGTCGATCAGGATGAACGCGCCGCTGTCCCGGTTGTCGGTGTAGGCGTCGGCGACGACGATCGAACTGGTTCGCAACGTCACCGACCCGATGTCGTTGAGGATCAACTCGACAGGGTTGTCCAACTCGTCGAGTGTCTCGGGATCCAGCCTGCTGTGCAGGGCCTGCACCGTGGTGCGCACGGTTCGGGTGCCCTGCTTGAGCGCGAGGCGGTCACCGGCGCGCAGCGGGCTGTCGATGAACCAACACACCGTCGCGTCGAGTTCGCGAGCCAGCACCGGGAGCGTAGCGTCGTCGGCGGCGCTTACGAACACGTCGCCACGGCCGACGTCGATGTCATCCGACAGCTCGATCGAAACCGACAGCGGGGCAACGGCTGTCGTGCGGTCATCGTCCAGGGTGTCGACGACGGTGACCGTCGAGCGGGTGCCCGCGGGCAGGCTCACGATCTGGTCGCCGACGTTCAGCGTGCCCGCCGAGAGCCGACCGGTGTAGCGGCGGCGCAGATTGGCCGTCGGCCGCGACACCCATTGCACTGGCACCCGCAGCTTGGTCGGTTCCGGTTGCGGCGCCGAGAGTTCGACGTTCTCCAGGTACTCGAGCAGCGTCGGCCCCTGATACCAAGGGGTGCGGTCGGACCGGTGCACCACGTTGTCGCCGTGCTTGGCCGCGATCGGGATCACGGTGATGTCTACACCACCGAGGCGCGCGGCCACCTGGCGCAACTCCTTGTCGACCTCGGTGAACCGTGTCTGGTCGAAGCCGACCAGGTCGATCTTGTTGATCGTGGCGACAAAGTGCTTGATGCCGAGGAGCTTCGCGATGCGCGCGTGCCGGTTGGTTTGGCGCAGCACACCGGCGCGGGCATCGACCAGCAGGACGGCGACGTGGGCGTTGGAAGCGCCGGTGAACATGTTGCGTGTGTACCGCTCATGGCCGGGCGTGTCCGCCAGGATGTAGCTGCGGGCATCGGTCGAGAAGAACCGGTACGCGACGTCGATGGTTATGCCTTGCTCCCGCTCGGCACGCAGGCCATCGGAAAGAGCGGCGAGGTCGGCGATCCCTTCCTCGTCGGTGACCGCCTCGAGATGGTCGAGCGGCAGACTGTCGGTGTCGTGCAGCAGCCGGCCGATCAGTGTGCTCTTGCCGTCATCGACGGATCCTGCGGTGGTGATCCGCAGCAGTTGGCGCGTCGCGGTCATCAGAAGTACCCCTCGCGCTTGCGGTCCTCCATCGCGGCGGCCGACGTTCGGTCGTCAGCGCGGGTCTCGCCGCGCTCGGAGACGGTCGCCGCGGAGATCTCGGCGATGACCCTCTCGATGTCGGTGGCGGTCGACCGGACTGCGCCGGTGATGGTCAGATCCCCGACGGTCCGGTAGCGCACCCACTCGATCGCCGCGGTTTCCCCGTTGACCGGCCTGGCGAACTCCGATACCGCAAGCAGTATGCCGTCGCGCTCGAACACCTCACGTTCGTGCGCGTAGTAGATCGATGGCAGCTCAAGGTTTTCCAGCTCGATATAGCGCCAGACGTCGAGCTCGGTCCAGTTGCTCAACGGGAAGACCCTGACCTGTTCGCCCTTCTTGATCCTGCCGTTGTAGAGCGACCACGGCTCGGGTCGCTGTGCGCGGGGGTCCCACTGGCCGAACTCGTCGCGGAAGCTCAGGATGCGTTCCTTGGCGCGAGCGCGTTCCTCGTCACGGCGTGCGCCACCGAACGCGGCGTCGAAGCCACCCGCCTCCAACGCGTCGAGCAGCGTGCGGGTCTGCTGACGATTGCGGGACTCGCCATGACCTGGATCCGGTACCCGGCCGCTGTCGATGGATTCCTGCACCGACGCGACGATCAGTTTGTGGCCGTGCCCGGTGACCCGCCGGTCACGAAACTCGATGACCTCGGGGAAGTTGTGTCCGGTGTCGACGTGCATGACCGGAAATGGCAGGGGGCTGGGCCGAAAAGCCTTCTCCGCCAGCCGCAACAACACGATTGAGTCCTTGCCTGCCGAGAACAGCAACACCGGCCGTTCCAGTTCGGCGACCACTTCGCGGATGATGTGCACGGCCTCGGCCTCGAGCAGTCGAAGTTCGTCGACGTGCACCGTGTCGAAGCTGGTGTCTGCTGTCGTCATGTCGGGAGCCCCTCCCTTTGCGCGTCGGCCCGGTAGCGGTCCACCCATTCGTCGGAGCGTTGATCGGCCTGGCGTTCCAGCACAGGCGCCGGTGCGAGCCGCGGATCCTGTCCGAGCTTCTCGAGGACGGTGCCGACGATCTGGGTGAGGTTGCGCCAGAGAACGGGGTACGAGATATCGATCGGCTCGATCCCTTCCTCGTCGAACCAGGCGCGCCAGCCCTTCTCCTGTTCACGCAGCATCGTGACGACATGCGCGATCGCTGTTGGGTGATACTCGGCACGGGAGTCGCGAACCGGATCCGGCCTACCGCGCCAAACCCGGGTCTGTACCGCACGCCAGAACGAAACCGCTTGCGACACAACGTCTGGCCGGTAGACATGCACCAGAACGGGATCGCTGCCGATGACATCACGGATGGCCGAGAGCAGACCCGCTCCGGAGCGCTCGGGCAGGCCTGCGGCACGTTGCAGCAGCAGCGGTGTCTGGTTCCACATCAGCTTGCCGCCCCAGATGCCGTTGGGGGTGCGGCCAACGGTGCGGATGTAGTCCCGCCAGATCTCGGGTGGGGCCAGATCCGGCTTGCCCGCGTCGAGCGGATCCAGCAGTTGAATGATCGACTCGTCCTCAACACCTTCGAACCACTGTCTCGGCTGCGGCGATTGGCTCGTCTCCGGCAGGTACTGAAAGAACTCACCGGGCTCGCCTGCCACACCCGTAGCGCGAAGCGATTCGACGAGCAGCGTGCTGCCACTGCGTTGCGAGGCAAGCACCAGATAGGCCGTCGGGTGTGGCATGGGCGTGAGCCTAACTGCAATCAAATCGCTTGGCACTGGCGAACATTGCAATCACCGTGAATAAAACTATCGGGCGGGACTATGGTCGTCGTCGATGCCTCGTTCCGAGGCGATTGCAGACCGGCTGGTAACCCGTGGTCCGTGAACTTGCAAGTAGGTTTCGGTGTAGCGTTCTGCAATTCGGGTGCCCGCGAAGTCGGACGGTATAACGTCGTTGGTCTTGTGACGCCAGTCGTCGAGGAGCATTGCGAGGTCGTTGGCGATCGCCTCCGCCTTGTCGGTGGCGTCGGGCCCCAACAGGTTGCGGGACTCCGCCGGATCTTCGATGAGGTCGTACAGTTCGCGCGCAGGCCGCGGCGCGTGTACGAGCGGCTCCATGACGCGGCCCGGCGTGCTTTCGGCGACGTCCCACGGCAGATCGAGCAGCGGCGGCCGCGATGCGTAGTTCTCGATGTAGCTGTACTCCTTCGTCCGGATCGCGCGGATCGGGTCGAAGGAGTCGTGGTACGTCTTCGTGGTGTAGACCTCGGTGCGTACCGGCTTGATGTGCTGAGGCGGCGTGCCCAGGTTGTCCGCGTGCGATATGCCGTCGATGTCGTCGGGGATGTCGAGGTCGAGCAGTTCGAGGAGCGTCGGCAGCAGGTCGACACCGCTGAACAGCTCGTCGTAGATCTGCGGCTCGATGCCGGTGTTCCGCGGCGGGCGCACGATCAGCGCGATTCCGGTGCCTGCGTCGTACAGCGTCGACTTGGCCCGCGGTAGCGCAGGACCGTGGTCGGTCATGAAGACCACCCAGGTCGATTCGTCGAGGCCCGTTTGGTCAAGCGTGTCGAGGAGCCTGCCGACCGCGGCGTCCGCGGCCGAGATCGATCCGTAGAAGTCGGCGAGATCCTCCCGGATGTCGGCGGTATCGGGCAGATAGTCGGGCACCACGACGTCGTCGGCCTCGGCGGGGTCATAGCGATCGCGTGGAAATGGCCGGTGCGTTTCGAAGAAGCCCGCAGTGAGCAGGAACGGCTGCTCGGGCGGATCGGTGAGCCAGCGGGTGGCGTGCTCGACGACGTATTCGCAGTAGGAGTTCGACACGTCGAATTCGTGGAAGCCAAGCTTCGGCGGGTACGACGTCTCGTGCTGCATCCCGAATAGTGCTGTGTACCAGCCGGATTCCGACAGAAGGTGGGGAAGCGTGCGAACGTCGGCGCGGTATTCCCAGCCGTGATGGGCCAGTCCGACGAGGCCGTTGCTCTGCGGGTAGCGACCGGTGAACAAGGAGCCTCGCGACGGGGAGCACAGCGGCGCGGTTGCGTGCGCACGGGTGAAGACAATGCCCTCTGCGGCGAGTCGATCGAGCCGCGGGCTGGAGACGTCGCTGTGGCCGTAGGCGCCGAGATACCGGCCGAGGTCGTGCCAATGCACGAGCAGCACGTTGTCTCGTCGCGCCGTCATAGACCGTCCTTTCTCCCGTCGCTACACCGAACAGTGCCTATGGGTATCCGGCAACCCTTTGGCTCACGCAGAGCAACTTATCCACAAACTCGAATTCATCCACAGGTTGTGCTTGCGGCGGGCCGTTTAGTCACTAAATCGAACTAGTGTTCGAAGTATGAACGCGGAGATTTTGGCGGTTGTCGCGCGGTGGGAGCAGGCCCAGGCCGATATGGCCGGGCTGTGTTTCGCGGGGTTGACCGCAGCGGAGGTGCTGGCGATCCAAAAGCGGCTCGAACACGGCTACCGCGCCCAGCCGGCGGTCGATCACCAGCTGATCCATCAGCTCACCGCGCAGGCCACACCGGCCGAGCTGGGCGCCAACTCGTGGCCAAAGGTGCTCTCCGAAGCGCTGCGGATCTCCACAGACGAGGCCAAGCGGCGGATCAAGCAGGCCGAGCTGTTGGGGCCGCGCACCGCCATGACCGGAGAACCGTTGCCCCCGACGCTGCCGAATGTGGCCGCCGCGCAGGCGCGCGGTCAGATCGGGTCCGAGCATGTGCGGACCATCGAGAAGTTCTTCAACGAGCTGCCCAGCCGCATCGACGCCCAAACCCGGGACCAGGCCGAGGCCGACCTGGCCAGGATCGCCACCGGGTTGGGGCCCACGCAATTCCGCGCCGCCGCCGATCGGTTGGCGCTGCTGCTCAACCAGGACGGCGATCTGCCCGATGAGGCCGATCGGGCCCGGCGGCGCTATTTGACCATTGATAAGCAGGACGCTGGCGGGATGAGCCGCTTCCACGGCCTGCTCGACCCGGAAGCCCGCGCCACCCTCGATGCGGTGTTGGCCAAGCTGGCCGCGCCGGGCATGTGCAACCCTGACGACGAAGCACCGTGCGTGGACGGCGAGCCGACCGACGCCGCGGTACAGGGTGATGCGCGCAGCCCGGGGCAGCGCAATCACGATGCGCTGAAAGCCATGGGCCGCGCGGTGCTGGCGTCGGGCGAACTGGGCCGCCACAACGGCCTGCCGGCCACCCTCATCGTCACCGCCACGCTGCAGGACCTGCAGTCCGGCGCCGGGGTGGCGGCCACCGGCGGCGGCAGCCTGCTGCCGATGCGCGACGTCATCCGGTTGGCCGTCCCAGGCGCACCACTACCTGGTGATCTATGACAAACACACCCGCCAACCGCTCTACTGCGGCCGCGCCAAACGCTTCGCCACCCCCGGGCAGCGCATCGTGCTGCACGCACTCGAGCGGGGCTGCACCCGGCCGGGCTGCACCGCACCGGCCTACTGGTGTCAGGTCCACCACGTCGATGACTGGGTCGCCGACAACGGCGAGACGAACATCAACGACCTCACCCTGGCCTGCGGCCCCGACAACCGCCTCGTCGAAGACGGCGGCTGGACCACCCGCAAACGCAACGACGGCCGCACCGAATGGCTACCACCACCACACCTCGACACCGGACAGCCACGAGTCAACGACTTTCATCATCCCGAGAAGTACTTGGTTGATCGAGACGATGAGGATCCTTAGCCGAAGGCGTTGTCCTCGAAGACTTTCCGCAGAGCTAGGGGTGGTACGGCACCCCAACCGCGCGGAACACATACTCGGGAGGCACATCGAAGGCCAGCGACCGACGCGGTATCCGCATCAAGATGTCCTCGGGCAGCGGGTCTTTGTAGTGCAGCGACAGATGGCCTGTGCAACGCTCGTCGACCTCGGCGACGTTCACGTCGAGCACAAGGCCGGTCGCGGAGAGCTCGGCCTTGACGGCGCCCGCCTGCGGCGCATCCCAGCGCTGATCGATAGTGCGGCCCGCCAACTTCGGCACCGACGACAGCGTGGCCAGCACCCGCTGATTGGTCAGCACGACCGAGCCGACGTAACTCGCGATGCTGCCTGCCGACCGATTACCGGGGACCCGACCGCTGAACCGGCGCGTGACCGACACGTATTCGGTGAGGTGAATGATTCCCTCGGCCTCGACCTCTGCGCGCATCTCGTCAGGCAGCTTGCCGATCCCCAGCAGCTTTCGCAGAAAGACAGCCATGTGCAGTAACCCTAACGGCAGTCCGCAGCTTCGAGGCCACTACAGGTGGTACAGCTGGAGAGGTGACACCGCGCAAGACCTGGCTAATCGTGTCGGCGGCACTGGCCGTTGCGGTGTACGCGCTGATGTGGATCGGCTACGCGTCAAATTGGAACTGGCTGACGACTATTGACTCGTTCTGGCTCGACATCGGGCATCGCTATAGCGTCGCGCACCCGGGTCGGGTGGCGGCGTGGAACGTGTTCTGCACCGTGCTCGGACCGACCGCCTTCCGCTTGATGGCGCTGATCGTGATCATCTTCGCGCTGGTGCGCCGCAACCTACGCGTCGCGCTCTTTCTGGTGATCAGCGTCGAGCTGTCCGGAATCATCACCGAGATCGCCAAGTACGCGGCCAACCGTCCACGCCCCGCGACGGCGTTGGTCTCCGCGCCGTCGACGTCGTTCCCATCCGGACACGCTCTCGGCGTGATGGTCGGCGTGCTGGCACTGCTGAACGTCATCCTTCCGGTCGTGCGCCGTCGGCTGCGGGGTTGGCTCATCGCCCTGGGCGCCGTGGTCGTCATCCTGATCGGGGTCGGTCGCGTCGTGCTAAACGTGCACTACCCATCGGATGTCGTCGCCGGATGGGCGTTCGGCTACGTGTATTTCGTCGCGTGTCTGCTGATGGTCCCGCCGAAGCAGCCCGTCACGGTATCGGACGAAACACCGGCAGCGCTCGGTACCGCACGCTGAACGTGGCCTCCGTTACCTCTGTTCCGACCTCACCGTCATGCGCGAGCGTCGTCGGTCCGTCGACCGACTTCAAGGTGAACTCGGGCACTCGCATCTCGTGATACAGGGGGCTGCGCTCCAGGCGGCCGAGAGCAAGCGAGGCCAGAATCCGCACCGTGCTGAACCGTCGGCCCGTCTCCAGAATCCGGACGTCGAGCAGGCCGTCATCCATTCGGGTCCGCCGCGACGGCGCGAACCCCGATGGCAGATACGTCGAATTGCCGACAAAGAACAGCGAGGTCTGCAGCGTCTTGTTGTCGTAGGCGATGCGCACGGGCTCGTCGCGGCGGAGCGTGTGCAGCATCGAGTACAGGCCCGCCAGCGGCTTGCCGATCTTGTGCTCGAGCTTCTCGCGGGTCTGCACGAACGCCGGATATGCGCCGATGCTCGCGGTGTTGATCACCAAGTGACGCTCGTTGAGACACACGAGGTCGACGCAGGCGACGCTGCCCTTCCGGACGGCATCGACCGTCTTGCCCACGCTGTCGCAGCCGATGTCCTTCGCGAAATGGTTGAACGTGCCACCGGGAAAGACCGCCAGTGGGACACCCGCTTCCACCGCCACGCCCGCCGCGCATGACACCGTCCCGTCGCCGCCTGCGACGGCGAGCACTTCCGCCCGGCTGACCGCCTTACGAAGGGCCTCTTCGACATCGTCGTCGTCGCCCAGTTCGACAATCTCGGTCCGCGGCAAGGACTCTCGCACTTCATCGATGACGCGCGCGCCTGATCCGCCACCTGATGCAGGGTTGACCACCAACACCACGCCTGCACCGTCGGGGCGCTCTCGGGTGTCCACCCGCAGCGGGTCCGCTGCCGGAATCTTGGTCACCACGATCGGCGGCACCACCCGCGCGCCCAGCACGGCGATCCCCGCGCCGATACCGAACCCCGCGAACACGTCACCGGGATAGTGCGCCCCCGTCGCGACCCTGGATAGGCCCACCAAGCCCGCCAGCAACGCCAGCCCGAGGCCCAGCGGCGGGCTCTCCAGACCGACGCCGACCGCGAACGCCGCCGCGCTCGCCGAGTGACCGGACGGCAGCGAGTTCGAGGTCGGCGTGCGGTGACCCCGGCGCGCCAGTGGCACCAGATGCCAGTTCGGTCTCGGCCTGCGCCACACCCGCTTGGCCACCTGATTGGTGACCAGGCTGGTCACCCCGAGGGAGACCAGCCCGCGCGTCGCACCGCGCTGCGCCGACGGACCCCCGATCACGACGATCGCCGCTGCGATGGCCATCCACAGTTTCGAGTGGTCCGCGAACCGGCTCAGCCGCGGCATCGTGGCGTCGAGCAGCGGGCTGGGCGACTCCGCAATCGCCTCGAACACCTCGCTGTCCAGGGTGCCCAGGCCTTGGCCAATCTGCCGGATGCCGCGCCGGCGCCCACGTAAGGGCAGCAATTCCATGTCGTCAACGTAGCCCGATGCGGCGATCTTCAATCGTGTCTGAACCTTTACTTGACCCGGCAGTTCGGCACCGCCGACGATGGATCGGTGCGTCGACTGCTGGGAGCGCTGTGTGCAGCAGCTGTGTGTCTGACCGCCGCTCCGATGGCGCACGCCGAGTACACGCCGTGGTTTGCCCCGCAGGTCGGCGACGCCACCCAGGTAATTTCCGTTGTGGGAGCCGGTGGTTCGTCGGCCAAGATCGACGTCTTCCAGCGCGACGCGACCGGATGGCAACCTTTGCGCGTGGGAATCCCCGCTCACGTCGGGGCGAACGGGTTTGCCGCCGAGACGCACGACGGGAACATGAAGACCCCGCTGGGCATCTACAGCCTGGACTTCGCGTTCGGCACCGCGCCGAATCCCGGCGGCGGACTGCAGTACGTCCAGGTCGGCCCCGACCACTGGTGGGACGGCGACATGAAGAGCCCGACCTACAACACCATGCAGGTGTGCAAGAAGGCGCAGTGCCCGTTCGACACGGCCCCGGACAGCGGCACCGAGAACCTCGACATCCCGCAGTACAAGCACGCCGTCGTGATGGGCGTCAACAAGGCCAGGGTGCCGGGCAACGGCGGTGCGTTCTTCATGCACACCACCGACGGCGGACCCACTGCCGGATGCGTCGCGCTGGACGACGGCACGCTGGTGGAGATCATGCGGTGGCTGCAGCCGGGCGCACTGATCGCCGTCACCCAGTAGCCGTCAGATATTAAGGGCGCGACCGGTTTTCAGTTTGAAGTTGAGGTTCTCCGTCGACATGGTCGCGTCGTAGGTACGGTCGTAGCCGGTCTTGCTGATCCTCCAGCCGTCGCCGGTCTTCCGGTACTGGTCGTGGTAGAAAGCGGCGCCGATCAACATGAAGTTGAAGTCCGGCACGATGACGCGGTCCTGCAGATACCAGGTGCCCATCGCTTCGTCACCGGTCACGGTGATCTCGGGGTGGGTGACGCGGTGCTCGGTGATGATGTTGGCAGGCATCGCCGTGCGCATGAACTCGACGAGCGAGTCCCGGTCGGTGAAGTGGTGTGACTCGCCGATCGATGCGTCATAGTCGCCGATGACGTCCTCCGTCAGCGTGTCGGCGAAGTCGTCCCAATGCTTGGTGTCAAGCGCGCGCAGGTACCGATACTTGACTTGTTGAATCTCGTCGATGTCACCCATGGCCGACATTGCAACACAGCCAGCAGGGGCCGCATAGAGTCCGGTCATGAAATTCATTGACGGCTAGGTCAGGTGCCCGTTGGCGGCGATCATCTTCACAGGAGCGTTCACCGAGTTCTATCCCGATTACGCAACGGGTGCGTCGACGTCGTGGGCGCGGATTCTGATCGTGGCGTAGGTTCTCCCCGCCGGAGACGGAAGCTGCCCAGCCGCAGTGAGATTTCGCGCTAACCCCAGAAGTCGTTGTTGTGGTTGTCGCCGTCGCCATCGCGATGGTGGTCGTCGTGGCAGGTGTTCCAGTCGAAGTTGAATCCCCACTCGGGCCGCCAGAACTCGCCTGGGCACCAGTGATAACGGGGGACGTAATAGCGCGCGGGAGCACCGAAGTCGCGGTGGTGATCGTCACCGTCAATATCGCGGTGGTGGTCGTCGTGGCAGGTACCCGCATCCCAGTTGTCGCCCCATTCTGGATGCCAATCCTGGCCAGGGCACCAGTGGTAGCTCGGGAAGTCACCCACCTGGGCTGTGGCGACGGTTGGTGCTCCTACACCGACCAATCCGAGTCCGGTCGTCATGATGAATGTTGTTGCTGCGCACCGTGCCAATGTTTTCACGGCTACCACCACAACACGGAATTCTGTGCCCCAGCTATGCGGTTGGGTCCAACCGGCTGGCAATGCTTCCCAAAAACCGGAGTGTCTAACGGAATTGGTGTCGTCTGACCGCTATCGTGTGGTCCGTTATGAGCGACCCGTTGGGGTTGTCGATCGGGACGACCAACCTGGTCGCGGCCCGAGTCGATAATCAACCGGTGATACGGCGTTCGGTGCTGACCCTGTTCGGTCATGCCGCGCCGGCAGTCGGCGTGCCTTCAGCGCACACCGACGGCATCGTGCTGAGCGGATTCGTGGAGCGGGTCGGCGACCCTGTCCCGCTGGTGGCCGTCGACGGCTCTTCGCATCACGCCGACCAGCTACTGGTCGACGCGCTGCAGGCGATGATCTACGCCGCCGGTGGCCAACCGTCGCCGCTGACCGCGATCGCCGTACCCGCGCACTGGGGAACGTCGACGCTGTGGGCCCTGCGCAACGCGATGCGGGCCAATCCGACACTTGCGCCCAACGGGATGCCGGCCAGGCTGGTCTCGGACGCGGTCGCCTCGCTGACGGCGCTGCACACCAACCCGGGTCTTGGCGCGCACGGCGTGGTGGCGCTGGTGGACTTCGGCGGCGGCGGTACGAGCATCACATTGGCGGACGCCGCATCCGGATTCGAGCCGATCGAGGACACCACCCGGTACACCGAGTTCTCGGGCGACCAGATCGATCAGGCGTTGCTGAACCATGTGCTCGAGGACATCGCCAACGCCGGTGGTATCGACCCGGCAGGCACCGCGGCCGTCGGGTCGCTCAGCCGGCTGCGGGAAGAATGCCGTGACGCCAAGGAGCGGCTGTCAGCCGAGACATCCACCGAACTGGTCGTGGAACTGCCGGGATACCGCTCAGGAATCCGGGTCACCCGCGCCGAGTTGGAAAGCCTGATCGCACAGCCGCTGGATGGGGTGCTCACCGCACTGGAAAATGCGTTGGAGCGCAACAGGATCACCTGGCCCAACGTCTCCGCGGTGGTCACCATCGGTGGCGGTGCCAGCATTCCGCTGATCACCCAACGGCTTTCCCAGCACTCTCAGGCGCCGGTGGTGACGACACCGCAGCCGGCGCTGGACGCCGCCGTGGGCGCGGCGTTGTTCGCCGCCTATGGTGCGGAGGCTGAAGCGAAAACCGGGGTGGCGCCGGTGCCGCTGGTAGACGTTCCCGATCCGGTCGGCTCGCCGGATTCGGCGACGTTCCGCGCGCTGGCGTGGTCGCAGGACGACGACGGCGACGACGTCGTGCCGTACACCGGCGACATTTACGACGCGGGCGTTACCGATGCGCGGCCACAGGTGCAGTACGTGCCGCCGACGGAACCGATCGACGAGCCGCGTTCGACGTGGCATCGGTTGCCGCAGTTGATGTTCGGGATCGCTGCCGTGATCGCGGTGGTGGCCCTCGGCGGGGTCGCGGTCGCGTTGACGAGCGCCACCGACAGCAGCAAGGCCACGGAGCCGTCGAAGCCGGCCACTTCGGCCCCAGGACCCACCAGCGCGGCGCCGCCGCCGACGAGCGCGCCGCCACCGGTCCAGACCGTCACAGTGACCAGCGAGGCGCCCCCGCCGCCTCCTCCGCCCACGACAACCGTTCCGCCCCCGACGACGACACACGTCGTCACGACGACCACGACAGCACCCACCACAACAACAACAACGGCCACCACAACGACGACAACGACCACCACGACGACCACGACAACAACAACGACTACGCCGACAACCACCACAACCACCACGACGACGACGACACTGCCAATGACCACGACGTACATCAAAGTGCCGTTCGTGCCTGTGCCGATCCCGATTCAGGTGCCGCAGACCCAGCCGCCGCAGTACCAGCCGCAGTACCAGTACCCGCAGCCTCAGCAGCTGCCCTGAACGGCCACCTCCTCGACGTTTCGCGGGTGGTGGCATGCGGCCACATGTGCCGACGCGTGCTCGACCAAGGCAGGCTCATCCGTAGCGCAGATCTCGGTGGCCCAGGGGCATCGCGTGTGGAAGCTGCAGCCCGGCGGCGGGTCGATCGGGCTCGGCACGTCGCCCTGCAACACCAGCCGCTCGCGCGCGGCGTTGCGCTTCGGATCGGGAATGGGCACCGCTGACAGCAGCGCATTCGTGTACGGATGAATCGGCTTGCGGTACAGGTCTTCTGTTTCGGAATTCTCGACGACCTTGCCGAGGTACATCACCGCGACCCGGTCGGAGACATGGCGAACCACGCCGAGGTCGTGCGCCACGAACAGATACGACAGGCCGAACTCGTCCTGAAGCTCCTTGAGGAGGTTGATGATCTGGGCCTGCACGGAAACGTCGAGCGCCGAAACGGGTTCGTCGGCGACGATCAGTTTCGGGTGCAGGGCCAGCGCCCTGGCGATACCGATGCGTTGGCGCTGACCGCCGGAGAACTCATGCGGGAAGCGGTTGTAGTGCTCGGGGCTGAGGCCTACCCGGTCGAGCAACTCCTGTACCCGTCGCTTCAGGTCGGCACCCTTGGCCAGCCCGTGCAACTCCATCGGATCGCCGACGATCTGGCCGACCCGCTTACGCGGATTCAGCGACGCGAACGGGTCCTGGAAGATCATCTGCATCTGGCGGCGCAGCGGGCGCAGGTCCCGGCGCGACCGGCCCACCAACTCCTCGCCCAGGAACCGTACCGATCCCGACGTCGGCGTCGTCAGCTGGAGGATCGCCCGGCACAGAGTGGATTTGCCGCAGCCGGATTCGCCGACCAGACCGAGTGTTTCGCCTTCGCGCAGGGTGAGGCTGACGCCGTCGACCGCGCGCACCCTGGCGACCTCGTGGTCGACGATCACGCCGGACTTGATCGGGAAATGCTTGACGAGGTCGGTGACCTCCAGCAGCTGATCGCCCTTACTCACGGAATCACCTGTGCCCTAAGGGATTTCTTCTCCTGTGGATCGAGCCAGCAGCGGTCGAGGTGGTTGCCGCCTGCTCGGGCTTCCAGTGCAGGAGGCTCGTGGCACTTGTCAAAGGCATACGCGCAGCGGGGAGCGAACCGGCAGCCCGCTGGCGGCGCCAGTAGCGACGGGGGCTGCCCGGGGATCTGCGCCAGCCGCGCGGTGCGCGATTGATCCAGCCGCATCAGCGACCCGAGCAGTCCCCAGGTGTAGGGGTGCTGCGGGTCATAGAAGGTCTCGTCGAGCGTCGCATTCTCGACGATCTGGCCTGCGTACATGACCACGACACGGTCGGCCACCTCGGCGACCACCCCGAGGTCGTGAGTGATCAGGATGACGGCCAGATCGCGGTCGCGGTTGAGTTGGTCGATGAGGCGCAGGATCTGCGCCTGCACCGTGACATCGAGCGCGGTGGTCGGCTCGTCGGCGATCAGCACGTCTGGCTCGAGGGCAAGCGCCATCGCGATCATCACGCGCTGGCGCATCCCGCCCGAGAATTCGTGCGGATAGTGGCGCACCCGGCGTTCGGGATTGGGGATGCCCACGGACCGCAACAGCTCGACAGCACGGTCGGCCGCTTCGCGTTTCGAGACGTCCCGATGCGCCCTGATCATCTCCGCGATCTGATCGCCGACGCGATACACCGGGTTCAGCGAGGTCATCGGATCCTGGAAGATCATCGCGATCTGCTCGCCACGCACGTCGCGCAACTGGTCGTCATCGAGGCCGTTGAGCTCACGGCCGCGATAGGTGACCGACCCGGTGATCCTCGCGTTCGGGGCGCGCGTGAGCCCGGTGATCGTCTGCGCTGTAACGCTTTTACCGGAGCCGGATTCGCCGACGATGGCCAGCACCTCGCCCGCCTGCAGCTCGAATGAGACCCCGCTGACGGCCTGCACGACACCGTCTTCGGTGGCGAAGCTGACCCTGAGGTCATCCACCTTGAGGATCGCACTCATGCGGGTGCCGCCTCCCCCAGTCGGATCCGCGGATCCAGCACGGCATACGCGATGTCGACGATCGTGTTGAACAGCACGATGAAGAACGCGCCGAAGAGCGTCACCCCGATCAGCGGCGGCAGATCCAGGCTGCGGATGGCCTCGCCCGCGTACAGCCCAACCCCGTTCAGGTTGTACACCGTTTCGGTGAGGATCGCGCCGCCGCCGACCACCTGCCCGAAGTCGAGCCCGAACAGCGTGACAATCGGAATCATCGAGTTACGAAGCACGTGGCGGATGCGGACCTGGCGCTCGGAGAGCCCCTTGGCCCGAGCGGTGCGGACGTAGTCCTCGTTCATCGCGTCGAGCATGTTGGAGCGCAGCATTCGGCTGTAAAACCCGACGAAGAGCACAGCCAGCGTGAACCACGGCAGGATCAGGTGGTATGCCCAACCCACCGGATCCTCCGTCAGTGGCACGTAGCTGCCCGTCGGGAATAGCTGGACCTTGAAGGTGAGGAAGTACAGCAGAATCGCCGCCAGCCAGAAGACCGGCATCGAAATCCCGGCCAGCGAAAGGATTGTCAGCGCGCGGTCGGTGAACTTGCCTGCATGCACCGCGCTCATGTAGCCGAACAGCACCGCCAGCGCCATCCAGATCACCGCCGCCCCGATGCACAACGAGAACGTCGCGGGGACGCCGTCCCAGATCTGCTGGATGACGTTGCGGTCCTTCGCATACGACATCAGCTGACCGGTGAAGATCTGCTTCATCATCGTCAGGTACTGCACTGGCAGAGGCTTGTCGAGCCCGAGATCCGCACTGACCCTGGCGATCAGCGCAGGATCGGCGTTCTTGCCCGCGATCCGTGCGGCGGGGTCCGAGTTCGGGATGACGTTGAAGATCAGGAACACGATCACCGAGATCGCGAACAACACTGCGACCATGCCGAGAAGCCGCCGGGCGATGAATCTGGCCATCAGAGTGCTCGTTTCGCCATCGGCTCAGTGCTCCAGCCTGATCTTCGCGCGCGGATCCAGCGCGTCTCGCAGACCGTCACCAAAGACGTTGAGGGACAACACCGTCGCGATGATCATCAACCCGGGCACGATTGTCAGGTGCGGCGCCGTATAGATCATCTCGTAACCGTCGGCGATCATTGTGCCCCATGAGGCGTTGGGCGGGCGGACGCCGGCGCCGAGGAACGACAGCGCCGACTCGAGCAGCATGTTGTTGGCGATGTTCAGCGTGAAGAACACGATGATCGTCGAAATGATGTTGGGCAGCAGTTCGGAGAACATGATTCGCAGCGGTCCCTTGCCCTGCGCGACGGCGGCCTCGATGAACTCCTTCTCACGCAGCGCCAGAATTTCGCCCCTGATCGGCCTGGCCATGTACGGCACGTAGACGAAGCCGATGATCAGGATCGGGATCCAGATCGAGTCGCCGGCAATGGCGAGGGGACCGACCTTCAGACCGCCGATGGCCAACGCGGTACCCAATGCGATGCCGAGGAGCAGGACCGGGAACGCCCAGATCACGTCCATGATCCGGGACAGCACGGAGTCGATCCAGCCGCGGTAGTACCCGGCGAGCAGCCCGACGATCACGGACAGCACCGTGGTGACGACGGCGGCCGCGAGGCCGATGTAGATCGACGTCCGCCCGCCGTACATCAACCGGACCATCACGTCGCGGCCGTTCTGATCCGCGCCGAGCAGATACCGCCCGTGCAGCCCAGGCCCGAGCGGTGTGCCGTCGGGTGACACCACATTCGTGGGTTCCCCGTTGATCAGCACCTTTTCGGTGATGTGGTTCTCGTTCGGCCCCGTGTGGGCGACATGTTCGGCCCACAGCGGCGCTGCCAGACAGAACAGCACGATGAGCACGAACACGCCGCCGCAGACCAGCGCAACCTTGTTGCGCCGCAACCGAAGCCACGCCAGATACCAGGGGCTACGGCCCTGGATCTGCGATGCGGGGACACCGGTCGGTAGTGGCGGTTCTCCTGGGACCTCCAGTTCGCCGATTTGGGCGACCATGAGTGGCTACTTGATCGCGAACGACGTGTAGTCCTGGTTGAACAGCAGATGATGATAGGACTTGTCGAAGTCCATGCGATCGGACACGAACGTGGTGTACTGCTCGTTTCCGTACGGGGCCCAGACCGCCTGGTCCATGTATGACTTGTCCAGATCCGCGTACTGCTGCTCGACTCCTCCGTCGCCGATCAGTTTCGTCAGCAGCTCGTCCTGCTTGGCGTTGTTGGCGGGGATGTTCACCCGCGAATAGTTGTTGCCATTGGTCGGCAGGATGCTGTCGCCGTGCAGCAGCGGGCGGAAGAAGTCATCGGGATGCGGGAAGTCCTGGAACCAGTCGGCGAATCCGGTGTCGACGTCGGGCGTCGACTGGTTGCCGATCGTCGTCCAGTACACGTCGCCCGCGATCACCTTGAGCGTCGCGTTGAAGCCCAGTTGGGTGAGCAGGTCGTGGTAGTACTCGCCGATCCGCTTGCGGTCCGGTTCGTCATCGGTCCAGACGGTGATGTCACGGTCGGCCGGGTTGGCTTCTGCGATCAGCTGCTTCGCCTTGTTCATGTCGGGACCGGGGTACAGCTTGTATTCCTCGTAGCCGGGCATGCCGGGCGGCAGGATCTGCTGTGTCGGATGCAACCGGCCGCCGAAGATCCGGTTCAGGGCTTCGGGATCGACCGCGTAGTTGATCGCCTGGCGCACCTTGATGTCGTTGAACGGCGCCTTCTCCATGTTCATGAAGAAGTAGTAGGTGTTGATCGAATCCTCCATGCGGAAACGATCGCCGTAGCGGGCCTTGACCTCTTGCAGGCGGTCGGACGCCGGCGGGTCGACCATGAAGTCGACCTTGTTCTGCTCGATGTCGGTCACCTGGGCGCTGTTGTTCTTGTTCTCCGTGATCGTGATCTTGTCCACGTTGGCGTCGGCCACCTCGTCGGCGCCTGCGTCCTTGACTGTCTTGAAGTTCGGGTTGCGCTCCAACGTCATGGTGCGCGGCGCCTCCACCTTGCTGATCATGAACGGACCGCTCGACGGTGGCGGATTGTTGGTGGCGTCCTTGTCCAGTGGGGTGGTCGGCGGCACCGGTGCGGCGAACATCAGCCCGAGCACGTTCTCGAAGGTGCCGTTGGCCTCGGTGAGTTCGATGCTGATGTCGCCGGTGTTGTCGTCGGTCTTGATGCCGCTGATGGTTTGGGCCTTGCCGTCCGCGTAGTCCTTGGCGCCGACGATGACGTCGAAGAACACCGAGCCGCCCGAGTCGGCCTTGAACAGCCGCTGGATGCCGTACGTGAAATCGGATGCCTTGATGGGGGTTCCGTCGGAGTACTTCATGTTCGGCCGCAGCTTGAGCTTGTAGATCTTGCCGTCGGGTGAGATATCGGGCATCTTCTCGGCCAATGCGGGCACCACCTGGGTGCCTTCCTTGCCCTTGGCGTGCTTATAGGTCAGCAGAGGGGTGTAGACGTTCCACAGCACCTCCCAGCCGTCGAGCGTGTAGGAGAGCTGGGGGTCGACGTAATCCGGGAACGAGGTCATGGCGACGTTGATGTCGCCGCCCCCACCACCGCCACCGCCACCGCCACCGCCGCTCTTCTGACCGCCGCCGCACGCGGCGACACCAAACGCTGCCAGTGGGGTGATGCAGGCGATGGCTAGCACTTTGCGCAGTGTGTTCATCTCGCTCCCTGTGGCTCGCATGTGGGGTGACTCCCCTAAAGCTGTACGCCTTTTCGTCCGGTCGAGTTGCCATCTTGGAGGAAAATTTCCTGACGGCAAGTCGAGCGTTTTCGCACATCCGCTGTGTTCGTTTACCCGGGTGTTTGCCGCACGTTCGTTGGCTCGGCGGCGACGCCGATCCGGAGCGCCTGAATAACCGTAAAGGTCGATTTTCCTGGATATCCACGCGGACGGAGTTAACTGTGCCATCATCTTGACAGGGCTACATCCGTTCACCTGCCGCGACCACTCGTCAAGAAACGGCTAGTCGCGGCGCATATAGACAGGAACTGAACATGGATTCATCCCGCTTGGCCCGTCGTCTTGCGGCTGTTGCCGGGGGCATCGCGATTGTCGCGATGGGTGCGCTGACCGCATCCTGCGCCAAGGAAGAACAGAAGGCACCCGAGACCACGACCACTACCACGACGACGACCACGACGCCTTCGCCGGCACCGCCTGCGTCACCCGCCCCGGGCGAGAAGAGCATCAACCCCACCGGAGGCAACCTCTTCACGCCGCCGGTCAAGGCGCCCCCGGCACCAACAGAACCGCCAGGCGTCCACCGCAACAACTAGCGCCTCACGTCGCCGGCCACGCCGTCGCGCGGATGTCCAAGTGCGGCGGCTCAATACTTCGATAGATAGGACTGCACCATGGATTCACGCCTCTCGGGTCGTCGTCTCGCAGCGATCTCAGGCCTTACCGCGATCATCGCGATGGGCGCCATAACGGCCGGGTGTGCCAAGGAAGAAAAGGCACCCGAAACCACGACACCGACCACCACCACCACCACGACCACCACGACCACGACGCCCGCACCGGGCGCCGGTGCGCCGCCTGCCCCTGGGGAGAAGAGCATCAACCCGACCGGAGGAAACCTGTTCACTCCGCCGGTGCAGGCACCGCCGGCGCCAAATGTCCCGCCCGGACAGCACCCTGGTATCAACGGGGTTCCGTAGGTCGCTGTTGCGGTACCGACTGACGGCGATCCTCGCAGCGGCGTTGCTTCTCCTCGTCATGGGAACGCGCGTCGCGTCGGTCTCCGATGACCGCACGGTCATCGGAGGGCCACTGGCGTTATTACTAGCCAGCTCAACCGATCTCGGCCCGTCCCGGGAGGGCGGTGCGCAGCTCACTGTCGCGCTGGCGGACTCGGCCCGCCCGGCGACGTTGATCGAATGGGCACGCGCACACCGCATCTCGGTGCGGTGGCGGCCTGGCGACACCTGGGCCGTCGTCGAAGGCGCCGCGCAGGATGTGGCAACTGCGTTCAACGTGCCGGTGAACGATTACCGTGGCCGCAAGGGGCAGGTGTTCTACGCGTCGCCGCGGCAGCCGGCGGTTCCCGAGCCCGTTCGCGACGTCGTGACTGGGCTGGGCCGAATCCTGGGTTACACCCCGCATCATGAGGCGAGCCCGGGATTCCTGCCGCTGGACGTGCCGCGTGGAGGACTGGGCCCGAAGGCGTTGCTGGAGGCGTACAACGCCAATCCGCTGGCTGCCGCCGGCTTTACCGGCAAGGGCGCAACGATCGTGTTCTTCGAATTCAGCGGATTCGACCAGGAGGACCTCGACACGTTCGCCGACACGTCGGGATTGCCGAGGTTCACGCCGGTACTGATCGGGGGTCAACCAGGCCCGTCGGGTGTCGAGACGGTGATGGACCTCGAAGTCGCACATGCGATTGCGCCCGACGCGCAGAAGGTGGTCGTCAACGCCAGGCCCACCGTCGAAGGGGACGGCGCGTACGAGAAGATCGGCCAGCTGTTCGAGGCGGTGGACCGGCAGTTCCCGGGCGCGGTGTGGAGTCTGTCGATTGGGTGGGGCTGCGACAAGCTGATCAGCTCCACCGACCTGGCACCCGTCGCCGCTGCGCTGGCCGCCTCGCAGAAGCGTGGCACCTCCGCGTTCGACGCGAGTGGCGATGCTGCGGGCCTGGAATGCAAGGGCGGCGACGACTGGTCGTCACCTCCCGGGCAGGACGATGTCGGACTTGACGCTGTCTCGTCGCTGCCGGCGATGACATCCGTCGGAGGCACCACCTTGTCGACCGATGACACAGGGGGCTGGATCGAAGAGCGCGCCTGGGTCGACTCGCCGTTGTCGCAAGGCACCAGCGGGGGAGTGTCGGCTCTGTTTGATCGGCCTGCGTGGCAGAGCACGTTGTCTGTGCAGCGCGACATCAAGCACCGCCGTCTGGCTCCGGATGTCTCCGCGGTCGCTGACCCCTTCACCGGAGTGAGGATCGTGTTCGATGGGCAGGACGCGGTCGGTGCGGGGACATCGCAGGCAGCGCCAATCTGGGCCGCACTCACGGTGCTGATGAATCAGTACCTGTCGGCGCATGGCGGAAAGCCGCTGGGCAACATCAATCCTCTGCTGTATCGGGTTGCGACGGGCGCGAACCGGCCCGGATTCCGCGATATCAGCCTTGGCGGAAATGCGGTCGATACCTCGCAGCCCGGCTATGACGTGGTGACTGGCCTCGGCAGCCCGAAAGTCGACTACTTGGTCCGCGACCTCTTGGACATCCAGAACGGCGTTGCTCCCCGATGACCGGCGGTGTTCCCGTCATGCGGTGTCCGGTATGCCAGCTGGACGTTCCCACGGGCGCGTTCTGCGGCACCTGCGGCGCGCACTTATCGGCGTCTCGCGGAGCTGGCCGCAGCGTGCTGCGACCCGAGGCATACGCGGCGGCACCTGGCGAACACACGCTGCGGCTGTCTGTGGTCAGCTCGTTGTTTCCACACCTGCCGCATCCTTCGCGCGCACCGTTCCGGATTGCCTTGGCTGTGCTGTTTCTGGCGCTTGTCGCGTTGGGGCTGCTTCGATGGCAAGCACCGTTGATCGCGGTAAGCGCGCTGGGTTTCCCCCTGCTGTTTCTGTTCTATCTGCACGAGTCCGACATCGACGACGATCTGCCGCTGAGCTCGCTCGTGCTGACCGCATTGCTGGGTCTCGCGCTCGGTGTGGGGTGGGCCCTGCTGACCGGCGACATCGTCGCCGGGTCCTACGACGTCGCGCTGGGCGACGTGACCTCCACGGACCGCTCGATACTCGAGTCGTTGCTCATCCCAGCAGGCGGCCCTGTTCTGATGCTGCTCCCAGCGGTCGTGGTGCGCCTACTGCGGCCAGGGACACGAGAGTCGTTGGACGGGTTCGTCATCGGTGCACTGGGCGCGATCCTTTTCACCGCCGCTGCGACGCTGACACGGCTGGCTCCGCAACTGGCCACTGGAGCGACCGCTCCGGACCGGCCGGTCAGCGGACTTCTCGCCGAGGCGGGAATCAATGGGGTGGCCTCGCCATTGATCGCCGCGGCCGCGGGCGGTTTGGTCGGCGTGACACTGTGGTTCAACCGTCCCGAGGGCCAAGGTAGCCGTCCGACGGCCGTGCTGGTTGCGTTGAGTTGTCTGGTGGTGCTGTGCCTTTCGTTCGGACTCGGGTTGATTGAAGCGACCTCGGTCGCGAATGGACTTCATGTGGGGCTGCACCTGCTCGCCGCGGCTTTTGCATTGGTAGCCTTGCGAATTGGCGTGCAGATAGCGCTACTGTACGAAACTCATGACGAGGCCAACGCGGATGCACAGGTCTTGTGCCCGCACTGCGACCACGTCGTGCCGGATGCCGCGTTCTGCCCCAACTGCGGTGTCGCATCGCGAGCGGCGTCGCGGACGTTGCGCACAACACGGCGCTCGCCCGCAGCGATCGGAGTTACCCGGCCGGGATACGCGCTGCCCCCAGGACCGTATGAGGCCGTCCCGCCTCATAGCACCACGCACACCCGATTGCTGACGACCGTCGGCGCAGGCGTGGCAGTCGCTGTCGCGGCTGCGGTGACAGTGTCTGAACTCGCCGCGCCGAGCGTGCCGCGCTACGTCTGTCCGCCCGATTGCGGACAGCCTCCGATCGGCAAGCCTGTCGAGACGAATCCATGGTTCACGTCCAGCGATGGCAGGTTCTCCGTGCAGTACCCGCGCGCGGGTACGGCGTATGAGGTGACGTTCGATCCCGACGGTGTGAATGTGAACTTCACCGCCGGCGACACCGGCACGATGCAGTTCCTCGGCTTGCCTGCGCAGGGCCGGACACCCAAGCAGATCGCCGAGGACCTGATCAGTGACAAATACCCGGACGCCACAACGGATTACGAGATTCCCAACGCCATGGTCGGCTATCAGCCGGGGTACGGTGTGGTCAAAGACGAGTATCCGCAGGATGTCTCGGGCACGTACACGCGGCTGCGGCTGCTGGTGATGGTCGCGATCGAGAAGAACTATGCGTTGGTCGCCGCCGCCATCGGCCCGTACCACCAATTCAGTCCCGAGTTCGGCAGCGGCCACCCATCAGGGGTCAACATGCAACTGGCCTTGGATATGGGCAAGTACGTGAACAGCTTTATCTGGCGCGAAAACTCGCGGCGCTGACCACACTTGGCGTGATTCGCCCCGATAAGGCCGGCCGTGGTGTCGAATTGACGTATGAGAACCCGGTACACAACTGCGCTCTGTGCCGCGATCGCGATGGTCGCGGGCATTCAACCAGCCACCGCCGCGGCGACGCCTGCCGAAGGGGAGATCGTCCGCACGGAGATCGCCAAGGGCACAACGGATGCTCCAATTGCAATCGTCGCGGTGGGGCAGGAGACCGCGTACTACATCCAGAATCTGCTGTTGAAACCGGCCTCCAGCAGCGGGTGGCATACGCACGCCGGACCGGAATACTCGGTTGTCAAGCGGGGCACCTTGTACGTCCAGCAGGCGCCCGGCTGCGTGCCGGTCGCGTACAACGCGGGTGATGCTGTCTTCATCCAGGCGGGAATCCCGCACGTCGTGGCGAACCGTGGTCCCGGGGACGCCGAAGCTGTTGTGACATATACACTTCCGGCCGACAACGCAGTCCGAGACGACGCGCCCGCGGCCTGCCCGTAGCGGATCGACTGGCCGCGGAGGGCTAGCCGTACGGGTTGGGTTCGTGGAACCGACCGATGATCGGGATGCGCTCGATGATCCGGTCGCGAAGCCGCGGTTGCGGCGCGGGCGGAACGTAATTCGGCGCAGGCGCGGGAGGTACGTAGGCAGGTGGAGGAACGTTCGCCGGCGCGGGCGGCGGCGCCGCAGGCGGCTCGACCATCTGGATCGCGTCCGGCACGGGCGCCGTGGCCTCGACGAGCGGCTCGGCAACGGGCGGCGGAGCTTGCGGGGGTGGTGCCGCGGGCGACGATGGGGGCGCAGCCGGAACCGGTTGCGGCGCAGCCTGTGCGACCGGTGGGGCGGCGGGCACTCGGGCAGGCTGTTCTGCAGTGGCAGCGGTATCCCGTTGGGCCACCGTCGAATTCTCATCCGGTGTCAGGCCAAGGCCGATGGCAGCGGATAGCGAGCCAACGAAGACGACGGCCGCCGCGGCCACCACAGAAATCAGCGCGCCGGTTCGCGAAGGCAGGCGCCACCGGGCGGGTCGCATGTCCAGGGTGTTGACCGCCCACGCCGACGCCAGCGCGGCTCCGCGGGCCAGCGCCCCGTCGGCCTCCGCCGCGGTGATGACCGGTACAGCGGCACCGTGGAACGATGCCGCGATCGAATCGAGGTCGTCGGCAGAACCGAGGACGAATATCGCCTCGGGCTGGGCGTCGTGGCGATCGAGCAGCGCAAGCATGTCGTCGGCCGACGGGTCGACCCGCTCCGTCGTCTCCCCGTCGGGGCTGACCATCGTGAACAGTGCGTCGTCCGGATCGACGATGCACACCGCGACGTCGGTGTACCCGCCGCGATCTGCGATGCCCAGTGCCAGCGACTCCGTGGCTTCCTGCTCGGAAACCGTGATGACATTGGCCACACCCCGGTCCGTCAGGGCGTCGAGCAAGGTCGATGCGGCCGTATCGGCCGCATCTGCCCAGGTGACGCCGACGGCGTGCAGACGGTTTTCCTCGACAGCGGCGAGCACCTCGTCAAGAGTGTCGAAATCGGCGGTGCCGCGGCAGATGGTGGCGCCCTCGGCCGTCGTGCCCTCTACCAGCACCCATCGGACGTCTGCCGACGTCATCGACAGACCGAGTACGAGGTCCACCTGGTTAGCCCCCGATCGGGATCAAGTCGGCTCCGACATTACCGCTCTAATCAAATTCACAAAAACCGTCGGTAAATCGCGCACGGTGCCCGCTTATGCCTCTAGGGTTCCAAACGTGCCTCAGATGGATCGTCGCAACATGATGTTGATGGCCGGGCTCGGTGCGCTGGCCGCCGCTATCCCCCTTCAGCAGGCCCGGGCGAACCCGGCGGACCGCGTATCACCGCCCGCTGCGCCGCCCGATGCTGCCGGCGCCTACATTTTCCAGGACGAGTTCGACGGCCCCAACGGTGCCGCCCCCGATCCGGCGAACTGGACGGTGCAGAACTGGCAGGACGACGTGTGGCCGCCGGTCCTGGGGATATACCGCGACGATCGCCGAAACGTGTTCCTCGACGGCAACTCCAATCTGGTCCTGCTCGCCACACACGAAGACGACCAGTTCTTCAGTGGCAAACTGCGCGGCAACTGGCGGGTGCCCATCGGCCACACGTGGGAAGCGCGAGTCAAGCTCGACATGACCCCTGGCCTCTGGCCCTCGTTCTGGGCGGTGAACGAGGATCCGCTGCCTGATGGCGAGGTGGACGTCTTCGAGTGGTACGGCAACGATGTCTGGCCTCCGGGAACCACAGTCCACGCCGCATCCAACGGGAAAACCTGGGAAGGGAGATCAATCCCAGGACTGGTCGACGGCGCGTGGCACAACTGGCGCATGCGCTGGGACGACGACGGGTTCAAATTCTGGCGAGATTACGTTGACGGTGCGAATCCGTACTTTTCTGTACCGCCGAAGCCCATCCCAGTCCACGGCAATACCAGCGACTTGCGGTGGCCGTTCAACAACCCCGGCTATTGGCTTTCGCCCATGTTCACCCTGGCAGTCGGTGGGCCCGGCGGCGGCGATCCTGCCAAGGGTGGTGTCTTCCCGGCAGCCATGCTCGTCGACTGGATACGAATTTGGTAGCTCACCGCTCCGCCTTGATCACCTGAACCAGGTTGAACTGCCAGCGCTCGACAAGCCGGAAGCCCAGGCCATACGGGACCGCGAAGGCAGGTGTACCGCCGAATAGCGGGCCGGGCGGCATCAGCGGATCCTGTTCGTGTGCGGGCTGCGCAGGGTCGGCCTGGGTGATGATCCACACGACGCGGCAGCCGCTCAAGGGCCCGGCGATGACCTCCGGGATGAGGTTGGTGTCAAAGATGTCGTTGCGGTCGGTCGCGCGCTGCCACAGGCTGAGATCGATCAGTTTCGTGTATGCGTCGGGGCGCGCCGCCAGCAAGGGGCGCATGGGGGCGGGCATGAACGTCACGGTGTCGTTCACCAGCAGACAGTCACCGGGGGCGGCCTTGGCGGTGACCAGATCGGCCACTTGGCTGTAGTCCATTCCGTATTTCGCGTACGGACCACGTTGCGCCACAACATAATTCGGGGCGGCAGCGAGAGCGAATACGCTCACGATGGCCGGGGCGACCCATGGCTTGGCGGCCAATGCGCCGATGCAGACGCCCAAGATCAGCGCCACCGCCGGTGCGGTGAAGCACAAGTAGCGAGGCGTGTAGATCGGGTGAACCCACGCCGACCAGACGAGGATCACCGCGGTCGGTATCACAAGCCATGCGATCGCCACGGTCAGGAGCTGTCGATCTCCCTGGACCAGTCGGGCGGATGTGCAGAGCCACAAGACAATAGCCGCCGCTACGACCAGTGCCGACACGATGGCGAACGGCGGGCTTCTCTCGAAATACTGCTGAACCGCCACATCTTCGATCGTCCGGCGCCCGATCGGTGCGATCCAGATGATCTGATGCGCTTGGCCGATGGCTTCCCGTACGAATGGCGTCACGGCAGCTACCGCTAGAACCGATGCGATGGCGAACCGTGTCAGGACCGTTCGACTGCGCACGCAGATACAGAGGAAAGCGGCGTGCGCCAACAACATCAGCACGAGATAGAGGTCGAGCAGAATCGACGACACGAGGGCGATCCCATAGGCCAGCCAGACCCAAGCGGTTTTACGGCGCGTGGTGTGAACGAGCAGCACCGTCAGCCATACGGCGGCCATCATCGACAAGGCGTACGGCCGAGCCTCGATGCCTGCCCACGTCGCCCGCGGCAGGATCGCGCAGAGGATCCCGGAACTCACCGCGACGGTGCGAGACGAGAATTGCTTGCCTAACACCACTACGCCTGCCGCCGCGCCCCCGACCGCAAGACCGCTCGGCGCGCGGGACCAGAACTCCGTGGGCGGGAAGATCTGAAACCAGCCGTGCATGAGCAGGTAGTACACGCCGTGGACGGCGTCGACGTTGCCGAGCAGCCGCCACAACTGACCAAGCGATCGGCTGTATGAGGCCGAAATGGTCGCGGCCTCGTCGTACCAGAACGAGGGGCGGCCCGCTCCGCCCAGACTCACTGCTGCGCCCAACACTGCGACGATCAGCGGGTCAAGCACGGCCGGTCGCAGTCGCATCATGAGTCCCCGCCGAACACGGCGCTATGGTGCCAGAGCCGGCTGGCGCCTGTTCTGACCGGCCTGATTCGTCGTAGCCTTTCTGGCGTGGGGTGGAAAGGCCTGGGGAGCCCGTTCCGAAGCATGCCGCTGCGGATCCTGGTTGTCGGCGCAGGCGTGGGCGGCATCTCCGTTGCCAGGGGATTGTTGCGGGACGGACACCACGTCACCGTCTTCGAACAGCGGCCGGATGCACGGGCCGGTGGCGGAGCCGTCACCATCTGGCCCAACGGCGCAACAGTTCTGGAGCAGCTGGGCGTCGATATGGACGGAGCCGGTCAGCTTCTGTCCACCGTGCGGGTCGTGACGTCCGCTGGACGCCCGCTCGTCGCCTTGGACCTGACCGCGATCGTGGACCGGCTGGGGGCGTCCGTCCGCATGGTCCCGCGTCGCGTGCTGCTTGAACGACTGTTGGCCGGCTTTCCGACCGACCACATCCAATACGACCGCCGAGCGGCAAAAGTGGCCAGTACGCCCGACGGGGTGCGGGTCGAGTTCGCGAACGGGAGCGTGGTCGAGGGGGATCTGCTGATCGGTGCTGACGGCCTGCATTCGAAGATTCGTGACGTCGTCGGAGCCCGTGACGCGGAGCCGACGGGCTGGTGCAGTTGGCAGGGACTGGCGACGCTTCCGTACGTCGCCGACAAGCACGTCGCGCTCCTCGCCATCGGTGAGCACGGAAACCTCGGCCTGTGGCCGGCCGGAGGCACCGATGTGCAGTGGTGGTTCGACCTGCCGTGGTCGGACGGCTTCATCAGACCCGAACGCCCGATCGACGTGATCCGCGAGCACTTCACGGGATGGTGCGACGCGGTCGACGGAGTACTCGCAATGCTGACCGACGACGACCTCGCCGACTCGCCATACCCGCATTTTCGGCATCCGATACCCGGGCCGGGTCAAGGCCCGCTCACGTTGCTCGGCGACGCCGCACACACGATGCCGCCGACCCTTGCGCAGGGGACCAACCAGGCGCTGCTCGACACCATGGTGTTGTGCAAGGCGCTCTCGGACTCGGGGAAAACGAACGGTGATCTGTCGAAAGCATTGCGCTGGTATGAGAAGACCCGGCGACGCAGTGTCTCGGCGGTGTCGCGGGTGACCTCGCTGCAGGTGTCCCACAGTGAATCCGTGCTGAGGCCAGCAGCGGTGATCCCGGACCGGTACATGACATGGGCATTGACGGCATTTCTGAGTTCGGTGAGTCACCGTCGGATATCCGAAGAGGTCAACCGGGACCTCGCGGCCACGACGAGCTCATGACGGATGAACCCGTGCGGGTGCGGGGTGGCATCGACGCGCCCTCGCGCTGGCTCTGGCTCGTCAAGTGGTGCGTGCTGGCCGCGCCGCACTACCCGATATTGATCGGCCTCTACCTGGTGTACCCGCTGCTGACATTCGTTGCGGGCGTTGCCATCTTGTTCACCGGCAGGTATCCGCGCCCGATCTTCGATTTCAACGTCGGAGTGTTGCGCTGGTCATGGCGAGTGATGAATTACCGGTTCCCGATGAACACCACCGACAAGTACCCGCCCTTCACACTCGCGCCCCGGCCCGACTATCCGGGCGACCTCGAGGTGGAGTATCCCGAACACCTGACGAACTGGGCAGTGTTGGTCAAGTGGTGGCTGCTCGCCTTCCCCCAGATCATCCTCTGCTGGGCGATGGAGCCGCTGCTGCAGGTGCTGTGTGTCATCAACGCGGTGTGGTTGTTGTGCACCGGAACGAACCATCGGGGGATGTTCGACCTCCTGATGGGAATGGTCCGGTGGCGGTACCGGGTGGCGGTGTATGTTTCGTTGATGCGGGACGAATATCCGCCATTCCGATTAGATCTGGGCAAAACATAGCGCGCCGCAATCCGCTATTTCCGTATGTGTACCGATTAGGCACGCCGATTTTCGGCAAGCTGTTCTATAACCGGTATCGCCAAGAGGCGATGAGTAATGCGGTCGGCCGGCTGCTGATGATAGGCATCGGCCCGGGAAACGACTTGTCGTATCTGCCGCCCGCGGTGACGACCGTTGTCGCGGTGGAGCCGGAGGTGGCGTTCCGGCGGATGACTTCGACACTCGCCAGCCGTCGCGGGATTGCGATCGACGTCGTCGAAGGCTTTGCGGAGTCGCTTCCGTTCCCGGACAACAGTTTCGACTCGGTACACGTCGGGCTGGTGTTGTGCTCGGTCGATGATGTGGGCACTGCCCTCGGCGAGATCTGGCGGGTGTTGGCACCCGGAGGCAGATTGGTCGTCCTCGAGCACGTTCGTGGGGAAGGCATGATGGGCCGGTTCCAGGACCTGATCGCCAAGCCGTGGGCTTGGCTGTCTTCCGGCTGCCACCCGAACCGCCGAACCGTCGACGCCATCGCTGCGGCCGGATTCGATACCGCGGGACTACGCAGCATCCGACGAACCCTTGTGCCGCCCCCGTGCACGCCTCATCTGCAGGGATTCGCCAATGTCGTGAAGATTTGAACCCCGGGACGGGGCCAGCCGTGAACTCTATAGGGACTGCTCAACGATCACCACCGCCCCGTTGACGCGGCGCGGGTGAGCGAAGGGAACCACCCATGGAAAATGCGAAGCGCATCGGTTGCATGTGGGGCCTGGCGGTCTCGCTGGGCGTAGGGCTGGCGGTCGTCAATACGCCGGCAGTGGCGTTGGCCGCGCCAGGCGATTCCGGTAAGGGTTCGTCGTCTGGCGAATCGTCGCAGTCATCCCATACGCCGTCGGCCAAGAAGGGTCCGTCGTCGGCAACGAACGACGCCCCCCGTCACCGTCGCCGTGATGGGACGCCGGCGAGCACGGGTAAGTCCGGGAACGATGCGCGGAAACGAGATGGGCTGACCTCCGGCCCACGGTCGAACTCCGTGCTGGCGAAGGTCAACCCGAAGCCGGTCGTGATCAATGCCGCCGCTGCCCTGCCGACGCTGCGTGAGAGCCGTCTGAACGTATCGACCAGGAAAGCTGCTCTGACCCCTGCTCCGTCTGCCAACGGCGCGCCCGTCGCGCCGGTGCCGAATCCCGCAGCGTTCGCACTGCTCGCCTTCGCGCGCCGCGAATTCGAGCCGTCGCCGACGGTCAGCCAGCCGGCTGCCACCGTGAGCACGTCAGCAGTCGAAGACCCGGGCTTCATCAGTTCAACGCACCACATCGGCAAGCTCACGCTGATTTCAGCCGCCGACCCTGATGACGATCACTATGTTGCGATGGTCATCTCCACTCCGTTCTTCACGAATGTGTTGACTTCTGGCACTGACCCGGAGGACAACTTGGGGCTCGGGGCCGCGAGCATCGGGGTTGCCGGGCATACCGTGGACACGTTCACGAGTCAAAACGTGAATTTCTCGGTCGCCATTCCTGTCACGGATCCCTTGGCCCCACTGTTCACCCTTCTCGTTCGATTGGGCTTCTGAGGCTCGTTATTCGACGCTGATGGCTTCGATGATGTTCTGCCGCGCCGCCCGTCGCGCGGGTGGTAGCGAGCCGAGCAGGCTGATCGTGATCGCGCCCACGGTGAAGACGAGTGCCATTGGGCTCGGCCGGAAATCGACGTCGAAGTTCATGATGTCGGCGCTGACGAGGCTGTAGAGCCATTGGTCGGTCAGGCCGAACAGAAGCCCAAGGACGCCGCCGACGACACCGATGCCCACCGCTTCGGCCAGCACCATCTGTAGCGTGTGCCGACGGCTTGACCCCATCGCCCGCAGCACACCGATCTCGCGGCGCCGTTCGAGCACGGAGAGGGTCAGCGTGTTGAGAAGTGCGACGGTGGCAACCAACACCACGATGATCCACACGGCGTTGGCGATGAACATGCTCTGCCGCAGCGGCGCCTCCAGGCCTGCTAACGCCGTGCCGCCGTCGTACACGAAAATCGGGGCGGGCACCACGCGGCGGACGTCCTGGAGTAGGCGTTTCGGGTCCACGCCTGGGGCGGCGGCGATTTGGAGTGTGGTCGCTGCCGGGCGGTCGAACCACGCCCGCATCTGACCGAGATCCATACCGATGGTGCCGATGACCGTCGAGAAGTAAGGAACCAGGGCGAGCACGGTCACCTGATGCGGACCGTGTGGCGTTTGCAGGCGCAGTTGGTCGCCCACCCGGACGTCGAGGGTCTTGCCCAAGTTCCGCGTGAGCACCACGCCACGGCCCGCGAGTACGTCGTTGCGTGTCCGTTCGTCGACCGCGCGGTAAAGCGCGTCGGCGGTTCCTGGCGAGAACCCGTCGAGCATCACCCGCGTGCCGCCGACGTCAGCGAATGCATATGCGCCCTCGGTGATGTCGGCTACGCCAGGGACTGTGTCGACCCTCTTCGAAAGATCCTGCGGCAGAGCAT
Source organism: uncultured Actinomycetota bacterium (assembly GCA_963698965.1). GTDB lineage: Bacteria > Actinomycetota > Actinomycetes > Mycobacteriales > Mycobacteriaceae > Mycobacterium. The sequence goes on from CAVOSY010000035.1 coordinate 80,532, forward strand.
TAGTGGGATACCTGTCGGGGGAGTCGGCACTGACCCAAACATCGACATCTGCCACCGAGGCGAAGATGCCGCGCGCCGACCGGATCATGTCGGCGTTCGTGCCGGTGATCACGACGGTGGTGACAACCGCGATAAGGACCGTCATCACGGTGGCCCAGACCCGCCGCGGCGAACGCTCGATGGTAGCGGCCGCGAGTGCCCCGACCGATCCGAACACCCGGGCGGTTGCCGCGGTGGCCTTGACGATCGGCCCGGCGAGCGCGAAGCCGAGCGCGATCTCGGCGCAGAACAGCGCAGACATGGCGGCGATGGCGATGGTGCCGGTTCGACCGAGGACGATCAGGATCGACACTGCGAACACCCCGACGGCGCCGACCCCTGTCGCGATCCGCAGCCACCGGGGCACGCGGTCGGCCGCTGAAACCCCGACGGGCGCCAGCGCCTCGATCGGTGAAACCTTGTACACCTGGCGTGCCGCCATCGCCGAGGCCACCACGCTGGTGAGCACCGTCGTTGCGAGGGCCGCCGGTATCGCATAGGTGGGCAGCCAGTACTCGACACGAGCTTCGAGCCCCTGGGTCAACACAGGAGGCAGTCGACCAATCGCGATACGGCCCAGGAGTATTCCGATGCCCGAGCCGATGGCTCCGCCGATCACGCCGAGAATGGCTGCCTCGGCGAGCATGTCGCGAACAATCGTGGTGCGTCGGCCGCCGATTGCGCGCAGCATCGAGATGACCGGCCTGCGCTGGGTGATCGCCATCGTCATCGTGGTGTAGATCAGGAACGCACCGACCACCAGCGCGACCACCGCGCCCATCAGGGCCATATAGTTCATCATCTTGACCCCGTCGCCTGCCCGGGCCGCCCGCATGCTTGGGGGCGCGACGATCGCCCGTCCGCTCACGGCGTCCGCGACCGCGGCGCGCACCGCGGCACGGTCAGCGCCCGCTTTCGTGGTGATCAGGATCGAGTCGAGCTGGCCTTGTCGGCCGGTGACGTTCTGCGCCAACGCAAGTGGGGCAAGGACATACTGTCCGCCGTTGAGGTCGGTGAGCTGCTTGCCCCGCAGTACGTCGGTGACCGTGACCTCGCCAGAGCCGAGCTGGAATTTGTCACCCTTGCCGTGGCCGACGGCGGGCCCGACCTGGACGCCGTCCGGCGTCTGTGACAACTGTTCCACCGGCCGCGCGACAGCGTCTTTCAGGGCGCCGCCCAACTCGGCGCTGCTCGCGTCCGCTCCGAACAACAGGACCGGTCCTGACGGCGTCTGCGCAGACATCCGAATCATCGGCGCCGCGGCCGCGACGCCGGGAACCGCGGCGACATCCGCCGTGATCGCCTCGGGAAATCCCGCGTCGGTGATGCCCGACACCTCGAGTGCTGCGACGCCTGCGACCCCATCGGCCAACCGGTTCACCGATCCGGTGATCGACCCGAAGATGCCGAACACCGCGACCAGATACATTGCGGACACCGCCATTACGGCGATCGAGGCGATCGTGCGCCTGCGGTGGACAGTGAGCTCGCGCAGGCTGAACAGGCGCAGCCGGCTCGCCGCGGCAGTGATCGTCGAACCGGGTCTCACCCCGGCACCACCGACATCTCGTCGGACCCGAGCCGTCCGTCCTGCAGCGTGATCACCCGATCCGTCGCAGCCGCGGCATCCGGATTGTGCGTGACCATCACCACCAGCCGGCGGCGCCCCTCCTCATGCGCCACCTCGGAGAGGAGCGCCAAGATCGAAGCGCCCGTTGCGGTGTCGAGATTCCCGGTGGGTTCGTCGGCCAGGATCAGCGGTGGGTCCATCATCAGCGCCCGCGCGACCGCGACCCGTTGCATTTGACCGCCGGACAGTTCGGAGGGGCGATGCTGCGTCCGGTTGCTAAGTCCGACCCTGTCCAGGAGTCGAACCGCATCCGGTTTCACCTTGCCAAGCCGGACGCCGTCGAGGAGCTTCGGGACCGCCACGTTCTCCCACGCCGACAGGGTCGGCAACAGGTTGAAGAACTGGAAGATGAATCCGACGCGGTGATGGCGAAACTCGGACTGCTGCCCATCGGTGAGGCGGCCGATCTCCTCGCCGTCGAAGGTGATCGAGCCGGAGTCGGGGGAGTCCAATGCGCCGAGCAGATGCAACAACGTGCTCTTGCCGGCTCCCGACGGGCCGACCACCGACACGAACTGCCCACCGGTGAGGCGCAGGCTGATCCCGTCGAGTGCGCGCACCGACTGTCCGCCGACCTTGTACTCACGGACCACATCGCGCAGCTCGATGGTCAGTTCGTGCTTGCGGGGATCTGAAGTATCGCTCATCGCGCCCACCAAAGTTTGCTGTCGGCAGCACCAGAAGCTTACCCGCGACTGAATTGGCCAACCAGCCATTTTGGTAGCAGCCAGGTGCAGCGACGTATACAGTTAATTTCGACTGAGTAAATTAATGGTGTCGATATCCAGGTCAGCTCGGAATTCGTAAATGCTCCAGAAAGGAGTGCCGACGATGACCTTTCATATTCCATCGCGGCGAGCGATCCTTCTCGGCGGATTCGCTCTCATGGTTGCAGCAGCTCCGGCGGTCGGCGCCGTCGTCGTGACGGCTTCGAGTCCTGCGACTCCGCTCGCAGAGTGCCCGATCGGCTTCGTCATGGAGCCCGTGAGCGGGTCCTGCGTCGTGGGCGAGGCGCCCGACACACCATCAGCCATCCCGGGCAACCCAGCCCTTCCTGAAGTCGATGGCATTCCCTGCACCGGAGCCAACACCGGCGAGTGCATCGGACTCCAGGAGTCCCAGGGCGGGGCTCCAGTACCGCTTCCGTGACCTAGGCGTAGGTCGTGATCGCTAACACGTCGATTTGATGTGCTAGCGGGCGTCTGTGCGCGTCCCACCGCCCGCTGACCTGCGGAAATGCATCGACGGCTTGGCTACGGCCTGTCACGCCCGATAGCCGTTCTGTGACCCCGTCGTGACAACTTCGTGACATTTGCGCCCGTTTCCTCGTAGTCTGCTGTCTGTGGGCCGGCACTCATTAGCCAGGGAGCGGCGGAAGCCGTCGGTAGCCCTGGCTGCGGTCATCGCCCCGGCCGCCGTGTTCTTCGCCGTCGGCGCGGATGTCCAACGGTTCGCCGCCGAACCTGAGTCGAAGCCGGCAACTCCCAACGTTGCTCCGGCCCCTGCCCCGGTGCCGCCGTGCTGCGTGGAGCTCGTGGCAGCGGCGCCGATCGCACCCTCGCCGGCGCCGTCGGCTGGTCGGGGAAGCACGAGTCCCGTTCCTGCCCAAATGGTTTCGGCCGCCTCGAGATGGCGCGTCGTCGATCGCGCGCTACCTGCCGGTGTTGCTCCGGAGCGGGGTCTGCAGGTGAGAACCATTTTGACCGCGCGAAATATCAGCGCAGTGTTCCCCGAGATTCACGAGATCGGCGGTGTTCGACCAGATGCGCTGAGGTGGCATCCGGACGGTTTGGCGCTCGATGTGATGATCCCCAATCCCAGCAGCGACGCAGGCATCGCGCTGGGCAACCAGATCGTCGCGTACGTGCTGAACAATGCAAAGCGGTTCGGAATCCAAGACGCGATCTGGCGCGGCGTCTATTACACGCCAAACGGCGCCCAACGCGGTGGGTATGGCCACTTCGACCACGTCCACGTCACGACGACCGGCGGCGGATACCCCACCGGCGGGGAGATCTACTACCGCTGAGCGCGGTGTCGATGAAACCACCTGGGCGGCCCCGCCCCGATGTCATCACTCGCACCCGTGATTAGCGCCCACAGCCGGTAGATGTCTCGAAACGTCCGCTGTCGACGAGATCCGGCGGCCGGTCCGCGCAACCGCGCCGGATGAGCACATTGTGTTGTGGCGGCCGACGGCGGCCATAAATCGCGTTCGGCCTCGGCGGGCGTCAGGCCCCGGTCGGAGCTGCCGCAGTGCTGGCTGTGCCCGGATTCTTGTGATGTCCGTGTTGTGTCGATGGTGTTGCCCGACTGCGCTTTTCACTTGACTGATGCTTTGGATTCGACAGTTCTCTTCTAGTGCCCCGGTGCTGGTCATTCTTCGGCTTTGCTCCCGACTGATCAACATCTGAAACCGCAACCGCCTGGACGGTCCGCGTTGTAGATGTTGTGACGGTCACCGGCGGACCGCCCACTCCGTAGGGACCGGCGGGCGTGGTGTGGAAAGGACGGCCCCGCCCCGTCTCTTGCAGCGCATCGTCGATGCCGGTCGGGATCGCCGCCAGGAAGTTCCTCGACAGGGTGACGGGATTTGTCTCGGGCAGCAGTTTGGCCGTGGTGGGCAGGCCGGGACTGACGGTCCGGTTGTAACCGGCTTCGACGAGGACTCGGAGCGGAGCGTCGAGCGCGGCGAGAATGGGGTCGGGAACACCGATCGCCTTCAATGGCAACAGAAGTGGCAACCGCTCGCTGGGGATCATGTAGTAGTCGGTATCGCCGACCTGTGCTTGCAGCACCGCGGTGGACATGTCGAGCTGCGAGTAGTTGAGGTGTACGTAGAAGAACCCCATCACCGCGTTGAGGTCGGCGAGCACGTCCAGCGGATAGGCGGGGAAGTCTGATACCGGGTCGTACTGCCCGGAGATGTCGTACGTCGTGACCTGCCCTGTGGCCGCGCGGGCGGTGTGCGTGGGTGTCGCCCCGAGAGTCGTCAGGTCGAAGACCGGCACGTGCAGTCCGACGAACCGTTCGTAGAAGCCCCCGTTGGGCCGCTCGATGTTGCCGATCATTACGAATGTGGGGCGGGGAACCGTCGAGTCCGGCCCCGCGTCGGCGTACTCGGCGTTGAAGGCCCGCTTGTACTCGCTGACCACCGCGGCGCCCTGTGAGTATCCGAAGACCACCGGTGCCGGGTCGGCCGCTGAATCGGCCTGCAGATGATTCACTCCGGTGGCGATGGACTCATCGACTCCCGGGACAAGAATGCCGGGTGAGAACAGCGGAATACTCGCGGGGTACTGCACCGCCGTCACCGGCACCGGTGCGGACCCGTACACCGCGTCGATGAAATGGACGGCCTGCGCTTCGATCGCTGCGTCGCTGGTGATGTTCAGGCCGATGATCTGAGTCCCTTTGACTGCGTAGGTCGCTGTGAGTCGATACGCGACCTGCACCGGCGATGGTGCAACGCCGACAACGAGCGCCGCCGTCACCAGCCCCCCGAACAACCATGAACAAATCGATCGCTGCATAGGCCCCCTCCCCGAGCAGTATCGTCGCCACCGATCGTCGCCGCACCACTTCGGTGAGATTGCGGCCGTCCGCCCCTCGGGGCTGCCAGCCAGTCCAGCAATGACGCAGCTACGGGGAGTCACGGTCACGGAGCTTGAGAGTCTTAGTGGAGTTTGCTTTGAGAAAAGCTGTGTATTGCGTTGGGGGCGTTGTCGATCCGCTCGATATTCCGAGGTGGCGGCCTCAGGATGTAGCGAGTCGATGGCGATCAAGTCGAGTACGGCGCGGAGTACTGATGGTGTGCCCGTTGCGTCGGCTGCACGAAATCCTTGTCAAGGGTGGAACTTTCGACGCCATCTACCGCCATATCCTCGCCGCGCCCGGTAAACGCGTCCGGGCCGGCCTGGTGCTGGCATGCGCCGACTTGCTGCCCTCGCCCGCCGTGACGCTGCCCGATGCCGTCGACCTGGCCTGCGCGATGGAGATGTTCCACGAGGCATCGCTCGTGCACGACGATATCTGTGACGGTTCCGTCTTGCGGCCCGATGCACCATCGGTGCCGCCGTGGTTGGCGTCGACGACGACGGGCTGCGCGCCTTGATGCGTTACGCCGACCAGCTCGCCCTCGCCTTCCAAATCATGGATGACGTGCGCGATGTCGAGGGCGGCCCTGCGCTTGGCAAGGACGCCGGTGGCGATCTCGACCGCCGGGTGCCGACCTAGCCGGTGATCGAATGGCTGGCCATGCGGCCAGGCTCTCGCGAGATGTGGCTCTCTGAACAGACTTCCAGTGCCGAGCTGCAGACTGACCTGGTGCACAGAGGGGCCACCAAGGTCGCCCGCGCGGCGCTCGTGGCTGTCGGGGCCGACTACAATCTGTTGTTGGCCATGCAAATTCGCGAAGAGGCCCGCGCCGGCCTGGGCGCCGGCATCATCCGCGCGTTCGCCGCTACCGGAGGGGTGGTCACCACCGCCGGAATCGTCTTCGGTATCACCATGTTCGCCCTCACCGCCAGCACCGTGCTCAGCGTGGCCCAGATCGGTGTGACGGTCGGCGTGGCCTGCTTATCGACACGCTCGTCGTGCGTAGCTTCGTCCTGCCGTCGATTGTCGCGTTGCTGGGCCGCTGGTTCTGGTGGCCGACCCGGATAGCAACGAAAGTGCGCTCCTGACAGGAGCGTTGCTGATCACGCCGAACCTGATCGCGTCTTCGAAGACGCGCGCACGCCAGACCCGTCGAGCGTATCTTTGGGTCGAACTTGCGACGGGAGTGGGCATGGAACTGGGTCTGGGCGGCAAGCTCGCGGTGGTGACCGGCGCGAGTAAAGGCATCGGCTTGGCGGTCACCCGCAGATTCGTTGAGGAAGGCGCCCGAGTGGTCGCCGGGTCGCGATCGGTCACGGCGGAACTTGCCGAGCTGGTTGACGGTGGAGCCGTCGAAGCGGTCACCGTCGACCTGGCCGAGCCCGACGGTCCGGCCCGACTGATAGCCGCCGCCAGCGACCGGCTCGACATCTTGGTCAACAACGTCGGTGTCGCCACACCTCGGCTCGACGGCTTCCTCGCGATCACCGACGACATGTGGCAGCACACGCTGAACCTCGATTTCATGGCAGGCGTGCGGGCGATCCGGGCGGCCATACCGGTCATGGTCGCCAACGGTGGCGGGGTGATCGTCAACGTCGGATCGATCAATGGCCGGCTGCCGCTTCCGATGGTCACGGACTACAGCGCGGCGAAGGCCGCGTTCAACAATCTTGCCAAGGCGCTGTCAAAAGAGTTCGGGCCGCAGAACATTCGCGTCAACACGGTCGATCCCGGTCCGGTCGCCACCGACTTCTGGGCCGGTCGCGACGGGGTTGCGAGCGTGCTGGGTGACGCAAGCGGGAAGTCCCCCGACGAGGTCACCCAGGAGTTCGCATCGAACTCGATAACCGGCCGGTTCACCAGACCCGACGAAGTCGCGGACCTGGTGATGATGCTGGCCAGCGATCGCTTCGCCAACATGATGGGCGCAGGCGTCACGATCGACGGTGGTATGGTTCCCACGCTCTGACGTCAGGGTCGGAACGTCACTCCGCCGTCGACGCTGATCGTCTGGGCCGTGATGAAGCTGCCGTCGTCGGAGAGCAGCAGGGCACCGAGGGCGGCGACGTCGTCGGGCTTGCCGAACCGCGACTTGATCATCTGCCGTGCGCGGGTCTGCTCGACAATCCCTTCGGGCATCCACTGTTCGTCGAACTTGTAGTGCCAGATCAGCCCTGGCGCAATGGCATTGGCGCGGATGCCCTGCGGGCCATACCTGCGCGCGATGTGACGCATCAGCGCCAGCTCAGCTGACTTGCTCATCGCGTAGGACACACGGGTGCCTGCGCCGTTGTAGGCGTCGATCGACGCAGTGAACACGATCGATCCGCCGCCGCTGTCGATCATCGCGGGAATCGCGTGCTTGGCGCAGATGACGAACCCGCGGGTGTTGACGCGCATGACTTCGTCGAACGCCTCGAGCGGCAGTTCGACGACACCGCCCGTCAGATACGCGTCGGCGGCGTTGGTGAAGTTCACGTGCATCCCGTCCAGGCGGCCGAACGTCTCAACGGCGAGCTTGACGATCGAGACTACGGAGTCCTCGTCGGCGCCATCGAGCGGCACACCGCGCACGCGCTCACCAGACGGATCGAGGTCGGCGGCGACGCGCGACGCCAACTCGGCGTCGAGGTCGCCGATCACGAGCCGCCCGCCCTCATCGGCATAGCGCCTGGCCAGGCCATTACCGATGCCGCCAAGCCCCGCAACGATGACAACCTTGTTGTCCAGCAGTCCCGTCATCGCTCAGATCCTTCCCGAAATGATGAGTTTCGCGCGCCCGTCCTGTCTATACAGAGGAGAGCGATGGAGAGGAGAGCCTCATGGCGAAACCGCCGGTGGTGGACCAGCAGACCTGGCGCAAGGAGCTTGACGAGCTACGCCGCCGGGAGAAGGCCGCGACGCGCGAGTTGGACGCCATCGCCGCGCAACGTCGTCGGCTCCCGATGGTCGAGATGCCCGACTACACGCTCATCGGCGAGGACGGGCCGGTCCGATTGGTGGATGTGTTCAAGGGCCGTTCGCAGCTGATCGTCTACAACCACATGTGGGAGGACGGCGCCGAGTGGCAGTGCGGCGGCTGCACTGGCTTCACGTCGCAGTTCACCCGGCTGGATTTCCTGGACAACTACGACGCGCGGTTCGTGATCGTCACGAACGGACCGATCGAAGAGGCGCTTGCCTACCGCGAGAAGGTCGGCAACAAGATGGAGTGGTACTCGTCGTCGAAGAGCTCGTTCGGCGCCGATGTGGACGCGCCACCCGGTGCCGGCTTCGGGGTCAACGTGTTCCTGCGCGACGGCGACACCGTCTACCGCACCTGGCACACCAATGGCCGTGGCACCGAACAGCTCAGCCACTCGTTCGCGCTCATCGACATCCTGCCGTGGGGGCGTCAGGAGGAGTGGCAGGATTCGCCGGACGGCTGGCCGCAGTCGCCGACCTACTCGAGGTGGTTGGACTCGCCGGACATCGCGCGGGTCTACGGAAGCACATCGTCTCCGTAGCGCGTCATCATGTGTTGACGCTTTAGCGCTGAGCGCGTGGGTGCCGACACGTGGGACAGTTGGCAAGAGTCCTTGCCGTCGCAAGGCGAAGGTCATCAGGTTGGGCGCAATTCTGGCGTGTGGGGCGGTATTTGCCCATAGACTCCGGGACAGCGTGTGCCATGCCTCAAGAGGAAGCGGTGGGGTCTTCGACTTTTTCCCTACATGTGGGAGGACTCGCGGTGGTCCTCGGCTTCGGCGCAGCGCTCTTCACCGGTTCCGGGATCGCGTCGGCCTCCGACGGGCCGGAGTCCGCACCGTCGTCGTCCAACTCAAACTCTGACGCTGGTCCGGTATCTCATCAGTCCCGTGACGTCGCGGATGCAGTGTCGGTTTCGCAAGCGCGACCTCGCAACCGTGCGCTGACACGGTCGAACGTGCCACGGCCAGCGGGCAGTTCGATGTCCCGTTCGGTGTTGTCCACTCCAACCGCGTTGTCCCGTCCGGCTAGGGACCTCGGGCGCAGACCGAAACATAGGGTCGAGCAACGAAATACGGGGCCGCGGCTGGCGGGAGCGCGCCGCGAACTCAGTTTCGCGCATTCCAGTAAACCCATCACCGTTACCACCACGGTAGAACTGACCGATGGGGTCGTCACCGGCAGCGTCGATGGAGTCGACTCCAAGGGGCTACCGCTGACCTACACCGTTGCGAGTCAGCCGAGCGACGGCGGGAAAGTTCTTCTCAATCCGGCCAGTGGCAGCTTCAGTGTCCTGCCCTACGCCACGACGGTGAATTCCCAAGGTACGGAACACTTCAGCGTGCTGGTGTCGGAAACGACGCCCTTCGACGCTTCGCTGGAGCGACTACCCGTAGTGGGATCCGTCATGCCAGCCCTGCTCGTGCGGCTGCACGAAGCACCCGTTGTGAATAGGGTATTAGCACCAGCCATTGGTGAAGCCGTGGTCCAGTCGGTCGTTGTCGATCTCGCTGCGGTCAATCCGAACGACATACCAATCGCCTTCACAGTTAAGGTCATCTCGTTCGACGGCACTCCGATCAGCACGAACTTCTTCCCGGCATCCGGGTTGGAGACAGGCGACACGGTGCCCACCATTTTTTACGGTCCCGGCTTTGGTCGCCCCGGAAACATCGATCCGAACTCCAACTGGAACCCCACATCTGGCGTCGCCCCGCTGCGCCAGCACGGCTACAACGTGGTCACATGGGATCCGCGCGGCGAGTTCTCCTCTGGCGGCACTTCGCATTTCGACTCCCCCCAGTACGAGGGTCGCGATGTCTCTGCCATCATCGACTGGGTCGCCCAGCAGCCTAGTGCCGAACTCGACAGCGCCGGAGATCCCCGCATCGGCATGATCGGCGGCTCCTACGGCGGCGAAATCCAGTTGGTCACGGCCGGAATGGACCACCGCGTGGACGCCATCGTGCCAGCGCTCGCATGGAACTCGTTGAACAGCTCAGTCTATAAGAACCAGGCGTTCAAAAGCTCTGTGTCGTTCATCGTTCCACTCACGCTACTGAGTGGTGGCAAGCTGGATCCGCAGTTCTACTCTCTGATCTTCGGCGTCCTGGCAGGCACTCTTCGAATGGCTCAGCAGGACCTGCTCGCCGTCAGCACACCCGACGTCGGCAACATCACCGCACCGACTCTGCTGATCCAGGGGACTGTCGACACCATCTTCACACTCGACGAGGCCAGCACCACCGCACAAACGCTGGCCGCCAACGGCATTCCCGTGAAGATGATCTGGTACTGCGGCGGCCATGGCGCCTGCTTGAGCACCAGCGACGACGGTACTGTCATCCAGAAGAACACGTTGGCGTGGCTCGACCGCTATGTGAAGAACGACCAGTCGGTGTGGACCGGTCCGACCTTCGAATGGATCGATCAGAACGGGCAGTACTATTTCTCCGACTTCCTCCCGTCGGACCAGGCGTTCTACGGTGTGCCTGTGGTCGCGTCGGGCACCGGTGGCAACCTGGCGATCGTGCCCATCGTCGGCGGCTCCGGTCCGCAGCTGCTCGCTCCCTTCCCGTTCTCGTTGACCTCGGCCGCCAAGGCGCTCTATGCGCTTGACGTCACGGTGCAGGCGCCCGCGACAACGACTCAGATCGTCGGCGCGCCAACGCTGACGATGACCTATTCGGGCGTCGGCACCAGCCGGCACGTTTACGCGCAGCTGGTCGACGACAAAACCGGGCTGGTGGTCGGCAACACCGTCACGCCGATACCCGTCACGCTCGACGGACAGAGACACACGGTGACGGTCCCGCTAGAGGACGTGGCATACACGATGTCGCCCGACGACTCGATCACCCTGCAAGTGGTCGGCTCGGCCACGCAGTACGAAAACCTGACGTCAGTCGGTGCGATCGAGGTGTCGAGCATTGAGCTCGTATTGCCGACCGCGGCAGACGCGGTGCCTGAGAGAGCTACGGGTGACCCGGTAGACATCGACCTCTTCGGGAGGACTTGAGGCCCCCCTCGGGCTGTGTCTGCGGGTGATGTGACGCATCAGCGCCAGCTCAGCTGGCGGTCGCCGGCGTGGCTGTTCGTAGGTCGACCGACGAACTGAGACCGTTGGCAGCCTGCTCGGGGACGATGAGGACAGGAGTGTCGCAGTGTGCGACGACCGCGGCCGCGACGCTGCCCTGTAGGTGCCCCAGCAGTCCGCTGCGGCGGTGCGGGCCGAGCACGATCAGGCTTGCGCCGTGTTCGACGGCGGCCTCGACGATGCCCTTCCAGGTCGGCGCGGCTTCGACGGCGATGCTGCGCGCCAGGAATCCGGCATCGCATGCCAGCGATGCCCCGTGGGCGGCGGTCTGTTCGGCGGCTCGGCGTACCTCGGTGGCCTGATCGGCGTCAAAGTGTCTGCTGCTCGTCGGTGTGAACCCGACATCGACCGGCTGCCATACACAGACGACCAGCGCGTCTCGTTGAGGCGACAGCTGCACCCCGGCCTGTGCGATCGCGTGCGAGGCGAGTTCGGATCCGTCATAGGCGAACAGCACGGGCCCGACAGCGGCGGGGATGTCACGGTGATTCAAAGCTGGTCGGCTTGACGCGATTTCGGCCGCGACGGGCGGGGACGGCAGGTCCGACCGGATTCGGCCGAGCAGCGGCGGCGAGTACCAGGCGGGGGACTCACCGTCGAGGAACCTGTCCAGGTCGGGCGCTTGCGGTCGGGCTCCGCTCAACGCGTAGACGGCCACACCGAACGCGGCACCGCCGAGCGCGAGGCCGAAGCCGATCCACAGGGCATCGCCGGTGCCTGCCGTGAGATCCGTCGCCGCCGTCGCGGCGAAATGGGCGAGGACGGGTGCAACCATGAACGCGGCGACCGCGCGCAAGAGTTCGATGATCGCGAACACGCGCTGCAGGCTGTTCGACTGCAGCGAGAAGCCCGCGACGAACAGTGCTGGTGCCACCGTCGCGCCGAGCGCCAGGCCCGTCAGTGCCGAGCCGAGCAGGACAAGTGGCTGGCTGGACGGAATAGCGATGCGGAACACCACGATTCCCGCCGCGAGCAGCGCCATGCCGACAAGTGGGAGGTAGTGCATGGCGCGTCGGGTGATGACGATCCCGAACACCACCGCCATGACGATGGCACCGCCGAGTTCGGGCAAGTAGAGCAGCCCGACGCGGACCGGGCTGTAGGTCTGCAGCAACACGTTGGCGGTGAGGGCTGTCGCCGCCACCGAGGCCGCGGCGGCGAACAGGGCGACCCCGACACCGGCGACCGGGATCGAGCTGGTCAGCACGGTGCGGATCGTCAGCAGTGGACGCCGCGCCCTGAACTGGTAGACGATCAGCGCCACGATCAGCGCCAGACCGCCCAGCATCGGCACGCTCACGGCGGGGTCGCTGAATCCGTGACTGGTCAGTTGTGCGGCCCCGATGAACGCCGCCGCGCAGCCGACCGCCGCCAGTGCGATTGCCGGCAGGTCACGCGGGGCGTTGAGATCTGCCGGCGGGGCGTCGTCGAACGTCAACGCGGCCAGCACCAAAGCCACGAGCGCGATCGCGGCGACGATCCAGAACAGCGGTCGCCACGCGTGCGCCTCGGCCTGCACACCGCCGACGAACGGGCCGATGGCGACCGCGCCGAACACACACATGTTCATGATCACGGCGGTGTGGCGGAGCTTCGCTTTGGGATAGCCGATCGTCAACGGCGGTGCGGCGGCGATCAGCATCATGCTGGTCGCCAGGCCCTGCAGTACGTGTCCGCCGATGTACATGCCCGCGTTCTGCGCCGCCGCGGCGAGCACCGACCCGGCGACGAGCAGCACCGCGTAGCCGAGCAGCATCCTGCGCTGCGGAAGGTGCTGGGCGAACTGGACCGCGAGCACCGTACCGACGGCATAGGCCGCGTTCCCCAGACCCGAACTCAGGCTCATCGTCTGAGCGCTCATGTTCAGCTGCTCGGAGATGATCGGGACCAGCGGGTCGAGCGCCGCGGACAGCGCCAGATACGGGATGAGGGCGAAGGTGACCATCGCGGCCACCGCCGGGTAACGACCGGCGAGCGGGCCTTGGCGCATCAGCGTCGCCTGTCTATGTCGGTCAGATCTATTCGACGCCGCGCTGCGTCCGGGCTCTGGGTCAACGGGGGTGAGGCGGGCACGTGTCCCCGAAACTTCATCGGCGGCTCGTTTTATTCCCCTCGCACAACCGTCTCTTTTGCGACCGGTCGTCGGCGCTCACGTGAGATGCGGCCGCACCGGCACTCAAGCCTCGCCCGAACGCGCTACACGGAGCCGTAATGTGTTGAGGTGCTGTGCATTTCGGATCTCGTCGGACAGCCGCAGATGACGCGAGTGATTCGCTCAGCTACATCAGGTGCGACCGATGTCACATCGCGCAGCGTTTGAGGGCCGGCGGTCAGCGGGGTTTCGTGGCGCCGATTCAGGTAGCCACCAGGCTCGATTCAGGTACTCCACTACGCGTGTCCACACGCCTCACCTCGGCGAAGCTGTGGTCAGCCAGATCGAATGCGGTTTGCCACACCGCTCAGCCTCAATAGGGGGAATCGATGGAAACTCGTAAACAATTGGTGGCCGCTGCAGGTGCGCTTGTGCTCTCCGCCGGACTCATGACGGGCGTGACCGTCCTGGGGTCGGTCGGCTCGGCCGCGGCCGAAGGCTGCACGAACTCGGGGGGAGCGGTCATGCACCCCGCGCCGCTGAGGTCGTACGGCGTCGGGAGCGGCGGCTGCGGCGATCAGGGCGCCTGCGTGACGACCACTCTGTACCGCGGCAACCGCGCCCTCGCGAGCGAACGGCGCTGCGGGGTAGGCAATGTCGAGGCGGCCACCGAGTGGGTAACCTCGATTCCGCGCGACAACCTGTGGGCCGACGTGCAGGTCGCGCCGAACTAGGCAATCAACTACGCGCGTCCTGTGCCACGCCTCGACCCGCGCGGAAAGCAGATCGTCGGGCGAAATCGACTGCAAAGCAACGGAAATCACGCTGAATCACCTACTGAAACCCGTTTCACTACAAGTGATTTCGCTGACACGGCGAACCCCATCGAAGACCGGCCGTTCAACTATCCCGGTTACGGGCTAGTCGTGGCCTTCAATCTCGCGGTCGGGGGCTACCCGTCGGTGCCGGAAGCGCCTTTGCTCGTGCTGCCGAAGCCGCCCTTGCCACCCGACCCGCCGGGCGAGCCGCCGTTGCCACCGCCGCCGCCGTCGCCGGTGTTGCCGACGCTGGCAGCCGGACCGCCGTGGCCACCGCGCCCGCCCTTGCCGAACGTGCCGGTCCCGGTGCCGGTTCCGCCGGGCCCGGCCGGGAGTTGTGACACTCTCGTGACACCGGGCAGCGCGCAAACTGTCGTCTCGGCCACGCGTTTAGGGAGGCGTCTTTCGCGCGACTTCAACGCATCCACTGGTTATCGCGCACCAGTCTTTGTACAGGTCAGATGCTGTATCTAGCTCGGCTTCGCGGATCGCATGCCCAATATATGCCAATCGGTCAGGCAGGCGATGGGTGGGGCAGTTTGCCAGCAGGCGGCGTCCGCCATATCCAGGCGGCCGGCACCAAGTGCAGCCCAACCGGCAACGGCAGCACCAAGTAATTGAGCTGCCCCCGGGAGATCGGCTGCCTCTGACGGGTTTAGCGTCCTTCGCACGGCGCCTCGGTCTACGATCCCACGAGGAGGAGACCATAGCCACAGGACAGGTCGGCCAGTACGTGCTGATGCCCGCGGTTGGAACACGCGCCACGGGTCCGAATTCCGCGATCGCTAACTCCTTCCTGCGGGCTCACGCGGCAGCCAGCGCCATTAGGATGGTGAGCCCCAGAACGCCCGCGGGGGCGTCGGTGCAGGTCGTCGACTCCATCCACGAGGACGGGATGAAGCTGATCGATGGCACGCCCGAGGCGATCATGGCGCTGCGCGCGGCGCAGCCCGGCCTGCGCGTCGTGCCCGTGGTGTTCTACCGGCCGGCCCTGGCCGCGCGCCCGACGCTGGCGGTCGCGCCGAGGGCGCTGGCCGCGGCGGCGGGCACCAAGCTCACCGTTCGCGTCGTGTCCGCGAAGGACGGCAGCCCGGTGGCCGGCGCCGACGTGCTGGCGTACACCAACTTCGCGGCCCGAGCAGGCGTCGAGGGCACAACGAAGAAGAACGGCGAGGTCGCCCTCGCCCTCGGGGGGTCCAGCAAGAAACTCGAGCGGCTGTACGTTTATCCCGAGGCCGGGTTCTGGAGTCTGCTCAGCAAACGCGTGACGGTGAGCAACGGATCGACGCTGAGCCTGAAGCCCCTCGACGTGACGCTGGTCGACGGCGTCCGGTTCTTCGCGGGCGCCTCGACGCTCCAGGATGGCGACGGCGTCACGGTCGGCGTGGTGGACACCGGCGTCGATACCGGCCATCCCGATCTTCGCCTCAGCGGCGGGTTCAACGTGATCAAGGGGGAGGATCCCGGCGATTTCGGGGACAACGGCGAGCACCACGGCACCCACGTGGCCGGCATCATCGCCGCCCGCGGCAGCGCGCCGAAGGGGCGCCTCGGCATCGCGCCCGGCGTCTCGCTACGCAGCTACCGCGTGTTCGGAAAGAAAGGCGGGAAGAGTCCGGGAGGCACCAACTTCGACGTCGCGAAGGCGATCGACCGGGCTGTGGCCGACGGCTGCGATCTCATCAACATAAGTCTGGAGATGCTAACCGATGCGGAGAATCCGGCGACTCCCGATTCGGTGATCCGGGACGCCATCGCCGCCGCCCGTAGCGCCGGCGTGCTCGTGATCGTGGCCGCCGGCAACCAGGACCGCGGACCGGTCAGCTTCCCCGCTGCCGACGAGCGCTCGGTCGCCGTCTCGGCGCTCGGTCGCAAGGGCACGTTTCCGACCGGCACGAGCGAGAGCGGAGACGTCGCGGGACCGTTCGGCAAGGACAAGAAGAACTTCATCGCGGCCTTCTCCAACGTTGGACGGGCCATCGACCTGACCGGCCCCGGCGTCGGCATCATCTCCACCGTCCCCGGCGGCTATGGCGTCGAGAGCGGGACGTCGATGGCGTGCCCCGCCGTCACCGGCTTCGCAGCGCGGATCCTGGGCCGGTTGCCCGACATTCGCAAGCAGACGCGCAACCAGGAACGCTCGGACGCCATCGCTCAGGCGCTCTTTGCGAGCGTGCGGGACCTCGGATTCAAGCCGGAGTTCGAGGGCCACGGCCTTCCCTCGTGAAGGGTGATGATGGGACGGTTCATCCTGCGCTACACGGGCTCCGGGCCGACGCCGGCGAGCTTCGTCGAGCAGGTCCGGAGCCACCAGGACGTCTCGATCCTGGACGAGTCGCCACACATGCTTCTCGTCGACGGGCCCGAGGCCGTGCTCCGGCGCTTGCTGGAGACGTCCTCGGGCTGGCTCCTCGTGCCCGAGAGGTCGGTGTCTCTGCCCGATCCCCGGCCACAGGTGGAGCGGCCGCCGGACTGATCGGCGCTACACGAGCGAACCGGCCGTTCCCCACCACCGTGATCAAGGTCGTGTTGCCGGCGGTATCCGGGTCCACCCGCCAGGAGATCCACGCATCGCGGTGCACGGATGCACTCCCCGACGGTTCTACGCTTGAACGCGTGCGGGACCGCGACACCATCGACTCCGAGCTGCGGATTATCGCCGTACCACGAACTATCCGGGATGCTGGCGGCTCGTTACCGTCGTCATCTCAGGTCGATGAACTGCTGCATGAGCGGTTCGGGATTGATAACGATTGTCTCAAACGTACGTAAAACTGTACGACTGAGACGGAAATCACCCTTGCGCACGGTGCGCTCCGTCACCCCCAAATAGTCCGCGGCGTCGGCGATGCTCATGTCCGGCGCGTCCATTGGCACGGTCCGAACGGATCTTTTCGTATCCCATGGGGATGTGCCTACCAGAGTTTTCGGGCAATAGTTCGGCGTGTCAGCGAATTCGCCAAGTGTCGCAATCCCGTTGGGGCAGTTAGCTTTTTACCGATGCTGGCAACAATGCGTGGGGGTCTGCCCGCCCTCGGCCAACTTGCTTAGCAGCGCCGCGACTTCGGCGGGACGACCGCTGGCGACATGCTGGTAACGCATTGCCGCCTGGGGCGTCGAATGGCCGAGGCGCTGCATCAGTTCGGCGAGGCTCGCGCCGGTCGCCGCGGCCAGCACCGCACCCGAATGTCGCAGGTCGTGCCAGCGCAGGTCTTTCCGCCCCGCCTGCGCCCTGGCCTCGTACCAGTACCGGCACAGCGTCGACGGCTGCAGATGACCACCGCCATCGGCCGGGAACACCAGCGAATCACAGTCATTTCCAACATGTTTCGCGAGGTGTGCCTCGATGAGCGGGAGGACGCGCGGGGGAATCGCCACGTCACGCATGCCCGCGTCACTCTTGGGTGTGGTGATGCTGTAGCTGCCTTTGGTGCGGACGGCTGCGCGCCGGATGCGGATCACCTCGGCGCTCAAATCGATTTCACCCCTTCGCAGTTCGACGGTTTCACCGAGCCGCAGCGCACACCAACTGGCCAATGTGACCATGAGTCTTAGCCTTTCAGGCATCGCGGCGGTGAGCAAACCGAGCTCGGGGACCGACGCGAAGATGGTCCGCAACAGGCTGTAGGCGTGCGACCGCATCGTCGGCCCGTCGACCAGTGTCTCGGCGTACCAGTCGCGGACGTCCTTGGGTTTGATCGCGCCGAGCTGGCGGTGCCCGAACGTCGGCAGCAGGTGATCGTCGAGGATGGAGTGGTAGTGCTCGCGGGTGCGGGCCTTGATCGGTCGCCCAGAAACGTGCCGCTCTCGCCCGGCGCTCCAACGCCGGAATACGCGAGGGCCGTTGTCATATCTGCTGTGCGGTCGTCGTCGACCAAGGGCCTGTAGTCGATGGCGTCCCGGTCGAACTGACTGATGTGGGGCTGGCTCAAGCTGCGCCGCCGGCGTCGAGCTTCTGTATGAACTCCACGAGGGCAGACTCCGACACGAGGCGCCGGCGGCCGATTTTGATGCTTCGGACTGGTGGGGCGGAATGTGGCCGACCGGGTGAACCGGGTCGCCGCGACACACAAGGATCTCGACACCTACACCGAGGCTGAGGTGCGGTTGTTGCTGTCCGCGATCGCTGACGATCGGCTGGGCCATACCTGGGAGTTGGCGCTGACGGGTTTGCGTCGTGGGGAGATCGCGGGCCTTCGCTGGTCCGACTGCGCGCTGGATACCAAGACGTTGTCCATTGCCAATAACCGGGTGTCGGCTGGCGGCCGATCCGTCGAGAACGACCCGAAGTCGGCATCGTCTCGACGGACGCTGCCGTTGCCTGATCGGCTGGTGTCAGTGCTGAAGGCCGCGAAGGCCCGCCAGGCCGGCGAAAGGTTATCTCTCGGCTCGGCCTACGGCTCGGCGCCCATGTGGTGTCCAACGAGGTCGGCGAGCCCTACTCACCCGCGGTGTTGTCCCGCTACTGGCGTGACACGGTGAAGGCGGCGGGAGTCCGGCACATCAAGCTGCACGCCGCCCGACATACCTGCGCGACGCTGATGCACCTCCAAGGGGTACCCGTCGCGGTAATCGCGGCGTGGATCGGACATGAGGATGCCAGCCTGACCATGCGGCGTTACGCGCACTCACAGGACGATGCCCTGCGGATGGCGGGGGAGAGTTTAAATCGACTTGTGGCAACCCGTGACACCGAGGCCCGCTAATTGAACTGTTCGAACAGCGTCCGCCCAGTTCAACGTGGAGCCGATGACGGGAATCGAACCCGCGTATTCAGCTTGGGAAGACGGTTCGGGGCGTCCAGGACCGTCTCATACGGGTCGGCGCAGTCTTTGTCGTCGCGCTGCGCTAGCGCTCTGCGTCACCGCATCATGAGCCGTTCATGATCCATTGTCTTGCTGCCTCGATCTGCCCAGCGGGGAAATGCTTGATCTCCGCTGACACAAAGTGAGACGTGAAATGCTCGGCAACATCTCCCAGGTGGGAGTCCGTTACGACTCCGATTCTCTTGATGCGCTTGTGATGATCGCGAACGAAGCGAAACTGGTTGACCATGGCCCCAAAACTCTTCCATCCTGGGAACGACGGGGTTTCGATGATGAGACCGGCCAGACCGCCGGTTGCCTCGATGTGCGGGTCGACCGCCTTCGCCAGTTTCACAAAGTCGTCCTGCTCGATCGCCGACTTTGGTTGCACGTGCAGGATGGAATGCTCGGTATCGAGGTTGTATTCGATCATGTATCGCCCCTTTACGATCGTTGCGGCAGGTCACCGATGCGTGCGCACCCCGTGTCACGGCTAATCCGTTTTACACTTGCCGTCGGCACAAACGTGATTCTCGACCACCTCGGCATAGGCGGCCCACAGTCCACGCCGTGCGCGTGATCGAGGCCGTCGAGCTGGTGGCCTGCCACGTCTTCAACCTCGCCGAACAGACCTGCCAGCGCTTCACCTACGGCGGCGTCGAGCGTTACCTGGCCCAGCTGGCCGCCCGCCCCGGCGATTGTGACTGTGGCCGCTGTGCGCTGGCGCCCCATCTCGTCATCAACGGCTCGGGGTGTTGTCGGTGGACGTCACACCGGTTCCGTCGCCTCAGGCGACCGTGTAAACGTGCTCGGGGGTGATGGCCTTGGTAATCGCGGTCGCCAGGGTCGCGCTCGGCTCGCTGCCCTCGTAGTGGATATCGGTGTTGATGAGGATCACCAGCGTCATTTGCTTCTCGGGCAGGTACACCGCGACCGCCTCATAGCCGGGCACGCTGCCGTTGTGTCCGATCCATCCGCCGAGATTGAAGATCCCCAGCCCGTATCCGTCTCCCGGCGGCTGGCCGGGAAGGCTCAGCGTCTGCAGCCGTTGTGCCTGCATCGCCGGGCTGAGCAACTTGCCGGTCGCCAGCGCGGGTGCCCAGATGTGCATGTCATCCAACGTTGAGATCATCGCGCCTGCCGCCCATCCCCACGACGGGTTCCAGTCCGTTGCTGTGGTCTCCGCGTCGTCGGTAGTCGTGTTGGTATAGCCCTGCGCGTGCGGCTCTAGGAAGGCGTTTGTGGTGGGAAAACTCGTGTGGTCCAGGCCCAGCGGGGTCAGGATATGATCCTTGATGTAGTCCGGCAGTGATTGCTTGCTGACCTTTTCAACTACAAGCCCCAACAGAACGGTGTTGGTGTTGGAGTACTCGAAGGCTTCGCCAGGCGGAAACGGCATGGGCGCGGCGAACGCGTAGCCCAGCAATTCCTGCGGCGTGAAGTTGCGGTACGGGTCGGCGACGAGTGCCTGTTGGAATCCCGGCGTCTTGGCGTAGTTCTCCAGTCCGCTTCGCATCCGCGCCAGCTGTCGCAGCGTGATCTTGTCGCCCTGGGGGACACCGTCGATGTACTTGCCGATCGGATCGTCGAGGCCGAGCTTGCCCTGCTCGGCGAGCTGCAGTATCGCGGTCACGGTGAACGTCTTTGTCATGCTGCCGATCCGGCTGTAAAAATCGGCCTTCATGGGCGCGCTTGTGGCCTTGTCTGCGACTCCGACTGCCCGGACGTAGCGACCCTCGGGACCCCACAAACCGATGATCGCGCCGGGGATCGAGGCCGCAGTCATCGCCTGGTCGATGGCGGCATCAAGCCTCTGGGCGATGCCGCCATCTATGTCCTGGGCTGCTTCGGCGCTTGTTGTGCCCGGTGTCGCCGGGGCCGATGATTCCGATGACGTCGAACCGCTGCCACACCCGGATGACGAAATAAACAGCGCCATAGCTGCGGCCCCGAGAAGTCCGCGCCGCCACTGTCGTATCGCCGCAATCCATCTAATCATCAGGCAGTCCCATGGTCGAGATGTGTCAGCCCGAAGTAACGCTAATCGGCGCGACGTGCGTGCGATCGAAAATGACGCGCCGGGCCACCGAAAGCCGGGCAGCACGACGCTGCGGAAGTCGGCTGTGGCGGTGGTTGTCAACGGCATCGGGCTTGGGCGCTCAGAGGCCCTGCCACTCGTTGAGGTGTTCGGGGCAGTAAGCCCCAGTGGCAGCCGCCATGAAACCGAAGGAGTCCGACGGGTTCCACTTGCTGTTGATGAACTCCCTCGCCTCCTCGGAGAATCCGGCATCGGACATCGCGCAGACTTTGTTGGCGTCGGCTATGAGGGCTTCGACCGTTGGCGGGTCCAGGTACGTGCCCTTCAGGAAGAACGACACCTCGCCGATGAACTGTGTGTCGGTGTCGTCGGCAGCCGCCAACGGTAGCGGCGCGCACGTGACCGCAAAGATCAGCGACCCGACCAGAAGGGCCATTCGTCGATCCATGTCTGTTAGCCCTCCTCGGCCCAGTCGCCGTGCGGGTCAAGGCCGTGCCAGTCGTCCCAGGTGTCGTGGCGCCTGTTCCGGGGGGCGACGATGCGGCGCCGTAGCTCCAGCAGCAACTCCTCGGTGGAGGCGCGGGAGGGGGCGTCGGTGGCGGTGTGGGCTAGCGGGCTGTGGGCGGTGCGGCGCTGCTTGACCACGAGTTCTTGGGGTTCCCCGCCCGCCAGGATGGTGTCGATGCTGCCCGGCGCCCAGGCCAGCTTGTTCTCCAGCATGGCGTAGGTGCCGGGGCTGGCATTGCGCACGCCGTGTTCGATGTCGGCCAGTGTGCGCACGGTGAACGCCAGGCTATTGGCCAGATCGGTGCGGTTGCGGTAGCCGAGCGCGACGCGCCGACTCACGACGTGGTGGCCGAGCCGTTCCAGGGCGTGTGGGTCCATGCAGTCATCATGACGGATAAGGGCGGCAATGTCGAGTCGTCATGCCCGTTTCTTTCCATCCGCCGCAGAGATAGCGGAAGTTATTTCCTCGGGACCCCGGCCAGCTCGGCGCGGGCCTGGGTGACCGCGTCCCAGAAGATCTCCTCCACCTTCTCCTTGGACCGTCCGACCACCTCCACCTTCGGCACGCCGGTCAGTTCTCGGCGCACCACCGTGGCCTCGGGCAGCGCGTCGCCGGTCCACCATTCCTGGCGGATGGCGAAGTCATCGAACCGTTCCCCCTCGTCGGTGTGCCGCAGCGCACTGCGCCGCTTGGCGACCGGCATCCGCGCCCACCACTCCGCTCGCCAGTACGGGCCGTCGTAGACGGACGGCGGGGCACCGTCCAGCCATTCCTCCACCTGAACCGGCTCAACCGGGGCAATGCCGTTGTAGTCCTGGGCGAACCCGTACGCCTGGTCGCTGTCGAGGTAGACCCGTTCGATGCGGTAGCTGTCGCCGCTGCCCGCCGTGAGCACGTACACCGTCGCCATGGCCGCTTCCCGTCTCCGCTGATTGTTGGGCTTCAGTGTGCCATCAGCCGATGGCGATGTGCGACAAACCGGTGGGGGGTGAGAGGCGATCGGCGCAAATCCGCGCCCACAGGTGTGCCGTCTCGGTTATGAACTGTGAGGCGAATCACTGTGGAAACTGTTTCCCTGTGATTGACATAATTGCCGTTTATTTCCTACCATCGCAGTGCACAAACGACACAGGGGAGAACCCCTGTGCCGATCCCATTTTTGTTACCGCGCGGGCGCGACCTTGGTTGCCGCGCGCACAGGAGGCTTGACATGCACGACGTTTTCATCGTCATCAGCGAAGGCTTGGGTGGCGGACACATGGTGCGCACGGTTTACGCCGCCGACCACGACGACGCGCGCCAAACACACCAGGCAAACTACGCCGACGAGCCGCTCGTGGCGGTCCACCAATAAGACGATCCCGCCTGCTCACATTCGGCGGCGACGTCACATCGAGCCGTTCGGGCGGTTGGAGGGCATGCCCCATAGCCGTCGAGTATTACCGGCACTAGGAAGACGAGGAAGACGAACAACATGGCTAAGAAGGTCATCATCGTTGATGACATCGACGGCACCGAAGGTGACGGCATCGTTACGCAGCGGTTCAGTCTCGGTTCCGACTTCTACGAGATCGACCTGTGCCCGCAGAACCTGTTGAGCCTGCGGGCGGCGCTGGAGCCGTTTGTGTCGGCGGGGCGGCGGGTGACCAGGGGCCAGCACAAAAAGAAGCCAGCCAGTGAGAGCAAACAGGGCAACTCGGCATTTGACTTCCCCCGCGAGCAGCGGGTGGCGATTCGCACCTGGGCGCGCGACAACGGCTACGACGTGGCCGACCGGGGAGCGTTCTCCCAGGAACTGCTCGCCGCCTACCGAGACGCCAGCGAGGAAGCCGAGGCGGCGCGGTGATGAAGAAAATGATCATCGGCGGCCTGGCCGCCGGAGCGGTCGCACTAGCCCTGTTCGCGGTGCCGGTGGGCGTCGGAACGGCGAACGCCGCGCCGCAGTGTCCGTACAACTACGAGTACCACCCCTCGGACGGGCTGTGCTACGCGAAACCCATCAGCCGCCAGATCAACGGGTGCGACACCAGCGTCGATGCCCCCAGAGAGGCAAACCTGAAGTGCTGGGGAGACAACTGGGAATGAGGAACGCGATGGGAATCAAATCAGCAGCGCTGATCGCCGCCGCGCTGGCGGCCGGTGCCTTGCTGGGCGCAGCTCCCGCGCAGGCCGAGATCCCCGCCGACAAGTTCACCCGCGACGCGCACCGCGCCGGGTTCTCCAACGCCAGCGACATCGCGCTGGCCGGAGACGGGCTGATGGCCTGTGTGGACTACGACAGCGGCTGGCTGGCCAGCCAGGTGGTCGACCGCATCTCCTTCCGCCTGCACATGGCCCGCGACGACGCGGCGCGCTTCACCGAGATCGCCGTGCACGATCTGTGCCCGGAGTACTCGTCCTGAGACACCGAGGCTCGGAGGCGCACACGTCGTGCGCACGATTTACGCCGCCGACCACGACGACGCGCGCCAAACACACCAGGACAACCACGCCGACGCGCCCATCGTGGCGGTTCACCAAGCTCGTGACACCGAGCCGTTCGGGCGCCTGGGCAGGCAGGCGTCTTGACGGACATATGGCCAGGTTCGCTTCGAGGCGCTGAGATATTGGGCTGACCAAAGGGCCAACCGGACACTCGGCAAACAAAGCAAACGAAAGAAATCCCGAACTACCACCAAGAGAAAGAAATCATGAACAACCCGTATCCGTCCCCGCAGCAGCAGTCGTTCACCCCGCTGGAACGCCTGAAGGGTCTGAGCACCGGCAAGAAGGTCGCGCTGGCGATCGGGGGCTGCATAGCAGCCCTGGCCATCATCGCCGGTATCAGCGACGGTGGCAGCCACAGCGACTCCTGGCATCTCGGCTACGAGAACTCCCAGACCGCCAAGTCGTTCGTCAAGGCGGGAATGAGTCCGCGCGCAGCGTGCCGTGGCAGCCTCACCGTCCCGGATGCCTACGACTACGACGACGTCATCGACGGCTGCATTGCGGCGGTGTCCTGATAAGCGCCTGATCGTCGGCGCCCTCGTCGCCATCTCGATCGCACTGGGCCTGGCCGCACCCACCTCGGCCTTACGGCTATGACATAGCCCACGCCAAAGAGCCTGGGCACCAAGGAGAACCCAATGAAGAAGATCATTGCTGCCGGTCTGCTGGCCGCTGTGGCGCTGGTGAGCGCCGCTTCGGCCCAGGCCCAGCCGGACCTGCGCTGGGCCTGCCAGAGGCTCAACGCCCAGCCGAACCTGGTCGGCGTGACGAACGTCGTGGCGACGCTGAGCATGAACTCGCAGATGACGGGCACCCAGATGCGAGACGCGCTCCTGCTGGGGTGTCCACGGCATCGCTACATCATCGAGAACTACTTCGGGATCGGCTGATGGCGCGCGACGAGATGCGTGAGGCCCAACTGGGGGCCACTTGCGCCACCTGGAGTACCGCGTTCTGGCCCGGCCACTTCACGCCGTGCTGCGGTGGCGGCGTTCGGTGCTGATCCGCCGGGACCGCCGCGCCTCGTCACCTCCGGCGGCGTGCGACGTCACACCGTTCGTGTGCATGAGGAAGATCGCCAAGGCCGCCCCCGCGAGGGCACAGCAGCCGCACTCCCGACCAGATATGGCCGTATGGCGTACCCGCTGCCATCGACTTTCAGAAGTGCGACTGGG
Organism: uncultured Actinomycetota bacterium; assembly: GCA_963698965.1. Taxonomy (GTDB): domain Bacteria; phylum Actinomycetota; class Actinomycetes; order Mycobacteriales; family Mycobacteriaceae; genus Mycobacterium. The sequence goes on from CAVOSY010000035.1 coordinate 105,785, forward strand.
ACAACGACGTCGGCACTCAATCCGGGCCGGACAGGCGCCGCAACCGTAGCGGCCAGCGAGCTGCTCAAGGGGATCGTGTCACACGACCACCCCAAAGTAACTGAGGCCCAACGAGTCTCAGCGGAAGTGGAACACCAAACGAAAGAAAAATCCACATGAAGAAGATGCACACAATAATCACGGGTTCGGTCCTCGCCGCAGGCGTGGCCGCGAGCCTGTTCGGCGCCGGAACGGCTTCGGCTGCTCCCGGTGTCTCGGTCTCGGTCGACGGCAACCCCGCCGTCGGCATCGGTGACCAGTCGGCGACCGGCGCTCAGGCGTCGTCCACCAAGGGCAACGTGTCGGTGGCGGTCAGCACATTCGGTCCCTCACGGGCCAACGCCAACGGCACCGGCAAGGGCAACGTCGCTCTCGCTGCTGATTCCGGCCCCGGCCCCTTGCTCGGCGCCAACGTCTACGGCGGAAACAACAACCTCGTCATTGCGTCTCCGCTGAGCGGCGCCCATGTCGTCGACGGAGATCGCAATATCGTTGCCTCTTCCTTGGGTGTGTCCGGGTCCGCCTCCGGTGACGACAATCGCCTGTTCTCCGTCGGCAGCAATGCACAGTCCACCGACGGGGCCAGCAGCCGGACCGTGGTGGCCGTGTGCGGAGCGTCGATCGTTTCGGCCCAAGGCGCCAGCGTCACCAGTAACTGCTAGTCCCTCCGGTCGACTAACCGCCTTGGCGGGCGGTAACGGCCACCCCCGCGTGGGGCACGACAAGGCTCACCCCGGTCCTACCGCAAGTAGGCCGGGGTGATCGTCGCGGCCTCTGGGCAGGCAGGCGTCGTGACGGGCATATGGCCAGGTTCGCCATCGAGGCGCTGGCGAATTGAGCTGACCGAGGGGCCAACCGAACACTCGGCAAACAAAACAAACGAAAAGAAATCCCGAACTATGAAGAAGATCCTCGCTGCCGCCGGTCTCGGCGCAGCTCTCACTGTCGGCACCCTGCTGGGGGCCGGATCGGCCAGCGCCGAAAACTTCGACATCTGCCCCTCAGGCGAGAGTGGAGTTTCCACCGCCGATACAAGCTGCGCTTTTGCCGACAACGTCCGCTGGGCTTGGTATAGCCAGCCCGGAACCATCGTCACGGCATACAGCCCGGTCACCCACCAGTCGTACGCGATGCAATGCACCCCAACGACCACAACCTTCTGGTACGAAGCGAAGCGTTGCGTGGGTCTGAATTCTTACGGCGTCGGCTTGATCGTCTTCATCGATTAGGGCAGAGCAGTGGTGCTGCGTTGTGGGTCAATACCGCCGCCAGCACGCTGTGCCCGTCGGTGTGGACCGCTCCCACCATCCCGAGCCTGTACCTCTAAGGACACACACATGAAGAAGCTGATCGTCGGCGCCCTCGTCGGCGCCTTCGCAGTCGGAATCGTCGGAGCGCCAGCTGCTTCCGCCGAGCCGAACAGGCCGAGGGGCTACATCTCCCAGGCCACCTGGACCGATGGTCTCTGGCCGTTCACGGTGCCCGACGGCACGCTGATGTGCGGGGTGGGCAAGCGCGTGACGTTCATCGCCACCCCACCGGGCGGCAAGCGCGACATGTTCGCCGTCAACGGTGCCGCCAAGCCCTTCTTCGCGAGCATCGACCCGATCTGGCGTGACGATCCCGAGGTGCCGGATCAAACTGCACGCCGCTCGCCACACTTGCGCGACTCTGATGCATCTGCAGGGGATTCCCGTCGCAGTGATCGCGGCGTGGATCGGGCACAAGGACGCGAGTCTGACAATGCGTCTTTACGCGCACTCGCAGCACACTGCTTTGAAGGCTGCCAGTGACACTCTGAATCGAGTTGTCCGAGAGTTGTGACACCGTCGTGACACCGAGGGCTGTTTTCGAACAGTTCGAAAACCGTTTCCGCTGGTCACAGTGGAGCCGATGACGGGAATCGAACCCGCGTATTCAGCTTGGGAAGCTGATGTTCTGCCATTGAACTACATCGGCCGGTTTGACCACGAAGGCTAACACCTCAGCGGCTACGCTCGTCGCGTGCTGCTCTCCGATCGCGACATCCGTGCCGAAATCGCCGCTGAGCGGCTGGGCATCGATCCCTACGATCCGAGCCTGGTGCAGCCGTCGAGCGTCGACGTCCGCCTCGACAACTTGTTCCGCGTCTTCAACAACACCCGCTACACCCACATCGACCCGTCCGTCCAGCAGGACGAGCTCACCAGCCTCGTGCAACCGGACCCGGGCGAGCCGTTCGTGCTGCATCCCGGTGAGTTCGTCCTCGGCTCGACGCTGGAGCTGTGCACGCTGCCCGACGATCTCGCAGGCAGGCTCGAGGGCAAGTCATCGCTCGGCCGGCTCGGTCTGTTGACCCACTCCACCGCGGGCTTCATCGACCCGGGCTTCTCAGGCCACATCACCCTCGAACTGTCCAATGTCGCCAACCTGCCGATCACGCTGTGGCCCGGGATGAAGATCGGCCAGCTGTGCCTGCTGCGGCTGACCAGCCCTGCGGAGCACCCCTACGGCAGCGCGCAGGCCGGGTCCAAGTACCAGGGCCAGCGCGGCCCGACGCCGTCGCGCTCGTATCAGAACTTCATCAAGTCCTGAGCAGGTAGCCGTCGGCTGCCCCGCGGCCCGAGAAGGCCGAACCTTGAACTGCGCAGGGCGGCTCGCGGTTGACCCGAGTAGGGTTTAAAAGCGGCGCCGGCGAGTTCCCGTGCCGTCGCGGTCCGGCCAGAGCTTCACCGCCACCAGCAAACGTCGTTGGATGTAACGCACCAGCTGGCAGCGCCGATGAAGTATCTAGTTGTCGGCTCGTGCGGGATGAGTACTCAACGGAAATCTAGATAGCGTAGCAAACACTTGGAGGGGTCTAGTGGACATCGTACTAGGTGTGTCTATGACACCTACGACGGTCCGCATGGTGCTGGTCGAGGGCGATAAGGCCGACGGTTCGATCGTCGACCACGATGCCTTCGATGTCACCGCCAATGATGGTTCAGCAACGTCTTCGAAAGCGGCCGAACAGGTCGTCGAAGCCATCCTTGGCACCAAGGAGAGCGCCGCTGCGGGCGGCCATCATTTGAAGTCGATCGGCGTCACGTGGAGTGACCACGCGGAGGCTTCCACTTTGCGCGACGCCATCGCGTCCCGTGGCATCGAGGGCGTGATGCTCGTGTCCGACGGGCATGCCGCGGGCGCGCTTGCTCAGGCCGTCGGCCGCGCGGTGGGATACGCCACCACCGCACTGTTGTTCATCGATCGGGACACCGCGACGTTGTCGGTGGTGCAGACGGACGACGGTTCCGTCGTGAAGGTGCTGAGCCGCTCGCTGCACAGCGACGACGCAATGGGCGTTCTCTCCGAGATGGCCGCGGCCGTCGACGCCCAGGACTCGCCGCCGCAGGGCATCTTCGTCGTCGGCTCCGGCGTCGACGTCAGCTCGGTGAAGGCGCACCTGGAGAACCTCGTCAGTCTGCCCGTCAGTGCGCCCGACGAACCCGAAATCGCGCTGGCCCGTGGCGCCGCGCTGGCCTCGGCCAACGCGCCTGCTTTCGAGGCCACCACCGTCGGACTGGCCTACTCGCAGGATCCCGACGGCACCACAGCGGGCAATGCGTATGCGGCACTCGCCGCTGCGGACACGCAGTTGGCGCCGGTCGGAAGCGACAATTACGGGGCGCAGACCGACATCGAGCCGATTGCTGCCGAGGAGGGTCGCAAGCCGTTCCTGCTCGTCGGTAGCGCGTTGACGTCGATCTTCGTGGTTGGTGTTGTGGCACTGGTCATTTCGCTGGCTGTGAGCATCCGGCCGACGGTCGATCAGCGGCCGAGTCCCGGCCCGAACGCGATCGTGCCCAGCACGGCGGCACCCGCCCCGGCACCTGTGCAGGAAGCACAGCAGCCCGTCGCTCCCGCTCCGCCTCCTCCACCGGCGGAGACCATCAAGCCGCCAGTGCCCGTCGCCGTGCAGGAAGCGCCTGCGCCCGCGCCCAAGCAGGCACCGCGGCAGGTGTTTGTCGAGCAGGCGCCGGCCCCGCAGGCACCCGCGCCCGCGCCGGCACCGGAGGCACCGCCGCCGGCTCCGGAGGCACCGCCCGCGCCCGCTCCAATAGCGCCGGCGCCGGTCCCGTATATCCCGGCTCCGGTGTACAACCCGCCGGTGTACAACCCGTACCAGCCGCCACCCGGGTACTACCCGCGGCCGAATCCATGGCAGCAGTACCCGGAGCCGTACGACCCGCCGCAGGGCCCGCAGTATCCGGGTGAGGGTGGCTCGGGTGGGCACGGTGACTACCCAGGACCGGGTAGCTACCCAGGTGGCTACGGTGGCCGCGGCGGAGGATGCTTCCTGATCTTCTGCCGTCGCTGAGGGCATCGGGTGACCACCACTCGTTACCTGCCGTTGGTTTGGCGCTAAGTGTCGCGTAGCAGTTAGCTCATCGCGGCTGCCTATAGAGGCAGTATGCGATGCACCGTCTTCGGCACGGGCTATCTCGGCGCCACACATGCCGCCGGGATGGCTGAACTCGGCCACGACGTGGTCGGCGTCGACATCGACGCAGGCAAGGTCGCCAAGCTCGCGTCGGGCGACATCCCGTTCTACGAGCCTGGTCTGCGAAAGATGTTGAGCGACAACCTCGCCGCCGGCCGGTTGCGCTTCACCACCGACTACGACGAGGCAGCGGACTTCGCCGACGTGCACTTCCTTGGCGTCGGAACCCCACAGAAGAAGGGCGAATACGGCGCCGACCTGCGCCACGTGCACGCCGTGATCGACAGCCTGGTGCCGCGGCTACGCCGACCCGCGGTGATCGTCGGCAAGTCAACGGTCCCCGTCGGTACGGCCGCCGAGTTGTCGGAACGGGCCCGCGGGCTCGCCCCCGAGGGCGTCGACGTCGAGGTGGCATGGAATCCGGAATTCCTGCGCGAGGGCTACGCCGTATACGACACCTTGCACCCCGACCGCATTGTGCTTGGCGTGCAACGGGATTCGTCGCGGGCCGAGGCGGCGATCCGGGAACTCTATGCCCCACTGCTTGTCGAGGATGTGCCGTTCCTAGTCACCGACCTGCAGACCGCCGAACTGGTCAAGGTGTCGGCGAACGCCTTTCTCGCCACCAAGATCTCGTTCATCAACGCGATCTCGGAGGTGTGCGAGGCCGTCGACGCCGACGTCACCCTGCTGGCCGACGCGCTGGGCTATGACCCGCGGATCGGGCGCCGATTCCTCAACGCCGGCCTCGGCTTCGGCGGCGGGTGCCTGCCCAAGGACATCCGCGCGTTCATGGCGCGGGCCGGCGAGCTGGGCGCCAACCACGCGCTGACCTTCCTGCGCGAGGTCGACACCATCAACATGCGGCGTCGCACCCACATGGTCGAACTGGCGACCAAGGCTTGCGGTGGCTCTCTGCTCGGCGCCAACATCGCCGTCCTCGGCGCGGCGTTCAAGCCCGACTCGGACGACGTTCGTGATTCGCCGGCGCTGAACGTCGCAGGCATGCTGCAACTCAACGGTGCCACGGTCAACGTCTACGACCCGAAGGCGATGGACAACTCGAGGCGCCTGTTCCCGACCTTGAACTACTCGACGTCGGTCATGGAGGCCTGCGAGCGTGCCGACGCGGTGCTGGTGCTCACCGAATGGCGCGAGTTCGTCGAGCTCGATCCCGACGACCTTGCCGACACGGTGCGCGCCAAAATCGTTGTGGACGGCCGTAATTGCCTCTACATCGACCGGTGGACCAACGCGGGCTGGCGGGTGTACTGCCTGGGCAGGAGCGTGGAGCGCGTCAATCAGCAGAAGCCTGCTTGAGCATTCCCTCGAAGCCCTGCCACAACAGCATGAAAACGAGTTCGACCACGCGGTCGCGCGGCACGTCGCGGTTCTCGTACCACCAGGTGGCGACGCCTCCGCACGCCGATTGCGTCGCGCGGGCCAGGATCCACGCCCCGTCGTCGACGGAGATGCCCTTCACCGACTTCGCGTCTGCGGCGCCGAAGCGGATGAGATCGGCGATGCCTGCGGTGCCGCGGTCGGCCAGCTCCTGACAGACCGCGGCGATCTCCGGGTCGGCTGGAGGATCGCGGTGCAGGAATCGGAACAGGAACGGGTCCTCCTCGACGAACGCGAAGTAGTTCGCGACGCTGGCGCGGACCAGTTCCTCGACCGACGCGCCCTCGAGGCGGCGCAGCGAGCGTTCCCTCAACCGCGCAGCATGTTGCTCGAGGACCGTGATGAACAGCTCGCGTTTAGAGCCGAAGTGATCGTAGAGCACCGATGGCACGACGCCGGCGCGCGCGGCGATGTCCTGCATCTTCGCCGCGTCGTATCCAAGTTCGGCGAACACCTCGACCGCCGCGTCGAGGATGCGAATCCGGCGCTGCTCGGCCGGTATCCGCCTTCTTGCCATACCGAATGATAATTCGGTAAGCTCCAGTTACATTACCGAACCGCTATTCGGTTGGAGTGTCATGGCGCAAGGTGCAGTAAGGCAACGAATCTATTGGCTCGCCGTGCACGGTGTGGTCCGCCAAATGTCGGAGTTCTTCGCCCGTCGGGGCGATCCTCAGGGCCGGCTGCTCGTTGATCCCGCTGTGCGGGCCGATCCCGTCCCGTTCACCGAGGAACTACGCGCGCGGGGCCCGATCGTGAAGTGCCGTGCCGTCTACATGACCGTCGACCACAAGGTGGCCAACGACCTGTTGCGATCCGACGACTTCCGCGTCTTCGGCCTGGGGACGAACCTGCCCAAGCCGGTGCAATGGGTGGCCGACCGCACGAAGCCCAACCTGATTCATCCGATCCAACCGCCGTCCATGCTGTCGGTGGAGGCGCCCGACCACACGCGCTACCGCAAGCTGGTGTCCTCGGTGTTCACCACGCGTGCCGTGGCCGCGCTGCGCGATCGGGTGCAAGAGACCGCGAACACGCTTCTCGACGGTCTTGCCGATGACGCGGGCACCGTCGACGTCGTCGACCGCTACTGCTCGCAGCTTCCCGTCACGGTGATCGGCGACATCCTCGGAGTACCCGACGAGGCGCGGCCCAAGATCCTGGAGTTCGGTGAACTCGGCGCACCCAGCCTCGACATCGGCTTGACCTGGCGTCAGTACCGAACGGTCTGTTCCGGCATCGAGGGTTTCAGCGACTGGCTCTCGAACCACCTGCACGAACTGCGCCGCCACCCTGGCGACGATCTGATGAGCCAGATCATTCTGGCCTCCGAAGGCGCCGAGGGGGGTCCGTTGACGCACAGGGAACTGCTGTCGACAGCGGGACTGGTGCTGGCGGCCGGCTTCGAGACCACGGTTAACTTGCTGGGCAACGGGATTCGGATGCTGCTCGAAACGCCAGAACACCTCGAGACGCTGGCTGCCCGACCCGAGCTGTGGCCGACCGCGGTCGAGGAGATCCTGAGGCTGGACTCGCCAGTTCAGCTCAGCGCACGGATTGCGGCCAAGAACACCGACATTGAAGGCACCCCGGTACGCCGCGGTGTAGGGATCATCATCTACCTGGCAGGGGCGAACCGCGACCCGAAGGTCTTCCCCGATCCACACCGCTTCGACATCGAGCGCGAGAACGCGGGCAAGCATCTGTCGTTCTCTGGTGGCAGGCACTTCTGTCTTGGCGCGGCGTTGGCGCGCGCCGAAGGCGAAGTCGGCCTGCGGACGTTCTTCGAACGCTTTCCCGATGCCCGGCTGGCAGGTGGCGGCAGCCGGCGCGACACCCGGGTGCTGCGGGGATGGTCATCGCTGCCGATCACGCTCGGCAGGGCGCGTACCGCGGTCGGTTCGTAGTGCGGGCGTCACACGCGACGAACGTTCCTTACCGCTTGAAAAATCGCCGAAATATCGAGTGGTAAGGAACGTTCGCGGGGAGCGTACGCCTGTAGGTTCGTAGGGTGGATTTCCGAGCGGCGCTGCTCGACCAGACCCGGGACTTCGGGGAACTGATCCGCAGTGCAGACCCGTCAACGCCCGTGCCGAGCTGCCCCGACTGGACGCTCAAGGAGCTGTTCCGCCATGTCGGGCGCGGAAACCGTTGGGCCGCACAGATCATCGATGATCGCAGGACCGAGAGATTGGACCAGCGCGATGTCCGTGACGGCAAACCACCGGACGATCCCGACGCCGCGATCGACTGGTTGAACAACGGCGCACAGCTGATCATCGACGCCGTCGATCGCGTTGGCCCGGAGACGCGGGTGTGGACGTTCATCGGCGCGCGTCCGTGCGGCTGGTGGATCCGCCGTCGCCTGCACGAGGCCACGGTGCACCGCGCCGACGCCGCACTTGCACTGGGTCTGGACTACGACCTGTCGCCGGAGCTGGCCGCCGACGGGATCAGCGAGTGGATCGAGCGCGTCAGTGTCCAGTCGCGATCGCAGCCACCGCCGCTGGAGCTGGGACGCACGCTGCACCTGCACGCCACCGACGACGGCCTGGGGCCCACCGGTGAGTGGACCATCACCAGCGACAGCGTGGATGGTGTGGCGTGGTCACATGACCACGGCAAGGGCGACGTTGCGTTGCGCGGCCCGGCCAAGGAGCTGCTGCTGGCCATCGTGCGGCGGCGGACCACCGCCGACGGCGGTGTCGAGGTTTTCGGCGACACCGCCGTCTGGGACAGCTGGCTGGAGCACACGCCGTTCTAGGTGGCGTACCTTCACAGACCATGACCACTTCGGAGATCGCGACCGTCCTCGCCTGGCATGACGCGCTCAACGAGCAGGACTTCGACACCTTGATGACCTTGTCCAGCGACGACATCGAGGTCGGAGACGCCAAGGGGGCAGCGCAGGGCCACGCTGCGCTGCTCGATTGGGTGCGCTCAGCCGACATCAAGGCCGAACCGGGCCGGATGTACGTACACAATGGGGTGGTCGTCGTCGAACAAGAGATCACGTCGGTCGCAGGCAACACCACCGCGGCGGCGGCGTTCCGCGTGGTGCGCGACCACATCACATCGGTGTTTCGCCACCCCGACCTCGCCACCGCACTGGCCGCGACGGAGCTCACGGAGAAGGACTTCGTCGGCTGATACGCGACGAGGTGGCATTTCTGTTGGGCGACAACATCTTCTACGGACCGGGCCTGGGGCTCAAGATCGGAGTGCCCGAGGAGGTGGCCTGGCGGGTCGGCTCCGTCGACGACGATCAGCTCGCCGCCCGCGCACACACCCTGCTCAAGTCCGGATACGGTGCCTACTTGCTGGAACTGCTGCAGCGGTAGTCGGCGTCGCGAGCACCGCCGCGATCGCGGTCGTCAACGGCACCGACAGCGCCAGCGCGATGCCGCCGACCGCGGAGCGGGCGATCTCGATGGCCACGCTCTCGCTGGTCAACACGTCGCCGAGCGACCGGTTCGCCACGCTGAACAGCAGCAGTAGTGGCAGCGCGCTACCCGCGTAGGCCAGCACCAGCGTGTAGACGGTGCTGGCAATGTGGTCGCGGCCCACCCGCATGGCGCCAACGAATATGGCTCTGCGGGTGGCCCCGGTCTCTGCCAGCTCGAACACCGTCGAGGCCTGCGTGACGGTGACGTCGTTGAGCACGCCGAGCGAGCCGATGATGAACCCGGCCAGCAGCAGCCCGGTGATCGACACGTTGCCGAGGTATGCGGCGACTTCGTTGTTCTGGTCCTCGGACAGCCCCGTCAGGTGGGCCAATTCGATTGCGCCCCAGGACAACAGCGCGGCGAGCAGGAGCGCGGTCAACGTGCCGAGCAGCGCCGCGCTGGTGCGCAGGCTCACCCCGTGCGCCAGGTAGATCACCGCATAGAGGATCGCCGCCGACGCGACCAAGGCCACCGGAATCGCAGATGCGCCATCCCTCAGGGCGGGTAGCAGGAACACCATCAGCACGACGAACGCGACCACGATGCCGATCAGCGCCCGCAGTCCGCGCCAGCCTGCGACCGCGACGATCACGACCGCGAACGCCGCCGCGAGGGCGATCAGCGGCCACGTCCGCTCGAAGTCGTAGAACGCGTAGCTGGTCGCGCCTGCAGCGTCGACCTGGCGACTGATCCGGATGTGGTCGTCCACGGCGAGGTTGGGTTGGCCGGGGCCACCGCTGAACTCGAGCAAGGTGTTGGCGCCCTTGTTGGGGCCGGAGTCGATGCTGACCAGCGTCTGCACGCACTGGGCGCCGGTATCGGGGGCCTGCTGTGGCTCGGCGGTCAACACGGCCCCCGCCGACGGGCTGCCACACGGCGCGGCCTTGCTTGACAGCACGTGGCCGGCTTCCGTCGTGACGGCGCCGCCTGTCGCGTTCTGGAACGGCAGCGGGATGTCGACCTTCTGCTGGCTGGGCCACAACCACACCGCACCTGCCAGCACGGCGACGCCGATGGCGATCAGTGCGCCGACGACGATCTTGGCCGCCATCGGGCCTAACGGCGCAGGACCGCTCATCGAATGCGAATGGGCGTGCGAGTGCGTCACGCGCAACAGGGTAGACGGGCGAGCTGGGCCTGATTTAAATCAAGGCGATGAGTAGGGAAATCGAAACGCAAGTGGCCGACGACGGGGTTGCGACGCTGACGCTGGCGCGATCTGAGCGGAGGAACGCGCTGTCGATCAAGATGCGCGACGAGATCACGCAACAACTCGCGGACTGGGCGGCGGACTCGGCCGTTCGTGTGGTCGTACTCACCGGGTCGGGGCCGACCTTCTGCGCCGGATTCGACCTCAACGAGTTCGGCCAGACCGAGCTCGCACAACAGATCAAGGACAGCTCGCGCCGATACCACCTCGCCGTGTGGCACTTCCCCAAGCCACTGGTAGCTGCCGTGAACGGGCCCGCGATGGGTGGCGGGATGGACTTGACCGTCCTCTGCGATTGCCGAATCGCCTCCACCGCAGCGGTATTCGGGCATCCTGAGATCAAGTTCGGCGCCCCACCCCTGTTCACCCCCCTGCAGTGGATCGTCGGCCTCGGCGTCGCGCGCGAGCTGTGCCTGACGGGACGCCGGATGGACGCCGCGGAGGCGCTGCGCATCGGCCTCGTGACCCGCGTCACCGAACCCGAGGAATTACTCGGTGGCGCGTTGACGATGGCACGTTCGATCATCGAGGCTCCCCAGGCCGCGCTCGAAACCGCGAAGAGATATCTCATCGGAAGCGCCAGTGCGACATTCGAAGACGCCTTCGCCGTCGAGCACGACCAGGTGTTCGATGAGTTCTTGCTCGGTCGTCCGGGACCGTCGTGACGGTTTGGAGTTGGTTTGACGTGCTGGGTCCGCGGCTTCGTGACAGCGGCTTTAGCGAACCTCTACTGGCGGTAGGACGACAGGAAGTTGCCGAACCGCTCGATCGCGTTGGCAAGGTCACGCGACCACGGCAGCGTCACGATGCGCAGGTGGTCAGGGGTCGGCCAGTTGAAGCCGGTGCCCTGGGTGACCAGGATCTTCTCCTGCAGCAGCAGGTCGAGCACGAGTTGCTCGTCGTCCTGGATGTCGTAGACCTCTGGGTCGAGCCGCGGGAACGTGTAGAGCGCGCCCTCCGGCTTCACACATGACACCCCGGGGATCTCGTTGAGCTTGGTCCATGCCACGTCGCGCTGCTCACGCAGTCGCCCACCGGGCAGCACCAGGTCCTCGATGCTCTGGTGGCCGCCGAGTGCGACCTGGATTGCGTGCTGCGCAGGGACATTCGGACACAGCCGCATGTTGGCGAGCAGGCTGATGCCCTCGATGAAACTCTGGGCGTGGTCCTTTGGTCCGGTGATCACCAGCCACCCCGACCGGTAGCCCGCCACCCGGTACGCCTTCGACAGTCCGTTGAAGGTCAGCGTCAGGACGTCCGGCGCCACCGACGCCGTCGCGATGTGGTTGGCATCGTCGTACAGGATCTTGTCGTAGATCTCGTCGGATAGCAGCAGCAATTGATGCTTGCGCGCGAGATCGGCTATCTGAGTGAGGATTTCGCGGGTGTATACCGCGCCGGTCGGGTTGTTCGGGTTGATCACGACGATCGCCTTGGTGCGGTCGGTGATCTTCGACTCCAGATCGGCGATGTCGGGCATCCAGCCCTGCGTTTCGTCGGCAAGGTAGTGCACCGGGGTGCCGCCTGCCAACGACGTGCAGGCCGTCCACAGCGGATAGTCCGGTGCCGGAATCAACACCTGATCGCCGTTGTCGAGCAGCGCCTGCAATGTCATCTGGATGAGCTCGGAGGCGCCGTTGCCGAGATAAACGTCGTCGACGTCGAATTTGGGGAAGCCGTCGACGAGTTCGTAGCGGGTGAACACCGCGCGACGGGCCGGCATGATGCCCTTGGAATCCGAATAGCCCTGCGCGTACGGCAGCGCCTGGATGATGTCGCGCATGATGACGTCGGGCGCCTCGAAGCCGAATGGCGCGGGGTTCCCGATGTTCAGCTTGAGGATGCGGTGCCCCTCGGCCTCCAGTCGCGCGGCGTGATCGTGCACCGGCCCGCGGATCTCATACAGGACGTCCTGCAGCTTCGACGACTGCGTGAACGTACGCTGCCGCGGGTGATGCCCGGTGGTGTGCCAGGGCACCTGATGGGTAGTCACGTCACCCATGATCGCACTGCAGTCCAGCGAATTTGTAAAATCGCTGGTTATCGCTTGCCTGGCGGCCGCGCACCCTTGGCGATGCCAAGGCCTTTTACCGGGGGCGCAGGCTTCTCACCGTTGCCCTCTGCGGAAGGCTCAGGCGCAGCGGCGGATTCACCGTCCGACGCCGGTTCCGGCTGTGGCGCAGCGGGTTTCGGTGCGGCAGGCGCTTTCTTCGCGCCGGGTCGCCGGGCGCCCGCCGCGATGGCGAGTCCCTTGACCGCTGGCTCGGGCTTGGCAGGCTCGGCCGGTGCCTCCGGCTCTGCCTGAGGTGCCGCCGCTGCAGGCGCGGCAGGAGCCGACTTCTTGGCGCCGGGTCGCCGGGCGCCCGCCGCAATACCGAGGCCCTTGACCTCGGGTTCGGGCTTGGCGGGTGCCTCTGGGGCGGGTGCTTCGGCGGCGGGCGCGGCGGCAGGCGCCTTCTTCGCGCCGGGACGCTTGGCGCCCGCGGCGATGCCCAGCCCCTTGGCAGGCGCAGCGGGTGCCTCCGCTGCTGCGGGCGCCGCCGCGGCCGGTGCCTCGGCGGGGGCCGCCGTCTTCTTGGCACCAGGGCGCTTCGCGCCACCCGCGATGCCGAGACCGGTCACGGGCTTCGTCTCGGTCGGGGTGGCCGTGGCGGCCTTGGGCTCCGGCTTGGCTTCCGGTTCGGCGACCGCGGTGGCGGCTTCTACCTTCGGTGCGGCCTTGGCGGCGCGCTCCTCGGCTTCCTTTGCGGCCGTGCCCTTTTCGGGCAGCCTGAGCGAACTCTTGTCCAGCGAGCCCAGCAGCAGCTGAGCCACGTCGAGCACCTCGGCCTTCGGTATGTCATTGGCCGCGGCGACGTCGTCGACACCGTCGGTGATCATCACGCGGCAGAAGGGGCAGCCCGTCGCGATCTTCGAAGCTCCGGTGTCCAACGCCTCTTCGACGCGTTCGTGGTTGACGCGCTTGCCGATGTGCTCTTCCATCCACATCCGCGCTCCGCCCGCGCCGCAGCACAGGCCGCGGTCGGCGTGACGCGGCATCTCGGTGAGCTTCGCGCCGGACGCACCGATCAGCTCACGCGGCGCCTCGTAGACCTTGTTGTGCCTGCCCAGGTAGCAGGGGTCGTGGTAGGTGATGTCCGCGCCGCCGTCGACGGGGGACACCGGCAACAGCTTCTTGTCCCGGATCAGCCGGTTCAGAAGCTGTGTGTGGTGCAAGACGGTGTAGTTGCCGCCGACCTGCGGGTACTCGCGGCCGAGCGTGTTGAAGCAGTGCGGGCAGGTGACGACGACCTTGCGGTCCACCCGCTCTACGCCTTCGAACAGGCCGTTGAGCGTCTCGACGTTCTGCGCGGCGAGTTGCTGGAACAGGAACTCATTGCCGGAGCGGCGGGCAGAGTCACCGTTGCAGGTCTCGCCCTCGCCGAGCACCAGGTACTTCACCCCCGCGGCGGCGAGCAGTTCGGCGACGGCCTTGGTGGTCTTCTTCGCGCGGTCCTCGTACGCGCCGGCGCAGCCCACCCAGAACAGATACTCGTAGCCCTCGAACGAGTCGACGTCCTTGCCGTACACCGGCACGTCGAAGTCGACTTCGTCGATCCAGTTGGTGCGGTCCTTGGAGTTCTGACCCCACGGATTGCCCTTGGTCTCGAGGTTTTTGAACAGCACACCCAGCTCGGAGGGGAACTCCGACTCCATCATTACCTGGTAGCGGCGCATATCGACGATGTGGTCGATGTGCTCGATGTCCACCGGGCACTGCTCGACGCACGCACCGCACGTGGTGCACGACCACAGCACGTCGGGGTCGATGACACCGCCCTGCTCGAGCGTGCCGACCAGCGGACGGGTGGCCTGTGCGGGCCCCGAGCCCAAGATCCGCTCGAATCCCGATTCCGGAACGTGGTGTTCTTCGTCGTGCTTCTCGCCGCCGAGGTCCTCGCCGAGGCCGCCCTCGGGGGTGTTCTCCAGCGGCGACTCCTTGTCGCCCAGGATGTATGGCGCCTTGGCGAACATGTGGTCGCGCAGGTTCATGATCACGAGCTTTGGAGACAGCGGCTTGCCGGTGTTCCACGCCGGACACTGCGACTGGCACCGACCGCACTCGGTGCAGGTCATGAAGTCGAGGTAGCCCTTCCACGTGAAGTCCTCGATCTTGCCACGACCCAGCACGTCGTCCTCGGAGGGATCCTCGAAGTCGACCGGCTTGCCCTTGTGCTCGACGGCCAGCAGCGGGCCCAGACCGTTGGGCAGACGCTTGAACGTGATGTTGACCGGTGCGAGAAAGATGTGCAGGTGCTTGGAGTGCAGCACAATAAGCAGGAAGATCAGCGCGACGGCGATGTGCGCCAGGAGGGCGCCCGTCTCGATCCATTCATTGGCGGTGAGACCCAGCGGCTTGAGCAAGAGACTCATGCCATGCGAGAAGAATGCACCCCATCCGTATGGGAAGTTGCCCGTGTTCACCGCGGCGCCGCGGAAGAAGGCGAAGGTGAAGATGACCAGGAAGATCATGAAGAGGATCAGCCAGGCGCCCCCGGTGTGGGATCCGTAGAACCGTGAGGACCGGCCATGTTCCTTTGGTTCGGTGCGTAGCCGGATGATCGCGAAAGTGGTGATGCCGAGCAGTACTCCGAGGGCGATGAAGTCCTGCAGGAAGCCCAGAACCTCCCAGCGACCGACGACCGGGATATGGAATTTGGGGTCGAAAAGCACCCCGTACGCCTCGATATAGACCGTGATGAGGATGAAGAAGCCCCACATGGTAAAGAAGTGGGCCAGTCCAGGGATCGACCAGCGCAGCATGCGAGTTTGCGCGAACACCTCTTTGACCTGGGTGCCGATACGCTCGCCCATGTGGTCGGTGCGGCCGCTTTCCTCGCCGACAGGTTGCCCGGCTGTCACCAAGGTGGCCAACCACAGCACCCGCTTGGCGGCAAACACCAGCACGATCGCTGTCATCAACAGCCCGATGATGAGCCTGATCAGCGTCTGCGTATCCACGCGGGCCTCCCGTTTCTAAAGTTACCCAAGAGTAACTTAGTGCATGTTACTGGTCGGTAACTTTCGCTCGATGCCTGCTCATAGTTGCATCCAGCGGGGAAACGCCGCTACGAAGGCTGCCCTAACTACGGCTTCGGGGCGGTGGTGGCCCCTCCGGTGCCGGTGCCCGCGGTCGCCGGGGTCCGTTCCATTGGCGGTACCGCCGGTTCCGCTTGTGCCCGTGTCGGCTCCGCCATTGCTGTTGCCACTGCCCGTGCCAGTGCCACCGGTGCCGGTCCCCGTGCCGGTCCCGGTGCCGGTGTCGCCATTGCCCGGCCCGGGATCGATCGGCGGCGGCTTGGGTGAAGTCGGGGGTGGTGATGGCGGCGTCGGCGGCGGCGTGGGATCGGTCGTCGTCGGCGGCTCGGACGTTGTCGGTGGTGTCTCGGACGTCGGCGGAGGCGTCGTCACCGGTGCCGGCGGCTGATGCGTGACCGGCACCTGCGTCCGCGGTTGCTGCGGCGCTTGATACGACCGCTGCACGGGTTGCTGCACGACAACCGTCGTGACTTGGGGGGCCTGCGGCGCCGGGGTAGCTGGGAGAGTGGCCGGCGCCGCAGGCGCAGGGGAGGTGGTCGAGGTGGTTGCCGCTTCAACCGGGGTCGTGGTGTTGTCGCTGAGGAGCGTGATGCCGAGGACCGCCGCGGCTGCGGCGGCGGCGATCGCTGACAAACCGAACAGCAGGCGCGGGCCACGCCGCGGTGGCTGCTCGTCCTGCCATTCCTCGTGACGGAATTGCAGCTCGGGCCGGGAGTCGGTGACGTCGCTGTAGGGCAGCACATCCTCGCTGGCGTCGTCCTCGGACCAGGCCAGCTTCTGTTCGTGGGCCACCAGCGCCACGGTGGAGGCGACGGCACCGGGAGCGGTCGGCGTGACCGTGGTCGCCGCGTCGACGACACGCCTGCGCTGTGCGAGCAGCGCCGCACCCTCGGCCGCCGTCAACTGTGGACGGTTCGTGGTCACGACGGGTGCGCGCAGGTGCTCGGAGAGCCGTTGGGTGATCAGCGGAATGCGGGCGCCGCCGCCGATGGTGGCGACAGCCGAGACGCTTGCCGCGGGCACGCCGTAGCGCTCAAGGGTTTCGTCAAGCGCCGCAAGGAATTCCGCGAGCGGCGCCTGCATCAGGTCCTCGAGTTCGGTGCGCGTGACGCGGATATCGGCGCGGTGGCCGGGAAGATCGGCCGCGACGGCCGTCGCGGTCTCCGCCGACAACCGTTCCTTGGCGCGTCGGCATTCGTCGCGCAGCCGCACCAGTGATCCGACCATCGCGGTGCCTGACGGGTCGACGTCCACCAGTCCGGCGACGACGTGCGTCAGCAGCGCCTGATCGATGTGGTCACCGGAGAAGTCGGCAAAGCGCATGGTCTCGCCGAACTGCGAAAAGCCCCTTGCCGCATTGGCCAGCGTGATGCTGGCGCCGCTGCCGCCGACGTCGCACAGCACAATCACGCCGTGCGTGGGCAGACCGGGGTTGGCGCGCAACGCGGTCAGCGCCGCGGTCGCGTCGGACACCACTGGCAGGTTGCCGCGCAAATTCCTGCGCAGGATGTCGAGGACCGACGGCCGCCAGTGGGCGGGCACGCTGAGGGTCACGTCGGACACCGGCATCCCGTCGGTGACCGCCTGTGCTATCGCACCGAGCGCTTCGGCGAGCAGGTCTTCGGGCCGATACCTCGACCCGTCCGGTGCGATTAACGGCACAGGATCGCCAACGCGCTCGACGAACCCGGTGAGGCGCTGGCCGTGCACCGTCAGCTCTGCGGGATGGATCACGGCGGTCTGCCCATCGCGGGTGCCGGCGAGGTTCGTCGCGCCGACTGACAGGCCGAGTGAATGGCCCTGGTTGCCTGGCGAATTCAACATGCGACCGACCGTATGGCGATCGGCCGTCCAGCAAATCCGGTGCCGCACCCGTCGCTCGGCGGCCCCGATAGGGGATTTCGATTAGGGGAAACGACGGCGTTGGGGGGTCAGCCCTGAGGCGCCAGCATCGCGCGCAGCATCGACAACATCTCCGATCGCGACTCGGCACCGAGCCGACGCCTGATCCGTGCGACGTGGTGCTCGACGGTCTTGGCCGAGATGAACAGCTGGCTGCCGATATCGCGGTACGGCATGCCCAGCAGCAGGAGTTCGGCCACTTCGCGCTCGCGGTCGGACAACCTGGAGGACGCGGGCCGCGACGAGCCCGTGCGCGCGCCCTCCGCAACGGCAGGCACCGGTTCGAGGCTCGGCGCCTCGTCCATCGCGGCCGTCTGCTTGAGGTCGCGTGCCAACTGCAGCATCGCGCCGGAGACGCGACCGTCGGGCGTCTGCAGGGCCGCTTGGCTCGCCAATCGGGTGGCATCCCAGGTCAGACCGAACTGCGAAAGGCCCCGCGCCGCGACGGTCACCTCGTCGATGTCGACGTGATTGGCCAGCACCCGCAGCCAGGTGCGGCCTGCGGTGGCAAGCGCCTTCGCGAATGCGCTGTGGTGGGCGGCGGCCGTCAACGCCTGACCATGCGGCGCAACCGCTTCCGGAGAATTGGCGAGGATTCCGGCGTGCACGCCCGCCCAGTGCAACGGCACCGACCACAACACCGGATTGCCCAGCGATTCGAGCAGCGCGAACGCCTCCGTAAGGGTGTGTTGCAACCGGTCGACCTGACGCATCCTCGCGGCCGCCACCCACAGCTCGCCCAGCGGCAGTAAAGAGAAGAGGTCCATCGAGTATTCGGCGAGCACTTCCATCGCCGCATACCAATACTTCTGCACCGCACCGCTGTCGCCGTTGCGCCTCGCGATCGCGGTCTGCAGGGCGGCCGCCCAGAGCGCGTCGCGGCGGTGCAGGGTGGCATCCGGCCGTCGCGGCGGCGTCGGCGGCAGCCGCCGCCAGCTGCCCATCCTGCATCCGGACCCACCCGAGCAGCAGTCGGTGCCGGTGCGAGTTAAAGGACTCGTCTGCGGTGTCCGTTGGGCTACCGGCACGCACGGCCCTGCCGATCACACTGCGGGCACGGACCGGATCACCGCCGTGCAGCGCGGCCAGCGTCACGAGCGCGGCGGGGGTGTCCGGCGCAACGCCGACAGCCTGCTGTTCGGTCGTGATCGATTGACCGAGGCGCGCAACCGCAATCGGGAACGGCTGATCCAGTGACAACAGCAGACCCTCTGCGAGGCAGCGTGCGGCGCGGGCGGTGGACGTCGGCGGTCCCACGCCTTCGGAGCTCAGCGCAGCCCGCGCCGTCTCGAGGTCACCCGCTGCAACCGCCACGACCGCGCCCGCCGCGCTGACGAATGCGTCGGGATACGGCCCGAGCCACCGGAACAGGTCGGCCGCCTGCGCGACGCTGCCGTCGTGCACCGCGATGCTGGCGGCGATCCGGACCGCCGCGGCGCGCTCGGCCAGGTCCTCGGAGCCCAACAGTTCGTCGGCCAGCCGACCGGCGGTGGTGCAGTCACCGGTCATCGCAAGCGCGTCGGCCAGCCGAGTGGACAGGGCCGTCGCGCCCGCGTCGGCGGCCGCCCGGTACAGCCGTGCCGCCCGCGCAGGCTGGCCACGGGTGTCCGACGCCAGGTCGGCGAGCGCGCTGGCCAGTCGGTCGTCGCGCAGACCATGCTCGGCCATCCGCAATGCGAGATCCGCTGTCAGTGTTGACGATTCGAGTTGCGACACCAGCAGCGAGATCTCGATGTCGTGGTGGCGCGCGGTGCCGATGATCCCGGCGATGCAACCATGCACCGAGCGCAGGAAGGCGTGGCTGTGTGACGGCTCGATCAATCCGCTGGCGCGGGCGCGGTCGACAAGGGTCTGCGCGTCCTCGGCACCGATGCGCAACGCCACCGCGACGTCGTCGGGGCCGAGTTCCGGACTGAGCGATGACACCAGCAGCGCATCGAGGACCGGTTCGTCGAGCCGGCGCAACCGTTCGATCAGCGCGAACTTGGCGGCCTGCATGATCACCATCGCAGGTGCCTCGCCGTCGGGCGAGCCGGCCGCGGCGATCGTGGGCTGCACCAGGAACGGCAAGCCGGCCGTCGCCACCATCAGCGACCGCACGATCTCGGAAGTCGTTGGGGTGCCGAGTGTTTCGGCTGCGAGACGGTTGACCTCGGGCGGACTCATTGCGCCGAGTGACACCACGGGGTTCTCGCGCTCGATGGCGGTGGCGAGTGAGCGCAGCGCCGGGTGATGGGCCAGCGGTTCGGCGGCGATCACGACCGTGGATGCGGGATCGGCGACCAGTTCGCCGAGGCGGGCGAGTTCTGCGTCGTCGAGCAGATGCGCGTCGTCGATGACGACGGCCACCGAGTCGTCGCCCTCCTTGGGCGGCCTCGTCAGGACCGCGACCTCGGCCCCGCGTAGTGCCGAGCGGATGGCCGCGAGCACCGAGCTCTTACCGGTGCCGATGCCTCCCGACACCAGGAGCTTGACTGGGACGGTCGGGGCGGCGAGCAGCGATGTCACGGCGTCGCGCGCTGCCGGCGGGATGTCGGTCAGCGGTTCTGACGCCGGGCTCGCCATGGGTCACGGCAGAGTCGTCGTCGCCGGCGGCAGCGCAGCGGCCGTGGTGGTGGTCACCTGCTGAGTCGTCGTCGCCGGCTGAGTGGTTGTGGTGGTGGGACGCGTCGTGGTGGTTGTGGGCGGCGTCGTCGTAGTCGTTGTCGTCGTGGTGGTTGTGGTCGTCGTTGTGGTGGTGGTCGGGGTGGTTGTGGTCGTCGTCGGCGACGTGGTCGTGCTCTCTGGCGGGGGTGGAGGCA
Source organism: uncultured Actinomycetota bacterium (assembly GCA_963698965.1). GTDB lineage: Bacteria > Actinomycetota > Actinomycetes > Mycobacteriales > Mycobacteriaceae > Mycobacterium. The sequence goes on from CAVOSY010000035.1 coordinate 126,125, forward strand.
CCACTGTCGTGCTCGGCTCGCCGTTGGGGCCGGTCACCGTGATCGTCTGCGGCGCTTGTGAAGTCGGCGGCTGCCCGGGCGACGGTCCGGTCTCGACATGCGTGGCCGTCTCGGTCACGGGGCCGCTGCTGCCGCTGCCGCTGGTGAGTGTGATGGCCAGGCCGCCGATGGCGAGTAGCACGGCCGCGGCCGCCGCCCCGAACAGAATGGGTGGGCGTTTGTACCACGGGAGCGGTCCGGGCTCGGGCTCGTAGCCCTCTTCCTCGTGGGCGAACGCGACCTGCGGGCGGGCGTCGGTGGGCCCCTGGTCGAAGGTGTAGTCCTCGCCCGAGTACGGCACCGGCTCGCCGCCCGGCGAATCGTCTTGCGACCAGGCCAGTGCCCGGAAGGTGGCCGATGCCGCGCCGTCGGAGGCCGATTCGGATGCGGCCAATCCCGCGGCACCTGCGGCCCAGCCCGCGGCCATGCCCGTCGGCGCGTCGGCGGCAGCCGCCAGCCCGGTCGGCGCCATCCCGGTGGGTGCGTCGGCCTCCAGCGCGCGGTCCGCGACCAACGCAGCACCTGCCGCGACGTTGAACTGCGACTGCGGAGTCGTGACGACGGGCGCCCGTAGCCGCTCCGACAGTTGCTGGGTCACGAGCGGAATGTTGGCGCCACCCCCAACGGTCGCGACCGCGGATAAATTGGCCACCGGAATGTTATTGCGCTGCAACGTTTCTTCGATGGTGGTGAGCAGACCGGCCAGCGGCTCGGACATGAGGTTTTCGAGCTCGCTGCGGGTCACTCTCACGTCCGAGTTGAAGCCGGGTAGCTCGGCGGGCACCACCGCCGCCGTCTCGGCGGACAGCCGCTCCTTGGCCTGCCGCGCCTCGTCCCGCAGTCGGGCCAGCGATCCGAGCCCCAACGTGCCGGTGGGGTCGGCGTTGTTGGCTTCGGCGATTCCCGCCAATACATGGTTGAGCAGTGCCTGGTCGATCTGATCGCCGGAGAACTCGGGATACCGGACCGTCTCGCCGATCTGGTCGAGGTTCGAGCCTGTATCAGCCAACGTGATGCTGGTCCCGCTGCCGCCCAGGTCGACAAGCGCGACGATGCCGGCCGAGGGCAACCCCGGTGCCGTCTGCAGTGCGGCGAGTGCCGCGACCGAATCGGGGACAAGCGCAGCGGGCACACCGTTCGGCGCGAGGCTCGGCGTCACGCGCAACGCGCCCCTCAGCGCACCGACAGTTCCCGGACCCCAATGCGCGGGCACGGCGATTGCGATGGGGGCGCCGCCGCCTACCGTGCGGGCCATCGCGTCGAGAGCCTCCACGAGTACGCGCTCGCCGCGGTGCGGGGAGCCGTCGGCGGCGACCAGCGGAACCGGATCGCCGACCCGCTCGACGAAACCACTCAGCACCAGGCCGGGCTGATTCAGGTTCAGGTTCTCGCCCGGCACGCCGACTTCAGGCGCGCGGTCGTTGAACAAGGTGAGTACGGAACGGCGCATGACCGGGGCGCGGCCGATGCGGGCCGCCACCAAGTTGGTCATCCCGATGGACAACCCGAGTGAGTCGCTCATGTTCCCCTCATTGGTTGGCCGCGAAATCGGCCGATGCTCACGATAGCGGCTTGCGACCGCGGGAACCGGTAGACGCCCCTAACGGCGCGAGAACCCCTAACGGCCAGTCCCCTAACGCCGGTGCGGCAGTGCTGGGTTTCGCACCGATCACCCGGGTGACGTCCGTCGATAGCATCGGGTCAAGCCTTTGGGCTATCGCCGCATATCTATCTGCAAGGGGAAGGAGGGTGCTCTATGGCAAACTCGCTACTCGATTTCGTCATGTCGTTGGTGCGCGATCCGGACGCCGCCGCAGCCTACGCCGCTGATCCGGCGCAGGCGATCGCCGACGCCAACCTGACCGATGTGACCAGTGTTGACGTCAACAACTTGATTCCGGTCGTATCGGAATCGCTGTCGATGGCGGTGCCTTCCACGGGCACCGACGCCGTGGTGGGCGATCATGCTAGCAATGTTTGGGCAAGTGGCGCCGCAACCGCAGCGTTCGATGCGTTCGACGACCATGTGCCGACCGTCACGGTTGACGACGCACACCAGATGGCTGCCAACATCGTCACCGAACCGGACGTCGGGGTGCACTCGGGGCTCGACGCGGTGGGCGACACCGGCGTGCCGGATCTCGCGGTTGCCGACGACCCGTCGCTGCAGTTCGACGGGCCGGTGATCGACGATGCGGCGGTCATCGAGGTTCATGACACTCACGTCCAGGACGACTGGAGCCATGCGGCCCCCGAGGATCACCACCTCGAGGCCGACAACTCCGGATTCGATATCTTCGACACGTAAAACAGCAGAACCACACGATGCGCGGTCCTCGGCGGGCCGCGCATTTTGTGTTTTGACCTGCGGAAATAGGCCATAGTCGAGGTCCCCTAACCATCCCCTAATCCCCTAATGGGACGCCTGCCCCTATCCCGAGGTGCAATCCCCTAGGGAGGGGTTGCGACCCCGTTTCTCAGGCGTCGCCGGCTCCATAACGTTGTCACCAGTTCGCCGGGCAGCCCGGCGACCCAGCTCCTCCAACACACACAGACAAGGACCACAGAAATGACCAACGTGATCGACTGGATTCTCGACCTCTTCCGCGACCCGGTTGCGGCTCAGGCCTTCGTCAACGACCCCGACCGCGCAATGGCCAACGCCGGCGTTTCGGGCGTGACCACCGCGCAGGTGAACGCAGTGGCCGCCACCGTGGCGCCCGCTGCCGTCATCCACGGCGGCGGCAACCCGGTGCACGGGCTGCAGCAGGCCGTTGCCGAGACCCACGGCATCGCCTTCACGCCTCAGTACGCGCCCAGCTTCGCGCCGGAGGCCTTCAGCAACAACGACAGCCTGAGCCACAACGACACGCTCAGCAACAACGACACCCTGAGCCACAACGACGTGCTCAGCCCGAATGCCGGCCACGACGTCCAGCAGGGCGGGGTCAACCTGGACTTCGGTGACATCACCTTCGGCAACAAGAACACCGCATCCGATGGCAGCGTGATCAACACCGGCAATGCAGGCGACATCGACAACACGAACGTCCACGGTCACGGGAACGTGGTCGGCGACGGCAACGTCGGCGCCAACACCGGCGACATCCTCGCCGGCGAGGGTTCCACCGTCCAGGCCGGCGGTGTCGGCAACGAGAGCGACAGCCATGGCAGCGTCACCAACAGCGGTGGTGGCGACGTCATCTCCGGCAACGAGGGTCCGGTAGTCAAGACCGGCGACATCGATGCCAGCGGCGGCAGCGCAGCCGGCGGCAAGGGCGGCCACGGCGGCGGCATCCTCTCGGGTGGCGGCGGCGACGGCGGCAATGCGACGGCCGGCTCCGGCGGCACTGTCGTCATCGCGCCGACCCAGACCACCACGACGGACACCCATGGCGGGGACGTCGCCACGGTCGACACCCACGGCGGCGACATCTCCGGTGGAATCGACGCGAGCCACGACGACAACTCGTCGAACAGCCACAACACCGACAACTCGGTGCATGACAGCCACAACGACAACTCGATGCACACCGACAACTCGGTGCACCAGCACATCGACACCCACGTCGATGTGGACGCCGGCCTGTTCTGACCGACAGACAACCCAATAGCGCAGCTGGCGGGGACCAACCTAAGGTCCCCGCCAGTTGGCACGCCTACCGTTGAAGCAACGGCGGCCAATTAAAAGGGACACCATGACGCAGACGAACGACCCCCGCAAGGTCACGGTCATCGTTGAACTGATCGACCACACGAGCAAGATCGCCGAGGCTCAGGACCGCGGCGATCTCGTCGAGCGGATGGCCAACGCGAAGGCCCGGATCAGCGACCCGCAGATCCGGGTGGTCATCGCCGGCCAGCTCAAGCAGGGCAAGAGCCAACTGCTGAATTCACTGCTGAATGTCCCGGTGTCTCGTGTTGGCGATGACGAGACCACGGTGCTCGCCACGATGGTGTCCTACGGCGAGCAGGCAGCGGCGAAACTGATCGTCGCGGGCGCCGACGGAGGGGAGCCCAGTGCGATCGAGATCCCGATCGCCAATATCAAGAACGATCTGCGACGCCACCCCGCGGCGGGCGGCAGGCAGGTGCTCCGAGTCGCGGTCACCGCGAACAGTCCTCTGCTCAAGGGGGGCCTGGTGTTCGTCGACACTCCGGGCGTCGGCGGTCACGGTCAGCCGCATTTGTCGGCCACGCTCGGGCTGCTGCCCGACGCCGATGCCATGCTGATGATCAGCGACACCAGCCAAGAGTTCACCGAACCCGAGATGACATTCATCCGTCAGGCGTTCGGAATCTGTCCCGTCGCAACGATTGTCGCGACCAAGACGGACCTGTACCCGCACTGGCGGGAGATCGTCGAGGCCAACAAGGCGCATCTGCAGCGCGCCGGGCTCGCGATACCGATGATTCCAGCGTCGTCGCTGCTGCGCAGCCACGCCATCCAGCTCAACGACAAGGAACTCAACGAGGAGTCGAACTTTCCTGCCATTGTGAAGTTCCTCAGCGAAAGGGTGCTGTCGGGGGAGAATGACCGGGTTCGCGACCAGGTGCTCGCCGAGATCCGTTCGGCCTCCGAACATTTGACGCTTGCCGCGGACTCCGAGCTGTCAGCGCTCAGCGATCCCGATGCTCGCGACCGATTGAAGGCAGAGCTCGAGCGGCGCAAGCAGGAAGCACAGGACGCCCTTCAGCAGACGGCGCTGTGGCAGCAGGTGCTCAACGACGGAATCGCCGATCTGACAGCCGATGTCGACCACGACCTGCGCGGCCGGTTCCGGGTCATCACCCAGCACACCGAGCACGTCATCGACACCACCGACCCGACCCACCACTGGGCCGAGATCGGCGCCGAGCTGGAGAACGCGATCGCCACCGCCGTCGGCGACAACTTCGTGTGGGCCTATCAGCGCGCCGAGTTGCTGGCCCAAGAGGTGGCGCGGACGTTCGTCGAGGCGGGCCTCGAAGCGATCAAGATGCCGCAGCTCGACGCCCGTGAAATGGGCGCCGACTTCGGCGAATTGAAGTCGCTGGCCAAGTTGGAAGCCAAGCCGATCAAGACAGCGCACAAGGTCGTCACCGGCATGCGCGGCTCGTACGGCGGCGTGCTGATGTTCGGCATGCTGACCTCGTTCGCCGGGCTGGGCATGTTCAACCCGCTGTCGCTGGGCGCCGGTCTTCTGTTGGGCCGCAAGGCCTACCGGGAGGATATGGAGAATCGGATGATGCGGGTGCGAAGCGAGGCGAAGATGAACATGCGGCGCTTCGTGGACGATGTGTCGTTCGTGGTGACGAAGGAATCTCGCGATCGGCTCAAGGGAATTCAGCGCCAGCTGCGCGACCACTACCGCGGTATCGCCAACCAGACCACCCGCTCGCTCAACGAGTCACTGCAGGCGACCATCGCGTCGGCACAACTCGAGGAGAACGAGCGCAACACGCGCATCAGGGAACTCGAGCGGCAGCTCAACATCCTCAAACAGGTGACCGATCATGCGGTCAAGCTGGCTCCAGGCGCCACCGAAGCGGCCCGCGAACCCGTCGGGACGACGTAGCCGACGTCGAGTCGCCACTTGATACATGCGAAACCAGCTCGAAACGTCACATAACTGGCCCACTCGGCGGGCCCGACCGCCTGATCTAAGCTGGAACCTCCGCCACATGGGAGGACAGCCGAGGTAGCGCGAGATGAGCACGAGTGATCAGGTGCGCGCGATCCTTGGCGGAACAATCCAGGCGTACCGCAACGATCCGGCGTACCAGCAACGTCCTGATGTGCACAACGAGCTCGAGCGCATCGGCTATCGGCTCAACCAGCCCATCCGGATCGCGCTCGCAGGCACGCTGAAGGCGGGCAAGTCAACGCTGGTGAATGCCCTTGTCGGCGAGGACATCGCGCCGACAGACGCCACCGAGGCCACCCGCATCGTCACGTGGTTCCGCCACGGCCCCATCCCGAAGGTGACGGCCAACCACCGCGGCGGCAGGCGCTCGAACGTGCCGATCGCCCGTGGCTCGAACGGATCGGCTGGGCTGACATTCGACTTCGCCAGCCTCGATCCCGAGGACGTCGTCGACCTGGACGTGGAATGGCCGGCCGCCGAGCTGATCGACGCCACCATCATCGACACGCCCGGTACGTCGTCGCTGTCACCCGATGTCTCCGAACGCACTCTGCGCCTGCTGGTGCCCGAGGACGGCGTGCCGCGCGTCGATGCGGTGGTGTTCCTGCTGCGCACGTTGAACGCTACGGACATCGCACTGCTCAAGCAGATCGGTGAGTTGGTCGGCGGATCGGCCGGTGCGCTCGGAGTGATCGGGGTCGCCTCGCGGGCCGACGAGATCGGCGCGGGCCGGATCGACGCGATGCTCTCCGCCAAGGACGTCGCCAAACGTTTCACCACCGAGATGGACAAGACCGGGATCTGCCAGGCGGTGGTGCCCGTGTCCGGACTGCTGGCGCTGACCGCCCGCACATTGCGGCAGAGCGAGTTCGTAGCGCTGGAGAAGCTCGCCGGTGTGGACGCCGCCGAGCTCACCAAGGCCATGCTGTCGGTGGACCGCTTCGTGCGGGAGGACAGCTCGTTGCCCGTCGACGCCGCTACCCGCGCCGCCCTGCTGGACCGGTTCGGCATGTTCGGCATCAGGATCTCGATCGCGGTGCTGCGCGCCGGCGTCGGCGACTCGGTGGCGCTCGCCGACGAGCTACTGGAGCGCAGCGGTCTGGTGGCGCTCCGTGATGTCATCGACCAGCAGTTCGCGCAACGCTCAGATCTGCTGAAGGCGCACACCGTACTGCTGTCGTTGCGACGTTTCGTGCAGAGCAATCCGATCTACGCGACGCGCTACATCCTCGCCGACATCGACCCGCTGCTTGCCGATACACACGCCTTCGAAGAACTTCGGTTGCTTAGCCAATTGCGTTCTCGTCCAACAACATTGAACGAAGACGAGATCGCGTCGCTGCGGCGCATCATCGGCGGCTCGGGCACCGACGCCGCCAGCAGGCTGGGACTGCAGCCCGACGCACCGTACGACGGGCCGCGGGCGGCGTTCGCGGCGGCCCAGCGGTGGCGTCGCCGCGCCGACCATCCCCTCAACGACCCGTTCACCACCCGCGCCTGCCGGGCCGCGGTCCGCAGCGCGGAGGCGCTGGTCGCCGAATACGCGGCGCGCGGCCGCTGAGGGTCGGCAGCCCGTCGGTACTCGTGCCGGCTCCGCCGATATACCAGCGCTTTCCGAACATCGGTAGCGTCGAGTGGGTGAGACGGGACGCCATGGGCGAATCGGACGAGCGGTCCGATCCTCTCGACGAGGCAGCGCGCCTGTTCGGCCACGCGTTGGAGGAGTGGGCCGACGGTCGACCCGCACAGGCACTGCAGCCCTGCCTTGATGCACTCGCGATCACCGAGCGGACGCTCGGGCCTTCGCTGGACACGATCGGAATTCTCAACACGCTCAGCGGGATTCGGCTGGACCTCAGCGACTACCAGGGGGCTTTTGATGCGTCGCAGCGCGCATCGGCGATCGTGTCCATGCTCGTTGTCGATGACGATGACACACTCGTTCACGCCCAGGTCCGCATCCACACCATCGCCACACTGGCTCGCGTCGAGCGGACACTGGGGCGGCTGGAGGCTGCCGAACAGCACTACCTCGAAGCGCTTACCGCGGCGGAGGTGCAAGCCGGTGCCGATGATGCGAGCCTGGCGCCGATGCTCAATGATCTGGCCGTGGTCTATAAGTACGCCGCTCGATACGATGAGGCTGTCACGCTGTATCGGCGGGCGCTGGCTGCGATCGAGACGAGCCTGGGTCCCGAGCACGCGGAGGCAGCGACCGTCTGGCACAACCTCGGCGGAATCGAACACTCCCGCGGCCGCCACGCGGAGGGCGAATCCTACGCTCGGCGGTCGGTGCAGATCCGCGAAGCGGCGCTGGGCCCCGAGCACCCGGCGGTGGCCGCCGACATCGCCGCCCTGGCCGCCCTGGTGCAGGAACAAGGCCGACTCGACGAGGCCGACACCCTGTACCGTCGCGCTCTGGCCGTGTTTGAATCCGCTTACGGCCCTGACCATTACGACGTCGCGGTCGCCTGCAACAACCTCGGCGCCCTGGAAGCCGCGCGCGGCTGCCACGCTGCCGCGAAAGCTCACTACCGGCGTGCGCTACAGATCAAGGAAACACTACTCGGGTCTGACCACCCCGATGTCGCGATGACCCTGCACAACCTCGCTGTGCTGCACGCCGGGCAGGGACACACCCAGGAGGCGTGTTCGTTGTTTGTCCGCGCGCTGGCGATTTTCGAGGCCCATCTGGGCGCCGATCACCCTAAGACCCGGGCCAGCCGCGACGAACTGGCACACCTCACCTGATCGCGCAACCAAAGGGGACCCGAGGTTACTTGGCGGATAGGAAACCCTTCCCTTTCGTGAGTGGAATCTGGCTTCCCGGTGATTCCGGAACCACCGCTCGATCACGACTATTCATCTATGACTACCGACCGGCGAGGAACCACCACTAGTACGAGCACCCGCAACCGGATCGCCCTCGCCGCCATCGCCGGACTCGGCGCCGCAGCCACCATTGTCGCCCCCGCTGTTGTCATCAGTCAGGAAAGCCACTCCAGTGCTTCGATCCAGGCCGAAAGCAAATGCCCGGAGTGGATGTGCCGCCCCACAATTCCGCCGCAGACGAAAACACAACCCCCTCCACCCCCAGGAACCGGCTCGAGCGGGTGCCCAACGTGGCTGTGTGGCACCAGCGGCAACCACAACGAAGTCCTCACCCGCACCACCCACTGACCTGAAGCCGCGTTCGGGGCGCGGTATCGCCAGGAGATCATCGATTCGTTCACATCGACCCTCGCAGATCGTCAAATCCACTGTGGGCCAAAGGAGTGCGGCGGCAGCACAGCGGCTATTACTGGAGGCCAGACACACGCGAATGCTAGGTTGCGGCCAGCCTCGCCGCGTGGTCGGCTTCGTCGGCACGGATACAGCCTGCGGAGCTGGACTTCACCATCCATCGGGTGACGCGGCCGTCGGGGCCAGTCAGCCGCCCCGACGACAGGGCCTTTCCGATCAACGCACGCACCCGCGGCTCGTCGTGCGGCTCTGCGGCGAACAACACCCGTAGCCGGACCGTATCGTCGCCTGCAGGTGTCGCATCGGTGTGGTGCGGCGCGAGCGGGCAGGGCGGCTGGTGGTCCCAATGTCCGCACAGCGCGACGGTTATCGCGCCGCCCGGAGCGCGGGAATCCCCGCCGGAATCGAGGATCACGACGGCGTCATGGGCGTACGCGGCGCGGGTCATGTCAGGGCGGTGGTGAGACGGTGACCGTCTGGGTCACCGTGCTGGTGCTCGTACTCGTGCTGATGCTCGTGCTGACGCTTGGTTCTGTCGTCGTGGCGGTTGCCGTGGTCGTCGTGGTCGTGGTGGGCTCGGTCGTTGTGGTCGTCGTGGTCGGCTCGGTGGTGGTCGGCTCTGTTGTGGTGGCGGCGGTGGTGGTGGTCGCCGGTGCGGTCGCCGACGTCGTCGTCCTGGTGATCGGGGTCAGCGTTGTCGGCGACTCCGGTGACGAGCCGCCGGTGAGCAGTTTGACAAGACCGAAGACAATCAAGGCGATCAGCACTGCGCCCAGCGCGCCGAACGCAACCAGCGCCACGGGTTTGCGAAACCAGGGCGGCGGCGCTCCAGGGGGCGGACCGTGCCCGCCATAGTTGATATAGGCGGTCGGCTCATCATCGGGATAGTGCGGGTCGTCGGGAGGTCCGTAGCGCGCCACGGGCACTGATAGTAGGCGGTCAGGGCTGCGGATAGAGCGTGCGCGTGACATTCGTGCGCGGGCCGCGGCGCGTCGTGCTGGGCTCCGATCCGTCGTGGCTCGGACGGCTCTGAGTGATCCGGGTCGACGTCGACGGTTCGCTGCTGCTGCTCGACGTGTCGGAGGATGACGAAGTGGTGGACGACGGTGCGTCGATGTCGATGGTGACAGGTGGGCTGGTGCTGGTGATCGTCGCGGTGGTGGTCGGCGCCGCGGACGATTGGGTGGCGGTCGCCGAGAACGTCGGGTCGACGAAGTTCTGGGGGGCCTGCTCAGGCTCGTTGAACTGGCCCGCCACGAACGTCACCGCGGCGATGAGGATGCCGATCACGGCGAGCCCCGCCACGCTTGCCCCGATGACGTTCGGCGTGCGGTTGTACCACGGCGTCGGCGGCGATTCCTCGTCGTCGTAATCGTCGGGGTCCGGCCCGGTCATGGCCAGTGATAGTAGCCGCGCGCATCAGTACGGGTTTCGGTCAGCCGAACTGCGGAACGACCTCGGTGGCGAAGAACTCCAGGTGGTCGAGGTCGGACATGTCGAGAAGCTGCAGGTAAGCGCGCTGTACGCCGAGGTCGATATACGGGCCGAGCTTGTCCGCGATCTCGGCGGGCGTGCCCACCAACGCGGAGTTGCTGCGCAGTTCGTCCACCTCGCGACCGATCGCGGCGGCGCGCCGCGCGATATCCGCGTCGTCGCGCCCCGCGCAGACAACGAACGCCGCCGAATAAGTCAGCGAGTCAGCGGACCGTCCCGCCGCGGCCAGCGCGTCTGCGACCCGCTCGACCTGGGTCTTGGCCATGTCCAACGGCGCGAACGGGATGTTGAATTCGGCGGCGAACTGCGCCGCCAGTGCGGGCGTGCGCTTGGCGCCGGCGCCGCCGATGATGATCGGCGGGTGCGGTGACTGCGCCGGTTTCGGCAACGCAGGGGACTCAATAACGGTGTATTGCGTCCCGGAGTAGTCGAACTTCTCGCCGACCGGTGTCGTCCACAGGCCGGTGATGATGTGCAGTTGGTCGGTCAGCCGGTCGAAGCGTTCGCCCAGCGATGGGAACGGGATGGCATACGCCTGGTGCTCGGCTTCGAACCAGCCCGCGCCGATGCCCAATTCCACACGGCCGCCGCTCATCTCGTCGACCTGAGCGACCGAGATCGCCAGCGGACCGGGGTAGCGGAAGGTGGCCGAGGTGACCATCGTGCCGAGCCGGATCGTCGACGTCTCACGCGCGATGCCTGCCAGCGTCACCCAGGAGTCGGTCGGGCCGGGCCACCCGTCGCCGCTCATCGCGACGTAGTGGTCGGATCGAAAGAACGCCGAATAGCCCAGCGACTCCGCGGCGCGCGCGACCGCGAGCTGATCCGAGTAGGTGGCACCTTGCTGGGGTTCGACGAAGACGCGGAAATCCACGACCGCCAGCCTAGAGGCGAATCCGGTGGATCGTCTCGATGAGGCTCTGGCATAGCCAACGCTGTCAGGGTAGCCTGACACCATGTCTCTCGGCCATGCTTGGGATGAAGGTCGGCAGGCGTGGAATCGGTTGTGCCGTCATCCTGACGGTCCTGGCGACGGTGATCGCGCCCTGATCGCACTGTCGGACATCGGCACAGTGCGCCGCGCGTTGGAACATGCAGAGCTGCAAGCGGTCCGAATCGCCCGACGACATCGCAAGTCCTGGTCGGAGATTGCCGTCCAACTCGGGGTGACGCGCCAATCCGCATGGGAGCGATGGCGCGACGTCGACGAACACGCGCCCGCCGACACCACGTTGGTCGCCGTTCCCGATGTGATCGGATACACCTGGGTAGAAGCACGGCACACGCTGAATCAGGCCGGACTCGTTGCCGTGCATGCCGTTCCGCAGGCGACGCCGTCCGCGCCACAGGACTGGATTGTCAGCGTCCAAAGCCCTCGTGCCGGAACCGAGGTCAAGAGTGGGTCCGGGGTACGGCTGTGGCTCGATCGTGGTGGCGGCGCAGGTGTGCGAGAACCCCGCAGGCCACGGCCGACGCCGACGCCGTCTCGCGAGATGCTGCCTGAGCCGACTGACGAGGCGGTCGGCTGACCGACAGTAACGTTCATTGGCACTTTCACCGCCACCGCACTGGGGCTTGCCAGCCCCGCTGAGGCGGCACCGACGCACCAATTCGACTTGGGCAGCGGGCATGTCGAGACCGTGCCCGTACCGTGGCAAGTGGTCTAGGTAATCCAGGTTCAGGAGGAAACGTAGATGGCCCCGGTCAGTGCAGACGCGATTCGCGCAGAAACGATCACCATCGCCGGTCACGGCGGCGACGAGGTCGAGGCCTATTGCGCGGTGCCCCTCGCGCCCGGGTCGCGCGGTGGCGTGGTGTGGATTCACCACATGCCCGGGTACGACCGGGAGACCAAGGAGTTCGTCCGACGGTTGGCGGTGGCCGGGTATCACGCGGTCTGTCCCAACCTGTACTCGCGCGAAGCACCGGGCGCTGACCCCGATGACGCGGCGGCCACCGTGCGCGCAGCCGGCGGCGTACCCGACGACCGGCTAGTCGGTGATGTGGCAGGCGCAGCGGAGTATCTCCGGGCGCTGGATGGTGCCAACGGCAGGACGGCAGTGATCGGCCATTGCTCGGGGGGTCGCCAGGCGTTTCTGGCGGCGTGCTCGTTGCAGTTGGATGCCGCCGTGGACTGCTACGGCGCGTTCGTCGTCGAGGATCCGCCGGAGGGGATGCCTGCCAGCATGAAGCCGATCCTCGGATTGGCACCCGACCTGAACTGCCCGCTGCTCGGGCTATTCGGCAAGGAGGACCGCTACCCCGCACCGGAGGCGGTCGCCAAACTGGACGCCGAGCTCAACCGGCTGGGTAAGGACCACGAGTTCGTCTCCTACGACGGCGCGGGGCACTCGTTCTTCTCCGTCGACCGCCCGGCCTACCGGGTGGAAGCGGCGCTGGACGGCTGGCGCCGGATCGACGACTTCTTCGCCAAGTATCTGAAGGGCTGAGCCATGTGCACCTATTTGACGGAAAAGATCGACGTCGAAGGCAGCGGCAAGGGTGCGAAGGGCTGGTTCGGGGCAAAGGAAGCAACGGTCTACGTCGACCACCCGGTCCATGCTCCGTATGGCCACACGGTGAATATCGACGTGCTCAACCCGGCGCTGGGCCCCTCGGCCCGCGTCGCACTCGAGTTGACCGAAGAGACCGCCATTGCGCTGGCCGACGCCATCCACCGCGCCATCGCCTCCGCCCCGGCGGGGCTGGCGTCGAAGAACCAACCGGTCTGACGCTTCACAGGCTGCGGCGGGCGGCGCGGACCGCCTGGCCCGTCTGCGGGTCGGAGAAGGTGAGCCGCGCCTCATCCCGTCCGGCGATGAACAACGCGAGCTCGCTGATCTCGCCGGTCACGGTCAGCTCCGGTCCCCGGCCGACGGCGGCCACGGTCTTGCCGTCCGGCGTGCGCAGCAACACTCGCGCGGGCGCCCCGCCCAAGGTCAGCCGGGCCATCAGCGGCAGTCCCCTGGCCAGCGCCTTCACCGTCGCGTCATCGAGCTGCCTTGGCTCCCAACCGGTTTGGGCGCGGCGGATGTCCTCATGATGGATGAACATCTCGCCCATGTTCGCGACAGGGTCGAGAAGTTTGAACGGCGAGTACAGCGGGGGCCCTGAGGCGACCTTGTTCAGCAGCTCGTCCCAGTCCGTCGATTTGGTGACCTGATGCTGCACGTGGGCGGTGTAGCCGGCGAGCGCCGAAATCGTGATCCCCGGCGTGGCGTCAAGCCTGCGCTCGCGAACCACCAGGTGAGCGGCCAGGTCGCGGGTGGTCCAATCGCCGCAGAGCGTGGGCGCGTCGGGGCCGACTGCCCGCATGGTGTCGACGAGAGCGTGGCGTTCACGCTGGGCTGCGGTCATTGCTCGACCTTAGAACGCTTGTACCCCGTCGATGGCCACATTCATGCCGTGGCCGGTGCGGTCGTTGGTGAACCGCGTGCCGTCCTCGCGGGCATCGATGGTCCAGCCCACCGCCGAATACGTCCGATAGTCGAGCGTGACAACGGGGATGTCGCCCAAATTGCCGACCAGCCAACTGACTTCGCCGTTCGCGGTCACCCGCACACCGTTGGCGGGGACGCCGTCGAGCACCGGTGGATTGGTGAACTGCGCCTCGCAGCCGACCTCTTCGGTGTTGAGCTGGCAGCGGGTCTTGCCGGACTTCGTCTCGATGAACACGTAGCCGTTCTCCGGCGGAAGCACCTGCGCGCCGGGCGCCGCGACGGTGGTGCTCGGCGGCGCGGACGTCACTGTTGTCGGCGGTGCGGCCGTCGGCCGCGTGGGCCTGCTCGTCGGGAAGCTGGGCTCAGTGGGCTCTGTCGGATTGATGACGGGCGTTCCCGGGATGCTGGTCTGGCAGCCCGCGAGCACGGCGGTCAGCATGAGAACAACGGCAAGGGTCCATCGCGCTGTCATCCAGTGCCCGCCATCGCGGCATATCCGTCGGCCAGCGCCCGGAGCTGCACCGCGCCGTCGCCGGAGTAGGACGACCCATGCATGATCGCCAGCGTAGTCGGGCGCAGTCCGGCGAGCTGCTCCAGCGTCGGCCCGAGGTTCGTGTTCAGCCCGGTGGCGTGGAACATTTCTTCGGCCTCCAATGCCGGTGCCACACAGTCGGATTCGGTGAGAGCCGGGCACTTGCCGACATGGGTCAACAGGTCGCCGGCGAGAAGGGTGGACGTGGTCTCGTCGAACCAGAGCCCGGCCTCCCAGTTGTGCGGCACGTGCGGGGTGGGAATGAACTGCAGCCGGTGCCCGCCGATGTCGTGCACGGCAGCGGGCTCGACGTTGGCCGCGACCGGCGGCCGGTCGCACATGTCGATCAGCGACAGCATGCAGGCCAGCGGGCCCTGGATCACCTCTGCGTTGGGGGCGGCGTCCAGGAACAGGTTCATGGCTCCGCATTCGTCGGCCTCGAGATGGCCGAACGAGATCCAGCGCAGCTTCTCCAGCGGGACGACCCGGTTTACGGCCGCCGACACCTGTGGGAACAGCTGCCGCTGCCCGGTGTGGAACAGCATCGGCTCGTCGCCCGTGAGCAGGAACTGGTTGAAGGTAAAGCCGTGTTCGGTGATGCCCGGCACCCAGGTGGACATCCGGAAGATGTCCGGTGCGATCTCGTCGACCTGGGTTTCTTGCCCTGCATCCATGTGCCCATGGTGCTCCCCGATGGCATGACAAATCGCGGATTGCGAGGACGCGCCGTTCAATTTCGCCCTGCCACAGCGCCAGAAGGTGTTCAATCGTATGACCGTCATTCGGTCTATCGAGGTGGGTCTCATGGCACGCATTGATTTGTTTGCGAAGATTCCATTGATCGGGATGTCGCTGGTGTTCTTGGCGATGTTCATCGTCGCGGTCACCGCGTACCTCCACGTCGGCTGGTATTCGATAATCGGCTACGCGATCGCGGCGGTCGTCGCCGTGTTCGGGTTCGCGATGACGTTTCGTGACATCAGGGATACGCCAGGACCTGAGGAGCACTGGGATGTGAAAGGTACCCCCATTGATCCTGCGTCACCCCAAAACTGACTAGAGCGAGGACTGGTTCGATGACCACGGCACCCCAGGAACATGTTTATGACAACTCCGCGCTGCTGGCGGAGGACGAGGGCTACCACAAGGGCCTAAAGCCCCGGCAGCTGCAGATGATCGCGATCGGCGGTGCCATCGGCACCGGACTGTTCCTCGGGGCCGGCGGACGACTGCACAACGCCGGACCGGGCCTGTTCTTGAGCTACGCGTTCTGCGGCATCTTCGTCTTCCTGATCCTGCGGGCGCTGGGCGAGCTCGTGCTGCACCGGCCGTCGTCGGGGTCCTTCGTGTCGTATGCGCGCGAATTCCTCGGCGAGAAGGCGGCGTTCGTCGCCGGCTGGATGTACTGGCTGAACTGGGCGTTCACGGCCATCGTCGACTGCACCGCGATCGCCACCTACTTCCACTACTGGTCGGCGTTCGGGAGCGTCCCGCAGTGGCTGATCGCCCTGCTCGCGTTGGCGGCCGTGGTGAGCATAAACATGATCTCCGTTACCCTGTTCGGGGAGCTCGAGTTCTGGGCTGCGGCCATCAAAGTCCTTGCGCTGATGACGTTCCTGGTCGCGGGCACCATCTTCCTTGCCGGCCGCTACCAGATTCAAGGGCAGTCAACCGGATTCAGCGTGATCGCCGACAACGGCGGGCTCTTCCCCGCACGGCCTGTTCCCGCTGGTGATTGTCATGTCCGGCGTCGTATTCGCTTACGCCGCAGTCGAACTCGTCGGAACAGCGGCCGGTGAGACTGCCCATCCGCATAAGATCATGCCCCGTGCGATCAACTCGGTGATCGCCCGTATCGCGGTCTTCTACGTCGGCTCCCTGTTCCTGCTGGCCCTTCTTCTCCCGTACACCACCTTCAAGGCCGGCGAGAGCCCGTTCGTCACGTTCTTCTCCAAGATCGGGGTCGAGGGCGCGGGCACGGTCATGAACATCGTCGTGCTGACCGCCGCATTCTCCAGCCTCAACGCCGGGTTGTACTCGACCGGCCGGATCCTGCGGTCGATGGCAATGAACGGCAGCGCACCGAAGTTCACGGGGGTGATGTCCAGCCGCGGCGTGCCGTACGGCGGAATCTTCCTGACCGCGGCCGTCGGGCTGTTCGGCGTCGTCCTCAACCTTCTCGTGCCCGGCCAGGCGTTCGAGATCGTGCTCAACATCGCGGCCCTCGGCATCATCGCGTCCTGGGCCACCATCGTCATCTGTCAGCTCCAGCTCTACCGCTGGTCGAAACGCGGCATCCTGGAGCGGCCGTCATTCCGGTTGTGGGGCACGCCGTACACCGGCTATATCACGTTGGTGTTCCTGTTCGGCGTCGTCGTGCTGATGGCGTTCGACCCGCCGATCGGCACCTGGACCGTTGCCACGCTGGTGATCATCATTCCGGCGTTGATCATCGGTTGGTATGCGGTCCGCGGGCGGGTGCTGGAGCTCGCTCAGGAACGACAGGGCTTCACCGGCCAGTTCCCGACGGTCGCCAACCGCCCGCCGCCACCCGACAAAGATGAGGACAAATGACCTCAGTTAGTCGCGCAGCTTCACACTCATCGATAGCTCACCGCTTTCGATAGCTGAGCGCAACGGGTGTCATGCCGCCCCGCTGCCACTCTGCCCGTTGTGGCTGGCGGGGTTGCTGCCGGTGCCGGTACCGCCGAGGCCGCCCGTGCCCTCGCTGCCGCCGATGCCACCATGCCCGGCGTTACCCCCGTTGCCGCCGATGCCGGTGCCCGCGGGCGCCGAGGCGTTGCCGCCTTCGCCGCCCCCGCCGCCGGCCCTGCCGAGGGCGTGGCTGTTGCCGCCATTGCCGCCGTTGCCGCCGGTGGCTGTGCCGGTGCCACCCACGCGGGCACCGCCCGCGTCTCCGCCGTGGCCGCCGTGGCCGACATTGAACCCGCCTTCGCCGGCGGTGCCACCGTTGCCGCCGACGGCATTGCCCGTATTGCTGTTGGTCCCGCCACCGCCGCCGCCGTCGCCGCCGTTACCTGCCAGCACGGCGCTCCCGCCGGTGCCGCCCTGGCCTCCCCTGGCACTGCCGGAGCCGGCCAGGGCAACTCCACCGTGGCCGCCGTCGCCGCCCTTGCCGATCAGACCGGCCTGGCCGCCGTTGCCGCCGTGTGCCGCCGACGGTTCCGCCTCGATCGAGGTTTTGGGCATTGCCGCCCGTGCCGCCGTTGCCCCCGTTGCCTAACAACCTGCCGCCGTTGCCGCCATCGCCCCCGTCACGGCCAAAGGCGACGATGTTGTCCGAGGAGGTGATGTTGCTGCCGTTGCCGCCATCGCCGCCGTTACCGACCAGCCCGGCGTTGCCGCCATTGCCGGCACGGCCGCCGTTGACGGTGGCAACTCCATCACCGCCCCTGCCGCCGTTGCCGAACAACAGCCCGGCGTTGCCACCGTCTTGGCCCGGGCCGCCGTCGGCGCCGTTGCCGATCAACAAGCCGGCATCCGGATGCTCGGGCGTGCCGTTGCTGATGAATACGGCGACGAGCGCACCGATCGAACCAACACCGGCGGCCGTAGGCAGCGCGGCCGAATTGCCGATGCCGCCGCCACCGGTCAGCAGCGCTGGGGTGGCCAGAGTCCGCTTGGGCGATCGATGGCTACCGGAGGCCGCACTGATCGAATGAATTGGCATGGTGCCGAACAAGTTTCGCTCGGACACCATGGCGCCGCCCGTGCCTGGGGCGGCGAGGGTTGGGTCCGTCGCCACGTTGTTGTTCGGCGTGAACGTGTCGGAGCGCGCGAAGCTACCGGCTGCCGGCGCTTTCGCCGCGGCGGCTAGCAGGCCGTTCGGTGTCGCGAACGCGCCCAGGTTCACCATCGACGACGCCTGGATGTACGGCCGGATTTGCGGTGCCGGTTCCGGGGATGGCCGGTCGCCCGAAAAGCTGGTGGCGGCCGTCGCGAGTAGGCCGGTCGCCATGGCAGTGATGATCCTCGTCGCGGCAAGCGCCATCGCTGATTTCCTTCCCCGAGTGGACTACGCTCGGGGTCACGACGACGCGGTCGGCGCGGTTCACATATTCGTAAGAAACGTGATCCACGTCACATCGGGTGTTTCGCGACGAATTGCATCGCGATATAGCGCATTGGCTACGAAATTCGTGATCCGCGGGTTAGCCGTGTGCGCCGTCGCCGCTGGTCCCGCCCGTTCCGCTGTTGCCATCGGATCCCGACGCGCCCAGTGCCCGCTGTGCCCGCGCCGCCGCCCTTGCCGTCACCTGCTGCACACCCTCAGAAGTCAAGATCAGACACAGTTCGCCCCACGCACGGCAGGCCGTCGGTGCATCGAGGCTTCGTGACCGCACCGCAGGTTTGTCGCGTCGCGTGCCGAGCCTTCGTGACGCTGACTGCGCGTTGGCTGCCGATAACTGAAATTCGCCGCGGCCTGACGCAAATTCAGTTGTCCCACAATACTGTTGGCAGCATGACCGCAATCGATGTGAAGACGCATGGTGCGACAGGGGACGGGATGTCTGACGACTACGCGGCGGTCATGGCCGCGATCCAAGAGGCTGCCGACGGCGGTGGGCGCACGGTGTTCTTCCCCGCCGGAGACTACGCATTGTCGGGATCGATCGGCAACGGAACGGAGGGCTTCACCCAGCTCTGTCTTCTCGGCGACGGTGAGCGCGCCACCCGGCTGAAGGTGACCGAGAACGTCGCGCCGATCAGTGGATTCTGGGTGGAATGCCGGATCGAGAATCTGAAGATCAACGCCAATTTGCTGGGCTCGCCGGCGTTCGATGTTGACCTGGATAAGAGCTATATCAAGCACTGCTGGCGAGGGTGGCGGATATCCGCGCTCGGAGGTCGTGTCGGTGAGCTGAGACGGGCCCCGGTCGGCAGATGATGCAGGTTCCTACAACCCTTGCCGCCTGCCTTCCGGGGAGCCCTGTGTCTGACCCTACGTCGTTGCCTGCCGCTGTTGTCGCCGACCGATCGTGGACCGGAACTTGGCATGCGCCTCAACGCCACCGTCGACGGGATGCCCGGGGTGTTCTCGACCTGCTCGACGACAACCATCGCCACTGCACCGGCTGCGGGGCGAGGGTATCTACCGCGACACCGTGATCCGCCGGGTCACCGACGTGCCGGTGGTCGGGCATCCGCTAAGGCTGTGGGTTCGGGTGCCGCGCTACCGCTGTGTAGCGCAGGCTGCGAGCGGGAAGGTTCGTCAACAACAACATCGGCTCGCGGGCCGAAGCTGTCGACCACCCGGCGGTGCGCCATCATGCGCCGGCTGAGATCGACCGTGCACGGTGGCGGCGGTGGCCCGCGAGCTTGGGTTGTCCTGGGAACCGTGAACACCATCGCCATGGATGCCACCCAACACATCGTGGCCGCCGACGCCACCCGCCTAAACGGTGTGCGCGTCATCGGGGTCGACGAGCACCGCTGGTCCCATACCCACCGCCCCGGCGAAGACGGCTTCGTCACCGTGATCATCGACCTCACTCCCGTGGTGGAGGGCAGCGGCCGTGCCCGGCTGCTCGACCTGGTGCCAGGGCGCTCGGCGGCTGCGCTGAAGACCTGGCTATCAGCGCAGGCCGCAGCTTTCCGCGATCAGGTCGAGGTCGTGGCGATGGACGGGTTCGGCGGCTACAAGACCGCGGCCACCGAGGTGCTGCCCCTGGCCACACCGGTGATGGACCCGTTCCACGTCGTGGCCTTGGCTGGCACCAAGCTCGACCTGTGCCGCCAGCGCATCCAGCAGCAGACCTGCGGGCACCGCGGACGCGCCGGGGATCCCCTCTACCGGGTACGACGCACCCTGCGCACCCGGCTACCCCTGCTCAACAGCCGCCAAAAAGCCCGGCTGGAAGCCGTTTTCGCTGACGAGGCCCACCTCGCTGTCGAACTATGCTGGGGCTTCTACCAACGCCTGATCGCCGCCTACAACCACCCCGACCGGCGCGGCGGCAAGTCGTTGAACATCATCGACGCGTTGCGCAGCGGTGTCCCCGACGCACTGGAAGAACTTGCCCAGCTCGGCCGCACACTATGGCGCCGCCGCGCCGACGTGCTGGCCTACTTCGACCACCACGCGTCCAACGGACCAACCGAAGCGATCAACGGCCGCCTGGAAGCACTACGCAGAAACGCCCTCGGATTCCGCAACCTCACCCACTACCGACTGCGCTCACTACTCGGCAACATCTGTGAGAACGCCCGCAAGGAGGCGATCGTCTTCGCCATGCCGTCGTGGATGGACTCCGACAACGAGCAGGTGGCGATCGTCGACAACAACATCACCAACGGTGGCAAGGCCGATCCGAATGCGTCTATCCGGCTATTGGCATCTACTCGGTTGACAGTGATCACCGCACCATGGGTTTCAACATCACCGGCAACTTCATCGCCAATGTCGACGAGGGTGCCGGCTGGTCCTATGCCGTCGATGCGCGGTACGTCGACGATCTCGCGATCTCAGGAAACCAATGGGACAACAACGGTTACAGCGTTGCGCCGGTGCGGGCCGAAGGCAACAACGTCGGAATTGCAGGCAACACATCGGGAAATGTGACGGTGTCGGCCTCGGCTATGACATAACCCACGACAGCACTACCCGAGCGGGATCGATACCGATGGCCGTCACGACGGGTTCACCTCGGCGGGCGCGTTCTTCCTGGCAGCAAGCAAGCGGGAACAAAACTCGTCGACCCGCCGTTGAGCATCTCGACAGTTGAGTGAGACAGACTCAAGTCTGGGTTGACACGATAGGGTCAACAGGTGAAGGCTTGAGTGCGGTGCACTCAGACCCCTAGCAGGACTATTCAGGAGGCAAAACCATGGCTCGTGCGGTCGGAATCGACCTCGGGACCACCAACTCCGTCGTCGCGGTACTCGAAGGCGGCGACCCGGTTGTGATCGCCAACTCGGAGGGCTCCCGCACTACGCCGTCGGTTGTCGCGTTCGCGCGCAACGGCGAGGTGCTTGTCGGGCAGCCCGCCAAGAACCAGGCGGTGACCAACGTCGACCGCACCATCCGGTCGGTCAAGCGTGAGATGGGCACCGACTGGTCCGTCGAGATCGACGGCAAGAAGTACACCGCGCAGGAGATCAGCGCGCGCGTCTTGATGAAGCTCAAGCGCGACGCCGAGGCCTACCTGGGCGAGGACATCACCGATGCGGTGATCACCACGCCCGCGTACTTCAACGACGCCCAGCGGCAGGCCACCAAGGAGGCCGGTCAGATCGCCGGGCTCAATGTGCTGCGCATCGTCAACGAGCCGACCGCGGCCGCGTTGGCCTACGGGCTGGACAAGGGCGAGAAAGAGCAGACCATCCTGGTCTTCGACCTCGGTGGCGGCACCTTCGACGTCTCGCTGCTGGAGATCGGCGAGGGCGTTGTCGAGGTCCGTGCGACCTCGGGTGACAACCACCTCGGTGGCGACGACTGGGATCAGCGCATCGTCAACTGGCTGGTCGACAAGTTCAAGGGCACCAGCGGCATCGACTTGACGAAGGACAAGATGGCGATGCAGCGGCTGCGTGAGGCCGCAGAGAAGGCCAAGATCGAGTTGAGCTCTAGCCAGAGCACGTCGATCAACCTGCCCTACATCACCGTCGACGCGGACAAGAACCCGCTGTTCCTCGACGAGCAGCTGACCCGCGCCGAGTTCCAGCGCATCACCCAGGATCTGCTGGACCGCACCCGCCAGCCGTTCAAGTCGGTGATCGCCGACGCCGGAATCTCGGTGTCCGACATCGACCACGTCGTGCTCGTTGGCGGTTCGACGCGCATGCCCGCGGTGACCGATCTGGTCAAGGAACTCACCGGTGGCAAGGAGCCCAACAAGGGCGTCAACCCCGACGAGGTTGTCGCGGTGGGCGCCGCGCTGCAGGCCGGTGTGCTCAAGGGCGAGGTGAAGGACGTTCTGCTGCTTGACGTCACGCCGCTGTCCCTCGGCATCGAGACCAAGGGTGGCGTGATGACCAAGCTGATCGAGCGCAACACCACGATCCCCACCAAGCGATCGGAGACCTTCACCACGGCCGACGACAATCAGCCGTCGGTGCAGATCCAGGTCTATCAGGGTGAGCGCGAAATCGCCGCGCACAACAAGCTGCTCGGCAGCTTCGAGCTGACCGGCATTCCGCCGGCTCCGCGTGGTGTGCCACAGATCGAGGTCACCTTCGACATCGACGCCAACGGCATCGTGCATGTCACCGCCAAGGACAAGGGCACCGGCAAGGAGAACACGATCCGAATCCAGGAGGGCTCCGGCCTGTCCAAGGAGGAGATCGACCGGATGATCAAGGACGCCGAGGCGCACGCCGAGGAGGACCGCAAGCGTCGCGAAGAGGCCGACGTCCGCAACCAGGCCGAGTCGCTGGTGTACCAGACGGAGAAGTTCGTCAAGGAACAGCGTGAGGCCGAGGGCGGCTCGAAGGTGCCCGAGGACACGCTGTCCAAGGTCGACGCCGCGATCGCCGATGCCAAGACGGCACTGGAAGGCAACGACATCTCCGCGATCAAGTCGGCGATGGAGAAGCTGGGCACCGAAAGCCAGGCGCTGGGCCAGGCCATCTATGAGGCCACCCAGGCCGAGCAGGCCGCGGGCGGCGCCTCGGCGAGTGGCGGCCCCTCGGGTTCGTCCGAAGACGATGTCGTGGACGCCGAGGTCGTCGAAGATGACCGGGAGAACAAGTGAGCCAGAACGATTCGCACGAGCCGGTGACTGTCACCGACAAACGGCGTATCGATCCCGAAACTGGCGAAATCCGTGACCAGGCGACCGGGCCGGCCCCTAGTGGGCTGGCACCGGAAGCCGCCGCGGCTGGAGCCGCGCAACGGGCAGATGCGTCGGAAGAAGTCACCGAACTGAAGTCCACGCTGCAGCGCGTCAAGGCGGAGTACGACAACTACCGCAAGCGTTCGCTGCGTGACCAGCAGCTTGCTGCCGAGCGGACCAAGGCCGCCGTTGTCACCCAACTGCTTCCGGTGCTCGACGACCTCGACCGCGCCCGCAGCCACGGTGACCTGGAGTCGGGTCCACTGAAGTCGGTCGCCGATAAGCTCGTGACCGCCCTTGAAGGGCTTGGCGTTTCGGGATTCGGCGACGAGGGCGACGAATTCGACCCGGCGTTGCACGAGGCCGTTCAGCACGAAGGCGATGGGACGCATCCCATCGTCGGAACAGTGATGCGGCGCGGCTACAAGGTCGGCGATCAGGTGGTCCGCCACGCCCTCGTCGGCGTGGTCGACACCGTGCCCGACGCCGAGGCAGCCACGGACACGCTCGATGACGGCGCGCCGACCGGGCAATCCGCAGAATCAAACGACAATTAGAGAAGAAGGTAAGGAGGTGACGCGGTATGGCCCAGCGCGAATGGGTCGAAAAGGACTTCTATAAGGAGCTCGGCGTCTCCTCTGACGCCAGCGAACAGGACATCAAGCGGGCGGCCAGAAAGCTGCTCGCCGAAAACCACCCCGACCGCAATCCGGGCAACCAGGTGGCCGAAGACCGGTACAAGGCCGTGTCAGAGGCCAAGGAAGTGCTCACCGATCCGGCAAAGCGCAAGGAATACGACGAGACCCGTCGGCTGTTCGCCAACGGTGGTTTCGGGCGGGGCAGGTTCAGCGGCGGGAACTTCGGCGGGTTCGGCGGCGATGGCGTCGAGTTCAACTTGAACGACTTGTTCGACGCAGCCGGCCAGACCGGCGGCGCGAACATCGGCGACCTGTTCGGCGGACTGTTCGGCCGTGGGGCTCAACAGCCGCGGCCCAGCAGGCCGCGTCGGGGTAACGACCTGGAAACAGAGACTGAGCTGTCGTTCATGGAGGCCACCAAGGGCGTGATGATGCCGTTGCGGCTCACCAGCCCGGCGCCGTGCACGAATTGCCATGGCAGCGGCGCACGTCCGGGCACAAGCCCGAAGGTGTGTCCGAACTGCAACGGGTCCGGCGTCGTCAGCCGCAATCAGGGCGCATTCGGTTTCTCAGAACCGTGTACCGAGTGCCGTGGTAGCGGCTCGATCATCGAGCATCCGTGCGACGAATGTAATGGCACCGGGGTGACCACCCGCACCCGCACCATCAACGTGCGGATCCCGCCTGGTGTCGAGGACGGCCAGCGTATCCGATTGGCCGGCCAAGGCGAGGCCGGTTTACGCGGAGCCCCGTCGGGCGACCTGTATGTGACCGTACACGTCAAGTCTGACAAGGTGTTTGGCCGTGACGGCGATGATCTCACCGTCACCGTTCCAGTCGCTTTCCACGAGTTGGCTTTGGGCGCAACGCTTTCCGTGCCGACGCTGGAAGGCAAGGTCGGCGTGCGGGTGCCCAAAGGCACGTCCGACGGCCGCATCCTCCGGGTGCGGGGACGTGGGGTGCCGAAACGCGCCGGTGGGCACGGCGACCTGCTCGTCACCGTCAAGGTGGCGGTGCCGCCGAACCTGGAAGGCGAAGCGCAGGAGGCGTTGGAGGCCTACGCGAAAGCCGAGCGGGCCAGCGGGTTTGACCCGCGCGCGGGATGGGCGGGTGCGTGATGGCCAGGAATGAGGAAGCACGCACCTTCCTGATCTCCGTGGCCGCCGAGTTGGCGGGGATGCATGCGCAGACCCTGCGTACCTACGACCGGCTCGGGCTGGTCAGTCCGCAGCGGAGTTCCGGCGGCGGCCGCCGCTACTCGGAGCATGACGTCGATCTGCTGCGAGAGGTGCAGCGGCTGTCCCAGAACGAGGGGGTCAACCTCGCAGGCATCAAGCGCATCATCGAGCTGACGAATCAGGTCGAGGCGCTTCAGCGCCGGCTCGCCGAGTTGGCCGACGAACTGGAGGAGTTGCGCGGCAGGCAGCGCCGCGACGTCGCGGTCATGCCGAAGAGCACGGCTGTCGTCGTCTGGCAGCCGCGCCACAAGCGCTAGCTAGCTCACCTTGATCGAGAACACCGTCGTGTCCGGCTCACCCGGCCGCGCGCATCGGTAGCCGCTGCGGCGCAGTGCGTCGGTGGGCGCGGTCATCGGTTCGAAACAGATGACCGTTTCGCCCGCGGGCGCGAACACCTGTGCGGCGGGGTAGCCGCGCTCGAATCGCACCTCCAGCCGACGTCCGCCGCCGGAGACCGCGAACACCGCGCCGTCGTCGACCTGATCGAAGCCGTCGTCGAACACCCGGTCACCCAACTCGTCTGTGGTCGCAGGCATTTCGGCCGTCGCCCCGGTTGGAAGGCCGGTGTCGTCGAGGACCAGGTGGCGCATCGTCGGCATCTCGACCTGCCACTGAGCTCTCGGCACGCCGGGCAGCTGCAGGTACGGGTGATATCCGTACACCAGCGGCACCGCCTTGCCGGCCGTCGGCGTCACGGTGGTGCTGACCGTCAGAGTGCGGTCGGACAGCTCGACGGTCAACTCGACCAGATGCGGGAACGGGAAGCTCGCGAGCAGTTCGTGCTGCGCTCCGAAATCCAGTTCGGCGCTGAGCTTCTGGTCGGAAACCCGCTGTGTTTGCCATGCGGGATACGCCGCCAGCAGACCGTGGATGGGCAGACCGTTGTTGTCGGTGCGCACCCCGTAGGCGTCCGGTGCGAGCGTGACCGTCTCACCCTCGACCTCATATGTCTTGGCGCTCAATCGGTTTGCCCACGGATAGAGCAGCGGGATGCCCATCGTCTTGCCCGCTGACACATAGGCGTCGAGGCCGCGGCGCTGCCCCAGCAGCTCGCCACCGTCGTCGGACAGCGACGTGGCGATCATGCCCGCGCCGGGCACATACACCGCAGACAACGCGGACGAAGGGTCTCGCAGGATGACGGGCGTCAGATCGGCCATGTCGTCCACCCTATCCGTCAGACGGGTTGGCCCACCTTGATCCGGAACTGCGCGACGGCGGACTCGCCCGGGTTGACCACCCGGTAGCCGCCGCGGCGCAGCGAGTCGGTCGGCGCTGCCATCGGCTCGAAACACACCACGTCGTCGTCGCCGGGTGCGAATACCTGCGCCGCGGGATAGCCCTTGTCGAAGTGCACCTCGATGCGCCGGCCGCCGCCGGAAACCGCGAACACCGAGCCTTCCGGCACTTCGTCATACCCGTCGTCTAAGAACTTGTCGCCCAACGTTTCTGTGCTCGCTGCATGCTCTTCCGTCGCACCGGTCGGGATACCCCACGCGTTGACAGGGCGGAACCGCATAGCCGGCGTCTCGACCTGCCACTCGGCGCGCGGCGCGCCGGGCAGTTGCAGGTACGGGTGAAAGCCGAAGCACAGCGGCACGCGCGCACCCGTCGTCGCGGTCACCGTGGTCTTCACGGTGAGCGTGCGGTCCTCGAGCGTCACCTCCAGTACCACCAGGTGTGGGAACGGGAAGGTGGCCAGCAGTCCAGGGCGCGCTGCGTAGTCCAGTTCGGCGGTCAGCTGCGATTCGAGCTGCGTGGTGACATGCCAGTCCGGGTAGCCGGCCAACGTGCCGTGAATGGGCACGCCGTGCTGGTCCGTGCGCACGCCACCCGTGCCCGGCGTCAGCGTGATCACGGCGCCGTCGACGCCATAGCCGTTGCTGCTCAACCGGTTCGCCCAC
Source organism: uncultured Actinomycetota bacterium (assembly GCA_963698965.1). GTDB lineage: Bacteria > Actinomycetota > Actinomycetes > Mycobacteriales > Mycobacteriaceae > Mycobacterium. Next base: position 153,075 of record CAVOSY010000035.1, read on the forward strand.
GGGTAGAGGATCGGGATGCCCATCGTGCGGTGGGTGGATACGTAGGCCTGCAGGCCGCGGCGCTGGCCGAGGAGTTCCACGCCGTCGTCGGAGAGTGACGTGCCGACCATGCCTGCGTTGGGGACATAGGTCGCGGTCAGGGCTGACGACGGGTCACGCAGCGTGACGTATTCAAACTCCGGCATCGATGTCGATCCTGCCACGGGTCCGGTTAGATCAAAAGATGATCCAGTATAGGTGGCTGCTGGCTCCCGTCTTCGCCGTGGCGTGCTTGCTGCTTGCCCCGGTTCAGTCGGCAGTTGCGCAGCCGTATGACGACACGGAGGCGCGCAACCTGGCGACGGTGCGCGCGGGCTTCGACGCGTGGCGCAATGGGACGGGCAGCCCATATGACGCTCTCGCCGACGACGCGACCTGGGAGATCGTGGGCAATTCACTCGCCTCCCGTGTCTATCCGGACAAGGAGGACTTCGTGGCCAATGTGATCAGGCCATTCAATGCCCGCATGGCTGCGCCACTTCGCCCGACAATTCGGGATATCTACGCCGACGGGGACACTGTGATCGTTTTCTTCGACGCCGAGGGCATCGCACGTGACGGGGTTCCGTATCGCAACACCTATACGTGGTTCTTGACACTGCGCGACAACAGGATCGTGAAGGCGTCGGCGTTCTTCGACAGCATTGCGTTCAACGACCTCTGGCAGCGGGTGCCCGCCTGACGGTCAGTCGTAGACGATCACCGCACGTCCGACGAAGGCGCCGCGGCCCAGCGCGTCGATGTGGTCGTTGACGTCGTCGAACCGGACTTGGGTCACCGAGTCCTTGATCTGCCCTGCCTCGGCAAGCGCGACCACTTCGGTCAGGTCGTTGTAGTTGCCCCAGAAGGAGCCGAAGTAGCTGAATTCGCGGCCAACGAACGGGAACAGCGGAACGTCGATCCGATTGCCGACCAATCCAACCGACGCGACGGCGCCCTCTGTGGCCAGCAGCGCGAACGCCAACCGCACGCTCTCCTCGGCTCCCACGCATTCGATGACCGCGTCGAGCTCGCGACGGCCGGTGGCCTGCTCGAGCACGTCGCGCACCTCGTCGTCCGACCTTCCTCGGGTGTTGATGGTGTGGTCGGCACCGTTTTCCGTTGCCAGCGCCAGCTTTTCATCGCTGCGGGCCATGGCGATCACGGTGGCACCGGCGCCGAGCAGCTTCGCGTACTGGACCGCATACGCGCCCAGCCCGCCGACCCCCATCACGCCCAGAGTCGTTCCGGGTCCCAGGACGCCCGCCGCGCGCAGCTTCTTCAGGCCGCGGTCGGCGTCAGGCCGGCGTCGGTCAGCGGGGCGAGCGAGAGGGGTGACAGGTTGCCGGTGACGGTGATCAGCTGCTGGTAGGCGACCGGGACGTACTCCTGATAACCGCCGTGGGGACCGAACCCCACCCAGCTTCCGTGGTTACAGATCTGTTCGTTGCCGCCGTGGCACTGACGGCACGAGCCGTCCCCGTGGGGACCGAAGACGACGACTGGATCGCCCTCGGAAAGACCCGCGGCCGCGGGAACCGCTGAGCCGATGCGGTCGATCGTGCCCGCGATCTCGTGCCCTGGCGTGACCGGGAAGTCCATCGGCAGATTGCTGTGGAAGTAGCCGTCGATCAACTGAAAGTCGGTGCGGCACATACCAGCACCGCCGACCTTGACGAGCACTTCCGACGGCCCGATATCGGGGATGGGGATCTCCTCCAGAACCAGCGGCTGCCGGTAGCCGTACATCCGCGCGGCGCGCATCTTCGTCATGGACGCACAGTGTATTGCGATGCCGATCTTGATGGAGCGGTTTAGCTGGCCAACGGATCGTGCTGAATGCGTTGGGCGGGTGCGCCTTTGGTGATCAGCGCGGCCTTGGTGGCCTCGACCATCTTCGGCCCGCCGCAGAGCAGGATCTGCCGGTCGCCCCAGCCGCCGTAGCGCGTCACGACGTCGGGCAGCATGCCCGTTTGCCGCACATGCAAACCGCGGGGCGGCTCGACATCTGGGTATTCGGCGGCCCATGGCGGATCGGTGTTGAACTCCGACACCGGCGTCACGGACAGCCACGGGTTGGTCGACGCGATCTGCCACAGCGTGCGCAGGTCATAGAGCTCACTGGGATAGCGGGCACCGAAGAACAGGTGTACGCGCGGGTTCTCGCCGTAGCGGGTGAGGTCCATGATCAGCGCGCGCAATGGCGCCAACCCCGTGCTTCCCGCGACCATCAGCACGTCGCCGCCGTCGCGGTCGACGTGCATGCCGCCGTGCGGGTTCGACAGCCGCCACCGGTCGCCGGGCCTGGTCTCGTTGACGATCGCCGTGCTGACCATGCCGCCGGTGACCGAGCGGATGTGGAACTCGATCGCGCCGCCACGGTCCGCGGGGATCGCCGGGCTCAGGTAGCGCCACCGCCGCGGCCATTGCGGCACCTGGACCGTGACGTACTGGCCGGGGTAGTAGTACAGCGGCTGATCCAGTTGCAGGCGGACCACCGAGACGTCGCGGGCTACCCGTATGTGCTCGAGCACCGTGCCGTCGCGGAACGGCGGACCCTTCTCGGCATCGGCGGCACCGCTCATCACCCCGATGATCAGCGAGACCGCGTCGTGGGCGGCTTCGGCGAGCTTGTCGTCCCAGCTGCCGATGAGATGGCTGCGCAGTGTGGTCAACAGCGCGTCCTGCATGTTGTCGTAATGTCGTTGCGCGACACCGTATTTGCGGTGGTCACGGCCCAGCTGAGCCAGGAACGCCACCGGCTCCTGGGCGCGCTGCGCGATCATCTCGGTGAACAGCCACGTCATCGCCTTGGCGAATGCGGTGCGTTGTGCGCCCATGTCGGGCGGAAACAGGTCGCGCGCCGAGATGTCGATGGCGAACCAGCGGGTGTAGAACCTGCGGATCAATTCGTCCGACCCCAGCGCAGGGTCGACCGCGTCGCGCAGTTTGCGCAGTGCGTCACGGTCATCGAGTCCCACGCCGCCCGAGTTTAGGTGGGCGCGGACCTGCCCTGGCGAACAGCGGCGATCACGATGAGTGCCGTGCCGGCAACGGCCCAGCAGGCCAGCACCGCGATGGCGGTGATCGCGCCCTCACCGGCGAAGAAGGCGGTGGACCGCAGCAACGTCGCGGTCGCGCCCTGCGGCAACCACTGACCGAGCGCACCCCAGCCGCTCGGCAGCATCTCCGGCGCGCTGTTCAGACCCGAGAGGGGGTTGCCCAGTAGTAACGCCAGCAGTGCACCAATCGCGAGCCCGGCGCGACCGAACAGCGAGCCCAGGCCCAACATAGACAGCCCGGCGGCGAGTAATCCCAGGGTCAGCCCGGCCGCGACGCCCCACATGTTGTGGTCGATCGAGCCAAATACGTAGCGCAGGAGAGCGGCGATCGTGATGGCCGCCCCAGCGGCGAACACGACGGCGGCAACGAAACGCGTCCACACCTTGTGCCTGAGCAGCAACACCAGGGCCACCGCCGGTAGCAGGCCGGCGAGCGTGATCGGCAGCGCTGATGCGGCCAGGCCCGCGCCGCGCGGGTCACTGGCGGTCGGCGGGGCGAGGTCCTCGGTGTGCAGTGGCATGCCGGTCTCTTGGGCGATGCCATTGCCGATCTGCGTCAGCATCTGCGCGACCATCGGGCTGCCGCCGGTGGCGATGAGCAGCCTGGGCGGTCCGTCGGGGCCAAACGAGATGCCGCCGTAGACATCGCGATTGCGGATCGCGTCGCGCAGCGCCTCCTCGCCGGGGAAGTAGGTGATCGCAAACGCGGCGGGTGCGTGCTGTTCGAGGATGTCGGCGATGCGCCCGCTAGCGGCCATCGGCCCCGCCGCGCCGATCGGTACGTCGTGCGGCTTGGAGCGCGCCGCAGGCAGCGCGAACGCGATCGCGAGGATGGTCAGCACGACGGTGAGCACGACGATGATCCCGGTGGCGCGGATCGCTGCGGGCGGCTCATGGCCGGGTGACGCGTGGCGGGTGTGCCGTACGGGCGTGCCCAGCGAGGTCCCTGTCATGATGATTCCTTTTCATCCGCTGTTGAATTAATCGCTCCCACGGAGCGTAACGCCGCGTGGGTCAGATTTCAACAGTCATTGAAATGTTAATGTCGACAGATGGCTTCACCAGCCAGGTCGACGAAGCGCCGGGGTCGACGCCAGGGCGAACCGGTGTCCCGCGACGCGGTGCTGTCGGCGGCAAAGGAGCGGTTCGCGACCGAGGGCTACGAGAAGACCACGCTGCGCGCGATCGCCAGGGACGCGCATGTCGACCCCTCGATGGTGCTGTACCTCTTCGGGTCGAAAGAGGAGCTGTTCCGCGAGTCGCTGCGCCTGATCATCGACCCTGAGGTGTTGGTCGCCGCGCTCACCGGCGCGACCGACGACGAACCCGACATCGGCACCCGGATGGTGCGCACGTATCTGCGGATCTGGGAGACGCCCGACACCGCCGCGACCGTGCGGGCGATGCTGCAGTCGGCCACCTCGAACTCCCACGCGCACGACGCCTTCCGCGGCTTCATGCAGAACTACGTGCTGACCGCGGTATCAGGTGTGTTAGGTGGCGGCGAGCAGGCCCGGCTGCGGGCGACGCTTGCCGCCAGCCAGCTCGTCGGAACGGCCCTACTGCGCTATGTCATCGAGGTGCCGCCACTGGCGACACTGCCGGTCGAGGAAGTGGTTGCGCTGATCGCACCGACGGTGACACGGTACTTGACCGCCGACGCTTCCGAGCTCGGTCTACGCGGGCTATAGCCCGTGAATTCCCTTGTACAGCACCAGAAGACCGATCACGATCAAGATCGCCGCGACGAGGGTTGCGTGCTGCTCCTCCATCCACTCCTTGAGCCGCTGCAGCGCTCCGTCGAGGCGGTCGCCCGAGACCGCGTACGCGAGAATCGGAATTGCGACGGTCGACGCGGCGACTGCCACGTACCAGATCACCGCGATCCAGATATGTGCGCTGCCCAGGCCGGCGGTGCCGATTGCCAAACCCGCTGCCGCGCAGATGAATAACACCTTGGGGTTGACGACGGTCAGCGCCAGTGCCGCCAGGCCTGCCCGGGCCGGCGTGAGCTTGCCCAGCCTCTGCATCCAGGCAGGCGTGTGCGCGGAGCGCTTGCGGGTCAGCCAGCGGTAGACGCCGAACACGATCAACGCCGCGCCGATCACGATGCGCAGCCACGACGCCCAACCGGGTGGCGTGCCGAGATCACCGAACAGACCCGAGATCTCGACGAAGACGATCGTCAACGCGGCGAGGCCGATCAGCCAGCCCGCCAGGAAGGCCAGGCCTGCCGGTCTCGGGTGCGGCGTGTGAAGCACCAGCACCGCCGGGATGATCGACAGCGGCGAAAGCGCGACGACTAGCGCCAGCGGGATGAGTTCAGTGAGCACTGGTCGAACTATATGTACGTGCCGGCGTCGTAGCGGCAGGCTTTCCAATCCGCGCCCTCGCGGAGGAATTCGACGTCGAGGGTCTTGGCGTCCGGACGGTTGGCGGCCTGAAATCGGACATTGGCCACGGCGTCACGATCGGTCACCTGAACCGAGTTGATCGTGATCTGCGTGGGCCCGTCGGAGTTCCTGCTGGCATACCAGCCCGCTTCATACCCGGCCGCTCTGAGCAAGTCGGCACACAGATGGGCGGCGAATCCGCCGTAATCCGAGCGGTTGTACGACCCGTTCATGCCGTTGAGTACCGCGCGGACCTGGTCCTCGTCGGTGGCCGCCCGTGCGGGCGCTGATGTGGTCGCGACTAAAGCGATGCCACACGCGATCAGGAAACCGATCCGAGCGGTCCAGTCCACTGATAAATCGTTACCGATGACCCGGTGCAAAACGGTTCGACGCGCCGTCACGGCCACGAGAGTTGGGTTGATGCACGCCAGCGGGGCGGCAGGCGTGTCAAAACCCCACCCTCGGCCGGAAAATTCGTCAGACTTGAGCGGAACAGACTCAACCTTGACGACGTTGAACATCGCGACAAGCATTTTCCCTAGCTCAAAGATGGAGGTGTCGTGGACTCGTTCAACCCGACGACCAAGACTCAGGCGGCGCTGACCGCGGCTTTGCAGGCGGCAAGCTCCGCAGGCAACCCGCAGATTATGCCTGCCCACCTATTGATGGCACTGCTCACCCAGAACGATGGCATTGCCGCTCCACTATTGGAGGCCGTCGGCGTCGACCCCGCGACCATTCGCACCGAGACGCAACGGCTGCTCGATCGGCTGCCCAGCGCCAGCGGCGCCAGCTCGCAGCCCCAGTTGTCCCGTGAATCGCTGGCCGCGATCACCACGGCCCAGAATCTCGCCACCGAGATGGACGACGAGTACGTCTCGACCGAGCATCTCGTGGTTGGCCTGGCGACCGGCGACTCCGACGTGGCCAAGCTGCTGACCGGACACGGGGCCTCGCCGCAGGCGTTGCGAGAGGCGTTCGTCAAGGTCCGCGGCAGCGCCAGGGTCACCAGCCCTGACCCCGAGGGCAGCTACCAGGCGCTTGAGAAGTACTCCACCGATCTGACCGAGCGTGCCCGGGAGGGCAAGCTCGACCCTGTCATCGGGCGCGACAACGAGATTCGTCGCGTCGTGCAGGTGTTGAGCCGTCGCACCAAGAACAACCCTGTGCTCATCGGTGAGCCCGGCGTCGGCAAGACCGCGATCGTGGAGGGCCTGGCCCAGCGCATCGTGGCAGGCGACGTGCCGGATAGCCTGCGCGACAAGACCGTCGTCTCGCTGGACCTCGGTTCGATGGTCGCCGGGTCGAAGTACCGCGGCGAGTTTGAGGAACGCCTGAAGGCCGTGCTCGACGACATCAAGAACTCGGCGGGCCAGATCATCACGTTCATCGACGAGTTGCACACCATCGTCGGCGCAGGCGCGACCGGCGAATCCTCGATGGATGCAGGCAACATGATCAAGCCGATGCTGGCCCGCGGCGAGCTGCGGCTGGTCGGCGCCACCACGCTCGACGAGTACCGCAAGTACATCGAGAAGGACGCCGCGCTGGAGCGCCGCTTCCAGCAGGTGTTCGTCGGTGAACCGTCGGTGGAGGACACCGTCGGCATCCTGCGCGGCCTGAAGGAGCGCTACGAGGTGCACCACGGCGTGCGCATCACCGACTCCGCGCTGGTCGCGGCGGCCACGCTGTCCGACCGCTACATCACCAGCCGGTTCCTCCCCGACAAGGCCATCGACCTGGTGGACGAGGCGGCCTCGCGGTTGAGGATGGAGATCGACTCGCGGCCTGTCGAGATCGACGAGGTCGAACGCCTGGTCCGTCGCCTCGAGATCGAGGAGATGGCGCTGGCCAAGGAGGAGGACGCTGCCTCCAAGGAGCGGCTCGAGAAGCTGCGCGCCGAGCTGGCCGACCAGAAGGAGAAGCTGGCCGAGCTGACCACCCGCTGGCAGAACGAGAAGAACGCCATCGACGTGGTCCGCGAGCTCAAGGAGCAGCTCGAGACGCTGCGTGGCGAGGCCGACCGTGCCGAGCGCGACGGTGATCTGGCCAAGGCGTCGGAGTTGCGCTACGGCCGCATCCCCGAGATCGAGAAGAAGCTCGACGCGGCGCTGCCACAGGCCGAGGCGCGCGAAGACGTCATGCTCAAGGAGGAGGTCGGGCCCGACGACATCGCTGACGTGGTGTCGGCGTGGACCGGCATTCCCGCCGGTCGGATGCTCGAGGGCGAGACCGCCAAGCTGCTGCGCATGGAGGACGAGCTCGGCAGGCGAGTCGTCGGTCAGAAGAAGGCCGTGCAGGCCGTCTCTGATGCGGTGCGCCGCAGCCGCGCCGGCGTGGCCGACCCGAACCGCCCGACGGGTTCGTTCATGTTCCTCGGACCGACGGGCGTCGGCAAGACCGAGTTGGCAAAAGCGTTGGCGGAGTTCCTGTTCGACGATGAGCGCGCGATGGTCCGCATCGACATGAGCGAATACGGCGAGAAGCACTCGGTGGCCCGCCTTGTCGGTGCGCCTCCCGGCTACATCGGCTACGACCAGGGCGGTCAGCTGACCGAGGCGGTGCGCCGCCGTCCGTACACGGTGATCCTGTTCGACGAGATCGAAAAGGCCCATCCGGACGTGTTCGACGTGCTGCTGGCTGTGCTCGACGAAGGCAGGCTGACCGACGGCCAGGGCCGCACGGTCGACTTCCGCAACACCATCCTGATCCTGACGTCCAACCTGGGTGCAGGCGGGACGGAAGAGCAGGTGATGGCCGCGGTGCGCTCGGCGTTCAAGCCCGAGTTCATCAACCGGCTCGACGACGTCATCATCTTCGACGGGCTCAACCCCGAGGAGCTGGTGGAGATTGTTGATATCCAGCTGCAGCAGCTGTCCAAGCGGTTGGCGCAGCGCAGGCTCACCCTCGAGGTGTCGCTGCCCGCCAAGAAGTGGCTGGCCGAGCGCGGATTCGACCCGCTCTACGGGGCGCGTCCGCTGCGGCGGCTGATCCAGCAGGCCATTGGTGACCAGCTGGCGAAGATGCTGCTGGCCGGTGACGTGCACGACGGCGACGTGGTGCCGGTGAACGTCAGCCCTGACGGGGACTCTCTCGTCCTGGGCTGACCTACCGCTCGGGCAATATAGAGCCCGTGATCACGCCTGTGCCGGGTAAGCCCAATCTGCTCCTCGGCGCCTACGACCTGGCCACGCTGGGTTACGGCGCCGAGGAGTTCTTCATATCGGGGAGTGCTTCGTCTTATTCGTCCGAAGAGACAGCGGACTACACCACTCGGATCGTGGTTCTCCGACCGACCGACGAGGCCAGATTCAACGGCGCCGTTGTCGTCGAGTGGCTCAATGTCAGCGGCGGCATCGACGCGCCCGCCGTCTGGTTCATGGCGCATCGCGAAATCGCCCGCGCGGGCTTCGCGTACGTCGCCGTCTCCGCCCAACAGGTCGGCATCCAGGGCGGCGCCAGCCTCGTTGGTGTCGACATGTCGCTGAAAGCCCAAGACCCCGAACGCTATTCGCGTCTGCATCACCCGGGAGACGCGTTCTCCTATGACATCTACTCACAGGTCGGCCGTCTGCTGAGGGACGGAGCGGTCGACGGACTCGATCCGGAAATCCTTCTGGCGGTGGGCGAGTCGCAATCGGCGGCCTTCCTGACGACCTACGTCAACGTCGTCGATCCACTCGCCGCTGCATACGACGGATTCCTGGTCCATTCCCGCTTCGGACCCGCCGCGCCGCTGGACGGCGCCAACATCTTCGAAGCAACCGAGACCGGGGAGCAGGCCGTGCCGTTCCGAAGCGATCTGCGCGTCCCACTCATCACGGTCATCACCGAAACCGATGTCATCGGCGGCTTTCGCGTCGGCTATCACCTTGCGAGGCAGCCCGACAACGGGCGACTGCGGGCGTGGGAGATTCCCGGCACCGCCCACGCCGACAACTACACGATCCGCGTCGGCTTCATCGACGACGGGTCCGTGCCACTGGAGCAGATCGTGTCCGCGTACGCGCCCACCAACGAACTGATGGGTGCGCAGCTTTCGTACCGCATCAATTTCGCCCCGCAGCACCACTATGTGCTGCAGGCGGCCATTGCAGCCCTTCACCGCTGGGTCAGCACGGGTGAGTTGCCGCCGTCCGCTGCGCCCATCGCGCTGATCGAGGGCGACCCGCCAGAGCTTGTGCTCGATGCCAACGGGCTCGCCAAGGACGGGCTTCGCACTCCGTGGGTCGACGTGCCGATAGCGCGGACGTCGGGCCTGGCCCCCGATGAGAGCCCCATGTCGTTTCTGTTCGGGTCGGGTGAGCCGTTCGACACCGAGACCCTGCGCACCCTCTATCCGGGCGGTTCGGCCGAATATCTGGAGAGGTTCACGGAAGCGCTCGATCGGGCTGTCGATTCGGGGTTCATCGTCGCGGCGGACCGTGGGGAGATTCTCGAGCTGGCCGCTGCTAGCTTCCCAGGCGATTGATCAACCCGGTCAAGTCTCCCGTCTCTACCTCGCGGGTCTGGCCGCCGGCGTCGAGGAACGCCCGCATGCGTTGTGCGGCGGCCGGCCCAGCGAGCGTTTCACGGAACAGTTGGTCCTCGACCCGCAGACCCGGCACGGGGTCACCGACCGCGGCGTCGACGGCGCGCTTGGCCGTGGCGATGACGTCGAGCGGGAATGACGCGATCCTGGCCGCAAGCGTGTCGACGAACGGCCGCAGTTCGTCCGGAGGCAGCGCGCGGTTGACGTAACCCCACGCGTCGGCGGTGGCCGCGTCGATGTCCTGACAACCGAGGACGACTTCCAACGCCCGGGCACGGCCGACCAGCCGCGGCAGCCGCTGCGTGCCGCCACCGCCGGGGATGATGCCGACGGCGACTTCGGGCTGGCCGAGTAGCGCCTTGCCGAGCGCAGCGAAGCGCATGTCGAAGGCCATCGCCAATTCGCTGCCGCCACCGCGGGCGATGCCTTCGATGACGGCGATCGTCGCCTTAGGCATGGTTCGGAACGCCTCCAGCATCGCGTGGAACGGCGTCAATTCGTCGTGCAGTGAGGTGTCGTCGCGCGGTAGTGCCTGAATCAGCGTGATGTCCGCGTGGGCGATGAAGAAATCGGGGTCGGCCGAATCGACGACCACCACACGGACGTCCTCGTCGGAGGCGACTTGCCCCGCGAATCGGCCGAGTTCCAGGATCAGGTTCACGTCCAGCAGGTTTATCGGCGGGTTGTCGATCGTCGCGCGGCAGATTCCATCCGCGAGCGAGATTCGAATGCGCTGGTAGCCGTCGTAGTCCATGCAGCGCGACATTAATTGACGCCGACGGCGCTGGTGAGCGTTCGTGTGACGGTCTTGTGATCCGCTTGAGTTCGGGAATAAGGGGCCCCAGCAGATAGGCTTGGGGCAATGGTCCCCCTCTGGTTCACGCTGTCCGCGCTCTGCTTTGTGGGTGCGGCGGTGCTGCTGTACGTCGACGTCGACCGTCGACGCGGACTGGGCCGACGCCGTAAGTCCTGGGCGAAGTCGCACGGTTTCGACTACGAGCACGAATCGGCCGACATTCTCAAGCGCTGGAAGCGCGGGGTGATGTCGACCGTCGGCGACATCACCGCCAAGAATGTCGTGCTCGGGCAGATCCGCGGCGAGGCGGTGTTCATCTTCGACCTCGAAGACGTCGCGACGGTCATCGCGCTGCACCGCAAGGTCGGCACGAACGTCGTCGTCGACCTGCGCCTCAAGGGCATCAAGGAGCCGCGCGAGAACGACATCTGGCTGCTCGGCGCGATCGGCCCGCGAATGGTGTACTCGACCAACCTCGACGCCGCTCGCCGCGCCTGCGATCGGCGGATGGTGACGTTCGCCCACACCGCGCCCGACTGCGCCGAAATCATGTGGAACGAACAGAACTGGACGCTGGTGTCGATGCCTGTCACCGGCACCCGCGCGCAGTGGGACGAAGGCCTTCGCACCGTGCGCCAGTTCAACGACCTGCTTCGGGTACTGCCACCGATACCGCAGGGCACCGCGGGCCAGGCGGTCGCCCGCCGCAGTGGCTCGCCGAGTCGCCCGCTGACGCCTGCGCCTGCCCGGTCTGAATTGCCTCAGGGCCGGGCCGACCTGCCGCCTGGCCGTGCTGATGTGCTCCCGCCCTCCCGCCCCGAAGTCGGTCGCTATGCGCAGCCTCGGCCGGATGTCGTTCGCCCTGAACCGATGCACCGCCAGCCGCCGCCACCGTCGCGCAACGGGCGGCAGTCTCCGCACTACCAGCGCTAAGTACTCTCTAGGGCATGCCACGCCCCGTCGCACTGATCACTGGACCGACGTCTGGGCTCGGCGCTGGATTCGCCCGCCGCTACGCCATCGACGGCTACGACCTGGTACTGGTCGCCCGTGACGCCGATCGGCTGGAGTGCCTGGCCGCCGAACTGCACGACGAGGCCGGCGCTCAAGTGGAAGTTCTCGTCGCCGATCTGGCCGTCGAAGCCGACCGCGCGAAGGTGGCGGACCGGCTGGCCGCCGGAGTGCGGGTTCTGGTGAACAACGCGGGATTTGGTACGTCCGGGGAGTTCTGGACCGCCGACCTGGCCTTGCTGCAATCCCAGCTCGACGTGAACGTCACCTCGGTCATGCACCTGACGCACGCCGCGCTGCCGCCGATGCTGGCCGCCCACGAGGGCACCGTGATCAACGTCGCCAGCGTGGCCGGCTTGCTGCCCGGCCGCGGGTCGACGTACTCGGCGTCCAAGGCGTGGGTGATCGCCTTCTCCGAAGGCCTGGCCAACGGTCTCACCGACACGGGTGTCGGAGTGCACGCGCTCTGTCCCGGCTTCGTGCACACCGAGTTTCACGCGCGCGCAGGCATCGAGATGAGCGGCATGCCGTCGTTCCTCTGGCTCGAGGTCGACGATGTGGTGCGCGACTGCATGGCCGACGTCGCCAGGGGCAGGGTGGTCATCGTGCCGGGGCTGCAGTACAAGGCGCTCACGACCGGCGGACGGATGGTGCCGCGAAACCTGATGCGCGCCATGACGAAAGCCGTCGGCCGCGGCCGGAATAGAACTTGAGCCGCACCTAGATGTCGCTGCGTGCACTAGTCGCCGTCATGGCGGCGACGGTCCTGGTCGCCTCGGCGTGCTCTCGTGACGGCGACAGAGGGGGCCCCTATTCCACGCAATTCGTGACTATCGGCGAATCGCAGTCGATCCTCGGCTGGAACATCTCGGTGACGAATCTGCGGTTCGACGCCGACTATGTCCTGGTCGAGGTGGATGCCTCCGCATCGCAGAAGGACGGTGCGCACGCCAAGCCCGAGGACATCCGCTTCGGGATCTACGGCGCCCTTGCTCATCCGATCGAGGCCAATGCGCTCGGCGGCTGCAAGGATGTGACAAACCTTGCGCTGCAACCATTGTCTGCTCCTACACCGGACCGGATGACCGGCACGGTCTGTCTGGGGCCGCAGCGCGACCAGTCGCAGGTACGTGGTGTCTACGTGTACTCGCCGCGGGAGCGGATCCCGGACACCTCCGCGGCATACCCCGCGGCGTTTCCGGTCGGCGTGCTGCCGACGAACGAGAACGACACGGGGTTGATACTCAAGACGACGAGTGTCGACGCGTTCCGCGCCGACGGCGCGCAGCTCGACCCGTCGGCAATGGGTGACCCAAACGCGTTCTCCGGCAACGGCTATATGCTGCTCGGCCTCGAAATCGACGGGCTGGCAACGCGATACCGCGACGACTCGGCCCGCCGCGGCGGACCCATGATGGTGCTGGCAGCGCCGACGCTGCCCGCCCCTGGGCTGAGCCATGCCTGCGACGTCTACGGCGCCTCGGTGCTCGTCTTGCCCGACGCGTCGCGCGACGCCGTCCAGGTCCGCGCCTCACTGTGCACACAAGGCGAGATCAACAAGGCCTTGCTGTATGCGACGGTGTCGATGGTCGGCACCCACGCTGCACTGTGGACCACACATGACTGAGCCGCCCGGCCCCACCGAGTGGGGCGAAAGCCCCGGCGTGGGGCCGTGGGAAGGCCCGTCGCCCGACGATCCGCGGTACGACACCGGGCTGCTGCGTGACGGTGACACCCGCAACGTGGTCGACGCATACCGATACTGGACCAGGGACGCGATCATCGCCGACATCGACGGGCGCAGGCATCCGCTGCACATCGCGATCGAGAACTTCGGAAACGACGCGAACATCGGTGGCGTGGTGCGGACGGCCAACGCGTTCGCCGTCGACACCGTGCACATCGTCGGGCGACGACGCTGGAACCGGCGCGGAGCCATGGTGACCGATCGCTACCAGCGCCTGCGCCACCACGACACCACCGCCGATCTGCTGACCTTCGCCGCGGACGCCGGGCTGACGGTCGTCGCCGTCGACAACGTGCCCGGCGCGGCGCGCATCGAACACACCGCGCTACCGCGGGACTGCATGCTGATCTTCGGCCAGGAGGGGCCTGGAATCACCGACGACGCGAAGGCCGGCGCCGCCATGACCGTGTCGATCGCGCAGTTCGGATCGACCCGCAGCATCAACGCCGCCGTTGCTGCGGGTATCGCAATGCACACCTGGATCACTCAACATGGGGACATTTCCAACGCCTGGTAGGGCAGGATCTAGCCATGGATCAGGTATGGGCTAACCGCGCGGCTAGCGCGGAAGCCGCTATCGCCAAGCGGCACCTTAAAAAGCTCTGGGGCTTGCCCGGCACGCAGCTGGGTGTTGTCGCATGGCCCGCGGCGCGGAGGTACCGGACGTTCGGCATCTGGCACTATTGGTGGCAGGCCCATCTGCTGGACAACCTTGTCGACGCGCAGGTACGCGACCCGACGCCGGAGCGGGAGCAGAAAATCGCCGACCAGATCCGGGCACATCGGCTGCGCAACAACGGATCCTGGGTCATCGACTATTACGACGACATGGCGTGGCTGGCGCTGGCGCTGGAGCGGGCCGGCCGGCTGGCAGGCGTCGAGAGACCCGGTGCGATGAAGACACTGTCGGAACAGTTCCTCAACGCGTGGGTGCCCGAGGACGGCGGCGGCATTCCGTGGCGCAAGCAGGACCAGTTCTTCAATGCGCCCGCCAACGCGCCCGCCGCGATCTTCCTGTCCCGCTATGACGACCGGCTGCGGCGCGCACAGCAGATGGCGGAATGGATCGACGAAACGCTGATCGACCCCGAAACCAATCTGGTGTTCGACGGCATCAAGGCCGGCTCGTTGGTACGTGCGCAGTACACCTACTGCCAGGGCGTGGTGATCGGCTTGGAGACCGAGCTCGCCGCCAGGACGAAAGACGCCCACCACGCCGAGCGCGTGCACAGGCTCGTGAAGGCCGTCAGCGACAACATGGCTCCCGACGGAGTGATCAAGGGTGCGGGCGGTGGCGACGGCGGATTGTTCAACGGCATCCTGGCCCGCTATCTGGCGCTCGTGGTGACCACGTTGCCGCAGAACGGTCCAGCGGACGCCGAGGCCCGCGACACCGCCCGCTCGATGGTGCTCAAGTCCGCGGAATCCGCATGGGACAACCGCCAAACGGTGGACGACCTGCCGTTGTTCGCCGCGTTCTGGGACCGCGCCGCCGAAATCCCCACCGGCGCCGGCAAGGACGCGCAGTTCGTCGAGGGCGCGGTCAACGCTTCTGAGATACCCGAACGTGATCTATCGGTGCAGCTGTCGGGCTGGATGCTGATGGAGGCTGCCCACGCTACCGCCGCGAGCGGCGACGACGGGAGCGCGCAGGGCGACAACGGCACCGCAGACGAGTGACCGCAGAACCCCTACCGCGGATCGTTCGCCTGCTGCCGGGTCGGTTCAGCCGCGACCCCAAAGCGCCCGGTACGAAGGAAAACACCGCGGCCGCACTGCTGCTCGCATGCACCGTTGCGGCGATCCTGTGGGCCAATTCGCCGTGGGCGGAGACGTATTGGGCCTTACTGGACTCCCATGTCGGTTTCACGTTCGGAGACAACACCTTCGAACTGACGGTCAGGCATCTGATCAACGACGGCCTGATGACGTTCTTCTTCTTCATCGTCGGTCTCGAAGTCACGAGCGAGTTCACCATCGGTGGTCTCACCGATCGCGCCAGGGCGTCGGTGCCCGTCGTCGCCGCGATCGCGGGCTTGACCGTGCCGGCCGTCATCTTCCTGTTGTTCAACGCGTCGGGCGAGAACGCGCAGGCGTGGGGAGTGGTGATCTCCACCGACACCGCGTTCCTCATCGGTGCGCTGGCGATCATCAAGCCCAAATACCCTGCCCGGTTGCGGATATTCTTGCTGACCCTGGCCGTGGTCGACGACATCGGCGCGCTGTGCGTGATCGCGCTCTTTTACTCCGATCGCATCCAGGTCGTGCCACTTGTCGTGGCGGTGGCGTTGATCATCGCGATCGCATTGATCCGGTTCCTACCCGCGGCCAGGGGCCCGGCATACGCCGCTCTCGGGTTCGCGCTGTGGATCGCACTGTCCATGGCCGGCGTGCATCCCACGTTGGCCGGGGTCGCACTCGCGCTGCTGATCCCCGTCTTCACACCCGACCGTCAGCAGGTGGAGCAGACCGTCGACGTGATCCGCGCGTTCCGCCAGTCACCCAACTCCCAGTACGCTCGCGCCGCCACACGCGGTCTGCGGGAATCGATTTCGATCAACGAGCGACTGCAGGCCGAAATCGGTCCCTACGTGGCGTTCGTGGTGCTGCCGCTGTTCGCATTGGCCAACGCGGGGGTTCGCCTGGGCACGGACAGCGTGATGGCCGCGCTGCAGTCGAAGCTCACCTGGGGCATCGTCGTCGGCCTGGTAGTCGGAAAGTTCATCGGCATCACGGGCGCGACGTGGTTCATGCAGCGCACGCGCCTCGGCGAGTTGGCGCCGGGGCTGACGTTGCGACGGGTCGCCGGCGGCGCTGCGCTGTCCGGGATCGGTTTCACCATTGCACTTTTCATCGTCGACATCGCCATCACCCAACCGACCCGCCAGGACCAGGCGCGCATCGGCGTGCTACTCGCGTCTGTGGTGGCGTTCCTCGCGGGATGGGCGATCTTCCGGATCACCGACTGGGTCAGCCCACCCGAACCGGTGGGGCTCAAGCTGATCCGGCCCATCGACCCCGACCGCGACCACATTCGAGGAAATCCACACGCCCCGCTCACGCTGGTGGAGTACGGCGACTACGAGTGCCCGTTCTGCAGCCGTGCCACCGGCGGCATCGACGAGGTGGTCGCGCACTTCGGGGACGAATTACGGTACGTGTGGCGTCATCTCCCGCTGGAGCGGGTGCACCCGCGCGCGTTCGACGCCGCCAGGGCGGCCGAGGCTGCAGGGCTGCAGGGAAAGTACTTCGAGATGGGGAAGATGCTGTTCGCGAACCAGGACGATTTGGAGTGGTCGGACATCTATCGCTACGCCAACGCGATCGGGCTTGACCTCGAACGGTTCGACGACGACGTGCGCGTACATCCGACGAAGGTGCTGCACCGGGTGCAGGACGATGCGCAGGACGCGGAGCTGATGGACCTCAACTCGACACCGACGTTCTTCGTCAACGGCCTACGGCACAAGGGTCCGTGGGATTCCGCGAGCCTGATCCGGGCGCTGGAGGCCAGCAGACCGTAGGCGTGGCGGACGTGGTCATGGCGTAAATCGGCCCCCTCACTTTCATTGCGAGGGGGCCGATTTCGTGATGCGGATTACTTGGCGGCGCCGCCGGAGTCAGCATGGCCGCTGCCACTGGAGTTGTCTCCGCCGGAATTCGCGGCCCCTGCCTTGCCGAGGTGGGTTCGCAGACCTGCGGAACCCCCACCGAGCTTGGTGGTCAGCTTGTCTTGCACGCCACCGACGACCGCGGATGCCCGCTGCCGCGGGGCGGGTGCGGACGCAGGCGCGCCGGACTCGGCCGAGTTACCGTCGCTCAGGTCGGTTGCGCCGTTGGCACGCTTGGGCAACCGGCCCAACAAGGTCGACTTGGTCTTGGTTCCGTCGGTGCCGGTCTGACCCGACTTGTCTTCCACGTCCGCCCCCTTCTTGAGGTGGGGCATCACGTCGAGGGTGACGAGTCTATTGCTGGTCGTGCTGACGTCGGTCACGCTCGAGGCTGGCGCGGGCAAAGTGAGTAAGCCCGCGATTGCCTTGCCCGCCTGCAGCATATTCTCGATCGTCCCGAACCCGACAGCGGAGGTGGTGAGAAGGCCGCCGGCTGGATCAATCGTTGACGGCAGATCACTTGGGAATCCGTTAAGGAACGCGTCGGCCAGTACCGCCGGCGCACTGACAAGGTCGCTCACGACGCCCACGAAATCGCCGCTGCCCGCCGAGGTGAGGATGTCTTGGCCGAGCGCACCGAACGCCGATACGGTCGCATTGATCGGGTAGATGGGGGCGAGGGCGACCAAGAGCAGCGCGAGGGTGCCGTTCTTGGCGACGTTGTCGAGGTTGCCCGCGACGTTCTGAACGACTGTTGCCGGTCCTTCTATCAGAGGCAGGCCGATGTTGAACAGTAACCCGGCAAGTACGTACGAGAACACGGTGTTTACCGCACCGGCGAAGTCGCCCGCCGACAGTTGATCGCGTGCGGTCTCCAGCTCCGCGGGGAGGCCCTGAATAGTGGTCATGACCCCGGCACCCGCGCTCTGGAGCGAGCCCGCGATGATTTTCGCGTTGCCGATCGAATTAGTGAGTACTTGTCGCAGGATCGGTGCCGGGTCGGCCAGCACCTCTCCGCCGAGTCCCACGAGGTTGTTGAACGTGTTCGTAAAGAGTTGGGTGTACGCCGTGATGGGATCGAAGGCTGCGGTGAGCTCGACCGACGCAGATGAAACACGCGGCGCGGGCATATGGATCTCGGCCGGCGGTGGCGAGATGGGAGTGACGGCTATGACGCTGGCCCCAACCAGCGCGACACCAGTCGTCATGTACGGGCGAAGTGCGGTGTGCATCAACCCCTTACGACGTTGTGAGCTGGGACACAAGAAAACTTACTCCAGCGTCAGTAAGAAAGGCTAAGCAAAGTTTCGGAAAGGTAAAATTGCCCAAATGAACGGGGCAGACAGCAACAACACTCGGCAGCGATTGCATACGTTACCTATGTAATCGTGTGACAACGCAATGTGTGGCAAACAATTGCGTCACTAGCGAATAGTTCCTTTAAAAACTACTTTCCGCTGCCTAGTTACGTCTCGCTTCGACTTAGCTCCACAACGTGACGTGGATCTTGGGCCGAAACCGCGTGACTCCGACGCCCGTGCCACGCAGCATGGCCTGGGTGCACCGCGGCGTCGTGATGAAGCGGACAAGCTCGGAGACTGCGGGCTGACGCGCGGCCGGCGTCAGCGTCAGGACGCTCCACTCACCGGGCGTCTGCAACCCTTCGCCCTTCACCTGTACCAGGCGCCCCGCGGCCAGATCCTTCCCAACCGTGAAGCCGATCGCGAGGGTGACCCCGCCGACGCGCTGAACCTCCTCCAGGGCCGCGGCGTCGCTCTGGAAGATTCGCTGTTGTGCTTCCGGAATCGCCAGGTTGCGCAGCATCGCAGCGATCTCACCGTCGACGCTGCCTGCCGACGGCCCCAGCATCCATTGCTGTTCGCGCAGCACCAAAGGGGTTGGAGGATGAGAAGTCAGCGGATTCCCCGGCGCCGTGACGGTGAGGATCTGATAGTTCAGGAAGGGCCGCACGACGATCGGGTTGTCGGCGGCGTCGAGGTCGGCCTGGCCTGACGGGAGGGCCTGGCCAAGCGCAATGTCGACGGCGCGCGAGGTGATCAGTTCCCGGAACCTGCTTGTCGGGTGCACGCTCAGCTCGACAGACAGATCCTTCGCGCGCGACGAGAACAGTTCGATCAGTCCCGGCGCGGCGTGCTCGGCGAACGCGCTCGACGCCGCGATGCGCAGCAGGCGCCGCCCGTGAGCGGCCTCGGTCACCTCGATCGCGGTCTGTTGCTGCAGCCCGAGGATCTCGACGGCGCGGCTGGCCAGGCGCAACCCGCCTGGCGTGAACGCCAGCCCCGCGGAGGTCCTGGAGAACAGCGGGTCGTCCAATTCCTTGCGCAACTGCGCCACATGCATGGAGATGCCAGCGTCGGACATGCCGAGTTCCGCAGCCGCCGCATGGACCGACCCATGACGGACAACAGCTGAGAAAGCCCGGAGTTGAGCCGGTGTCACGATTCGAGCCTACTGACTTAAGTAATCACTTAACCGCTCATTGACGCCCCCGAAAGGCGGGCGAACACTCGTGCACATGCAGGTTCCTGGACCTTTCGAATACGAACGCGCCACGAGCGTCGATCACGCCATCGGCCTGCTCGACCGGCTCGGTGACGGAGCGATGCTCGTGGCCGGCGGCCACAGTCTGTTGCCCATGATGAAACTGCGCATAGCCAACCCTGAGTACCTCGTCGACATCAACGACCTGGTCCCCGAGCTCGGCTACATCGTCGTCGATCCGACGCTGGTGCGGATCGGTGCGATGACGCGTCACCGCGAAGCACTGGCGTCGGACAAGCTGGCGGCGGTATGTCCCATCTTCCGCGACGCCGAACGTGTCATCGCCGATCCCGTCGTGCGCAACCGAGGCACTGTCGGGGGATCGCTTTGTCAGGCCGACCCGGCCGAGGACCTCACAACCGTCTGCTCGGTGCTGAACGCGGTATGTCTGGCTCGCGGCCCGTCCGGTGAGCGCGAGATCCCGATCGACGATTTCCTCACCGGGCCGTACGAAACATCGCTGGCGCATAACGAGATGCTCATCGAGATACGGATCCCGTTGCGACACAACAGCTCAAGCGCCTACGCCAAGGTCGAACGGCGGGTGGGCGACTGGGCGGTGGCGGCGGCAGGCGCCGCCGTGACGCTCAACGCCGACATCATCGTCGCGGCCCGGCTGGGCCTCACGGCGGTGAACACCGACGCCGCCGCGCTGGCAGCCGTCGGTGACAGGCTGGCCGGGCAGCCTGCCACTGAAGAGACCTTCGCGCAGGCGGGTCGCGATGCGGCGCAGGCCTGCAACCCGGTGACGGACATGCGAGGCAGCGCGGAGTACAAGCGCCATCTCGCCTCCGAGCTCACCATCCGAACATTGCGTTCCGCTGTCGAACGCGTACGTAACGCCCCGGCCGCGGAAGGGAACTAGCCATGCAAGTCACCATGACTGTCAACGGCGAGCAGGTCACCGCCGAGGTCGAGCCCCGGACTCTGCTTGTCCACTTCCTGCGAGACCAGTTGCGGCTCACCGGAACCCACTGGGGCTGTGACACCAGCAACTGCGGCACCTGCGTGGTCGACATGGACGGTGAACCGGTGAAGTCGTGCACGGTGCTCGCGGTGATGGCCAGCGGACACAGCATCCGCACGGTCGAGGGTCTCGAGGTCGACGGACGGCTCGATCCCGTACAGGAGGGCTTCATGCGCTGTCACGGCCTGCAGTGCGGCTTCTGCACGCCAGGGATGATGATCACCGCCAGGGCCTTGCTGGACAGTAACCCCGACCCGACCGAGGACGAGATCCGCGAAGCGATCTCCGGGCAGATCTGCCGCTGCACCGGCTACACCACGATCGTGCGGTCCATCCAGTGGGCGGCCAACAACGCCGATGTGGAGGCTAAGGCATGACCACCGTCGAACTGCGTCCAGAAGACACCGCCGACAACGATCAGAAGCCGTGTGGGCACGGCCGGATGCTGCGCAAGGAGGATCCGCGGTTCATCAGGGGTCGCGGCAACTACGTCGACGACGTCCAGCTGCCCGGCATGCTGCACCTGGCGATCCTGCGGTCACCGTACGCGCACGCCCGCATCGTCGGCATCGACACCAGTGCGGCACAAGCACATCCGAAGGTCAAGGCCGTGGTGACGGGTGCTGACCTCGCCGAAAAGGGACTGGCGTGGATGCCTACCCTGTCCAACGACGTGCAGGCGGTACTCGCCACCGACAAGGTGCGGTTCCAGGGCCAAGAGGTGGCGTTCGTCGTCGCAGAAGATCGGTACTCCGCACGGGATGCGTTGGAACTCATCGACGTCGAATATGACCCACTCGATCCGGTCATCGACGCGCGTAAGGCGCTCGATGCGGACGCGCCGGTGATCCGCACCGATCTGGAAGGCAAGACCGACAACCACTGCTTCGACTGGGAGACCGGCGACGCTGCGGCGACGGAGACAGCCTTCGCGAAGGCCGACGTGGTCGTCACGCAGGAAATCGTCTATCCCCGAGTGCATCCCGCGCCGATGGAAACCTGCGGCGCCGTCGCCGACCTCGACCCGGTCACCGGCAAGCTGACACTGTGGTCGACCAGCCAGGCGCCGCACGCACATCGGACGCTCTACGCGTTGGTGGCCGGCCTGCCCGAGCACAAGATCCGGGTCATCTCGCCCGACATCGGTGGTGGCTTCGGCAACAAGGTGCCCATCTATCCCGGCTACGTCTGCGCCATTGTCGGATCGCTGCTCCTCGGCAAGCCGGTCAAGTGGATGGAGGACCGCAGCGAGAATCTGACCAGCACCGGGTTCGCGCGCGACTACATCATGGTCGGTGAGATCGCCGCCACCAAGGACGGCAAGATCCTCGCGATCCGGTCCAATGTGCTGGCCGACCACGGGGCGTTCAACGGCACTGCCGCACCGGTGAAATACCCGGCAGGCTTCTTCGGGGTGTTCACCGGCAGCTACGACATCGAAGCCGCGTACTGCCACATGACAGCGGTGTACACCAACAAGGCGCCGGGCGGGGTGGCGTACGCCTGCTCGTTCCGCATCACCGAAGCGGTGTACTTCGTGGAACGGCTGGTGGACTGTCTGGCGCATGAGCTCAAGATGGATCCCGCGCAGCTGCGGCTGCAGAACTTGTTGAAACCAGACCAGTTTCCGTACAAGTCCAAGACCGGCTGGGTCTACGACTCGGGTGACTACGAGACGACCATGCGTCTGGCGATGGACATGATCGGCTACGACGAGCTGCGCCGGGAGCAGAAGGAGCGCCGTGAGCGCGGCGAGTTGATGGGCATCGGCATGTCGTTCTTCACCGAGGCAGTCGGTGCCGGGCCGCGCAAGGACATGGACATCCTCGGGCTGGGCATGGCCGATGGCTGCGAGCTCCGGGTCCATCCGACGGGCAAAGCCGTTGTGCGGCTGTCGGTGCAGACCCAGGGCCAAGGGCATGAGACCACGTTCGCCCAGATCGTGGCCGAAGAACTCGGGATCCCTCCGGACGACATCGATGTGGTGCACGGCGACACCGATCAGACGCCGTTCGGGCTGGGGACGTACGGAAGCCGGTCGACACCCGTCTCGGGAGCCGCCGCCGCCCTGGTCGCGCGGAAGGTCCGCGACAAGGCGAAGATCATCGCATCCGGCATGCTCGAGGCCTCGGTAGCCGACCTGGAATGGGACAAGGGCAGCTTCAGCGTGAAAGGTGACCCCTCCGCGTCGGTGACCATCCAGGACATCGCGATGCGCGCGCACGGCGCGGGCGACCTGCCGGAGGGTATCGAGGGTGGCCTGGACGCCCAGATCTGTTACAACCCCGAGAATCTGACCTACCCGTATGGTGCGTACTTCTGCGTTGTCGACATCGACCCGGGTACGGCCGTGGTGAAGGTCCGCCGGTTCCTGGCAGTCGACGACTGCGGCACGCGGATCAACCCGATGATCATCGAGGGACAGGTGCACGGCGGCATCACCGATGGCATCGGGATGGCCCTGATGGAGATGATCGCCTTCGACGAGGAGGGCAACTGCCTCGGCGGGTCGCTGATGGACTACCTGATCCCGACCGCGGTCGAGGTGCCGCACTTCGAAACCGGGCATACCGTGACCCCGTCACCGCACCATCCGATCGGGGCCAAGGGAGTCGGAGAGTCCGCGACCGTCGGCTCACCGCCTGCGGTGGTCAACGCGGTCGTGGATGCATTGGCGCCGTTCGGAGTTCGGCACGCCGACATGCCACTGACGCCGTCGCGGGTCTGGGAGGCGATGCAGGGCAGACCGACTCCGCCGATTTAGAGGAGCGACCATGACTATGAGCGAACGGGTCCAGCAATTGCGGCGCTCGCGGACGCCGTTCGTCCACGCGACAGTCGTGCGGGCGCAGCAGCCCGCGTCCGCACATGCCGGTGACCAAGCAATCCTGTTGCCGGACGGCACAATCGAAGGCTTCGTCGGCGGCCACTGCGCACAGAACTCCGTCCGCAAGGCGGCACTCGGTGCGCTGCAGGCGGGTGAAAGCGTGCTACTGCGGGTCCTGCCCGACGGCGACGTCCACTTTCCCGAGGCGCCGGGTGCCTGCGTCGTCGTCAACCCGTGCCTGTCCGGCGGCGCGCTGGAAATCTTCCTCGACCCGCAGGTGCCCGCCCCCCTGGTGCGCATATGTGGCACCACCCCGATCGCGGAAGCGCTGGCCGCGATGGTCGCCGCGCTCGGTTATGAGGTGCACCGAGACGGCGAGTCCGACCTGGCGCAGGCCACCGCCGTCGTGATTGCCACGCACGGCGGGCCCGAAGCCGAGGTGATCCGCGCAGCGCTGGACGCCGGCGTGGGCTATGTCGGACTGGTCGCAAGCAGGGTCAGGGGCGGCGCGATCCTCGATGGGCTCGACCTCACCGACGCCGAACGGCGACGCGTGCACACACCCGTCGGCCTGTCGATCGGTGCGAAGACGCCGTCCGAGATCGCCGTTTCCATCCTCGCCGAGGTCATCCGGGCCGTCCGAGTCGAGGGCGTGACCGCACCCGACCGCAAAGTCACTGCGTGCGCGCCGAGAGAAGAAGCATGCCACGGTCACCGATGACCGACGCATTGTTCGCCGGTGTCGACGAGGTGATCAGTCGTTTCGATGCCCAGGACTACCTGCTCGACGTCGGCACCGCCTCGGCGATCTACCTGGCCGTGGTGCTTGGCCGCCCACTACTTCTGGAGGGCGAACCCGGCGTCGGCAAGACCACCGCCGCGAAAACGCTTGCGGCCGTGCTCGATGCACCGCTGCTGCGGTTGCAGTGCTATGAGGGCCTGACGGCCAGCGAAGCGCTGTACGACTGGAATTATCAACGACAGCTGCTGAGCATTCGGCTCGCCGAAGCGCGCAGCGCAGGCATCGAGGAATCCGACCTCTACACCGAAACATACCTGGTGGACCGACCGATCCTCCAATGCGTGCGATACCGCGGCCCGGGCACGCCGGTTCTGCTGATCGACGAGATTGACCGTGCGGACGACGAATTCGAGGCGCTGCTGCTCGAGTTTCTCGGCGAGTCGGCGGTCACGGTTCCCGAACTGGGCACCTTTGTGGCGCAGCGCCCGCCGATCGTGGTGCTCACGTCGAACCGCAGCCGCGACCTGCACGACGCATTGCGGCGGCGATGCCTCTACCACTGGATCGACTACCCGGATCCGCTCCGCGCGGCCGAGATCGTCCGCCGTACCGTGCCCGGTGCGACGAACGCTCTCATTGAGCACGCTGCTCAATTCGTCAGTGGTACAAGAGATCTCGACCTCGACAAGCCGCCAGGCGTTGCCGAGACGATCGACTGGGTGGCGGCCCTGGTCGCGGTGGGCGTAACGGACCTCGTCTCCGCGGACACCGAACGTGCGCTCGCAGGAATCGGCGCTCTGGCGAAGACACCTGATGACTACGCTGCGATCAGCGACGCGCTCGCACAGTACAGCTCGAACTGAGAGGAATGACCGAATGAAGATTGCGAACGAGTTCACCGTCAGCGCCCCGATCGAGGACGCCTGGGACGTCCTCACCGATCTCGAACAGGTCATCCCACTGATGCCAGGTGCGCAATTGACCGGGCGCGAAGGCGACGACGTATTGGGCAAGGTCAGGGTCAAGGTGGGCCCGGTCACGAGCGAGTTCAGCGGCAAGGTGCATTTCGTCGAGCAGAACCGCGACGAGCACCGTGCCGTGATCGACGGTAAGGGCAAGGAATCACGCGGTACGGGCAACGCGGCTGCCACTGTCACGGCTCAACTGCACGATGCCGGGGATCGCACCCGCGTCACCGTCGACACCGACCTGAAGGTCGTCGGCAAGTTGGCCCAATTCGGAGGCAGTATGCTGCAACAGGTTTCGGAGAAGCTCCTCGGCGAGTTCGTTGATTCGCTGGAGGCGAAGCTGGCGGCGAACAATGCGCCGGCCGCACCCGCCCAGAACGGCGTGGCGCCGCCCGTAGCCGCGGCGCCGATCCCGCCGCAGGCATCAGAGCCCATCGATCTGCTCCAACTCGCCGGTGGCAGTGCGCTCAAGAAGTACGGTCCGCCCGTCTTCGGCGCCTTCCTGTTGGCGGCCGTCGTGTTCACGCTGGGACGGCTGCGCATGGCGCGAAAGGCGCTGCGCGGGAGGCGATGACCGCACCCCTGCTTCTTCGTGGCGTCGACCTCGCCGCATTCGCTGTCGCGCTGGTCAACCGGCTGCACACCGGTGGTGTGGTGGTGGCCGCAAGCGGCCCAGCGGGATTCGTCGAGGCGCTACGACATGACTGGCCGGGCACCCGGTCGCAGCTCTATTGGGCGGCGCGGCTGACGCTGGTGAACCGCGTGGAGGACCTGGCTGCGTTCGATGCGGTCTTCGAGGCGGTATTCGCCGACGCCGTGCTGGGCGTTGATCCGCCGGGCCTCAAGCAGAGCATGGGCACAACCGCCGCCACCGACCCGAGTGTGCCCGGCCGTGCAAGTGTCGTCGCGGAAGGTGGCCTACCGTGGACCACCCGCCCCGCGTCGATCACCGCCGTCGACGCTCACGCCGCCGACATCGGGATACCCGACACCCTGCCGAGTCGGATCGTCGTGCGGGCGGATGAACCCTTCGAGCGGTTCGATACCGACGACCTCCGGTTGCTCGGTGAATGGCTGGAGCGGTCGCTGGCCCATTGGCCCCGGCGCCGCAGCCTGCGTCGCGAACCGCACCGGCACGGCAAGCGGATTGACCTGCGGCAGACCATGAAAGCCTCGCGCGCCACCGGCTGGGAAACGATCCGGGTGGCCCGTACCCGCAGCCGGGAACACCCGCGCCGAGTGGTGCTGGTCTGCGACGTCAGCCGGTCGATGCAGCCGTATGCCACGGTCTATCTACATCTCATGCGTGCAGCAGCTCTGCGGCAGAAGAGAATTCGACCCGAGGTCTTCGCGTTCTCGACGTCGCTGACCCGGTTGACCGCCGCGCTGTCGCACCGCTCGGCGGAGGTGGCGTTGGCACGAGCCAATGCCAAGGTCACCGACCGGTACGGCGGCACGCGTCTTGGGAGCTGCATCGGCGAGCTGGTTTCGGCTTCACATGGCAACTCGCTGCGTGGTGCGGTGGTGATCATCGCGTCCGACGGGTGGGACAGCGATCCGCCTGAGGTACTCGACCGGGCGTTGGCCCGCGTGCGTCGTCGGGCACACAAGCTGATCTGGCTCAACCCACGAGCCGCGCAGAAGGACTTCCGGCCGCTGGCCGCGTCGATGGCGACGGCACTGCCGTACTGCGACCTGTTCCTGCCCGCGCATTCCTTGACGGGATTGCGGGAGCTGTTCGCCGCGTTGGCCTAGGCCTCGGGCGCGGGCTCCCCGGCCGCCCGCTTGGCCGCCCGGCGCCGCTTGTACCACTCGATGAACATCGGCGTGACGGACGCCAGCGCGATGAGGATGAAGATCGGCTCGAGCAGCTTCTGGATGATCTCGAACTGGCCGAGCCCGTACCCGAGGAGCGTCAGGCCGACTCCCCAGGCGACGGCGCCGATGACGTTGAAGAGTGTGAATGCGCCGTAGCTCATCCGGGCGGCGCCCGCCGTGATCGGCGCCAGGGTCCTCACGATCGGCACGAACCGCGCGATCACGATGGCGAACGGGCCGCGCTGTTCGAAAAACGCGTGGGCCTCATCGAGATATCTCTGCTTGAGGAACCGCGCGTTCGGCCTGAACATCGCGGTACCGACGTACCGGCCGATGAAATACCCGACCTGTCCGCCGAGAATGGCGGCGATAGGGATGAACACCAATAGCTGCCACAGCTGGAAGCTGGCCTGTCCAGCGGCGGCTGTTCCAGCGGCCAGCATGCCGGCGACGAACAGCAGCGTGTCCCCGGGCAGCACCGGGAACAGCACGCCCGACTCGACGAAGATGACGACCAACAGCCCCACCAGGGCCCAGGTACCGAAGTAGCTGATCAGCTTGATCGGGTCCAGGAAGTCCGGCATGAGCGCCAGCTGGGTCGCAGCCGCCGACACGGCGGTGGTGGTATCCATGGCCCCCCAAGATACCGGCGCGCCCCTGTGAGCCCTCCTGTTCCGGGCTGTGCCGGGCCGTCTGCGGCGCTAGTGTCCGGCTATGACCACCCACAAAGCCGTACATGTCGCGTCTGCCAATGCACCGTTGACCCTCGTCGACGTCGAGACCGCTCCGCCCGGCCCTGGCCATGTCCGCATCGTGGTCGCCGCCTGTGGTGTGTGCGGGACCGACGCCGGCTTCATCACCGGTGGCTTCCCGAACATGACGTGGCCGCTGACGCCGGGCCACGAGATCGCGGGAACGATCGCGGAACTGGGCGACGGTGTGGAGGGCTTCGCCGTCGGCGACCGGGTGGCCGTCGGCTGGTTCGGTGGTAACTGCAACCGGTGCATCCCGTGTCGGAGGGGACAGTTCATGCAATGTGTGAATGGGGAGGTACCGAGCTGGCAGTATCCGGGTGGCTACGCCGAATCGGTAACCGCTCCCGCGACCGCGCTTGCCCGCATCCCTGACGAACTGTCCTTCGCTGAGGCGGCGCCGATGGGCTGCGCGGGGGTGACGACATACCACGCGCTCCGCAAGACCAAGGCGGTCGCGGGTGACAGGGTCGCGGTGCTGGGCATCGGCGGGCTGGGCCACCTCGGCGTGCAGTGGGCGAAGGCGATGGGCTTCGAGACGATCGCGATCGCGCGGGGCGCGGACAAGGAGGCCAACGCCCGGGAGTTGGGCGCGCACCACTACATCGATTCGCGGGCCAGTGACGTCGCCGAGGCGTTGCAAGCCCTCGGCGGTGCGTCGGTGGTGCTGGCAACGGCGGCCAACTCGGCGGCGATGGCGCAGACCGTCGGCGGCCTCGCGCCGGAGGGCGAACTCGTCATCGTCGGCGTCACCGCTGAACCGCTGCCGATCGCACCCCTCCAGCTGATCACCCCGGGTCTGTCCGTGGCAGGCCACCCATCGGGCACGTCACGCGACGTCGAGGAGACGATGCACTTCGCGGTCCTGTCGGGTGTCCGCGCGTGGATCGAGGAGCGGCCGCTGGCCGAGGCCGCCGAGGCATACGCCGCGATGGGTGAGGGCCGTGCGCGCTTCCGGATGGTCTTGACCATGTGAGCTATCGGGTGCGGCCACCCCGGCCGACGTAGCTGTTGACGAATTCCGGTGTTTGCCATTCGGCGTTTCTGCAATCGTTGCGCGCGTGTCGGTGTGTCGACCGTGCCTACCGGCTTGGCGCTGAACTCCCGAGTAGTGACCGTTCCTGCGATACTCGCTGTAGAACACGGATCAGCGAGAGGAACGGTTTCATGCCCATCGCAACTCCCGAGGTCTACGCAGAGATGCTGGGTCGAGCCAAGGAGCATTCCTTCGCGTTCCCTGCGATCAACTGCACGTCCTCGGAGACCATCAACGCTGCGCTCAAAGGCTTCGCCGATGCGGGCAGCGACGGCATCATCCAGTTCTCCACCGGTGGTGCCGAATTCGGCTCCGGCCTCGGCATCAAGGAGATGGTGATCGGCGCTGTCGCGTTGGCCGAGTTCGCCCATATCGTCGCCGACAAGTACCCGATCACCGTCGCCTTGCACACCGACCACTGTCCGAAGGACAAGCTGGACAGCTACGTCAAGCCGCTGCTGGCCATCTCGCAGAAGCGCGTCTCCGAGGGTAAGAACCCGCTGTTCCAGTCGCACATGTGGGACGGGTCGGCGGTGCCGATCGACGAGAACCTCGACATCGCCCGCGAGCTACTGAAGGCGGCCTCGGCCGCCAAGATCATCCTCGAGATAGAGATCGGCGTCGTCGGCGGCGAGGAGGACGGCGTCGCCCACGAGATCAACGAGAAGCTCTACACCAGCCCCGAGGACTTCGAGAAGACCATCGAGGCGCTCGGCCACGGCGAGCACGGCAAGTACCTGCTTGCCGCGACGTTCGGCAACGTGCACGGGGTCTACAAGCCGGGCAACGTCAAGCTGCGTCCCGACATCCTCGAACAAGGTCAGAAGGTCGCTGCCGCCAAGCTCGGATTGCCCGAGGGCGCAAAGCCTTTCGACTTCGTGTTCCACGGTGGCTCCGGCTCGCTGAAGTCCGAGATCGAGGACTCGCTCAAATACGGCGTGGTGAAGATGAACGTCGACACCGACACCCAGTACGCATTCACCCGTCCGGTCGCCGCACACATGTTCACCAACTACGACGGTGTGCTCAAGGTCGACGGCGAGGTCGGCAACAAGAAGACCTATGACCCTCGCACTTACATGAAGAAGGCCGAGGCCGGCATGTCTGAGCGCATCATCGAGGCATGCAACGACCTGCACAGCGCGGGCCGGAGCGTTTCGGCCAGCTGAGCCGGCAATGCAGCACGGCCGGCTGAGCCGACAATCCAGTACCGCCGATGTTTGCCTTTCGTGATCCCGACGGCAACGGGTTGGAGGTCACCCAGGAAATCGAAGGCAAACCAGGCTAGAGTCGGCCCGGTGAAGCGCCGAATTGTGATCGCCTGCTGCACCCTCGCGACCGCCTTGGGGTCGCTCGCGGTCGCGTCACCGGCCGGTGCCGACGGCTGCCCCTACGGCACCGTGCCCACCCGTTTCCCCGGGGTATGCACACAGGGTCAGGCGGGCGGACCGCCGCCGGCCGGCATCACCGTCCCGCAGCAGGGTTCCGATCCAGTGATGATGCCGGGCCAGTTCGCGACGATCAACGGCATCCCGTGCAACCAGGAGCACTTCGCCACCTGCTACGCGATGTCGCAGCAGCCCTAACTGGGCGCCTGGCAGATCTTCCACTGCTCGTCGCGGAACTGCAGATCAAAACTGCGCGTCGAACGGGTCTCTGGCGCATATGCCATGAACGTGGTGACGTTGGCCTCGGCGTGGTCGCCGTTGACGACCACCTGATCGATGCTGGCGACGACCGGGTACTGCTTGGCCGCGGCGACCCTGGCATGGGTGTCCTGCCACGCCCGGTCGTCGTAGTTGACGTAGCTGTCACGGGTGGTGCCGCAGGTAATGCTGCGTAGCGCGGGCAGGTCACCCTTCTGGATCGCCGCGTCGAAGTTCTGGATCGTCGTGCGGACCATGTCTTCTTGCGACACCTTCGGCGTCGAGTCGCGGGTCAACAGTATTGTGCCGAGAATTGCGACGGCCACCAACGCGGCGATGACCAACAGCACGGCCACCACCCAGCCCCAGCTGCGACGGGTGCGCGGTGGCTTGGCAGCATCACCACGTGGCGGAATAAGTTGCGGCGCAACGGGTTTCTGCGCGCCCACCGACTCGGCAGGCACCGGTGGCATCACCTCGGTGGCCGGATCGGCCGGCGTGTCGATCTTCTGGGTCGACCCGTCGAACCCTGAGGGCGCGGTGAACCGGCGCTCCTGGGGCTTCGTATCTTCTGCCGGCAGTTGGGCTTGCGCCTCCGGTGACAGCAGGATCTCGGTAGCGGGTTCGTGCTCCGGGTCGGTTACGGCCTCGGCCTTCTCGGTTTCGTCCGCCTCGTCGGTGGCTTCCACCGTCGGTTGGGTGGCTTCGTCCGGTTGGTCAGGCCCTGATGGGTTCGACATCCGTGCTGCGGTTCCTCCCTCTACGCGCTACTGGTGAAGCGTAGCGGCACAATGAGGCCATGACGCGTATGGGAGATCTCCTCGGACCGGATCCGGTGCTGCTGCCGGGCGATACCGCAGCGGAGGCCGAACTCGCCGCTGCCGAGAACCCGTCGATCGTGGCGGCCGCACATCCTTCGGCGTCGGTGGCATGGGCCGCTCTGGCGGAGGATGCGCTTGCCGACGAGAAGGCCGTCACTGCCTACGCGTATGCCCGCACCGGCTATCACCGCGGCCTGGATAAGTTGCGCCGCAACGGATGGAAGGGCTTTGGCCCGGTGCCCTACAGCCACGAGCCCAACCGCGGGTTCCTACGGTGTGTAGCCGCGCTCGCGCGGGCCGCCGAGTCCATCGGGGAGACCGACGAGTATCAGCGTTGCCTGGATCTGCTCGACGACTGCGATCCGGCGGCACGCGCCGAACTCGGGCTCGCCTGAGTCACTCCGCTTCGCATTTGCAGTCCGCGGCGCCGTCGGGCGGCTCCACCTGAACCGTTGCGTGGTCGAGCCCGCGGGCCGTCAGCACGGCACGGGCGTCGTCGAGCACCGCCGCGGAGTTCCGGGTGCTGGTCAGGTGCGCGGTCACCATGTCCTTGCCCGGCACCAGCGTCCACACGTGAAGGTCGTGCACCTCGGACACGCCCTCGACGGCGCACAGGGCAGAGCGCAATTCCTCGACATCGATGTGGCTCGGCGACGACTCCGACAGGATGTGCAGCGCCGCGCGGGCCAGCGAGATGGCGCGGGGCAACACCCACAGCGCGACGAAGACCGCGACCACCACGTCGGCGTAGGGCCACCGCGTCGTCACGGTGACGATGCCCGCGATCAGCACGCCGATGCTGCCGACGGTGTCGGCGACGACCTCCATGTAGGCGCCCTTGACGGCGAGGCTGTCCTTGGAGTGCGACCGCAGCAGCAGCACGACGACGGCGTTGGCCACCAGCCCGGCCAGCGCGACGACGATCATCGGCACGCCGGGGATCTCCGGCGCATTGCCGAGGCGGTCGATGGCCTCGTAGAGGATGAACACGGCGACGCCGAGCAGCAGCACGGCGTTCGCGACCGCGGTGAACACCTCGGCCCGGTGCCAGCCGTAGGTCCGCTTGGGCGACGTGCTGCCGTGCTGGGCCAGCAGCACCGCGGTCAGGCCCATGAACATCGCCACGAGATCGGTGAGCATGTGGCCGGCGTCGGAAAGCAGGGCGAGCGAATTGATCACCAGCGCGGTGGTGAGCTCGAGGGCAAAGAAGGCGGTCAGGATCCCCGCGGCGATGACCATGCGACTGACACGGGCGTCGGCATGGCTGTGATCGTGTCCGGCACCCATAGCTGCAATCTATGCGTAAAGACGCATATGTCGCAAGGCCGCGCCGTCAGAACCAGGCCGACCAGAACCGGGTGAGGTCCATGCCGAGGCCGATCAGGCCCCGGGGCACACCGGAGACATCGAAGAACCACAACACCACCCCGAAGAACCAGCGGTTGACTTGAGGGGTGAACAGCAACAGCAGCAGGACGAAAAACGCCCACTGCTTGGCGGGCTGCAGCGCACGCTGCGTCTGGGGGCTCAGGTGTGGTTCGAGCGCGCTGTAGCCGTCGAGGCCGGGGACGGGCAGCATGTTCAGCACGAACGCCGTCACCTGCAGGAAGCCCAGGAACGCCATGCCGCCCCAGAACACCAAATGCTCCGGCTCCCAGAACAGTCTCGTCACCACGAGAAGCACGACCGCGAAGACGAGGTTGGTCGCCGGACCGGCCAGGCTGACCAGGGTCCTCTGCCGCTTGGTCATCCACGATGTGCGCACGTACACCGCACCGCCGGGCAGGCCGATGCCGCCCAGCGCGATGAACAGCGCGGGCAGTCCGAGCGAGAGCAGCGGGTGCGAGTACTTCAGCGGGTTCAGCGTCAGATAGCCGCGTGCCTCGACGTCGCGGTCGCCGAAGCGCCACGCGGTGTACGCGTGCGCGAACTCGTGGAGGCAGACCGACACCAGAAAGCCGGCGATCACGAATGTGAACACGCCGACGTAGGCCAGCGGCCGGGTGGGGTCTGCGGACAGCCATGCCAGCACCGCGCCGGCGATGGTGATGGCCACGATCGCCAGGAAGATCGGGCTGGGCCGCACCGATTGGCGCAGCGGGCGGATGCTCACGTCACGAAGCTACCGCCCCGAGCAGTCGTCGCAGCTCCGCAACTCCAGACACCGCCGTTTCATGATCGTCGGCGCAGGAAATCACGTTGAACACCGAGCAGCCGGCGTCGATGTACGGGTGAAGGAATTCGGCGACGTCTTCGGGTGTCCCGTAAGGCGAATAGCGCTCGAAGGGCTCGAACGGCATCTGGTAGAAGGTCTGCATCCTCTCGGCGAGTGGCGCGCGGGCGGCCTCGCGGGTGGCGCCGAAGCCACACCAGACGTTGATCGCGTGCGTAAAGCCGCTCGGGTCCCTGCCCACCAGGCCTGCATGCTCAGCGACCTGATCCACCACAGAACCGAATCGCCCGGCCGAGACCCAGATTCCCAGCCAGCCGTCACCGAACCGGCCTGCGCGCCGCACCGCCGCATCGGACCGGCCGCCGATGGTGATCGGGATGGGCGACGACGGCGCCGGAACGATTTGGGCGTCGCGGATCGAGAAGAACTCGCCGTCAAAGCTGACCGGCTTGCCGTCGGAGAGGCTGCGCAGGATCTCCAGCGATTCGTCCATGCGGCGTCCGCGCGTCCTCGGGTCGACGCCACAGATTTCGAACTCGTGCGGATCCTCGCCGCCGATCCCCACGCCGAACATGAGCCTGCCCGGTGCGAGTTCGGCGATGCTGGCAAGCTGGCGCGCCACGAGCACCGGGTGGCGCAGCGGAAGCAGGTAAAGCGCGACGTAGCAAGGCAGGTCGGGGTAGCGGGTGAGCAGAGCAGCGGCGTCGATCAGGGCGTCTGCGCCCGCTCCGACGAAGAAGCTGACGTGATCGTTGACGCAGATGTGATCGACAGCGGATTCGGCGATGTGGCTGAGCAATGCGTCGCGCTGCCCGGCAGGAGCGGCGAACTGGCCGACAGGGGCGAAGATGCCCACTCGAATAGCAGTCATGCGGCCAGACTGGCCCCGCGGTCTTCAGCGGAGTTTGCGTGGCGATGAAATCGCCTGGTCACGGGACGCGCAGCCAGCCCTCGGTGTGCCGATAAAACGTCGACCGGCGGACCGGCCTCGGCGCGGGCACGCCGTCGCGCACCACCAGCGCGGCGTCGGTGCCGAGCTGTGCGGCGCGCCCGGACACCCAGCGCGTCGGCCGCATGCGGCTCGACAGCACGCTCGCGCGCAGGCCGGGCATCGTCTGCATCGGCTCGATCCGCACCCCGGTCACGTCCCCGTCGAACAGCAGCGTGTCATCGGTGACGGCTTCACCGTGGATGGTTCGTGTCTGTTCGTCGGGCGGCAGCCAGTGCGCGGCGCCGACGATGGCGGTTCCGGTCTCGTCGCGGATGAGTGGAACCCGTCGCGCCTTGCCGGTGCGGGCCCGGTGGGCGTTCCATGGCCGGCGAACGTGGCCCACCTCCACATCAAGCCGGTCGGCCCGCAACAGGTGGGTCAGCACCGCGGCGAGATCAGCATCGGACCCAACGACGACGACCCGGCGGCAATCGGCGATGTCGTCGAGCCCGACTACCGGCAAATCCCGTAGTGCGCGGGGTAGTCGACGGCCGCCGAACAGCAACACCGCCACCCCGGCGGTGGGGTCGGAGGGCGGCAGAGTCATTGAGCCACAACGGATTGTGTCCCGACAGCAGTCTGGTGGCGTTCAGTGTCGGCGATCGGCGGCACCGGTCTACCCTACCGGCCCTGACCACGGCAGAGCGTTCTCCCGCGGGCGGCCTGCCCCGTCGGCGAGGATGACAGCGTGCGAACTTGGTTGTCCGCGTTCGGGTTTGAGGGCATGCCGACATGCCGCACGTCGTGCCCGAGCCGCTCCGTTTGCCAACACCGGGCAAAGGGGCGAACTGCGCCTCTGACCGCCGGGACGGTGGTGCGGTCTTACCGGATACGGCCGTCCGACGCAAATGCAACACGGTTTCATGCTGCGTCGGCGGGCAGCCGTTATTCGCCGATATGGGGTGGCTCTAGCTATTCACGGGAGTCGCTCGATACCCTTTATTAAGGTCGCGTACAACTCTGATTAACCATTTGCTGGCTGGAATCGTGTTGCGGAATTTGCTTGCGAATTACCAGTTCAGATGGTCTGCGGACTTAGGCTGACGGCAAAGTGAAATCTTGCTAAAGTCGTTCGTCCCACGTTCTGTATGTGAGTACATTTCAACCGTCCTTCGTCCAATCCAAAGGGGTTCCGGTGCGAACAGTCCTGCAATCACCCATTGCCGCGCTCACCGCGGTTTGCATTTCGATGCCGGCCGCGGTTACGGCCGTAAACTTCGAAAGTGCTGACGCGGCGAAAGGGTGTGCGCTCCACACTGTCTCCTCGCCAGCGGTGGCGCTAGCGTCGGCAACATCCGACCTGAAACTCGTCCTCGCGAACGTCGAGAGCGCTGCCGAGGTCGGCGGCGCCGCGGCGAAGAGCCTTGGACAGAAGGTCGAGATCCTCGCACTCCCGAAGAGCCTCGCCGCCAGTGTCGCCGAAAACGGGACCGGCGGGCTGTCGAGCACGATTGTTGACGCGGGCCGTGACGCCGCGGCGAACATCCTCGCCGAGGCCAACCAGGCGTCCTTGACGGACAACATCTTGACGCGGGCCCTGCAGGGTGCGTGGAACTTCACGTTCTGGCTCGGCTCGAGCAGCAAGCCACCGCTGCCCGAGGGGTTCGACCCGGCGACCTACGTCTCGCTCTCTGTCGCTTTTGCGAACCTCGTCAATCTGTCGGTGCTTCCGCTGACCGTCGCCAACCTGCTGCTGTCAGGGCAGTGGGATGCCATCCCCACGACGATCACGAGCACAACCCAGAAGGCCGTGAACTCGCTTTTCGTGGGCCTGCCGACCTCGTTCCTCGAGACCCTGAACTGGGTTCTGACGGGCAACCCGCCAACCGCGACGCTGGGCGCTGCGGCCACGGTTGATTCGTTGCAGGCCAATCAGGAGTCCGTGCTCGCGGCCGCGCCGACGCTGACTGACAACATCCTCACCAGGGCGCTGCAGGGTGCGTGGAACTTCACGTTCTGGCTCGGCGCGAGCAGCAAGCCGCCGCTGCCCGAGGGATTTGATCCGGCGACCTACACGTCGCTCTCTGTCGCCTTTGCAAACTTCGTCGCTCTGTCGGTGCTTCCGCTGACCGTCGCCAACCTGCTGCTGTCGGGCCAGTGGGGTGACATCCCCTCGACCGTCACGAGCACTACCTCCAAGGCGTTGAACACGATTGTCGGCCTGCCGACGTCCTTCCTCCAGACCCTGAACTGGGTTCTGACGGGCAACCCGCCCGCTGCCAATCTGGCGACCGCTACGTCGGTTGATACGTTGCAGGCCAATCAGGAGTCCGTGCTCGCGGCCGCGCCGACGCTGACCGACAACATCCTCACACGCGGACTGCAGGGGGCGTGGAACTACACGTTCTGGCTCGGCGCGAGCAGCAAGCCGCCGCTGCCCGAGGGGTTCGACCCGGCGACCTACACGTCGCTCTCTGTCGCGGCTGCAAACCTGATCAATCTCTCGGTGCTTCCGCTGACCGTCGCCAACCTGGTGCTGTCGGGCCAGTGGGATGCCATCCCCTCGACGGTCACGACCACGACCCAAAAGGCCGTGAACTCGGTCGTCAAGGGCCTGCCGACCTCGTTCGTCCAGACGGTGAACTGGGTGGTGACGGGCAACCCGCCCGCCGCACCCGCAGTGGAGAGCACGCTGCTCAAAGCGTCAGTTGAGGGCGATGCGTCTGACCAGGATGCGATCGCCAAGGGCGGCAGCACCAAGCGCGGAGTCCTCAGTGGCATCGTCAACAACGGTGGTGGCACCACCAAGGGCGGCACCATCAAGCCCGGCGGCGTTATCAAGGACATCCTGAACGGCGGCGGCACGACCAAGGGCGGCAGCAGCGAGAACGGTGGCAGCAGCGAGAACGGTAGCGGCAGCACTGAGAATGGCGGCGGCTCGACCAGCGGTGGCGGCAGCGAGAACGGTGGCGGCACCACGAAGGGCAGCACCACCAAGGGTGCCCACCACACTGTCGACCACAAGCTTGGCACCAAGAAGGACGCCGACAAGGGCGGGAAATAGGCTCAGCCGGATCGCCGATGTCCGCCCCCTCCGCAACGGAGGGGGCGGATCGGTTTACC
The DNA here is from genome assembly GCA_963698965.1 of uncultured Actinomycetota bacterium. Lineage (GTDB taxonomy): Bacteria > Actinomycetota > Actinomycetes > Mycobacteriales > Mycobacteriaceae > Mycobacterium. The sequence continues at coordinate 190,613 of CAVOSY010000035.1, forward strand.
GGGAATGCAGTGGCAGCTCGCTGTCGGATCTGGCCGTACTTGTCTGTCGTTCAGTGCTTTTCGCAATCTCTCCGGAGCCGCCAAGGTCGGAAGCTCTGAAAAGCCAACGCTTTGAGGGTGTTCCGGGGACATGCCACGGTCCCGGTTGCGCAATTCGGCCCACCCAGTCGAAAGACTGCCCTCGGCACGCCAGGTCACGGCCATGCGCACGAGTCCACTACCCTAACGGGCGTGACAGGCAACCACCGGCCACCAACCGCCACCGGAGAGCCTGGGCGGATGGTTGGATTCGATCCAGTCGGGCGATGGGTCGCGCAGCCACTGGTAAGCATGGCTAGTCACCATGGTTTACCAGCTGGTTTAGGCTCAGCTTTAGCACAATAAGCGGGAGAAAAAGCCATGCCGGCAATCGTGCTCATCGGCGCCCAATGGGGAGATGAGGGCAAAGGAAAGGCCACCGATCTACTCGGTGGCCGCGCGCAATGGGTCGTGCGTTACCAGGGTGGCAATAACGCCGGCCATACCGTGGTGCTGCCGACAGGCGAGAACTTCGCGCTTCATCTCATTCCATCGGGCATCCTCACCCCTGGCGTCACGAACGTCATCGGCAACGGCGTGGTCGTCGATCCAGGGGTGTTGCTCACCGAGCTCAAGGGCCTCGAGGATCGCGGTGTCGACACCGAGCGACTGCTGATCTCCGCCGACGCGCACCTGCTGATGCCCTACCACGTCGCGATCGACAAGGTCGTCGAGCGTTACGCGGGCAGCAAGAAGATCGGCACCACCGGCCGTGGTATCGGCCCGTGCTACCAGGACAAGATCGCCCGCATCGGAATCCGTGTCGCCGACGTCCTCGACCCGATGCTTCTTGCCGAAAAGATCCGGGCTGCACTGGAATTCAAGAACCAGGTACTGGTCAAGATCTACAACCGCAAGGCGTTGGATGCCGCCGAGGTCGTCGACAACCTGCTGACCCAGGCCGAGGGTTTCAAGCACCGCATCGCCGACACCCGCTACCTGCTCAACGACGCACTCGAAAAGGGTGAGACGGTGCTGCTGGAAGGCTCGCAGGGCACGCTACTCGACGTCGACCACGGCACGTATCCCTTTGTGACGTCGTCGAATCCGACTGCGGGCGGGGCGGCCGTCGGATCGGGCATCGGCCCGACACGCATCACCACAGTGCTGGGCATCCTCAAGGCGTACACCACCCGCGTTGGTTCGGGTCCGTTCCCCACCGAGTTGTTCGACGAGAACGGTGAGTACCTGTCGAAGACCGGCGGTGAGTTCGGGGTCACGACGGGAAGGCGCCGCCGCTGTGGCTGGTTCGACGCGGTAATCGCTCGCTACGCCACTCGGGTGAACGGGATCACCGACTACTTCCTGACGAAGCTCGACGTGCTGTCCAGCCTGGAGACGGTGCCGGTCTGCATCGGTTATCGCGTTGACGGCAAGCGCGTCGACGACATGCCGATGACGCAGAGCGATATCGCCCGCGCTGAGCCGATTTACGAGGAACTGCCCGGCTGGTGGGAGGACATCTCCGAAGCTCGCGAGTTCGACGACCTGCCCGCCAAGGCCCGCGACTACGTGCTGCGCCTGGAAGAGCTTGCCGGAGCTCATGTTTCGTGTATCGGCGTCGGGCCCGGTCGCGACCAGACCATCGTGCGCCGCGACATCCTGGCGGCGCGGTGACAGACGATCCGCATCTGGTCGATCCCGAATACGACAAGCATGGCGGGTTCCCGAATTTCGAAGCGGCCGAGCCAGGGCCGGGTTTCGGACGGTTCCTCGCCGCGATGCGACGGGCACAGGATCTGGCGGTGTCGGCGGATCCCGACAGCGACACTTGGGATCTGGCCGCCGACCGTGCCGAGGAACTGGTGAAGCTGCTGGGCCCCTTCGAGGCACCAGAGGGCGTCGGCCCCGCCAACCGCGTGCCGTCACTGCCTGGCGCCGGCAGCCTGCTGATGCCCCCGTACCGGGTCACCAAGTTCGAACCCGACGGTGTCGAGTTGAGCGTGCAGTTCAGCAGGTTCTCCGTCGGTGGGAACTATGCGGTGCACGGCGGCGTGCTGCCGCTGCTGTTCGACTCGGTGTTCGGCATGGTGATCCATGCGGCGGCCCGACCGATCAGCAGGACCGCCTTCCTGCACGTCGACTACCGCAAGGTGACGCCGATCGACACCCCACTGACAGCGCGCGGGTGGGTGCGGGAGACCGAGGGCCGCAAGGCGTTCGTCAACGCGGAACTGCACGACCCCGAGGACAACCTGCTCGCGGAAGCGACACGGGCTGATGATCAGATTGCTCCCGGGCCAGCCGTAGCCGTGCCACGATGACGGCGTGACGATATGGCGATCGTCAACTGCGCAGGCTGTCCACCCCTCGAGCGGCGGCGGTGGCCGGTGTGCTGTTCGCGCTGCTGTTCGGCACAGCCCTCGTGCTGATTCGCCTGGCACTGCCGGAGGGCGCAGAGCCGGGCGCGCAATGGCTGGAGGCCGGCAGCACGAATCTCAAGATCGCCGCGACGATCATGCCGTTCGCGGGCATCGCGTTCCTGTGGTTCATCGGGGTGGTGCGCGACGGATTCGGCCGCTACGAGGACAAGTTCTTCTCGACGGTGTTCATCGGCGAGCGGGCTGTTGTTCCTTGCGATGATGTTCGTCGCCGCCGGGGTCGGCGCCGGTCTGGAGCCAGCCATCGGTCATCGGCGAGTACCCGCGCACACCGAGGTGGCCACGTTCGGGCAGATGGTGCTGCTTTCGGTCGCCAAGACCTACGCGCTGCGCATGGCGGCGGTGTTCATGATCTCGCTGGCCACCATATGGCTGAAGACCGGGCCTCATGCCGCGCTGGCTGGTGTGGTGAGTTATCTTGCCGCGGTTGGGCTTTTGGTCGCCAGCGACATCACCATGTGGCTGACGCTGGCGTTCCCGGTGTGGGTGTTGGTAGTCAGCATGCTGCTGCTGATGCGAGCCGGCGTCATCGATCTCGACCGCGACGACTAGTCAATCCTCCACCCGCAAAGCCTGTGAGGGACAGAGTCTTACCGCCTCACGGACATTCTCCTCTTCGCCCTCGGGCACCTCGTCGACGAGCATGACGACGATACCGTCCTCGTCCTGATCGAAGACGTCACCGGCCGCCATCACGCAGTTCCCTGCGCTGATACAGACGTCCCTGTCCGCCAGGACTTTCACCACGTCACCTCCAGTGATCTCAAACCGTAGATGAAGTGAAACGACCGGAACGCCACATCGGAGAAGTCTTCGGCCAGCGCCAGCGTGGGGAAGCGGCGCAACAGCGCCGGGAAGGCGATCCGCATCTCCATGCGGGCCAGCGGGGCGCCCAGGCAGTGGTGCACGCCATGACCGAACGCCAGATGGCCTGGCGCGCCGCGGCCGATGTCGAGCATCTCCGGCGAGTCGATGAAGTCGGGGTCGCGATTGCCCGACGGCAGCGACACGAACACGAGTTGTCCGGCGGGAATCGGTACTCCGGCGATCTCGACGTCGGTGGTGGTGATGCGCGGAATCGCGCTGTGCACTATCGACAGCCAGCGCAGCAGCTCCTCGACGGCGGGCCCGATCGCGTCAGGGTCGTCGCGGACCGCGGCCAGCTGGTCGGGATGCCGCAGCAGTGCGAGCGTGCCAAGGCCGAGCATGTTCGACGTGGTTTCGTGACCCGCGAGCAGCAATAGGCCTGCGACGCCGATGAGTTCGTTGTCGGTGAGCTCGGTGCCATGCTCCCGGACCAACATGCCGAGGATGTCGTCGCCTGGCTGCTGTCGCGACCCCTCGACCAACGAGCCCATGTATTCGCGACCCCGTCGGACCAGCTCGAGACGTTCCGGAATCGGAATGGACAGGTCGAGCTGGCGGGCGCTGCGGCGCTGGAAGTCGTCGCGGTCGTCGTACGGCACGCCGAGCAGCTCGCAGATCACCAGCGACGGGATCGGCAGAGCGAAGCTCGCCACCAAATCCGTTGGCGGTCCGGCCTTTTCCATCGCGTCCAGTTGTGCGTCGACGATCTCCACGATGCGCGGCTCCAACCGCTTCATTCGCCTGATCGTGAACTCGGGCGTGAGCATCCGCCGCAGCCGTTGATGTTCCGGCGGGTCGAGGCCGAGTAGATTGCCTGCGCGTGCGTTGGCCTGTTCCTCCTCGGGGACCGCCGGCGCGCCGGGAACGACGAAACCCGGTGGCCTGGCGTTGGAGAACCGTTCGTGGTCGGAGAGCACATCCTTGATGTCCTCGTGCCGGGTGACGAGGTAGACGGTCATGCCGAACGCGTTGGTGGCGGTGCGCACGCCGTCGGTCTCACGGATCTTGCGAAGCTCGGGAGTCGGATTGAACGCATCGCGCCGCATATGCAGCGGCGGCAGCTCCGGCGCTTGGGTCATGATTCGAAGCTACCCGCGATAAGCTAGTCGCCGCTTTCGGGCAAGTCCGGGCACTGCTTGTGGTACGGCATGTTCGGCAGCCAGAACTTCCAGGTCTTCTCGCTCATGTTCTCGGTGAGTTTCGCGCACAGTGCGTCCGGCGACATCGTGGGCACCGGCCACATCCGCAAGGTCCTGTCGACGCTGCCGGTCACGATCGTTCGGCTGTCCGGGCTGAACGCGACGCTGGTCACGCCAGCGGTGTGACCAGTGAGAGCCGGACCGAGAGCGACGCCGGTTTGCGCGTCCCAGAGTTGAACTGTGCCGTCGCTGCTGGTGGCGGCGACGGTAGCGCCGTCTGGGCTGTACGCCGCCGCCAGCACCGAGCTCCCGCCGAAGACGACCGGATCGACCGCCGGCTGCAGGGTCTGCGCATCCCAGATGGACAGGTTGTTGCGGAAACTTCCGGCGATGATGCGGCGCCCGTCGGGCCGGAACGCCAGCTGCAGATCCTGATAGTCGTGGCGCACGGGCCCGACGAGCAGGTCACCGGTGTGTGCATCCCACACACGCATGGTCTTGTCGAAGCTGCTTGTGGCGATTCGCTGGCTGTCCGGGCTGAAGGCGACAGCGTAAACGGAAGCGTCGTGCTTGAGTGGTTCACCGATCGGGGTGAGTGTGTCTGCGTTCCAGATCCGTACGGTCATGTCGTCGCTGCCGGTTGCGATGAGCTGCCCGTCAGGGCTGAACGCGACGGTGTTGACGGGCGCGTCTTGCCTGAGCGGCTGGCCGACTGGCGTGAGTGTGACGGCGTCCCAGATGCGGACGGTCTTGTCGATGCTCGCGGAAGCAATGCGACGTCCGTCAGGACTGAACGCGACGCAAAGAATCCAATCCTCGTGTCCTGTGAGCGGTGCGCCGACCGATTGATGGGTCTGCGCGTCCCACAGTCTGACAGTCTTGTCGGAGCTGGCGGACGCGATGCGCTTTCCATCGGGGCTGAACGCCACCCGTGTCACCGCGTCCTGGTGCCCGGTCAGCGGTCGGCCGTTGAGCGTGTCCCAGACTCTGACGGTGTCGTCCATTGCGCCCGAGACCACCCGTTTGCCGTCTGGGGTGAACGCGATGGGACCGACGGCGTTTTGATGGCCAGTCAACGGTTGACCGAGGGGTTGCAGAGTATGCGCGTCCCACAATCGGACTGTCCGGTCGTCGCTGCCGGTGGCGATGGTGTGGCCGTCGCGGCTGAACGCGACGCCGTTCACTGTGCTGGTGTGTCCACTGAGTTGCCCTGTGGGGACTCCGGATTGGGCATCGAAAAGATGCACGGCGGAGTCAATCCCGCCTGCTACCGCGATTCGCTGACCGTCCGGACTGAATGCCACCGTCGCGCCGATCGCTCGCTGGCCGGTCGATAGCGGCTCTCCGAGACGCTGGCCGGTGTCGAGGTCCCATCGCTGCGCTAGGCCGTTGCGGTCGCCACTGACGAGACGGTGCCCGTCCGGACTGAATGCGATGCTTTGCATCTCGACGTCTTCGCGGAGGGGCGCCCCGATGGGCTGCCCGGTGTGGGCGTCCCAGATCCGAATGGTTTTGTCGTTGCTCGCGGTGGCGATCCGGTGCCCATCCGGGCTGTAGGCGACGCCGTTTACCACGTCTTCGTGGCCGCGCAGGGGAGCCCCGATGGGTTGTCCGGTGTGGGCGTCCCAGATCCGTATGGTCTTGTCGTTGCTGGCGGTGGCGATGCGGTCTCCGTCGGGGCTGTAGGCGATGCTCTGGACATGCTTTTCATGCCCCCGTAAGGGTGGGCCTGCGGGTTGTCCGGTGTCGGCGTCGAAAATCTGCACCAGGTTGTCCGCCTCTTGCGAGGCCACCGCGATGCGACGGCCGTCGGGACTGACGGCGACGTCGTTCACCCACGCGTGCGTGTCGATGATCTTGATCAGGTCACGTTCGGTCTGAAGGGCGCTGAGTATCGGGTATTCGACGGCGTTGTTCGACGGAAAAGTGCGGGCGGCGAGGATCAACTGCATAGCGAGATCGTCGCGGTCCCGCCCCAGGTTGGTCAGCTTGTTCAGGCCGTTTGCCACCAGGTCATTCGCGAGCGCGTCGCGGCTGCGGGCGTCTGCCTCGAGGCGCTTCTTGTTGGCGAACACGAAGCCCGCCACGGCGACCAGTGCGACGACGAGTGTCACGGCGAGCACGGCCCGCAGGATCCTGGCGCGTTTGCGGAGCGCGACGGCATGCGCTTGTGCCGTAAGCAATTCCGCCTTGGCTTCGGCGTCCTGGTGTTCACGCGACGCCTCGAGGAATTCGGCCGAGCGACGAACCCGCTCCCCGAATACCGGGGATTCGGCCAGTTCCTTTGCCGCGGCCAGGCGCACGCCCCCGATCAGCCATTCCGGGCTGCGCTCGTTGCGTTCCCAGTCCGCCGCGGCGCGGTCCAGGCTGTCGGCCAGCTTCAGGCCCGTAGCCTGCTCACGCAGCCATGTTGCGAGCGAGTCCCATTGGCGTAGAAGGCTTTCCAATGCGACTTCGACCACGGTCTGTCCATCGCGCTCGTCCTTTACCAGCAGCCGCCGCACGACCATGGCGTCGATCAACTCATGGCTTTCCGGTGGCAGCTCGTTCCAGCTCGCGACCCGACGCGACGGCGCATCGGTGTCGGGGTCGACCGTGGCCAGCCAGGGAATGAACGCGGCGCGCAGGGTATCGAGTTGTTGTGCTCGGTGGTCGGGATCGGTGGCCAGAAGCTTGTCGATCTCGGCCTCGACGATGTGCGCCATTCCGCCCATCGCCTCGTAGTTGGCCAGCGTGAGCTGTCCGGTGCTGCCGTAATCCAGATACAGCCGTGAGAGCGTCAAGGCGAGCAGCGGCAGGCTGTCCGCTCCGCCGGTGGCATCGGCGAGCAGCTGCGTCACCAGCGCAGGATCCAGGTCCAGGCGCAGGCCCGCCGCGGTGGCACGCTCGGCCGGTCCGGTGATCACGTCCTTGTACTCGGTGAGCGGCATCGGCTTCAAGTCACCGAATTCGCGGGAGTGCACGCCGATGAACTCGGGCGCCTCCTGCAAAGACTGGTAACGGTCGGCGCGGATGGTCATCACCGCGACAATCGGTAGTGCGTCGATCGCGCCGGCCTGTAGCAGGGCGCCCAGCAGCGCGAGACAGGTGCTGCCTTCCGGGCCCGCGTCGGCGGAGAACAGCTCCTCGCCCTGGTCAATGGGAAGCACCAGTGTGGGCGTCACGCCCTCGCCTGCAGTGTCGCGCTGCGCCTCACGCAACCAGGCCGTGAGTTGCGTCGTCTCGCTATTCAGGCAGGCGGCTTTGACGTCACCGAGCGCAGGACCACCCGGGCCTGCATGTGATCGAAGCTGCCAAATCGCCTGCGCCAGACCATTTTCGCCGGTCACTGCGGCGCGCTCAGGCCGCACGATGTCGGCCACCAGGAAGTTCCTGTGGTCGCGCCGCAGCCGGGGGAGCAGACCGGCGCGCAGGAACGACGACTTGCCCGCCCCCGACGGGCCGAGGATCACGAACAGTCTTTCCACGCCCGTCGTCCGCATGCCGCGCAGCGCGTCCAGGCCGCGCAGGATCTGCGCGTCGCGGCCGAAGAATACTGCCGCGTCGGCATCCTCCATCGACTGCCACCCCCGATACGGGGCGCGGTTTTGGTCGTCTTCGGGTGGCCACGGGAAGTCTTCGGCGCCGATCACCGGCCTCGCGCAGGCCACGCGGCCGCTCGCCGACCCTTCGGCGCTGAAGACCACCGGTTCGCGCCCTCATCAGACTCGACCGTGATCTCCTCACCGCGACCGTCGGTGAACGGACACCGGATCTGCCACTCGCGCACCCGGTCGCCCTGGGCCGCGGGGTCGATACGGGCGCAGAAGACGCGCTTGTTCAGAGATTCCGCCAGCCGGGCCTCGGCCACGCATTCCCCCGACGCCTCCCAATGAGGGGAGATCAGGCATATCACCGCCTCGCAGCGGTCCACCGCGCGGGCCAGTTCGGACTTCCAGCGCACGCCCGGCGCAAACCCGGTCTGCGGGTTGACGTCGAGGAAGATCTCGCCCTTCAGGCTCGGCTCGGCCAGCGTCAGCCACCGGAACAGGGCCTGCGCGGCCGCGTTGTCCCGCCGCGAATGGCTCAGGAACACGCGGTACATCGGCTAATACTGACGTGTCAGTCAGGTCTGAATCTTGAGTATCGGGCTACTCGATTCAGCGTGTCGGGC
>CAVOSY010000036.1:0-163577 GCA_963698965.1 uncultured Actinomycetota bacterium
CGGTGAAGATGTCGTGCAACCCGTCGTAGGCCATGTGATCTCGCAGTGTGCTGTCCCCGTATTTGAAGCCCTCCCGCGAGTTCGTCAACAGGTGGGGGGCCCGTGACATCGATTCCTGACCACCGGCAATAACCACCTCGAACTCGCCGGCCCGGATCAGCTGATCCGCCGACGCGATCGCAGCGATCCCCGACAGGCACACCTTGTTGATGGTCAACGCCGGCACCCCCATTGGAATCCCTGCCGCCACTGCGGCCTGTCGCGCCGGGATCTGACCGGCACCGGCCGTGAGTACCTGTCCCATGATCACGTACTGCACCAGCTCCGGGCCCACCCCCGCCTTCGCCAGCGCCCCGCGGATCGCGATCGCACCCAGATCCGAACCCGACAAGTCCTTCAACGAGCCCAGTAAACGACCCATCGGGGTACGGGCTCCGGCAACAATTACCGAACTGGTGGTATCAGGCATTGATTGTCCTTAATTCGCCTGCAGTGCAGTCGATGTCGATGACGAGGTCGGTGGCTGTCGCGTGTTGGATCTCGTCTGTGGTGACCCCGGGTACGGTCTCCCGGAGGGTGTCGGCATAGTCCGTGGGGGCTCCGGCATCGCTCGCCGAGAGATGCCACGACTCCCGGGTGCCGCCGTCGGCGAGCAGGCCGATGAACTCAAGAGCGCCGAGGCGTGTCACCGGAATGCTCCCTGTAGCAGCCAACCGGCCACGGTGTCGTTGTCGGCGCCGAGCACCGGCGGCAGATGGTGGGTGCGCGTGACTTCGGTGCCGTCGGGGTCGAAGAAGCGCAGCGGGGGTCCGGGCAGTGTGATGGATCCCAGCGTGCTGTGGTTGACGTCGATCAACAGTGCCTGCGATCGTGTCTGCTCCCAGTCGTAAACCTCGCGGATGGAGCGAATCCGTCCGGCGGGCACGCCGATTCGGTCAAGCTCGACGAGCAGTTCCTCGGTGGGGTATCTGCCGAAAACATCTTCGACCATCTCGTCGACTTTCTCCTTGTTGTGCACCCGCGGCCGCCCATCATGGACGGCCGCGGGTGAGGGTGTCGGCTCAGAGCCAGCCGGGGACCACGAGCACGGCCCAGGCCACAATCGGCCCGATCACCACCACAAGGGCGCTGTACTTCAGGATCTGTTTGTAGAAGCGATCTCGGTCGACGCCCTGTGCGTTAGCGAGGACCAGCGCACCATTCGTTGAGAACGGGCTGACGTCCACGATCGTCGACGAAATCGCCAGCGCAACAATCACTCCGACCGCACCGACGTCACCGGCGAGCAGGAAGGGCACGGCGAGCGGAATCGTCGCACCGAGAATCGCGGTGGAGGATGCGAAGGCCGAGACGATCGCGCCGATGTAGCAGAGCAGCAGTGCGACGAGCAGTGGCATCCCCAGTCCCGCCACCGCGTTGCCGACGTATTCGACGGTCCCGGCCTCTTGCAGGACCCCGACGAAGGTCAGCACACCGCCGATCAGCAACACCGTCGACCAGCTGATCTGGGCGATCGCCCCCTTCTGCGCCTTCGGCGACAGCAGGGCCAGAACCACCGCGACCGTCATCGAGATGAAGCCGACGTCCAGATCGAGAACGAGCGAGAACAGCGCCAGTGCGGCCAGTCCCACCAGGGTGGCGATCTGCTCGAATGTCACGGCCGGCGTGTCGGGTTTCGTTTCCACGACTGCTTGGGTCGGCACTCGCGACTTGGTCGCGGTCGCACCCCCACCCTCCGGCGCTAACCGCGCGCCGCCGACGGACGCATCGCTCTTCCCGGCCCGCCCGGAACCCGGCGAACCGGACCCATCGGCGTCGGGCACCTCGGGGTGGTGGTCGTCGACGTGTCGGCCGATCAGCGACCTGCCGCCGAGGAAAACGAAGAGCAAAACCCCGATCGCGGCGTTGAACAGCAGGCTGCCTAGGAACAGGGCCAGGGGGCTATCAACGAGACCCGCTTTGGCGGTGATGGAGTTGACGGTGACTCCATAGACGCTGATCGGCGAGAAGCCACCGGCCTGCGCGCCGTGAATGACCATCATGCCCATCAGCAGTGCATTGATCTTGTACCGCGCGGCGAACCCGAGCGCGATGGGCGCGATGATCGCCACGGCCGCCGGTCCGAGCGCACCGACCGCGGTGAGCAGTCCGGTGATGCCGAACATCACCCACGGTATGAGTGCGACCCGGCCCCGGACGAGGCGGACGGCGCCTCGGACCATCAGATCGACGGTCCCATTGTTCTGCGCTATGGCGAACAGGTAGGTGACTCCCACCAGCGTCAGGAACAGTTCACTGGGAAAACCGCCGATGATGTCGTCGGTACTCATTCCCACGAAAACGGTGCCGACGATGAAGGCGGCGACGAAGCCGAGGGCACCCATGTTCACGGGTAGCACGGTCGCGGCGATAAACATGACCGCAAGCGCGAGTATTGGTATCAGTTCGGTCGACATTGAGGGATCTCCGTGGATCGTGCTGGTAGGGACATGTGCGGGTGAAGCGATGAACCGTGCTGGACAGCGGACCCCAGATGAGAGGCGAACTGACCCAGTGGAGCACTGGACTAGCCAATTTTGACCGTGAGGCAGCTCACTGTCAAGTCCCGCTGTGATCGCCGTTACGGGAGTTGGCCGCGATACGCTAGAAAGAGGTTGATTGGAATAGAGAGTAGGTGGCCCAGTGGTTGACCAACTGCGACCCGTGATGCGGCCTCGTCTGTATGAGGTCATCGTTGAACAGCTGTGCTCGCACATCGCCGACAACGAGATGGTCGCCGGCGACCGGCTGCCGCCCGAGCGCGAACTGGCAGCCAAACTCGGCGTGAGCCGGGCCTCTCTCAGCCAGGCGCTGGTCGCCCTCGAGGTCCAGGGCGTTCTGTCGGTCCGGCACGGCGACGGTGCGGTCCTCATCCGCCGGCCTGTCGAGGAAGGAGCGGTCAAGGCGTTGCAGGAACACGCGGACCGCCTCCCCGACATCATTGAGGCCCGCGAGGCGCTCGAGGTGAAGATCGCCGGTCTGGCCGCCGAGCGCCGTACCGACGCCGAGATGGCGGCAATCGACGCTGCGATCTCCGCGATGGAGGCGGAGATCGACTCCGGCGAGCGCGGTGTCCTCGGTGACGAACAGTTCCACGAGGCGCTCACCACTGCTGCTCATTCGGCACTTCTTGCGAAGCTGATGCTCGAAATCTCCGGGCTCATCCGCGAGACGCGCATCGAATCCCTTTCGCAACCCGAACGGCCGCGGGCGTCGCTTGAGGGTCACCGCCGAATTGCGGAGGCCGTGCGGCGGCAGGATCCTGCCGAGGCTGCACGTGCGATGGCAGCACACATCCGAATGGTCTCCGACGTGGCGCTGCTGCGCGAGAACGGTTGACCAACCTGGAGTTTGTGCGCGGCGCGGTCGCGAACCTATCGTTCGCCGAAGCGGCGTTCACCTCCTCGTCTTCACCCGGTTCGCGCTGCACCATCTGAACGACCCCGGCCCGCTGTAGCCGAGATGGTGTGCGTGTGTCGTCCGGGCGGGCGGGCGGGCGGGTGGTGGTGGATCTCGTTGCTCCGACCGCCCGCGCATCGCCGAACGGCAAGTGGATCGAGCGGCTGCGCGACCCCTCTCGCGTCCAGATGCCGCCGCGGGGTGTCGTGAGTCAATGGTTGCAGGAGTACGGACTGGAGGTCGGCGGCGTCGCGGACTGGAGATCGAGCGGCCCCGTGCTTCCGTGGCTGGAACAGGCGGTGATCGACGCGTCGGCTGCTGCTCTGGTATGAGAGGCCTTCGAAACCGAGCTCGTCGGTGGCGAACTGACCGGGATGTGCCCGCATCGGAGTGTCGAGCGCTCGAGGTGTGAGCCTCGTGGAAGCGGCCGCCATGAACCCCTAGCCCGCTTGACGGTGTCGGCGGGTGGGTGTTTACTCAGGGCATCGAACATACATTCGAAAATAGAGTGGTTCTGATGATGCAGGAGGTGCTGCTGTGACGGTGGCCATGAGCCTGGAGCGGCGCCGGCATGACCGCGCTGAACAGGTAGAACACCTGCGTCGCAAGATCGCGGCGGTGTCAGGGAAGGTCGGTGACGGGCGCCGAGGCCCAGCGCCGTCGATGGACCCGCTTCCGGACTCGGAATCTTTGCTGCCGCTGCCTGAATCGCTGGCCGAACTGCTGCCAGCGCCGTTGCCGCGGGGGACGGTGGCGGTGCTGTCTGGCGCCCGGTCACTGCCGCTGAGCATGGTGGCGGCGGTGACCGCGGAGGGTGGGCACGCTGCGATCGTCGGCCAGCCCGATGTCGGCCTGCTGGCGGCCGTCGAAATGGGCGCGGATCTGAGCAGGATCGCGGTCATCCCCGAACCCGGTGCCGATCCGGTCGAGGTGGCTGCCGTGCTGATGGATGGCATGGATCTGGTGGTGCTTGGCCTGGGTGGCCGGTCGGTGCCTGCAGGCCGGGCGCGGGCGGTGGTGGCCCGGGCGCGGCAGAAGGGCTGCACTCTGCTGGTCACCGGTGGCGACTGGCAAGGGGCGTCCACCCGGCTGGAGGCCAGGGTCTGTGGCTACGAGGTCACCGGTGCGGGAGGCGGTGCGCCGGCTTCCGGATGCGGACGGATCAGCAGGGTGCGGCTGGCCATGCGGGCCAGGGGACGATCCTTCGGCGCCATTCGGGCAGTAGGCGGATGAGTGTCCTCCGGGTCTACCTCACGCGTGCTGGCCGTCTGGTGCATGGACTGGCCGGCGGTCGCCGCCTTGGCCGCGGCGGGCCTTCCTCCCACGACGCCGGTCGCGGTCACACTGGCCAACCGGGTGATCGCCTGTTCGGCATCGGCCCGTGCGGCCGGGGTGCGACGTGGCCTGCGCCGCAGGGAATCTCAGGCGCGGTGTCCAGAACTGCACGTCGTCACCGCCGATCCCGCGCGCGATGCCCGCCATTTCGAAGATGTGACGGCCGCGGTCGACGACCTGGTACCACGTGCCGAGGTGCTGCGCCCGGGTCTGCTGGTGCTTTCGGTGCGTGGTGCGGCCCGCTACTTCGGGTCCGAACAGGCCGCCGCTGAGCGACTGATCGACGCGGTGGCCGCCATCGGAGCCGAATGCCAGGTCGGCATCGCCGACCAGTTGTCCACCGCCGTCTTCGCCGCGCGGGCGGGACGGATCATCGAGCCCGGCAACGACGCACTGTTCCTGTCCGCGCTGTCGATCCGGCAACTGGCCACCGAGCCGAGCCTGGCCGCACCAGGGCGTGACGATCTGGCAGACCTGTTGTGGCGCATGGGAATCCGCAATATCGGGCAGTTCGCTGCGTTGTCCCGAAGCGATGTGGCCTCCCGGTTCGGCGCCGATGCCATCGCCGCGCACCGGTTCGCCCGCGGCGAGCCCACCCGCGGGCCATCGGGGCGGGAACCACCGCAGGAACTCGACGCGGTGATGAACTGCGATCCGCCGATCGACCGTGTCGATGCCGCCGCGTTCGCCGGCCGGTCGCTGGCCAGCACTCTGCACCGCAGTCTCGAGGCGGCCGGGGTGGGATGCACCCGGCTGGCCATCCATGCCGTCACCGCCAACGGCGAAGAGCTGGAACGGGTTTGGCGTTGCGCCGAGCCGCTGACCGAGGATGCCACCGCCGACCGGGTGCGCTGGCAGCTCGACGGCTGGCTGAACAAGCGCAATCCGAACGATCGGCCGACCGCCCCGGTGACGCTGATACGGCTGCGTCCGGTGGAGGTGGTTTCGGCCGGGGCGCTGCAGCTGCCGTTGTGGGGTGGCATCGGCGAGGAGGACAGGCTGCGCGCCCGCCGCGCTTTGGTGCGGGTTCAGGGCCTGCTCGGGCCCGAAGCGGTGCAGGTGCCGGTGCTCAGCGGTGGCCGAGGGCCTGCCGAACGCATCACCTTCACACCGCTGGGCGACGAACCGGTGCCGCGGGCGGATCCGGGCCAGCCGTGGCCCGGTCAGCTTCCCGAGCCGTCGCCGACGGTACTGCTCGACGACCCTGTCGAGTTGCTCGACGCCGACGGCAACCCGGTGCGGGTGACCGGTCGTGGGCTGTTCTCCGCCGACCCGTCGCGGCTGGCCGCACCGGGGAGAAAAGGTCAGCTGTCGTGGTGGGCCGGTCCATGGCCGGTCGACGAGCGGTGGTGGGACCCAGAGCAAGCCAAGGCCGGACGCACCGCAAGGGCACAGGTGCTGGTCGACGATGATGAGCGCCCCCAAGCCCTGCTGCTGTGCTACCGGCAGCGGAGGTGGTATGTCGAAGGCATCTACGAATAGCGGCATCCGCCACTGGTCTGCGTGGAAAAATTTGCACGTCGCCAGGAGGAACAAGATGACCGACATCATCGACCCGACCAAGACGTTCAGGCTGCTCGAGCAGCGGATCGCCAAGACGACCAACCCGCGCCACCTGCTCATGTTGAATCGGGTGCTCCAGCATGCGATGGGCGAGGCAAAGCCGGATCTGGATCTGGTGATGTCGACCCTCTGTCCGAACCCCCGCTATATCGCCTGGGGCGCGCCCGAGGATTTCAGTCCGGTAGGGCGGGAGGCGGTCCACGCGTTCTATGAAGAGACGATCGTCAAGGGTGGCCAGTTCTGCCTGGAGATGGAGATGGACCGCATCGTCGTCGACGACGACACCGTCGTGACCGAAGGCAATTTCCGTTCCATCTACTACGGTGCCGACGCGGCAAAGAGGGGATTTCCCGCTGACGATCCAACAGCCTTCTATCTCTTGCAGCTGCGCATGCTGATCGTCTGGCCGTTCGACGCGGAGGGCTTCATCAAGGGCGAGGAGTCGTACTCCGCCATCGCGACCCCGGACTTCTTCACGAAGATCGACTCCTCTCAGGTACCGCTGGCGTTCCGCGACTACATCGACGCACGCTAGCCCGGAGTCAGCTAGTAATACGTGTTGGCTGATCAGTTGTGCACAACTGAATTGTGCGCTACAGTTCTGCGCATGGCCATGTTGACCCTCGACCGCCACCTCTGCTTCGCGCTCTATTCGGCGTCTCGGGCGATGACGGCCGCTTACCGGCCGATCCTGACCAAACTGAACCTCACCTACCCGCAGTACCTGGTGCTGCTGGTGCTCTGGGAAGAGGGCCGCGTCACCGTCGGACAACTCGGCGAGCGGCTGCAGCTCGACTCCGGAACGCTTTCACCGCTGCTGAAGCGGTTGGAGGCCAACGGGTTTGTCCGCCGCGAGAGATCGCTGGATGACGAACGCCAGGTCGACGTGACGCTCACCCCCGCTGGCCGCCGCCTCGAGCGCAAGGCCCAGTGCATCCCCGAACAGCTCTTCATTTCGACCGGAATGACCGAACAGGAAGCCGCGGACCTGCGCGATGCGGTCCGTCACCTCACTGATGCACTCAATGCATCGCTACGAAAGGAAACCGCATGAAGACCCTCTACACCGCCGAAGCGCTGGCCACGGGCGAAGGGCGCGACGGCCACGGCCGAACCTCGGACGGCAAGCTCGATCTCGACCTCGCCATTCCGAAGGAGATGGGCGGTAGCGGCAACGGCACCAACCCCGAGCAGCTGTTCGCCATCGGCTATGCCGCCTGCTACCACTCCGCGCTGCGGCTGGTCGGCCGTCAGGAGAAGGCCGATGTCTCGGATTCGGCTGTGGGGGCGCGGGTTTCGCTCGGCCAGCTCGACAACGGCGGCTTCGGTCTTGCCGTCGAACTCGAGGTCACGCTGCCCAACCTGGACCACGACGCGGCGCAACAGCTGGCCGAGAAGGCGCACCAGGTGTGCCCGTACTCGAACGCCACTCGCGGCAACATCGACGTCAAGCTCGTCGTCACCGACGACTGAGCGCCTCGAAACTGCGGGGAGATCACGATCTCCCAGCAGTTTCGGCATGTGAGCCAAATGCAGGCGCCGACGCCGAATTAGTCGAGTCGCTGCGCGAACGGCCCGACCCGGGCAATGAATCGGTCGAAGAACGCGGCCGGGTCGACCTCAACACCGACGAGCGCGTTGGCTTCGCGTCCCCAGTGCCCGCTCCAATCGGCGACCGTCATGCCGCGGGTCAGCGTGCCGGTCAGCTCGACGTCGATCGCTGCGGCCCTGCATTGGACCAGATCTGGATCCAGCGCCACAGCCGCGGCCAGTGGATCGTGCAGATGCGCCAGATAGCCCTCGCCCTGGTCGAAATGGAACTCGAAGTAGAACCGCATCGCGTCCTCGAGCACGCGGATCAACGGGTTGGACGCCACCGATCGGGTACCGCGATCGTCGAGCACGCTCATCGGGACCGACGACGATTCGGCGGCATTGGCGAGTCGGCTGAAGATCGTCGGAGTCATCGCGACGTTCTCGGTCAGGTTGAGTCCCAACACGATTGGGATGTGTTTTGGTGGCTCGAGCCCCCACGCCGCGCCCCACACGGCGAACACCTCGGCGGCCGCCTCGGGATCGACGGAAATGTTCCACTCCGCCACCGGCGTGGTGTTCCCTCGGTAGTCGAACGCGCCGCCCATGATCACCAGCCGGCGCAAGAGTTTGGGCAGGGCGGGTTCACTGCGGAGCGCCAACGCCAAGTTCGTCAGCGGGCCGGTGGCCACCCCGACCAGTTCACCGGGGTAGGCATGTGCCGCACGCACCCAGGCCTCGGCCGCGTCGTGCGCGGTGAGCTGCCCACCGGTCGACGGTAGTCGCGCGTAGCCCATGCCCTCGGGTCCATGGGTGTCTTCCGCGGTGCGCAGCGGCGCGCTGAGGGGCTGCTCGGATCCCTTCGACACCGGCACACCGGTGATCTGGCAGAGCTCCAGCAACGCCAGGTTGTTCTCGCAAACCTGTTGCACGGGAACATTTCCCGCGGTCGAGGCGATGCCAACAAGTTCCACCTCTTTGCTGGCGAACAAATAGACCAGCGCCATCGCGTCGTCGACGCCCGTGTCGACGTCGATGAACACAGGTAGCGGGGTCGTCGACCCCTCACCCCCCACGGTCACCCCGTCACGATACGGCCGCGGCGCGGTCGCCGCACGCCTAGACTGTGAATCTCAACCGATTGCTCACACCGCTGGCGCGAGGAGGCGGAAATGAATGGTCGTGTGGTGCATTTCGAGGTGCCGTTCAGTGACGGTGAGCGGGCCAAGAACTTCTACAAGCAGATCTTTGGTTGGCAACTCAACGACATTCCGGAGATGAAGTACACGATCGTCTCGACCGGGCCGGCGGCCGAGACCGGAATGCCCGCCGAACCTGGATACATCGGCGGAGGCATGTTCGAACGGGAACCCGCGTTTCCGCAGGGCCCCGTGATCACCATCGACGTGGACAGCATCGATGACGCGCTCGCGAAGATCCGGTCGCTGGGCGGTGAGCCCGTTGGCGAGAAAACCCCCGTCGGTGAAATGGGATTCGCCGCCTACTTCAAGGACACCGAGGGCAACGTGATGGGGCTGTGGGAGACCGCCTCGCCGTCTTGACGCCATTACCAGTGCACGCCGGGCACCAGTCGCACGGCTCGTTTGATCGGCCTTGAAACGGGCCGCAGCATCCGCATCGACGAGACCGCACGTGTCGGGCGCTTGGGCCGCCGCGACGGGGCGGAAGTGGTCGACGGTTCGGCGGCCGCCGCTCCACGGGCGGCGGCCGAATCCGGATAGCCCAGGTAGAGCTGATGCAAGATCCTGCGTGACAGCTTCGGGGTCACGTAGTTGCCGAAGTCGGCGAGCGTGCCCATCGGGGTATCGATGCGCGCAGGCTTTTCCACGAGGCCCCGAACCACCATGGCCGCGGCATGTTCCGGGCTGATCGGTGGCATCGGGTTCAGCCGCCGCGACGGCACGATCATCGGCGTCTTCACAAGCGGCATGTGGATGTTGGTGAAGGTGATGTGGTCGGAGAGCGTCTCGGTCGACACCACGTCGGCGAACGCGTCCAGCGCCGCCTTGCTCGGCAGGTACGCGCTGTACTTGGGGCCGTTGGCTTGCACACCCGCGCTCGACACGTTGACGACGTGTCCGAACCGCCGCTCCCGCCAATGCGGCAACAGGGCCAGCACCATCCGCACCGCACCGAAGTAGTTGACCGCCATCACCCGTTCGTAGTCGTGTAGCCGGTCGGTGGACGCGATCACCGACCGCCGGATCGACCGCCCGGCGTTGTTCACCAGATAGTCGACGTGACCGAACCGGCCGAGGATGTCCTTGACCGTGTGCTCGACGGACGTCGAATCGGTGACGTCGCACGTGAACGCGTGCGCCTGCCCGCCTGCAGCCCGGATCTCGGTGATGAGCTCGTCGAGCGCTTCGGCGTTGCGCGCCAACGCGAATACCGTCGCGCCGCGCTCGGCGACGGCGATCGCCGACGCACGGCCGATACCACTGGATGCACCGGTGATGATCACGTGTTTGCCGATCAGCGGCCCGGTGGGATCGTTGCGACGAGCGCGATCGGGGTCCAGATGCTCAGCCCAGTAACGCCACAGCTTCGGCGCATACGACGCGAACTCGGGCACCGTTATCCCGGTGCCGCACAGCGCTTCTTCGGTGTTCGCGGACGTGAAGGTGGGCGCGAGGTCGACGACGTCGAGGATCTCACCCGGTATGCCGAGTTGGGTGGCGGCCATGTTGCGCACCACCTTGGCGCGCCCGGTGACCTTCAGGAATGGTGTCGCGGCCGCGCCGGGCAGTGACCCGCGAAGCGGCGGCAGGCCTGCGGCCTCGGCGACGCCGCGGTAGATGCCGCGCAGCCCAATGGTTTTCGGGGCGGTGAGGTGGAAGGTCTGCCCGTCGCGACCGTCGGCGTGCATGAGTCCGACGACAGCTTCCACGACAAAGTCGACAGGAACGATGTTGGTGCGGCCGGTGTCGGGCAGCACCATCGGGGTGAACCTCGGCAACACGGCCAGCTTCGCCAGCAGCCCGAAGAAGTAGTACGGACCGTCGATCTTGTCCATTTCGCCGGTGCGGGAGTCGCCGACCACGACCGCGGGCCGATACACGCGATAGCGCAGTCCGGCCGCAGAGCGGACCAACAGTTCCGCCTCGAACTTCGTCTGGTGATACGGCGTCGGCAGATCCTGCGCCACGTCGAAGTCGTCTTCGGTGAACTCGCCGTGATAAGTGCCTGCGACGGCGATCGACGACACGTGGTGCAGCGTGGCGTCGAGCCGACGGGCCAGGTCGATCACCGCCCGAGTGCCCTCCACGTTGGCCGCGCGCTGGTCGGCCTCGTCGGCGGTGATGTCGTAGATCGCGGCGCAGTGCACGATGTGGTCGACGGCGCCCAACTCGGCGACGGCCTCTTCGGCGAGGCCGAGGTTCTCCGCCGTGAGGTCGCCGACCAGGGCTTTCGCCCGGTCGCCCCACTGGGTGGCAAGCCGTTCGAACCGGGCCAGCGACCCGCGGCGCACGAGGACCCACACCTCGGCGTCGTCGCTGCGGCCCAGGATCTGTGACACCACTCGGCGGCCGATAAACCCGGTACCGCCGGTAACGACATAGCGCATGCGAGCCATGGTCACCTCTGGCCGGACGAAGGTCAACTCTGTGTGACGCGGTCGGCCGACTGCCGCCCACGCGCAGCAGATATCGTCCGACTCAGCCGAGAAGGGAGATTCAATGCCGATCGACCCCAACGCCATAGGCGCCAAGACCGACGCAAACGTCTTCGAGTGGACCGACCGCGACACCCTGCTCTACGCGCTGGGCGTCGGAGCAGGCATTGACGATCTGGCGTTCACCACGGAGAACAGCCACGACATCCCGCAGCAGGTGCTGCCCACCTATGCCGTCATCGCCTGCCTCCCGTTCGCCGCGGCTGCCAAGATCGGCTCGTTCAACTTCGCGATGCTGCTGCACGGGTCCCAGGGAATCCGGCTGTTCAAGCCGCTGCCACCGGCAGGCAGGCTCAGCGTCGTCGCCGAGGTCGCCGACATCCAGGACAAGGGCGAGGGCAAGAACGCGATCGTCATGCTCAAGGCGACGGGTACCGACCCCGACACCGGCGAAAAGATCGCCGAGACCTTCACGACCGCGGTTATCCGTGGTGAGGGCGGGTTCGGTGGTCAGCCGGGGCAGCGGCCGGTTGCGCAGGAGATCCCCGAGCGGGAGCCCGACGCGCAGGTCGCACTGGCCACGCGCGAGGATCAGGCGCTCATCTACCGGCTGTCGGGCGACCGCAACCCGCTGCACAGCGACCCCTGGTTCGCGCAGAACCTGGCCGGATTCCCGAAGCCAATCCTGCACGGGCTGTGCACATACGGCGTCGCGGGTCGCGCGCTGGTGAGCGAACTCGGCGGTGGCGACGCTACCAAGGTCAGCGCCGTCGACGCGCGGTTCACCTCGCCGGTGTTCCCCGGCGAGACGCTCACCACGTCGATCTGGCGCACCGAACCCGGGCACGCCGTGTTCCGTACCGAGGCGTCGAACCCGGACGGATCGAACGCTCGGCTGGTACTCGAGGACGGGGCCGCCGAGTACGCCGACTGAGTCCGCTCAGTCCTCATCGCCAAAGTGGCCTAACTGGCGGCCACAACTTGACAGGATGTCTCGCAAGGCACGGTGTGGTGCGAGATGGGCGGTGAGTCGGCTATGAAGTTGGTCGTTGGTTATCTGGCCACGCCGGGTGGCGCAGACGCGATGGCACTCGGCGCGCGGCTTGCGCGGACGCTCGGCGCAGAGGTCGAGGCGTGCATCATCATGCCGCCTGATCGGACGCTGGTCCGCACTAGTACGGAGGACTACGAGGCGAAGCTGACCGAGCAGGCGGACAAGTGGCTCGGCGAGGCGCTCGCGTTGGTTCCCGACGATGTCACGGCGCACAGCCATGTGGCATTCGACGACTCGTTCACCGATGGGCTGATTCGCGAGGCCGCACGGCTCGAGGCCGATCTCATCGTGGTGGGCGGATCAGGTGGCGGCCTGGCGGGTAGTTACTCGCTCGGCTCGGTGGTCAACGAGCTGTTGCATTCTGCGCCCGTGCCGGTCGTGGTCACGCCGCGCGGCACTCGTGATTCGAAGATCGACAAGGTCCGTGAGGTCACCTGCGCGATTGGAGAGCGGCAGGGCGCGGATCTGTTGCTGGAGAAAGCGGTTCGGTTCAGCAAGGCTGCCGGTACGCCGCTGCGGTTGGTTTCGCTGGTGGCGCTGGATCCGATGTTCGGCTCGCTGCGCGGCGACGACGACGCCGTCCACGAACGCGCGATGACACATGCGCAGCAGGTCTTGGACGCTGCCAAGAGCTCACTGCCGGAAGGCTTTCCGGTGACTGCGACGGCGGTGGAGGGATCGACGGTCGAGGAGGCGGTGAACAAGCTCGAATGGCAAGACGGGGACCTGATCGTGGTCGGTTCGAGTCGGCTCTGCGCACCCAGGCGTCTCTTCCTCGGTTCGACAGCCGCGAAGATGCTGCGCGTACTGGACGTTCCGATGATGGTCGTGCCACGAGACGAGCTCGGTGCGCAGGACCTGCCGTAGTCACAGCCCGGTTCGGATAGGTCTCCGGGACTCACGGAGCACGCGTCGTGCCGCGGTTGTCGTGGCTCGGGTTGTGAAGGCAGGGGCCATTAGGCCGACCAATTAGTGACCATCGGCCATGTGTGTCGCTGTTTCGGGGTTCATACGTTTGTCCCAACGCGACTACGCATCCAATAGGGGAGCTAGAGATGTCCGAAACGTTAACGCACCGTGGGATCTTGGTCGGTGTCGACGGCTCGGCCGCCTCGACCGCCGCGGTGGCCTGGGCGGTACGCGATGCGGCGATGCGCAATGTCCCACTCACGCTCGTTCACGTCGTCGCCCCGGTGGCCGCGTCAGCAACGTGGCCCGAATTCCCCGTAGCCAGCGATTTCTTCCATTGGCAGGACGAGGAGGCGAGGCGGGTCCTGGAAGCGGCGCGCAAGACCGTCGCGGACTGCTCTCGCGACGCCGCGCCGCCGATGGTCCACAGTGTCGTGTTGCATGGCGGGACGGTCGGGACGCTCGTCGACCTGTCGAAGGACGCGGACATGATGGTG
This sequence comes from uncultured Actinomycetota bacterium, assembly GCA_963698965.1. Taxonomy (GTDB): domain Bacteria; phylum Actinomycetota; class Actinomycetes; order Mycobacteriales; family Mycobacteriaceae; genus Mycobacterium. The sequence goes on from CAVOSY010000036.1 coordinate 13,967, forward strand.
GTTGGCTCGCGGGGCCAGGGCGCTTTCAGCCGTGCGCTGCTGGGATCGGTCAGTACGGCACTGGTTCACCACGCACACTGTCCCGTCGCGGTTATCCACGATGACGCCCCCCAGCTGCCGGAACAGGCACCCGTGCTGGTGGGCATCGACGGATCGCCGGCATCACTGTCGGCGACCGAGATCGCCTTCGACGAGGCCTCGCGACGAGGCGTGGAGTTGGTGGCTCTGCATGCGTGGCAGGACGGCAGCATGTTCGAGTTGCCCGGGCTCGACATCGAGACGCTGAAGGTGCAGGCGGAAGAGGCACTGGCTGAGCGGCTGGCGGGCTGGCAGGAGCGCTATCCCGATGTGGCGGTGCGCCGGGTGGTCGCGTGTGGCCAGCCAGCCCGGCAACTGGTCGAGCAAGCCAAGAGCGCACAGCTGGTCGTCGTGGGCAGCCACGGCAGGGGAGGGTTCGCCGGCATGCTGCTGGGTTCGGTCAGCACGGCCGTCGTGCATGCGGTTCGATCGGCCACGATCGTCGCTCGCCAGGGGTAGTCGACTCGCCCTATGCTATCGAACATCAGTTCGATAGACTGCGGAGGTGAGCTGGTTCACCGGGCCCCCGAGCTGGACGGAAATGGAGCGGGTGCTCACCGGCAAGCCGCGCCGTGCGGGGGAGACCGCCGAGCCGAACGGCGACGGCGGGGACAGCCCGGCCTGGTCGCGCAAGCGGGGTGAGTATCAGCCACTCGAAGTGGAGCGCCCTGTCTCGTCGGTGCCGTATGCCGAACTGCACGCGCATTCGGCGTACAGCTTCCTCGACGGCGCCAGCACCCCGGAAGAACTCGTCGAGGAGGCCGTCCGGCTCGATCTGCGGGCCATCGCGCTCACCGACCACGACGGGCTCTACGGGGTGGTGCGGTTCGCGGAGGCCGCCAAGGAACTCGAGATGCAGACGGTGTTCGGCGCGGAGCTGTCACTCGGCGGTGGCGACCGCACCGAGGATCCCGATCCGCCTGGACCGCACCTGCTGGTGCTGGCCCGCGGACCGGAGGGTTATCGGCGACTGTCGCGACAGTTGGCGACCGCGCATCTGGCAGGCGGTGAGAAGGGCAAGCTGCGTTACGACTATGACGCGTTGACCGAGGCGGCCGGTGGGCATTGGCACATCCTGACCGGCTGCCGCAAAGGCCATGTCCGTCAGGCGCTTTCCGAGGGTGGACCGGAAGCCGCAAGCGGGGCACTGGCAGATCTGGTGGACCGGTTCGGCGCCGACCGGGTCAGCGTCGAGCTGACGCATCACGGCCATCCCCTCGACAGCGAGCACAACGCCGCACTGGCCGAGCTCGCGCCGCGGTTCGGGCTCGGCGTGGTCGCCACCACCGCCGCCCACTTCGCCGCGCCGTCGCGTGGCCGGCTGGCCATGGCAATGGGCGCGATCCGGGCGCGGCACTCGATGGACGAGGCGGCCGGTTTCCTTGCGCCACTGGGTGGCTCGCACCTGAGGTCGGGGGAGGAGATGGCGCGGGTGTTCGCGAGGTGTCCTGAGGTGGTGACGGCCGCGGCCGATCTCGGCGAACAGTGTGCGTTCGGGCTGGCGCTGATCGCCCCGCAGCTGCCGCCGTTCGACGTACCGGTCGGGCACACCGAGGACAGCTGGCTGCGGCATCTGGTCATGGAGGGCGCCCGCAACCGCTACGGGCCGCCGGAGCGGGCTCCGCGGGCGTACGCGCAGATCGAGCACGAGCTGAAAATCATTGAGCAGCTGACCTTTCCGGGCTACTTCCTGGTGGTGCACGACATCACCCGATTCTGTAGGGAGAACAACATCCTCGCCCAGGGCCGCGGCTCGGCGGCCAACTCGGCGGTCTGCTACGCGCTCGGCGTCACCAACGTCGACCCGATAGCCAACGAGTTGCTGTTCGAGCGGTTCCTGTCCCCGGCGCGCGACGGGCCGCCGGACATCGACATCGACATCGAATCCGACTTGCGCGAGAACGCGATTCAGTACGTCTACGACCGCTACGGCCGTGACTACGCCGCACAGGTCGCCAACGTCATCACCTACCGTGGCCGCAGCGCCGTGCGCGACATGGCACGCGCGCTGGGGTTCTCGCAGGGTCAGCAGGACGCGTGGAGCAAGCAGATCAGCCGGTGGAACGGGCTGGCCGACTCTCCGGACGTCGAGGACATTCCAGAACCGGTGATCGACCTGGCCATGCAGATCCACAACCTGCCGCGGCACATGGGTATCCATTCCGGCGGCATGGTGATCTGCGATCGACCGATCGCCGACGTGTGCCCGGTGGAGTGGGCGCGGATGGAGAACCGCAGCGTCCTGCAATGGGACAAAGACGACTGCGCGGCAATCGGTTTGGTGAAATTCGACCTGCTGGGGCTTGGCATGCTCTCGGCGCTGCACTATGTCATCGATCTGGTGCGCGAGCACAAGGGCATCGACGTCGACCTCGCCAAACTGGACCTCTCCGAGCCCGCGGTGTACGAGATGCTGCAGCGTGCCGACTCCGTCGGGGTGTTCCAGGTGGAGTCGCGCGCGCAGATGGCCACCCTGCCGAGGCTGAAGCCGCGAGTGTTCTACGACCTGGTCGTCGAGGTCGCGCTGATCCGGCCGGGACCGATCCAGGGCGGGTCCGTGCATCCCTACATCAAGCGGCGCAACGGTGAAGAACCCGTCGCCTATGACCACCCGTCGATGGCGTCCGCATTGCGGAAGACGTTGGGGGTGCCGCTGTTTCAGGAGCAACTCATGCAGCTGGCCGTGGACTGTGCCGGCTTCACGGCCGCCGAGGCCGACCAGTTGCGCCGGGCGATGGGGTCCAAGCGCTCCACCGAGCGGATGCGCCGATTGCGCGGCCGGTTCTACGACGGCATGCGCGAGCGGCACGGTATCACCGGCGCGGTGGCCGACCGGATCTACGAGAAGCTGGAGGCGTTCGCCAATTTCGGTTTCCCCGAAAGCCATTCATTGAGCTTCGCGTCGCTGGTGTTCTACTCGTCGTGGTTCAAGTTGCACCACCCGGCGGCGTTCTGTGCGGCACTGTTGCGCGCGCAGCCGATGGGCTTCTACTCGCCGCAGTCGCTGGTGGCCGACGCCCGCAGGCACGGGGTGACAGTGGGGGTCCCCGATGTCAACGCCAGCCTCTCGTACGCCACGCTGGAGAACGAAGGGCAACAGGTGCGGCTGGGCCTCGGCAGCGTCCGCCACATCGGCGACGAGTTGGCCGAGCAGATCGTCGAGGAACGAAAAGCCAACGGGCCGTTCGACTCCCTGCTCGATCTGACCGGACGAGTACAGCTGTCGGTGCCGCAGACCGAGGCCCTTGCCACTGCGGGGGCGTTGGGAAGTTTCGGGATCACCCGCCGCGAAGGGCTGTGGGCGGCCGGTGCGGCCGCCACCCAGCGGCCGGACCGGCTGCCGGGCGTCGGGTCGTCGTCGCATATCCCGTCGTTGCCCGGCATGACCGAACTGGAGCTGGCCGCCGCCGACGTGTGGGCCACCGGCATTTCACCGGACACCTATCCGACCCAGTTCCTGCGGGAGGATCTCGAGGCCATCGGCGTGGTGCCCGCCGACCAGCTGCTGACCGTGCCCGACGGAACCCGCGTGCTGGTCGCGGGGGCGGTGACACATCGGCAGCGGCCCGCGACCGCGCAGGGTGTCACGTTCATCAACCTCGAGGACGAGACGGGCATGGTCAACGTCCTGTGCTCCCCCGGTGTGTGGGCACGGCACCGCAGGCTGGCGCAGACGGCGTCGGCGCTGCTGATCCGCGGCCAGGTGCAGAACGCCACCGGCGCAGTCACCGTGGTCGCAGACCGGATGGGCAAGCTCACCATGACCGTCGGCTCGAAAAGCCGCGACTTCCGCTAGCAACCTCCGCGACCGCGCGTGTCTGCACGCCAACACGCCGATGAGGACGGGCATTTCGCCCACGCTCACGCACCGTCGAGTGTGCGGGTTTGCACCACGACACACCGTCAACCGCGTACAAGGCTGTACGTTCAATCGAGTGCGAACGTGCGCAAGACGCGCACAAAAAACGGCGTGTCGGCGTACAGACACGCACCCTCGCCGGGGTTAGCCCTCGGTCGGTGTGGTCCACACCTTCTCGATGCTGATCTTCAACCGGGTGCTGAATGCGGCGCGGAACTCCTTGGTCATTCCCATGCTGGCGGCGTACTCGGCGTACTTGGCCTGGTATTGCTCGTCCGCGATCGGATCGGCATCGACCGCATCGATCCTCGCCTCGCCACCGACAACGACGGTCCCGCGGCCATTGCCGTCGGAATCCAGGTTCAGGCTGACCCGGGGATGGGCCTTGATGTGCCGGACCTTTGCCGCGTTCGGCATTGAGTAAACGGTGATTTCCCTGCCGTCGAAGAAGAACCACAGCAGGCGGGGCACGGGCTGGCCGGACTTAGCCATGGTGGTCAGCCACCCGTAACGGTCGGATTCGAGTCTGCTGGAAACCTCTTGCGTCAGTTCGATTGCCACGAAGTCGAATGTAGTCTCCACGCATGAGCCTGAACCTGTCCGTCGATGAAGTCCTAACCACCACGCGTTCGGTGCGCAAGCGGCTCGATTTCGAGAAGCCGGTGCCGCGCGAGGTGCTGACGGAGTGTCTCGAATTGGCGCTGCAGGCTCCGACGGGCTCCAATGCCCAGGGTTGGCAATGGGTGTTCGTCGACGACGCCGAGAAGAAGAAGGCGCTGGCCGACATTTACCGCACCAACGCGACGCCGTACCTCGACCTCCCCAAGCCGGAGTACGGCGACGTACGCGACGAACAGCGGCCCCGCGTGTACGGCTCTGCGAAGTACCTCAACGAGCATCTTCACGAGGCGCCAGTCATGTTGATCCCATGCCTCGAGGGTCGCCCGGACGGGGCGCCCGCCGGCATGTCAGCGTCGTTCTGGGGATCACTGCTGCCCGCGGTATGGAGCTTCATGTTGGCGTTGCGCTCGCGCGGGCTCGGGTCGGCATGGACGACGCTGCACCTGCTGGGCGACGGAGAAAAGCAGGCCGCCGAACTCCTCGGCATCCCGTTCGACAAGTACAGCCAGGCCGGCTTGTTCCCGATCGCCTACACCAAGGGCACCGACTTCCGGCGTGCCGATCGGCTGCCCGCCGAGCAGGTCTCGCACTGGAACGATTGGTGAATCTCTTCGCGCCCAGCGCCCATCGGACGTTAGGTCATACCGCCCCGCCGAACCCGTGTTGGCGCCAGGCCTCATAGACGGCGACGGCCGCGGCGTTGGACAGGTTCAGCGACCGCCTGCCCGCCAGCATCGGGATGCGCACCTGCGCGCTGATGTGTGGATCGGCGAGCGTCGCGGCATCGAGTCCGGTGGGCTCGGGGCCGAACATCAACACGTCGCCCGGCTGGTAGCTGATGTCGGCGAACGACGCCGTGGCATGCGCGGTGAATGCGTAGACCGTCGTCGGCGCGAGCGCCTCCCAGGCGGCGAGCAGATCGCGGTGGACGGTGACGGACGCGAGGTCGTGGTAGTCCAGGCCGGCGCGGCGCAACTTGGGCTCGGACAGATCAAATCCCAGCGGCTCGACAAGATGCAATTCGCATCCCGTCGCGGCGACCATGCGGATGGCATTGCCGGTGTTGGGCGCGATACGTGGCGAGAAGAACAGCAGCCGGAACACAACGCGGTATCTTCCCGCACCGGCAAGTCGCAAGTCACTCCAAGACGTGACGACTACTCGCCGGGGGTGCTGACGGCGGCCAGCTCTTGCTCTTCGGCGGCGGCTGCCTCTTCGGCGGCGGCCTTTGCCTCGCGGCCGGCCGGACTTGCCACGGAGGCACCGGGATTGGTCGCCGTCGCGTACCCGCCGGCACAGTTCAAGCTGAGCCGTACTTCATCGGTGACCGACTGCACGTAGACATCGTCGAGTGGGTCCCTGAGGTACGAGTGGTCTCGTGAATTGACGACGATGCATTCGTCCTGCGGCAGCTGACTACCGATCCGCGTCGCGACGATCGGAGTGCCGCCGGACTCCTCGATCGCTGCGGCCGCATCGGCGTAAGTCTGGCCGTCGTATTCCGCGGCGGCGGCGACACCGGTGCCGAGCAGCACCGTCGACAGTGTCATGGCGCCCACCGCGCCAGCCCCAAGAACGATGAGACGCTTCATGATTGCTCCGAGCATCTGAACTTGACTGCGCAGTAAAGACACGGTCTGTTCACAGAAACTCCTGGTTGGCCACCGGAGCCGAACGGGCACGCGACGATCGGCGTGCTCAGCCCGTACTGGGCGGCGAATACGGATACTCGGCGACCAGAACCCGACCAATTCGTCGATGGTCGCGGCCGCAAATTAGCAGCGCTCCCGCTGTTTGCTCAGATGGTACGAAACGGCTCGTCAGAGCGATTATGAACTCTGTCTGTTCAGTAAGAATTGTGGAAACGGCTGCAGCGGGCTGGCATACTCGACCAATTGCCAGGCGTAGAACGCGCGCCCATCAAAGGGCGAAATCAGCAGGAAGCCCCATGAACCACGCTCCATTACTGAATTGCGGACAGGCGGCCGATCGCAGCGACGGCCGCGGATGACCGCGTTCTCGCAGCCGAACCAGGCAGACGGCACCATCATCGAATTCGAACCAGCGGCACAGCGACCGGCCAAGCGACCATCGCGATGGTCGATCGCGAATTGGCCGGTCCGCTGGAAAGTGTTCGCGATCGTTTTGGTGCCTTTGGTGCTCGCCGGGACGTTCGGCGGATTGCGCATCTACTCGAGCGCGACACAGGCAGCCGACTTGCGGCGGGCCGCCGACCGCGCCGAGATGGTGCCCGCGATCGAGGGTTACATGGCATCGCTCGACGCCGCGATGCTGGCGAGTTCGACCGGCGGTGACACCCAGGCGGCGTTGTCCAAGTTCGACGCCAGCCGACAGGATTTGCAGCGACGGCTGTCCGGCACCGACATCGCGCCGGACGTCAACAAGGGCGTCAACACGATGATCGGCGCCGGCCAGGGGCTGATGGACAAGGTCACGGCCAACAGCATCGGGCTGCGCGACCGGGTGCAGGCGTACACGCCGATCCTGCTCACCGCCGAGGACGCTATCAACGGATCGGTCCGGGTCGACGACGAGCGCATCCGCGCCGAGACGCTGGGCCTGAGCCGTGCGATCGGCGCCCGCGGGCAGATGATGATCCAGCAGCTGCTTTTGAACCAAGGCGGTGAGCTGGCCGAGCCCGAGCTGCGCACGTCGATGATCACCGTGGCCGGTACCGAGCCGTCGACGCTGTTCGGCATCAGCCAGGTGCTCGGGGTCGGCTCACCCGAGGCGCAGAAGCTGCAGGAAGAGTTCGTCAAGCGGATGGCGATCATGTCCGACCCCGCCACAGTACTGGTCGGCAACCCGGACCTGAACGCGTCAATCCAGGTCACCAATGAGATCGCGAACAAGACCATCGAGAACGCGTCGAGCACGGTGATGAGCGCGGTGGACAGGGCTGCCGCAGCCCAGCGCACCGCCGCGATCCGGGACTCCGCGGTCGTCGTCGGCGCGATGCTGCTGGCGTTGCTGCTCGTCATCCTGGTGGCGCGGTCGCTGGTGCGGCCGCTGCGCAGGCTGCGCGACAGCGCCCTGCAGGTGGCGCATGACGACCTGGCCCGCGAGATCGAACGGGTGCGCGCGGGCGGCGAGCCCGATCACGTCGAGCCGATCCCCGTCTACACCTCCGAAGAGGTCGGTCAGGTCGCGCACGCCGTCGACGAGTTGCACGAACAGGCCGTCCTGCTGGCCGGTGAGCAGTCCCGTCTGCAGCTGCAGGTGAGCGACATGTTCGAGACGCTGTCGCGGCGCAGCCGATCCCTGGTTGACCAGCAGCTGTCGCTGATCGACCGCCTCGAGCGCAACGAGGAGGATCCCGAGCGGCTGGAGAGCCTGTTCCGACTCGATCACCTCGCCGCCCGGATGCGCCGCAACGGCGCCAACCTGCTGGTGCTCGCGGGCGCCAAGGTGCCACGCGAGCAGGCCGAGCCGGTGCCGGTGTCGGCGATCATCAACGCCGCCGCCTCAGAGGTGGAGGACTACACCCGGGTCGTCACCGCGTCCGTGCCGGACAGCGAGGTCGTCGGGCGCATCGCAGGCGATCTAGTGCACCTGCTGGCCGAGCTGCTCGACAACGCGCTGCGCTACTCGCCGCCGATATCTCAGGTGCGGGTGTCCGCGGTGCACACCGGCAACGGCGGGCTGGTCATCGAGGTCAGCGATATCGGTATCGGGATGACCGAATCGGATCTGCGCGTGGCCAACACGCGTCTGCAGTCCGGCGGCGAGGTCAACCCGTACACCGCGCGGCACATGGGCCTGTTCGTGGTCGGGCGGCTCGCCGCGCAGCACGGCCTGGTGGTTCGGTTGCGCAGCACGATTTCGGGCGAACCGAATTCGGGCACCACCGCGGGCGTGTTCGTGCCTTCGGCGTTGCTCGGCACGGCCGGGGCGCTCGACCAGTTCGGCGCCCCCGAGTACGCCACACCCGCGGATGACTACGCGGGTATCCACACCGCTTTGGCGCTCGATGAGGATCACGACTACGCCGACCACGTCGAGGAGCCCGGCCACGAGTACACCAACGGCCACGGCGACGTGCCCGTCGCGTTGTTGCCGCAGCGCAATCCCGGCGCCAGCGGAATCTCTGACATCCCGGCCTCGCTCGCCGCGCCGGCGACGGAACACCCGCAGGACGAATGGCCTGCCGAGGATTTCTGGCCGGCGGATTCGATGCCGGCGCATACCGCCGAGCCTGCCCGATGGGGCCAGCCGGCCGCGCCGGAGCCCGACGCTGACCGCGGGCCCATCGACACGTCGGCGTTCTTCGCGTCCCGCGCGCAGGTCGCCAGCAACGGTGCCCCCACCCCGCCCGCGGTCGAAGAGCCGCAGCCCCAGCCACCCGCGCAAGCCCGGCCGCCTGCTGCTGCCGAGCCGCCGCAGTCCGAGGCTGCCCGGCACGCCGTGCACGAGCTGACGGCGAATGCCGGTGCCGACGACGCGATCTACCAGAAGATGCTGTCCGAATGGCTCGTCGATCCCACCGACCTGGCCAAGAGCGAGGACCTGAACTGGGAATCGGTGTGGGATCACGGCTGGTCAGCGGCCGCGGCGGCGGAGGATGCCCCGGTCGCAGAGCACACCGAGGAGGGTCTGCCGGTGCGTGAGCCCGGCGTGCGTCTGGTGCCCGGCGCGGTCGATTCCGGCGGTGCCGGAGGCGCGTTCGGCGGGGGTCGCCACCTCAACGGCGACGCTCACAGGGGCGACGACGGCGACGACCGGGTACCATCGGCGGCTGAGTTCGGCACCGCCGGAGGACCGATTCCGGCGCGCGATCCGGAAGCCGTCCGTGCGAGCATCAGCAACCATTTCAGTGGTGTGCGGGCCGGTCGATCACATGCCCAAGAGACCAGAGGAACCGATAACGAATGACGCCGGCGGGTTGGGCCCACGGCCGCAGGCCAGGGGAGAGCGAAGCGACCCGGGATTCAATGCAGCCGCCACGCTCGACGCAGCGTGATTCGCTCGACTGGCTGGTCTCCAAGTTCGCCCGCGAAGTATCCGGTGTCTCGCACGCCGTCCTGGTGTCCGCCGACGGCCTGCTGATGGCTGCCAGCGAGCACATGCCGACCGAACGAGCCGACCAACTCGCCGCGGTGGCCTCCGGCCTCGCGAGCCTGTCGACTGGTGCCTCGCAGCTGTTCGACGGTGGGTATGTGCTGCAGTCCGTCGTCGAGATGGAGAACGGCTATCTGTTGCTGATGCGCGTCGGCGACGGTTCCAACCTTGCGACGTTGGCGACCCGAAACTGCGACATCGGCCAGATCGGTTACGAGATGGCCATTTTGGTGGAACGCGTGGGCGCCATGGTCCAGTCCGCACGACGCGCCCCGCAGCACTCGTGAGCGGCCTATGGACGATTGGGAACGGGACGATACGGACGAACCCCAGCTGGTTCGGCCGTACACGCTGACGGCCGGCCGAACCGATTCCCGCATCTACCTGCCGCTCGAAGCCCCGGTCGAGACGGTGCTCGCTCCACCGAAGCCGCCGCGCTGGCCGGGAAACGACGTACGCGGCCAGATCCTGACGAAATGCGTCGACAGCCCGTCGGTGGCCGAGATTGCCGCCTTCTTATCCTTACCGCTCGGCGTGGCGCGCGTGCTGATCGGCGACCTCGTGACGCAAGGTTATCTACGGGTGCACACCACCCTGGGTGACTCCACCACCATTGACGAACGACGCGAATTGATAGGAAGGACGCTGCGTGGCCTACGAGCGCTCTGAGAGGCGGGACACCGCCTCGACGAAGATCGTCATCTCCGGCGGGTTCGGCGCCGGCAAGACGACGTTCGTGGGGGCGGTGTCGGAAATCATGCCGCTGCGCACCGAGGCGCTGGTGACCAACGCCTCGGCGGGGGTCGACGGTCTCGAACTGACCCCGACGAAGAACACCACCACTGTGGCGATGGACTTCGGCCGCATCACCCTTGCCGAGGATCTGGTGCTGTACCTGTTCGGCACCCCCGGGCAACGCCGGTTCTGGTTCATGTGGGACGACCTGGTGCGCGGCGCCATCGGCGCGATCATCCTCGTCGACGTGCGGCGCCTTACAGACAGCTTCGCCGCAGTCGACTTCTTCGAGGCACGCCGCCTGCCGTTCCTGATCGCGATCAACGAATTCGACGGGGCGCCAAGGCATCCCGCTCATGCGGTCCGCAAGGCGCTGGCGCTGCGCGAGGACATCCCGATCATCACCGTCGACGCCCGCGACCGCCACTCCACCAAGGCCGCGCTGATCGCCGTCACCGAGTACGCGCTGAACAGCCTCACGCCAGCGCGCGGCTGACCGCGTGAGCGAAGACGAAACGGTCTGGACCGAGCGGGAATTCGATAACCACGACTTCCGTGACGACGATCTGAGCCGGATCCGCACCGAGCGCGTCGTGTTCACCGAGTGCGATTTCAGCGGCGTCGATTTGTCCGAATCCGAGCACGACGGCTCCGCGTTCCGCAACTGCAAGTTCCGTCGGACATCTTTGCTGCACAGCACGTTTCGCCATTGCAGTTTCCTGGGGTCGGTGTTCACCGAATGCCGTATGCGGCCGATCAGGCTCGTGGAGGTCGACTTCACGCTGACCGTGCTCGGCGCGTCGGATCTGCGCGGCGTCGACCTCTCCGACTGCCGGCTGCGGGAAGCCGGCCTGGTCGAAGCCGACCTGCGCAAGGCGGTGCTCCGGCGTGCCGACCTCAGCGGTGCCCGACTGCAGAACACCAAGCTGGACGAGGCCGATCTGCGGGGCGCACGGGTTGATCCGACGCTGTGGACATCGGCGGCGTTGCGCGGGGCGAAGGTCGACATCGAGCAGGCGCTCGCGTTCGCGGCCGCGCACGGCCTCGATATCCACGGCGCCTAGTCATGGGCTAGGTGCCGGCTGATCACCGGCGCGACCCTGTTGATGAGTTCGTCCACCGGCGTCGACGCGACGGGTTCCACCCGCAGGATGTGCCGCAGGTACGCGATGCCCAGCAGCTGCGCCATCGCCAGATCGATCCGGAGTTCGGCATCCGGCTCCGCGATGGCCGCCGCGATGTGCGCGTACACCTGCCCCTGGATGAATTGGCGCACCAGAGTCGCGGATTCGTCATGGGTGGCGGCGCCTCGCAGGATCGCCAGCAACGGCGCGCGGGACTCCGGCTGCTCCCACGCCTCGAAGAACACTCGCGTGAGCCGTTCGCCGATCTCGTGTGGATCGCCGGCGGTGATTCGGGCAGCGATTTCGGCGGGCTCGAATGGCCAGCCCATCGTCGCGCGAAACAGTTCGGCCTTGCTCCCGAAGTAGTGCCGGATCATCGCGGGATCAACTCCCGCCGCGGCGGCGACATCGCGCACCGAGGTCTTGTCGTATCCGGCGTCGGCGAACATCCGTCGCGCGGCGGCCAGGATCACGTTGCGGGTGTCGGTCTTCCCGCGGGGGCGTCCGATCTTCGCCATAGTGCACGAAATTCTACAGTCGTTGACTTTCCTGAGGCTCGAAGCTAGCGTGGGTGGCGGAAATTCCACAACTGAGGAGTTTTGAGATGCCAGCACCGCGATGGGTTGCCCGCGCCAACAAGGTCGGCCTGAACCGACTCACCAAGTTCATCGCCCCATGGGCGCCGGGGTGGGCGGTCGTCATCCACCAGGGCCGCAAATCGGGTCGGGCGTTTCGGACCCCGCTATGGGCGTTCCGGCGTCGCGGCGGATACGTGATCGCGCTGACGTACGGTTCCGGCGCGGACTGGGTGCGCAATGTGCTGGCCGCGGGCGGCTGCGAACTGGAGAGCAGGCGGCGGCATTACCAGCTCGGTGCTCCGCGGCTGTATCGCGACGAGAACGCCTCGGACATGCCGGCATTCATTCGGTTCATGCTGCGCCGCGTCATCAAGGCGCCGGAGTTTCTCAGCCTCGACATCATCAGCGAGCGGCCGACGAAAACTTCGTCGCGAAGCGGCGCCGCTTCGTCGTAGGTTCCTGCGATGAGCACGCATCGCACGATCGAAACGTGGGTTGAGCGATTCAATGCGGGCGATGTCGCGGCTATCGTCGACGGTGATTGGGCCGCGCTGGAGTGGATCGATCCCGACGGTTTCCGCGGGTGCGGGTTCTTCCACGTGCGCGGCGGCTTGATCGTGCAGCAGCGCGGGTATTGGGACAGCGCGCAGCTCAACGAGATTCACCCAGACGTTCACCCTGATTGAATCACCGAATCCTGCCTGCGTCAGCCCGGACCAGGCGAGGATGGTGCGATGGCTGGTACCTGGGACACGATCGATCGCTATGTCGTCATTTCGACGGACACCCACGCCGGGGCAGATTTGCTCGACTACAAGCCGTATCTGCCAACTCGACTGCACGACGATTTCGATGATTGGGCGAAGACGTATGAAAGCCCGTTCGATGACTTGATCATCGCCACTGCGAAGCGCAATTGGGACCACGAACTGCGGATGTCCGAAATGGACGCCGATGGGGTGGCGGCTGAGGTGCTGCTTCCCAACACGGTTCCGCCGTTCTTCCCGACGACCCCCAACATCACAATCGCCCTGCCTCGTAACCGTGAGGAGTTCGAAAAGCGTTGGGCGGGTGTGCAGGCCCACAACCGCTGGCAGGTCGATTTCTGTTCACTGGCCCCGGCCCGGCGCCGCGGATTGATTCAGGTCTTCCCCAACGACGTCGACCTGGCGCTTGGCGAGATCCGCTGGGGTGTTGAGCAGGAGTGCTTCGGAGGGGTGTTGCTGCCCCCGGTTTCGCCCGGCGATCCGAATGTCGCGCCACTGTTCCACACCCGCTATGAACCGCTCTGGGCGCTGTGCGCGGACCTCGACTTGACGGTGGTCCAGCATGCCGGGGCCGGTAGTCCCTTGATGCCGATGGACCAGCCCGCCTCCAACGCAGTGTTGATCACCGAGATGGCGATGTGGGCTCAGCGCACGGTCTCCCATCTCATCCTCGCCGGGGTGTTCGAGCGCTACCCGACACTGCGATTCGTGCCGACGGAGCAGGGCACGTTGTGGCTACAGCAGCAGATGGTGCTGCTCGACGTCATGGTGCCGAGCATGAAAACCGAGGCGCACAACCGCACGTATGGGATGTTCGGCGGTTCGTCGATCGACGAGCTGACCCTGGCGCCGAGCGCGTACGCGAAACGCAACTGCTACATGGCGTCTGAACTCACACCGTACGAGTCTTCGATGATCGACTACATGGGCGCAGACCACATGATGTGGGGCAGCGACTATCCGCACGAGGAAGGGTTTGCGCCCCACTCCAAACTGGCCATCCGGTGGGCTCTGCACGACCAGTCCGAAGACGCGTGCCGCAAGATTCTGGGCGGGAACGCGGGGCGTCTGTACCGCTTCGACCTCGAAGCCCTTGCGCCGGTCGCCGCACAGATCGGCCCGACGGTCGCCGAGGTGCAGACGCCGTTGGGCGACACGGGTTATGCCTCCCCGCCCGCGTTCGGCTATCGGCCGTTCGAGGGTGGGCTTGCCCTCAAGCGGCTTGCCCCCGCACGCACCTAGGGGAATAACCCTCGCCCGGTCCGGTTGACCGTGGCATGCGAGCAGTGATCTACGACCCGCAAGCGCGCGCAAATCTCCGCTTGGCTGACGTCGACGAGCCTGCCGCCGCGGAGTCCGAGGCGGTCATCCAAGTACGAGCGACCGCCCTCAACTTCGGTGAGGTGCACTTCATCGATCGGATGCGCAAACCTGGCGAGGTACCCGGATGGGACGCCGCCGGCGTCGTCGTGCAGGCCGCGGCCGACGGGTCCGGGCCGCCGGTCGGCAGCCGGGTCGTGGGGTTCCACGGCGCAGGCGGCTGGGCGCAGCGGCGGACCGTGCCGACGGAAAACCTTGCGATACTTCCGGATTCGGTGGAATTCGGACCTGCCGCCGCGCTGCCGGTGGCTGGGGTGACCGCGCTGCAGGCGCTGCGCAGGCTCGGGCCGGTGGTCGGCCGTCGGGTGCTGATCACGGGAGCCTCCGGCGGGGTCGGCCGCTTCGCGGTGCAGCTGGCCGCACGGGCGGGCGCGCACGTGGTCGCGGCGGTCGGTTCCGAGGCCCGCGGCGCAGGGCTGCGAGACCTCGGCGCGGCCGAGGTGGTGGTCGGCCTCGCAGACATCACCGAGCGGGTGTTCGGCGTGCTCGACAACGTCGGCGGTCAGCTGCTGGCCGAAGCGTTCAGTCTCGTTGGCGACGGTGGTTCTGCGCAGTCCATCGGCATGGCGTCCAACCAGCCCACCACCATCGACTTCGAGGCCGAGCGGCTGTCAGGCGCACAAAAGAGCTTGGAACCGTTCACTGTTCGCACCCCGTTCGGGGCTGATCTCGGCTATCTGGTGGCACTGCTGGCCGCCGGGGAGATCGATCCGCAGATCGGGTTGCGGTCGTCGTGGAATGAGGTGTCGGACGCGGCCGCGGCGCTGCTCGACCGTCGGGTCGCCGGCAAGGCGGTATTGGACGTGGACTGATGGCTGCTGAAGGCTTCCACGAGGGCGAACTCGCGGTCCAGAGCCGTGCGGGGGTGCGGGCGCAGGCGGCGCGCCTCGGCGGAACGATGCTGGCCGTGCCCGACCTCAACGGCGGGATCAGTGGCTTCCTGGCAGAGCGCGACTTCGCGGTCCTGACAGCACGCGATGCCGACGGCCGGTTGTGGACCTCTGCGCTCATCGCCTCGGCAGGCTTTCTCGAAGCGCGCGACCGTGAATTGACCGTCCACGCCGCGCCCGGCTCCGGTGACGCCTTGCACGGCCTTGCGGAGGGTCAGGCCGTCGGCCTGCTCGCCATCGAGTTCGCCACACGGCGCCGGGTGAGGGTGAACGGCACGCTCACCTACGCAGGTACCGACGAACTGCAGATCGTCGTCGACCAAGCATTTGGCAACTGCCCCAAGTACATTCAGCAACGGCGCCTCGTGCACACCGAGTCCAGCGAGCCTGCGACCGAGCGGCTGGTGCGTAGCGCAACGCTCGGCGACGAAGACGTCGCGCTGATTGCCCGCGCCGACACCTTCTTCCTCGGCACCGTCCATCCGACGCGCGGCGCCGACGCATCCCACCGCGGGGGAACCCCTGGCTTCGTCCGCGTCGAAGGCGCCCGGCTGTGGTGGCCGGATTACCCCGGCAACAACATGTTCAACAGTCTCGGGAACCTCGAGGTGGACAGTTCGGCGGCCCTGCTGTTCGTCGACTTCGAGTCCGGCGCCAGCCTGCAGATCTCGGGCACGGCGGCGCTCGAATGGATAACCCCGGGTGCCGCAGGAGACGATGGCGGCACCGGGCGCCGCGTGCGCTTCACCATCGAATCGGTGGCCTCCGGACACCGGCTCGGTGTTCATAGCGGCGCACCTCAACCATCGCCCCACAATCCGCCGACGACCTGAGGTCGATCGCGTACGGTCATCGATCATGACGTCGACAGCCGAAGTGGGAGATCAGGTCGTCGCGCGGGCGCGTGGGATGCGTGACCTCGTGCGGTCCGAGGCCGCCGGGTCGGAGCGACAGCGCACCTTGACGCCTGCCATCGTCGACGAGATGTGGGCGAGTGGCTTGATGTCGTCCTTCAACCCGATACCGGCGGGCGGCGTCGAGCCGTCGTTTCCCGAGATGATCGAGACGTGGATCGAAATGGCATGGCAGGACGGGTCGTTCGGGTGGATCGGCATCGCGAACCTGCCGTCGACCTTCG
The DNA here is from genome assembly GCA_963698965.1 of uncultured Actinomycetota bacterium. GTDB lineage: Bacteria > Actinomycetota > Actinomycetes > Mycobacteriales > Mycobacteriaceae > Mycobacterium. Next base: position 30,216 of record CAVOSY010000036.1, read on the forward strand.
CCGCCGGGGCGTACCTCCCCGACGAAGGATTCGCCGAAGTGTTCACCGCTCACGACAACCGGATCACCATGGGCGGTCAGTTCTTTCCGAACGGTCAGGGGCAGGCCGTGGACGGCGGCTACCGGTTGAGCGGCTCGTGGAGCTTCGGTTCGGGCACCGGACATTCCGAGTACATCGCGGCTGGATTCATGCCGATGGACGACGGCGAGGTGCGTTGGATCAGTGAGGGCCTTCCCGACATGCAGGTGGCCATCGTCCCGCGCGACGACATCACCTTCACCGACGGCTGGTATGTGCAGGGGCTCAAGGGAACTGGCTCCTATGACTACAACGCGGTGGACGTGTTCGTGCCGCAGTACCGGACCTTTCCGCTGTTCTCCCGTGCACCGCACAGGGGCGCTTCGCCCGCGACCCGCATGGGCCTGATGCCCGTCACCGCCGCGGGTCACGCATCGTGGGCGCTCGGGGTTGCCAAGAGCATGCTCGACGATGTCGAGGAGTTGGCCGCCACGAAGTTCCGGATGAGCGATATGGCGTCGTTGGCCAGTAGGCCGACCTTCCAGAAAGGCTTGGCGCACCACGTCGCATCATGGCGTGCCGCACGCCTTCTCGTGCTCGACGCCTTCACACAAGCCGAGGCCGCCGTCGCCGCAGGCGACGAACTCACCCCGGCGTTGCGCGCGGACATGCGGGTGGCCGCCGTCTACGCCACCGACGTCGCGAGGGCGTGTGGGGAGTGGGCCCATCTGGTGGCGGGCACGAGTTCGATCCGCGAGGGCAGCAGGCTGGAGCGCGCCTTCCGCGACCTCTACACCGGCACGCAGCACGCGTTCATCAGCGAGAAGGTGGCCATCGACGCGGCACAGATCTGGCTCGGCATCATCGAGGACCAGCCCGGGCTATGACCGGTTGTCGTACTCCTTGCGGTTGGTGAGCACCTCGTCCATGTGCGCCTCGGCCCATGCCTTCACATCGCACATCAGCTGTTGGAGGGACAGCCCCAGGCCGGTCAGCTCGTAGGTGACGGTGACCGGCACGGTCGGCGTCACGGTGCGGCTGACCAGACCGTCGCGCTCGAGGGAGCGCAGGGTCTGGGTGAGCATCTTCTGGCTCACCCCGGCCAGCCGGCGCGACAGCTCGGAGTAGCGACGCGGGCCATCGCTGCCGAGCGCGGCCATTATCAACGCGACCCACTTGTCGGAGACCCGGTCGAGCAGTTGGCGGCTCGGGCAATTCGCCAGGAACGCGTCGTACTCCGCCTTTGCCTGCGCCCGCTTCTGGGTCGCCGTCTTGGTCGGCATCGACCGCTCCTTTCCCACCCGGCGGTGGCCTACGCACTCCAAAGTGCGTACTTCCCATCAGAGAGCTACCTACTGATAGTGGGGTAAGACAACCGGCGAACACAAGACATCAGGAGCAAAACCATGATCGCCTCCACCTTCCGCACCGCCGTCGTCCGCATTCCGGGCGGCCCCGGCTCGATCGAGATCATCGACGTCCCCCTCGTGGCCCCTGGACCCGGTCAGGTGCGGGTCGAGATCGCCGCCGCAGCGGTCAACCCTGTCGACCTCGCGGTCGCGGGCGGCGTCTTCCACGGCATGGGGCTGATCAACCAACCCGAGTGGACAGGTCTCGGCTGGGACTTCGCCGGCCACGTCGCCGCCGCCGGTCCCGGCGTAGGGCTGGCGATCGGCACCCGGGTCGCAGGCATGGTGGGCGGCTTCGACCGCGACTTCGGCACGTACGCCGAGCAACTCATCGTGCCGGTCGGCGACGTCGCGATCGTGCCCGACGGGCTGGACCTCATCGCGGCGTCGACGGTGCCGCTCAACGGGCTGACAGCCGCGCAGATCCTCGATCTCCTCGGCGACGCGCCCGCAGGTGGCCGGCTGCTGGTGACCGGCGCGGCCGGGGCGGTCGGAGGATATGTCGCCCCGCTCGCGCGGAGCCGCGGCTGGCAGGTGACGGGTCTGGCCAGGGCGCAGGACGAGGCGTTCGTCCGCGGCCTTGGCGCTGACTTCACCACACACGGCGAGCCTGGCTGGGACGCTGTCGCCGATGGCGCGGGGCTGCAGGAGCAAGCTCTCGCCCTGGTCCGCGACGGCGGGGCGTTCGTGGGTGTGAAGCCGAACGCCGAGCCTGCTGCGGAGCGCGGGATCGCCATACACGCCGTGGTTGCGCACGCCGACGGCCCTCGACTGGCCGAGCTACTCGATCGCACCACGGCAGGTGAGTTGCCGACCCGCGTGCACGCGGTCGTGCCGCTGGATCAGGTCGCCGACGCCCATCGGGCCGTGGCCAAGGGCGGGGTGCGCGGCCGCTACGTGCTCACGCCGTGAGCGGCTGGTAATCATCCGCCGCCCCTGAGCCGGATCTTCCAGCGCACGAGGCTGATGTAGCCGACGCAAATCGCCCCGAGCATGGCCATGTTGAACCACCACGCGCCCGGGGTGTGCCTCCAATGCGAATCCTGCGGAGTCAGCGGGCCGGGGACGAGTCTGAGCAGATCGATCGTCGACGCGGTACTGGCGAATCCCCACCGGGCCGGCGTGATCCACGACAACTGGTCGAGCACCACCCGGCCGGTCACCGGGATCATGCCGCCCTGGAACACCAGCTGCGACATGATCGCGATCACCAGCAACGGCATGATCTGCTCGTTCGACTTGGCCAGCGCCGAGAGCGCCAAGCCGGTCATCGCCGCTGCCACACAGCAGGCCGCGACATCGACGTACAGCTCCAGGGTCCGAGGGGGTATCACCGCGCCGCTGGTCACGGCCCCCGGGCCCCACTTCTTTCCCCACACGTTGATGCCGACGACGATCGCCGACTGCAGCAACGCGAATAGCGCGAAGACGAAGACCTTGGCCAAGATGTACGCGGATGTGGACAGCCCGACGGCTTGCTCGCGCAGGAAGATCGCTCGCTCACCGATGAGCGCGCGGATCGTGAGGGCCGTGCCCATGAAGATGGCGCCGACGTTGAGCAGCACCAGGATCTGTCCGGGTTCGTTGGGCGCCTCGCCACCCTGTATCGCAGGAACGGGGACACCGAACCCGACGTCGCCGGGCACCGAAAGCGACAGCACACCCATGATGAACGGCAGCAGCGCCAGGAAGAGGAAGTAACCGCGATCGGACACGATCAGCCGCATCTGGCGACGAGCGATCGTCGAGAACTGCCGTCGCAGACTGGTTTTCGTCGGCTGACCGAGGTCGGCGGGTTTCTGCGCGGGCGGCTGCGGTGGTGGCGGCCCGTGCTGGGCGATGAATCGCTTGTTTGCGGCGTCGGGGTCACCGGCGACGGCGCTGAAGATGTCGGCCCAGTTGGTGGTGCCCATCGACGGACCGATCTGGCTGGGCGGCCCGTAGAACGCCGTCTTGCCGCCGGGGGCCAGCAGCAGCACCTGATCGCACACGTCGAGGTAGGTCAGCGAATGCGTGACGACCAGCACCACGCGGCCCGCGTCGGCGAGTTGGCGCAGCATCGTCATCACCTGCCGGTCCAGCGCCGGGTCGAGGCCGGAGGTCGGCTCGTCGAGGATCAGCAGCGACGGGCCGGTCAGCAGTTCCATGGCCACTGACGCGCGCTTGCGCTGCCCGCCGGAAAGCTTGTCGACCCGCGTGTCGGCGTGCCGGGTCATCTCCAGTTCCTCGAGCACCTGCGCGACGACCTGGGCTCGGTCTTCCTTGCTGGTATCGGGCGGCAGCCGCAGTTCGGCCGCGTACATCAGCGCCTGGTTGACCGTCAGCTGGCCGTGCACGACGTCGTCCTGCGGCACCATGCCGATTCGGGACCGCAGCGAGGCGTATTCGGCGTGAATGTTGTGGCCTTCGAACGAGACCGTGCCCGTCGTCGGATGGGTGTAGCCGGCCACCAATCGTGCGAACGTCGACTTACCCGCACCCGACGGCCCGATGATGGCTGTCAGTGTGCCTGGCCGCGCCGCGAGGGAGATGTTGTCGAGCAGCGTCTTGTTGTTCTCGATGGTCCAGGTGACACCATGCACTTCGAGGCCGCCGGTGCGGGTCGCGGCCTCGGTCTCGGTGCGGCGAACCAGCGTGCCGCCACGGAAGACCAGGTCGATGTTGCCGATGGTGACCGTGTCGCCGTCGTTCAGCATCGCCGACTCGACCCGCGCACCGTTGACGAACGTGCCGTTGATGCTTCGGTTGTCGACGATCTCGGTGCCGCCCGCCGTTGGCACCAGCGTGGCGTGGTGGCGCGAGGCCAGCACATCGGGGATGACGATGTCGTTGTCGGTGGCCCTGCCGATCTTGATCGCGCCCGCAGACACGTCGGCGGTGCGTCCCGGCCGCAGGATCTTCAGCATGCTCGTCGCGAGGTTGCCGTCGCTCGAGCGCGGCGCGGCCGTCGGACCCATCTGGGTGACGGATTCGAGGCTGGGCGCCGCGATCGACTGTTGCGACGCCGGGGTCGGCCGGACCGGCTGCGACGGGCTCGACGCATACGCAGACGGGCCGCTCGGGTAGGACGGCGGGCCACTCGGATAGGCCTGCGGACCCGACGGGTATCGCTGCTGGGGTCCGGACGGGTACATCGGCTGCTGCGGGTGAGAGGTGCTCGGCGGGCGCGTTGTAGTCGGTGGCTGCGGTGGCTGGTTCGGCCATGCTGTGCCGGGGCGCGATGCGACCGGCACCGAGGTGGTCTGCGGCGGCGTGCCCGCCGAGCCCTGATGGCGGCCCACCTCGAAGGTCAGGGCGGGGCCGTCGGGATTGCCGATGTTGACGTTCAGGCCGTCGTGAATGTCGACGGCCGGCACGCGGCGGCCGTTGACGTACATGCCGTTGAGGCTGCCGTTGTCGATCGCGACCCAGCGGCCCTGGTCGAATCGCAGCACGAGGTGGGCGCGCGAGATCAGCGGGTGTGCGATGCGGACATCGGCGCGGAGGTCACGGCCGACCACAACATCGTTGCCTGGCGCGAACGTGCGCGTTGAGCCCTCGTACCGAACGGTCAGCGCAGGCGGATTTGGTCGGCTCATCGGCACCGACTCTATCGGTCCTCCGGCCAGATGCAGTGTTGGTCCGATCGCGCGTCAGGACGTCGGCTCTATGCCCTACCTGGCGGTGTCGGTGACCTGTTGCAACGCTGCGATCTGGCACCGCGCGTGGTGATGATGTGGGCGAAGACGGCGTCCACGGCCGAACCGCCGTCGCGGGCCGGGCCCCAGTACCGGCCGAGCACCACCACCCGCTCGTCGTCAACGTGTAGGTAGTCGTGTGGCTCGACATGCATCTCGTAAACGGACGCGATCCGGCCCACACTTCGGTGATCATGTCGGCAGCGCCGTGATGCTCACCGCCGACGCCGTGCGGCATGCCGGTGCTTACCGTGCCGACGAAATCCTCTGTCAGCAAACCGAATAGGGCGATGCCGTCAGCGTGCGCCATTGCGTCGTAGAGCCGCTGCGCCACCGCGGTGGGAGTGGGCATTGGAGCGCAATGCCGAGGCCCGCGCTCTTCACGGTCGATGAGCTGCTGGATGCGGCCGCGGCACTACTGGCCGCCGACGGGCCCTCCGCGGTGACCATGTCGGCAGTGGCCCGGGCTGCCGGCGCGCCGAGCGGTTCGCTGTATCACCGCTTCCCGACGCGCGCCGCGTTGTGTGGCGAGCTGTGGATCCGCACCGAGGAGCGGTTCCACGCCGGATTCACCGCAGTGTTGTCGACGTCGGCAGACCTTCAGGAACGGTGTGTTGCCGCCGCCCGGTTCACCGTGCAGTGGTGCCGCCATCATCCGGTCGAGGCTCAGGTGCTGCTGACCGGTGCCGACGCGTTGGGTGCCGCCGACTGGCCGGTCGAACTGACCCGCCGTCGGAAGCGTCTGCACCGCGCCCTGCACGCAGCCCTGGCCGAAGTGTCCGCAGACGCGGATCGTGTCAACGCGGCTTTGATCGACATCCCGTATGCGGTCGTACGCAGGCACCTCATCGCGCGACATACCATCCCCGCGAGTGCGGACCCGATCGTCGAGGACTGCGCGCGCGCACTCATACCGTCGGGTTAACCGCGATATTCGTCGAGCTTGGCGGCGTATTCGTCGAGGATTCGCAGTGACTCGTTCGTCGGCAACGTCGGCAGCAACAGTGCAACCTGGTCAAAACCCAGGTCTTCCACGGCGCGCCAGTAGTCGGGCTTCGGGGGAGTGCCGAACATCGCCAACGGAACGTCGCGGCCCGCCCCGTCGCGCATCTGGTCGATTCGCTTCTTCAGGGCGTCCACCGGGAAGGGGTTCGATATCCAGCCGGCGTTGTGCCGGATGACGCGTTTGACCGTGGCATCGGAATCGCCGCCGATGAAGATCGGCGGATGTGGCTGCTGGACGGGTTTGGGCTTGAGGTAGGTGGCGTCGAAGTCGACGTACTTGCCGTGGTATTCGGCGGGCTCATCGGTCCACAACGCCTTGATGGCTTCGATCCGTTCGTCCAGCAGTGCGCCGCGCGTCTTCGGGTCCGTGCCGTGGTTGCGCATCTCCTCGAGATTCCAGCCTGCGCCGACTCCGAAAACGAACCGGCCGCCGGAGATCAGGTCGATGCTGGCGGCCTCTTTCGCGGTGATGATGGGATCGCGCTGGATCAGCAGCGCAATCCCCGTGACCAGCTCGATCCTCGATGTCACCGCGGCCGCGGCGGCCAGCGTGACGAACGGGTCCAGCGTGCGGTAGTACTGCTGCGGCAGGTCGCCCCCGAGCGGGTACGCGGATTCACGGCTCGCCGGGATATTCGTGTGTTCGGCAATGACCAGTGAGTCGAACCCACGTTCTTCGATCGCACGCGCCAGTGACACCGTGTCGATGCCGTCGTCGGTGACAAACGTCGAGATTCCGATCTTCATCGCCATCCTCATCTGTCGGCTACGCCCCGTATTTACGCCCGCTGGAGCGAGCCTATTCCCTGGCGAGCGAGGAGGCGCGCGGGCACTTATACCGTCCCGTTAACTTCTTGGCCTTACCTACGGCGCGTCGCGCATTGTCGCAAGCCCGTTCGTGATCTGGTAAGGCATGCGGTCTGCGAGGGCCACAGCATGGCGGCACGGCAAACTGAGCCGAGCGATGCGCCCGGTGTTCATGCTGTGCATCGCGCTCATCGTCACGCTGCCTTCGGCGGACTTGCTGTCGAAGGCGCATGCGGAACCCGGATCGCTGCAGACGGACGATCGGGGATTCATCGATACGGCTGCCCGATGCGACTCATCGAAGTCCGCCATTGCCGTCGGCCGGACCCAACAGTCGCTGGTGGCGATCTGCGTCGACCCCCGCGGGCATTACGAGTATCGCGGCGTCCGGCTGAAGGACGGTTCCGAGATCGACGTCTCTGGCGCCGTGATGCAGGACGAAAAATACGTCGCCCACAACGCCGACGTCACGTACATCTTCTCGGCGAAGGAACTGATGATCCTCCAGGGTTGGGGATGGGTGGTTCGCAAGGAGCCGATGGTCGCGTTCGTCGAGCCGCGGCAGTCGGCCGGGGGTTAGCCGATTGCAACCCGGTCCGGTGATCCGGTGACCACGCAGTGGGTGTGGCTGTAGATCGTCGCCATGCATTCATTGGTGTGCGTACAGACCGATGTCACGGTGTGCGCGTCGCCGTCGGCTTTGATGCGGTTCAGCAGGTCGGGTTCGGCGAGCAGGGCTCGTCCCATCGCGATGAAGTCGAATCCCTCAGTCATCGCCAGATCCATGGTTTCCCGGTTGGTGATGCCGCCCAGAAGGATCAGCGGAATCGTCAGCTCGGCACGGAACAGGCGGGCATCGCTCAGCAGATATGCGTCGTAGTAAGGGTATTCGCGGACGACCTTGGCAATGGCGGGAATATCCTTGCCCGGCGCGCCGCCTCGAAACGTGTACATCGGGTTTACCAACGAACTTCCCGCAGTGAGTTCGATCGCGTCCAGACAGCCATCGTCCTGCAGCCATTTCGCCGTCTGAAGTGACTCCTCGACCGTGATCCCGCCATCCACTCCGTCCGCCATGTTGAGCTTGGCAGTCACCGCGATCCTGCCCGCTCCGGTGTCCTCGACGGCGCGCCGCACCGCTTCGGCCACGCTGCGTGCAACCTTCGCGCGGTTCTGCAGCGAGCCACCGAACTCGTCGTCGCGCTGGTTGATCAGCGGGCTCAGGAAAGAGCTGGCGAAGTAGTTGTGGCCGAGGTGAACCTCGACCGCATCGAACCCCGCCTCGATGGCCAAGCGGGCCGCGGTGGCATGCGCCGCGACGACGTCGGCGATGTCGTCACGACTGGCCGCCCTTGCGTACTTGCTCGTCATCGGGGCCAGCGCTTCGGCGTCGTTCGAGCGGGCGTGGGCGACTGGGCCGGCATGTGCGATCTGTGCGCTGATGGCAGCGCCTTCCGCATGGATGGCGTCGGTCAGCTGGCGCAGTCCGGGGATCGCCTCGGGACGCCACCAGATCTGCTTTCCCTGGGTGCGGCCGCCTGGTGTCACCGCCAGGTAGGCGACCGTCGTCATGCCCACACCGCCCGCTGCGGGCAGCCGGTGGAACTCGATAAGGTCGTCGGTGACGAGTGCGTTCGGCGTGGACGCCTCGAACGTCGCCGCCTTGATGATCCGATTGCGCAGCGTCACCGGGCCGAGCTTGGCCGGGGTGAACACATTGGGCTGAGTGTTCATAGCAGGGGAGCCTGCCACAATGACTGCCGTGGGTGCGATCACATTGGACGGCAAGGCCACGCGTGACGAGATCTTCGTCGACCTCTCCGAACGGGTTGCGGCGTTGACCGCCGAGGGACGCACGCCGGGCCTGGGCACAGTGCTGGTCGGCGACGACCCCGGCTCGCAGGCGTACGTGCGGGGCAAGCACGCCGACTGTGCGAAGGTGGGCATCAACTCGATACGGCGCGATCTGCCCGCCGACATCAGCCAGGCCAAGCTCGACGAGACCATCGACGAGCTCAACGCCAACCCCGAGTGCACCGGCTACATCGTGCAGCTGCCGCTGCCGAAGCACCTCAACGAGAACGCCGCACTGGAACGCGTCGATCCCGGCAAGGACGCCGACGGGTTGCATCCGACCAACCTCGGCAGGCTGGTACTCAACGAGCCCGCCCCGCTGCCGTGCACCCCGCGCGGCATCGTACATCTGCTGCGCCGCTACGAGGTGGAGATCGCGGGTGCCCAGGTCGTGCTGATCGGCCGTGGTGTCACGGTCGGCAGGCCGCTCGGGCTGCTGCTCACCCGGCGGTCGGAGAACGCGACAGTGACTCTGTGCCACACCGCAACTCGGCACCTGCCGCAGCTCGCGCGTGAAGCCGAGATCATCATCGCCGCCGCCGGCGTGCCGCATATGGTGACCGCCGAGATGGTGCGTCCCGGCGCGGCCGTGGTCGATGTCGGTGTTTCTCGCGACGACGCAGGCAAGCTGGTCGGCGACGTGCATCCCGATGTGTGGGAGGTCGCGGGCCACGTGTCGCCCAACCCCGGCGGTGTGGGTCCGCTGACGCGGGCGTTCCTGCTGACGAACGTGGTCGAGCGAGCCGAAGCCCTCGCGCGCGCGTGACGCTCAAGGAGTTCGCCCGCAAGATTTTTGGCGGGCAGTGGCCGATACTGCTGGTCGGCCTGATCATCGTGGCGGCGTTCGGCCTGGTGGTCGCCGGTTACTGGCGACGCGGCGGGCTGGTGCTCGCCGTCGGCGTCGGCGTTGCGGCGGCGTTTCGGCTGGCGCTCCCCGAGGACCGGGTAGGCCTGCTGGCGGTGCGCAGCAGGACCGTCGATTTCGTCACCACCGCGTCGGTCAGCGCGGCCATGATCTACATCGCATGGACGATCGACCCGTTAGGCACCAGTTAGCCCGACGAAGAGCGCGGCCCACTGTGCGGCGGACAGGTCCCGCGGCAGCGCCATCGGTTTAACTTTGTTGTCGCGCAGCCAGTTTCGAATCGTCGCACGTGGCATCTGCCGGTTGAGGATCTGCGCGATCCCATGACCGCGTCCGGTGAACACCCGATGCACCATGGCTTGGTAGCGACGGCGATCGGAAGGTGCGACGAGCGGGTCAGCGCGCCGTCGGATCGTGATCAGCCCGCCGTCGACACTGGGTCGGGGGCGGAACGACGACGCGGAAACCTTGCGCACCAAACCGAATTCGAACCACGGCCACCATTGGGCGGTCATCATCGTGGCGCCGCCGACACCGGCTCGGCGACGGGCCACCTCCCACTGCACCAACAGCACCGCATCGGTCCAGCCGGGTCCGTGCAGAATCCGCCGCAGCATCGCCGTCGTCTGATGAAACGGCAGGTTTCCGACGATGACATGCGGTGTCCGGGGTAGCGGGTACGCCAGGAAGTCCGCACGGACGACCCGGGTACGCGGTGGGGTGCGCGACGTGAGCCGCGCGGCGCGACGGGGATCGATCTCGATCGCCGTCAGCGGGCGGCCGAGCTTCTGCAACGCACCCGTGAGCGAGCCGTCGCCTGCGCCGACTTCGATGATGGGCCCGTCAGTGCGTGCGACGGTTTGCACGATGGCGTCGATAACGCCGCGATCGTGTAGAAAGTTCTGGCCGTATTCGTGCCGGCCTGAATGAGGGTGTGACACAACAACTCCGCGAGTAGCTGGAACAAGCTGCTGCGGCGGCGGATGTGTCGACCGTGAGGTGAAATCCGCCGCTAGGCGGTGCGCAACCTCATCGAAGAAACCAACATGGCGGCCACGATAGGGAACCGGCCGCGAGCGTTCAAGCCAATTTGAGTGCGGCTGCGACGATCGGCTTGGCCCACTCGGGCGTCGAGGACAGGTCGGGAGGTCCGACGATCTCGCCGTGGTCGAGATGCAACACGAGCGCCGGCTGAGGCGCATTTCCGGCGGCGGGATCCGCATCCGCGGAGTTGTCGTAGACGCGAAGCTCGCTCAGGTGCGGCAGCAACTGCACGAGGTTCAGCCTGCTGTGCCGCCAGCGCCGCCGGATGCTGGACTCCGGGATGTCGTGACCGCCGGCGCGCACACGGTTGCGGACGCGTTCGATGTGCAGATCCGGGCTGGCCAGTCCGACGTACCAGATGCGTACCTCGAAGCCCTCTGAGGCCGCCTCGGTCAGCAGCCGCGGCATGGTGCTTCCGCCGAGCGTGGTCTCGAAGGCGAAGTCCTTGCGTTCCCGGATCGCCCGTTCGAGGAGCCGTCTGCCCTGATGCCACGCCGCGGCGTTGGCTTTCGTCTGATCGAGACCGGGATTGGCCGCGATCAACTTCCGTGCCGCCTCGTCGGGGTTGAAGTAGTCCGCGCCGGACGCCCGGATCGTCGCGCCGCCGATGCTGCTCTTGCCTGCGCCGTTGACCCCGGCGAGGACATACAGGCGCGGCGCTTGGGCCTTGCGGGCCATGCGCAGGCGCTAACGCTTGGCGCGGGCCGCCTTGACCGCGGCGCGGCCGAGCTGCTCCGGTGTGGCGTCGAACGCCGCCGCCATCGCGTCCTTTGACTGCGGCGTCTGCATGCTCTCCAGCAGTCTGTCGAATTCGTCGGAAAGATCGTCGAGCGCAGGCGTGCTCGCCTTGGTCAGCGCCTCGAATTCGGCGTAGGACAACAACACCGCCTTCGGGGTGTTGTGTTTGGTGATCGCGACCGCGCCGCCCAGCGCGGCCTGCTCGAAGATCGCGCCGAACTCGTTCTTGAAGCGGGTGGCGGCAACGGTCGGAACGTCGACCAGCTCGCCGTCGCGATTACGGAACGTCAGTGTGGGCATGCACCCATTCTAGCTGTTAAGGACAAAATGGACATTTCGGCCAACACTAGAGCAGTTATCCCCAGGCGTTACCGTGTGACGATGCGCTGGTACGCCCGCCCCGCAGGCGACAGCCATCAGCTGAGGGTCTCGCCTCGGCTGGCGTCCTGGAATCAGACCGACCATCCGGATCAGGTTCGGCTGCGGGCGTTTCTCGACGACGCGGAAGCGCTGCTTGCCGCGTCGCGGGTCGACGGCCCGTGGGCGCTCCGACTCGATGTTGGGCTCCCAACTGGACGTGATCTGCTCGACATGGCGGACCTCGACAACTATGCGTACCCGTTCGCCTCTCAACTGAAGGATCCCGGTCTGGTGTCGGTGTGGTGCACGAAGCAGCACATCGAGCAGTCGTTCGTGCGGATCGAAGCTGCCCGCGAGATGCCTCCGCCGTCGACGGACGTGCTGGTCGCGAGAACGACCGCGTCGTACACGAAGCCCGCCTATAAAGAGCAGATCCACACCGCCGTCGCCGGGCCGGCAGAACTTCCAACCGGACCCGTCAGGCTCGAACTTGCCTTCGTCGTCGGCCCCGGCAGGAACTGGGTGACCCTATGGAAGCCGACGATCGACTCACTCGACCCGCTGCTGGGGCGTGACCCTTCAGACCGCGCCTGGCATCCGCTCGACGGCAGGATCACCGAGCTGGGCATGCATCTGACCGTTGACCCCGCGCTCCGCCACGACGTAGTGGTCGGCATAGCTGCTGCACGCGCGTGACCAGCGGTACCAATTCGCTTATGCAGCACTGACTTTGCGTAGCGCGCCGCACAATAACGAATAGGCTTCTCGACTCAGCCAAAGAGTATTTAGCCGATCGCAATCACCTCTACTATGGAGTGATGGCTGAAGAAAAGAAGGTCGATCCTCGCGGACCCAACAAGGCCGAACCGCAAACCAAGGCCAAGCCCGCACAGGGTGCGGTGCCCGGCTCGCATAAGAAGAAGTAGTTCCGCCCCTGCAGTAGTTTCGCCGTAGCATACGGCGCTCGCCTCTCGGGCTTCGAACACGATCCCCCGACATGATGGAGTCGGGGTGGGTGTTGTTCGTGTCTCCGGTGCCACCACCACCTGCTCAAGAACGTTCTGGCCCGGCTTCACCGACCGACAACTACCCGGTAGCGCGCTCTGCGCCCACCGCAGCGCTCGATCGCCGGGCCACGATGATGCCCAAACGCCGCTAGAATCTGCCTGTCGGGCAATTTTGCCTGCCGTGCAAGATTTGGCTACGCTGGTTACATGACCACCACGTTGGGGCTGCGGGAACGCAAGAAGCTCGGTACCCGCTGGGCGCTCAGCGACGCAGCTTTGGAGCTCGCGCTTGAGCGGGGGCTGGAGAACGTCACCCGCGAAGACATCGCCAACAGGGCCGGCGTCTCGCTGCGGACCTTCAACAACTACTTCACTGGCAAGTACGAGGCGGTTGCGTTCCGGCAGATCGATCGAACGCGGCAGAGCCTCGCGGCATTCCTGGAGCGGCCCGCCGACGAGCCGCTCTGGTCGGCGATCACACATGCAATGCTCGCGCCGCTAGAAGCCGAGGGTGCCGCTGGCGTGCGGCCGACCCCGGACGAGTTGATCGTGCTCCGCGATCTCCTGTCCGCGCGGGATCTTCGCGCCGCGTTGACGAAGGACCTGTTCACCGACTGGGTCGAGGCGATCGCGCGACGCACCGGCACCGACCCGGTTCGCGATATGTACCCGCGACTCGTCGCCGCAGTAGTCCGGGTGGTCGGTGAAACGGCGATGGAGGCGTATGCCAATGCCGATCCACCCGTGGTCTTTACCGAACTCCTTCGTCGCGGCTACGCCGACGTGGCGGCAGGCCTACCCGAACCAACCCCGAGGAGAACCCGATGACCGAAAACAGAGTCGACGTAGTCATTTCCGGCGCTGGCCCGAATGGGCTGATGGTCGCGTGCGAGCTGGCGCTGGCTGGCGTGCATCCCGTCGTGCTGGAGCGGTTACTCGCGCCGAGCGATGAGCCCAAGGCCAACGGCATGGTCGGGCAGGTGGTGCGAATGCTCGACATGCGTGGGCTCTACCAGAGCTTCACCGGCTCAGACGAACCGCCAAAGCCCATGTACGAGTGGATCTTCAGCGGCATGCGGGTGCCGTTGTTCGGGATGCGGGAAAACCCGATGTACGGATTGCCGATGCAGCAGCCGCGTCTGGTCAGGCTGCTCGCCGAACGAGCGCGCGAACTGGGTGTCGACGTCCGGTGGGGCCACGAGTTGACCGGCGTGCAGACCGACGCTGGCGGCGCCACTGTGAGCGTGTCGTCACCGGGTGGCGACTACACGCTCGAGGCCACCTACCTAGTCGGCGCCGATGGCGGCCGTAGCACCGTGCGCAAGCTGGCAGGCATCGACTTTCCCGGCCACACGTCCAACACCGTGGCGCGCATCGCCCATGTGACCGTTCCCGACGAAATACGTTCCGCCAATGGCGGTCTGGACGTTCCCGGCTTCGGCACGTTGCCGTGGGGGCACAACCGCCTCGACAACGGCGGATTCATCTTCGCGGAAATGGAGCGCGGCAGGCCGATGGTCGGCACCATCGAGTTCGATCAGCAACCCGAGGATTCCGAGCCGATAACGCTCGACGAGTTGCGTGACAGCGCTCGACGGGTCCTCGGTGTCGATCTGCCCATAGGGCCACCCCCCGGCGACGGACCGCATGCGCTCCGTCGCATCGCAGGGCAGAACACCCGGCAGGCCAACCGGTACTGCGCGGGAAACATCTTCCTGGTCGGTGATTCCGCGCATGTGCACTCCGCGATGGGCGGCCCCGGCTTGAACCTCGGTTTGCAGGACGCGATGAACCTCGGCTGGAAACTGGCCGCCGCGGTAAACGGATGGGCGCCCGCGGATCTGCTGGACACCTACCACGGCGAACGGTTTCCGGTAGGGGAGCGGGTGATGATGCAATCAATGTCGCAGGCCGCCCTTTTCGGCCCCGGACCCGAGATCGCCGCGCTGCGAGAACTTTTCAAGGAGCTACTGCAGTTACCTAGCGTCGCTGAACACATGGCACACCTGCTCGCCGGCTCCGACGTCCGCTACGACGTCGGCGACGACCACCGGCTGGCGGGGCGGCTGGCGCCCGACCTGACGCTCGACGACGGCCGCCGCATCAGTGACTTGCTTCACCGGGGTCGTCCGGTATTGCTCGACCTGTCCGGCCGACCGGTGCGTGACGTCGCAAGCGGATGGACCGACCGTGTCGACGTCGTGGTCGGCGCCATCGACGATGTCGAGGTCTGTGCCATGCTGATCCGGCCCGACGGCTACGTCGCCTGGGCGGCAGACACTTTCGAGTCCGCCGACGAGGACCGGCTGCTTACGGCGCTGCAGAGGTGGTTCGGTGTCAGCGTCGTATCTTCGGCCCTGACATCAGAGCGAACAGCGTGATTGGGAGGAACGAGCCGCAAGTCCCGCAGCCAGAAGATCGAATGCGTTCCAGGTGCTGGTCTACCTCAACGATGTGGAAATGACTTCTGCTGGTGCCGGTTTGGGGATGGACCCGTACCACGTGATCATTCCGACTAATCGGTTGGTGGCTTCCTGCGAGCCGCGCACCACCCCGATCGCCCGTGCGAGAGCGGCACATATGGCTGCGGAGCCACCGACATCACGATCACGCGCCACGGCGACCGTGTGCGCTGGGACTGGCTGATCGAGGTGCCGATGAACCGCGGTGTGTCCTTCGATGCGGCCGACTACGATCGCGAAATCAGCCGCGTGGCCTTCGATCAGTCGTGGGAGAACGGCCGGACGGCTGATCCTCACTGGACTATCAGGTATTCGTCGACACCCCGGGCTAGGGCGGACCCCAGAAAAGCTGGCTGCGGATGCCTGTGCGACGCTGACAGAGCCCCCGGATCGGTGGTGGCATGCCGTCGAGCCTTCGCTCAGAACGACACCGCCCGCAATCCCCGGCAGCCGGTGGCTACGTCACACGCTGAATCGGCCGAGATCGACGTAATGGCGCGATTCACTCGAACTTTCGCGCCTGGTTGTCCGTTTGGGCGCTATGAGAGCGTCGCCCTGATGCTCACCGTGATGTAAGGCAGCGCAAGGCCGTTGGTGTTGGCCAGCGCCGGATGAGTGGCCAACAGCTCGCGCACCTCATCCAGTTTGCGGGTACGCACCTTCTCCGGGGAGGTGATGCAGTAGCTGCGCGATGCAACAAGGTCGATAAGCGCTTGCGGCGTCAGGTAACTCGTCCACTCGACCTGGTGACGCTCGACATCGGTGAACGGTTCGGGCAGCGTCACCTTGTGGCTAAACGGGTCGTCCTCGTGGCCGATGATGCGGCCCAGATCCTTGACCCAGCCCAGCCGTTCGTCGCTGGTGTTCCACACCAGGCCCAGTCGACCGCCCGGCCGCAGCACGCGCGCGATCTCCTTGCCGGCCAGCTCCCGGTCGAACCAGTGCCACGCCTGGGCCACCAGCACCGCGTCGACGCTGTCGTCGGGCAGCGGGATCTCTTCCGCCGTGCCCAGCAGGGCAGGTGTATCGGGCAGCGAGTTGCTCAGCAGTTCGAGCATTTCCGGGATCGGATCGACGGCGACGACGGTGAGGCCCCGCTCGACGAGCCGCGTGGTCAACTTGCCGGTACCTGCGCCGAGGTCGAGCACATCGGCGGCATCGTCAGGCAGCAGCCAGTCGATCGCCTCGGGTGGGTAGGACGGCCGGCCTCGTTCGTATGCCGCGGCCTCCGCGCCGAACGACAGTGAACGCTGCTGCCTGGAGTGGGTCACCGCTCGGCCAACTCCAGTGTCTGACGAATCAGCTTGCCCACCGCCTCGGTCTCCAACAGAAAGCCGTCGTGGCCGTAGATAGAGTCCACCACGTTCAGTTCGGTACAACCCGGCAGCAGCTCCGCCAATTCCTCCTGCAGCCGCAGCGGGTACAACCGGTCCGACGTGATGCCGCCGACGACCACCGGGACGGGACAGCCTCGCAGCACCGCCTCCACGCCGCCGCGGCCGCGCCCCACGTCATGGCTCGACAACGATTCCGTCAGTGCCACATACGTGCCTGCGTCGAAGCGCTTCAACAGCTTGCGGCCCTGATGCTCCAGATAGCTCTGCACCGAGTAGCGACCCCCTGTTGCTGGGTCCTCGTCGCCCTGGGGATCGTTGGCGAACCGGCTGTCCAGTTCGGCTTCGCCGCGGTATGTCAGATGCGCGAAGCGGCGCGCGATCTCCATGCCGAGATCCGGCGACCGGCCGGTGCCGTAGTAGTCACCGTTGCACCAGTTCGGGTCGGACTTGATCGCCGCGATCTGCGAGCTCTGGGTGCCGATCTGATCGGCGGTGGCACGTGCTCCGACTGCCAGCACCAGCGCCGAACGCACCTTGTCCGGATGGCTGACGATCCACTCCAGCGCCCTGGCCCCGCCCATCGAGCCGCCGACCACCGCGGCGACCTCGGTGATGCCGAGCGCGGCCAGCGCGGCAATGTCCGCCTCGACCTGATCGCGCACCGACACCAACGGGAACCTTGAGCCCCAGGGCTTTCCATCGGGTGCGGTAGAGCTCGGCCCCGTCGACCCGCGAAAGCCGCCAAGCACGTTGGTGGCGATCGCACACCAACGGTCGGTGTCGATCGGTGCCCCGGGCCCGGCTACGCCTTCCCACCAGCCTTCTGTCTCGTCGCCTGGGCCATAGGGGCCGGTGACGTGCGAATCGCCGGTCAGGGCGTGCAGCACGACGACCACGTTGTCGCGGTTGGGCGACAGCTCGCCCCACCGCTGCACCGCGATCGTGACGTCGTCGACAACGGCGCCGTTCTCCAGAGTCAGCGAGCCGATGTCGACCAGGCCGACTTCACCCTCGGCAGGCAGCGTTGCGGTACTCACGTCGGTGACAGTCATCAGAACGCCGCCGTTGTCTTCGGGTCCGTTGCCCCGGACGCGCTGAACGGCTTGGCCGCGGCGAACCCCTGCGTCAGGTCGGCAAGGATGTCGTCGATGCCTTCGATACCGACCGCGAGCCGTACCAGTCCTGGCGTCACACCCGTCGCCAGCTGCTCTTCGGGGGTGAGCTGGGCGTGCGTCGTGGACGCCGGGTGGATCACCAGTGACCGCACGTCGCCGATGTTCGCGACATGGCTGTGCAGCGTCAGCGCGTTGACGAACGCCTTGCCCGCGTCGATGCCTCCGGCCAGCTCGAACGCCAGCACGGCACCGGTTCCCTTAGGCGCCAGCTTCTTTCCCAGCTCGTACCACGGCGACGTGGGCAGCCCGGCGTAGTTGACCGAGATCACATCGGGATGGCCGGCCAGGAATTCGGCGACCTTCTGCGCGTTTGCCACATGACGCTCAACGCGAAGGCTCAGCGTCTCTAGTCCCTGCGCGACCAGGAACGCGTTGAACGGCGAGGCGGCCGAGCCGAGGTCGCGCAGCAACTGCACGCGGGCCTTCAACGCGTACGCGGGCGGGCCGAGTTCGGCGAAGACCACACCGTGGTAGCTGGGGTCCGGCGTGGTGAAGCCGGGGAACTTGCCGTTGGTCCAATCGAAGGTGCCGCCGTCGACGATCACGCCCGCGATCGCCGCGCCGTGTCCGCCCAGATACTTCGTGGCGGAGTGCACGACGATGTCGGCGCCGTGGGACAGCGGCTGAATCAGGTACGGGGTGGCGACGGTGTTGTCCACGATCAACGGCACGCCTGCGTCGTGCGCGACGGCCGCGACGTTCGGGATGTCGAGGATGTCGTTCTGCGGGTTCGAGATGGTCTCAGCGAAGAACGCCTTGGTGTTGGGCCGCACCGCGGCGCGCCACGAATCGAGGTCGTCGGGGTCCTCGACGAAGCTGACGTCGATGCCGATCTTGGGCAGCGTGTAGTGGAACAGGTTGTAGGTGCCGCCGTAGAGCCTCGGACTCGACACGATGTGGTCGCCGGCGTTGGCCAGGTTGAGGATCGCGAAGTGTTCTGCGGCCTGACCGGACGCCAGGAACAGCGCCGCGACGCCGCCCTCCAGCGCCGCGATGCGCTGCTCGACGACGTCCTGCGTCGGGTTCATGATCCGGGTGTAGATGTTGCCGGGCTCGGCAAGGCCGAACAGCGCGGCCGCGTGCTCGGTGCTGTTGAAGGTGTACGACGTGGTCTGGTAGATCGGCAGCGCCCGCGCGTTGGTCGCGCTGTCGGGCTTCTGGCCGGCGTGGACCTGCTTGGTCTCGAATGACCAATGCGCCGTCGGATCGTCGGGGGTGTTTTCGGTGCTCATAGCTGGTTCTCCTGTTGTGATGGGCCGGCTGGGTTCGGTGCAGGCGCGCTTTTTTGCACTCAGCGACAACTGCGCACGCCGGACCTCCGCCTGTCTTCTCTGGGGGCCCGTCACAACGGACCCGCGCTTGCCGGTAGCCGTTGCGGCTACTCAACCTGGTCAATCACCCGGGGCACCCCACCGCGGTTGGAGGGTTGCCGGCCAGCAAGCCGGGGCTTGACGCTGGCACTCATGACCGGAGAGAAGCGTATCTCATGCCGCTGACTGGGTGCCAGCGGCATGTTCGGTTCTCGGTCGGTCGTGTCGATGCTGCCGCGCCCGCCTACGTGCGCACATGGGGAATTTCCCCCATTTTTCGCGAAGACGCTACTGGTCAGTAGCCAAACTGACCGACCCCTGGCGCGCGCGTAGCGTCGTACACGACGTGATACTGATAGCCGTCATAACAACGCGAAGCTTCGAATCTGACCGAGACGCCGGGAGACCCACATGAGCGCGGAGCAGCCGACCATCATCTACACGCTGACCGACGAGGCGCCGCTGCTTGCGACCTACGCCTTTCTGCCGATCATCCGGACCTTCGCCGAGCCGGCGGGGATCAACGTCGAAACCAGTGACATCTCGGTGGCCGCGCGCATCCTGGCGGAGTTCGGTGACTACTTGACCGACGAGCAGCGCGTCCCTGACAACCTGGCCGAACTTGGCGAGCTGACGCAGTCGCCGGACACCAACATCATCAAGCTGCCGAACATCAGCGCATCGGTGCCGCAGCTCTACGCCGCCATCAAGGAGCTGCAGGAGAAGGGGTACGCGGTTCCGGACTATCCGGCGCAGCCGAAGAACGACGAGGAGAAGACGCTCAAGGAGCGCTACGGAAAGGTTCTCGGCAGCGCAGTGAATCCGGTTCTGCGCGAAGGTAATTCGGACCGCCGCGCGCCCAAGGCGGTCAAGGAGTATGCGCGTAAGCACCCGCACAGCATGGGCGAGTGGTCGATGGCTTCGCGCACTCATGTGGCGACCATGAAGCATGGCGACTTCTACCACGGGGAGAAGTCGATGACCCTGGACCGGGCCCGCAACGTGCGGATGGAGCTGAAGACCAAGAGCGGCGAGACGATCGTGCTGAAGCCCGAGGTGTCGTTGGACGAGGGCGACGTCATCGACAGCATGTTCATGAGCAAGAAGGCCATCGTCGCGTTCTACGAGGAGCAGATCGAGGACGCCTACAAGACCGGCGTGATGTTCTCGCTGCACGTCAAGGCGACGATGATGAAGGTCAGCCATCCCATTGTGTTCGGGCACTGTGTGAAGACCTTCTACAAGGACGCCTTCGCCAAGCACCAGGAGGTGCTCGACGAGCTGGGTGTCAACGTCAACAACGGGATGGTCGACCTCTACAACAAGATCGAGGCGCTGCCGTCATTCCAGCGTGAGCAGATCATCCAGGACATCCACGACGTTCACGAGCACCGCCCCGAGCTGGCCATGGTGGATTCGGCCAAGGGCATCACCAACTTCCACTCACCCAGCGACGTGATCGTCGACGCCTCGATGCCCGCGATGATCCGGCTGGGCGGCAAGATGTATGGCGCCGACGGGCGGACCAAGGACACCAAGGCCGTCAACCCCGAGTCCACGTTCTCCCGCATCTACCAGGAGATGATCAACTGGTGTAAGACCAACGGCCAGTTCGATCCGACGACCATCGGCACCGTCCCGAACGTCGGGCTGATGGCGCAGAAGGCCGAGGAGTACGGCTCACACGACAAGACCTTCGAGATCCCCGAGGACGGCGTCGCCGACATCGTCGACAACGACACGGGCGAGGTGCTGCTGTCGCAGGACGTGGAAGAGGGCGACATCTGGCGCATGCCCGTCACGACGGACGCCGCGATCCGCGACTGGGTCAAACTGGCCGTCACGCGCGCGCGGGTGTCCGGCATGACGGTGGTGTTCTGGCTCGATACCGAACGTCCGCACGAGGTGGAACTGCGCAACAAGGTGAAGGCCTACCTCGAGGACCACGACACCGAGGGCCTGCAGATCCAGATCATGCCGCAGGTATGGGCCATGCGGTACACGCTGGAGCGTGCGACCCGCGGGCAGGACACCATCGCCGCGACCGGAAACATCCTGCGCGACTACCTCACCGACCTGTTCCCGATCCTGGAACTGGGCACCAGCGCGAAGATGCTGTCCATCGTCCCGTTGATGGCAGGCGGCGGCATGTACGAGACGGGCGCCGGCGGTTCAGCGCCGAAGCATGTGCACCAGCTGGTCGAAGAGAACCACCTGCGGTGGGATTCGCTCGGCGAATTCCTCGCTCTGGGTGCTTGCTTCGAGGACTTGGGAAACAAGACCGGCAACAAGCGAGCCGCGCTGCTTGGCAAGACCTTGGATCGCGCCATAGGCAAGCTGCTGGAGAACGACAAGGGCCCGTCGCGCAAGACCGGTGAGCTCGACAACCGCGGCAGTCAGTTCTACCTCGCGCTGTACTGGGCGCAGGAACTCGCCGAGCAGACCGAAGACCAAGAGCTGGCCGAGCACTTCGCCAAACTGGCCAAGACGCTGTCCGAAAAGGAAGAGGCTGTCATCTCCGAACTCGCTGAGGTGCAAGGTAATTCGGTAGACATCGGCGGCTACTACTACCCGGACCGCGATAAGACCACGGCGGTGATGCGGCCGAGCAAGACGTTGAACGCGGCGCTGGAGAGCGCGCACAGCTGACATAGCGATTTGCGGGGGCCCTGCCCGCGTAGGGTGGCCAATATGTCCAAGATCAAGGTCGAAGGCAAAGTCGTAGAACTCGACGGCGACGAGATGACCCGCATCATCTGGAAGATGATCAAGGAGCAGCTCATCCTGCCGCACCTCGACGTGGACTTGGACTACTACGACCTCGGCATCGAGCACCGTGACGCCACCGACGACAAGGTCACCGTCGACGCCGCGGAAGCGATCAAGCGCCACGGCGTCGGCGTCAAGTGCGCGACCATCACGCCCGACGAGGCCCGCGTCAGGGAGTTCAATCTCAAGAAGATGTGGCTTTCACCGAACGGCACCATCCGAAACATCCTGGGCGGCACCATCTTCCGCGCGCCGATCGTGATCAAGAATGTGCCGCGACTGGTACCGGGCTGGACCAAGCCGATCATCATCGGCCGTCACGCGTTCGGAGACCAGTACCGCGCCGACAACTTCAAGGTCGACCGCCCAGGCACTTTCACCGTCACCTTCACGCCGGACGACGGCAGCGGGCCGATCGTGCACGACGTCGTCCAGATCCCTGAGGGCGGCGGGGTGATCATGGGCATGTACAACTTCAAGAAGTCGATCCAGGACTTCGCCCGTTCGTCGTTCAACTATGCGCTGCAACAGAAATACCCCGTCTACCTGTCGACGAAGAACACCATCCTCAAGGGCTACGACGGGATGTTCAAGGACGAGTTCCAACGCATCTTCGACGGGGAGTACAAGGAACGATTCGACGCCGAGGGGCTGACCTACGAGCACCGGCTGATCGACGACATGGTCGCCTCCTGCCTGAAGTGGGAGGGCGGCTACGTGTGGGCGTGCAAGAACTACGACGGCGATGTTCAGTCCGATCTGGTGGCGCAGGGCTACGGCTCACTGGGCCTGATGACGTCGGTGCTGATGACGCCGGACGGCAAGACGGTCGAGGCGGAGGCCGCCCACGGCACCGTCACCCGCCACTATCGGCAATACCAGCAGGGCAAGCCCACCTCCACGAACCCGATCGCCTCGATCTTCGCGTGGACCCGCGGGCTGGAGCATCGCGGCAAGCTGGACAACACCCCCGACGTGATCGAGTTCGCAAACACGTTGGAGGACAGCGTGATCGGCACCGTCGAGGGTGGTCAGATGACCAAGGACCTGGCGCTGTTGATCGGCGAAGAGCAGCCGTGGCAGACCAGCGAGGAATTCCTCGACACGATCGCAGGCAACTTCAAGAAGTCCCTCGACGCCGCTTAACCGATGGCCTTGCGCGGCGGCGGCGTCGCGTAGCGGTCGGCGAAGCCGACGATCAGGTCCGCGATCCGGCGCGGCGCCTCGAACATCGGGATGTGCCCGACGCCGTCGAGATGGGTGATCTGTGTGTCCTTGGGCAACTGCGTGGTGAAGTGGCGGGTGAACCGCGGATGCGGCAGCACCCGGTCCTTCTCGCAGATGACCAGATGAGTCGGCGCGCTGCCATTGGCCAGCTCCCGCAGGCCCGGCAGCAGTAGCGCCTTGACGAGCAGGTGGTAGTAGGCGGGGCAGTGGGAGACGTCGTCGATGATGTCGATCAGGTCGGCGTCGCTGAGGCCGTCGGCTTTGGCACTGACCGGCACAGACGCAAGCTGGCGGGCGAACGGCAGGCGCAGCGCCCGCTGGCCGAGCAACTTGGCGGTCAGCCAAACTGGCAAGCCCGCGAGGAACTTGCCGACGATCTCGAACTTCGCGGGCGTGAAGTGACTCCAGCCGCCCGCCGGTGCGATGCCGGTCAGCGTGCGGGCGCGGCCGCGGCGCTCGAGTTCGAAGGCCACCCAGCCTCCGAGCGAGTTGCCGACGATGTGGGCGGTCTCCCAGCCCAGCGCGTCCATTCGGCGCTCGACGTCGTCGGCCATCTCGGCCGTGTCCAGGAAGAACCTGCCCTTCACGCCGCCGTTGTGGCCGGGCATGGTGGGCGCGAAGACCTCGTAGCGGCCCGTCTCAGCAATGAGCGGCGCGACTTGTTTCCACACGTTCTGCGACATCATGAACGGATGCAGCAAAACCATTGGGTCGCCGGAACCCAGGTGTATCGGTGCGCGCTCGGTCATGCTGCCCGACCCTAAAGGTGATACCGCCGGTACCGCAAGCTTGCCGGCCTTGCTTCGGCGGGGTCGGCTACGGTCTGACCCCGTGATCGTCACCACAATCAACGTCAACGGCGTCCGCGCTGCGATCAAGCAGCGGTCGCCGGAGAACCTCGGCCTGCTGCCGTGGCTCGCCGAGACGAGGTCCGACGTGGTGTGCCTGCAGGAGACCCGCGCCGACGACGACCAACTCGCGGCCGTGCTCGGCCCGGCGTTGTCCGACGGCTGGCATCTGGCATCCGCGGGCGGAGATCTCAAGGGCCGCAACGGTGTTGCCGTGTTGAGCCGGCATCCGATCAAGGCGGTGCGGGATCTGGGCGCCGACGAGTTCGCGCTTCACGGCCGTTACGTGGAGGTCGATATCGACGGGCTGACCGTCGCGAGCGTCTACATCCAGACCGGTGAGGCAGGCACCGACCGCCAGCTCGAGAAGGAGCGGTTCATGGCCGCCCTGGCGCACAGGATGGCGACGCTGACCGATCGCGACGCCGTCGTGTGTGGCGACTGGAACATCGCGCATACCGAGAACGACATCAAGAACTGGCGCGGCAACGTGAAGAAGTCCGGCTTTCTGCCCGCCGAACGGCAGTGGCTCACCGACCTGCTCGCCGCGGGGTGGGTCGACGTGGTTCGGGTGTTGCACCCCGACGGGCCAGGGCCGTACTCGTGGTGGTCATGGCGGGGCAGGGCGTTCGACAACGACGCCGGTTGGCGCATCGACTACCAGCTCGCGACGCGTGGGCTGGCGGCGCGCGTGAGCGCAGCGCGGGTGGAACGGGCGGCGGCGTACGCGCTGCGCTGGTCCGACCACTCGCCGGTCACCGTCGAGTACCTGCGCTGACGAGTGTCGGGTCATGGCACGCGAAAGCCGGGTGAAGTGTGTATTAACCCGACGCTCGCGGTTGCGACGGACGGGTAAGGTCTCTAGGTGACCGTGTCCAGCATTGCCCCTCGGCGCCATCGCGTCGTCATCATCGGTTCCGGCTTCGGCGGACTGTTCGCCGCCAAGCAACTGAAGCGCGCAGATGTGGATGTCACCCTCATCGCCAAAACGACACACCACCTGTTCCAGCCGCTGCTCTATCAGGTTGCGACGGGCATTCTGTCGGTGGGTGAGATTGCGCCTGCGACGCGAATGATCTTGCGCAAACAGAAGAATGCCGAGGTGTTGCTCGGCGAGGTGGTCGCGATCGATCTGCAGAAGCGGACCGTCACCTCGAAACTGCTCGACTGGGAACGGGTTACGCCGTTCGACAGCTTGATCGTCGCGGCGGGCGCCCAGCAGTCCTACTTCGGCAACGACCAATTCGAGGTCTTCGCCCCAGGGATGAAGACCGTCGACGACGCGCTCGAGTTGCGCGGCCGGATCCTCGGGGCGTTCGAGGCGGCCGAGGTGACGATGTCGCCTGCCGAACGCGAGCGCCGACTGACCTTCGTTGTGGTCGGAGCAGGACCGACCGGCGTCGAGGTCGTCGGGCAGATCGCCGAACTCGCAGATCGGACCCTTGCCGGGGCGTTCCGGACCATCGACCCGACCAAGGCTCGCGTGATCCTGGTCGAGGCAGCGCCAGCGGTGCTGCCGCCGATGGGGCCCAAACTCGGGCTCAAGGCGCAGCGGCGGCTCGAGAAGATGGGTGTGGAGGTCCGGCTCAACACGATGGTGACCGACGTCGACTACATGGGCCTGACGGTCAAGGAGAAGGACGGCACCGAACACCGCATCGACTGCGCTGTCAAGGTCTGGTCGGCCGGCGTGCAGGCCAGCCCGCTCGGCAAGCAGATCGCCGAGCAGGCCGACGGGACGGAATGCGATCGCGCAGGCCGCGTGATCGTCGAACCGGACCTCACCGTGAAGGGCAATCCGCACGTCTTCGTCGTCGGAGACCTGATGAGCGTGCCGGGCGTGCCCGGTCAGGCGCAAGGCGCGATCCAGGGCGCCGTCTACGCAACGAAGCAGATCAAGGCCGGCCTCAAGGGCGAAGACCCAACGGCGCGAACGCCGTTCAAGTACTTCGACAAAGGCAGCATGGCGACGGTTTCCCGGTTCAGCGCGGTGTGCCAGGTCGGCAAGCTGGAGTTCGGTGGATTCCTTGCCTGGCTCGCGTGGCTGGGTTTGCACCTCTACTATCTCGTCGGCAGCCGCAACCGTCTCATGGCCGTCATCTCGTGGTTCGTCACCTTCCTTGGCAGGGGACGCGGGCAGATGGCGATCACCGAGCGGTGGGTGTTCGCACGACGGGCGATGGACCAAGTCCAGGAGCAGAACCGCCCGCGGATCTTGCCGTCCTCCGAATCCGCAGGCTAGGCGCCGCCGAAATCGCTCGCGTCCGTGTGAAAAGATTGACGCATCATGAGCATTTCCGCTGGTTCTCGCCGTGTCGTCTTCTCGGGTGTGCAGCCCACGTCGGACTCGCTGCATCTTGGCAACGCATTGGGTGCGATCAGCCAGTGGGTGGGTATGCAGGACGACTACGACGCGTTCTTCTGCGTGGTCGACCTGCACGCCATCACGATCCCGCAGGACCCCGAGCAGCTGCGCAAGCGCACGCTGGTGACGGCGGCGCAATATCTGGCGCTTGGCATCGACCCGTCCCGCAGCACGATCTTCGTGCAGAGCCATGTTCCCGCGCACGCCGAACTCGCTTGGGTGCTGGGCTGTTTCACCGGTTTCGGCCAGGCGTCGCGGATGACGCAGTTCAAGGACAAATCGCTCAAGGAAGGCAGCGAAGCCACTACCGTCGGGCTGTTCACCTATCCGGTCCTGATGGCCGCCGACGTCTTGCTCTACGACACCGATCTGGTGCCCGTCGGTGAGGATCAGCGCCAGCACCTCGAGCTCGCCCGCGATGTCGCGCAACGGTTCAACTCCCGGTTCCCCGACACGTTCGTCGTGCCCGACGTGCTGATCCAGAAGGCCACCGCGAAGATCTACGACCTGCAGGATCCGACGTCGAAGATGAGCAAGTCGGCGCCCACCGAGGCCGGGTTGATCAGCCTGCTGGACGATCCGAAGGCGTCAGCGAAGAAGATCCGCTCGGCGGTCACCGACAGCGAGCGTGAGGTCCGCTTCGACCAGGCCGCCAAGCCCGGGGTGTCCAACCTGCTGACCATCCAGTCGGCGGTCACCGGCACTGACGTCGACAAGCTCGTCGAGGGCTACGCCGGCCGCGGTTACGGCGACCTGAAGAAAGACACCGCCGACGCCGTCGTCGAGTTCGTCACCCCGATCAAGACGCGCGTCGACGAACTTCTCGCCGATCCCGCCGAACTCGAATCGGTGCTCGCGGCCGGTGCGGAGCGCGCGCGGGATGTGTCTGCGAAGACGCTCAAGCGGGTATACGACCGGTTAGGGTTCTTGCAGCAACGCCCCTAGCACGCGGGAGGTCGGTATGACGGAGCCGGCCAAACCTGGGATTCTGGACCGCTTTCGGGCGCGTTACCCGTGGTTCGACCACGTCATGCGGGCGCAGGAGCGGTATCAGGACAGCAAAGGCGATTTCTACGCCGCCGGGATCACATACTTCACTGTGTTCGCGATCTTCCCCTTGCTGATGGTGGCATTCGCGATCGGCGGGTTCGTGCTCGCCCGGCAGCCAGAATTGCTCGCCAGCATCGAGGAGCGCATCAAATCAACGGTGTCTGGCAACGTCGGTGAGCAACTCGTCGACCTGATGGACGCGGCGATTAAGTCGCGCACTTCTGTGGGTGTCATCGGCCTGGCCACTGCGGCATGGGCGGGGCTGGGCTGGATGGCCAATCTCCGCGAGGCGCTCAGTCAGATGTGGGGGTTTCATCGTGATGAGCCACGAGGGTTCGTCCGCAACAAGCTGTCTGATCTCGCTGCGCTGGTCGGCACGTTCATCGCGATCGTCGTCACCATCTCGCTGACTGCGCTCGGCAATTCGGAGCTGATGAAGGATGTTCTCAAATTGCTTGGGCTACAAAATGTTCCAGGTGTCGATCTGGCTCTGCGGGTGGTGTCGCTGGTGATGTCCCTGCTGATCGCGTGGCTGCTGTTCACCTGGATCATCGCTCGGCTGCCACGTGAGTCGGTGAGCATCCGCAGTTCGGTTCGGGCGGGACTGCTCGCGGCAGTCGGCTTCGAGGTCTTCAAACAGGTGGCAACCATCTACCTGCGATCGGTGCTGACCGGTCCGGCGGGCGCGGCGTTCGGTCCGGTGCTGGGCCTGATGGTGTTCGCGTACATCACCGCGCGGCTGATCCTGTTCGCGACGGCGTGGGCGGCGACGTCGACCGAAAACCTTGCCCCCGCACCGGTCGAGGCGCCAGGCCCGGCGCAGATCACTCCGCGCGTGCAGTTCCGCGAGGGTTTCGGCGTGCGCGGGGCCCTCGCTGCGGCTGCGGTGGGGGCCCTTGGCGCGCTCGGCATTTCACGGCTTCGTCGACATTAACCCGCGCGCGGCACGGTGAGTACCACGCAGCAACGGTCGGGCGCCGGGTCCAATTCGGCGACCGGACGGTGCGGTCCCAGCGCCTCGGTGAGGCCGCCGATCAGTGCGTAGTTCATCTGACAGACGAGTTGCGTCTGCGCCTGCGCCAGAGCATGAAACGGACAGTTGGCCATGAGGATTCGGCCGTCCTCGGGGCGAGGCTCGTAGCCGTTGCCTGCGAGGATTTCTACGGCGAGGTCCAGTGCCGCGCGGACGGTACGCGGAAGGTGGTCACCGACTGCCGCGTCGCCGAGGTGCCGCCCGTAGGTGCGCGCCAGCCGATGTAGCGCCTCGATGACCGGGGTCTCTGTTTCGGCCGACTCGGCGATCGCATCCGCCATCAACCTGCCCGCAAGTTGGTATTCGCGGTCAGGAAGCGACACTGCGATCTCGCGGTCGGTGCGTCGATACAGCTTCGCGGGCCTCCCGGCACCAGGTCCGCTGCGACCGCTCACTCGCGCGTAGAACGAGTCGAGCAGCCCCTCGCGTTCGAGTCGGTCGAGGTGGAACTTCGCCTGGTGCGGCGCCAGCTCCAGGGCTTCGGCCGCGAGTTCGCGGCTGACCGGATGGGGTTGTGCGCACACGAACAGGTAGAGGCGACGCCGAAGGGGGTCGGATAGTGCGCCGATTCCTGTGGCGTCTCGATCGGCGAAGGGCACGTTCATCCTTTCTAACGTACAAGACTATTGACGATAGAAGCGTCTTGTTACTAACGTGAAGGATATTATCCGTTAGAAAGGAATGGAACCATGGCCACTGCTGCTTACGTAGATCGCACGCGCCTCCGGAACCCCTCCTACCAGGCATTTCTTCTGTTGCGCACGGTGTTCACGGTCGCGCCCATCCTGTTCGGGCTGGACAAGTTCTTCAATGTGATGACCGATTGGCCGAAGTACCTCGCCCCCTGGATTGATGGGATCCTGCCCGGGTCCGCCGCGACCGCGATGTACATCGTCGGCGTGGTCGAGATCGTCGCGGGCATCCTGGTGGCCGTCGCTCCGCGGATCGGCGCATATGTCGTCGCCCTGTGGTTGGCCGGGATCATCGTCAATCTGCTGACGCTGCCGGGCTTCTACGACGTCGCGCTGCGCGATTTCGGGCTATTGATAGGAGCGTTGGCGCTGGGGCGGCTCGCGGACGCGCAGCATGCGCCACATCCGGTCAGCTGATCACCTTCAGGCCGATCACGCAGCCGACGATGCCGGCCATCAGGACGACCTTGATCGCTGACACGGCCTCCTGGCCCGTGAGCATTGCGTAGAGGATCGTGAGCGCGGCGCCGATACCGACCCAAACCGCGTAGCTGGTGCCGGGCGGCAGGCTGCGCATCGCGATCGCGAGACCGGCCATCGAAAAGATCAGCGCGACACCGAATATCACCGACGGGATCGGCCGGGTGAAGCCGGCAGAACGACTGAGGGCCGTCGCCCACACGGCTTCCAGAACACCCGAGGCCACAAGGATCAGCCACGCCATCACACACCTCCGGAAAGCGCCGTCTTGTCGCTGGCCGGGTACGGCGCCCCTCGTCCGGTGTCACACGCTGACCGCCCCGACGGTAGCAAAGGAGCTGTCGCGGCAGGTCAAAGCGCTAGTGCTGCGGCCGCCGATTCAGCGAGCGGGCGCCCAGGATGAGCCCGAACACGATGATCGACCCGACGACGCCCACGCCCACCCGGACGGGCATCGTGTCGATATCTGGCAGCGGTCCGGAGGCGGCGCTGGCGGCGGTGTTGGGCGCGGCGCCGGGCTTGGGGGCCAGCAGCGAGGGATCGGGTTCGATCAGGGTGCCGACCTTCGTGCCCGGTGCCGTCGCGAAGCCGTAGTCCAGCAGGTGCGCCGCCTGCTCCCATGGCGCGATCGGCTGGCGAGTGCCGTGCATCAACACCGCCATCAGCCGGCGGCCGTCGTGGTTGGCGGCTCCGACGAAGGTTTGACCCGCGTCGTCCGTGTAGCCGGTCTTGCCGCCCATCGCACCCGGATAGTTGTAGAGCAGTTGGTTGTCGTTCTCCACCGGGTAGCCGACGTCGCCGCGGCCGGGGAAGTCGAAACTACGGGTGGCCACGATGTCGGCGAAAGTCGGGTTCTGCCAGGCGTATCGGTAGAACAGGCCGATGTCGTAGGCCGACGTGCTCATGCCGGGGCCGTCCAGGCCCGACGGCGTCGCGGCCCTCGTGTCATGGCCGCCGAGCCTGCCTGCCAGATCGTTGATCTTCTGTATCGCGGCGTCCATCCCGCCGAGCTGGACGGCCAGCGCGTGCGCCGCGTCGTTGCCGGAATGCATGAGCAGGCCGTGCAGCAGGTCGTTGACCGAGTAGAAGCCGTTCTCACCGACCCCGACCTTGGTGCCCTCGGCGTTGGCGTCGTCTTGGGTGCCGGCCACCACCTTGTGGATCGGCAGGTCCCTGATCGCCTCCATGGCGATGAGCACCTTGATGATGCTGGCCGGGCGGTGCCTGCCGTGTGGATCGCGAGCGGCGATGATGTCGCCGGTGTCGAGATCGGCGACGACCCACGCCTCGGCGGAGATGTCATTGGGCACGGGAGGTGTGCCCGGGGCGGTGATGATGCCGCAGCCCGACAGCGCGTCACCGCCGAGCGGCTTGGCAGGCACCGGCAGCGGCGCCGGCGGATCGCCGGCCTGCGGGACTTCGGATGAGTCGACGGCCGGTGGCGTCGACTCCCGATACGGGCACACCGCGCCCTCCGGTGCCGCGTTCGGTTCGGCCGTTGCGGTCGGCATGCCGACGAGCGCAGGTGCAGCAAGCATGGCCGCCACTGCGACCAGAGAAAAGGCCCGCATGGAGAACATCCTTGAGGTCGCCATTATGAGCGCAGATTAGGTGATCGTGAGCCGATTCCGCGGGAGGCTCGCTGTGACTTCTGTGGTTGGAGTTACAGACGTGACTGAGCGCGAGTCAGACCGCGAGCGCGGAAAGATCGCAGTGCGCCACGGCCGCCGCTCCGATGCAGCCCATCCACAGCCTGTCGCCGGCCTCGACGAGTCCGGTCACCGCGCCGAACGACGGATGCTCGGTGTGCACACCGGCGACGACCTCGCCCTCGTCGGGGTCGAAGGCGACTGCCCACACCTCGGGCTTGATCTGTGGCTGCAACTTATCGGGCAGCTTCCACAGCAGCTTTCGCAATGCGGGCGGGCGCGGCGCCAACCACTCCGCGGCGGCGTTGACCGGAGTCACCATCGCGACCCAGATACGGCCGTTAGCACCGGTGGAGATGTTGTCGGGATGGCCGGGCAGGTTGACCGCCAGCGTCGTGACCGTGCCGGCCCGCGGACCGGTGAGCCAGTACTTCGCCAGCCGCCGTCCCTGCGTCTCGGCGAACACCAGCGCCGACCCGTCGGCCGTCGGTGTGACGCCATTGGCGAAATACAGCCCGGGGACGACGGTCAGTACGGTGCCGTCGGGATCGCGTCGGAACAGGCTGCCGCGGGGTCGCGCCTCGAGTATCGCCCCCTTGAAGTGGGCGTAGGTGAAGGCACTCGTCGACTCGGTGAAATAGATTGTGCCGTCGGGCAATTGGGTGACGTTCGAGCAGAACTGCAAGTGCCTGCCGTCGACCTCCTCGACCAGCGCCTCGAACCTGCCGCTGTCGGTGTCCATCGCGAGCAGGCCGCGTGGACTGTCGCACACCAGCAGGCGCCCGTCGCGGGCGACGGCGAGACCCAACGGACGGCCCCCGGTGTCACCGACGACGGTTGCCCGACCGTCGGGGGAGATGCGCACGATGCGCCCGTCGTCGACGCCGGTCCAGATGTTCCCGTCGGCGTCGACCACCACGTCCTCCGGCGCATTGCCCGGAACGGGGATGACGGTCAGTTCGGCCGAGGGTACGTCCGGCAGTGGGTCGACGGGCGGCGGCTGCCAGCGGACGGGATCAACGGGCGGCTTCGGCGGCGCGGTCACCTGGCCAGTCTCGCCGAAACGGCATTCCAGCAGGCGGTTACCCGAACTTTCCCTGCTGGAATGCCGTTTCGCGGAAGCGATTAGAGCAGGCGGCCCGCTTCGTCGAGAACCCCGTGCAGGATCTCGTAGATGGCGTCGAATTCCTTCTGCCCGCTGATCAGCGGCGGCGCCAACTGCACGACTGGGTCACCGCGATCGTCGGCGCGGCAGTACAGGCCGGCCTCGAACAGTCGCAGGCGTCAGGAAGCTCCGCAGCAACCGCTCGGCTCTCCTCATCGTTGAAGGTCTCCTTCGTGGCCTTGTCCTTGACGAGTTCGATGCCGTAGAAGAAGCCTTCGCCGCGCACGTCGCCGACGATCGGCAGGTCGTAGAGCTTCTCCAGCGTCGCGCGGAACGCGGGCGCCGCCTCCTTGACGTGGTCGTTGATGCCCTCGCGCTCGAAGATGTCGAGGTTGGCCAGGGCCACCGCCGACGAAACTGGATGACCGCCGAACGTGTAGCCGTGCGCGAACGTCGTCTTGCCGTCGTTGAACGGCTCGAAAAGCCTGTCGCTCGCGATCATCGCGCCGAGAGGCGAGTAGCCGGAGGTGAGACCCTTTGCGGAGGTGATGATGTCGGGCACATACCCGAAGTCATCGCACGCGAACATCGATCCGATCCGGCCGTAGGCGCAGATCACCTCGTCCGACACCAGCAGGACGTCGTACTCGTCGCAGATCTCACGGACCCGCTCGAAGTACCCGGGCGGCGGCGGGAAGCAACCCCCCGCGTTCTGCACCGGCTCGAGGAACACGGCCGCGACGGTGTCGGCCCCCTCGAACTCGATGGCCTCGGCGATGCGGTCCGCGCAGTACTGACCGAACGCCTTGGCGTCGTGCTCGTACGGCGCGGGTGCGCGGTAGAAGTTTGTGTTCGGTGCGCGGAACCCGCCGGGTGTCAGCGGCTCGAACTGTGCCTTGAACGCCGGCAGGCCGGTGATCGCCAGCGCACCCTGTGGCGTCCCGTGGTAGGCGATCGCACGCGAAATCACCTTGTGCTTACCGGGTTTGCCGGTCAGCTTGAAGTAGTTCTTGGCCAGCTTCCACGCCGACTCGACCGCCTCGCCGCCACCGGTCGTGAAGAACACGCGGTTCAGATCGCCAGGCGCATAGCCGGCGACGCGCTCGGCCAGCTCGATCGCCGTCGGCGTCGCGTAGGACCACAGCGGGAAGAACGACAGGGTCTCGGCCTGCTTGGCCGCGGCCTCCGCCAATTCCTTGCGGCCGTGGCCTACCTGAACGACGAAAAGGCCTGAGAGGCCGTCGATATAGCTCTTGCCCTTGTCGTCCCAGATGGTGACGCCCTCGCCGCGGGTGATGATCGGCGGCGTGATGCCTGCGCCGTGGCGGGCGAAGTGGCCCCAGAGGTGGCGGTTGGCTTTTGCGGCCAGATCGCTTGTTACTTCTCGTGTGATATCAGTAGTTGTCATCTTGTACCCCAATTGTATTGCTGCTTAACAAGTTTCAGATAAACCAGTGTCTCGGTGGATATCACCCCAGGAAGTGCGCGAATTTGTGTATTGAGTAGGCCGAGAAGGTCATCGTCGTCCTCGCATACGACTTCGACGATGGCGTCGAACGAGCCCGCGGTGAGCACGACGTAGTCCACGGATTCGATGGCGGCCAGTTTTTCGGCTACCCGGGTGGTGTCACCGGTACAGCGGATGCCGATCATCGCCTGGCGGGCGAAGCCCAACTGCATCGGATCGGTGACGGCCACAATCTGCATGACGCCGGCGTCGACCATCCGCTGGACGCGTTGACGCACCGCGGCCTCGGACAGCCCGACCGCCTTGCCGATGCCCGCGTACGAGCGGCGGCCATCCTGCTGCAGTTTCTCGATGATCTGCTTCGACAATTCGTCGAGCTGGAACGCCGCGCCTGGTCGAGACTGGTTGACGCGGAACGAGACGGGGCCCATCGGTTGCGTAGCTCCCGGGTTGGCCATGCCTGAGATTGTGCACGGAATCCGTCGTTACAAGCAACCGTGACCATGAAATCCCTCGTTTGGAGGGCCTCGCGCCGCGGGAATGCGTAGCCGCGCGCTTGCACCGTGGGCTAGCGTTGGGCCATGACTGCGACCGTATCTACCAGCGTGGCAGGCAGCTGGATCGACGGTGCCCCGGTGGTCACCGGTGGCGGCCTGCATCAGGTGATCAATCCCGCGACCGGTGAGGCCGCCGCCGAGTACGCGCTGGCGGCTCCCGCTGATGTGGACCGGGCTGTCGCATCGGCGCGCGCGGCCCTGCGGGGCTGGGCGACGGCGACGCCTGCCGATCGGTCCGCGGTGCTGGCCAAGCTGGCGCACCTGGCCGGCGACCACGCCGACGATCTGGTGGCCGAGGAGGTCAGCCAGACCGGCAAGCCGGTGCGGCTGGCCACCGAGTTCGACGTGCCTGGCAGCGTCGACAACATCGACTTCTTCGCCGGTGCGGCCCGCCACCTCGAGGGAAAGGCCACCGCCGAGTACTCCGGCGATCACACCTCGAGCGTCCGGCGTGAGGCGATTGGTGTGGTCGGCACCATCACGCCGTGGAATTACCCGCTGCAGATGGCGGTATGGAAGGTGTTGCCTGCGCTGGCCGCCGGATGCACGGTCGTGATCAAGCCCTGCGAGCTGACACCGCTGACGACGCTGACACTGGCCCGGCTGGCCAGCGAGGCCGGCCTGCCCGACGGGGTGTTCAACGTGGTGACCGGCGCCGGCTCCGACGTCGGGACCGCGCTGGCCGGACACCCCGATGTCGACGTGGTGACGTTCACCGGGTCGACCGGGGTCGGTCGCAAAGTGATGGCCGCCGCGGCGGTCAATGGGACCCGCGTGCAGCTGGAACTCGGAGGCAAGGCGCCGTTCGTGGTGTTCGACGACGCCGACCTCGACGCCGCGATCCAGGGCGCTGTCGCGGGGTCATTGATCAATACCGGGCAGGACTGCACCGCCGCGACGAGGGCCATCGTGGCTCGCGAGGTCTACGACGACTTCGTCGCAGGCGTGGGCGAGGTGATGGGCAAGGTCGTCGTCGGCGACCCGCATGACCCCGATACCGACCTCGGTCCGCTGATCTCGACGGTCCACCGCGACAAGGTGGCGGGCATGGTCGCGCGCGCCCCAGGCGAGGGCGGCCGCATCGTCACCGGCGGCAGTGCCCCGGACCTGCCGGGATCCTTCTATCTGCCAACCCTGATCGCCGATGTCGACGAACGCTCCGAGGCCTACCGCGACGAGATCTTCGGCCCAGTGCTGACCGTGCGGTCCTTCACCGACGACGACGACGCGCTACGGCAGGCCAACGACACCGTTTACGGCCTGGCCGCGTCGGCATGGACGCGCGACGTCTACCGCGCGCAGCGCGCGTCGCGTGAGATCAACGCCGGCTGCGTGTGGATCAACGACCACATCCCGATCATCAGCGAGATGCCGCACGGGGGCGTGGGCGCGTCCGGGTTCGGCAAGGACATGAGCGATTACTCGCTCGAGGAGTACCTCACCATCAAGCACGTGATGAGCGATATCACCGGTGTCGCCGACAAGGGTTGGCACCGAACGATTTTCACCAAGCGCTAACTGGCGAACGTTCCTTACCGCTCGAAACTCTCGAGGTTTCTCGAGCGGTAAGGAACGTTCGGCGCCGCGCCCTCGATCGGCTCGGTGTCACAATCGAGCCCGTGAAGTACGGACAGGGTTGGCGACCGGCGGCAGTCGACTGGTCGTCGACGCGGGGGCGCATCCTGCTTGCGGCGTCGGGGTTGTTCGCCCAGCGCGGCTACTTCGGGACCTCGACCCGAGACATCGCCGACGCGGTGCAGATCAGGCAACCGTCGCTATTCCATCACTTCGAGGCCAAGCACGAAATCTTCCGCACGCTAATCGAATTGGATCTCGGCCCGTCGATCGACCGGATCCGCCGCCGACTCACCGAGGATTCGACATGGGCCGAGAAGCTCCACTTGACCATCGCATGCGATGTGCGTGAGGCGCTGGTCCAGCCGTTCGATGCCCGCGGCCTGTATCAGGACGCCGTGCTCGGGATGGACGAGTTCGTCGACGAGCGAGAGGGCATCGCCCTGTTCCATGAGCTGGTCGAGCACCTCATCTCCAGCGGTCGAGAAGCCGGTGAATTCGTGGTCTTCGAACCGAGCTTCATCCAACGGGCCGTGAACGGCGTGCTGTTCGAGACCCTCCGCGAGCAGGGTGGCCCCAGCGGCCGCATCCGGGAGCGTCGCCCGTTGCAGGCCGCCGACTTCGTGGTGCGGGCACTGCTCGTCGACCAGACCACGCTTGACCACATTCGCGATCTCACGCAGCACCGGCTCGGCGAGCTCGACGCCGCCACAGCTCGCTGAGCTGCGGGAACGCGGTAAGTCGTTAAATCTGTGCAACAAAGTCGGATGAACTCCGCGGAACGCTAGCCTATCGACCGATAGGCGCCTATCGTTTGATAGGTCTGCCGGTGTGGCGCGCGTCACCCACTCCCGTCGCCAGACCGCCCGAGTCATGGAGGAACCGTGAAGAAGACCGCCATCGCCGGTGTCATCGCCGGCGTCGTCGTCCTCGCCCTGTCCGGCTGTTCGTCCTCGTCCGATCAGTCGGCGCCGACCAGCAGCGGCCCTGCGAAGGTCGCCCCGCCCGCGATCCTGCAGGCCGGCACCCTCAAGATCTGTGCGCCCAACGACGGCACGCCGCCCAGCGTCTACCACGATGAGACCGGCGCGCTGGTGGGCAGCGAGGTCGATCTCGGCAAGGCCATCGCGGGCAACCTCGGGCTGACACCGCAGTTCGTCGAGTCCGCCTTCGCCGCTGTGATCCCGACCCTGCAGGCCAAGCAGTGCGACGTGATCATGGCGCAGCTCTACATCAAGCCCGAGCGGGAAAAGGTCGTCGACTTCGTGCCCTACGTCTGGTCGGGCACCGGCATCGCGGTGTCCAAGGACCATCCCGCCGACATCACCGGGTTGGACGACAGCATGTGCGGCAAGAAGGTGATAGTCGCGGTGGCGACGACGGCCGAATCGCTGTCGCAGGAGCAGTCCGATAGGTGCACGGCCGGCGGCAAGCAGGGCGTCGACATCACCCGCAACAGTCACGCCGATGTATCCCTTCAGCAGGTCCAGAACGGACAGGTGGACGCCTACCTCGACACCGCGGAATCATTGGGTTACTACGCGACGAAGACCGGTGCCCGCATCCAGATGGCGGGCCAGCCTTTCGGCACCATCAAGATCGGTGCTGCGACGCTCAAGGGAAACACCGTGCTGCACAATGCGATCCAGGACGCACTGAACCAGGTCGAAGCCGACGGCACGTACAACAAGATTCTCACGCAGTGGGGTCAGACGGATCTGAGCATCCAGAAGTGATCGAACGGTCCTGACATGCACTTCGACTGGCAGTTCTTCTGGAAAAGTCTTGTCACGCCTAGCGGACCTTTCCTCGACGGGCTCATGCTCACCATCGTCATCTCGGTGGCGGCGATGGTCCTGGCCACGGTGCTAGGGCTGATCGTCGCCCTGATGCGCCGGTCCCGCTTCGCCGGGATGCGTTGGTGCGCAAGCGTCTACATCTGGGTCATCCGCGGGACGCCGCTGCTGGTCCAGCTGGTCCTGATCTACACGGGGCTGGCCGCAGTCGGCATCTACCAGTTCCACGACGTTTCGCTGTTCGGCCTTTCGGTCAAAGCGGCGGTGCAGGCCGCGATCATCGGGCTGATGATCAACGAGAGCGCGTACATCGCCGAGATCATCCGCGCCGGACTGGATTCCGTCCCAAAGGGTCAGTTCGAGGCCGCGGCGTCGCTCGGCATGAAGCCCGGCAAGGTGATGCGCTGGATCATCGTGCCGCAGTCTCTGCGTGTCATGGTGCCGCCGCTGGGTAACTCCTTCAACGGCATGATGAAGACGACGTCGGTGCTGTCCGTCATCGGCGTGAGCGAGATGTTCCTGGTCACCCAGTCGATCAGCTCGTACACGTTCCACACGTTCGAGATCTTCATCGTCGCGGCGATCTATTACCTTGCGCTGACGACCATCTGGACGTTCATCCAGGCCCACATCGAGAACCGGCTGGCCCATCAGCTCGGCATCGAACAGCGGGTCAGGATCACCCAGCGGCTCCTCGGCGCCCGTCGCGCCGGAGCCCCGGCCCTCCAACCGCACGGATGACCATGCACGTGAAGGAGTCGACCATGAGTGTCACCACGGAATCCATGGCACCCGTCGTTTCTATTCAGCGGGCATCCTGCACGCTCGGCGGTCGTAAGGTTCTCGATGACGTCTCGCTCGACGTGATGCGCGGGCAGGTGGTGGTACTCATCGGACCTTCCGGTGCGGGCAAGACGACGCTGCTGCGGTCACTGAACCACCTCGAACCCGTCGACAGCGGCGAGATCCTGATCGGCGGCGTGCCGATCGGGCACCGCGACACCACCAGCAAGAAGAAGGTCGGCACCAGCGAGCTCGCCCGACGCAGGCGCGAAATCGGTTTTGTCTTCCAACATTTCAACCTGTTTCCACACATGACGGCGGCCGAGAACGTGTGGAACGGCCCGGTGCGTGTGCTGGGGACGCCGAAGGACAAGGCGCGTCAGGACGCCCTCGCTCTGCTCGACCGTGTCGGCATGGCTGACAAGACCGAGTCCAGGCCCAGCCAGCTGTCGGGTGGGCAACAACAACGGGTCGCGATCGCCCGAGCGCTGGCGATGCGCCCCAAGGTCATGCTGTTCGACGAGCCGACCAGCGCGCTGGATGTCGAGATGGTTGGCGAGGTGCTCGCGGTGATGCGAGAACTCGCGCGAGAGAACATGACGATGATCGTCGTCACCCACGAGATGCGGTTCGCCCGAGAGGTGGCGGACCGAATCGTTGTGATGGATGCGGGCCGGATCATCGAGGACGCCCCTCCGGATCAGTTGTTCAGCCACCCACAGCACGAGCGGACAAAGGCGTTCCTGTCCACCATCGGTTGACCGGGTCATCGCCCGGCGTGAGGCCGAAACCCGTTGTCCCGCTGCGCCCATAGCAAGGAGTCGTCTCACCGTGTCCTCCCACTCAGCGTCGACGTCGTTCACAGGAGCGCTCGCCACACCGCATACGTTGGCAACCGAAGCCGGAATGCGCGCGTATCGGGACGGCGGCAACGCGATCGACGCCGCTATCGTCGCCGCCGCGGTGCTCACGGTCGTCTATCCGCACAACGTCGCGCTCGGGGGCGATCTCATCGCGCTGGTGCGCACCCCGGATGGTGAGATCCGGTGCGTGAATGCGTCGGGGTGGGCGGGCGCCGCGGTCGATGCCGCGGGTCTGCGTGCCAGGCACGGCGGGTGGCTGCCTGCCCGCGGCGCTGACGCGGTCACGGTGCCAGGCGGCGTCCGCGGATGGGAGGTGCTGCGCCGCTTCGGAGCCCGACTGACCTGGGACCGTACCCTACGCGCGGCCGAGGCGGCAGCGAGGGCCGGAGCCGACGTAGCTCCGTCGCTCGCCGCCCACATCGCTGATGCCGAGAACGCCGACCTGTTCGGCACCGAAGACTTCGACCGGGTGTTCCGCCCAGAGGGTCGCGCCCTGCGAGCAAGGGAAAACTTGATGCAGCCTGCGCTGGCCGACACTTTCGCGACTCTCCGGGACGAGGGTGCGGACGCCCTCTACGAGGGCTCACTCGCCGAACGCTCGGTCGGTTACCTCAGATCGCACGGATCGTCTTTGACGCTCGACGATTTCGCGGTGTTCCGGCCGGAGACCGTCGAGCCGATCTCGGTGGCGTTCCGCGGCCTGACGGTGCTGACAAGCCCCCCGAACACGCACGGGTTCCTGCTGCTGCGGGCGCTGCGCGCGGTGGATGAACTCGGCATCACCGATCCGTTCGGCCACGGCCTCGGCGTCTTGATGCGTGTCTTTCACCGGGGCAACGAGTTACGCGCGTCGCATCTGGCTGATCCGCGGCACGTCGATGTCGACGTCGCCGCGCTCGTCAACGAAGGACTCGCGGAGACGGCTGCGCTCGGCGCTGCGCAGTCTGGTCCGGCCCTGGTGCCGCACGGCGACACCGTCGGCGTCGCCGCGGCAGACGATGACGGCTACGCGGTGTCGTTGATTCAGAGCGTGTACCACGCCTTCGGGTCGGGACTGATCGACCCCGCTACCGGGATTCTGTTCCACAACCGCGGAACCGGCTTCTCGTTGGACGACGCGTCGCCGAATGTCATCGCTCCACGAAAAAGGCCGGCGCACACACTGATGCCCGTGATGACGACCTACCGGGGGAGGCCGCGCCACGTCCTTGCGACGATGGGTGGACAGGGCCAGCCGCAGATCCTCACGCAGGTGTTACTGCGCGCGCTCGGTGGTGCGGGCGCGGAGGCCGCGGTCAGCGATCCCCGCGCTGTGGTCGGGCTCCAAGCCGACGGTGGCACAGCGGATTCGGTGACCGCTGAAGCCGATCTACTGGCCGTGGCCCGGGCCTCGATCGGACGTGCGGGCCTGGCGTCGACCGAGGTCGCGCCCCACACCGAGAGCCTGGGACACGCCAACGTCGTCTTTGCCGACGACAGTGGGTCGATGACGGCGGCCGCTGATCCACGTTCGGATGGCGCCGCGGTCGTCGCGCACTACCCTCGTTTCGCCAACCCCTAGACACGTCGGCTTCACCAAGCGCTAGTCACACTCCGGCGTGCCGGCGCAGAAACTCCATCTCGACCCGCACGACGTTTTCGTGATCCAGCCCGCCTGCATAGACGTCGTAGTGTCCACCCCTGCTGCGATACAGCTCGCCTCGCGGCGCGCGCGACGCCACGGCGAGTGCGGGGGCGATCGGCGCCATCGTGTCGTGCTCCGCGACGACCATCAGCAGTGGGCAACGGGCCCGGCCGGCGCGCCGCACCGGCCGGTGCATCGTCGCGTCAAGGACAGAGCGTGCGGTGATGTCGTTGGGCCACGAGCCGTCGCCTGGGTTCAATCGCGCGTGGCCTGCCATCGCGTCCTCAGTCGCGATCAGGCCGAGATCCCCTGGTGGCACGCTGACTTTCAGGTAGAGCGGTGACCGCCCGACTGCCGACCCGAACAGGTCCGCAAGTGCGTGAGCAGTCAGTCGAAGCCCGCGAGGCAATGGGATCTTCGCGACTCCGGCGAGGCCGTCCACCAGTGGGCATTGCGCAATGGCGCCGGCCAGGCTGGGTTCGCTTGCCGCAAGCTCGACGATATGCATGCCGGCAAATGACGTGCCCCACACGAAGATTCGCGTGGAATCCAACCGATCGTCTGCGTGCGTCCAGGCTAGTGCGGTGCGATAGTCCGCTAGCTGGCGACGAATCGAGAGCAGCTGTCGTGGCTCGCCTGTCGAGCCGCCCCAATGTCGGTAGTCGAACACCAGTGCCGCGAAGCCGCCGTCGGCGAACCGCTCGGCGAACGGAGCCAGGCCCGCCGCCTTGACGCCACCGATACCGTGCGCCATCACCACAACGGGGTGCGGACCGGGCCCGTCGGGCAGATATAGCCAGGCGTCGATCTCCTCACGTTGGCCTGCGGGTATCCGAATATGGCTCCGCTGGCGCACTTCGCCGCTCACGCGCCGACCTCGTTCGATGAGAGCATTTCTGCGCCGGCGAGCCTGGCCAGTTCGGCGCCGAACAGTGCGCCGGGAGTGAACGCACCCGGTCTGTCGGATCCCTCGACCAAACGAGTCGCAACCGAGGCGGCCACTCGGGCGGTGAACGTATAGCCCTCGCCGGTGCGGAGCCAGGCTTCCCGGCGTGTGCCGTCGGCCCATTCCAGCCGGGCGTACGCCCAGGAGACGTCGCCGTTGGTTGCCGGGGGAGTGAGCCGCATGCGGCCGATCACGCGCTGAACACTCGCCCGGATCGGTCGTACGGCCAACGCCGCGGAGACTGCCGGCAGGGCTGCCCTCACGAATCGTCCGTTGGGCACCTCGCTGGAATATGCAACCACCTCGCCGGCACCCGACGCCCGTCGCGCGGCCTCGAGCTCACCCGTCGGTACACCCAGTGCCCCTCGCGGGGATCCGTTCGGGATTGGAATCTGTACGTGGTCGGCGCCAAGCCGCCGACGTTCCAACCGTCCCTTGTGATACCGCCTGCCGCCGTAGGCAATAACGTCGACGGCGCTCGCGAGCACCGACGAACCAAGTCCCTGCACGGCAGGTACGGCGGCGACGACAGCGCGCGCCGCCGGAGGCCGGTCGCTTCGCAATTGGATCACCAGCGCCTCGGTCGCCAGCACACCGAACCCTGCGCCGGTCACGAGTGTGAGGTGCCGGCTGCGCGCGTCGGCATCCCGATCGAGCAGTTGTCGCACGGAATCGAGCTCGTTGGCCTGATCGACGTAATGTGTCCCGGCGGCCAGGCACGCCGCTAGGAGAGGCGGGGCGGTTGCGCCGTACGGGCCGACCGCATTGACGACGACACCGGGCTTTTCGGCGCGAATCAGTTCGGCCAACTCGGCCGGGCCCCGAACCACGCGCTGAC
Organism: uncultured Actinomycetota bacterium; assembly: GCA_963698965.1. Lineage (GTDB taxonomy): Bacteria > Actinomycetota > Actinomycetes > Mycobacteriales > Mycobacteriaceae > Mycobacterium. Next base: position 72,952 of record CAVOSY010000036.1, read on the forward strand.
CGACAGGTCCGCCCATCGATCCCGCGGCGGCTGCGAGCCTGTCTGCGTCGCGCCCTACGAGCACTACATCGGCACCGCTGACGACCAGCTCGTCGGCGATCGCTCGGCCACTCAAACCCGTTGCCCCGAAAACCCAGATCATTGCCATGTCATTTACGGTACAGTGTGCATCGTAAATATGTCAATTCATAGGATGCTCAACGGATATGACAGGCATACGGGGTCGGCCACGCGACGGTGCATTGGACAGCGCGATCGCCGGCGCTACGGAGTCGGTGCTGCTGTCGGACGGCTACGGAGCCGTGAACATCGATCGCGTCGCCAAGTCCGCAGGCACCACCCGCGCGGCGATTTATCGCCGGGCGAGAACACGAGGGGAACTCGTAGTCGGGCTGCTGGTGAGCCGGTTCGGGTTCGATCCCGCCCCGGACAGCGGCGACCTGCGCACGGACCTGAAACTGCTGCAGGCGCTCCAGCGCGCGTTTTTCGCCGATCCGGTGATCCAGGCCGCGCTCGCCGGCGTGCTCAGCGACATCGCCGCTGACGCTGCTCTCGGCAAGGTGTTCTACGAGCGGTTCATGGCGCCCCGCCGCCGCTCGGTCGCGGCGATGCTCGCGCGCGCCGCCGACCGCGGTGAGATCGAAGCAGTCGAACGACCGGATATCGTCTCGGACCTGCTGACCGGCCCTTTGCTGCTGCGTGCCGTGCTGCCGATCATCGGCCCAATCGAAGACTCAGTCCTAGCGGCGACCATTGCGGCCGCGATGAACGAGTGCGGGTTCCCTGGCGACGGTCGGCCCAGCGGCTGACGGGCGGCTTCGATGGCCAAACTAGACTCGCGATCATGACCGCGAGCACGCGGGTCGACGAGTTCGAGGAGTTGCGCCCGCATCTGCTTGCCGTGGCCTACCGGCTCACCGGCACCGTTGCCGACGCGGAGGACGTCGTGCAGGATGCGTGGCTGCGGTGGGACGGCACATCGGAGTCGATCATCGATCTGCGAGCGTGGCTGACAACGGTGGTCAGCAGGCTCAGCCTGGACCGGCTGCGCTCGGCGGCCAAGCGCCGCGAAACCTACGTGGGCGAATGGCTGCCCGAACCGGTAGTCACCGGGTTCGACGGCAACGACCCGCTCGCGGCGGTAGTCGCCGCCGATGATGCCAGGTTCGCGGCGATGGTGGTGCTGGAGCGGCTGACGCCGGATCAGCGCGTCGCGTTCGTGCTGCACGACGGCTTCGCGGTGCCGTTCGGCGAGATTGCCGCGGTGCTCGGCGTCAGCGACGCCTCGGCCCGTCAGCTCGCCTCTCGCGCGCGACGGGCGGTCTCGTCGGCGCCGCCGGGAGCGGCCGACGACACCCACAACGAGGTGGCCGGTTCACTGATGGCGGCGCTGGCCGAGGGCGACATGGAAGCCGTTGTGCGCCTCCTGCATCCGGACGTCACGTTCACGGGTGACTCGAACCGCCGGGCGCCGACGGCATTCCGGGTCATCCGTGGGCCGGACAAGGTGGCGCGGTTCCTGTTCGGGCTGGCCCGTCGGTACGGGCCGGAGTGGCTGTCGTCGAACCAGCTGGCGCTGGTCAACGGTCAGCTCGGTAGCTACACCACCGGTTCGGCCAGCAGCGAGGGCCATCCCGGGGTGATGCCGCGGGTGACCGCGATGACCGTGCGCGACGGAAAGGTCTGCGCCATATGGGACATCGCGAACCCCGACAAATTCACCGGCTCGCCGCTTGCTCCTCGGTAAGCCAGGGCACCCGGCACGCGTCGCCGGAGTTGAAGCCCTGTTCGGTGATGCCAAGCGCCGAGTACATCCGCGCCCGCATGTTCTCCACGCCGATCTGGTAGGTCAGTTCGATCACGCCGGCGTCGCCGAATCGATTGCGCAGATCGCCGACCTGCTCGTCGGTGACGGTGTGGGGGTCGGTCGTCATCGCATCGGCGTAGGCGATCGCGGCTCTCTCGTCGTCGGTGTAGCGCGGCGACGTCGCATAGCTGTCGATGTCCTTGAGCCTGTCGACATCGAGGCCGTCGAGGCGCTGCAGCATCGAGCCGAAATCGACGCACCACGAACAACCGATCGTGCGGGCGGTCCAGAACACCGCAAGCTCACGCACACTGGCGGGCAGCTTCTTCGACCCCGACTCCAGCAGCGTTTCGTGCACCGCGTTGGCGATCAGCAGTCGTGGATGATGCGCCGCGACGGTGAACGGCTCGGGGACCTCGCCGAACCGCCTGCGGGCGACGCGGTACATGACGCGGGTCAGCAGACTGGCCTGCTTCGGCGGGACGGGAGCGATGCGGGTTTTCTGTGTCATACCCGTTAGACGAGACAGCCCGTCGGAGTGTGACAGCCTCAGCGCGCGAACATCAGCGCGCGCTTGACCTCCTGGATCGCCTGGGTCACCTGGATGCCACGCGGGCACGCCTCCGTGCAGTTGAACGTGGTGCGGCAGCGCCACACGCCGTCGACCTCGTTGAGGATGTCCAGTCGCTCGGCGGCACCCTCGTCGCGGCTGTCGAAGATGAACCGGTGCGCGTTGACGATCGCTGCCGGGCCGAAGTAGCTGCCCTCGCTCCAGTACACCGGGCAGCTGGTCGTGCAGCACGCGCACAAAATGCACTTCGTCGTGTCGTCGTAGCGCATCCGGTCGGTCTGGCTCTGAATGCGTTCGCGCGTAGGCGGATTGCCGCTCGTGATCAGGTACGGCTTGACCGCCCGGTAGGCGTCGAAGAACGGCTCCATGTTCACGACGAGGTCCTTCTCGACGGGCAGGCCGCGGATCGGCTCGATCGTGATGGTGAGCGGCTTACCCGGCTTCTTCGGCAGCATGTCGCGCATCAGCACCTTGCAGGCCAGCCGGTTGACGCCGTTGATGCGCATCGCATCCGAGCCGCACACGCCGTGTGCGCAGGACCGCCGAAACGTCAGCGTGCCGTCCAGGTACCACTTGACGTAGTGCAGCAGGTTGAGCAGCCGATCGGTCGGCAGGCACGGGACACGGAAGCTCTGCCAGCCGGCGGCGTCGGGATCCTCCGGATTGAAGCGGACGATCTTCAGCGTCACCATCACCGCGCCCTCGGGGATGGGCGGCGCGGCGCCGTCCGTGGTCTCGACAGCTGGTGCACTCATGTCAGTACTTCCGTTCCATCGGCGCGTACCGCGTCATCACGACCGGCTTGTAGTCCAGCCTGATGTCGGACAACAGCTCGGTGCCCTCCTTATAGGCCATGGTGTGCCGCATGTAGTTGGTGTCATCGCGGTTGGGGTAGTCCTCGCGGGCGTGACCGCCGCGAGACTCCTTGCGGTTCAGTGCGCCGACGACGGTCACCTCGGCGAGCTCGAGCAGGAAGCCCAGTTCGATCGCCTCGAGCAGGTCGCTGTTGTAGCGCTTTCCCTTGTCGTGCACCGAGATTCGGGCATACCGCTCCTTGAGCGCGTGAATGTCCGTCAGCGCCTGCTTGAGCGTCTCCTCGGTGCGGAACACCGCGGCGTTGTTGTCCATCGACTGCTGCAGCGCACCGCGGATGTCGGCGACACGCTCATTGCCGTGCTCGGACAGGATGTCGCCCACCCAGCCGACCACCATGCCCGCCGGATCGGTCGGGAGGTCGACATGGTCATGGCCCAGTGCGTAATTCGAGGCGGCGATGCCTGCCCGCCGGCCGAACACATTGATGTCCAGCAGCGAGTTGGTGCCCAGCCGGTTCGCGCCGTGCACAGAGACGCAGGCACATTCGCCCGCGGCGTACAGGCCCGGCAGCGGTGTGGTGTTGTCGCGCAGCACCTGGCCGCTCACCGTGGTGGGGATACCGCCCATCACGTAGTGGCAGGTCGGGTAGACCGGCACCAGCTCGGTGACCGGGTCGACACCGAGGTAGGTGCGGGCGAACTCGGTGATATCGGGCAGCTTCGTGTTGAGCACGTCCTCGCCGAGGTGGCGCACGTCGATGTGCACGTAGTCCTTGTGCGGGCCTGCGCCGCGGCCCTCGAGCACCTCGCGCACCATCGAGCGGGCCACGATGTCGCGGGGCGCCAAGTCCTTGATCGTGGGGGCGTAGCGCTCCATGAACCGCTCGCCGTCGCTGTTGAGCAGGATGCCGCCCTCGCCGCGCACCGCCTCGGAGATCAAAATGCCTAGGCCCGCAAGGCCTGTCGGATGGAACTGGTGAAACTCCATGTCCTCCAATGGAAGTCCCTTACGGAACACGATCCCGATGCCGTCACCGGTCAGCGTATGCGCGTTGGAGGTGGTCTTGTACATCCGACCGGAGCCGCCGGTGGCCAGGACGATCGCCTTGGCGTGAAAGACGTGGATGTCTCCGCTGGCCAATTCGTAGGCGACGACCCCGGTCGCGACAGGGCCTGCGGCGGTCTCCGTCAGCACCAGGTCGAGCGCGTAGAACTCGTTGAAGAACTGGACGTCATGTTTGACGCAGTTCTGGTACAGCGTCTGCAGGATCATGTGGCCGGTGCGGTCGGCAGCGTAGCACGCCCGGCGTACCGGTGCCTTGCCGTGGTCGCGGGTGTGCCCGCCGAACCGGCGCTGGTCGATGCGGCCCTCGGGGGTGCGGTTGAACGGCATCCCCATCTTCTCGAGATCGAGGACCGCGTCGATGGCCTCCTTGCACATGATCTCGACGGCGTCCTGGTCGGCGAGGTAATCGCCGCCCTTGACGGTGTCGAAGGTGTGCCACTCCCAGTTGTCCTCTTCGACGTTGGCCAGCGCCGCGCACATCCCGCCCTGCGCGGCGCCGGTGTGGCTGCGGGTGGGGTACAGCTTGGTCAGCACCGCGGTGCGGACCCGGGGCCCCGCCTCGACGGCCGCCCGCATACCTGCGCCGCCGGCACCGACGATCACGACGTCGTAGCGATGTTCAACGATCATTGATCAGCTCCCCGTCACGAAACGCTCGCGTCGAACGTCACCAGCACATAGGTGCCCAACACCAGCGTGAAGCCAGTCACCAACAACAACAGCGAGTTCAGATAGAACCTGGTGACGTTCTTGCGCGCGTAGTCGCCGATGATGGTGCGCATGCCGTTGGCGCCGTGCACCATCGCCAGCCACAGCAGGGCCATGTCCCAGATCTGCCAGAACGGTGAGGCCCAGCGCTCGGCGACGTAGTTGAAGTCGATGCGGTACACGCCGTTGTCCCAGATCAGCCCGATGAACAGGTGCCCGAGCGCCAGCACCACCAGCGCGACACCGGAGAAGCGCATGAACAGCCATGCATACTTCTCGAAGTACGGGATGCCCCTCGGGCGTCGCGGCGCGCGCGGATGGTCCAGGCTGGCCGGACGGTCGTGCTCTTTCTCCTGAACGGGAGCCAGCCGGCCCTCGCGGTGGTGGGGTGTCCATGCTTCGGTCATAGGAATCGCTCCGCCATGTGCATGCCGAGCACGCCGAGCGCCGGGATCACCACGGCGAGCCAGACGCCGATGACGATCCACAGCATCAGCCGCTGGTACTTCGGACCGTGCTGCCAGAAGTCGATCAGGATGACGCGGATGCCGTTGAGGGCGTGGTAGAGCACCGCGGCGACCAAGCCCATCTCCATCAACCCGACGATCGGGGTCTTGTAGGTGTTGATGACCTCGTTGTAGGCCTCCGGGCTGACCCGCACGAGCGCGGTGTCGAGCACGTGCACGAGCAGGAAGAAGAAGATGGTGGCTCCCGTGATCCGGTGCAGCACCCAGGACCACATGCCGGGATCACCGCGATAAAGGGAACGTCTGCGCAACGGATGAGGTAGCGGTGCCGGCACTGCCGGGTCCGCGGATGTCGCAGTACTCATCTGGCCTCCAACGCCATCGGTGGACGCTTGGGCTCGGAGCCGCCGCGGCGAAAACATTCAGTCGCGGCTGAGAACGTGCCCAAACCTCGGGGCGACTCTAAACCCACTTGTACTGCTAAACGAACTACGGTTTAGCCGTCCACATGGTCAAAAACGCGAAAGTTAGGGTTACCTATTCCGGTAGACGTTCTCGACGCGCGGCTTCGGAATGGATTCAGATTCGGCCCCGGTGAGGTTGACATGACATCCGATATCGACTGGAAGATGTTGCGGCACAAGGCAACTGAGGCCGCAGCCCAAGCATATGCCCCATATTCGGGGTTCTCGGTGGGGGCGGCGGCGCTGGTCGACGACCACCGGATGGTGGCCGGCTGCAATGTGGAAAATGTCTCATATGGCCTTGGTCTCTGTGCCGAGTGCGCTGTGGTCTGCGCACTGCATTCCAGCGGTGGCGGCAGGCTGATCGCGCTGTCGTGTGTGGACGTGGCGGGCGACGTTTTGATGCCGTGCGGGCGCTGTCGGCAGGTGTTGATGGAGCACGGCGGCCCCGATCTTCTGATCGACCACCCGTTGGGTCCGCGACCGCTGAGCGAGCTGCTTCCTGACGCGTTCGGACCGCAGGACCTGGCCCGCCGAGACGACCAGGCACACGAGGAAACGCCCTGACCGACTTCAGCAAGGTTCAAACTCGACGCACGTCTATGCATTTAGAAACTCTGGCCTTTGGAGCAAGCGTGAGTGATGGGGGTCATATTTGTCGGTCGCTGGCTTTACGGTGTCGGTGTGCAGATGCGCTATCGCTACCGGATCGAACCGACGCCGGCGCAACAGAAGAAGCTGAGTCGAATATTCGGGTGTTGCCGGGTGGTGTTCAACGACGCCGTGCGGTTGCGTCAGGAAGCCCATCGCGCTGGGGTCGTTCTGTCGGATACCGAGATCCAGCAACAGGTGTTAACAGTCGCCAAGACCACCGCCGAACGCGGCTGGTTGCGCGAGGTGCCAAGTGTTGCCCTGGTTCAGTCGGTGAACGACGCCCGGCGGGCCTTTCGAAACTTCTTCAATTCGGTAACAGGAAAGCGGAAGGGCCGCCAGGTCGGGCCGCCGAGGTTCAAACGCAGAAAGACCAATCGACAGTCGTTTCGCTTGACCCGCAATGGATTTCGGATCCGTCCCAACGGTCGATTGGAGATTGCCAAGATCGGTGGGGTGGCAGTGCGCTGGTCACGCGCATTACCGAGCGAACCGTCGTCGGTCACCATCATTCGCGAGCCCGATGGGCATCATTACGCGACCTTTGTCGTCGAGGTGCCGAGTTTCCCGTTACCGACAGTGGGGCGGGAAGCCGGAGTCGATTTAGGAATCACGCGATTGGCGTCGATCGCAGATACATCTGGCGGATGCGTCGATGTGAGCAACCCGAGATATTTGCAACGCAAATCGCGCAAGCTCGCGCAACTGCAGCGGGAGATGTGCCGCCGACGGAAGGCGTCGAAGAACAGGGACAAAGCGAGGCGGAAGGTAGCCATTCAGCACGGCAAGGTGGCGCGGTGTCGACGAGACCATCACCACAAGGAGGCCCTGACGTTGGTTCGCGAGAACCAAGCGATCTACGTCGAGGACCTAAACATCGCGGGAATGGTCTGCAATCGTCGGTTGGCACGTGCGATCAACGACGCTGGCTGGTCGCAGTTCGTGAAAATAGTTGGCGAGAAGTCCGATCGATACGGCCGGTCCTTGCATCGGGTCTCGCGCTGGTTGGCATCCAGCAAGACCTGCAGCGGCTGCGGTCACGTGCTGGACGAGCTGGCACTGCGGACCAGAGTTTGGCAGTGTCCGGCGTGTTCCGCAGTCCACGACCGGGATCACAACGCCGCCAAGAACGTTCTCGCCGCCGGGCGGGCGGAGAGATTAAACGCCGGTGGAGCCTCGGTAAGTCCTCCCATCAGGGAGGTTCGAGGCGATGAAGCAGGAAGCACCTCGACCGCGGCCTAGACGCGCCGGAACGAGCGGCGACAGCAGGATTGGTCAGGAGCACGTCAACGACTTCACATTCGACGCCCCGACCGTCATCCGGACCAAGCGCGACGGCGGGGCGTTGTCGGATGCGGCGATCGACTGGGTGATCGACGGCTATACCCATGGCCGGGTCGCCGACGAGCAGATGTCCGCGTTGTTGATGGCCATCTTCTTGAAAGGCATGACTGGCGCCGAAATCGCGCGCTGGACGGCCGCCATGGTCGACTCCGGTGAGCGGCTGGACTTCATGGACTTGCGGCGTGACGGCAAACCATTGGCGTTGGTGGACAAACATTCCACCGGAGGCGTCGGCGACAAGATCACCATTCCACTGGTGCCCGTCGTGATGGCATGCGGGGGAGCGGTGCCACAGGCCGCGGGGCGCGGCCTCGGCCACACCGGCGGGACCCTCGACAAGCTGGAGTCCATCCCGGGTTTCACCGCCGAGATCTCCAAAGCCCAAATTCGCCAACAGCTTTGCGACCTCGGCGCGGCGATCTTCGCGGCAGGCGAGCTGGCTCCCGCCGATCGCAAGATCTATGCGCTGCGCGATGTCACCGCCACCACCGAGTCGCTGCCGCTGATCGCCAGCTCCGTGATGAGCAAGAAGATTGCCGAGGGCACCCGGGCACTGGTGCTCGACAGCAAGGTCGGCAGTGGCGCGTTCCTGGCGACGGAGGCAGAATCCCGCGAGCTCGCCAGCACGATGGTGGAGCTGGGCACCGCGGAGGGGCTGGTGACCCGCGCCCTGCTGACCGATATGGAGACGCCGCTGGGCCGCACCGTCGGCAACGCCGTCGAGGTCGAGGAATCGTTGGAGGTGCTGGCGGGCGGAGGGCCGGCCGATGTGGTGGAGCTAACGCTGGCGCTGGCGGGCGAGATGCTCGACGCCGCCGGGCTCGACGGTATCGACCCCGCCGAGACCCTCAAGGACGGCTCGGCGATGGACCGGTTCCGTGAGCTGGTCGCCGCGCAAGGCGGCGACTTGTCCCGACCGCTGCCGAGCGGTGCGTATTCCGAGACCATCCCCGCGCCGCGCGATGGCACGATGGGACTCATCGACGCGATGGCGGTGGGACTGACGGTGTGGCGGCTCGGCGCGGGCCGCTCCGTCCCAGGTGAGCGGGTGCAGTTCGGCGCTGGGCTGCGCATCCACCGTCGCCCCGGCGAACCCGTCGCCGCCGGTGAGGCGTTGTTCACCCTCTACACCGACACCCCGGAGCGATTCGAGGCCGCCATGGCCGAACTGGACGGCGCGTGGAGTGTCGGCGACACCGCGCCGAAACATCGCCCGCTGATCATCGATCGGATTACGTCCAGCGCACGCGAGGAGCGGAAAAACAGATGACCACACCGCTCACCCTCGAGTCGATCCGCCGGGCCCCGAAGGCGCTGCTGCACGACCACCTCGACGGCGGGCTGCGACCGGCGACCGTGCTGGAGCTCGCCGAGACCAACGGCTACGACGAGGTTCCCGCCAACGACGTCGACGAACTCGCGACGTGGTTCCGCACGGCCGCGCACAGCGGATCGTTGGAACGCTACCTCGAACCGTTCGCCCACACCGTCGGCGTGATGCAGACGCCGGAGGCGCTGCACCGGGTCGCCTACGAGTGTGTCGAGGACCTGGCGGCCGACAACGTCGTCTACGCCGAGATCCGGTTCGCACCCGAACTGCACATCGACCGCGGGCTGTCACTCGACGCCGTCGTCGACGCCGTGTTGGCCGGCTTCGCCGATGGCGAGAAGGCCGCCAGCGCCGAGGGTCGCGGCATCACCGTGCGCTGTCTCGTCACCGCGATGCGGCACGCGGCGCGGTCCCTCGAGATCGCCGAGCTGGCGATCCGCTTCCGGGACAAGGGCGTCGTCGGCTTCGACATCGCAGGTGCGGAGGCCGGGTACCCGCCGACGCGGCATCTCGACGCGTTCGAGTACATGCGAAGCAACAACGCCCGCTTCACCATTCACGCCGGTGAGGCGTTCGGTCTGCCGTCCATCCATGAGGCCATCGCATTCTGCGGCGCCGACCGGCTCGGCCACGGCGTGCGGATCGCCGACGACATCACGGTCGGCCCCGACGGCACCGCGCAGCTCGGAAAGCTGGCTGCGCTGTTGCGGGACAAGCGAATTCCGTTCGAGATGTGTCCGAGCTCCAACGTGCAGACCGGCGCGGTCGGCTCCATCGCCGAGCATCCGTTCGATCTGCTGGCCCGGCTACGGTTCCGCGTCACCGTCAACACCGACAACCGGCTGATGAGCGACACCACGATGAGTCTGGAGATGCTGCGGCTGGTCGAGGCGTTTGGCTATGGCTGGAGCGACCTGCAGCGGTTCACCATCAACGCGATGAAGTCGGCGTTCATCTCGTTCGACGAGCGGCTGGCCATCATCGACGACGTGATCAAGCCGCGCTTCGCCGTACTCGTCGGCTAACCGGCTAGCTTTCCCTTTCTACGCGCTCGCGGTTGTTAGCTGAGCATGCTGCGCAGGGTGTCCGCGAATTCGCTTGGTGCGCCAAGGAATCCGCCGTGATCACCAGGGAACTCGACCGGCGTGGTGCCGAGCAGTTCGGCGAGCGCGACCGACGTACGGTAGGTGAGCAGGCGGCCGGAGTCGGCGCCGATGCCGATCATCACGCGCGACGGGCTGTTCTTCAGCCCGTCGACGTCGGGCCGGTATCTGGTTGTCGGAAGTAGGTCGATCTCGAAGAACCGGGCGGCCTGGCGCACCTCATCCTCGGACGGTTCGGCCGGACCCGACGGCGCATCGTCGGGTGACACGTCGTATCCGGCGTTGCGCATGAAGTGCATCCACGCGGCCCCGAACCCGTCACGGCGGAACGTGTCGACGATGGCCTCGGTGTGCGCGCGCTGCTCGGCGGCATCGGGCAGCAATTCCAGCAGAGGCGGCTCATGTGCGATGAGTGTGCGCACGCATCCCGGATGGCGGGCGACCAACGCCAGGCCCGTCACCGCCCCTCCACTCGACCCGAACACGTCGGCCGACTCGGCACAGAGGTCGCCGAGGATCGCCTTGACGTCGTCGGCGCGTTGCTCGACTGCGGACTGCGCGTCGGGGTCGTCGACCGGGCTGTTCGCATAACCGCGCGGGTCATAGGTGACGACGGTGCGGTCGCCCGCCAGCGCGTCGGCCAGCGGTGCGAACTCCGCCGAGGCCATGGGGGAGCCGATGAGGAGCACCAAGGGGCCACTTCCGCCCCTGATCTCGTAGTGCAGGCGGGCGCCGGGGACGGTGACGGCACCGACGGTGGGGGAGGTAGGCAGGGTCATACCGGTGCAGACCGCGGCGGGGCCGCGAACTCATCGCGACGTATCGTGAGCGCGTGATCACCGGCGCTCATGTGATCGTGTACAGCCGCGACGCCGACGCCGACCGGGCGTTCTTCCGCGACGTGCTGGAGTACCCGAACGTCGACGCGGGCGGCGGCTGGCTGATCTTCAAGCTGCCGCCCTGCGAGGTGGCGGTCCATCCCGCGGACTCGCCGTCGCACGAGTTGTATCTGATGTGCGACGACGTGGCCGCCACGGTCGAACAACTCGTGGCCAAAGGCGTCAGCTGCGGCCCGGTCACCGATCAGGGCTGGGGCTTGTTGACCAGCATCCAACTGCCGGGCGGCGGCCACCTCGGCCTCTACGAGCCACGGCATCCGAAGGCAACGGAGCTGTAGCGCTACTCCTGGCGCAGCCGCGACTCGACGAACGCCTCCAACGCCTCCCACTGCTCGACGGCCTTGGCGTACGGCGGGCTCGGCCGCTGTACGGTGTCCGGGTCGAGTACATGCGCCACCACCCGACCCAGCGGCTGATCGGCGTCCAGGGCCTCGTCGACGATGGTGTCCTCGGCGTATTCGCCTACATCCCTGAGCAATTCGACGGCGAGCTCGAGTTGGTCCCGGTCGATCGCGTCAGGGCCGTCGGCGAGGTCGTCTGCGATGCCGGTCAACACGTAGACGTTGTCGTCGCTGACGTTGACCTGAAGTGAGCCGTCGGTGGCCGCCGTCCGAATGTCGTCATAGGTCGCCAGGTCGGACAGGTCGTGGTCGTGTTCGTCCGCCAGATAGCGCGCCAAGGTTCCGCGCGAGCTGAATACGCTGACACGTCCGTTGCGGCCCAAGAAGATTGGTTGGTCGTCGAGGTAACACCGCAAGGTGTAGTACGTGCCGCCGCTGGTCATCATCCGCACGGGATCGATGCCGACCTTGTGCCAGAAGTCCTCGTCGCTGCCCAGCACCTGGTCCTGCGCATGCGCAGCGAGGGCATCGGCTTCTTCGTCGGTGTCCACGACGTCGTCGATCACGACGTCGTCGGCTTCTGTCTCCTCGACCTCCTCGACTTCCTCGGGTTCGGGTGCCGGCTCGGCCAGCTCGGCCTCGGCCTTCTCCGAGGCGGCCTTGTCGACGTCAGGAATGGTGACGATCTCGTCGATTGCGTCGACGACGTTGTCCCAGCCGCGGCCGATCACCGTCTCGATCTCGGCCCAGCGCTTGCGGCCGGGCCGTCCGGCGAACGCGTCGATGCCGCCGCCGACGGTCCCGAGCACCGGGTTGCCGTTGAAGAACTTGGTGACCGCGGGCATCTCGCACACCGATCCGATGCTCGACGCGATCACCAGTGTGCGGTGCAAGTCCTTGACGGTCTCCTCGCTGGGCTTCTCGGCGACCAGCTCCTCGAGGCTGACGAGGTCGTATTGGCGATCGTCGGCCGGGTCGAATGTATGCGCGTTGGCTTCGGTCAGCTTTTCCCAAGCCGGATGGTCGGTCAGGTCGTTGTCCGTGTTGGTCCTGACGAACGCGATCAGGTCGGCGACGGATTCGAACGCGTACAGGTCCTCGTCCTTGCCGAGGAACGCCTCCCACTCGTCGCCGGCATCGCGCCAGCGTGGAGCCCACAATGTGTACAGGTCGCCCTTGGTCAGCCCAAGCCTGATCGGCACGATGTCAGCAGCCATGGCGCACAGCCTAACGACGGCCCCTGGTTGGCTGTCGCACAGGCATCTGCGGTGCCCCCGCTGTACCCCTCCGATTAGCGGCCTTTCCGGGTGCTCAGCGCCCTATCCTGGATGAACTCCGGAGCGTGGGGTGGGGGAGGGTCGGATGACGGCCGTGACGGCGTGCCGGACGTGTGGCACCGAGCCCCTGGAGAACGCTCGGTTCTGTCATGGCTGCGGCTCGCCGGTGGCCGCGGCTGATACCCATGCCGAGTACAAACAGGTCACGGTGCTCTTCGCGGACGTGGTGCACTCGATGAGCATCGCGGCTGTGGTCGGCACCGAACGGCTCCGCGAGATCATGACGGAATTGGTCAATCGCGCGATGGCGGTGGTCCAGCGCTACGGCGCCACGGTGGACCAATTCACCGGCGACGGCATCATGGCGGTGTTCGGAGCGCCCGTCGCGCTCGAGGATCACGCCTTACGCGCCTGTCTGGCCGCCTTGGAGATCCAACGGGAAGTCCAGGATATGGCCGCCGACATCGATCGGCGGGATGGTGTCAGCCTCCGCCTGCGGATAGGGCTGAATTCGGGCCAAGTGATAGCTGGTGAATTCGGTTCCGCCGCAATTGGTTACACCGCTGTCGGCGAGCAGGTCGGGATGGCGCAACGCATGGAGTCCGCAGCGCCGCCAGGCGGGGTCATGCTCAGCGATTCGACCGCGCAACTCGTCGGGCGTGCAGCCATTCTCGGCGAACCGGAGATGGTGGCGATCAAGGGTGCCGACGCGCCCGTGCCTGCCCGCCGCCTGCTTGGGGTGGCTTCCGAGCGTGAGCGGACCGGGCCTGCGCAGTCGACCCTTGTAGGACGCGGGTTGGAACTGCACACCGTGACTGGACTTCTCGAGCGCGCGATAGCCGGCCGCGGGTCGGTGGTAGGTGTCGTCGGGCCGCCGGGGATCGGGAAGAGCAGGCTCGTCCGTGAGGCGCTCGAGGTCGCCAAAAGCCGCGGCGTCAGAGTCTTTTCCACATATTGCGAATCCCACGCGAGCCAGATCCCGTTCCATGCCGTGGCGCGGTTGTTCCGCACTGCGACCCGGGTGGGCGGTCTCGACGACGCGGCCGCGCGAGCGCGGCTTCGAAGCCAGCTTCCCGACGCCGACCGTGACGACCTCTTGATTCTCGACGACCTGCTGGGCATCGCCGATCCGGCGGTGACGCTGCCCAGGATCGATCCGGACGCCAGGCGGCGGCGGCTCGCGGCCTTGATCAACACGGCGAATCTGGCCCGCACCGAACCGATTCTCTACGTCATGGAGGACGTGCATTGGATCGACCAGGGCAGCGAGTCGATGATGGCCGACATACTCGCCGTGATTGGCCAAACGCCGGCGATGTCGCTCATCACCTACCGTCCCGAGTACGAAGGCGCGCTCACCCGGGTGCACGGTGCGCAGACGATAGCGCTCACCCCGCTGACGGATTCTGAAACCTCTTCGTTGATCGGCGAGTTGCTCGGGCCCGATCCGTCCGTCGACAAGCTGGCCGCGACGGTCGTTCCCCGGGTCGGCGGAAACCCGTTCTTCGCCGAGGAAATGGTCCGCGAGCTGGCCCAGCGGGGGGTGCTCGACGGAGAGCGTGGGGGCTATGTCTGTCAGGCGGACGTCACCGAAGTCAGCGTGCCCGGCACGGTGCAGGCCACCATCGGCGCACGCATCGACCGGCTCGACCCCGCGGCCAAGCGCACGCTTAATGCGGCGGCCGTGATCGGATTACGTTTCGGCAGTGACCTTCTCGCGCAGCTGGAAGTCGAGCCTGCGCTCGATGACCTGCTGCGGGCGGAGCTGATCTACCAGGTGAGGTTCACCCCTACAGCGGAGTATGCATTCCACCATCCCCTGATCCGCGCGGTGGCCTACGAGTCGCAACTCAAGTCCGATCGATCCGAATGGCATCGCCGTCTGGCCGCCACCATCCAAACCAGCGATCCGGAGTCCGTCGACGAGAGTGCGGCGCTCGTCGCCGAGCACCTGGAGGCCGCCGGCGACGTGCGCGAAGCATATCGCTGGCACATGCGTGCGGGGGCCTGGTCGACGAGGCGCGATATCGCCGCAGCGCGCGCCAGCTGGGAACGTGCCCGCCAGATCGCCGACAGTCTGCCTGACTCCGAACCCAATCTCACTGCGATGCGCATCGCCCCGCGCACCAAGTTATGCGGCAGCGCGTGGCGCGGAGTTCACGCGGACGTTCCAAGGCTTGTCCAGGAGCTGCGCGAGCTGTGTACACGCGTGGGTGACAACGCCTCGCTGGCGATTGGCTTGACGGCATTGTCACTTCAGCATGGATTCCACGGACGCATGCGCGAGGCCTCCCAACTTGCCTCTGAACAGATGGCGTTGCTCAAGACTGTTGGCGATCCGACCTCCACCATCGGCGCGGCAACGGCAGCGGCCTCCGTTTTCAACGAAACTGGTCATTCGACCGAAACCCTTAGCTGGGCGCAGAGCGTTATCGAGTGGGCCGGTGGGGAATCGATCAAGCAGAATTCCCAGATCAGTCCATCGCCGCTCATCGCGCTGGCGTTGGTGTTTCGCGGGATTGCTCGATGGCGGCTCGGCCATGGCGGATGGCGAGAGGATCTCGAGGATGCCGTCGCGATGGCACGAACTGCTGATCCGATCACCCACCCCGCGGTCGTTTCGTGGGCGTACCTCGACTCGATTCCTCACGGGGTGTTGCGCGTCGACGACACCGTGCTGCGCGAACTCGAGGGCGCACTGCGGATTGCCGAAGCAACGGGGGAGGACACATCGGTCGGCAACGTGAAATTCACGCTAGTCCGCGCGCTCACGGAGCGTGACTCACCCGCTGAACGCGAGCGCGCTATGAAGATGTTGGCGGAGATCCGCGACATGTGCCTGCAAGAAAGGTACTTCCGGATCAATATTCCTAGGGTGGATTTGTATTCGGCGCGTGAGCGAGTCCGCAGTGGGGATTACGTCGAGGCTATTGACTCGATGCGTCAGGCCGTCGATGCTCTGTTGCGGGAAGAGCAAGTTGTGCAAGGTATTTGGGGCTCAGCGGTGTTGGCCGAAGCGCTGCTGAAGCGTGGCGCCGACGGTGACCTGACCGAGGCTCAGGGCGTCATCGATGATCTGGCGAAACTCCCCGACAACGTCAGTGGGGTGGTGCGCGACATCTGGCTGCTGCGGCTGCGCGCGCTGATCGCCATGGCTCGCGACGACGAGACCGTCTACCGCGACCGCAGGGATCGGTATCGCGTGATGGCGACATCGTTTGGTTTTGAAGGGCATATGGACTGGGCCGCGGCGATGCCATAAGTGCGGACGCGTCAAGAATCCTCCAAGGCCGTTGCAGGACCCTTATCGCATGACGGAGACACGGGCGGGCATATGGCGGAGCCACGCATGGCTCGTCGCGCTGGCGGCGCTGGCGCTGGCTGGGTGCTCGTCGACAGTCAGTTCGACCGCCGCCTCGCAGTCGCAACCAACCCCGGCGGCATCCACGCCATCGCCTGTACCGACCGTGACGGTGACTGTGACGCCTGCCCCGGCCCCGCCGGTACCAGTGCCAGTGCCAGTGCCGACCACGGTGGCGCAGGAGGCGTCGCACAGCACTTTCCAGTCACCCTCGGGCAACATCAACTGCATGATGTACGCCTCCGGAGGCGAGACCGGCGCCCGCTGTGAGGTCGTCGACCACACGTGGGCGGCACCACCGCGGTCGCCGGACTGCCCTCTGAACTGGGGCGACCGGTTCTACCTCACCCAGGGCGGCGACGCTGGCTTCGGTTGCTACCACCAGGAGTTTCCCACCGCGGAACGGACTCTCGGATACGGCCAGACGCAGTCCGTCGGGACGCTCACGTGCGACAGCGAGTCCACGGGGATGACCTGCACCGACAGCAGCACGGGTCACTACTTCCGTGTCTCGCGCGAAATCTACGAACTCGGCTGATCACGCCTTCGTTCTCAAGAGTCGGGCACGCCTGCCTGCAATTTCGCCAACACCTGCTCGAGGTTGAAACTCGCCGACTTCTGCCGCTGCGGGAACTCGACGAGCGTCTGCAACATTTGCCCGACATAGGCCTGCGCGGGGGTGAATACGAAGACCCGGTCCAGCATCCAGTCGAAATAGGTGTTTGACGTGATGTCCGCCCGCTCGTACGGGTCCGTGCGCAGGTTGAACAACTTCGGTCCGCGAAGCACGACATACGGTTCGAGCCAGATCTTCAGGGTTCCCGTCACCCGCTGCTCCATGAAGACGATCTTCCAGTTGGCGTAGCGCAGCGCGGTCAGGTCACCATCATCCGAAACATAGAAGAAGTGCTTACGCGGGCTCTCGTCGGCGGCGCCGGTGATGTAGTCCAACTGATTGTGCCCGTCGAGGTGCACCTTAAAGGTGGTGCCGTTGAGATCGGTTCCCGCACGGAGCCTTTCGGCGATGTTGTCGTCCCCCGCCGCCGCAAGCAATGTGACGAACCAGTCGTTGTGACTGACGATTCCATTCAAGACGGTGCCGGCAGGAACATGCCCCGGCCAACGCACCAAGGCCGGGACGCGGTAAGCGCCTTCCCAATTGGAGTTCTTCTCATTGCGGAACGGTGTCATACCGGCGTCGGGCCAGCTGTTCATGTGCGGGCCGTTGTCGGTGGAGTACATGACGATTGTGTTGTCGGCGATGCCGAGTTCGTCCAGTGTGGTCAGCAGATCGCCCACGATGTCATCGTGATCCATCATCGTGTCGTGGTACTCGGACTGCCACTGCCCCGCCCGGCCGATGCTCTCCGGCTTGGGATGCGTGCGGAAGTGCATGTGGGTCGAGTTGAACCACACGAAGAAGGGCGTTTCAGCCTCATGCTGGCGCTTTATGAAATCGATTGCGGCGTCGCGAAACTCCTCGTCGCACGTCTCCATCCGCTTCCTGGTGAGCGGACCGGTGTCCTCAATGCGTTGTGAACCGTCGCCGTTCGCCCAGGTGTGCAGCACACCGCGTGGCCCGAACTTCTTTCGGAACTCCGGATCCTTCGGATAGTCGACGTTCTCGGGTTCTTCCTCGGCGTTGAGGTGGTACAGGTTGCCGAAGAACTCGTCGAATCCGTGCATAGTGGGTAAGAACTCGTCGCGGTCGCCGAGATGATTCTTGCCGAACTGGCCGGTGGCATACCCCTGTGCCTTCAGCGCTGTCGCAATGGTCGGGTCTTCGGCTTGTAGTCCCAGCGGGGCTCCCGGCATGCCGACTTTGGTGAGGCCGGTGCGATACGGGTTCTGGCCGGTGATGAAGGCCGCCCGTCCGGCGGTGCAACTCTGCTCCCCGTAGTAGTCGGTGAAGAGGACGCCCTCCCTCGCAATACGGTCGATGTTGGGGGTGCGGTACCCCATCAGGCCCTTGCTGTAGCAACTCAGGTTGCTCTGGCCAATGTCGTCACCCCAAATAATGAGAATGTTTGGCTTCTCGCTCACTGTGCAGCCCTTTCAAGGCCGAATGCCGGGGACGCGACGACGCGGTTGGCGCCGCCTTCTGAACGCCCACGGCCGCATAGTAGTCTCGATTTTTTCCTATTCGTCAGTTACTGCGATGTCGTCGCCAGTGTCGAGAGAGGGCCATGACAGACCCGCCGCCTGACGCAAACACTCGACTTGCCGTCCAACGCACTCGCCTGGCTCATGAGCGAACGCTGATGGCGTGGATCCGCACCTGCGCGTCGTTGATCGCGTTCGGGTTCACGATCTATCAGATATTCCGCTATCTCGCCACGTCGGAGCGGCTGCGCGCGCCATTCGTCAGCCCCCAAATTGTCGGCTTGGCAATGATTCTCATCGGACTCATCGCGCTCGTGTTGGCCTGGATTCAGCATCGCCGGGATATCACAGCGCTGCAAGCGGATTACGGAGCAATGCCGTTCTCCATCGCCGGGTTGATCGCGGCGCTGATCGCCGGCCTCGGCGCCATCGCGCTCATCGGAGTGACGTTGAGGTTTTAGTTGACCGCCTAGGGAGCCCTGAAAACCCCCACCGGCGTGGGTTCTCCGAATCGGCCACAGCGGTACTCGGTCGCCCGCCTCAGCCAGTGATCAATAGGGTGCATATGGTCGTTGAAGAGATCGCCGCGATGAGTGGCGTCACGCATTGAAGAACAGGTCCTTGATGCGCAGTCCGAGCCATGGACGACGCCCCCACGCCAGCATCCCGCCGCGCAGCAGCGCCTGGCCGAGCGGCATCCGCCCGTAGCCGACCAGCAGGTAAGTGACGAATGGCGGTCGCAGCGAGGACTTCAGTCACTACCGCAGACGCTCCCGGCAGGCCAATGGTGGAGATGCCAGTTTGCAGACTTCGTGAGCGCGGCAGGAGGCGGTCAATGCCCGTCGACGTTCTTTGTCCCGATGACTGGGGGTTGCAGGTCGCCCCAGTGGCGATGTAGGTAGGCACGCCCTCGCCCGTTCCTGATGCAAAGACAACGCTGCCCGATCCCCCTTACAGGCAGCAGATCTCGTCGTGCATCTCGCCCGCCATAGAGGAGGTCATCTCATGAAGCGCGTAATCATCGATCATTTCGGTGGGCCGGAAGTTGTCAGCGTTGTGGAAGAGAGCAACCCCAGACCGGGTCCGGGCGAAGTTCGCATCCGGGTCTTGGCGTCGGGCGTGTCGCTCAGCGATGCGCAGATGCGCGCCGGCACATATCTCGGTGGCCCGAAGCCGCCATTCACCCCTGGCTACGAGCTCGTCGGCGTCATCGCCGAACTCGGCCCGGACTGCTCGAGGTCGCAGGTGGGCGACCGGGTCGGCGCACTCACGCAGTGGGGCGCCAACGCGGAGAGCGTTTGCGTACCAGAGCAATACGCGGTTCCCGTGCCCGAAGACATCGATCCCGGCGAGGTCCTGAGCCTCGTCTTCATCTACATGACCGCCTACCAGATGCTTCACCGCGCGGCGAAGGCGGAGCGCGGCGAGACGGTCCTCGTGCATGGCGCGGCAGGCAGGGTTGGCACCGCGGTCCTCGAGCTGGCGGCGGCGGCAGGACTGCACGTCTACGGAACAGCTTCGGCCGACGACCGCGCCGCGGTCGAGCGACTGGGTGCCGTCGCCATCGACTACCAACACGAGGATTTTCTGGCGCGGGTGCGTGAGCTGACCGGAGATGGGGTGGACATCGCCCTCGATCCGTTCGGCGGCTCGATGGCGCTTCGCTCATTCCGCGCGTTGCGGCCAGGTGGAAGGCTGGTGATCTACGGCCGCCAGAACACCATCGTGCGCGGGCATAAGAATTGGCCCGGAGTATTCGAGTGGTACGGGGGAACCGCACTCGTCGCGCTCTGGGGACTTCTCTCGGCCCGGCGGCGCGTGCGCGCCTACCGAATCCAGAAAATGCGCATCCCCCACCAGGATTGGTACTGGGAGGACTTCCGCGCGTTACTGCAGCTGTTGAGAGACGGCAAGATACATCCGGTTGTCGCCGAGCGCCTGCCGCTGTCCGATGCGCGTCGCGCTCATGAGTTACTCGAGCGGAGGGCGGCGACAGGAAAACTGGTACTGGTGTCCTAGGACGACGCCGCCGTGATGGCGCGGTCGGCGTTCATGGTGCGTCGCGGCGAACGTTGGACGGGTTCGCCCGCCTCAGTCAACGCTCAGAACCGTTGTCACCGTTGTCAACGATGAACCAAGCGCAGCTGGAATAGCGACTGCTGCTCGAGCGGGACGTGGATTGCCGGAAGCGTCATTCGTGAGGGAAGTGGGCGTACGCTCACACGATGCCGCACTGCGTCGCGGCACGAGCCCGCATCCACTACGAGGTCGACGGCGAGGGTGAGCCTCTCGTTTTGATCGCGGGGACCGCGTTCGACCTGTCGTTCTGGGACGACCTGCTGCCCGAGCTGCGGGGATTTCGCGTTCTGCGTCTAGATAACCGCGGCGCGGGCCTGTCCGACGCCCCTGATGAGGCTTTCAGCATCGAGCAAATGGCGGACGACGTCGCCGCGGTCATGGACGCCGCGGGGATGCCAAGCGCGCACGTTTACGGCGCATCGATGGGCGGCCAGATCGCGCAGGAGCTGGCCATCCGGTACCCGGAGCGGGTGCTCTCGCTGGTGCTAGGTGCCACCTGGGCCGGTGGTCCGCCCCTCAGTCGCGCAGTGCGGCTCCTCCCACTGCTCCTGTCGCGGAAGGATCCGGAAGATCTCGTTCGTGCGACGGCGCCCTTCCTGTCGGCGACGCCAATCCCCGAAACCGATGGGCGGTTCCCGGGTCACGCCCGTGCGCCGCGAAACAAGCCAGCGATCAGGCGCCAGCTGACCGCGCAACTGCGCTACAGCAGTCTGCGCCGGCTGCACACGATCCGGCAGCCGACGTTGGTCATGCATGGCGAGAAGGACCGTTTCGTCTCACCGTTGAACGCTAAACGAATGACGAGGCGCATCCCCGGTGCGCGGCTCCGGCTCATCGCCGGAGCCGGTCACCTGCACCACCGAGATCGGCCACGGGAGTCGCGCGACCTCCTGCTCGACTTCCTGATGGAGGCAGCTGGCCGGCTATTGGACCGGGAGGAGCTCGAGTTAAAGCGGGAGCAGGCGGAGGGTCTGCGCGTCGATGGCACGGTCCTGATAACCGATATCGTCGGATCGACCGCGCATGCCGCTCGACTTGGAGACGATGCGTGGGATCGGCTTCTCGGCGAACACGACGCTGCTGTTCGCGCGGAAATCGACCATCACGACGGCACTCTCATCAAGATGACTGGTGACGGCGCCCTTGCGCTGTTTGAGTCGGCGGTCGACGCCTGTCGCTGCACACTCGCGATGCGCGGTCGGGTCCGCGGTCTCGGCCTCGAGGTGCGTGCCGGGATTCACACGGGATCGTTCCTCATCTCCGGGGACGATCTGCATGGTCTCGGGCTGCACGTCGCGGCGAGGGTGATGGCAAGCGCGATCGACGGCGGTGTACGCCTCACCGCCGAAACCGTCGCCTCACTGGGTACGGTCGAACGCAGCACCCGTCCGATCGGACTGACGACCCTGAGGGGTATCCCGGGAGAGTGGGACCTCTACGAGCTCGACGACTTCGCGATTCACTAGCGGTTGACGGCGGGCAGATCCATTGTCAGGCTTGCAACTTCACGCATAGCGTCGCTGCGCCAAGTCGGCACGCGACTTCGAGTGCGCCTCTGGTTGCCTCAAGCCACCCGATCGTGATGCGTGGAGCCATCTGCCCACGTGACGGTCATCCGGTCGGGCGGAAGAACCCCTGAAAGCCCTGACCCGCGTTGGTGGTTCGGAGCTGCGACAGTTGAACAGGGTCGCCCCGCGCTCGGGCTTGTCTAGCGGCGATGGGTGTCCAGGAGCTCCACAAGCGATTGCTGCGCGACCGCTACTGAGCGCGACGCAACGCGTCAGGATCCCGAATCGGGCGACAACTGGGCGGCCCACAGGTCGGGTCCGAAGACTTCATAGCGGATTCGGGCCGGCGGCACGCCACGGTCAAGCAGCGTCGACCTGACGAGCCGCATGAACGGCAATGGGCCGCAGGTAAAGACCTGGATGTCGTTCGGGAGCGGAATGTCGGTCAAGTCCATGAAGCCTTGGCGCGAGTGGGTGTCGCCCTCGTCGACGGTTTCGTACCAGGTGTAAGAAGTGAAGTCGTCGATCTCTCGACCGAGATGCAGCACGGTGTGTCGCAGAGCGTGATCTTGTGCTCTGCGATCAGCGTGGGCCACGATCACGCTCCGCTGCGGCTGGGTACGAGCGATTTGTTCGACGATGGGCAGCACAGTCGTGATACCCGCACCAGCGCTGGCCAGCAACAGCGGCGAGTCTGTTGGCGTCAGTACGAAGTCACCGGCAGGGGCACTGACATCGAGTAGATCTCCGAGCTTGACATGATCATGGAGGTAGCTGGAAACGCGGCCGTCTGGGGCCCCCTTCGTTCCCTGGACCCGCCGTACGGTGATCTGCAGCCGAGTCCGTACAGCGGTGGAGGACACCGTGTACTGCCGGGGTTGCCGGTCACCGTCGGGCAGGTCGACGAAAACCGAGACGTACTGTCCGGGTGCGATCGTTGGGAGGGGACCGCCGTCTGCTGGTTCGACGACGAGAGTGATCACGTCGGCGGTCTCCTCGATGCGGCGGACCACGCGGTAGGGCCGAGTCGGTTGCGAGGGGTCCACGTTCGCCTGCTGGTAGAGCCGTGCTTCCTCGGCGACCAGCTGGAGCGCGAACAGCCAATAGACCTCGCTCCAGGCCGCGGCGATCTCGGGGGTGACGGCGTCGCCGAGAACCTCAGCGACGGAAGCGAGCAGATGCTCGCCGACAATTGTGTACTGCTCGGGGCGGATGCCCAGGGATACGTGCTTGTAGGCGATTCGGCGCATGACGTGATCAAATGACGGCGCCTTGGGATCGATCAGTTGCACCGCGTACGCGACAACCGAGCCGGCCAAGGCTTTGCTCTGCTCGCCGGTGGCCTGATTACCCTGGTTGAACACTCGCAGCAGCTCGGGATGGGCGGCGAACATGCGTGGATAGAAGTGTGCGGTGATCTCGTCGGCGTGCGCTGCGACGACGGGTGCGGTTGCCTCGACTACGCCCAGCGATTGGTCAGACAACAGGGACGGTCTCGGAGCTTCGATGAGGTTTGACACGATCTCTCCCTTCGCTGCTCGCCCATGAAGGCCTCGGCGACGGTCGCCGATTCAGGCGATTAGCCAAACTCCCGCGCAGTGGGAGCGCCGTTGTCTACGAAACCACCGTCATGAGTGAAGATGTGGGTTTTCGGCGTCAGACTCCCCGCAGACTCCGACACCCCTGGCGGCGGCGACGCAACCATAGAGAGCGAGGGCCTGGCCGGGTGGACAGAGGACTTCGACCGCGCGCTTGCCACGGCCCGCACGAGCGTCCCTGTGTCGCAGGCGACGCTTGTCGCCTATAAGTGCGTTGGGTTGTCTCTGGGGTACTGCTGGCCGATGACGCGGTGCTGACGGAGATTGACGAGGCTCTGCAAGTTGCCGAGCAATCCAGTGACCGTCAGCGGGATTCAAGGTGCTGGCCGAACTCCGCGGCATGTGCGCTAAGCAGCGTTACGCGTTGGATGCGGTTTCCCTGTGGGCTGAGGGCACGGGGTTGTCCACCGATGAAGCGATGGCCTACGCACAGCGTCGCCGCGGAGAACGTAAACGCCCAGCAGTGGCTGGGCGTCGCTCACGCCCATCGAGCGCGACATCGTACGACCGGTCAGCGAAGCGCTCGCCAACAACGACATCGCGACAAGGCTTTTCGTCTCACCCCGCACCGTGCAAACCCACCTCACTTATGTGTACACAAAGCTCGGGCTGACCTCGCGCGTGCAACTCGCCCAGGAGGCCGCCCGACACGGCCGCCAGAAGCCCTGAAAACCCTGCCCCGCGTTCGTCGTTCGGATCGGCGATCGCTGGACGGGGTCACCAGCCTCAGCCAACGATCAATGGGGGTGCAGATGGGAAGCAGCGGCTGACAGCGTCCCGAGTGCGATATGCCAGACATGGTTGACCGGCGGTGACACGATATTGACGTGGATGACGCGGTGACGGCGGAGGCCGATGAGGGAAGGACTTAAGTGTGCGAACCTATTTGTCTGAGCTATCTCCCTGGCTGACGATCGCCATTGGATTCGTGCTCTTCGCCGTCGTCAGCGCCAGTTGCCGATATGGCCTCGGCGGGGTGGCTTCGCCGGATCGACGTGCTCAGGTCGAGGAACACGCCGGCAAGCTGCTCAGCGTGTTTGGGGCAACTTTCGCTTTCCTGATCGGCTTTGCGATCACGATCACCTGGTCGGCGGTGGGCGCTGGCCAGGACGCGGTCGACCTCCAGGCATCCTCAGCGCAGCAACTTTCTTGGGCGACGAGTGAGATCCAGGACAAAGCCGGCGCCGACGAGGTCAACCGCAATCTGCGCAATTACCTGAACACAGTGGTGGACAAGGACGGACCAGCGCTTGCGGCCGGAGAATTCAGTGCGCTGCCCTCCGCCGAGAGTTTCGACACTCTGCAGAATAGCGTGCACAAAGTGGCCTACGGGGGTAAGAACACCGACCCAGAGGCGAACGGAATGGTGTCGGCGGCTGCATCTTTGACCGCCGCCCAAAGTAAGGTGACTGCGGTAGCGCAGCGAGCGCTGCCGCCAATCCTGATAGTGCTCATCGTCTTGTCCGGGACACTGCTGGCGGTCACGGTGGGGTTGTCTGCCCTCACGGTGAAACCGCCCTACCTCATGTATGCCTGGGCCTTCCTTGCCGCGGTGTCTGTCGCCGTGGTGTTGATGTTGGACTTCCCCTTCAGTGGTGGAATCACTGTCAACCTCGGACCGCTGAGTGTTGCTGCCGGTTCCATTTAGCGCTGCCAAGCCTTACTCACGCCGTCGGCCGCCAGAAGCCCTGAAAGCCCTGCCCCGCGTTGGTCGTTCGGATCGGCGACAGCTGAACGGGATCACCCGCCTCGATCATGGTGTCAATAAGGATGCATTTCTTTCCTGCAGATTCGTCGCAGAGAACGCCACCACAGACACCCCCGGCCCTCAACTCCACCCCTATGCGGGGTGGGGGCCGCTCATCCGGGTCCCCGACGGGGGTGGCTGCGGTGACCTACAGAAGCGGCATAATCACGCTCAACTATGTCCTGAAAACCCCTGACAAACTTCGCGATTCGCGCACGGTTGTTGCCGCGCACTGAAATTGCCGACGATGCCGTCACTTTCGATGCACACGAAGCAGGGAGTGGTTCGTTGGCGTGATGACGGCGTGCTCGACACGATGGTGCCGCAGCTGCAGCGCGGAAATGGTGGCCATTGACAGACGGGATGTTCAAGCGGGCGATCCCGGTCGCAGGAAATCGCTGTCCGCTGACGGATCGCTGAGCAGGACAGCGTTTCTGTCGGGGCAGAGAAGCACCGTATCTGCCGCTCATCAAGGTGCCGACGGGGTTCACGCACGGCACAGCAGACCCGTTCGGGTCCATCGACGAGTTGCGCGCCGCTGCCGCGCTGATCCCGGCGCCCAGCGAGATCGTCGAGGTCACCGGCGCCCGCCACGACCTGGGTTCCAAGACGCTCGATGTGCCGGTCTTGGCGGTGAACCGCGACGCTAGGGTTGCTGCCGTGACCGGCCCGGTGGGTCGCGCTTCTCGATGAAGGCATCCATGCCTTCCCGTCCCTCCTGGTGGGCGAAGCTCGCGGCAATCACCCCCGACGCGAGCTCGTAGGCCTGCGCCACACCGAGATCCATCTGCGCATAGAAGGCACGCTTCCCCGCCGCGAGCTGCACCGGCGGCTTCTCGGCGAGCTGCCTTGCCAGCCTGTCGGTCTCCGCGACGAGATTTTCGGCCGGCACGACGCGGTTGACCAGCCCCCAGTCGAGCGCCTGGTGCGCATCCACCATGTCGCCGGTGAGCAGCATCTCCATCGCGCGCTTGCGCAATACATTGCGGCCGACCGCCACGCCCGGGGTCGAGCAGAAGAAGCCCCAGGTTACGCCGGGTGTGGTGAACTTCGCCGCCGCGGAGGTCACCGCCAGGTCGCACTGCGCGACGAGCTGGCAACCGGCCGCCGCTGCTGCGCCCTGCACCCGGGCGATAACCGGCTGCGGCAGCGACGTAATGGTCTGCATCATGCGGCTGCAGTGGTCGAACAACTCCTCGATCCTCGGCAGCTCCTTGAGCGCGCGGAGCTCCTTGAGGTCATGCCCGGCGCAGAAGCCCTTGCCCGCCGCCGCCAGGATGACGACCCGGATGCTGCTGTCGGTCATCAGCGAATCGAAAGCTTTCTGCAGCGCCTCGAGCATCTCGGTGGTAAGGAGATTCATCTGCAGCGGACGGTTCATCGTTAGCGTGCAGACGCCGCCGCGGTCTTCGCGCAGCAGGATCGACGGACCGTGTTGTGGGATCGCGCTCATGTCTGGACCGCCGTCGCGGATTTCGCCTTCTCGCGCAGCACGAACTTCTGGATCTTTCCGGTCGAGGTCTTCGGGAGCTCGCCGAACACCACCGCGCGCGGCGCCTTGAACGAGGCCAGGTGGCGCCGACAGAACTCGATGATCTCCTTGTCGGTCAGTTGTTCGTCGGGCCTGGTTTCCACGAAGGCGCAGGGCGTTTCACCCCACTTCTCGTCGGGCATCGCCACCACTGCCGCGGCGAGCACCGCGGGATGACGGTAGAGCACGTCCTCAACCTCGAGCGACGAGATGTTCTCGCCGCCCGAGATGATGATGTCCTTGGACCGGTCCTTGATCTTGACGTAGCCGTCGGGCTGCCTCACGGCCAGGTCGCCGGAGTGGAACCAGCCGCCGCTGAACGCCTCCCGCGTCGCCTCCGCGTTTTTCAGGTAGCCCTTCATAGTGATGTTGCCGCGAAACATGATCTCGCCCATGGTCTCGCCGTCGGCGGGCACCGGCTGCATCGTCTGCGGGTCCATCACCGCCAGCCCGTCCTCCATCAGGTAGCGCACGCCCTGTCGGCCGTTGAGCCGCGCGCGCTCGCAGACGTCGAGCGACTCCCACGCGTCATGTTTGGCGCAGACCGTCGCCGGCCCGTAGACCTCGGTCAGGCCGTAGACATGCGTGATGTCGAATCCCAGCCGCTCCATACCCTCGATCATCGCCGCCGGCGGCGCCGCCGCGGCCACCATGCCGTGCACCTTGTGATCGATGCCTTGCCTAAGCGCCTCGGGCGCGTCGATCAGCATGGAGTGCACGATCGGCGCGCCGCAATAGTGCGTCACCTTCTCCGCCTTGATCAGCTCGAAGATCTTCTGCGCTTCGACTTTGCGCAGGCACACGTTCGTCCCGGCGTTGGCCGCCATCGTCCAGGGGAAGGTCCAGCCGTTGCAATGGAACATCGGCAGCGTCCACAGGTAGACCGCATGCTGCGGCATGCTCCAGGTGACGATGTTGCACACGGCGTTGAGGTACGCGCCGCGGTGGTGGTAGACGACCCCCTTCGGGTTGCCGGTGGTACCCGACGTGTAGTTGAGGGCGATCGCCTCCCATTCGTCTTCCGGCCAGCGCCACTCGAATTCGGGATCCCCGGTCGCCAGGAAGGCTTCATAGTCCATGTCGCCCAGCCGCGTGCCGCCCTCGAACTCGGCGTCCTCAACGTCGATCACCGGAATTGACGGTTTGACCTTGTCGATCACGGGGGAGAACTCCGTGTCCGTGATCAGCAGCTTGGCTTCGCCGTGCTCGAGCATGAAGGCGATGGCTTGCGCATCCAGCCGCGTGTTGAGGGCGTTGAGCACCGCGCCGCACATCGGGACGCCGAAATGCGCCTCGTACATGGGCGGCGTATTGGGCAGCATCACCGCCACGGTGTCGCCGACGCCGACCCCGCGCCGCGACAGCGCCGACGCGAGGCGCCGCGCACGGGAGTACGTTTCCTTCCACGTGTAGCGCTGCGCGCCATGGACCACCGAAAGGCGCCGCGGGTAGACGGCTGCGGCGCGCTCGATGAACGACAGCGGAGTCAACGGCACGAAGTTTGCCGGGGTCTTGTCGAGGTCGTGCTCGAATTTGGAACTGGGACCGCCCATTTCGCGCATTATAGACCTGGCGAATGGGCGTGCCACCCGGTTGCACACACCGCGCTACGGTTGCTGGCGTGACCTTGCCCTACACCCACCGCAGCGTCCGGTCAGCGGGTTCGCGATCGCCACGCAGGTACTGGGCGTCATGGGCATCGTGCTGCCGGCCGTGATTTGCGGCATCGTCGCGCTGGGCCAGATCAGGGGCGGCATCTACAGCGGCCGTGGCATGGTGATGGCGGGCCTGTTGGTCAGCGCGGTATGGAGTTCCCGGTGGCGGCGTTCGCGGCGTGTGTGTCAATCGCCTGGCCGGCTAAGCCCCCGCCACGAGTTTGCTGATATCGTCGCCCCATGGTCCAGCAGGGCCGTATGGCCCGCCGTCATCCGCACCGTACGGCCAACCGGACCACCGGTATCCGCCGTCCTCGCCCATCCGCCCTCCGCCCGTCCGTCCACGCCAGCCAGTCCCCGAGCTGGGCCGCGATGCGTGTCAAACCCGGGCAGAGAGCCGGCCGCGTTGGAATAGTCCGAGGTCCTCACGCGGACATATGTGGTCGCCGTAGGGGGAACCACCACGGACACACTGTGAGCCTCGAATGCGTCAGCCGTCCGCTCGACGGGCGGAGTCTCACATAGGGCGGAGTCTCACATAGGTGGTAGATATTTTCATCGAGCCCTTGGCTATCCGTACACCGACAGTGGTCACTTCCAGCCGTGCGATCAGGGGTTACAGCCAATCGAGCGCGGACGCGCCGACGCCGGGCATCCCACGATCGCCCGCCTGACCTCCGCACAGTCAGTTGCCGAGCAGACGCCGCCTAACGTGGTGGGTTTCGTTTCTGTTGCCGACCGTCGCGCACCACCGATTCGACGAGACAAACGATTTGCACATTGATGGCGCGATATCTGGCTGCGGCGATGCCGCGGCTTACACACATTTCCGGGACCGCTATCGCGCGATGGCGACATCTCTGGGCTTTGAGGGACACATGCGTTGGGCTGAGGCCAAGCCTCACTCACGCCGTCGGCCGCCAGAAGCCCTGAAAACCCTGCCCCGCGTTGGTCGTTCGGATCGGCGACAGCTGAACGGGATCACCCGCCTCGATCATGGTGCCGTGCCCGACGATCATCGCGACGTGGCCGTCCCACACCGCCAGATCGCCGGGCCGTAACGAGGCGGCATCCACGGCGGCGCCGACGTCCTGCTCCTGGGCCAGCCGCGGAATGTTCAGCCCCGCTTCGTGATACGCCCATTGAGTCAGGCCGCTGCAGTCCAGGCCCACCCCCGGTGCGGTGCCGCCCCACTGGTAGGGCACGCCGAGTTGCGTCAGTGCGTGCCGAACCGCGCTGGCCGCCACGGCGTTCGGCGCTGCCGCCGTGCTGCCGTCGGGTAGCCGGACGGCGAACCCGTCGCCGAACGCCGCGGCATCGGGTTGCGGTGCCTCCCGCGGCGAGAACGCAGCAAGACCGCCGAGGCCACCCGAACTCGACATACCGTCCATCCCGGACAGCGGGCTCAACGGTGCGCCGCCGCCGAAGCCCGAGCCCATCGATGGTATCGACGGACCCGTCAAACCGGCTGGTGTTGTCGCAGCGGGGGAGGACTGCGCGGGCGCCGCGGTCAGGGTGGCGGCGTGACCGTCCAACTCCGCACGAAGCTCGTCGACAACGGCGACGGCCGCCGCGATCGACCTGCGTGCCTCGGCCATCAACCCTTCGACGACGCCGGGAGAATCCAGGTAGGGCTCTAGCGCGGCGGCGCGGGCCTCGAAGTCCTCGACGATGATTCGTAGCCGCTCCCTGGCCCGCGCGACCGCTGCCGCGGCGGTGTCCGCCGTCCTACCGAGGCGGTCGGCATGCACGGTCAGTGCGTCAACGGCCGTGACCGTCCCGGCGGCGAACTGTGCGGCCGCTTCCGCGCCTGCGCCGAACCAGTTGGCTTCGGCTCGAGCCCATGCCCGGCGTGCCGCCGCCGACACGTCGGCCAGCGCGTCCCGCACGCCGATCAGCGCGCCGACCGGATCGCCTGCCGGATCACTCGACCACCCCGCGCCGACCAGCGACTGCACCTCGCGGATCGGCGCCGACATGGCGGCGACAAGGGCGCTCGGCATCAGTAGACCCTGGAGACCAGCGCGCCGGTGCGTGCGTCGGCGCTCTCGTAGGCGGCCGCAGAGTTATGTGCAGTCAGGCCTCCCGTTGCCAACCGGTCGGCCAGCGCGGTCACTGCGCGGGACGTCTCCGTGGCGGCGTCTGCCAGCGCTGCCAGAAAGCGGGCGCCGACGGGACCGAAGGCGTCTGCGCCTGGCAACGAAGACAAGGCCGACGCGACAGCGGCGAGATCGGCTGCCTGTGCCGAACTGGCGGCACCGAAGGTCCGGATTGCCTCGGTGTCGGCGAACATGCGGTTAGGACGGCCGCGGCGACGGTTCGGTTCCACTAGGGTCGGCGCATGTTGCGTCCTGAAAGTTGGACTGGACTAGCGGGTGGAAGTCCCGTCTCGGTGGGTACCGGAGCGCCGGGTAGCAGGCCCCGGTTCGTCGGAGAGATCTGGCGGGCTGAGCGGGGTGTCAAGAGCCTCTTCGGAGGGAGCAAGTGCGCGGGCCGTAGCGTGAAGCGAACGTTGCAGCCTCGTCAGAACCACAACGGGAGAGCCGAGCCGCTCATGTCACGGCGAAGGCCATGTCTGCTAGGCCCTGGTCCGGGGTTAGCCTGGCGGGTCTCCTCGGGGTACGGGCGGCGGCACGTGCACACAGTCTGGTTCGAAACGGGAGAGACCCGTCTGCCTGGCCTGCGTCGGGCAAAGACCAGGGGTATAAGCCGATGGTGAAAGCTCTTGGAGGGCAGTGGGACAAGACGAAGGTGGTCGACCTGCGTGAGGGGCGCGACGGCCTGGATTTTCTGGGTTGTCATTTCCGGGCGCGCATGTCGGGGCGGCTGTGGGAACAGCGCGGTATCGTGCGCTATTACCTGCACCGCTGGCCCAGCCAGGCGGCCATGGCCCGGGTGCGGGCCAAGGTTCGTGACCTCACCGGGCGCAACCGGGTCGGACGAGACATCCGCGATCTGATCGCGGTATTGAATCCGATCCTGCGCGGCTGGGGCAACTACTTTCGCACCGGCAACGCCGCCGACAAGTTCACTCAGATCGACCGGTACGTCACGTGGCGGCTCAAACGGCTTCTGATCACGAAGCGGGGCCGTAATCTGCGTGCTGGACAAGCCGATCAGTGGACCACAGCGTGGTTCACGGAGCACGGCCTACACCAGCTCTCCGGCACCATCCGTTACCCGAAGGCTGCGTAACCATGTCCAGAAGATCATCGGTAAGCCGTGTGCGGGAAAACCGCACGCACGGATTGAAAGGGGGATGGGGAAACGGAACTGCTTCGCAGACACCGCGCCCCTGACTACCAATGGATGTCCGCGTCGTCGACCACCCACTGGCCGCCGCGCGGCTGACCACCCTGCGCGACGAGCGCACCGACAACGCCGCGTTCCGAGCGGCGCTGCGCGACCTGACGCTGATGTTGGTTTACGAGGCGACCCGTGACGCCGCCTGTGAAACCGTTGCGGTGCGAACACCGCTCGCCGAGACCACCGGATGCCGGTTGGCCAATCCGCCGCTGCTCGTCCCCGTGCTGCGCGCCGGGCTCGGCATGGTCGACCAGGCCCACGCGCTGATCCCGGAAGCCCGCGTCGGCTTCGTCGGGGTCGCCCGCGACGAGGAAACCCATGAGCCAACACAGTATTTGGAGTCGCTGCCCGACGACCTGAGCACGCAGCCGGTCATGGTGCTGGACCCGATGCTCGCCACCGGCGGCTCGATGGCGCACACCATCGGGCTGCTGCACTCCCGCAACGCAGTCGACATCACGGCCGTCTGCGTCGTCTGCGCACCGGAAGGCATTGCGGCACTGGAGAAGGTGGCGCCGAACGTACGGCTGGTCACCGCGACCATCGACGAGCGGCTCAACGACATCGCCTACATCGTTCCGGGTCTCGGGGATGCCGGCGATCGGCAGTTCGGCCCGCGCTAGAAACGCCGCGCGACGGAGACCAGATCGTCCTGAACTTCGCGTGCCTTGACTCGTGCGACCGCGAGATCGCCGACGACGCCGCGCCGAACCTCGATGTAGCACTTGAGCTTTGGTTCCGTGCCCGACGGGCGCACCACCATCCGGATCCAGTTCATCTCGTCCCCGCCGAAGAAAACGAGTGCATCGGTCCGGCGCAGGCCTCGCTCTTGCAGCAGATCGGTCACCGAGACTTCGAAGCCGGCCAGCCGATCTGGCGGCATGGCACGCAGCCGGGCCATCACTCCTTGGGCTTCGTCGGTGTTGACGACGCGACGGGTCACCGCGGTCGTCGTGTGAACACCGTGGCGCAGTGCCAGGTCGTCGAGCGCGTCGAGCACCGTGCGCCCGTGATTCCGCAGCGCGACAACCAGATCGCAGGCCAGCACCGCGGCGCTGATGCCGTCCTTATCGCGGACCGCGGCCGGGTCCACGCAGTGACCGATAGCCTCTTCGTACGCATAGACGAGCGTGCAGCCGGGCAGCTCGACATCGGCTCGCGACAACCACTTGAACCCGGTCAGTGTCTCGACGTGCCTTGCGTCGTGATCCTTGGCGATGGCGGCCAGCATGCGCGACGACACCACCGTGCTGGCCACCGCGGTCGCCTCGGACACGGGCCCGGTCTCGATCTGCGAGAGAATGTAATCACCCAGCAGCCAACCGGTTTCGTCACCTGAGAGCATGCGCCAGCCGGCCGGCGTCGGCACACCGACTGCACACCGGTCGGCATCTGGGTCGAGCGCGATGGCGATCTCGGCGTCCACTTCGGCGGCCAGCTCCAGCAGCGCATCGACCACGCCGGGCTCCTCTGGATTGGGCAACGACACCGTGGGAAAGTCCGGATCGGGCGCGAACTGGCTCTCGACGACGTGCACGTCGTCAAAGCCGGCCGCCACCAGGGCGTCCATCGCGAACTCGCCGCCGACCCCGTGCATCGGTGTCAACGCGACCCGCACCGACCCGTGGGTGTGCCGAACCTGGGTCGCACGCTCGATGTAGTGCTGCACCATCTCGATACCGGACGGTTTGACAGGCCGCCGCGGGATCTCATCGGCGTACGGGGCTCGTGTGACGGCGCGTTCGATCTCTTCGTCGATGGGTGGCACGATCGGGAACCCACCCTCGAAGTACACCTTGTAGCCGTTGTCGGACGGCGGGTTGTGCGACGCGGTGATCTGAATGCCCGCCACCGCAGGCAAATGTCGGACGGCAAATGGCACCACAGGCGTCGGGACCGCCGCGAACATGAGTGTCACCGCAAAGCCTTGGGCGGCAAGGACTTCCGCTGCGGCGAGGGCGAAGTCCTCGGACCTGTGGCGGGTGTCTCGGCCGACCACTACGTGCGTTCCGGCCAGGCCATGGTCCGTGAGCACTTTGCCGACCGCCCAGGTGGTGCGCAGGACGACGGCGAGGTTCATCCCGTTCGGTCCGGCCCGTAGTGGCCCACGCAAACCTGCCGTGCCGAACATCAGCGGCCGGGCGAACCGCTCGTCGAGTTCCTCCTCGCTGAGCGACGTCAGTTCAGCGGCGGCCTGCGGATCCGGGTCGTGAGAAATCCACTCCTGCGCGGCCGTCGAGGTCCGCGACGAAGTCATACGGCTAGTGTGCCCGCTTTGGCGTCGGTGTAAGCCAGCTTGCGGAGCACCGGGGCGACGAGCATCAGCAGGTCGAACTCGAGCGGCGTCAGGTTGTCGCGCATGGTCGCGTGCAGCCAGGCATCCCGTTCGGCCCGGTCGACCTCCAGCAGCGCGGTACCCGCCTCGGTGAGTTCGATCAGCTGCCTGCGTCGATCGGTTTCGTCGGGACGGCGCGCGACGAGGTCGCGGCTAACTAGTTCGTTGATGCTGTCGGTCAGCGACTGCACCCGCACGTGCAACCGGTTCGCGAGCTCCGCCGGGGTGGTCACCCCGGTGCGGCTGACCTCGCCGAGCAGTTCCATCTGGCTCAGCGTCAGGCCGTGGTCGGGGCGGTGCCTGCGCATCTGCCTGGTCACCGCCATCATCGATTCCCGCAACTCGGTGGCCGGGGAGTCAATCCGGATCATAACCAAGTTATACCTTGGTAAATCTGTCCTGTCACGTGCATCACCCCATGTTGATATCCGCAACTAGCAAGGTCATACTTGCAATCAACATGGCGTGGATGCGACGGATGCTCAGGTGGGGCCTGCTGATAGCAGTGACGGTCGCCGTGACCTACCCGCTCACCCGTGTCGGCGTGCCGTCGGCCGCATTGTTCGCCGCTCTCGTCGTCGGCGTCGCGCTGGCCCTCACCTCGCTGGCTCCCAGTCGGGTACCCCGCATCGGAGGTATCGCCGCGCAGGGAGTGCTGGGTGTCTACATCGGCACGATGGTGCACCAGGACGCTGTCAGTGCGCTCGGCGCCGACTGGCCGATCGTCATCGCGATCGCTGTCGCCACCTTGCTGCTGAGCATCGTCGCTGGCGCGTTGCTCGGGCTGCACCGTGACGTCACTCCGTTGACCGGGTCGTTGGCGCTCGTCGCCGGTGGCGCGTCGGGATTGGTCGCGATCGCGCGCGAACTCGGCGGCGACGACCGCGTCGTGTCCGTCGTGCAATACCTGCGGGTGGCGCTGGTGACCGCCTCGATGCCGGTGGTGGTGACGCTGATCTATCACGCGGACAAGTCGCACTCCGCCGCGCCCGTCGCTGAAACTGCTTCGGCCCCTTGGTATCTGAGCGTCGCAATGCTGATCGCCCTGGTGCTCGTCGGCGCGACTGTCGGCAAGTGGATCCGGCTGCCCGGCGCGGGTCTGCTCGGGCCGATGGCCCTGACCGTCGCGCTGGAAGTCAGCGGCCTGTCGTTCGGCCTGGCCGTGCCGGTTCTGCTGGTGCAGGTCGGCTACATGGTGATCGGGTGGCAGGCGGGACTGGCGTTCACCTCCGAAGCGCTGCGTGCGATCGGACGGATGCTGCCCGCCGCGATCGGCCTGATCGTGGCGCTCGCC
The DNA here is from genome assembly GCA_963698965.1 of uncultured Actinomycetota bacterium. GTDB lineage: Bacteria > Actinomycetota > Actinomycetes > Mycobacteriales > Mycobacteriaceae > Mycobacterium. The sequence goes on from CAVOSY010000036.1 coordinate 108,312, forward strand.
GTCGCGACCGCCGGCCTCGGTGCGCTGCTGGCGCGCTTCACCGGGCTGAGCCCGCTGGAGGGATACCTCGCGACCAGTCCCGGTGGGGTGTACGCCGTGCTCGCGACCGCCGTCGAAACCGGGTCCAACGTGACGTTCATCATCGCGGCGCAGGTGGTGCGCATTCTTCTGATGTTGTTCGCGGCGCCGCTGATGGCCCGCAGCGTGGTGTGGATCAGCGCGCGCCTGGGTCGTCAGACTCGCGCGATGACCGCACCGAGCAGGGAGCCCATCCGCGTCGCCGATTGACGGCCCGCCTCCAGCACTTCGTCGTGGCTCAGCGGCTGGCCCGTCATACCCGCCGCCAGGTTCGTCACCAACGACACGGCCAGCACTTGTGCCCCGGCGGCACGGGCGGCGATGGTCTCGTGCACGGTCGACATGCCCACCAGGTCCGCACCCAGCGTCCGCAGCATCCGGATCTCGGCGGGCGTCTCGTAGTGCGGTCCTGGCAATCCGGCGTAGACACCCTCGGCGAGCGACGGATCGATCTCGCGGGCGAGCGTCCGCAGCCGCGGCGAGTACGCGTCGGTCAGGTCGACGAACTGCGCTCCCACCAGCGGCGAGCGTGCCGTGAGATTGAGGTGGTCGCTGATCAGCACGGGTTGGCCGACGGTGTAGTCGTCGCGCAGGCCGCCGGCGGCGTTGGTCAGCACGACGGTGCGCACACCCGCCGCGCACGCCGCGCGCACCGGGTGCACGACGGCACGCAGCTCGTGTCCCTCGTAGGCGTGGATCCGGCCGACGAACACCAGCACCCGGTGGTCGCCGACGTGCAGCGACAACACCTGACCGCCATGCCCGGCGGCCGTCGTCGCGGTGAACCCTGGCAGCTCGACCGTCGGCACCACGGCCACCGGATCGCCCAGCTGTGCCGCGGCCGGCGCCCAGCCCGATCCGAGGACCACCGCGACGTCGTGCTCGTCGACGCCGGTGCGGTCGCGGATGGCTTGCGCCGATTCTGCTGCCAGCGCATCCGGTTCGCTCACAGTCGCGCAGCTTAGCTCGCACCATTACCTTCGGTTGACAATGAGATACTGCGAAGATGCCCACCGTCACCGCGTCGTTAAGCGTCGAAGACGTCGTCAACCGACGCCGCGGTGACCTGGTCGAGCTGTCGCATTCGATACACGCCGAGCCCGAACTCGCCTTCGCCGAACATCGCAGCTGCGCAAAGACGCAGGCACTGGTCGCCGAGCGCGGGTTCGAGATCACCGCGGCCCCGGGCGGCTTGGACACCGCGTTTCGCGCGGACTTCGGCAGCGGCCCGCTGGTCGTCGGCATCTGCGCCGAGTACGACGCGTTGCCGGAGATCGGACATGCCTGCGGCCACAACATCATCGCCGCATCGGCCGTCGGCACCGCACTGGCGTTGGCCGAGGTGGCCGACGAGCTGGGCCTGACGGTGGCGCTGATCGGCACCCCGGCCGAGGAGGCAGGCGGCGGAAAAGCGTTGCTGCTCAAGGCCGGAACGTTCGATGACATCGCGGTCACGGTGATGCTGCATCCCGGGCCGTTGGACATTGCGGCCGCCCGCTCGCTGGCGCTGTCCGAGGTGACGGTTCGTTACGCCGGCCGCGAATCGCACGCCGCCGTCGCGCCGTACCTGGGTGTCAACGCCGCAGATGCCGTCACCGTCGCGCAGGTGGCGATCGGGCTGCTGCGGCAGCACCTGGCGCCGGGGCAGATGGTGCACGGCATCGTCACCGACGGCGGCCAGGCCACCAACGTCATTCCCGCCAGGGCTGAGCTGCGCTACACGATGCGCGCCGTCAACTCGGAGTCGCTGCATGACCTCGAGGACAAGATGGCCGGCTGTTTCGCCGCGGGATCCGTCGGCACCGGCTGCACGCACACGGTGTCCGAGACCGCGCCCGCGTATGCCGAGTTGGCGCCGGACCCGTGGCTGGCCTCGGTGTTCCGGGGCGAGATGGTCCGGCTGGGCCGCAGCCCGGTGCCCGAGGAGGTCGAGGGCACATTGCCGTTGGGCAGCACCGACATGGGCAATGTCACACAGGTGATGCCGGGCATCCACCCGATCGTCGGCATCGAAGCAAACGGCGCATCCATCCACCAGCCTGCGTTCACCGCCGCTGCGGCCGGGCCCAGCGCCGACAAGGCCGTCGTCGAGGGCGCGATCATGCTGGCCCGCACGGTCGTCGGCCTCGCGGAAACACCCGCCGAGCGGGACCGGGTGCTGGAGCTGCAGGCGAGGCGGGCGTCATGAGTCTCGCCGACGCGACCGAATTGTGGCTGGACGCCCACTACGACGACCTGGTCGCCTGGCGCAGGCATATCCACGCACATCCGGAGCTGGGCCGACAGGAGTTCGCGACCACCCAGTTCGTCGCCTCCCATCTGGCCGACGCCGGCCTCAACCCGAAGGTGCTGCCTGGCGGGACGGGCCTGACCTGCGATTTCGGGCCGGAGCATGGGCCGCGAATCGCGCTGCGCGCCGACATGGATGCGCTGCCGATGGCCGAGCGCACGGGCGCAACTTACGCGTCGGTGGTGCCGAACGTCGCGCACGCCTGCGGTCACGATGCGCACACTGCCGTCCTGCTTGGCGCGGCGATGGCGCTGGCGTCGGTGCCCGAACTGCCGCTGGGCGTGCGCCTGATCTTCCAGGCCGCCGAGGAGCTGATGCCCGGCGGCGCGATCGACGCTATCGCGGCGGGTGCGCTGACGGGGGTGTCGCGCATCTTCGCGCTGCACTGCGACCCGCGGCTCGCCGTCGGCAAGGTGGCGCTGCGGGCGGGGCCGATCACCTCGGCCGCCGACCAGCTCGAGGTCACGCTGCAGTCGCACGGCGGGCATACGTCGCGCCCGCATCTGACCGGCGACCTGGTGTACGGCCTCGGCACGCTGATCACCGGGGTGCCCGGTGTGCTGTCGCGCCGGATCGACCCGCGAAACGGCACGGTGATGGTCTGGGGTGCGGTCAATGCGGGTGTGGCCGCCAACGCGATCCCGCAGACCGGTACGCTCGCGGGCACCATCCGCACGGCCAGCCGCGACACCTGGGATTCGCTGGAATCGATTGTGCGCGAGATTGTTTCGTCGCTTCTGGCACCGCTCGGCATTGAGCACAGCCTGCAGTACCGCCGCGGCGTGCCGCCGGTGGTCAACGAAGAGATCTCGACGCGCATCCTCACCCACGCGATCGAGGCGATCGGCTCCGACGTGCTGTGCGACACCCGTCAGTCCGGCGGCGGCGAGGACTTCTCGTGGTATCTCGAGGAGGTGCCCGGCGCGATGGCGCGGCTGGGCGTGTGGTCGGGCCGCGGTCCACAGCTCGATTTGCACCAGCCGACGTTCGATTTGGACGAACGGGCGCTGGCCGTGGGTGTTCGCGTGCTGGTCAACATCATCGACCAGGCCGCCCAGTTCTAGTCCGCCTTTCTTGGGCGAGCGACCGTGTCTGTCCGTAGACACGCCGTTCTGTGCCGGCATTTCGCGGTCGCTCGGCACTGGTTATCCACAGGCGGCTCATGACGGCCTACCGCGACGGCACCTGCCCCATGACGATCTGAGTCATGGACCCAGAGCTCGACGCCCTGTTCGACCGCCAGGGTGGGGTAGCGAGTAGTGGCCAGATTCTCGACTACCTGACACGCCGCGGGTTCGAGGCGTTGGTGAATTCCGGTGTGCTGGAACGGATATGGCAAGGCATCTACTGTCGCGGTGAGCCTGACGACTCCATCCGGTTACGTGGCTTGGACTACGCCTGCGGTACTGATGTCCCGGCTTGTCTCGGGACTGCGGCAGCACTTCATGGCTTCGACACCGAAGAGCCTGCCGATCTCCACGTGCTCAGCCCGGCCGGCTGTCGATTGCGCTCAGCAGATGGGCTTGTCGTGCACCGCCGCGACGGTGCACCGTTAGTCCGAGTCGGCGAGCGTCTCGCCACATCGCCCGCGTGGACCGCCGTCGAGGTCGCCCGCAGCCTGCGTCGGCCCCGTGCGCTCGCCACATTGGACGCTGCTTTGCGCAGCGGGACGTGCCAACGTGTCGGTTTGCGGCGAGCAGCCGCCCAACAAGCGGGACGACGGGGGATAGTCGCCGTCCGCGACCTGATTCCGCTCGCAGACGGCATGGCGGAATCGCCCATGGAGAGTGAAGCCCGGCTGGCCATGCTCGACGGAGGTCTGCCGCGGCCCGTATTGCAATACGAGATCATCGATGGAAACGGCGAGCTGCGGCGAGTTGATTTCGCCTGGCCCGAAGAGCGGGTCGCGGCAGAGTACGACGGCATCGACTGGCACAGCGGCCCTGAAGCGATGCGACGTGATCGCAGGCGTCAGGCCGCGCTGCAGGACGTTCAGTGGACTGTCATTCCGATCGTTTTCGAGGACGTCAGGTACCGGGCGTGGGATTTCGTTGCCCGCATCGACCTGCAGCTTCGCCGCGCTCACGCCGCGTGAGCGACCCCAAAGTGCCAACAATCTGCGGCGTGTCGTGTACAGACACGGTCGCTCGCGGCAGGAAGCGAACGGGAAGGCCGTTACGTGCCGGGGCCGATGTTTCGGGCCGGGCGAGTGCGCAGATCGTGTACGTATTCCGATGGCGCGCCTGCGATTTCGGCGGCATCGGCCATCACTCCGAGGTACCGGGCCGAGGGGATGCCGCCCTCCCAGGCGTCAACGACGTACAGCCACGCGAGCACCGGATCGGTGGTGGTGTCGGACGAGAGGCGGTCGACGCGGCATCGGATCTTCTTGTGGATGCCCAGCTCTGAGCCTTCCCAACGGTCGAGGGCCTTCTCGTCTTCCTTCGTCATGTCGTAGAGCACGACGAAGACCTTCGCATCCGGATCCTCGACGACGGTGGCCAGTGCGCCTTCCCAGCCGATGTCCTCGCCGCCGAACGTCAGCCGCCAGCCGTGCAGCCACCCCGTTCCCGCCATCGGTGAATGGGGAGCGCGCTCCAGCATCTGCTCCGGATGCATGTTCGATCCGTACGCGGCGTATAGCGGCACGGGGAAAGCCTAAGGCTTCGCTCAGTGGCTGGGCGATCAACGGCACGCTTGGCTAGGTTAGGGCCGTGGCAACCCGCATCGTGATCATCGGAGGTGGGCCCGCCGGCTATGAGGCGGCACTGGTCGCCGCTGCGCGCGGTCCCGAGGTCGTCGACGTCACCGTGGTCGACTGCGACGGCATCGGCGGCGCCTGCGTGCTGTGGGACTGCGTGCCGTCCAAGACGTTCATCGCGTCCACCGGCGTGCGCACCGAACTGCGCCGCGCCCCCGACCTGGGGTACGTCCTCGAGTTCGAGGACGCCAAGATCGAACTGCCGAAGATCAACAACCGCGTCAAGACGCTGGCCGCGGCCCAATCGGCCGACATCGCCGCTCGGCTGCAGAGCGAGGGCGTTACGTTGATCGCAGGCCGGGGGGAGCTCGTCGACGACGTGCCCGGCATGGCCGCGCACACCGTCATGGTGACCGCTGACGACGGCACCGTCAGCAAGCTACGGGCCGACGTCGTGCTGATCGCCACCGGCGCCAGCCCGCGAGTGCTGCCCAACGCGGAGCCCGACGGCGAACGAATCTTGAACTGGCGCCAGCTCTATGACCTGGAGACGTTGCCCGAGCACCTCGTCGTGGTGGGCTCGGGCGTCACCGGTGCCGAGTTCGTCAACGCCTACACCGAGCTCGGGGTGAAGGTCACCGTGGTGGCCAGCCGCGATCAGATCCTGCCGCACGAGGACTCCGACGCCGCCGCGGTGCTGGAGGACGCGCTGGCCTCCCGCGGCGTGACGCTGGTCAAGAACGCCAGGGCGCAGTCGGTCACCCGCACCGGCGACGGCGTACTGGTCACAATGACCGACGGTCGCACCGTCGAGGGCAGCCACGCGCTGATGACGGTCGGTTCGGTACCCAACACCAGCGGATTGGGTCTCGAGCGCGTCGGCATCGAGCTCGCGCCGGGCGACTACCTGAAGGTCGACCGGGTGTCGCGAACGACGGTGCCGGGCATCTATGCGGCAGGTGACTGCACCGGGTTGATGCTCCTGGCTTCGGTGGCCGCGATGCAGGGCCGCATCGCGATGTACCACGCGCTGGGCGAAGGGCTCGAGCCGATCCGGCTACGCACGGTGGCCGCCGCGGTCTTCACCCGGCCTGAGATCGCCGCCGTCGGCGTGCCGCAGTCGAGGATCGACGACGGTTCCGTGCCCGCCCGCACGATCATGCTGCCGCTGAACACCAACGCCAGGGCCAAGATGTCGAGCCTGCGGCGCGGCTTCGTCAAGATCTTCTGCCGGCCGGCCACCGGTGTGGTGATCGGCGGGGTGGTGGTGGCTCCGATCGCCTCGGAACTGATCCTGCCGATCGCGCTGGCCGTGCAGAACGGCAACGACGTCGAGGACCTGGCGCAAACCTTCTCCGTTTACCCGTCGCTGTCGGGGTCGATCACCGAGGCGGGCCGGAGGTTGATGGCGCACGACGATTTGGACTGAGCGCCAGTAACCTGTGAATGGGCAACCGTACCGACGAGTAACAAGGATCCATTCGAAGTGAGCGACCCGATCACGGTCAACGGCGAGACGTTGCTGTCCCCGGAACAGCGCGAACAGGCCTGGGAGCGGCTCGGCAGCGAGCAGTTCGACGTCGTCGTCATCGGCGGCGGCGTGGTCGGGGCCGGCGCCGCCCTCGACGCGGCGACGCGCGGGCTGAAGGTCGCGCTTGTCGAGGCCCGCGACTTCGCGTCCGGCACATCGAGCCGCAGCTCGAAGATGTTCCACGGCGGGCTGCGTTACCTCGAACAGCTGGAGTTGGGGTTGGTGCGCGAAGCGCTGTACGAAAGAGAGCTGTCGCTCAAGACACTGGCGCCGCATCTCGTCAAACCGTTGCCGTTTCTGTTCCCGCTGACCAAGCGGTGGTGGGAGCGGCCGTACATCGCGGCGGGTATCTTCCTCTACGACCAGCTGGGCGGCGCGAAATCCGTTCCCGCGCAGAAGCATTTGACCCGCGCGGGCGCGTTGCGGCTGTCGCCCGGACTCAAGCGCACATCGCTGATCGGCGGCATCCGCTACTACGACACCGTGGTCGACGACGCCCGCCACACCATGACGGTGGCGCGCACCGCGGCGCACTACGGGGCGGTGGTGCGGTCGTCGACGCAGGTGGTGTCGCTGCTGCGTGAGGGCGACCGCGTGATCGGCGTGCGGGTGCGCGACTCGGAGAACGGCGCGGTCACCGAGGTACGCGGCCACGTCGTGGTGAACGCCACCGGTGTGTGGACCGACGAGATCCAGGCGCTGTCCAAGCAGCGCGGCAGGTTCCGGGTCCGGGCATCGAAGGGCGTGCACGTGGTGGTGCCGCGCGATCGGATCGTCAGCGAGGTGGCGATCATCCTGCGCACCGAGAAGTCGGTGTTGTTCGTGATTCCGTGGGGCACGCACTGGATCATCGGCACTACCGACACCGACTGGAACCTGGACCTGGCCCACCCGGCGGCCACCAAGGCCGACATCGACTACATCCTCGAGCACGTCAACACCGTGCTGGCCACGCCTTTGACGCACGACGATATCGACGGCGTCTACGCGGGGCTGCGGCCGCTGCTGGCGGGGGAGAGCGAAGAGACGTCCAAGCTGTCACGTGAGCACGCCGTAGCGGTGCCTTCCCCGGGCCTGGTGGCCATCGCAGGCGGCAAGTACACCACCTACCGGGTGATGGGCGCCGACGCGATCGACGCCGCCGCCGAGTTCATTCCTGCCCGAGTGGCGCCGTCGATCACCGAGAAGGTGCCGCTCATGGGTGCCGACGGCTACTTCGCGCTGGTGAACCAAACCGAGAGTGTCGGCTCGCATTACGGTCTGCATCCGTATCGGGTGCGCCACCTGCTGGACCGGTACGGATCGCTGATCGGCGAGGTGCTCGCAATGGCCGACGGCAAGCCGGAGCTGCTGACGCCGATCACCGACGCGCCGGTGTACCTGAAGGTGGAGGCGTGGTACGCGGCAGCGGCCGAGGGCGCGCTGCATCTGGAGGACATCCTGGCTCGCAGGATGCGGATCTCGATCGAGTACCCGCACCGCGGCGTGGACTGCGCCCGCGAGGTCGCCGAAGTCGTTGCGCCCGTTCTGGGTTGGAGCGCCGAGGACATCGACCGCGAAGTCACCACGTACTGCGCGCGGGTCGACGCGGAGGTTCGGTCCCAGCAGCAGCCCGACGACGAGTCCGCCGACGCGCTGCGGGCCGCGGCACCGGAGGCGCGTGCGGAGATCCTCGAGCCGGTGCCGCTCAGTTGAGACCGGCACCGTTGCCGGTGCGCGACGGCCTCGGTCCGGCGCGGGTGCGGTTGCGGGGCGGCCTGGTGGTCGACGAGTTCCGCGCCCGATGGGGCGCATCGGCCGCCGCGAAAGTGCTTGCGGGAGAGGTGCTCTTGCCCGACGGCACGCCCGTCAATTCGACCACTGTGCTCCGCGCCGGAGCACACGTCTACTTCTACCGAGAGCTGCCCGACGAGGTACCGGTGCCGTTCGACATTCCGGTGCTGTACCGCGACGACGACATCGTGGTAGTCGACAAGCCACATTTCCTGGCGACGATGCCGCGAGGTCGGCATGTGGCGCAGACGGCGCTGGTGCGGTTACGTTGCGAACTCGACCTGCCGGAGCTGTCGCCGGCGCATCGGCTGGATCGGCTGACGGCGGGCGTGTTGTTGTTCACGACGCGCCGGGAGATACGGGGCGCGTATCAGACGTTGTTTTCGCGCGGCGAGGTGCGCAAGACGTACCTGGCGCGGGCGACCGTCAATCCGGATCTCGAGCTACCGGCAGTGGTGCGCAGCCGGATCATCAAGCGCCGCGGACAGTTACAGTCCGTCGAGGAAACGGGCGAGCCGAACGCGGAGACGCTGATCGAACACGTAGGTGACGGCCTGTACCGCCTCACTCCGCGCACCGGACGAACGCACCAGCTCCGCCTGCACATGGCGTCGCTGGGCCTGCCGATCGTCAACGATCCGCTGTACCCCGACGTGGTCGACGTGGCACCCGAGGACTTCTCGCGGCCCCTGCAACTTCTGGCGCACAGCCTCGAGTTCACGGATCCACTCAGCGGACATCAGCGCGAGTTCGTCAGCGGACGCGCGTTGGTATCGGTCATCACCGACGGTCGGGCGGATCCGTTCCCGCCGCGATCACGGCGCGATTTCGGTCCGCCACCGTCGGAATCTTCATCTTGTCCACCCACCGGTCATAGCTCAGGAAGCCGTTGACCTCGTTTTCGACATCGGTCGTCTGGGTGTAGATCGCACCCGACAACCCGCCCTTCCGGACAACGTCCTCCAGGTCCTGGCTGATCTTGACGTACCGCTCCGTCAGCCGTGCCTGACTGTCCGCCATCTCGTAGGCCTGCGGCTGCCCCGGCCACCGGTTCTTGTCCACCACCAGTCCGAGGCCGCCGTACTCGCCGTCCACCATCACCCGTGGGTCTAGCGGGTCGGGCAGCACCGGACGGCCGGGACCGACATAGGTGTGGTCGTCGTAGATGTCCCCGGCCCTGCTGTCACCACGCGATTTGCAGCAGTTCACCCCGCTGTTCGCATCGACCATCCGCGTCGGGTCCTCGGCTTTCACCGCGTTCGCGATTCTGGCCGTATCGAATTCGCCCCAACCCTCGTTGAACGGCACCCAGCCGATGATCGAGGTGACGCTGCGGAGCTGATCGATCATCGCCGCCAATTCCCTCTCGAAGTTCGCCTTCGCGGCGGGCACCGGATCCGGGGCGGGTCCGACCGGAATGTCGAGTGAGACATCGAGCGACGGCATGTCCTGCCACACCATCAGCCCCAACTTGTCCGCCCAGTAATACCAGCGCGCCGGCTCCACCTTGGCGTGCTTGCGGACGAAGTTCATCCCCAGCGCCTTGGTTTTTTCGAGGTCGAATCTGAGCGCGTCGTCGGTGGGTGCGGTGTAGATCCCGTCGGGCCAGTAGCCCTGATCAAGAGGGCCGTGCAGGAAGGTGATCTTGCCGTTCAGCGCGATCCGCGGCCTACCCTTCGAGTCCCGGACAGTGCCGATCGTGCGCAACCCGGAATAGCTGGAAACCTCGTCGACCACCTTCCCGGACGGGCTCACCAGCCTGACCTTCAGGTCGTACAGATACGGGTCGTCGGGAGTCCACAGGTGCCCGTCCGGGACCGGAAGGCGTAGCGCCTGACCCGCTGTACCTGACGAGATCGACACCACGGCCCCACCCGGCTCGGAGACGACCACCTCGGCACGCTCGTTTCTCGTCCCGGAAACCCTTGGCGTGACAGTGATACTCGTCAGGTCCGGGGTGATGTCGAGCTTGTCGACGTGAGCGGCGCGCACCGGCTCGATCCACACCGTCTGCCAGATGCCTGACGAACCTGTGTAGAACAGCCCGCGCGGGTTCTTGCGCTGCTTGCCGACCGGGAACGGGTTCGCTTCGTTGCGGTCCTCGACCTGCACGGTTATCTCCTGCGAGCCCGGCCACCGCAGCGCCTTGGTGATGTCCGCGCTGAACTCGGTGTAGCCGCCTTCGTGGTGGGCCACCTGCTGGCCGTTCACCCAGACGGTGGCGATCTGGTCGACCGCCCCGAAGTGCAGCAGCACGTTTCGTCCGACCCAGGAGCTCGGCAGCTTGAAGAACTTGCGGTACCACATCTGGTCGTCGTGGCGCTGAACACCGGACAGCGCGGACTCCGGAGGGTAGGGGACCAGGATCCGTTCGTGGTATTCGTTCGGCGATGGAGGCGCCGCCAGGACGGCCCCTCCTGACCGGCCCGTGTAGTCCCATACGCCGTTGAGGTTCAGCCAACGCTTCCTCGCCATCTGTGGACGCGGGTACTCGGGCAGCGCGTTGTCAGGTCCCACCAGGTGTGTCCACGGCGTGGACAGGGGCGGCGTCTTCGGGTGCCAGGCCACCATCGCGTTGGCCGGTGCGTTACCGCTCATGATGACAGCTAACAGTGCGAACCCCACCGCCGCGAAACGGCTGATCCACACAGGATTTGACGGTATTGATTGGACCTCGCGACGAGATGGCGGCTCGGCGCCAGCGGACATGAAAATACCCCCAAGGTTGCAAAACCAGACGAGACCGACGTGCGCCGTAAGCCCCCGCCTGGCCGCACACCGGTCGTGTAGCAAACGCATCGATCCTGTCGGCGACGAAGGAATCCGACAGCTCTGTACGGATTGGCCCGAAACACGCCGGGAAGATGCGGTTGCCGATGGCAATGTAGCCCAAAAGCGAACAAGATCGCTACAGATTGCGAAATGCAGTTCGCACAGGAACTTTTCATCAAGTGTGTGGTAGGAGAAATCCTCACGTTGCCACACCAGAAACCGGCGAAACCCAGCACGGATGGTGTTGCACCGGCGACGCCGTTCCGCGCACCTTGGCGTGCGATACTTCCGTAGGGAGCAAAATATACCCGTCCTCACGGCTTCTCGCGGCGATTTTCGATTTTCCGGCGGTTCGCCAATGCGTGACAGCCCACGGAGAAGCCGAAATGTCAAGCGGCGTGGGCGGTTACAGGCCGGCGAGGAACCAGGCGTCATCGAGTACATCGGCGACGGCCTGTTCGCCGTTACCTGGCGCGTCGGTCGATCCTGCTGGAATCCTGAAATGCACAGCGTCAGATCCGCGACGCGGGCAGGATGAGCGTGGCTAGGCGAAGGAGATCACCGTGGGCGGGCGGATCAGCGTAAGCGGGTGCATCTAGCGATGAGCGCATCCCTGGAGCCGACGCCGGAACAGATTGAGGCGCTCGCTGCACGGCCTGCCGACCAGCCTGTCGTGATGATCAACCTGCTGCAGTTCCGCGCCGACGGCGGTCGGCAGAGTTACCTCCGTTACATGCAAGAGGTCACGCCACACCTGCAGCGCGTCGGCGGCACCGTCCGCTACGCGGGCGAATCGCCGGCGGTCGTCATCGGCGCGGGCGAAAAGCCGTGGTGGGACGTGATTATCGTGGTCGAGTATCCGTCACCGGCGGCATTCCTCGACATGGTGACCAACGAGGAGTACGTCAAGGTGCACGAGCATCGCGCTGGCGGCCTGGACCGCGGCGACCTGGTCGCGACCTCGATCTGGACCGGCGCCGAGTAGCGCCATGTACCTGATCACCGGCGCCGCGGGAGGCATTGGCAGCGTCAGCCGCCGAGTCGTGCAGTCCCTGCTCGACGCGGGAGAGACCGTGCGGGCGATGGTGCATCACGACGACGACCGCGCCGACCAACTGCGGGCGATGGGCGCCGACGTGATCGTTGGCGACCTGACCGTTGCCGGCGACATCGTCGACGCGCTCGACGGCGCGCGTCGCATGTTCTTCAACATGAGCGTGTCGCTGGATTATCTGCGGGCCACCGCAGAGGTCTGCGCGGCGGCGCTCGAACGCGGCCATCTCGACGTGCTCGTCAACATGTCCCAGATGACGGTTTCGCAGATGACGCTGACGAGCACGAGTGAGTCCAAGCAGCACCGCCTGCATTGGCTGGCCGAACACGTGTTGAACTGGTCCGGGCTGCCGGTAATCCACGTCAGGCCAACGACGTTCCTGGACAATCCATTGTTCACCTCCCTGTCGAAGCAGAGCGTCCGCGAGCGTGGTGTGCTGGTGCTGCCCTTCGGAACCGGCCGCACGTCGCCGATCTCCGCAGACGACGTCGGTCGCGTGGTGGCCGCGTTGCTGCGCGAACCCGACGGTCGGATCGGCCAGGTGTACGAACTGACAGGCCCGGAGATCCTCGACATCAACGGTCTGGCCGAGGAATACAGCCGGGCGCTGAACCGGCCGATCACGGCCGAAGACCAGCCTCTCGACGAGTGGGAGCGTCAGGTGCTCGAACCTGTGGGCCTGCCCGACCACGTCCGCCAGCACATCACGACCATGGCGCGGTTGCATCGCGAAGGACGGTATGACCGCGCCACCGACGACGTCGAACAGATCACCGGCAAGCCCGCTGAAACCGCCGAGCAGTACGTGGCCGCGAACCCCGATCTGTTCTACTGAGCGGCGTGAATCGCGAAGCGTTTGAGCGTCTCTTCGACATGACCGGGCGCACCGTCATCGTGACGGGCGGCACGCGAGGTATCGGCCTCGCTCTTGCAGAGGGTTTCGTTCTTGCCGGCGCCCGCGTCGTGGTCGCCAGCCGCAAGCCCGACGCCTGCGAGCAGGCGGCCGAGCACCTGCGCGGGCTCGGCGGTCAGGCCATCGGAGTGCCGACGCACCTCGGCGCACTCGATGGCCTCAGCGCCCTGGTCCAGCGCACCGTCGACGAGTTCGGCGGGATCGACGTCGTGGTCAACAACGCCGCGAACCCACTGGCCCAGCCGCTCGGTCAGGTCAGCGCCGAGGCCTTGACCAAGTCGTATGACGTCAACGTGCGCGGCCCTGTGTTTCTCGTCCAGGAGGCGCTGCCACACCTGAAGGCCAGCGAGCATGCGGCGGTGCTGAACATGGTGTCGATCGGCGCGTTCATCTTCTCGCCGATGTTGTCCATCTATTCGTCGGCGAAAGCCGCGATGATGTCGTTCACGCGGTCCATGGCCGCAGAGTTCGTGCAGTTCGGCATTCGCGTCAATGCGCTCGCTCCCGGGCCGGTCGACACGTACATGATGCAGCAGAACCCGCCGGAAATGATCGCCGGAATGGTCGGTGGGACGCTGATGAAGCGACTGGCCACGCCCGACGAAATGGTCGGCGCCGCACTGCTGTTGACGTCCGACGCCGGCAGCTACATCACAGGGCAGGTCATCATCGCTGACGGCGGGGCAACACCGCGGTAGCCGCCTCGAGCATCTCCCCGCTGGTCGACGCCAGGATCTGACTGCGGTTCTCCACGTGCAGCGCCGCCTCCAGGCTCGACGCCTCGAGGTTCGCCCACAACACCTGCTTGGTCGACTCCAGCCCGAATTTGCCATAGCCGCAGAGCGTTTCGGCCATGGCCAGCGCGTCGTCGACCACCGATTCCGACAATCGCGAGACGATGCCCAACCGCTGCGCCTCGTCGGCGTCGACGACGCGCGCCGTGAGGATCAGGTCGAACGCCGCGCCCGCGCCGATGATGCGGGGCAGCGTGTAGCTGACCCCGATGTCACAGCCGCCGAGGCCGAGCTTGATGAACTGTGTGCAGAACCGCGCCGATGTCGAGGCGAGCCGGATATCGCACGCCATCACGATGCCGAACCCACCGCCGTAGGCGGGACCGTTGACCGCGGCGATCACCGGCTGCCGGAGACGGTGGATCCGTGCGGTGAGGTTGGCGATGCGCTCCTGCCACCGCATGCCGGACCGGGGGAACTCGGTGCCGCCGCCCGCCTGCGACGGGTTCGGGTCGGTCAGGTCCAGGCCCGAGCAGAAACCCCGCCCGGCCCCGGTGAGCACCACGACGCGGCAGTCGTTGTTGGCGGCGATGCTGTCAAGAGCGGCGTGCAACTCCTCGACGAGCTCGTAGTTCAGCGCGTTCAGCTTCTCGGGCCGGTTCAGTGTCAGCACTGCGATGTCGGGACGCGGGTAGGCCAGGTCGAGGTGCGGCATGCGGCTCACGTTAACCCGCGCTGCGCCACCCGCTGACGCCGACGGTGATCATCCGCAGCTGCTTGACCGCGATGCGCTTGATTTCCTCGATCGCGGCCGGGTCCTTGGCGTCCTCGATGGCCTCGGCGATCACGATCATCGAGTTCACGAACAGGCTGGCCAGGATGTTGAGATCCTCGCCGCTCCACGTGTTCAGGCCGGGGAACCGGGCCAGGTCGATCGCCAACTCCGAAGTGATCAACCGGATTTCGGTGCGGATCGCGTAGCGCAGCACTGTCACGCCGCTGGAGCGTTCACGGCCGATGAAGCGCCAGTGTTCGCGGTCTTCGTTGACGCCGTCGATGAGGATGTCGACCGAGGATTCGATGACGCGCTTCGGATCCAGCTTGCCTGCGCGGGCGGCGCGCAGCATGTCGCGCAGCCTGCGGAACGACTCGTCGATCAGCACGAGCCCGAGTGCCTCCATCGACTCGAAATGCCGGTAGAACGCCGCCGGCACGATGCCGGCCGCCCGGGTGACCTCACGCAGGCTCAGCGCGGCGAAGCTGCGGTCCTCGAGCAGCTTCAGCGCCGACGCGACGATGGCCCGCCGGGTGGCTTCCTTGCGCTCCTCACGCGACAGGGTGTCACGGGAGCGCGACCTACTCGAACGGCCAGATCTGCTCGTTCGTGAACTGGGCATACGACTGTTCACTGTGTGAAACCTACCACAACCTGCTCGAATCGATTGACGCCGCCGCGTCACGTGCCGCACGGTGTACATATGTTCACTCAAACTCTGAACCCGAGGCTGCGGGACAGGGTGCTGCGATCACCGCTGGTCGACCTGCTGACCGGACCCCACGGCGTGGACCGGTACACCGAGCTCGTCGCCCCGACTTGGACCTCGGGAGATGCCCGGGCCAAGATCGTCGCGGTGCGGCGGCAGACCCCGCGCAGCGTCACCCTGACCCTCGAGCCCAACCGGGCGTTCCCCGGCTTTCGCGCCGGCCAGCACATCAACCTCACGGTCGAGATCGACGGGCGCCGCCGCACCCGGCCCTACTCGCCTGCGAGCGCCGAGGGCGCCCCGCATATCGAGCTGACCGTGGGCCGTCACGACGGCGGCTTGGTCTCCGCCTACCTCTGCGAACACGCCCGGCCCGGCATGGTCGTGGGCCTCGACTCCGTCGGCGGCGACTTCGTGCTCCCGGTGCAGCGGCCGCGGCGCATCCTGTTCGTGTCCGGCGGCAGCGGCATCACCCCGGTGATGTCGATGCTGCGCACACTGCGCGCCGAGGCCTTCCCCGGCGAGATCGCATTCATCCACTACGCGCGGTCCGCCGACGAAGCGTGCTACCACGACGAACTCGCCGCCATGCCTGATGTTCGGGTAATGCACGGCTACACCCGTGCTACGGCAGGCTCCGACCTCGAGGGCAGGTTCGGTCCCGCGCACCTGGCCGCCGCGATACCCGAGCCTGACGCGGTGTTCGTCTGCGGCCCACCGGCTTTGGTAGCGGCCGTGCGCGAGCATTGCGCGAACGTGCGCTCGGAAAGCTTCGTTCCGCCCGTGTTCGACGTCCCTGCCGAGGCCTCCGGTGGCCGGGTGTCCCTCACAGACAGCGGCATCGAGCTGGAGGACGATGGCCGGCCGCTGCTTGAGCAGGCGGAGGCCGCAGGCCTGACCCCCGAAAGCGGATGCCGGATGGGCATTTGCCACAGCTGCACCCGCCGCAAAACCCGCGGCGCGGTGAAGAACCTCATCACTCAAGCGGTGTCGAGCGCCGAACAGGAGGACGTGCAGATCTGCGTGACCGTCCCCGTCGGCGACGTCGACATCGCGCTCTAACCGGAAGGAGTTCGACATGACTGTCACTACCGCTCCTGCCCCGAAGACGCTCCAGAAGACCGTCGCAGGCAGGACCGTCACGATGACCCCCGAGCAGGCCGAGGCGTTCGGCCGCGAGCTCGACGCACTGAAGGAACGCGTGATCGCCGATCTCGGCGAGCGTGACGCCACATACATCCGCCGGATCATCAAGGCGCAGCGCGGCCTCGAGGTCGGCGGGCGCGTGCTGCTGTTCGGCGGCATCTTCCCGCCGTTCTGGTTGGCAGGCACGGCGATGCTGGGCCTGAGCAAGATCATCGACAACATGGAGATCGGCCACAACGTGATGCACGGCCAGTACGACTGGATGGGCGATCCGGCGATCTCCAGCCGCGGGTTCGAATGGGACACCGCCTGCCCTGGTGACCAGTGGCGCCACTCGCACAACTACATGCACCACACCTACACGAACATCGTCGGGATGGACCGCGACATCGGGTATGGCATCCTGCGGATGAGCGAGGACCAGAAGTGGCGGCCCTACTTCCTCGGCAACCCGATCTATGCGTTCCTGCTGATGGTGCTGTTCCAGTACGGCGTTGCGCTGCACGAGATGGAGACCGAACGCATCCGCGCCGGCGAGATCACGTTCGCGGACAAGCGCGAAATCCTCGAGGGCATCTGGCGCAAGACCAAGCGGCAGGCGCTCAAGGACTATGTTGCCTTCCCGCTGCTGGCGGGGCCGTTCGCGCCGTGGGTGTTCGCAGGCAACCTGACCGCCAACCTGATCCGCAACGTCTGGTCGTTCATGATCATCTTCTGCGGCCACTTCCCCGAGGACGTCCAGGAATTCTCCATCGAGGAGACCAAGGCCGAGACACGCGGGATGTGGTACTTCCGCCAGATCCTCGGATCGGCAAACCTGACCGGCGGCAAGCTCTTTCACATCCTGAGCGGCAACCTGTCGTTCCAGATCGAGCACCACCTGTTTCCCGACATCCCGGCGCACCGCCATGCCGAGATCTCCGAAGAGGTGCGTGAGATCTGCGAGCGCTACGGCGTGCCGTACAACATGGGTCCGCTGCCGAAGCAGTTCGCGACGGTGGTCCGCAAGATCGTCAAGCTGGCGCTGCCATCACGTCTGACAAACCGGGCACCAGTAGGTGACGCGGTCCCCGCCGGAGTCTGACCGGATCGGCGTGCCGCACCGGCGGCATGGCTTACCGCGGCGGCCGTAGACCCACAGCTCACGGCCGCCGCGGGTGTCCCCGGTCGTGGTGCGATTCCACCGAGAGCGGTTGAGCCACAACATGTCCCTGGCCCGCTGCACCATCCGCAGCGGGTCCTTGACGTCAGTGACGGAAGCGGTGGGCAGGTGGCCGGTGATGAAGCACAGTTCGTTGCAGTAGACGTTTCCGACGCCTGCCATCACCCGCTGGTCGAGCAGTGCGTCCGATAGCGCGCGGATAGGGTCGGCGACCAGGTTCGCGGCCGCAACATGCGGGTCCCAGTCGTCACCGAGAAGATCGGGACCAAGGTGGGCAACCGCGTCCATATCGTGGTCACGCTCAAGCACTTCGAGCAGGCCCAGATCGATGCCCGCCGCCTGAATGTCGCCCGCCTCCAAGATGATCCGGATCCGGTAGCCGGCCCTGCTCGGCTTGCTTAGCGGGTTGACCTTCCAGCTGCCCTCCATCTTCAGATGCGAGTGAATGCTGGAATGGCCGACACGGATGAACAGATGCTTGCCCCGGCTGATCACTTCGTCGACGACTTGGCCGGTCAGGTCCATGGTGGCGAATTTCGGCACCCGGACGTCGCATCGCGTCAGTGTCTTGCCGGCTAGCGCATCACGCAGGATGGTGGCGGTGTGCCAGACGGTATCGCCTTCAGGCATATCTCATTGAATCAACTTCAGCGAGAGTTCCCACAGCCGTTCGGCGTTGGCCGGGTCGAGGGCATACGGTGCCACACCGCCCTGGCCGGGCTTGCCGCGACGCTCGACCTGCACGGCCTCGTTGCAGTTCTCGAAGTACCGACCGCCGACACCTTCCAGCAGTGGCGATGCGGCGAGCAGCACCGAGGTGGCGGCACCCTGCTCGACCGTCTTGAAGTCGGTACCCGCCGCCCGGAACGCGTCGAGTGCGTCAGCGGCGTAATGCGAGGGCAGGTGCCGCTGCAGCGGGGTGGCGATCCCGCCCGGCATCACCGCGTTGGCGACGATGCCGTCGGCGCTCCACCGGCGGGTTGCCTCGACGGCGAACAGCACGTTGGCGGTCTTCGACTGGCCGTAGGCGCCGAACGGGTCGTAGTCGCGGAAGGCGTAGTCGATGTCGTCGAACACCACCGGCGAGCGCAGGTGCCCGCCGGAGCTCACCGCCACGATGCGGGCGGAGTCGGCAGCGGCGAGCGCGTCGTGCAGGCCGAGTGCGAGCGCGAAATGCCCGAGATGGTTTGTCGCGAACTGCATTTCGTGGCCGCTCGCCGATATCGTCAGCTCTTGAATGGCCATCACGCCTGCGTTGTTGACCAGGATGTCGAGCGGCCCGCTCCACGCCGCGGCGAAGGCGCGGGCGCTGGTCAGGTCCGACAGATCCAGCGCGCCGACGGTGACGGCGCTGTTGCCGGTGCTATCCCGGATCTCCGCGGCCACTCGTTCGCCGGCCTCGGTGTTGCGGACGGCGAGCGTGACCGCCGCACCTGCATCCGCCAGTGCCCGCGCGGTCTCGACACCGATACCCGACGACGCGCCGGTCACGATGGCCCGCTTACCGGACAGATCGACTCCGGCGATGACCTCCGCGGCCGTCGACGAGAAACCGAAGGGTGTGGTTATCCGGGCTGCAGTCATAAGCGACTGAAACGGTACTCGCCGCGTGGGAGTTCCCACATCACCGGAGTCGCAGGCCTCGCGGCGTGCGAGCGAACCCGGCGCCGATCAGCGCGTTCTGCACCGCGGCGCGCTCGCCTTCGGCGACCGCTTCCAGCACCGGCACGCCATTGACCTTCTCGACGAGAAGGGATCCGATGCGCCCGGCGCTCACCAGATCGGACAGCGCCGCCGCGGCCGCCGCATGTGCCTCGGTGTCGTCGGTGAAGCTCAGCAGTGAGCGGCCGCCGCGTTCGAGGAACCAGGCCAGCTCACCGTCGACGACTGCCACCAGCGCGCCCGCCTTGCGACCGGGCCGGTGCGACACGTCCTCATCGGCCACCTTCTTTGACGGCCACGGCAGTGCGGCGCCGTAGGCATTGGCGGGATCGGCAGCCGCCAGCACGACCGCGTGGTACTCGCGGCGCTCCGGGTCGACGCCGTCGAGGTAGGACCGCAGCCTGTCGACGGTTGAGGCGACCGCGAACTGGGCCCCGCCCAACGACTCGACGAAATAACCCCGCTGGCACCGGCCTGCCTCCTCGAAGGCGGTCAGCACCTTGTACAACATGGCGAAACCGCCGGGCACCTCTTCAGCGCCGACCGCGCCCTTGGTCAGCACGCCGTAGCGGTTGAGCAACTGCTCTGCCTGGAAGTGCGCCCGTACGGTCGACTCGGGCTCGGCAGCGGGTAGCGCCGACCACCGGCCTGCGACCGTCGGGTCCGGGCTGCGGGCTTGTGCATGCGCGACGCTGTAGCGGCTCAACCGTGGTGGACGTTGCCGTTGCCGGTGTGCCGGAGCGCTGCGGCGGCCGGTCGACCGGCGCGTGCCTGTCAGCATCGCGCGCACCGGCGCGAACGTGTCGCCGGTGATCCAGCCTGCCCAAACCAACTCCCACAGTGCTTGTCTGGCTGCCTGTTTGTACTGTTCCGAATCGCCGTCGGCGAGCTGGCGGAAGAAGTAGGCGCCGCCGCCACCGAGCGTGGCCATGATCGCGCGATGGATGTCGGTGAACTCGATCTCGGTCGGCGCGGCCAGCGTCATCGGAGCGGACTCGGCGGGATGGAACGCGATCCAGCCATCTGAACCAGAAGGGCCACCGCCGATCTGGCCCACCCCCGACCAGGTGACCTCGCCCGCCGCGAGAAGTTCGTCGAGCATCGCGGGCTGGTAGTCGCGCACCCGCTGCCCGAACACCAGCGACTCGACCGCCGAAGCCGGGATGGGCACCCCTGCCAACTGATCGATCACGGCGGCCAGGCCGTCGATGCCCGAATTGTGCGACCCGACCTGTTGCCAGGACGGCAGGAAGCGACCGTAGGCGGCCGTGCTGACGGGCTCGACCTGTGCTCGCAGCGCCGCCAGCGAACGCCGCCGCAGGATCTTCAAAACGTCGGCGTCACACCACTGCTCACCGTCTGCCGAATCGGTGAACTCACCCCGTATCAGGCGGCCGTCGATGGCCATGCGTCCCAGCACGTCAGCGCTGACCCGCAGCCCGAGGCCGAACCGGGCCGCGGCGTCGTGAGTGGTGAACGGTCCGTGGGTGCGGGCGTAGCGGCCGAGCAGCTCGCCGAGCGGGTCGGCCACCGATTCGGTGAAGGCGGTGGGCACCCCCACAGGCACTGCCACCCCGACGCCGTCACGCAGCAGGCCGATGTCTTCGACTGCTGCCCACCAGGTTTGATCGGCGAACGACACTCGCAACGCACGTTTGGCGGCCTGCAAACCATCGAGCCAAAGGCCCACTTCTGTCGTGGTACAGCGGTCGGCGATCTCTTGTTCGGTCATCGGGCCCAGCACGCGCAGCAGATCCGCGATGCCCTCGGCGTCGCGCGCCAGCCGGTCGGAGCTGAGGTGTTGCAGCTGCTGCGTGGTGCTCGCGATGACCTGTGGATCAAGCAGCTCCCGCAACTCGACACGGCCGAGCAACTCGGCAAGCAGCACGCTGTCCAACGAGAGCGCCGCGGCGCGCCGCTCGGCCAGCGGGCTGTCGCCCTCGTACATGAATGCGCCGACGTAGCCGAACAACAGCGACGCCGCGAACGGCGACGGGGTTGCGGTCTCCACTTCGACGACCCGCAACCGGCGCTGCGCAACGCGATTCATCAGCTCGGTGAGCGCGGGCACGTCGTAGACGTCCTGCAGGCATTCCCGAACCGCCTCGAGCACGATCGGGAAGTCGGGGTACTTGCGGGCGACGTCGAGCAGCTGTGCGGCGCGCTGCCGTTGATGCCACAGCGGCGACCGCTTACCCGGATGGCGTCGCGGCAGAAGCAGTGCGCGGGCGGCGCATTCGCGGAACCGCGAGGCGAACAGTGCCGAGCCGCCGACTTCCGCGGTGACGATCGGTTCGATCTCGTCGGCGTCGAACACAAACAGATCGGCTCCCGGCGCAGCGTCTTCGGTGTCGGGCAGCCGCACGATGATGCCGTCGTCGGAGGCCGTCGGCTTCTCCTCGATGCCGTAACGCTCTCGAAGCCGTCGTGACACCGCCAGCGCAAGCGGTCCGTGCACCCGAAGCCCGTAGGGGGAATGCAGGATCACCCGCCAGTCGCCGAGCTCGTCGCGGAACCGCTCGACGACGAACGTGATGTCGCTCGGAACCGTGCCGGTGGCCTGTCGCTGGTCGTCCAGTAGCTGCCACAGATTGTCGGACGCGAACTCGTCGAAACCCATTGCGCGGCAACGCTCGATGAACTCGTCGCGGCCGAGCCGTGCCAGCTCGCCCGTGAACGCACCCACTGCTGCACCCAGTTCGGCCGGCCTGCCTACCCCGTCGCCCTTCCAGAATGGCAACCGGGCAGGTTGTCCAGGCGCCGGTATCACGAGCACTCGGTCGTGGGTGATCTCGGTGATGCGCCAACTGGTCGCCCCCAGCGAGATCACGTCGCCGGGCCGGGACTCGTAGACCATCTCTTCATCGAGTTCGCCTACCCGTGACGGCTTTTCGGAGTCGGTGGCCAGGTAGACGGTGAACAGGCCGCGGTCCGGGATCGCGCCGCCGGAGGTCACCGCGAGTCGCTGTGCACCCGGGCGCGCGGTCAGTGTGCCCGCGTCCCGGTCATAGACCAGCCGCGGGCGCAGTTCGGCGAACTCGGTGGACGGGTACTTGCCCGACAGCAGGTCCAGCGTCGCCTCGAATGCGCTGCGCGGCAACGTCGCGAACGGCGCGCTGCGGCGCACGGCGTCGAACCAGCGGTCGGCGTCGATCGGCTCCAGCGCACACGCCGCCACGGTGTGCTGGGCGAGCACGTCGAGCGGGTTGGTCGGCACATGCATGGTCTCGATCTCGCCGGCGAGCATCCGCTGCACGGTCACCGCGCACCCGATCAGGTCCGTGCGGTGCTTGGGAAACAGCACGCCTTGGGAGATCTCGCCGACCTGATGACCGGCGCGGCCGATGCGCTGCAGGCCGCTGGCGACCGACGGCGGCGCCTCGACCTGGATCACCAGATCGACCGCTCCCATGTCGATGCCCAGTTCGAGACTCGAGGTGGCGACGACGGCGCGCAGGCGTCCGCTCTTGAGGTCGTCCTCGACCTGGGCGCGCTGCTCCTTGCTGACAGAACCGTGATGCGCTCGCGCCAAGAGCGTCGGCGCTCCGTGGGACTGGCCGCTGGCCATGATCGCCGCCGGCGCTCCGCCGCCCACCTGTTCGTTGTGAGACGACGGCAGTTCGACACCCGACCGCTCGGCGTGAATCTCGTTGAGCCGTGAGGTGAGTCGCTCGGCCAGCCGTCGCGAGTTGGCGAACACGATCGAGCTGCGGTGAGCCTCGATCAGGTCGACGATGCGTGCCTCGACGTCGGGCCAGATGGTGTTGTTATCCAGATTCGCCATGTCCGGGACTGGGACCTGTACCGACAGATCGAATGTCTTGGCCGCCGGCGGCGCGACGATCGTGGTCTTCGCCTGCCCCGACAGGAATCGCGCGACTTCTTCGGGAGGCCGGACGGTCGCCGACAGCCCGATACGCTGAGCGGGCGTGGCCAACAGCTGGTCGAGCCGTTCCAGTGACAGGGCCAGGTGCGCGCCGCGTTTGGTGCCCGCGACGGCGTGCACCTCGTCCACGATGATCGTCTGCACCTCGGCCAGCGTCTCGCGCGCCGCGGACGTCAGCATCAGGAACAACGACTCCGGCGTGGTGATCAGGATGTCCGGGGGATTGGTGATCAGCGTGCGCCGCTGTGCGGGCGGAGTGTCACCGGAGCGGACGCCGACGCTGATGTCCGGTGCGGGCACACCGCGGCGCTCCGCGACCCGGCCGATGCCGGTCAACGGGGTGCGCAGGTTGCGCTCCACGTCGACCGCCAGCGCCTTCAGCGGCGACACATACAGCACCCGGGTGCCGGCGCGCGCCGGTCTGGGCTCCGACGAGGCGAGCCTGTCGATGGCCCACAGGAACGCGGCCAGCGTCTTGCCGGAGCCGGTGGGTGCGATCACCAGCGTGTTGTCGCCATCGGCGATGGCCGACCACGCCTCGGCCTGCGCGGCCGTCGGCGCCGCGAAGGTGCCGGTGAACCACTCGCGGGTCAGCGCGCTGAACCGCTGAAGCGGGTCGGAGGTCATCTAGCCATGGTGCCAACGAGCACCGACAAAAATCATCGATGCTCGGGCGCGACGGCTTCGCCCAGAGCGGACGGGATGTCCGGCACCCGCCCGATCGCGTCCAACAAGGCGTGCGCACAGGCGTCCGCGGCGTATCCGGCGTCGATCGACGGGTCGATCAAGCGCTGCCTGCACATCTCGAACGTGAAAGCCAGCCAGCCGTAGACGGTGACCCGTAGGTCGCGCTCGACCTTGGAGTCCATGCCGCCACCGACCGCGCCGGCGATGCGGCTGAGGATCCGGTCGGCCTGACGGTCGTTGTCGATGTCCTCGATGCCACGCAACACCGGATCCGAGCGGCCCATGCCGACGTAGGCGGCCCACGCCCCGTGCGGGTGCTCCTCGTCGTAGCGCACGTACGCCAGCACACCCTCACGTACCTGGTCGAACAGGTTTTTCCCCGGCTCTGGCAGGGTGTTGGTGGCCTCGAAGAGTCGCTCACCCTCGGCGTGCACGACAGCCGCGAAGAACGTCCGCTTGTCCGGGAAGTAGTGGTACATCAGCGCCCGCGAAACGCCGGCACGCTCGGCGATCTCATCGATGCGTACCTCGTCGTACGGGCGCTGGCCGAAGACCTCCGCGCCCAACGCCAGCAGCTCGTTGCGGCGGTCGTCGGGGGACAGCCGACGTCTGGACTCAGCCATGCCCCCAGCTTAGTCAACACATGTCAAACAGCGCCGGAGGTTGGCACGCTCAGGTGCCCTTGACGTTGACGACCTGCCGCAGGCTCGTCACCACCTCGACGAGCTCCTTCGAGTCCTCCATGACAACGTCGATGGACTTGTACGCGTCCGGTATCTCGTCCACCCACTGCTCACCGTGGCGGTACTCGATGCCCTCCATTCGCTCTGCCAGATCGGCAGCCGTGAACCGGCGCCTGGCCTCGGTTCTGGAGAATCGCCTGCCCGCCCCGTGCGGGGCACTACACAGCGCGGCAGGATTGCCTTTGCCGCGCACGATGTACGAGCGGGTGCCCATCGAGCCCGGGATGACCCCCATGACGCCATGGTGGGCGTCGACGGCGCCCTTGCGGGTGACCCAGACTTCCTTGTCCCCGTGACGCTCTGGCACAGAATAGTTGTGGTGAGCGTTGATGCGCTCCGCCTCGACGTCCGCCGGGTCAACCCGCATCCAGTTTGCGAACTGCCGACGGAATCGGTCCATCATCTCCTCGCGGTTCGCCAGCGCGAACTGCTGGGCCCAGTGGAGTCCGTCGATATAGTCGGCGAACGCCGCGGTGCCTTCCTCCAGGAACGCGAGATCGGAATTGGGCAGCGACACACCTCGTTTCGCGCACAGCGCCTTGGCGACGTTGATGTAATGCGTGGCGATCTTGTGGCCGACGCCGCGCGACCCGGAGTGCAAGAACATCCACACCGCATCCTCGGCGTCGACGCACAGTTCGATGAAATGGTTTCCGCCGCCGAGAGTTCCCAGCTGCACCTTCCATTTCGGCGAGTGCGAAAGATCGACGCCGCTGTCGGTGGCCAGCTGCTCGAGCTGATCGAGGCGGCCCTGTGTGAACTCGAACAGCGCCAACGACCGGTTGTAGTTGCCTGCGCTCAACGGGATGGCTGATTCGATCGAACTGCGCAGCCGTGCCAGGTCTTTCCCCGCGATGTCGCTTGCGGTGAAACGCGTCCGTGCGGCGATCATGCCGCAGCCGATGTCGACGCCGACGGCCGCCGGGATGACAGCGCCGAGCGTCGGGATCACCGTCCCGACGGCTGCGCCCTTGCCGACGTGTGCATCGGGCATCAACGCGACGTGGGGATACACGAACGAAAGGGCCGCCGTCTGATTCGCCTGCTCGATCGTCGCCGGATCGATGTGGCTGGCGAAATTGACGACCTTTGCGCTCATCAGCTGTTCCATGGTCTAGCCCCCGGTACCAAACGTATGCCTGAGAATGGTTCCGCGCCAGCGAGGACGGGCGCAAGCGGTTTAACCCGACCGGCGAACCGGTTCGCGGCCGGGCGGTTGTGACGGCGGTGGCAACAGCGGCGTGCGGCGTTGCACAGCGACCGTCTTCGGGGCGCCGGTGTGCAGATCGAGCCGCTCGCAGGCATGGCGAATCGTCAGCATGTGGTCCGGCCCGTCGCGGAGGGTGTAAGTGACTTCGTCATGGTCGGCGTCGACGGTCAGTCGAAAGCTCTTCCAACGCAGCCGAAACCGTAATCGCGAGATGCCATCCGGCAGCTGCGGATCGAGGGCGAGCTCACCGTCATCGTCTCGCAGTCCACCGAAGCCCGCGACCAACGCTGTCCACGCTCCGGCCAGCGATGCCACGTGAAGCCCGTCGCGAGTGTTGTGGTGCAGGTCGCGCAGATCGATCAGCGCCGCTTCGTAGAGGTAGTCGTGGGCCAGTTCCAGGTGGCCCACCTCGGCGCACATCACCGCCTGTGTGCATGCCGACAGGGACGAGTCCCTGGTGGTGCGCCGCTCGTAGTAGTCGACGTTGTGGGCCTTCTGCTCAGGCGTGAACTCGGCGCTGCGCCAGTGCATCGCGAGCTCGAGATCGGCCTGCTTGACGACCTGCGACGGGTACAGCCGCACATACGGCTCGTGCAGCAGCAGCGGATACGACGTGTTCCCGGTGAAGTTCCACTCCCGCAGGTTGGTGAAACCCTCGCACTGTTCGTGTATGCCGAGTTCCTCGTCGAACGGGATGTGCGCCGCCGCGGCAGCATCGCGCCAGCCGGCGGTTTCCTCCGAATCGACGCCGAGCGCCAGGGCCGCGTCGGGGTGTCGATCACACGCCTGCGCCGCGGTGCGAAGGTTGTGTGCGGCCATGAGATTGGTGAAGACATTGTCGCGCACGACGGCGGTGTACTCGTCGGGGCCCGTGACACCGTCGAGATGCCAGACTCCGTGCCGGTCGTGATGGCCCAACGACATCCACAGCCGCGCGGTTTCGACCAGTACGTTCAGACCGCAATCGGCTTCCAGCGAATCATCGCCTGTGACAATGCGATACCGTTCGAAGGCCATTGCAATATCGGCGTTGATATGCCAGGCCGCCGTGCCCGCCGGCCAGTATGCCGAGCACTCCTCCCCTCGGATCGTTCGCCACGGAAAGGCGGCACCCGCGAGGTCCAGCTCGGCCGCGCGGTCACGGGCGAGATCCAGCGTCGACGCCCGCCAGCGCAGCGCATCCGCAGCGGCATACGGCGCGGTATAGGTGAGCACGGGAAGAACGAAACCCTCGGTGTCCCAGAAAGTGTGGCCGTCATAGCCGGTGCCTGTCAGGCCTTTTCCCGGGATCGCGCGGCGTTCGGCGCGCGCACTGGCCTGCAGTACGTGGAACAGACCGAAGCGCACCGCCTGCTGGCAATCGGCGTCACCCTCCACCTCGACGTCCGCACAGTCCCAGAATTCGTCCAGATAGTCGCGCTGCGCCTTCAGCAGACCCTCCCATCCGCAGTACTGAGCACCCGCTACCGCGCCGAGCACCTGGTCGCGCAACGCCGGTCGCGAGCGCAGGCTCGACCACCCGTATCCGAGATACTTGACGATCCGCAGCCGCTGCCCGGCGCGCAACCCGCAGATGACGGTCGTGCGCGCCCAATCCTCACCGGCTTCGGTGCTCACTTCGACGCGGCCCGGCACGTCGACATGATGTTCCATCGCAGCAGCCATCATCAAGCGGCTGCTTCGAGTCCGGTGCACGAGCAGCGCTCCTCGGTCGCTCGCGTCGTGCTGTACCGCCTCCAACGGATTCAGCAACACCGCGGCGACCCGTGGATCGGCGGACGGCTGCGGTTGGTCCTCGTTGGCGACGAGCTCGGATTGCACAGTGACAAGCGCGAATTCGCCGACAGCCTCCACCACGTACTCGATTGCCGCCACACCGCGCTGGGCAAGTGACACCAGCCGCGTCGAACGGACCTTCACCTGCTTTCCCGCCGGAGACGTCCAGCACACGTTGCGGGTCAGCGTGCCCGCGCGCATGTCGAGCACGCGTTCGTGTGCTTCCAGATCGCCGTATCGCACGTCGAACGGTTCGTCGTCGACGAGCAGGCGCAGAATCTTGCCGTTGGTGACGTCGACGACCGATTGGCCGTCCTCCGGATAGCTGTATCCGGCTTCGGCGTACGGCAGCGGGCGGGTCTCGTAGAACGAGTTGAGGTACGTCCCCGGCAGCCCGTACGGCTCGCCCTCGTCGAGGTTGCCGCGCAGCCCGATATGGCCGTTGGACAACGCGAACAACGACTCCGATTGAGCAAGCAGATTGAGATCCAGCCTGGTCTCCCGCACGTGCCAGGGCTCGACCGGGAAGGTTTGTTCGGGGATCATCGCTTCGCCAGCAATTCGGCGAGGTCCGTCACGACGATGTCGGCGCCGTTGCGGCGCAACGCTTCTTTCTGACCCACGCGATCAACACCGACCACGCATCCGAAGTTCCCGCGCCTGCCCGCCTCGACTCCGGCCAACGCGTCTTCGAAGACAGTCGCCGCGGCCGGTTTGACGCCAAGTAACTCGGCCGCCCGCAGGAACGAGTCGGGGGCCGGCTTGCCAGGGATGTCCTCCTGCTGCATCGTCACGCCGTCCACCCGCTGCCGGATGAACTTGTCCAGCCCGGTGACCTCCAGCACCTCGCGGGTGTTGGAGCTCGACGACACGACCGCCACTGCCAAATCGGCGGCGGTGACCGCCTCGAGATAGCGGCGCGAACCCTCGAACACCTTGACCCCGTCCTGACGGATCGCCTGTTGAAACAGTTCGTTCTTGCGGTTGCCCAAGCCGTACACCGTCTCGGCCGACGGCTTGTCGTCCGGCTCGCCTTCCGGCTGCGTGATCCCACGGGCTGCCAGAAACGAGCGGACCCCGTCCTCACGCCTCTTGCCGTCGATGTAGTCCAGATAGTCGTCCTCGGCGTCGAATTCGACGAATTTGTCTCCGGTCCGGTCCGCACGCGTCCGCAGGTACGCGTCGAACATCGCTTTCCAGGCTTTCCTGTGCACACTCGCGGTGTCGGTCAGCACCCCGTCGAGGTCGAACAGGCAGGCGCGAATGGCGTCAGGCAGCCCGAGCATCGTCGCTACTGATGCTGGGATTGGTGTTTCGCATGGTCCTAGAGTGACCCGCATGTGCCGCATCAAAACGCCTGCGGCAACCGTTACCCGAAGTGCACTCCCTGCGCCAGCGGCAACTCTGAGGAGTAGTTGACGGTGTTGGTGGCCCGGCGCATATAGGCCTTCCACGCATCCGAACCCGACTCGCGACCGCCACCGGTCTGCTTCTCGCCGCCGAACGCCCCGCCGATCTCCGCGCCCGAGGTGCCGATGTTGACGTTGGCGATGCCGCAGTCCGACCCGTCCGCCGCCATGAACCGCTCCGCCTCCCGCACGTCGAGCGTGAAGATCGCCGACGAAAGTCCCTGCGGTACAGCGTTGTTGAGTGAGATCGCCTCGTCGAGGCCATCGTAGGTCAGCACGTAGAGGATCGGTGCGAACGTTTCGTTGTGCACGACCTCGGTCTGCGTCGGCATCCGCACCACCGCGGGTGCGACGTAGTAGGCGCATTCGTCGCCGACGTCATGGCGCTCGCCGCCGAACACCTCACCGCCGTCGGCGCGGGCCTGCTCGAGGGCCCGCACCATGTCGCGATAAGCCGTCTCATGAATCAGCGGACCGACCAGCGTGCCCTCGGCCGCCGGGTCGCCGATCGGCAGCTGGCGATACGCGTTGATGATGCGCTCGACCAGCTCGTCGGCGACCGACGACTGCACGATCAGCCTGCGCAATGTCGTGCACCGCTGGCCCGCGGTGCCCGCCGCCGAAAACACGATGCCCCGCACGGCGAGGTCGAGGTCGGCCGACGGGGTGACGATCGCGGCGTTGTTGCCGCCCAGTTCGAGGAGCGCCTTGCCGAACCTCTGCGCCACCCGCGGACCGACCTGCTGGCCCATCCGCACAGAGCCCGTCGCGCTGAGCAGCGCCACCCGAGGATCGTCGACGAGCCGCTCGCCGACCTCGCGCCCACCCTGGACGAGCCGGCTGATCTCTCGCGGCGCACCCACGTCGTCGGCGGCCCGTTCAATCAGCGCCTGGCACGCCAGCGCCGTCAAGGGGGTCAGCTCCGACGGCTTCCACACGACGGTGTCACCGCATACCAGGGCGATCGCGGTATTCCACGACCAGACCGCGACGGGGAAGTTGAACGCGGTGATCACACCCACGACGCCGAGCGGATGCCAGGTCTCCATCAACCGGTGGCCTGGGCGCTCTGAGGCGATGGTCTTGCCGTAGAGCTGTCGTGACAGGCCGACCGCGAACTCGCAGATGTCGATCATCTCCTGCACCTCGCCGAGGGCCTCGGAGGTGATCTTGCCTGCCTCGATGGTGACGAGTGTGGCGAGATCGGCCTTGTGCTCGACGAGCAGCTCGCCGAGGCGGGCAACCAGTGCTCCTCGGACTGGAGCCGGGGTGGTGCGCCATGTCGTAAACGCTTGCGCGGCTTCGGCTATCGCGGCTTCAGCCTGTTCGGCAGTCGTCTCGGCAACGGTGAACAGCACCTCACCGGTGATCGGCGTGCTCGCCTGCAGGCCGTGGCCGCCCGGCTGCCCGAGGTCGGCGCGCGCGCCGACGGCGTTCAGGGCGTCACGGGCCTGGGCGCGCAGGTTCTCTGCCGTCGGGAGCTGGGGGGTCTGAACGGTGGTCATGATGATGCGACTTTCTCGTAGAGCTCGTATGGGTCGTGAATGTGGTGCCCGATCTGTCCGGCCATCCACTCAAGGCTGTACTCCGAATTATCGGCCGCCTCGGCCGCCTGGGTATCGGTATCGAGGTTGGACCGGAAGATGCCCGCCGCCGAGGCAGGCAGGAAATCCTCGTATACAACGGGTTTCGACGGATCTCCGCCGTGGTAGTAGGCCAGCCGGTCGGCCGCCATCTCCTCGTCGGTGGCGGGGAAGTATTCGCCCCATGCCGCGGCGGGGTCTGGAGCGGCCATCGCGGCGTCGTAGCGGTCCCGGCCCTTCGGTGTCAGCGCGACGCCGCGCGCCTCGACCTCACCGAAGCGCACCCGCAGCGTGCCTTCGGAAACCGTGCCGTCGGCCTCGCGGAAGCGTCGCGGCTCCGCCAGTGCGCGAAATGACGTCTGCCGCAACAGCACATTTGGGCCGTGCCAGGCGGGTGGGCCCTGAATGGCGTCGATCATGGTGATGCCGCGGGCGGTCATCCGCCGGTACAACTCGTCGATGTCGAGCACTCGCGGCGTCAGGTGATTGATGTGCGTCGTATTCACGCCCGCGATGTCGGCAGCCACCGCCGAGACCTTGGCCAGCTCCTCGTGCCAGCCGCGGTCGATCGGCTCGCGGGAGAGCGCGAACGTGGATACCGCGGCGGCCATGAACCTCTCCGCCCGCTCACTGTCGGCACCACCGTCGGCCGCGATGCGCCTGGCCTCAGCGATCAGTGCGGGGTCGAACAACTGGCGCGCTCCGACGAATCGCTCGACCCGGGCGCGCAAGTCGGAGGAGAAGAAGCGGGCATCGGAAGTCGCCAGCATCGACGTGAACACCCGGAACGGGTTGTGAGCCAATTGGTCTGTGTCGATCGGCCGGAATGCGGTGGACACCACCGGAACAGGTGATGCCGCGTCGCGCAGGTCGTAGAAGCCCACCGGATACATGCCGAACGCCGAGAACAGGTCTGCGACGTCGGCGAGTTCGCACGCGCTGCCAACGCGGATCGCGCCATGGCGTTCGGCGGTCACCCGGTCCAGTGAGCCAAGCCGGTCGTCGGTGACGACGTCACGGTTCACCTCGGTGCTCACCTCGACCAGCGTGTTGTAGGCAGGCACCTCGCCGCCGTACAGGCGCGACAGTGCTGCGGCGAATTTGGCGCGCAGCTGCCAGCTTTCCCAAAAACCGGAGCGTCGGTTCATGCGAGTTGCCATCTTGGATACAGTGCCGCAATGAGCGAACCGCTCGATGAGATCGACCGCATCCTTGCGCGCGAACTGGTCGTCGACGGACGGTCGACGCTGGCCCACCTTGCTGCCGTCGCCGGGCTGTCGGTGTCGGCCGTCCAGTCCCGAGTGCGCCGGCTGGAGTCGCGCGGCGTGGTGACCGGGTATTGCGGCCCGGATCAGCCCCGAAGCGATCGGGCACATGCTGTCCGCGTTCGTGGCAATCACTCCTCTCGATCCTTCTCAACCCGATGATGCGCCCGCCCGGCTCGAGCACATCGAGGAAATCGAGGCTTGCCACTCGGTTGCAGGCGAAGAGAGCTACATCCTGCTCGTGCGAGTCGCTTCGGCGCGGGCGCTCGAAGACTTGCTGCAACGGATCCGGACGGCGGCGAACGTGCGGACTCGAAGCACGATCATCTTACAAACTTTTTACGAAGGACGCGACTTCGTGCCGTAAGTGTTACGGTCAGATAGGCATTTGACCGTAAAAAAACTGTTAAGATCGCTTCATGACTGCCGTCCTGACACATGCCGCCCTGTGCCCCGACGACGTCCGAGACGTGCTGGCCCGCAGCATTTTGGCCGACGGGCTGGACTTCGTCCTCGACATCGATCGCTCGTCGGGCTCGTATCTGGTGGATGCCCGCACCGGTGAGCGCTACCTCGACATGTTCACTTTCTTCGCGTCGTCCGCGCTGGGCATGAACCACCCGGCACTGGCCGACGACGAGGATTTCCGCGCCGAGTTGGCGCAGGCAGCGGTGAACAAGCCGAGCAATTCCGACGTGTACAGCGTGCCGATGGCCCGCTTCGTCGGCACCTTCGCCCGCGTGCTCGGCGACCCGGCGTTGCCGCACCTGTTCTTCGTCGATGGCGGAGCGCTGGCCGTCGAGAACGCGCTGAAGGTGGCCTTCGACTGGAAGAGCAGGCACAACGAGGCCCGCGGCCTCGATCCGGAGCTCGGCACCAAGGTGCTGCACCTGCGCGGCGCATTCCACGGCCGCAGCGGGTACACGCTGTCGCTGACCAACACCGACCCCAACAAGGTCGCCAGGTTCCCGAAGTTCGACTGGCCGCGTATCGACGCGCCGTACATCCGGCCCGGTGTCGACATGGATGCGGTCGAGGCGGAGTCGTTGGCACAGGCGCGCGCGGCGTTCGAGGCGCACCCGCACGACATCGCCTGCTTCATCGCCGAGCCGATCCAGGGTGAGGGCGGCGACCGGCATTTCCGTCCGCAGTTCCTCGGCGCGATGCGCGAACTGTGCGACGAGTTCGATGCGCTGCTGATCTTCGACGAGGTGCAGACGGGCTGCGGCCTGACCGGAACCGGTTGGGCCTACCAGCAATTGGGAGTAGCGCCCGACGTCGTCGCCTTCGGCAAGAAGACACAGGTGTGCGGCATCATGGCCGGCCGCCGCGTCGACGAGGTGCGCGACAACGTGTTCGCCGTCAGCTCGCGGATCAACTCCACCTGGGGTGGCAACCTTGTCGACATGGTGCGGTCACGGCGCATCCTGGAGATCATCGAGTCCGACGATTTGATGGTGCGCGCCGCCAAGGCGGGGCGCTATCTGCTGGACCGGCTGGAGGGACTGGCAGACGAGTTCCCGGGATTGGTGCTCGACGTTCGCGGCCGCGGGCTGATGTGCGCATTCAGCCTGCCGAGCAGCGCGGAGCGCGACGAGCTGATCCGCCGGCTGTGGGATCGACGGGTCATCATGCTCGCCAGCGGCCCCGACAGCGTGCGGTTCCGGCCGGCATTGACGGTGTCGCGGGAAGAGATCGACACCGCCGTCGACGCCGTGCGTGGAGTGCTCAAGCAGATGCGGTGAGGCGCCGGATCGTCGACCGTAGCCGGGGCAGCTCGGATCGGCCGACGAGTTCGCAGCCGTGCAATTCCGCGAGTTTGCGTGCCGCACGCGTGAATTCGTGGTTGGTGACAACCATGGTCCTGGCGCAATCCTGCATCGGTGCGCCCGCCACCACTTCCTGAACGGCGCTCGTGCCGACCGGGCGTGATTGCCGCTTGCATTGAATCGCAAGGCGATTGGGCCGTCTACCGACGATGATGTCGACGCCCCAGTCGCCGGTGACGGACGTCATGATCACGGGAACGCCGCACGACCGGACGACCCGGGCGACGTAGTCCTCGAACTCCGTGCCGGACATCGCGGCGGTGACATCATCGCGGGTGCTCAGGCCGACGAATGCGCCGCGCAAGAAATGAGGCACCGCGGCGAGGACCGCGGGTGCGACGGCGCCGATCGCCACGCTCCACATCGCTGACGCGCCCAGAAGGTATGCGGCTATGCCTGATACGACGCCGGCGCCGAGGTACAGCCTGAGCCTCACGGGCGAATGGTAGGGCGGGGGGCCGACGCCTGTGGATAACCGCGTAGTCGTGTCGGCCTGTTGCCTGACCGGAAAATAACCTGGTGACCAGCCGCGCTGGCAGTACTCGGGCTGAGCCGGGTTGGGTTTTGTGCGGTGTGTGAAATTGGGTCAGGCGGCGGGCTCGACGGCTACGTGGTAGCCCAATGCGGCGAGTTGCGCGATGTGGTTGCGTAGCTTTCGTTCGGTGTTGATGCGGGTGGCGTGATAGTCCGGGCCGAGGTCGCGGAAGCGGGCATGGTTGTCGGACAACAGGTTCCAGATGATAACGAGAATGGAGCGCGCGACCGCGACGAGCGCTTTGAGTTTGCCGCGGCGCTTAACGATTCGACGGTAGCGTTCGCCGAGGAAGGTGTTCGTCTTAGCGGCGGCAGCGGCAGCCTCGCCGAGCGCCCCTTTGAGGTAGGGGTTGCCCTTGCCGGACTTACCGGAGCGCTGGATGGCCCCGGACTGGATGGTGCGCGGGCACAATTTCGCCCACGACACCAGGTGCGCGGCGGTGGGGAACCGGCTCATGTCCAGCCCGATCTCGGCGAGGATGACCTGCGCCCCGGTCGGCCCGATGCCGGGGATTTCGGTGAGACGTTGCACGACCGTGAGGTCCGCGGATGGCTGTCCGCCCGCACCGCTGTCGCCGTCGTCATGTCCGGGCACCTCGTTGGCGATGGTGGCCAGCAGTTGGTCGATGCGGATGGTCAGGGTGTTGATCTGGCCGCTGAGGGCATCGATCTGGTCGAGCAGCATCCTGGCGAGTTCGCCATGGTGGTCGTCGAACCGGCCGGTCAACGCTTCGATGAGGGCAGCGCGTTTGGTCTTCATCCGGCCGCGGGCCAGATCGGCCAGCCGTCGCGGGTCGCATTCACCGGCGATCAACGCTTCGAGCATGTCCCGCACCGACAGGGTGTCCAGAGTCGACGCCACCGCCGACACCTTGATCAGCGCATCTTCGAGGAGTTTCTCCAGCCGCTGCCAGTAGCGGGACCGTTCCCGGGTCAAATCGACCCGCAGCCGGGTGTAGTCGCGCAGCTGCCGGATCGGCGCCGGGGGCACGAACGAGGGCCGCAGCAGCCCCTTCTCGGTGAGTTTGGCCAGCCAGACTGAGTCAAGCTTGTCGCTTTTCGGTCTGCCGGGCACGTTCTTGACGTCGCGGGCATTGACCAGCTGCACCGACAGTCCCGCCGCTTCCAGCAGGTAGTACCAGATCCGCCAGTAGTCGGAAGTGGATTCGACGGTGACCCTCTCGATCTGCCCGGCGACGAGGTGATCGGCCAGCTCGCACACCGCGGCGGTGGTCGCCTCGACATCCCACACGCGGCTGACTCGATGGCCTGGCCGTCCCGGCCGCGGCAGGCGCAGGCACACCTTGCCCGACGCCTTGGCCACATCGATCGCGGCGACCCGCTCGATGATCAGCTCATGATCGGCGTCGGGAATCTCTTCCGGCTCAGTCTTCAATTCGGTTGTCCTCCTTCACCCATCCACTACCACCAGGTCGGGATGCCTGGGGGCATCGGTCAAGGGAAACCGAAATTCTGACCGGCGTGCTCGAAGCAACAATGCGTGACCCTTCCAGGTCGAAGCCCCGGCGCCAGGCTCATGTGCGGGCTAACAAGATCCCAAGGAAACGTCGGCGTCGGCAGGCAACCCGACCCCATTTTCACGCCTGCGAGGCGTCCCGGGAACGGAACTTGGGGCTCATGTCAAGATGCGCGCGAAGGCGGATTCGTTGCCTCATGCGAACGTGCGCGCTTAGGAACTTGGGCTTTGGTGGTGGGTCCAGCTTTGCTGGTGGTCATTGTCAGGAGCTGAGCGGTCAGGGCTTGGACCTGGCGCTGGGTGGCGGCGGGATTGATCAGGGAGTAGGTCCGGGTCAGCGCCACGATGCGCTCCACGGTCATGGTTGGGTGATCGATCGCGCGATGGAACGGGGTGGCGGCGGTGTCGTGTTTCTTGGCCACCTTGGCGCCGACACGGACCTTGGATATCAGTTTCTGCTGCGGGTAGAAGAAGGCGCTCGACGACATGCTGAATCAGGCCGCCGCCCGGTTCGAAGCCAACAAGGCAGCCGCAGACGCGTCGCAGCCATACAGCCGCACACCGCTGGTCAATAACGCAATCCGTCAGCTATCGAGCTACACGCTCGCCGATCTGCGCACGGCCACCAGCGCAAAACTTCAATCCCCTTGGGAGGATGACAAACTCATCGAACACACCAACGTGATCCTCTACCACAGCGTGGTCACGATGGTGCTGGACAAGGCCGGGAATCCCTTCGATCTGCGCTATACCCCAGACCGACGGGGACTGCTTGACTATGCGGTCTTGGTGCCTGAACCGGGTTCACAGATGAGGCGCGCACTGCCGAATCCCGGAGGCGTCACGGTCAGTGTGCAACGCTACGGCGACACCACCTTCCGCATCGAAAACGACAAGATCAGCAAGGTATTGTTCGGCGGAGTCGGCAGTTTCCGCGAGGTCGGCTACGGCTACACCGGCAAGCACGCACTACAGGAGACGGTCGAGCAGTTCCTGAAAGGCGCCGGCGGGTACATCGCCAGCGTCAGCGCAGAAGCCGCATTCAACCCCGCCGAAGCGGATCTGAGCCGCATAAACTTGCGGCTCTACGACCTGGCAGAGGCGGCGACGCCTCACGTCATCAACGAGATGAAGGCTCGGCTAAAGAACGTCGTCGAAAACTGGCAGGAGATCCTCGAGCAGGGCGTATGGGAGGCGATCAAGAACGTCGTCATCGACGAGATCCGTGACCGCATACAGAAATACGTGATCAAGAAGATCGGCGAGAGCATCGTGCCGGTGGTCAATGCCGCCTTTGCCCTCTACGACCTGGCCACCGGTTCCGCTGCCCGCACGCGCATGCGCTACGCGATTGCCTGCGCGATACTGGCCGTCAAGGGCACCACCGAGGAAGACACCGAACTCGCGGCGCGGGTGGTTTCGAAGGTCGTCGCCGACGAGTTCGAGGACAAGATCATCGAAGCGCTTATCAATGCCGCCAAACACGTCGGCAAAAAAGTGGTCCGGCGCGCCACGGGGGCACGGCCGAGCGCCCCGGCACCCAAGACGCCCCCCCAACCGCAACCGAAGCAACGCCTGCCAAACCGCCCACTGCCGAGTCGCCGGCCACGGCCCAACCCGCACCGCCGGTTCACGAAAGCGCCGCCGACGCCGAGGCACGACGCCGAGCTAACGAGTATGTGCGCCAGAAGATGGCCGAAGCCATTCAGTCTGCGACCATCAAGCAGCCGGCACCCAAGACCGGCAAGGCGCCAGGCCAACACGATGACGCCACGGAGGGCACGGCGACAAACCAAGT
The DNA here is from genome assembly GCA_963698965.1 of uncultured Actinomycetota bacterium. Classification (GTDB taxonomy): domain Bacteria; phylum Actinomycetota; class Actinomycetes; order Mycobacteriales; family Mycobacteriaceae; genus Mycobacterium. The sequence continues at coordinate 145,809 of CAVOSY010000036.1, forward strand.
CAACCGCGGCACGACCAGCACCGGCACGGGCGACACTGGAATCGCCGCCACAAAAGGAGAGCAGGCGAAAGGCAGAGCGGCGCAAGGCGATACACCGGATCACTGGCCGGCGCCAGGTGATCAGCCGACCACCACAATAGCGGTGCCGACGAAACCCGACACCGCGGCGCGCGACCCGAACCGGGGCACCAATCCACCGCCTCCCCCACCTCCGCCGCCTCCGGGCGGTGGACCGCCGGGACGCAGACGTCGCCGCGGCGGACCGCAGTGGTGGCTGCGCAATGTCAGGAAATCAGACGTCGCCGCATCGAAGCGGGGTTATCAGGTATATGTCCTCAAAGATGCCTACGGCAAAGTGCTTTACGTCGGCAAGTCGGGCGGCGCCGGCGGCCTTGATCCAATGAATTGGGAGAATCGGGTGCGTGCGCACGTCAACGATCCGAGCAAGAAGGAATGGATCGGAGAAGTTGACAGGATCTCTGTCACGTGCGAGCTGAACGAGATGGAAGCCTTCGCACTTGAAGAGCATCTGATCCATGCAACGTCGGCGACGAACAAGAACATTTCGCCGGGCGAGTTCACCACGCGGTTCCCCGAAGCAGATCTTGCCAAGAACTCGGAAACCGCCTCCCGCCGGGCCACATTCAACTTCGAGACCGACATCGTCCCGTGAGGCATTCGCTTGGGGAAATGTCGTTGACGACGGCACTGCGCACCTAATAGGGCTCTTCGATTTTGAGCGGGCAAGTGTGATGTAGCCCACGGGCTTTTTGATGCAAACCGGCCCATCGCGGCGCCGCCGAGAAACCATGGCCGGGTTGAGACCGGGTTGACGGCGCCTCCGGAGATGGCCGGGGTACACGCTTCCCGTTCGAGCGTCTCGGTCACGACTTGTCGAACAACGCAGCAAGATTCGGGTAGCCCAATACTCGGGTACGCCACCCGGGCGCCGGTGACAATCGCCCGTATGACCTTGACGCCGCTGGATGTGCTCGCAAACCTGGTCGCCGATGCAGTGTCGGCCCTCGGGAATCAGTCGAGAAGCGATTCAGCGTAGTCCCAGGCCGGCGACGCGGCGCAATCAGATCAAATGAGAACGGACAGCGATCCAGATCTAGTCGAGATCGATTCCCGCGGTCTGCCGGTCGACGCTCTCGAATGGGCCGACACCACCGCGTCTGAGGTGGTGCGTCAGCCAGTCGAAAGGAACTGCGCCACGGTGTGATTCAGCATATGCGCGGCTGCCGTTGCCCATTGCTGCTAGCCCACGATATAGCCGGAGATACAGATCAGCGCAGAGCCAGTGGTGGTGGCGTTGTCGCGGTTGATGTTGAAGTCGATGTCGTTATCGCTATAGGCGCGAAGCGAATGGGTGGCATCATAGATCGCCTTGCCGCCTACGTTCCCCTGAAACGTCAGGAACAGATCAAGGTTCGATGGCACGCTTCCCAACGAGGTGTACATCCGGAGGCGCGCGCCCATTCGCCTTGGGGCACGATGATCTGTGCGGTCACCATCTCGATGACAGCCCGCTTGCCCTTAGGAACAATGTTCCAGTCATCGAAGCTGACACCCACGTTGAAAGAAGGTGTCAGATCCACGCTTTGCGATGCTTGAAATGCCGTCGTCGCACGGCAGTCGTCGCACGTTCCCATCGCTGTGGCTCGCACTACGGAGTATGTCTGTGCGCCCTGCGCGGCAGGCGACCGCACGGTGTCCCGAACGGGAGTCGCGGGTGATTTCGTTGTTGTCGTCTGTTCCTTAGCCATTGCATCCTTACCTTTCTTGACCTTTCTTGCAGGGGGTGTTCGTCGCCGTCAGTCATAGGCTTCGAGTCACCCAGGGACGGCGGCTACGGCTTTCATTGCAAGTCAGGAGCTTTCGGCTAATCACTGAGCTGCCCATTCCCCGCCCACTGGAGCGGGTAGCCGGTGCTGCTGACCATTGCTGACGATCCCCCATCGCCCTCGGTGACGGCGGGCGCTGCGGAGGTCAAAACTCGTCGTCGTCCTCGGCGAACTCCATGGGGTCGTAGGGATCATCAGCGTCGAAGCCGTCCTCCTGACGTCGAGCGCCTGCGAGTGCTGCTCCAGCTCCTCCAGCTTCTCGATGATCGCCCCCCACATCGATTTCCGGGACAACCGAACGCACCGCCTCACTGATCTTGCCCACCTGGACTCTCATCTCGGCGATATCGATGCTGTAGTCCCTGGACCCGATCACGGCCTGGAGCCGACCCGCCGCGACGATGCCGGTGTCCACATCGACCCTGGTGTCCGAGTCGACAAGGTTCTCATAACTTCTGACCATGACCGTCTCGAAGAACGCAATGGGCGTGAGCGCGGTGGCCACACCCTCGATGAAGTCCCGCGCCGCTCCAGCTCGAGGCCGAGCGCCACCCCGGGCTGCACGTCGCCGCGGCTTCCGACGAGAGGAATGAGAATACGCACGATGCACCTTTCTAGCGGTATACGAGACCCTGGCCGACGATGGCGAGATAGAAAACGACGACGAAAACCGTTGGCCAACTTCGGGGATGTCTGTCCGCCCCGCCCCCGAGGAAGATCCATGCGGAGACGCAGGGCAGGATGCCGGCGGCCAGCGGCAGCCAGGCCACCGGCCACCAGTGCTCCGCCCACCGCCACGGCGTGGTGACCGACAACTCGAGCAGCACCGCGAGCATGCCGAATGCCCAGGCGGTCTTCGCACTGGCCGATGCACCGATCAGCTGCGAGTAGGAGTGCGGGTCCCCCGCGCCCGTCCGGCACGTCTTCCTGGCGAATTCCAGATGCAGGAATGCGCTGGTGAACACCACGGGCACGGCGAGGAGGCGTCCCCACGAGGCATCACCGACACCCGGCTGGCCCACCATCACGAACCCGGTGACCAGGAACTGTGCCGGACAGACCACCGCGAGGTTGACGATGGGGTTGTCCCGCACCCATGACACGTGCAATTCCATCCACCACAGCGCGAGGCCGTAGCCGAGTGCGGCCGCCAGCACCGCCGCCGCCGGATAGCGAAACCGCCGCGGCGAGAACCAAAGCCACTGCGGCTGTCAGTGCCATCGCCATCCGGAGCTCTGCGTGGGTTATCCGGCCCTGCACCAGCGGACGAGTGGGATTGTGCAGGCGGTCGTAGTCGAGATCCTTCTGGTCGTCGACCATCCGCAGGAATGCGCCGGCCGCGACCAGGGCCAGCGCCTTCAACGCGGTGTCCCAGGTCGGGTGCCACGGGCCGGCGGAGTCGGTCACCACGGCCGTCATGCTCTCGACGGCGACGACCCACAACGTCAGATAGATCGGGTAGACCGGGAGGTACCGTTCGACCAGAAACGCCCGGATTCCGCCGGTCCGTTCGGAGACCGTCATGCCGAAGGCGACATTCCGTCACCGCCGTCACCGGTGGTGAATGTCAGCTCGACCGAAGCCCTCGTCTGGCCGGACTGTGTCACCTCGCCCCGGAATGACAAAGCGTCCTCAGCGGCCGGTGCCACGGTGACCGTGTTGGTGGTGTCCAATTCGGCGAACGAATGAAAGTCACACCGCAGCCAGGCCGGGCCCATGATCGTCGCGCTGCACGATCCCATGACCGCCAGCGAGAGTTGGCGACACGCCTCGATCATCAAACCCCCGGGCAGATGGTCGAGAGGGTGGTCGAAGATCGTGGGATGGCTGACGTCCACCACGATGGGCGCGCTCGCCGCACTGCCGCCAAGCGGGACCGGTTCGCCGATCACCACGTTCTCCGGACGTGTCCGCCCGACGATCTGCGGATCGGCCGGGGACGCCTGTGGGCCCGCGTCCCAACTCGCACCGCCACGAAAGGCCTCCCACTTGGCGAGGGACATCCAGCCGAATGCCCCCGACAGCTCCATGACCTTCTTCTCCTCGTGAATCACGACCGCCGCGACGTCGAGCCCGTGCACCGGGCCGTCGCCGCCCCGCCGGAACTCGTTGCGCACGGCGATGTCGAGCTCGAGATCCAGCACTTGCGGACCACACTTCAGCGTGGCCAGATCCAGGATGGACAGCTCGTAGTAGCGCACGGTGTAGCGCGCGTCGAGAGGCACGTCGTACGAGGCGTGACTCGCGGCGATGCACGCCTGCCGGAACGCCTCCAGGACCAGTAGCGGGTCGTGATAGGCGCTCTGCTCGCCCGTCGTGTCGGTGTGAAAGCTGTGTCGGCGCGGCAGCTGCGCATGGCAGATCCAGGTCGCCGGAGTCGTGGTGACCGACGTGATGAGCACTTCCGCGATGGAGCGCTTGTGCACCAGCTCTCGCGCGATGGTCTGGGAATAATTGCCAGCGTTCACAATTCACGTTGTTTCGTCTGTCGGTGCATGGGGAGATAGGCCGATTCGAGCACGATGCGGAACCACGGATCGACGGGGACGTGGTGTCTGTCGGCCTGGTCGATGGCCGCCACCCACTCCTGTCCCGTCCGGGGCCTCGCCGTTGCGCCGAACGCCCGGAGGTGCTGCCAGACCATGTCGTGCGTGACCGCCAGGTCGCCGCTCCGGCGCTCGACGCCGGACTCGATGCGGTCGGCCAGTCGGACGGCATCGGCCGAGGCGTCGGCGCCGGCGGCACACGCGGCGATGACCTCGCTGAGTTCGGGGTCGGCGAAGTAGATGCTCAGCTCGCGCAACACGTCGTCGGGATCGTCGGGCGAATGAACCTGGTTGAGCAGGTACGTTCCTGCGGCCAACGCGTACCTCAGTTGGCCGGGAGCCCGCTGCGCCGGGTCGGCGGGGCCCTTGTCCGCCGTCAGGCGAACGGACGCCGGCACGCTGTCGTCGGGATGGGTGACCACCAGCACGATCGATGCGGACAATCCAGCGAGCTGGTCAGCCAGCCGCCGCCGCTCGGGAGTGGCGCAGTGCCAGTTGAAGTACCAGAGGGCGCGCAGATGCAGATGGGTGAGCGCCACTGCGTGCGCTCCCACGATGCGATAACCGTGCTCTGTCAACCAGGTGACGGCCCGCCGCATTCCCCCCGTGACAGCCGCGTCGGGTTTGAGGAGCAGCAGTGCTGTGCGGCAACCGAATTCATCGGGATCGATGGACAACCGCTCCAGCGCGTCGCACGTTTCCAGGAAGTAGGTATCGGACCCGTACCTACTCGGACTCCGTCGGTGAGTCCCGGGTGGCGCCAGCGTGGCGACATCGGTGTGGATCATGCGTGACTCCCCTCTCGTTGTAGCGCGGCCAGCACTTCGGCAATGGATGGCCCCGATCTGCCCAGATAACCTGTGCGCAGGCATGAGTCGAGAATTCGGCGGACGTAACCCGCGCCGGTGGTGGGTGGAACGATGCCGAGCCGGTCGCGGGTGTTCGAGCTGTCGAACTCCAGCCGGCGCATGAGGTAGCTCGCGTACAACGTCCCGACCTTGTGGAAATACCCGCGCTCGATCTCGTCGAGTTCGTCCACGCTGAACGTGCTCGGCGGCACGAAGTCGGCCACCCGAAACGATGGGTACTCGGCCAGGACGTCGGAAATCGTTTGGAGTGAGACGCATTTCGCGCCGACTGCGTGGAAGGTGCATCCGACGTTGTCGGAGAACCTCTCGGTCGCCGTCGCGATGGTGTCGGCGACGTGTCCGACGGGCGACAGCGCCAACGTGGCCGCGTAGTTTCCCGGCAGCGTTCGCAACTTGCCCTCGACGATCAGTTTGAGCACCTGATAGATGTGCTTGTGTTCACGACTGTGACCGGTGCGGTGTTCGCCGGAGACGATGCCGGGACGCACGACGACCCATCGCAGGCCCGAGGCACGCACCAGATGTTCGGCCTGATGCTTGCTGCGCTCGTAGCCGTTCCCGAACCGTTGCCCGACGTCGAGCTGATGTTCGCCGAAAGTCCCGTTGAACTCACCACAGACGTAGGCGGTGCCGACGTACAGGAATCCGCTGTCCCAGCGCCGTGCCAGCGCGAGCGCGTTGGCGGTACCTGCCACGTTCAGCTCGGCGTACCGCTGTTCGGGCAGGCCGAAGTCCGTCACCGCGGCACAATGGACGATCACCGCAACCTGCGCCGCGAGCTCCCGTACGACATCCGCGTCGAGCCCGAAATCCGGGCGCCGGATGTCACCGCGGAGCACGTGCGCCGGCCGGACCGGACGGCCGTTGTTGCTGACGATGTCGAATCGATTGTGCACCAGGGCGACAACGGGGTGGCCCCGCCCGACCAGCCGGGCCACGACTTCCGCGCCGACGTGCCCGGCGGCCCCGGTGACGAGCACCACCCGGCGCGCGTTCATGACCTTTCCTTCAGCGTCCGAACGAGATCGACCAGATCGCCCACTGTGCTCACGCCGGCCAGCGCGTCCTGACCCAGCGGTGGCAGTGCGAAGGCACGCTCGACGGCGATGCACAGCTCGAGGAGCCGCAACGACGTATAGCCGAGGTCATCGATCAACGCGCCGTGCAGGTCCGGCTCGGCCACCGGACCAGGAGCCAGCGCAATCACCAGCGCCAGCACGTCGTCGTCCTGGACAGTCATGTCGACCCCACCGATTCCGAGTCCGACCGCGCGGCCCTGGCCGAAGGTTGAGCTCCACCACTGGACAACAGGTCCCTCGCTTCGTCCAGTTCCAGATAGGCGTCGAGATACCCGGCCATCCGCAGCCACTGGTACCCGTACCTGAGGGTCTCCTGCCACTGTTCCCGCGAGGCGAACGACGAGGGGAACATCTCGCCGCCGCTCGCGGCTTGGACGTCCGACACGAACTGGTCGATCTCGGCCCGGGCGTCGAGTGCTTCGTCGTGATCGTGGACGGACAGGCGCACGAGCCGGCGAGCGGTCGCCGCCAGATGGGGGTGCTCTGGTACGAGCGTACCGAGGCCTTCGACGAGTACCGGATCACCCGGCAGCGGTGTGACGCCCCACGCGCTTGCCAGGATCCGGACGGCCATGGTGACGATCCGGCGTCCGCACAGCGATGTCACCTGCCACTGTCCATCCTTAAGCGCGCCGTCGAAGTCTTCTCGGGCGTTCTCAAGCACCATGTTGGCCAGGATCAACGCACTCGCACACTCGGCGAATGGCTTTGCCCCCAGCGGGGATCGAGCGATGTGCCCATCGGCGGTGGCGCCGTTGATCGTGATCACCGGACGACGGGTGGAGGGCGCCGGGGTCAGCGGCCGACTCGGGTCGCACATCGCGGCCACCGGCCTGATGGTTCCCGCGCCACGCCAGCCCAGTGCGATCAGACCGTATCGGACGAACAGAGCGATGTGTGTACTCGCGGCCCGGGTATCGGCGAGCGTCTCGCCGAACACCACGTGCCGCCAGGATTCGGCACACTCCGGCGAGAGCACGAACACGTCCGCCTTGCCGCGGACGACATGTGTGGTGGACCTGATCGGCCAGGTGGTCACCCCGGGAACACGTCTCAAGATCACGTTCGCCGGGTCGAGCGTGGCCGTGGGCGCACCCAGTCTGGCCGAAAGCGCCAGTGCGCGAACGACGAAATCCCGGGCTCCGATCTCGGCGGTCTGCGCGTACTCGAGGCCTAGATACTCGCCGAGCAGGGCCGCCACGTTCCGGTCACCGCAGGTGCGCAGCCGAGCCACCTGGAGAGGAAGCCATTTGACTTCCAGATAGCCTTCCCCGCGCTCGGCGAGAAACGCCTTCATGGCCTGCGTCACGCCTTCCCGAGCCCAGTGCGCTGCCTCGCCGTCGTGATCGAGAAGGGCAAGGGCGGCGGCCTGGCGCAGACACTGACCGGCCCGCCGATGCCACCAGGCCGCCAGCAGGTTCGTCAGTTCCGGGTAGGACACGACGTCTCGGAGCTCTCCGTACCGCGGCCCGATGTGCAGCACGGTGCCCCGGAGGAATCGCTGGACTCTGTTGAGCAGGTCCTCGGTGATTCCGCTCACGGAACCCGTGTCGGCGGCACGGCGAATCCGTTGCAGCCGTTTACGTATTTGGTCGTGCGACTGGACACGGATCTCGACCCGGTGGCCGTCCACGAAGAGAACCGTGGGCATGACCGCTTCGGTGCCGGCGCCGGGCACCAACAGGAGCAGGTCGATGTCGGAGCCTTCGTTGCCGAAACCCTCGGCCAGTGACCCCTCGAAATGCACTGTCGCGTCGTCGGGGATCACCGCCAGTTCGCGGGTCCGCTCGAACAGAGAACGCACCTTTTCGAGCAGGCCCGGATCACGGTCCGGACCGGACATCGACAGGAGTTCGGCACCGACGAGATGCCCCGCTCGCCACTGCTGCCACATGTGTGCCCGGCGGGGCTTTCCGCTCGAGGTTCGCGACAGGCTCCCGCGCGGAACACCGATGAACCACACCAGAGTGTCCTCCCCGACCTGAGCCTGCACGGCGGTGCGAGCGGCGGCGATCTCCCCGGACAGAGATCTATGTGCCCGCTGCTCGACGAACAGCGCAACCCCTGGCCGGCCGCTCTCGTTGACCGCGGCGGCGATGAGCCGGCTCGGTGCCACGCCCAACGCGGCGGCTGCCGTCACGTCGAGATCTTCGGCGAAGACTGTGCGGCCGTTCACTTTCAGGCTCGTCCCCATCCGGCCGAGGACGAACAACTGCCCGTTAAGGATGAACCCGGCGTCACCGGTGTGCAGTTCGCCGTCGATGCATTGCGTTGCGCTGTCCGGGTTTCCGCGATATCCGCCGAACACCGATTGTCCGGACAGGACGATTTCGCCCAGAACTCCCTCCGCAGCGGCCGCACCGGATTCGTGGGCGATCCGGACGTCGTGGCCCGGGATCGGGACGCCGACCGACACCACCCAATCGGCTCCGGATTCGGCTGTCATGCAGTCGGCGGCGCTGGCCAGGACACGCACCGGTTGCCCGTGACGCAAGGCGGACTTGTCGACCCGGTTCATCCGGTGCGGCTCGCCCAGGCGGTGCGCAGTGGCCAGCAATGTGTGTTCCGCGAGACCGTATGACGGCAGGAACGCGGTGGGTGAGAATCCCTGAGCGGCAGTCAGTTCGGTGAAGGCCCTGAGGTGGTCCGGATTGATCGGCTCGGCGCCCACCACCACGGTGCGCAGCCGCGAAAGGTCGATACCCTCGATGTCCTGTGGGGTGAGTCGACGGCCGGCATACGCGAGCCCGAATGACGGCGAGACCGTATGTCGTGCGTCGGCCGCCGCCCGCAGCCAGCGAGCCGGGTCGCGGACGAACTGATCGGGACGCATCAGGTGCAGTGCCCGCTGCCGGGTGATGGCCTGAAAGACTGCCCCGATCAATCCCATGTCGTGATACAGCGGCAGCCACGAGGCGGTGGCGTCACCCGGCGTTGCTTCGCATGCCGCGTCGATGGCGGCGAGGTTGGTCGCCAGATTGCGCCAGCTGATGCTCGCTCCGCGCGGCAGGTGCGTGGATCCCGAAGTCATCTGCAGCAGAACAGCCGTTGCGGGAGAGGCTAATTCGATCAGAGGCGGGTCTGCAGGCACCCGGTCGAGGACGATCATGGCAGGCGCCTGCGACATGTCGGCGGATGCCCGCGTCACCGCGTCGACGAGCCCCGACGAGGTGACCACCGCACGGGCCTGCGAGCTTTCGAGAACCCCGCGAAGGTGCCGTCGGTACTGTTCGTGACTGCCGAACAGCGGGGGCGCGATGGGCGTCAACGTTGCCCCCGCTGCCAGCACCGCGAACATCGTTGCCAGGCACAGGTGCGACGTCGGCATCAGCACACACACGGTGTGCCCAGAACCGACTCCTTGCTCGACGAGCAGACGTGCCACTCGTCGAACCTGTTCGGCCAGCGTCGCATACGGAAGGAATTCCCAGCTGCCGTCGTCGGCCGCCAGATACACACCGGTGTCGTCGCTGGGTGAGGTCAGCCAGCCACGGATGCACTCGACGTCGGCCTCGGCAGGTTCACGCATCGGATCTCGCTTGGTCGGGCCGGTCTTCCAGCAGGGCGATGCGGCCGCTGGCACCGTCCACGCTGACGGTCATGCCGGTCCGGATCGCGCTGGTCAAACCGTCGATCTGCACGACGGTCGGCACTCCCAGTTCGCGGGCGATGATCGCGACATGGGTGAGCGGCGATGCGCGTTCGATGAGCAGCGCGGACGCGAAGGGAAGTGCCGCCACCCAACCGGGATCGGTGCGATAGGCCACGAGGATGCCGCTGGAGAAGTCCTGCGGCTTCTCAACGACCACCGCGCGTCCGGTCACCACCCCGGGGCTGGACGGCGTGCCGTTGAGCACCGTCCCGGCCGGCGCCTGTGTCGCATCCTCGGACAACCGCCATCCGGCCCTCGTCAGTTCCTCCGGGGAGTAGTCCACTCCCGTCGTGGCGAACCGGGCGGGCGCCTTGAGCTTGCGGTAGCCCTCGTGCAGCACTCCGCGACGGGCGATCACCTGCCGCGCCGCCCCGCGGGACATCGAGCCCTCGTACACCGCGAACAACTCGTCGAGACGCAACAGGAAGACATCGGCGCACTCGTCGACGATGCCGCGTTGCTCGAGGTCGCGACCCATCACCGCGACAAGGGATTTCAGGATCCCGAAGCCCTGGGTCCGGCAGAACCGCAGATGCTCGCGATGTGTGGCCGCTCGCTGGATCTTCCTGCGCAGCGCATCGAAGACCTTCCGGCGTGGCCCGTGGAGGTGCGCATCGAGGTATGCCTGCGCGGAGCACCCGAATCACCCGCACGCTGTGTCTCTTCGGCGGAAGCCATCCGCAGCATGTGGAAGATCCCGGACGGGTCCTGCCGCAGATCAGGCGCCTCGAGTTTGAGTTCGTCGAGGCAGCGGTAACCGAATCTGTCGATGTACTCATCGATCTTCCCCAGCAGTCCCCACCAGTGCGGGGCGTCGGCGTCACCGGCGTGGTCGACGAGTAGGGGATAGGCGACGTCTGGCTCGGCCGCGTCGATGAACGCCCACAGGTCCGCATGGTCGCGCGCGAACGCGGCGATGTCGGCGAGTGCTCGCGCCGGCTCGATGGACACCACGTCGGTCCCGGGATTGACGACGGCGAAGCCGAACCACTCGGGTGCGCGGGGCAGGAACGTCTTGGTGAGGGCGGCGAGGACACCCACCGAAGTCACGAGGATGGCGTCGAGAACCATCATCGGTCCCCAGATATCGGCCACCTCGTCGTGGATCCGGCGAAAGAGCCGGTACGCCCCTGGACCGTCGAGCTCGGAGACATCCATCAGGCCGTGACGGTCGACGAACTCCTCGAATGAGCTGTCGAAGCGTGCGACCAACGCATCGAGGGACCAGAACCGGCGGGCATAGGTGACGGTGGTGCGCGCCCGAGAGAACCCTTTGACGAGCGCGTTGGAGAATCCGAACGGCCGCAGGGCGCCCGCTGTCCTGCGATCGAGGGGCTCGCTGACGCCGAGGGCGACTTCCAGCACACGCCGGTTCAGCGGATACCCGGGAGCGATGCCCACCATGCGGTACCAGTGCAACAGGTTGTAGTAGACGTGACCGTTGAACTGACCCAGCATGACCGGCAGCCAGGACTCCATCTGATCGAGCTGCGCCGACGGCACTTTCAGGCTGCGGGCATAGGCCCGATAAACGTCGGCGTACAGCTTGCGGGCGGTGGTGAACGTCAGGGGCGAGGTGACACCCGCGAAGCTCTCGATGATGTTCGAGTTGTCCCAGACGCGAAGATCGCCGGGTGGCACGTCTTCGCCGAGATGTTCTGCCACTGAATGATTTTCGTTGATCAGCGTGGTGATAGGCCGGGACTGCAGAATCCAGGTGTTCGACTCGTCGGCAGCCCACTCGATGTCCTGAGGAGCACCGAAATTGTGTTCTAAGCGTGATCCCAGCTCGACGAGCGAGGCCCGCAGGCCGGGGCCGATGCTGCAATGTCGTTGTCGTTCGACAGGAACGGCCACCGTGCGAACGCCTCCATCGAGGCCGGTGATGATCATCTCCTGCTTGGCGCCGACCTTTTCGTCGACCGTCTCGCCGGTGCGCTTGTCGACCACGACGGAGTCCGAGTCGACGGCCCCCGAGACCAGACCCTCGCCCAGACCCAGGACGCCGTTGATCACGATGCGGTCCGGTGAACCCGTGACCGGGTCCGCGGTGAACATGACACCGCTGCTGCGGGGCTGCACAAGCCGCTGCACGATGACCGCGAGTGCGACGTCGTGGAAGTCCAGCCCTCGCATGTGCCGGTACCGCACAGCCCGTTCTGAGAAGGCCGATGCCCAGCATCGACGGACCGCGTCCTCGACCGCAGCGGGTCCGGTCACATTGAGGATGGTGTCGAACAGTCCCGCGAACGAATGTGAAGCGCCGTCCTCCTGCCGGCCCGAGGAGCGTACGGCGACGCTCGTGTTGCCCACGTAGTCCAGCGCAGCGCCGATCGCGTCCAGGATCGCTGCGGGAATGGCCAAGTCGCGCACGACCGACTCCGCGTACGCTGCCTCCCGCAGCCGTTCCGACAGCGACAGCGGTGCGTCACTCAGCTGCAGACCGGCCGCCGCGACGGCAGCGTGAAAGGCGTCAGTGCCCAGAACCGCCCAGCGCGGTATCGGGAAGCCGGCGGCGGTGAGGGTGTGGAGATTGTGGGCCTTGCCGCCCGCGAGGGTGCGCAGCTGATCGCCGGGGGCTTGATCGGTGATGAGAAATGGCATTCTGAACCTCGTGACGAATCCTGTGTCATCTGGAATGGCGAACGTCCGGCCGGCGGTGTGAAACCGCAGCGGCACAACGAATCAATGGCGAACAGATCGAACCCCCCGGCCCACAGGCCCGTGTCGACACCTGATTCAGGCAACGTGTATCGTCTGAATCCTTCTCATGATTCGACTCGGCATGCGCGGCGAATTCGGGATTCCATCCTGGGGTCGCATGGAAGTTCGTCGACATCGGTTGCGCCCCTTGGGAGTACACGAACCGAAAGTGCGCCTTAGGCCAGCTGTACCGTGGAATCAGTTCGGGTGCAGTCATTTTGACGAACCAATTCGCCGCCGTGCCGTTCACGCGTTCGTTCATGGCCATCGAACCGTGACGTCGCAGCTGGCGTCGATGCGGAAGGCGCCATCCCCCGGGACTCTCGCAGGTCGCCACGAGGGCTACACCTCGTCGACACGCGACCGTAACAGGCAGGGGATCGTGGCCATGCCGAAGGCGCCGGGACATGCGGACAGCGCGCCCGACCGGAAGTGGATTCCCGGCGTGCGCGGCTGCGATGGACGCGGCTGTATCGAACACTGTGCGTTCCCCCCTGCTTCACCTCTACGTTGTCCAGAGTGGTCGACCGTGGCCGGAGGGGCGCGAGTAGCGCGGTACTCGACTTTGCACGAGGGGCGGTGTGCCGACACGGGCGACGGCTGGGCGGCTGCCACGCCGGCCGCCGTCCCGTCACCGACTCACGGCTCGAGAACGGCTGAGTCGATGGACACACCCAGCCGGGGGAGGATGATATTTCGTTCAGACGCCAGGGCTTCGACGGGTGGTGATCCGTAGTCATCGCCGGGGGATCGCGGGCAGCGTCAAGGAACTAGACGAGTAGTCGACTACCCGTGCTGTGCGTACGCGATGCGCCTACCGTCGGATCATGTTGGACACTGAACGTTTGCTGGGGCTAGCGGGTGGAAGTCCCGACCCGGTCGGACCGGAGCGCGGCTGTGGCGGCCGATTGCGGGTATCTGCGAGCGCGACCCTCGGCGAAGCCTACGCGTCGCCGGCCGCAGCGGATTCGACGACGACGGCGACGTTCTCACAACCACTGGGTGCGCGGAAGACCAACGAACCGGGTGCGGTTAACTTCGCCGTTCGCCGCGACAGCGGACCCGCATCGGCACCGAGGATCACGCTGAGCGCGACCCACCTCATGAACCGGGTTGTGGCTCAACAGCCACGCGGGGCGCTCGCGGCATCCCAGCGGGGTCGAACTCAGTCGAGACTGCCTAAGAGGGTTGGCCCGGAAGGATGAACGTGTTACAAGGAATCGCTCGACTTGCCATCGCGGCGCCACGGCGGATCATCGCGGTCGCATTGTTGGTCATGGTCGGCGCCGGCATGTTTGGCATCCCGGTATCGAAGAGCCTGTCCGCCGGCGGCTTACAGGATCCGACCAGCGAGTCGTGGCAGGCGGCTCAGCTGCTGTCCGAGAAGTTCGGCCAGGGCGACATGCATATGGTCATCGCTGTAACCTCCGAGGCCGGCGCCGAAAGTCTAGCCGCGCGCGCCGTCGGCGCCGACCTCGTCCGCCAACTCCAGGCGTCGCCCCATGTCGCCGATGTCAACTCGGCGTGGACCGCGTCGCCGCCGGACGTGGCGACAATGATCAGCAAGGACGGCAAGACCGGGCTGATCGTCGCCGGCATCACCGGCGGCGAGGACGGCGCGCAGAAGCATGCCAAGCAGCTGGCCGATCAGCTGGTGTACGACCGCAACGGGGTCACCGTCCAGGCTAGTGGCGACGCGATGACGCGCGTGCAGGTCAACAGCCAAAGCGAAAAAGACTTGCTGCTAATGGAATCCATCGCCATGCCGTTGAGCTTCGTGGTGCTGGTCTGGGTGTTCGGTGGCGTGATGGCGGCGGCGCTGCCACTGGCGGTGGGCGGGTTCGCGATCCTGACTTCGATGGCGGTGCTGCGCGCGATCACATACGCAACCGACGTGTCGATCTACGCGCTGAACCTCACTGTCGCACTGAGTTTGGCGTTGGCCATCGACTACACGCTGCTGATCGTCAGCCGGTTCCGTGACGAACTCGCCGAGGGCGCGGATCGGAACCGGGCGCTGGTTCGCACGATGGCCACGGCCGGGCGGACGGTGCTGTTCTCGGCGATGACGGTCGCGCTGTCGATGATGGCTCTAATGCTGTTCCCGATGTACTTTCTGAAATCTTTCGCCTACGCCGGCATCGCCGTGGTGGCGTTCGCGGCCGTTGCCGCGGTCATGGTGACGCCGGCGGCCATCGTGCTGCTCGGGGGCCGGCTGGACTCATTGGACGTGCGCCGACTGGGCCGCCGGCTGCTCAGACGGCCGGAGCCGGCACGACGCCCGGTCGAGCAGATGTTCTTTTACCGCTCGACCAAGTTCGTGATGCGCCACGCCATTGCGATCGGCCTCGCGATCATCGCGCTGCTGTTGATACTTGGTGCACCCTTCCTCGGTATCAAATGGGGCTTTCCGGACGACCGCGTACTGCCCGACTCCACGTCGGCGCGCCAGGTCGGTGACCAGGTGCGCAGCGCTTTTGCCGTCAACTCGGCGGCCAACGTGACCGTCGTGATTCCGGACTTGACTACGGTCACACCCGACGAACTCGGCCACTATGCCGTGCAGCTGTCGCAGGTTCCGGACGTGTCATCGGTGTCTGCGCCGGGCGGCACGTTCGTAGCCGGCTCGCTGGTCGGGCCGCCGTCGGCGGCAGCGATCAAGGACGGCAGCGCGTTTTTCACGGTTGGCAGCACCGCGCCACTGTTCTCAGAGGCTTCGGAGATCCAGTTGGACCGGTTGCACGCCGTCACCGGTCCCGGCGGCCAACACGTACAGATGACCGGAATAGCGCAAATCAGCCGCGACAGTTGCGACGCGATCACCTCACGGCTGCCCGCCGTGCTGGCGGTGATCGCCGCGATCACGTTCGTGCTGCTGTTCTTGCTGACCGGCAGCGTGGTGTTGCCGTTGAAGGCGTTGCTGCTCAACGTCTTATCGCTTTCCGCCACCTTCGGTGCTCTGGTGTGGATCTTCCAGGACGGTCATCTGGGCGCATTCGGCACCACCGCTACCGGGACGCTGGTCGCCACCATCCCGGTGCTGTTGTTCTGCATCGCATTTGGACTGTCGATGGACTACGAGGTGTTTATGGTTTCGCGCATCCGCGAGTACTGGTTGATGTCCGGACGCCCCAGTGCCGACAACAATGAAAGCGTCGCGCTGGGCCTGGCCCGCACCGGGCGGGTGGTGACAGCCGCCGCGCTGGTGATGTCCATTTCGTTCGCCGCGTTGATCGCCGCGCAGGTGGCGTTGATGCGGATGTTCGGCGTCGGCCTGACGCTGGCGGTGCTGGTGGACGCGACGCTGGTGCGGATACTGCTCGTTCCGGCGTTCATGCACGTGCTGGGCCGCGCCAATTGGTGGGCGCCGAAGCCGCTGGCCCGCCTTCATGCGTGGTTCGGCATCAGCGAGGCAAGCACACCGGAGCCCACCGAGGCCGCCATGAAGGAGTCCGGTCAGCGTGTCGATACCCGTTCCTAACCGGTCGGCGGGGCAGTCCGCGAGTCTCATTTCCCTGGCCAGTCGAACTGCCTTGTTGCGGCTGGTGAAACCGACATCACCACCACCGAGACAAAACGACGACGATACCCATCGGGACCGACGACCACCCGACCCGAAACCCGATCCGGTCAAACCGATCCCGGCAGCAGCCAGGCTCTGTGCGACTTCGCGGCGGGCCGACTGGCGAGCGCCCGTAGCTGCATCGTCGAGTCCCTGCCCGAGGACGAGCGATTTCGCCCAGAGCTCGTGGGTGGACGGATCGGATTACTGCTGATGGGCGCCATCGCTGCACATACCGACGATCGACCGGTCCTTCGACAGGTTGGAATCGCCGCGCGACAGGCACTCGATGGCGGACCAGCAGTCCGCCGAGAGTCGATGACGACCCTGGCGCACGCGGCGTGGCAGCGTGGCAACGACGTAGAAGCCGCGCGATGGCTGGGACAGGACGTAGACCTGTTGACGACGCCCACCTGGCCCATGGATCTCGATTACGTCGTGTTGGCGGCTCGCGTCGCGCACACCTCAAGCGATTCGTCAACGCGTCCTGACCGCGGTGGAACTGCTCGAGCGCGATGGTCGGCAAGGCACGCTGTTTGCCGCCGTTGCGCACTGCTCGAAGACGACCGCGATGCACTCGACGAGTCAGTGCGGATTCTGGCCGAGTCGGCGCGCCCCTCCACGCCGGCGCCGCCGAAGACTCGGGGCTTGCGATGGCCAGGGCTGCAGATCGCGACCACGCCACAAAACAATTGGAAGTTGCGTTCGACGTGTATGCCGCCCATGGCGCCTCCGCTGACGCGCTCCGCATTGCTCGGCACCTGAATTCGCTTGGCGTACACCGCCGCGTCGTCCGCCAGCGAGCGCACACCGGGTGGGACAGCCTGACGGAATCGGAACTGCGCGTCCTCGAACTGGTCGCCGACGGGGCGACCAACCGGGATGCCGCCAGCGAGTTGTGCGTATCCCCCGCACACCATCAACACCCAGCTGCGAAGCGTGTTCGCCAAGCTCGGCATTCACTCGCGGGCCGAGTTGATCAGGCTCGCGCACGGCGAGTAGCGGCCTCGAGCACCCGCGATGCCGTTGATGGATCCGGTCGGCAGTTGGCGATGCGCCAGTGGAGGGTCCGGTCGCCTAAATGTCGCGCGACGTGGGATGGACTTCCCGCACACCGGGTGTGAGTCTGAAGTCATAAAATGCGAGCAGCGCGAATGCACGGCTACCATAGTGAGTCCCGTTATGCCACTTCGATATTCAGCCCGCTCGGTGTGGTGACGCTGGACTTGACCGCGTGAGGACCCGGGTCCGCGGGTGTGGGATCGGCAACCCCGGTCCGCCCGCGGGCTCGTCAGACCTGTCGCCTCTCGGTCGGGCGACGGGGGACGAGGTCGCGGCGCGCGGCGCCGGCCAGCCTGGTGTCGGGGCTGGTGCAGCATCGGCGCCCGCCGCGGCCCGTCCTGCCGATCACTGTCTGCGGCCGCTCAAGTTAGCGGCGCGGGGCCTTATCGACCAGCGGCCAGTCTGAGGGAAGGTCGAACAGCTCGTGGATTACAAGGTTGCCGTCGGTT
>CAVOSY010000037.1:0-253182 GCA_963698965.1 uncultured Actinomycetota bacterium
GAAGCCAAGGCCCGACTCGGGGACCCGGTGCTGGCGTGGGCCGACATTCAGGCCGACCCCGAGCGTCGGCGGCGCTATCAGCGGGCCCGCGGCAAGGGCGGGTTGGTGCGGGTGAGTTGGGCCGAGGCCACCGAGCTGATCGCGGCCGCGCACGTGCACACCATCAAGACCTACGGGCCGGATCGGGTTGCCGGCTTCTCGCCGATCCCGGCGATGTCGATGGTGTCGTTCGCGGCCGGGTCCCGGTTCGTCGAGCTGATCGGCGGGGTGATGACGTCGTTCTACGACTGGTACGCCGACCTGCCGGTGGCCTCGCCGCAGGTGTTCGGTGATCAGACCGATGTGCCGGAGTCCGGGGACTGGTGGGACGCCGCGTATCTGGTGATGTGGGGCTCCAATGTTCCGGTCACCCGCACGCCCGACGCGCACTGGATGGCCGAGGTCCGTTACCGCGGAACGAAAGTGGTCAGCGTCAGCCCCGACTACGCCGACAACACGAAATTCGCCGACGAGTGGATGCCGTGTGCGGCGGGGACCGACGGGGCGCTGGCGATGGCGATGGGTCACGTCATCTTGTCGGAATGCTTCGTGCACCAACCGGGTTCCGTTCTTCGTCGACTATGTGCGGCAGTACACCGATCTGCCGTTCCTGGTCAAGCTGGAGGAACGCGACGGCGTGCTGGTGCCCGGCAAGAACCTCACCGCCGCCGATCTCGGCCAGGACGTGGAGAACTCAGCGTTCAAACCGGTGCTGCTGGACGGGGCGACCGACACCGTCGCGGTGCCGAAGGGCTCGCTGGGATTCCGTTACGGCGACGACGGTGTGGGCAAGTGGAACCTGGATCTCGGCGACCTGGTACCGGCTTTGACCGTCGCGGGCCCCGGCGGGCAGACCGCGCTGGTTCATCTGCCGCGCTTCGACACGGTCGACGGGCACGGCGAAACCTTGTCGCGGGGGGTGCCGGTGCGACAGGTCGGCGAACACCGGGTGTGCACGGTGTTCGACCTGATGCTGGCCCAGTACGGGGTGGCCCGGCCCGGTCTGCCGGGCGACTGGCCCACCGGCTACGACGACGCCGCCGAGCCGTACACCCCGGCCTGGCAGGAGCCGATCACCGGGGTGTCCGCCGCGCAGGCCGTCCGCGTCGCCAAGGAGTTCGCCCGCAACGCCGTGGAGTCCGGCGGCCGGTCGATGATCATCATGGGCGCCGGGATCTGCCAGTGGTTCCACGGCGACGCCACCTACCGCGCGGTGCTGGCGCTGCTGCTGCTGACCGGGTCGATGGGCCGCAACGGCGGCGGCTGGGCGCACTACGTCGGGCAGGAAAAGTGCCGGCCGGTCACCGGGTGGGCGGCGATGGCGATGGGCACCGACTGGTGCCGCCCGCCGCGGCAGATGGCCGGCACCTCCTACTGGTACACCCACACCGATCAGTGGCGCTACGACGGGTACCGGGCCGACGCGCTGGCCAGCCCGCTGGGCCGGGGCCGGTTCCGCGATAAGCACACGATGGATGTGCTTACCTCGGCGGTGGCGATGGGGTGGACGCCGTTCTTTCCGCAGTTCGACCGGTCCAGCCTGGAGGTCGCCGACGAGGCCCGCGCCGCCGGGAAAGAGATACCCGGCTACGTCGCCGAGCAGCTGGCCGCGGGCGAGCTGAAGCTGGCTGTCACCGATCCGGACAACCCGAGGAACTGGCCGCGGGTGCTCGATATCTGGCGGGCCAACCTGCTCGGCTCGTCGAGCAAGGGCAACGAGTACTTCCTGCGCCACCTGCTGGGCACCACGTCGAATCTGCAGGCGCAGCCCGCCCCGGAGGCGTTGCGGCCCAACGATGTCGCGTGGTCCGATGACATTCCCGAGGGCAAGGTCGACCTGCTGATGTCGATCGACTTCCGGATGACCTCGACCACGCTGCTGTCGGATGTGGTGCTGCCCGCGGCGACGTGGTATGAGAAGGGTGACCTGTCCAGCACGGATATGCACCCGTTCATCCACGCGTTCAGCCCGGCGATCGACCCGCCGTGGGAGACCCGTTCGGACTATGAGGCGTTCGGCGCGATCGCCCGGGTGTTCAGCGCGCTGGCCGCCCGGCATCTGGGTACCCGCACCGATGTGGTGCTGGGCACGCTGCAGCACGATACCCCGGGGGCGATGGCGTATCCCGGTGGCATCGAGCATGATTGGCGTGTCACCGGGGAGACGCCGGTGCCGGGCAAGACGATGGGCCCGGTGGCGGTGGTGGAACGTGACTACGCCGCGGTCGCCGACAAGTGGCGGCGTTGGGCCCGCTCGTCGACACGCTGGGGCTGACCACCAAGGGTGTGACGACGCATCCGGACGTGGAGGTCGCCGAACTGGGCGCCAAGTTCGGCGTGATGAATTCGGGTCCGGCGCAAGGACGCCCGGCGATCACGACGGCGGAGCGGATGGCCGATGTGATCCTGGCGTTGTCGGGCACCTCGAACGGGCGTCTGGCCGTCGAGGGGTTCGCCGAACTCGAGAAGCGCACCGGCCGGCGGCTGGTACACCTGGCCGAGGGCAGCGAGGAGCGCCGCATCACCTACGCCGACACCCAGGCGCGTCCGGTGCCGGTGATCACCAGCCCGGAATGGTCCGGAAGTGAGACCGGTGGGCGCCGCTACGCGCCGTTCACGGTGAACATCGAGGAGCTCAAGCCGTTCCACACGCTGACCGGGCGGATGCATTTCTATGTCGACCACGACTGGCTGGAGGAACTCGGTGAGCAGTTGCCGACGTTTCGGCCGCCGCTGGACATGTCCCGGTTGTTCGGCGAGCCCGCGGTGGGTTCCGAAGGGGTCGGGCTGAGCGTGCGGTATCTGACACCGCATTCGAAGTGGTCCATCCATTCCGAGTACCAGGACAACCTGTTCATGCTGTCGTTGTCCCGCGGCGGGCCGACGATGTGGATGAGCCCGGCCGACGCCGCGAAGATCGCGGTGCGCGACAATGATTGGGTTGAGGCGGTGAACCGCAACGGTGTGGTGGTGTGCCGCGCGGTGGTCTCGCACCGGATGCCCGACGGGGTGGTGTACGTCTATCACGCGCAGGAACGCACCATCGACGTGCCGCTCACCGAGACCACCGGAAACCGTGGCGGAATCCACAATTCGCTGACCCGGCTGCTGGTCAAGCCCAGTCATTTGGCCGGCGGGTACGCGCAGCGCGCGTTCGCGTTCAACTATCTCGGACCCACCGGCAACCAGCGTGACGAGGTGACGGTGGTCCGGCGCCGCTCCCAGGAGGTGAGGTACTGATGCGAGTCATGGCGCAGATGGCGATGGTGATGAACCTCGACAAGTGCATCGGCTGCCACACCTGCTCGGTGACGTGTAAGCAGGCGTGGACCAACCGGTCGGGCACCGAGTACGTGTGGTTCAACAACGTCGAAACCCGCCCCGGTCAAGGGTATCCGCGCACCTACGAGGACCAGGACCGGTGGCGCGGCGGGTGGATGCGCGACAGGCGGGGCCGGCTGCGGCTGCGCGGCGGCGGCCGGCTGCACAAGCTGCTGCACATCTTCTCCAACCCGAAGCTGCCCAGCATCGACGATTACTACGAGCCGTGGACCTACGACTACGAAAACCTCACGTCCGCGCCGCTGGGTGAGCATATGCCGGTGGCGCCGCCGCGCAGCCTGATCAGCGGCAAGCCGATGAAGGTGTCGTGGTCGGCGAACTGGGACGACGACCTGGGCGGCTCCCCGGAGATCGTGCCCGGCGATCCGGTCCTGAAAAAGGTCGGCGAGACAGGTCCGCCTCGAACTCGAGCAGACGTTCATGTTCTACCTGCCGCGGATCTGCGAGCACTGCCTCAACCCGTCGTGCGTGTCCTCGTGTCCGTCGGGGGCGATGTACAAGCGCACCGAGGACGGCATCGTGCTGGTCGATCAGGACCGGTGTCGTGGCTGGCGGATGTGCGTGTCGGGCTGCCCGTACAAGAAGGTGTACTTCAACCACAAGACCGGCAAGGCCGAGAAATGCACCTTCTGCTACCCGCGCGTCGAAGTCGGCCTGCCCACGGTGTGTGCCGAGACGTGCGTGGGACGGCTGCGCTACATCGGGCTGGTCCTCTACGACGTGGACCGGGTGCTGGCGGCGGCATCGGTCGAGAACGACACCGACCTCTACGAGGCGCAGCGCCAGATCCTGCTCGACCCGACCGATCCCGAGGTGATCGCCGGCGCGCACGCCGAGGGCATCTCCGACGAGTGGATCGAGGCCGCGCAGCGATCCCCGGTTTATGCGTTGATCAACACCTACCGGGTGGCCCTGCCGTTGCATCCGGAGTACCGGACCATGCCGATGGTCTGGTACATCCCGCCGCTGTCCCCGGTGGTCGACGCGGTCAGCCGCGACGGGCACGACGGCGAGGATCTGGGCAACCTGTTCGGCGCGCTGGAGGCGCTGCGCATCCCGATCGGGTATCTGGCCGGGCTGTTCACCGCCGGCGACACCGGCACCGTCGAGGCGGTGCTGCGCCGGCTCGCGGCGATGCGGTCCTACATGCGTGACATCAACCTCGGTCGCGAGACCCAGCCGCACATCCCGGCCTCGGTCGGGATGACCGAGGAACAGATGTACGAGATGTACCGGCTGCTCGCGCATCGCGAAATACGAGGAGCGCTACGTCATTCCGTCCGCATACGCTGCGGACGAGGGGCATGCGCTGGAGGAGACCGGGTGCAGCCTGTCGTTCGATGGCGGTCCGGGCATGTATGAGTCGGGGCCGTTCGGCGAGGCCAGTGGCGGCCCGGTGCCCGTCGCGGTGGAAACCTTCCACGCGCTCAAGCAGCGGCAGACGGGAGAAGGCATGGCCGCCAACGCGGACCACCCGTCCCGGGTGAACCTGTTGAACTGGGACGGCAGGGGAGCGCCCGCGGGGATGTTCCCCGGAGGCGGCCGGCGATGAAACTGCTCACCCGTCCCCGCGCCCACGTCGCCCTGCAGGACCGGTTGGTGTGGCAGGCCGCGTCGCTGCTGCTGGCGTACCCCGACGAGCGGCTCGCCGATCGGCTGCGCACCGTCGACGAGCTGCGCGCCTGCGTCACCGGACCTGCGGCAGACCTCCTCGCCCGCACCGCCTCGGCGCTGCGGATGAGCGATCCGATGACACGCGCCACCGACTACGTCGAAACATTCGATCTGCGACGGCGATCCACGCTCTACCTGACGTACTGGACCAGTGGCGACACCCGCAACCGCGGGCGCGAAATGCTCGCCTTCGCCGAGGTGTACCGCGATGCCGGCGTGCGGCCGCCGGACGACGAGGCCCCCGACTACCTGCCGGTGGTGCTGGAGTTCGCCGCCACCGTCGACCCCGTTGCGGGCCGACGGCTGCTCGTCGAGTACCGGGTGTCGATCGACGTCGTGCGCGCGGCCCTCACCGACTGCCGGTCGCCGTATGCGGACACCGTGGCCGCGGTGTGCGAGACGTTGCCGTCGGCCACCGACCAGGAGGTGCTTCGGGCGCAGCGGCTGGCGCAGGCCGGCCCGCCCGCGGAAGCGGTTGGGCTGCAACCGTTCATGCTGACGGTGCCGCCCCGACGTACCGAAGGAGACCGGTGACGTGAAAGCGGGCGAAATCTTCTGGGACGTCGTGCCGTATGTGACGCTTACGATCGTGGTGGTCGGCACCTGGTGGCGCTACCGCTACGACAAGTTCGGCTGGACCACCCGCTCGTCGCAGCTCTACGAGTCGCGGCTGCTGCGGATCGGCAGCCCGATGTTCCACTTCGGCATCCTGGTCGTCGTTTTCGGTCACGTCATCGGGCTGGTGATCCCGCAATCCTGGACCGAGGCGATCCGGGTGAGCCAGCACATGTACCACATTCAGGCGATCACGCTCGGGTCGATCGCCGGTGTCAGCACGCTGCTGGGCATTTCGCTGCTGATCTACCGGCGGCGCACCACCGGGCCGGTGTTCATGGCGACCACGGCCAACGACAAGCTGATGTATGTCGTGCTGGTGGCGGCGATCGTCGCGGGACTGTGCGCCACGGCGCTCGGGTCCGGCGTCGTCGGCGAGGAGCACAACTACCGGCAGGACGTGTCGGTGTGGTTCCGGTCGATCTGGATCCTGCAACCGCGCGGTGACCTGATGGCGCAGGCGCCGGTGTACTTCCAGGTGCACGTGATGATCGCGCTGGCGCTGTTCTGCCTGTGGCCGTTCACCCGTCTGGTGCACGCGTTCAGCGCACCGATCGGCTACCTGTTCCGGCCCTATGTGGTGTATCGCAGCCGCGACGTCGCGGCCAAGGACCATCTGGTGGGGTCGACGCCGCAGCGCCGGGGTTGGTGACGACGAGTTCGTTGCGCAGCGAGAGTGCAGTTGGCGACGCGTCAAGCGACGCGGATTCATACGGGCAGTGCAACTTCCGTGGATTTGGAGGTTGTCATACCGAGTGGATATTCGTACTCGAAGTCGGTGCGGCCGGGGTTGTTCGACCGGGTGCGTGGGGCCCCGCTGAGGCAGGCGGCGCAGAATCCCCACGGTTCGGCTACACGGCGTTCGTGATCGAACGCGGGGCTGATCCCCGGCTGGGAATGCTCGCTGTCGAACGGATCATGTTGCGCGGGAATCGGTTGCGTTGGCCGCGGCGCGGGACGGGGTGCCGTTGGAGCCGTGGGTGCAGCCGTTGCACGGCTGTGATAACCCGGTGTATGTGCGGGTGAGCCGGCCTGTGGTGTATCGAGATCCACGACCCTGGGTGCAACCTCGACGCAGAGGTGCCGAGGACCGGTATTGTCTAAAAGGGACATGTGCCACTACTGCGGGTGCCGGGAGATGCCTTTGCTGCGCGACTACATCGCAGAGCACGAGCGTGCCACCAACTTCGGTGGGGAGGCCGTGCGCGCGATCGACCGCGGCGACCTCGACCGTGCACGCCACCTGCTGGGCGAGATGGCGACCGAACTGGCCGCGCACTGGCAGGGTGAGGAAACCGGGTTGTTCCGGGTCATGGCGCGCGAGGAGATGTTCGCCGAGCACATCGCTCCGCTGGTGCGCGAGCATCGCGAACTTGCCGAACTGCTCGCCACGGTCGACATCCTCGAACCCGAGGGCCAGCAGGCCATCCGCGACCGCGGTGTTCGACCTCTACGAGCACATCAGCAAGGAGGAGGACGGGCTCTTCCCGGCCTCGCTGACCGCCCTGGGCGGCGACGAGTGGGACGCGGCAATGGACGCGTGGCACGAGGCGCACCCCGGCAGGCGCATGATCCAGGGCTGAGCGGGCATTCCCGGCGAGACGGGGTTGCTGCACGTGGTGGGCCGTTCGCAGCGCGACAATATGGTGATGGTGGCGCGCGCCGGGCGAGGCGGCGGCCGGGCCTCGCGGCGCGTCGGCGCGGGCCGTGGCGCTGCGGGATGCGGTGCGCCACGGCTGGGACGGTGAGGCGGCCGGGCTCAGGCGATAGGGCGATTCCCATGCCATGAGGTGGTCGCCCCCTAGTGCAATTCGAGAATCGCGCACACCATCCCACTGACATCAAGGATACTGACTAATACGCCTGTCCTGCAGTTGATTTCACTTGCCCAGGTTGTCCATCCGTCCCACGAGATGCAGCTCAGCGGCTAGCCTCGGGCATGGACGCGCGACACCGGCGACCCCCCAGCCCGGGCCGGTGCTGTCACGTGACGTAATACGGCTGCCGGACGCTGGCCATGAGCGTGGGCGGTCGCGGGTGTTGGAAGAGTCCAACAACCGTGATCTGAAAAAATGACACAAAAGTGAGACCGAAGCCGGATGACATCACCTGAGACAACTTGCATCGCAGCAGGTCAGACGATCGCCATATGACACGCGATTTGGGAACCTAATGGGAGTCGATCAGCGCGCCGTTGACGGTCTTAGGGCCGCTATCGAGGGAGGCTGATCACCGAGCCGCCGGCCGGTGAGCACTGTGAGAACCTGGAGCGTTGGTCGACTTCTAGGTGTAGATCGTGCCCCGGCCGGTTGGTGAGGTCGCCTGTAGCGCTCATGGGGTGTCGTGCCACCGAGCACTGGTCCATTAGGTTGCCGCCGGGTGTCCTTCGGCTCTGAATATGTTGCACCACAACAGAGTTAGGAGACGGATGGATGATCTTTGTCGGGGATGATTGGGCTGAAGACCACCACGACGTTTACGTGATGGATGCTGACGGGGCGAGGCTGGCGTCGCGTCGGCTGCCCGAAGGGCTGGCGGGCATACGAGGGTTCCACGAGTTGGTAGCCGCTCATGTCGAGGAACCCAGCCAGGTGGTGATCGGCATCGAAACCGATCGCGGCCTGTGGGTGGGGGCGCTGGGCGCGGCCGGGTATCAGGTGTTCGCGGTCAACCCGCTGGCAGTCGCCCGCTATCGCGACCGCCATCAGGTCTCCGGCGCGAAATCCGATGCCGGCGACGCCAAGCTGCTGGCCGACCTGGTCCGCACCGACCGCCACAACCACCGCCCTCTGGCCGGCGACAGCCCAGACGTCGAGGCGATCAAGGTTCTCGCCCGGGCACACCAGAACCTGATCTGGGCACGTACCCAACACACCAATCGGTTACGCAGCGCGTTGCGCGAGTACTACCCGGCCGCCCTGGTGGCCTTCGAGGACCTCGCCCACGGCGACGCCCTAGGGGTGCTGGGCCGGGCCCCCAGCCCCGAGCAGGGCGCCCACCTGAGCCTGACTGCGATCCAGTCCGCGCTCAAACGCGGTGGCCGGCAACGCAATATCGCCGCCCGCGCCCGCGAAATCCGGGCCGCACTGGGCACCGAACAGCTGGCAGCACCCGCGAGGGTCACCGCGGCGTTCGCGGCTACCACCCGCGCCACCGTCGGCATCATCGCCGAGCTGAACCGCCAAATCAGCGAGCTCGAAACCACCCTGGCCAACCATTTTGAGACACACCCGGACGCCGACATCTACCTCTCCCAGCCAGGACTCGGTGATGTGCTCGGCGCCCGGGTGCTCGGTGAGTTCGGGGATGACCCGAACCGTTACACCGACGCCAAGTCTCGCAGAAACTACGCCGGAACCTCACCGTTGACCGTCGCATCCGGCAAGAAACGGGCCGTGCTGGCCCGCCACGTGCGCAACCGGCGCCTCTACGACGCCATCGACCACTGGGCCTTATGCGCCCTGTCCGCCAGCCCCGGGGCCAGGGCCTACTACGACCAACACCGCGCCGCCGGCGACGTGCACCACCAAGCCCTGCGCGCCCTCGCCAACCGCCTCGTGGGCATCCTGCACGGCTGCCTACGCCACCACACCATCTACAGCGAACACACCGCCTGGGCACATCGCCAAATCACCCACGCCGCTTGACAAGTTAGGGTCCTGGGATGTCTACGTCGCCCGCAGCAAGCGGACGGTGCGCCAGGTCGTCGACGAATGGGTGGCGTCCAAGCACAACCTGAAGCCCTCGACGCTGCTCGGGCACAAATCCAAGCTGTCGGCCGTCACTGACGAGCTCGGCGAGGTCGAGGTCCAGAAGCTGTCGAAGGCTCACCTTGACGATCTCGTGAAGCGGTTGCGAGCCGGTGAGGTCGAGGGTCGCTGCGCCTGGTCTCCCCGATCGGTGAACTACATGCTGTCGATTTTCACGTCGGCGCTGGAGTCCGAGTTGAGGCAGGGCAACGTCGTTCGTAACGTCGCGGCGCTCGTCGAGCGCATGGACGAGTCGGGGCGTGCCGAGATGAAGACGCTGACGCAAGATCAGATGTTCAAGATCATTGACCACGAATGCCGGGACCGGCACCTGTGGACGCTCGCCCTGTATGGACTGCGCCGGGGTGAGATTGCGGGTCTGAAGTGGTCGTCTGTCGACCTGAGCGCCGGGACCGTGACGATCGAGGAGAACCGTGTCGTCGTCGAGCGCCAAGTGCTGACCGGGACGCCGAAGTCGAAGAAATCGAAGCGGACCCTTCCGGTGCCCACCGAGGTCGTCGACGTGCTGAAGGCCGCGCGCAAGCGTCAGATCGAGGATCGCCTTGTTGCGGGTTCGCAGTATCGCGGCGGCGAGTATGTGGCCAGCAACCAGCTCGGCGAGCCGTTGCATCCTGACGCGATCACGTCGCGGTGGGAGAAGCTGCTCAAGGATCTCGGCATCCCGGCCGTGCGGCTGCACGACGCTAGGCATTCGTGCGCGACGTTGATGCATCTGCGTGGGGTGCCGATCGCGGTGATCGCGGCGTGGCTAGGGCACGCGTCGGCGGCGTTCACGATGGCGACCTACGCGCACAGCCAGGACGACGCGTTGAAGGCGGCGGCGAGCAGTTTCGGTCGAGTTGTGACAACTCGTGACACCGAGACCGGGGCCACCTGACGGCCGCGCGGCCAAGAATAGCTCGTTTACCTGGACTTTCTGATGTGGGGCGGGCGGGGCTCGAACCCGCGACCAACGGATTATGAGTCCGCGGCTCTAACCGACTGAGCTACCGCCCCTGTTCACAGTTTCGCGGCACCAATGTTCCCATACGGTCCACAGGCCGTAGTCGCGACGTTGTCGCTCACTGATGCAAAACCACACTCCCGGCCCAACCGTCGCTAAGCGACCACCGTCTGCCCGTCCACGTCGATCCGGCACAGCTCGGTCCCCTCAGACACGCGCGCCTTGTCGGCACCCAGCGCCACCATGATCTTGTTGCAGGCGTTGCGCATCACGTCGAGCGTCAACTCGAACGCCACATCCTCGGTGAAGTGATCCCGCACGCCGGCGGCCACGTCCGAAGAAATACGGGACGGCGTCCAGATCATCGCATCCACATACCGAAGCGCGGCCTTCTGCCGGTCCGTCAACTGCTCCGAACTCTCGAATTGCTCGATCTCGGCATACATCGGCTCAGAGCCACCCGACTCCAACGCGTCCTCGTAGCGCCGGGACTTGCACAACCGGCAGTTGTGTTGTGCGGCGCCACGCAACCGCACCACCTCCGTCGTCACCGGATCCAGTGCGCGCAACCGCGCCACCGCGGGCACGAAACCGTTCATCAGCGCGTCGACCGGATCGGTTTCGTGATCCCACTCCGGTGTTCCGCCGTTGCCCGGCCTGCCCATCCCCAATGCCCCGAGCCCTGCCCACACTCTCGGCACAAAGTCCGCGATGAAGATCGCGGCCACCGTGCGAAAGGCGTTGTCCCCCAAAACAGACAGCAACTGCTTGCGTTGGTTGCGCCCAATCTCCGAGACGTCGACCGTGAACTGTTCGGCGAACGCCGCCACCACCGCATCATGGTCCGATGCCCCGTCGATCAAGTCGACTTCCGACGGCAGCGGAGGCAGCGACAGAGCCCTCGAGCATGTCAGCCGGATCAGTGTGTCGAGACGCTCATCGCCGGACGACAGCGCCACCAGGCCGGCCAGCAGTTCGGGTATCCCTTCGTCAGCCACGCAAGAATTATTGCGCCTGGCTCACCGACGACATGTGAAAGTCCGGTATCCGCAGCGTCGGCATCGCCGCCCTGGTCGCCCAGTCGCCCCACTCCCGCGGCAGTGTCACCTCGCTGACGCCCGCCTCGGTGGCGCGCCGCAGCAGGTCCAACGGGCTTTCGTTGAACCGGAAGTTGTTGACGGCCGCGGTCACCTCGCCGTCCTCGACCAGGTACACGCCGTCGCGGGTCAGGCCCGTCAGCAGCAGCACGGTGGGGTCGACCGTGCGGATGTACCACAGCGTGGTGAGCAGCAGACCCCGCTCGGTGCCGGCGATCATGTCCGCCAGGCTCGCCGAGCCACCCGTCATCAGCAGGTTGTCCGCGGGCACCGCCACCGGCGCCCCGAACTCCGATGCCGCCGCGCGCGGATACGCCAGCGCGTTGACGGCGCCGTGGCGGATCCAGTCCACCCGCCCGATATCCATCCCGTTGTCGAATACCGACACCCGCTCCGACGAACTCGGTACCGCGACGAACGGCGTGCACTCCAGCCCAGTCGCGGCGGGATCGGAGTACAACGTCAACGGCAGTTCTGTGAGCTTCTCCCCCACTCGGGTTCCGCCGCCGGGCGCCGACAACGCCGTGCGGCCCTCCTGCGCGCCCCGGCCGTCCATTGACCACGCCAGGTAGATCATCATGTCCGCCACCGTCGACGGCGGCATGATCGTCTCGTACCGCCCCGCGGGCAACTCGACGGTCCGCTTCGCCCAACTCAGCTGAGTGGACAGCTGCTCAAGAAGCGAATCAATAGGCACGTCAACGAAATCGGGTGTGCTGACACCCGCCCACGCGCTCGCGCCGCCACGTTTGGCGTTGATCTCGACCGACCCTGTCGACTGCGTGTAGCGCCGCCGCAGTCCGTTGGACGTGGCCAGGAACGTCGTCTCCACGATATGCCGGGCATACCCGTACAGCCGGTCCGCGCCCCGAAAACCTTGTGCCAATGGGCCTGCCAACCCCGAGAACACTCGCGCACCGGTATCCGGCACCGGCGCATCCCAGTCGGCCGGTACGTCGGTGCCCGGCAGCGGCGGCGCACCATCTCGCGCCTCGGGCGCGGCCGCCGCGGCCCGCTGCGACGTCACAACCAAGTCTGCGATCACGGCGGGGTCGACGTCGCTGGACCGCACCGAGCCTACATGCGCCGTATCCCCATGGCGCACAATCGATATCACTGTGGTGGTCCGGCTCACCGATTCGCCGTTGGTGGTCATCGAATTGCCCGCCCAGCGCAACGCTGCGTCGGAGCGATCGGTGACCAGGACGATGGTTTCGTCGGCGTTGCCCAACCGCGCCGCCTCGGCCAACGCGGTGTCGACGACCCGTTGTGCGCCGATCATCGCCTACCGTCCCGCCTCGGTGCGGGTGTTGAGCACATTGATGCCGCGGAACAACGCGGACGGACAGCCATGGCTGACCGCGGCCACTTGACCCGGCTGTGCCTTGCCGCAGTTGAACGCCCCGCCGAGCCGCCAGGTCGACGGCCCGCCAACGGCTTCCATCGCCCCCCAGAAGTCCGTGGTCGTGGCCTGATACGCGACGTCGCGCAGTTGGCCGTCGAGGCGACCGTTGCGGATCCGGAAGAACCTCTGTCCGGTGAACTGAAAGTTGTAGCGCTGCATGTCAATTGACCATGACTTGTCGCCAACGATGTAGATGCCGTCCTCGACGCGGGCGATCAAATCGTCGGTCCGGAGGTCGCCGACGCCGGGCTGCAGCGACACGTTGGCCATCCGCTGGATCGGCACGTGGTGCGGCGAGTCGGCGTACGAGCAGCCATTGGACCGCGCCACGCCCAGCCGCGGGGCGAACACCCGATCCAGCTGATAGCCGACGAAGACGCCGTCGCGCACCAGATCCCAGCTCTGCGCCCGTACACCCTCGTCATCGAAACCCACCGTCGCCAGACCGTATTCGACGGTCCGGTCGGCGGTCACGTTCATTACCGGCGAGCCGTAGCGCATCGTCCCAAGCTTGTCCGGTGTGGCGAACGACGTGCCCGCGTAGGCAGCCTCGTAGCCGATCGCCCTGTCGTATTCGGTGGCGTGCCCGATCGATTCGTGAATCGTGAGCCAGAGATTGGACGGGTCGATCACCAAGTCCGTGGGGCCGGCCCACACAGAGGGCGCCTTTGCCTTCTCGGCGAGCAACGACGGCAGCTGGGCCAGCTCATCGGTCCAGTTCCAGACGTCGTCGCCTGCGACGTACTCCCAGCCGCGCGCCGTCGGTGGCGCCAGCGTGCGCATCGTGTCGAACATGCCCGCCGCGGCGTCGACCGTCACCGCCTCCAGCGATGGCAGCACCCGCACCCGCTGCTGAGTGAGCGACGAGCCGAACGTGTCGGCGTAGAACGTCTGCTCTTTTGCCGCATACAGCACCGCCGACACGTGGTCGACGCCGTCGGCGGCCAGCAGCCGCCCTGAGTACTCGCCCAGCACCGCGATCTTGTCGGCCACCCCGACTGTGAACGGGTCGACCCGGTAGTCCGACACCCAGCTGACATCGGAGTAGATCGGCTCGGCGGCCAGTTCGATGCGCTCCGCGTTCAGCGCCGCGAGTGTCGTCGCCACCTGGACGGCACGCCGCGCGGTCTCCGCGGCCACATCCGGGTCCAGTTCGGCGTGCGACGCGAAGCCCCACGTGCCGTCGACGATGACACGCACCGCAAGGCCTATCTCATGGTTGACGACGGCGGTTTCCAGCTCGCCGTCACGCAACTGCACGATCTCCGTCGTGATGCTGTGAATCCGCAGGTCGGCGTAGCTCGCCCCGGCGGCGATGGCCGCGGACAGCGCAGCGTCGGCGAGTTGATGTCGGGGCAACGCGAGGAAGTCGGCATCGACCCGGCGCCCTGCTGTCACGCCACTACCGTAGTGGCAGCCCGGCTGTCCGGTTTTAATGGCTCGGTGGCAGCCAACCATGTCCGGTCGACGGCACTGGGCTATGCGCTGCTCGCGCCCAGCCTGTTCGGAGTGGTGACGTTCCTGCTGCTGCCGATGCTGGTGGTGTTCTGGCTGAGCTTGCACCGGTGGGATCTGCTCGGTCCGATTCGATATGTCGGACTGGACAATTGGCAATCGGTGCTCACCGACCGATCGTTCGCGACGTCGCTGGTCGTGACGCTCGCGTTCATCGCAATGGTGGTGCCCGCGCAAACCGTGCTCGGTCTGATCGCCGCCGCGATGCTGGCGCGCGGGCTGCCCGGTACTGGGTTCTTCCGCACGCTGTATGTGCTGCCGTGGATTTGCGCGCCGTTGGCGATCGCCGTGCTGTGGCGGTGGATCCTCGCGCCGACGGACGGCGCGGTCAGCACGCTGCTCGGCCACCGCGTCGAGTGGCTCACCGATCCTGGGCTGGCGCTTCCGGTGGTGTCCGCGGTCGTCGTCTGGACCAACGTGGGCTACGTGACGCTGTTCTTCCTGGCCGGCATCCTCAACATCCCTGAGGACATCCACAATGCGGCCCGCACCGACGGCGCAACGGCGTGGCAGCGGTTCCGCCGCATCACCTTGCCGATGCTGCGGCCGACGCTGTTCTTCGTGACGGTCACCGGGATCATCAGCGCGGCGCAGGTCTTCGACACGGTTTATGCATTGACCGGCGGCGGCCCGCAGGGCCGCACCGACCTGGTGGCCCACCGGATCTATGCCGAGGCGTTCGGCGCGGCGGCGGTCGGCCGCGCTGCGGTGATGGCAGTGGTGCTGTTCGTACTGCTGATCGGTGTGACGATCGCCCAGCACCTGTACTTCCGGCGGCGTAGTACATATGACTTGCTCTAGCGGCCTGGTCTGAGACCTAGCCGGATCTGAATCCCCCGATCACGGCCCGGTATTGCCGGGGCTTGCGCCCCGACCTGTTCTCTAACTGCCGGGTAGCTTCACGTCCTTGCAATCCACGTGGACTGCCTTGCCTCCGATTGCGTTAGCGATCTTGTCGTGTCCGTGGCGTGGAGACCCGCGAGTCACCTTTGCCTAACTGTGGCCTCGCCCACATCGCAGCGTCAGGTTCACGGTTGATTCCTGCCAACCACCAATCAATTTCCGCCAGCGGAATTATTTCACCTGACCTCGGTGTCTAGTCCTTTAGACCGGCATGAAGAAGACCAAACCGGCCGATAGGGAAAGACAAAGAAGAAGGCACCGAAATGAAGAAATTTGGATTTGCTACCATCGTCGCCAGTGGCCTCGCCGCCGCGGTTCTCGGCCTAGCCGGCCCCGCGCAGGCTGACATTGGTCACCACCAGTGGGTGCAGGACATCCAACAGCGTGCCTCCACCGGCCCGGTCACCTCGACCGTCGGCAACGGCCGCTGATCCACGATCTCGACCAGGAAGGGGCGCCCCGCACAAGGGCCGTCCCTTCTTCGCGTGTGCACTTGGAACGCGGCCACCAGGCCGTGGCCAGCGATGGGACTAGCCGTCGCGCATGATGTCCTGCCACTGCTCATCGGTAAAGCCGGATTCGAGAGCTGAGCGGTAGATGCGTAGGTCGTTGCGGTAGTACTCCGAGAGGCATCGTTCAACGACGCAACCGCTAACCAGTGCTCGGTGTCACCGCCGCTGGCCTCGCATACGCGCTGCGCCGCTCCAGCGCTCTTGGTTGACGACGTTGCACAAGTACGAGCAGCAACGATATCCGTCACGGACACCGCGCTAACAGCCTTCCCTCGCGCATACGCGCTTACGCCTCGGCTTGGGCTTGCTGGTATCCATGGGATCTTCCGGTGTGGTGTGGGGTGCCCACCCGAAAACGAGTAGTCGACTACTTGTTTCAACTCTGAATAGGGGGGACGATTACAACGACTGCGACGGCCGGGGGCTGACTACCAAGTTCGCCAAGTCCGTGTTGGCGGAGCCGTGACGATGCCTATTGGTGGCATATGGTGGCGTACAAAACCGTCTACGGCGAATCCCCCGGTCGTAGCGGGCCAGAAGGCCCCGGCCTGGTTACGGGCCGGCACCTCCGGGGGTGAACTAGGCGATGTCGTAGATCCGCGACGCCAGCCGGGTTCGGGAACCCGAACAAGACGGGGGCGGTAGCCCGGACCTGAACGGCGTCGTAGTCGAACACCGAGTCAGTAGAGCGGTTGACCTTGGTGCCCGTGCGCTGGACCACGAGGACCTGCGAGGAGCCCAAGCCCCACGCATTACCTGCGCCGACGTCGGTGCTGACGAGCACCGGCAGGCCGGCCAGCAGGGTGCCGTCCGAGACACCGTTAGCATCCAACAACCCACGGTTGGAGGTTGCGTCACTGGTCTCGCCGGGGTTGAACTCTTTGGTCGTCGACAGCGCCGGCGCAACATCGGGAGCCAGAACCCACACCGTGATCTCGGCGCCGTCCGCGAGAGCCGCGGCCTTCGCCTGGTGGACCGGGTCTAGCGAGCTGAACGGGTAGGCGTCGGTGTCGATCTCGTTGATACCCGTCAGCGACAGCAGGCCCGAGGGGCCGTTGGAAACGGTGTTGCCGAAGAAGGCGGCGTCGATCTTCTTGGCGATTCGGTCTTTGCGAAGATGAGGGCATCCCAGTCGTCGGCCCGGTCGGTCAGCCACGCCTTGAGGTCTGGACGCTCCCACGCGGAGAGCTTGATCGCGCTTACGTCCATGTCCTCGAACGCGCCGACTACAGTCCAGTCCTGTGACTCGGCGTAGGCCTCACCCTTACTCCGTTGGGTGATGTGCGATGTCTTCTCGTCACCCTGAACATTCGATACACGCGCCCCGACCAGGTCTTCGACACGGTCTATGCATTGACCGGCGGCGGCCCGCAGGGCCGCACCGACCTGGTGGCCCACCGGATCTATGCCGAGGCGTTCGGCGCGGCGGCGGTCGGCCGCGCTGCGGTGATGGCAGTGGTGCTGTTCGTACTGCTGGTCGGTGTGACGATCGCCCAGCACCTGTACTTCAGGCGGCGGATCTCCAATGACATCACCTAGCCGGGTCATCTCGGGTGCCGTCATCTATCCCGGGCTGGCCATCGGGGCAGTGATCACGTTGGTGCCGTTCGCATTGGGCTTGCTCACGTCGTTCACCTCGGCGCGTGAGTTCAACACCGAGTCACCACTGTCGTTGCCCAGCCCGCCGACGCTGCAGAACTACATCGGACTCGCCGACGCCGGCTTCGGTCGGGCGTTGCTCGTGACCGCGTTGATGACCGCGGTGATTCTGCTCGGGCAGATGACTTTCTCGGTGCTGGCGGCGTATGCCTTCGCTCGCCTGCAATTTCCGGGCCGAGACGTGCTGTTCTGGGTGTACATCGCGACACTGATGGTGCCCGCAACGGTGACGGTAGTCCCGCTGTATCTGATGATGGCCGAGGCCGGCCTGCGAAACACGTTCTGGGCGTTGGTGTTGCCGTTCATGTTCGGCTCGCCGTACGCGATCTTCCTGTTGCGGGAGTACTTTCGCACGATCCCTGCCGACCTGATCAACGCCGCCCGTGTCGACGGCGCCCACACGTTGGACGTCATCGTCCACGTGGTGGTGCCTGCCAGCAGGCCGATCCTGGTGACGCTGGCGTTGATCACCGTGGTGTCGCAGTGGAACAACTTCATGTGGCCGCTGGTCATCACCAGCGGAAGCAAGTGGGAGGTACTGACCGTGGCGACGGCAGGCCTGCAGTCCCGCTACAACGCACAGTGGACGTTGGTGATGGCGGCCACGACCGTGGCGATCGTGCCACTGATCGTGTTGTTCGTGGTGTTGGGCCGCCACATCGTCCGCTCGATCGTGGTGACAGGGCTGAAATGAGTTTCCGGCCACGTGTTTCCACGCTCGTCTTCGCCGGCCTGGCTCTGACGTTAGCCGTCCTCCTTGTCGCCGCGATGGTGCTGGCCCGATCCGACGAGCCCAGCGGCCGGACAGTGGTCACCGTGCGGTTGTGGGACGAGCAGGTCGCGGCCGCGTATCGGGAGTCGTTCGCCGCGTTCACCCGTGAGCACCCCGACATCGAGGTCCGGGTCAACGTCGTCGCCTACTCCAGCTACTTCGACGCGCTGCGCACCGACGTGGCCGGCGGCGGTGCCGATGACATCTTCTGGCTGTCGAATGCCTACCTCTCCGGTTATGCCGACAGCGGCAGACTTGTCAACATCGCAGAGAAGCTGGGCCCCAACGCGTCGGCAGCATGGGAGCGCTCGGTGGTCAACCAGTTCACCCGCAACGGTGTGTTGTGGGCGGTGCCGCAGCTGACGGACGCAGGCATCGCGCTGTACTTCAATGCCGACCTGCTCGATGCCGCAGGTGTGCAACTGCGCGAACTGCTGACGCTGCACTGGTCGCTCGACGGTGACGACACACTGCGTCCTCTGCTGGCCCGGTTGACGTTCGACACCGACGGCCGGGCCGCAGGCACACCGGGATTCGACGCGACGCGGATCCGCCAGTGGGGCTACAACGCGGCCAACGACCTGCAGGGCATTTACCTCAACTACATCGGGTCCGCAGGCGGGGTGTTCTCCGTCGGCGATCGTTTTGTGTTCGACAACCCACAGTCGGCCCAGGCATTCGAATACCTGGTGCGGCTGATCAACACCGATCACGTCGCGCCACCCGCGTCGGACACCAACGACAACGGCGACTTCTCCCGCAATCAGTTCCTGCAGGGCCGGATGGCGCTGTTCCAATCCGGCACCTACAACTTGGCCGCGGTGGCCGATCAGGCGCCGTTCCGGTGGGGTGTGGCCATGATGCCCGCCGGGCCGAAGGGAAGGGTCAGCGTCACGAACGGCATTGCGGCCGCTGGTAATTCGGCCACCAAACATCCCGAGGCGGTCCGCCAGGTGTTGGCGTGGATGGGCAGCCCCCAGGGCAACGAGTTTCTCGGCGCCCGCGGCGCCGCCATCCCCGCAGTGCTCGCCGCGCAGCCTGTCTACGACAAGTACTGGGCATCGCGCGGTGTCGACGTGAGCCCGTTCTTCAAGGTGCTCAACGGCCCTCGCATCCCCGCGCCCGGCGGTGCCGGGTTCAGCGCGGGGTTCGACGCGCTCAAGCCCTACTTCGACGAGATGTTCCTTGGCCGCAGCGACGTGCCATCCAGCCTTGCTGACGCGCAGGCCGCGGCGAACGCTGCTGCGGAGCGTTGACGGGGTCACGTCATCGCTTCGGCCCTCGCTATGTGTCCCTCGAGTCCACGTGATTTCGCCATGGCGCGATAGCGATCGACGAATTCCCGGTAAGCAACGTCATCTCCTTGTGCGCAAGACAGCGCAGCGCGCATGCGCAAGAGCATGATCTCGCCAAGGACGAAGTCGTCACTTATCGCGGCTGCCAGACGGTCGACCGCCTCGCGGGCTTCCGCAATCTCACTCTCGGCGGCGTTATCTAGCAACGTTTCCACCAGAACGTCTGTTGCGGCAATGCACCAGGGGAATTGTGCACGCTTGAAGAACACCTCAATGGCGTCCCGCATCAGCGGTAGTGCACGACGACGGTCTCCGCGTCTGGCTTGCTCGCGTGCGGCGTACACGTCGGCAAGTGGCATCTCCAACGAGGAGTAGCGCTCCTGTAGCGCCATTTCACGAACACGCTCGAGCATGTCCAATCCGCGCTCGCAATCCGGGGATTGTCGATGCACCAGCGCGAGGCCCATCGCCATTTGGGCGTTGCCGAGGGTGTCATCGTCGCTAATCTTTTCGGCGATTTTCAGGGCTTCATCGATCTCGCGCATCGCTGTCTCATCGGCGACGAGAGCCCCACCGGGGATCAGTGGAACGTACTTGTACGCGACGACGAGAACGTGCGTCAGAGGATCGGTCGCGCGGGCCATCGCAACGGCTCGATCGAGGTCTTCCCGCCAGCCAGAATGGCCCAGAAAGCATCGGGCCAGCCCACGCAATGCCGTCACCGCTGCCAACGGTGATCCCATGATGATGTTGCCCCTAGTTCGGTCGCCATCGGCTTCCTCAATTGCTGCCTGTGACCAGCGAAGCGCGTCGGCTGAATCGCCCATCTCCAGCTTCGCGAAGATGGCCACGACGGACAGCCCGACGGTCAGCGTCGGATCGCCGATCGCCTCGAGCAGCTCCATGTATTTCGATGCCAGCCTGCAGGCCTCTTCCACTCGGCCGTACAGCATCTGCGTCGCGACCATTCCGGCCATGCCGACGGCGAGCGATGCCATGTCGTCCACCTCGGCGCACAATTCCTGCAACTCCTCGAAGCGCGGGAAGACGTCTGGGTAGACGCCCTGCCACGCGCTGCCGCACAACAGCGTGCGGGGAGCGATGCGCATTGAAGTGCTATCCGATCCGTCAGCAGCCAGTGCGTCGGCAATGCGGCGGGCACGCTCCCAACTCAGCCGCGCCGCACCGATGTCCCGGGCAGCCGCCCACACTCCGGCGCGCATGTGCCAACCAAAAGCGGCGTTCGTGTCGCCTGCAGCCTCCAAGTGCTCGGCGATCAATGCCGCCTTCTCGTCGGCCGATTCGTCATCGCGCCCCTCGATTACGGCGGCCAGCCGACGATGCGTCTCGGCACGGTCGGATTTCAGCTGTGCCTCATAAGCCACCGCGCGGATCAAAGGATGCCGAAATTCGTACGTCGCACAAGCGGTCGACTCCACCGGATCGATGAGCTCTGCCCTTTCCGCTTCCTCTAGTGCCGGATCGATTCCCAAGCTGACCAGCAGCTCGGGAGTGAACTGCGATCCGATCACCGCCGCAGCACTGACAGTTCGCTTGGCCGCGTGGTCAAGACGGTCGATGCGTGCGGCGATCGTCGCCTGCAACGTTGCCGGCACGCTGACTTCGGTAATGGCCGACTCGCAGCGGTACCTGCCGCGGTGACCGGCCAGGATGCCCCGATCTGCGAGCTCGCGGACGATTTCCTCAGCGAAGAACGGGTTGCCGGCCGCACGCGCGGCGATCAACGCCGCGATGCGCTCGACAGTTGGATCGCCACCCAGCAGCTCCCGGACGAGCATCGAGGATTCCGAATCAGTCAGTGGAGCAAGTGAAATCGTCTGAACCGCCAGCGACCGTCGACAACGAGCCGTGATACTCGGGGCGATAGGTGATCAGCACGATCGCTGGAGTCTGGGCGACTACCGTGATGAAGTCGGCGAGCATCGACTCGCTGACGTCGTCTATCCAATGCGCATCTTCGATGACGAAGAGGGCCGGCTCGGTACGGGTCAGTTGAACGGTGTTGATCATGGAGTTCAACCGACGGCGCCGTGCGTCAGCCTCGATATTCGGCTGTGGGACAGCCGGATCGGCGATTCCGAGCAGATCGTCCAGCAACGACAAGTCCTGCGGGTCACCGTCAGGAATCTGTTGTCTGATGCGCGCCCGGGCCCTCTCACTGTCGAGACCGCTGACCTCCGAGATGGCCCGCAACAGGCGCGCCACGCCTCCGAACGGGATATCTGTTGCGTGAGACTCGCAAAATGTCGAGAACACTTCGACGCCTCGGCTTCTCGCGAAATCTACCGCTTCCTTGACAATGCGGGTCTTTCCGATGCCCGCCAGTCCCACGACCCCGACCACGCAACTGCCGCCGGTGATCGATTTCTCGACCAGGCCCTTGATTGTGCCGACTTCCAATCCGCGACCCACCAGAGTCGACTCATGAGTCCGAGTCGACGCGCGTGCCCCCACGGCGAGTAGTCGACGCGCGGGGACGGGTGCCTCCGCCCCCTTGATGCGTACCAACTCCGGTTCGCCGAGCACCGCGACAGCCTCCACAAGTCGCACGGTGGCTGCACTCAACATCACTCCGCCCGGCGTGGCAACGGATTCCATCCGTTGTGCCATCCCCACCTGCTCGCCGAATGCGGTGTAACCCAACGATCCGGAGGCGACATCACCAGCGATCACCTGGCCCGAATTGAGGCCAACCAGCAACTGCAAATCGACACCGTCGCGCGTTGACCTCCGCGGAGAGGCGGGCAGCCTCGTCTTGGATACCCAGTGCGGCGATACAGGAGCGAATTGCGTGGTCCTCCAATGCCGCCGGTGCACCGAAAACCGCCATGATCCCGTCTCCGGTGAACTGGTTCACCGTCCCGCCGTATCGCTTCACTACCTTCGCCGAGCGTCCTACCAAATCGGACATGATCTCGCGAAAGCGCTCCGCGCCCAACGCAGCGGCGATGTGCATCGACCGAACGACGTCGGCGAACAACACGGTCACCTGCTTGTACTCGGCGGCTTCGTATAACGCGGCGATGGGCGTACCGCAGCTGTCACAAAACCTCGCGCCGTCGCGCAGCTCAGTTCCGCACGACGCGCAGGTTGGCGACGCTGCCGTCATCCCACCCCCGCTGTTCCGCGGCCTGACTGCCGGGCACGGAAGAACCTGGTCACACTAAGAGAGTGGCGCGTCGCGTGTCCGATGACAGGGAAAATGACGGAACTAGCGCTTCGTCGGACGCCGTCCACAATTGATGACGCCCGCGGAATGGATGGCGACGCAGGCTAGAGCGTGCC
Organism: uncultured Actinomycetota bacterium; assembly: GCA_963698965.1. GTDB lineage: Bacteria > Actinomycetota > Actinomycetes > Mycobacteriales > Mycobacteriaceae > Mycobacterium. The sequence goes on from CAVOSY010000037.1 coordinate 22,848, forward strand.
CAGAATCGTCAGTTCCAGCACCAGGGCGACCGCACACACCAGGACCACGATCGACAGTGCCACCCAGTCCGCCCGTTTGGGACCCGACGGCACCGCGGAGATTTGGCCGGCGCCACCGCGGGCCGTAATGGCATCGCCCACTTCGTCGGCCCGACGCAGCGCCACCGTGATCCCCGCGGCGAGCAGATCGACGACCTCCAGCGCCCACCGCCGCCGGCGCGCCCGTCGCGTGGTGGGCACCAGCTTGGGCCGCAGCCTGCGGGATGCGTAGAGCACGCGGAACTCGTCGATCAGCATCGGAAACGCCCGCAACGCCAACGCCAGCGCCACCGCCCACTCGTCGACCGGGATCCGCAGCGGCCGCAGCGGCCGGCCCAATTTCGCAACGGCGGGGGCGATTTCGGCGACATTGGTGGTCCAGGAGACCATCGCACCGAGCCCGAGCAAAACGATCGACACCGCCGTGATTCGCAGGAACGCGAGTAACCCACCCAGTGCGAGTTCCACAGAGCCCAGGTGGATCACCGGGCTACCGCCGGCGAACGCCGCGGTGGCGCCGCCGAGGAAGAGCAAGAACCAGAGCCAGCGTGGAATCGACGGCAAGGCACCGCGCGTGATGTGCGCGAGCCGCGCGGTCGTCAGAATCAGGGCGGCCACCAAGCCGATCGGCACCCAGCCCGGGTAGAAGGTCAACAGCACCCCGATACCAGCCACCGCGATGAGTTTCGTGCCGGCCCACAGCCGGTGGATGACGGTGTCCCCCGGCACCGGCCGCAAGAGCACCACCAGCGCGCGTTGCCGGGTCGCGGCGGGGGCGGTCATGACATGCCTCCCGCCGTCGTCGGCGCCGGGGCCAGCGCGCCGTCGTGCAGGTGCAGCGTGCGCGGGCACAGCTCCTCCAGGCCCGAAAAGTCGTGGGAGATAACGACGACGGTCAGGCCCGCCCGGCGACGCAGCTCTTCCAACAGCCGCAGCAGGCCCCGCTGGCTGGCCGCGTCCAGCCCGGCCAACGGTTCGTCGAGGATCAGCGCGCGCGGCGAGCGCGCCAGCAGTCCCGCGAGCACGACGCGGCGCATCTGGCCGCCGCTGAGCTGATCGACGCGCCGCTTCGCCAGCGCCGCATCCAATCCCACGGTCGCCAACGCGTCCACCACGCGGTCGTGGTCGCGGTACGAAAACCCGGCCGCCGAGGCCACTTCCAGGTCGACGCGGCTGCGCATCAGCTGCAGCCTGGCTGCCTGGAACGAAATCGCGACCGCACCAACCTGGTCGGAAACCGGCTTGCCGTCGAGCAGGCAGCTGCCGACGGTCGGCACCGTCAGGCCCGCCATGATCCAGGCCAGCGTCGACTTGCCCGACCCGTTCAGGCCGTGGATCAGCACACCGTCGCCCTCGTGGACAGTGAAGTTGATATCACGCAGAGCCGTTGTCGCCCACGGTGTCCCGCTGGCGTATTCGTGTCCAACACCGTAGAGCTCGAGCACAGGCGCATCGGAGTGGTGGCGCGTCGGCAGCGTCGCGGCCGGGGCGGCGGCCGTTTCCACCATCGCGGTGTTGTCGGCGGCGCCGCCGTTTCCGGTCAGGTTGATCACGCGGTCGGCGGCCTCCGCCTCGCTGTTGTAATGCGTGATGTGGACGAGCGACATACGGTGGTGCAGGGTCAAGCCGGACAGCACCGACATCAACGCATCACGCCCGTCCTGGTCGACCATGCTGGTGACCTCGTCGGCGATCAGCAGCGACGGCTCGCGCGCGAGCGCCGCCGCCACCGCCAGGCGCTGCAGTTCCCCGCCGGACAATCCGCCGGTGTCACGTTCGGCGAGGCCGTCCAGGCCGACCTCGGTGAGCAGCTGGTGCACGTCGGTGGTCTTGCCGGGCGGCAGCCCCCACACCACGTCGTCGGCGACGCGGGTGCCCAGCACCTGGCTCTCCGGGTGCTGCATGATCACTGCGGTACCGCCGAGCTTGCCGAGGCCGACGGCGCCAGCACGCTCGATGGTCCCAGAAGTGGGTGCGCGGCCGGCGAGCATCAGCATCAGCGTGGTCTTCCCAGAGCCGTTGGCGCCCGTCACCGCGAGGTGCTCACTGGGTTCCACGCTCAGCGACACCGGGCCGAGGGCGTCGTGGTCGACCGTGGGGTAGCGGAATCGGACGTCCTGCAGCCGCGCCGGGACGGGGGCGATCGGTCCGGTGTCGGTCGACGACTCCAGCTTGTGCACGTCGGGAATCCCGAGCAGTCGGGTCATCACCCGCGACAACGCCCACCAGCCGATGAACGTCACGATGACGATGGAGATCACCGACCAGCCGAAGAACAGGTACGGCCAGTAGTGCAGCGCGGTGGCGAAGTCGTATTTGAGCCGCTCGGCAACGGGCGCCATGTCGGGAATGCGGGCAACGATCGTCGCGAGTCCGTTGATGTTGGCGGTCACCGATTCGAAGATCAGGTGACGCAGCCGCACCAGGACGGCCAGCGCCGTCACCGTAGCGAGGCCGAACAGGGCGCCCGCGACGAGCGCTGCAGCGAACACGGTCAGGAGACCTCGGCCGCGACGCTTCACGATGCCGGTCAGGCCGCCGATGTAGGCACAGTTCACGACGGTCATGAATCCGCCCATGCCGGCGATCAGAAATGCGATGACGGCCCCTGCGACGGTCGCGGCAATCAGCACCCGAAGCCGGTACCGGTAGGCAAGCAGGCCGAGGGGCACGGTGCCCAGCAACGACACGCCGGCTGCGAAGGGGACGACGACAGCGATGATCGCGATGGCAGCGCACAGCGCCGCCATCACCGAGGCTTGTGCAAGCTCGACCGGTTGAAGCGAGCGTGCCCGTCGTGGGACAATCGGCTCGGGTACGGTCATTTCTCGATTCTGCCAGCCGGCTCCTGAGAGCCCTCCCCACCACGCTGTGAGCGGCAACACGACCGATAGCGTTTGAAACGCATAGTAAGCCTATGCAATCATGGAGTCATGACCCCGACGCTCGGATCAGATCTGTTGTCCGTGGTGGCCCGGCTCAACCGGCTGGCCACGCAGCGGGTCCGCATGCCGCTGGGCTACGCCCAAGCACGGCTGCTGTCCACCATCGAGGACCAAGGCGCGGCCCGGATATCCGACCTGGCTGCGCTCGACCACTGCTCGCAGCCGACGATGACCACACAGGTCCGCCGACTCGAAGACGCGGGCCTGGTATCGCGCACCGTCGACCCCGACGATGCGCGGGCGGTGCTGATCCGCATCACCCCCAAGGGCGTCGACACCCTGCGACAGGTGCGTGTGGACCGTGCTGCAGCCATCGACCCGTATCTGGAGCGGCTTGACGACGCGGATCGCCAGGCACTGAGCGACTCCGTGCGTGTGCTGCGCCGACTTCTCGAGGATGCGGCCGCGCCCACCCCCACCAAGTGACAACAGAAAAGGAGCAGCCGCACCGTATGTGGCGCCAACCCAAGGCTGTTTGGGCCGTTGCCTTCGCGTCCGTCGTCGCTTTCATGGGTATCGGTCTCGTCGACCCCATCCTCAAGCCGATCGCCGACAACCTGAATGCGTCCCCGTCGCAGGTGTCGCTGTTGTTCACCAGCTACATGGCGGTGATGGGCGTGGCCATGCTCATCACCGGTGTAGTGGCCAGCCGGATCGGCCCCAAACGCACGCTGCTGCTCGGCCTGCTGATCATCATCGCCGGCGCCGGGCTGGCAGGCATGTCCGACACGGTGCTGGAAATCGTTGGCTGGCGGGCACTCTGGGGCCTGGGCAACGCGCTGTTCATCGCCACCGCGCTGGCCACCATCGTCGGCTCCGCGCGTGGGTCCGTGGCCCAGGCGATCATCCTCTATGAGGCGGCACTCGGCCTCGGCATCGCGGTCGGCCCGCTCGTCGGCGGCGTCCTCGGCTCGATCTCGTGGCGCGGTCCGTTCTTCGGGGTGTCGGCGCTGATGGCGCTGGCGCTCGTCGTCACCGCGTTCCTGCTGCCGACCACACCGCGCGCTGAACACGCCACCACCCTGCTCGACCCGTTCCGCGCGTTGCGCCACCGCGGCCTGCTCGGCGTCGCAATCACCGCGCTGCTGTACAACTTTGGCTTCTTCACGCTGCTGGCGTTCACGCCGTTCCCGCTCGACATGAGTGCGCATCAGATCGGGCTGATCTTCTTCGGCTGGGGCCTGGCACTGGCGTTCACGTCTGTGGTCGTCGCGCCTCGGCTGCAGCACCGGTTCGGCACCGTGCCCGTCCTTGTGGTCAACCTCCTGGCGATGACGGCGACGCTGGTCGTGATGGCCGTCGGCACCGACAACAAGGCCGTGCTGGCGACGTGTGTGGTTGTCGCGGGCCTGTTCATCGGCATCAACAACACGTTGATCACCGAGACCGTCATGAAGGCAGCGCCCGTCGAGCGCGGGGTGGCCTCTGCCGCCTACAGTTTCGTCCGCTTCTCGGGCGCCGCGCTGGCGCCCTGGCTGGCCGGTGTGCTCGGTGAGCAGATCAGCGTTCATCTGCCGTTCTGGGTCGGCGCAGCCGCGGTCCTGCTCGGCGCGGGCGTGCTTTTCGTCACACGAAAGCACCTGGTCGGCATCGACGTCGAGGAGTCCGAGCTCGATGAGATGGCCGAGCAAGCGACGGCGATCACCGTCGGCAGCGACAGCTGACCTCAGATGACCGTTCCGACGAGGTGGCCTACGGCATACGTTGCCGCGATCGCGATCGTCCCGAACAGCAACTGACGCAAGGCCGCAAACCACACAGGCTTCTTCGTGAACGTTGCGGCCACTCCCCCGGCGATCAACAGCCCGACGCCGCCGAACAGCAGGCCTAACCACAGGGACTGGAAACCGAACAGATACGGGATCAGCGGGACGACGGCGCCGATCGCGAACATGACGAAGCTGGACACGGCTGCCACGTACGGCGACGGCTTGTCCTCCGGGTCGACGCCGAGCTCTTGGGTCAGATGGAAATTCACTGCGCGGCCCTCGTCGCGGTGCAGCTCGTCGCTGGCCTTGGCCGCCGTCTCCGGCGACAGGCCGATGGTGACGAACATGTCGACGAGCTCGGCCTGTTCGGCCTGGGGATGCAAGCGGAACGCACGCTTCTCGACGCTCACTTCGGACTCGATCTGTTCGTTGGACGTCGTCACCGACGCGAACTCGCCCAGCGCCATCGAGAACGCGCCCGCTACCAGTCCGGCGAAACCGCTGATCACCACCGTGTGCGCATCGGCCGCCGCGCCGACACCCGCGATCAGCGCCGTGTTACTGACGAGGCCGTCCATCGCGCCGAACGTCGCGGCGCGTAACCAGCCGCCGCTGACGTCTCCGTGTCGATGATCGAACTCGTGCGGCCGCCACGACTCGGGTGTCGATGAGGTCGACTGTGATTCGGTCATGTGTCGATTCAACGTCACGGAAATCCGCTGGTCTAGCTAGGTTTGCCTACGTTTGGCTGCGTTTGGCACATCACAGTTTCGGCTGGCGCTGGAAGGGCTACCGTCTCGGTATGACCACCACTGCGGAGCATGTACGCAACACGCTGGACGGCCGTTTTCGCGACGTGAAGAAACGGATGCGCGAGGAACTCTCCAACGAGATCTTCCGCCCGCATTACACCCCGAACACCGTCATCGCACGCACCAAGGTGATGGAGCAGATGAAGATCATGGCGGCCCATGGCGCCGCCGAGGACGGGTTCAAGAAAGAACACGGCGGCAACGGCGACGTCGGCGCGGCGGTCACCCGGATCGAGATGTTGGCGATGTCCGACCTGTCGCTGATGGTCAAGGCCGGTGTGCAGTGGGGCCTTTTCGGCGGCGCCATCGAAAACCTCGGCACCGAACGCCATCACAAGGCATACGTGCCGCGGATCATCAGCCTCGACCTGCTGGGCTGCTTCGCGATGACCGAGACCGGTCACGGCAGCGATGTGCAGTCGTTGGAGACCACCGCCACCTACGATCCGTCCACCCAAGAGTTCATCATCGACTCCCCCACTCGCACCGCGCGCAAGGACTACATCGGCGGTGCCGCCGAAACAGCCACCGTCGCAGCGGTATTCGCTCAGCTGATCACGCCTGACGGGAAGGGCCACGGGGTGCACTGCTTCGTGGTGCCGATCCGTGACGACGACGGCAACGACCTGCCGGGAGTGACGACAGGAGACTGCCACTACAAGGGCGGCCTGCCCGGTGTGGACAACGGTCGCATCCAGTTCGACGACGTCCGCGTTCCGCGTGAGAACCTGCTCAACAAGTACGCGGACGTGGCGGAGGACGGCACCTACAGTTCGCCGATCGAGAACCCGAACCGCCGCTTCTTCACGATGCTCGGCACGCTGATCCGCGGCCGGGTGACCGTCGGCGGCAGCGCAGGCGCCGCGGCGCGCGTGGCGCTCGACATCGCGACCCGATATGCGTTGCAGCGCACGCAGTTCAAGGCCCCCGACGACGACCACGAAGTGCTGCTGATGGACTACTTGGTGCACCAGCGACGGTTGTTCCCGCTCATCGCGCGGTCCTATGCACTGCAGTTCGCGCAGAACGAATTGGTCGCAAAGACACACGATCTGCAGTCGGCCGACGATCCCGACCCCGAGGAGCAGCGGGAGCTGGAGTCGCGGGCCGCGGGCTTGAAGGCCGCCAACACCTGGCACGCAACTCGTACCATCCAGGAGGCGCGCGAAGCCTGCGGCGGCGCAGGCTATCTCGCCGAGAACAGGCTGATCGCGCTGAAGGCCGACACCGACGTGTTCACTACCTTCGAGGGCGACAACCACGTGCTGGTCCAACTCGTCGCCAAGGAACTGCTCACCGCCTACGCCGACGACATCAAGGGCATGAGCCCCGTGGACTGGGTGCGGTTCGCCGCTAACTTCGCCGGCGAGCGGGTGCTGAAACGCACTGCGGCGGAGACGATCATCCAGACGATCCTCGATACCCGGCAGGACAACGAGGAAGAGGGCAGCCTCTTCAACCGCGGTACCCAGCTCAAGATGTTCGAGGACCGCGAGGAGTACATGATCTCCACGGTCGCCCGTCGGCTGCAGGGCAAGTCGAAGGAGATGTCGGCATTCGACGCATTCAACGCGGTCCAGGACCACGTCTTGCATGCCGCGCGAGCGCACATCGAGCGGATCATCCTGGAGGCATTCGTCGCAGGCATCGATTCTTGCGAGGACGACGAGGCCCGAGAGATTCTGAACCTGCTGTGCGACCTGTACGCACTGTCGGTGATGGAGGAGGACAGGGCGTGGTTCGTCGAACACCGCTTCTTGTCCACCGAGCGCGCCAAAGCGGTGACGCGCGGCGTCAACGAACGGTGCCGCAATTTGCGGCCGTACGCCGAGCTGCTCGTGGACGGGTTCGGAATCCCCGAGCAGTTGCGTTACGCCGAGATGCTCCACCCGGAGAACATCGTCGACACATAGAAGGTCGGTGTCGGTGGCGGGTGCCAGACTCGCATCATGGCTGACATTGACGAGTTCTCCGGCCGGTCCGCGCTGATCACGGGTGGCACCCGTGGCATCGGCAAGGGCATCGCAGACCGACTGCGTGCCGGTGGCGCGCGGGTCATAGTCGCTGCGAGGTCGGTGCCGCACGAAACATCGGACGACATCATCGCCGCAGACGTCAGCACTGCCGACGGCGTTGCCACGCTGGGCGCAGAGGCGCTCGACCGGCTCGGAAGCGTCGACATCCTCGTGCACAACGTCGGGGGATCCGGGCAGTATGACGGCGGCGCTGCCGCGCTCACCGACGACGACTGGCAGTCGGCGTTGAACGCGAACCTGTTGGCGGCCGTCCGGCTCGACAGGGCGATCATCCCGGGAATGGTGACGCGGGGTTCGGGGGCCATCGTGCACATCACGTCGATCCAGCGCCGTGCGCCGCTGCCCACCTCCATCCCCTACGCGGCGGCGAAGGCCGCGTTGACCAACTACAGCAAGGCACTATCGAATGAGTTAGCCCCCAAGGGGATTCGCGTCAACGCCGTGTGCCCGGGTTACATCGAGACGGAGTCGGCGTATCGGATGGCCGAGGAGATCGGACAGATCAACAACATCAGCATCGACGAGGCCCGCACCCGGATCATGGAATCGATCGGTGGCATTCCGCTGGGTGCGCCGGGTCGGCCTGCCGATGTCGGCGAGTTGGTTGCGTTCCTCGTCTCCGATCGTGCCGCGTACATCACCGGCGGCGAGTACGTGATCGACGGCGGCAGCGTGCGCGGCGTGTAGTTATGCGTTGGGAATGGGATCGAGCGCCTTGAGCTTGCCGTCCTCGATCTTGAACCGGACCGTGGCGACGCCCGTCGGGCAGCACGCCGGCTCTTGACCCTGACGCCACTGGTACTGCACCGCCGCGGTGTCGTTGCCCGTGGGCGCGATGGTGATGTAGGGCCGGGGATCCGGGGTCGGCGTGCCGATCGGCGACTTGCGGTCGAAGAACAGCACCTGTCCCGGGCTGTCGGACGCGTCGCCCGAGGTGACGACGACCCAGTGCAGACTGCAGTCCGCGGTGTGCCCGCTCATGATCTCGTTCCACTGCGCCGACGGCAGCTTGGCGATCTCAGCGGCGACGGTATCTGCACTCGGCCCGTCGGCCTGAGTGCAGGCGGCCGACGTCGTCGGCGGTGCAGCCGGCGGCTTGAACCCGCAGCCGGCTGCGGTCAGGCCCAGGACAAGCACAACGGTCATCAACCGGGAAGGTCGCATGGCCCCGAGCTTACGGGTACCTGTGAGCCCTCCGGCTCAAAGGGGTTGCCGGACGCCGTTATCCAGCGGCGAGCTGTTTCTTGCCGTAAACGCGCTCAATCAACGCGGTGTCGCCGTGCACCTCCATGCGGACGGTCTTGCCATTGCGGATGGTGAATACGTCGGCGTCCTCGCCGGTTTCGCCGCCAGCGCTCACGTCAGTGATAGCGACGACCGTATCGCCCTCGGCGATAAGTCGTTTGATGTTCACCGTCGGCGACTTCTCGGCCAATCGTCCGAGGTGCTCCATGACTTCGGTCTTGCCGTGGAAGGTGCCGCTGACAGCACTGTCGCCTGGTTGCACCCATTCGATGTCGTCGTCGAACAGGCTCATCACCGTTTCGATATCACGCGCGGCAAAGGCTTCGTAACCCCGCTTGATGAGGTCTTTGTTGTCGTCCTGCTCTGACATTTCGAGCCCCCTTTTGTGTGCATTCGATACTTCGGCCGCGAGAGGTGTGGCCGGTCTGGGGAGCCGCAGCTCCCGGACCAGTCAAACCGTTCGCCGCCGGGTCGATTATCGAGCCAGGTTGATCATCGACACGGGCGATCGACACAAATAAATCGGCGCTGTTGCAGATGCAAGGACGCGAGCATGGTCCGAGCTCCGAATGATGGCGCTAAAACGCAGGCCAGCAAGGACATTGGCGCATTGCACGAATTCATCCGCAACGGTTGATCGTGCGCAATCGTAGCTACCGGTGCCGACGTCTCCGTCAGAAAAGGCCGCCGGAGAGGGCGCCTGCGATCTTCGAGAGCAAGCCGCCCTGCTTACCGCCGAGGAACGGAACCTCGGGTCCGATGCCAAGCCCCGGAATACCGCCGTTTTCCAGGACGAGCTGCTTAATCGTCAGGCCGGGGCCGTTCGCAGAGTCGTCGGCGTTGTCATTGTCGCCGACAGCGGGCGAGGCGGCCCTACTGACAACGGAGTCATTGGTGCGTTCGAACGATGACGATGGTGCTCCGGAACGGATGGTGGTCGCTCTGACGACCGTGCGGATGGAGGTCTGCGGTCCGTCGTTGGACCGCGAAACGCTTGACCCGCTGCCGGTGTCGGCCTGAGCGACCCCCGCCCCAGTGGTCAGCGCGGCACCGAGGCCCAGCGCGACGGCGCCGGCACCGAGCCACACCGATGCCTCAGAGTGGCGAGGCAGAGCACGATGTCGTCCACTCGGGCCGGACGACAAACCACTCGTCGATGGACTCGTTGCACTGTGCTTACCGGCCATGAGGATCCCCTGTCGTAACCGTCAAATTTCACGCGCAGTATTGCAGAGAAGTCGCCGACGCGCTTGTTGACCAACACACAAATGGGACCTGGTCAACGATCACGACGTACGAGCCCGTCTGAGCGAGTGGTGGACGCCTATCGCGAAGCGGCACTGACGCTGTCGGCGGCTGGACTGACACCGGCGCCGTTCCTGCCAGAGATGCGGGAGACGTGGAGCCGTGGCGGTACGGATCGGGATCTCGTGCGGGCCATCGCATCGAAGTGGGCGGCGGCGTGACCACCGATCAGCTGGTCGACCACGGCAAAGCGATTGCCGAACGGTTGCGGGAGGAACCGGAAGCGGATGTAGCACATGCGATTTGAGCCGCCGCGGGAATTCGTACCCGGCCTCATCACGGAAGGCGCCGGGATGCTGGTCGGCGTAGCTACTGCACGACGAGCAGGCATGGCCACGAAACCTGACCCTGCACATAGAAATCGAGCACGGAATGGTGATCGCCACCCTGCAAGAGTGGTACGCCCAACACCACCCCCGGGTCCCTCGTCATCCTGGACACGCTGTCGAAGAACCGTTCGCAGCGCCGTGTCGGCGCTGACGCGCGGGACTGAAAAAGGCCCGACTGCGCGAACGGGTTAGGTACTCGCGTCCTCTCCGAATGGTCGAGCAAGTAGTCGAGCACGTATGCGGCGCGGGAATTCGCGTGGTCGACCACTTATCTGCTGCGGGTCCGACGGGCTGACGCTGATGTTGTGACTGGTCTCAAGGCCAGAGAACGAGCAGGGGAGGCAACGTCATGAACACCACACACAGCACCAAGAAAAAGCTACTTGCCCAGGCGTTGGGGATAACCGCTGCTGCGGTTCTCGGTGTGCTTGCCAATGGGGGCACCGCCGCTGCCGACGGACACAATGTTGTCAACCCGGACGCGACCTGGGGGGCAGCCGACGGCGCCGAACAGCGTGGAGTAGACATCGTGCCCGCCGTCCAGTCGAACGACACATCGTCTACGGTGCCGGGGTACAACACTCCGGTCTCGTCGTACCCGGCGAGCCCGTCCAACTTTCCGGTCTCGTCGTACCCGGCGGACCCGTCTTGGCCGGGGAGCGGATGGGGCGTTGCGGACGGCTGACGGTCGCTACGGGAGTAGACGGCGCGAAACTAGATACTGGCTTTTACCTACGCGAATGTCTGTTCCCCCGGCTGGACTCGGCTCTTAAACGTCGTAACGTCTCTCAAGTCGAAGTGGACATCCGCTGCTGCCGCGGGCCCTTCAAGGCTGAATGTGCGCCACGTCTATGCCGCCGACGCAGACGACGCGCTCCAAACCCATGCGTTGCATTACCCCGGTGAACACATCGTGAGCATGCAGCGCGGGGATGGGCTGAGCTGACGCTCGAAGAAGCCGGGTAAGCCGCGAAGGGGTGGTCACCTACGAGGCTACCGCTGGCTCACCCCGCGCTGATTTTCTGGTCCAACGGCACCACGACGCTCGCCTCCGGCGAATTCTTTGCTTCCTGGTATGCCGACTCAAGAGTGGCCGGAACCGCTTCTAGGTCGCGGTATACGCCCATCAGTTGCTCCAGGACCTTGATTCGTTGCTGACTCGCCTCGTCCACCGCCCGCCGGGCCTGCTCACGATAATAATCAGCCTCCTGCTTTGCGTCGGCGAGGAGCTGCTCACGCCCCTGCTGGGCGTCCTGCCACGCCGCATCGATCTCCGATTGGGTTTCAGTGCGCATCCTGGCCAATTCGGCGTCGAGCTTTTTCTTGGTTTCCTCATACTCGGCTTCTAGGGCGTTTCGCTTTGCGGCCATGTCCGCCAACAGCTCTTTGTGCTTTCGCTGCTCGGCCTCGGCTTCGGCCTTGGTCGCCGCGATCAGCGCCTCTGCCTCGGCCCGCGCCTCGGCCTGCATCTCGGAAATCTCGTCGACCGCACGCCGCAGCATCTTCGCCATCCGGTGTTGCATCGCGTGGGGCGAGGGTGAGGTGTCCCTTAGGGCATCGACCTCCTTCCGCAGCGCGGCTGCTTCATCGTCGCGTTCCTTCAGACGGGCCCTTAGGCTCTCGACGTCGTTGAGCAGGCACTGCTGCTTGGTAGTCAACGCCTCGATGTAGGCATCAACCGCGGCCGGATCGTAGCCCCTGAACAAGCGAGAGAACGTCTTTGCGGGTTCGATTATCACTGCAATTTCCCCTCCTGGAAACGCCTGGTAGACCTCGTGAGGCCGACCCCAGAGTCGAGTATTTCACGGTCATGCGACGACCCGACGACGTGACCGATGCTCGCGCAGAGCAGTCCAACAGTGCCCAGAACAAAAAGTCGGGTACCGAGAGAACGCACTATAGGCGGCTACGTCCCAAACCCGTCCCCGACCACCTGGTGCCCTGTACGCCGTCGCTGACGGACATCCCGCCCCTTGAGGTGATTGCCCGGTATCGGAGAGACGATGGGTTCACGATGACCGGCGAAGGTGTCGAGGTGCTCGTCGGCGAGGACCCTGCGCAGGCCGCGACGGTGGTTTTGCCGATCCGGGTCGGCGGGGTGGTGGTCATGGACCATAATCCCGGACGGCGTTAGCTGGTCGTACTCTAATTGCGTCACTATTTTCACGCGCACGACCCGGGGTGACGACGGATGAGAAGACGGATGAAAGGCGCTGGCGCGACGGCTGGCGATACCGGCGATAGCCGCGTGGCGATGAATGTGCGGGTGCGTGTCGATCCGGGAACGGACGACGAGGTCGGCGGCACTGTCGTCGAGGATTTCGGCGACATGGCGGGGCATGCAGTGGATATCGGTGAGAACCATATAGTTGGCCCCGCGCGGAGATGGGCAGTCGCGCTCGACGCGGGCGGTCTGGTTTTCGTCGACAGCGACCAGTTGGTCGCCGAGTAGTTTTAGCTGTCGCGGTTTACCGCCCGTTGGGCGACATCTTTTCCAGTTGCGGCGGCGCTATCGGACAATAGGGTGCCAGCCAGCGTGCAGAACCCCGCATCGCACTTTGTCAACGCTCGGACTGCTCGATGTCATCAAGCTGTCTGTCGAGGTCGTTTAATTCGATTGCCAGGCGACGCAATTGGCGTGCCACTGCTGCGCGCCGCTGCTCAAGCAGCGCGCGCCGCTCTTCGCGGCCCTTGTTGTGTGCGTCTGTCTGCATGGTGGTCGCTCCCCGTTGGTATGGCTGAAGTTGCAGACACCCGGCAGTGTGCGGCTGGTGCGCTGACCCTGGCCAGCCCGCGCCGCGACTGACAGCACAATTGACAAGCAACCGACACCAACCCGTGACCGGGCACCCCGTCAGCGGTACCGACCGACCGGCTTAGTGCCCGCAGACGCGCGTGTCGCTCATCTTCGAATGCCGTGGTCTGCGGCTCTGGCACCACGGGTCTGCACACCGTGGTGTCCACGGCGACACTTCACGGGCCATCGTCTCGTTGCCGTCCCATGGGGTGATGGTGTGCGAGACAAGTTCTGATGGACCTCCGCACGTTTCGCAGAGCTGGTCCGGGTCTGGCTGAGTGTGAATCTCAAGCGGCATGGCGTCGATTGTGGGCGGACCGTCGGGCGCATCGGTCCCGGGACACGCGCGGACCGGTCTCGAACGTGGCCGCATCTTGGCCACAATGTGGATACCGGGGGCCCAATCCTCCCACCACACGAACCCTCGCAGGCCATCGCGGGCTAGAGAGGGTGTTGTCTCAGCCGATGGCATTGAGATGGCGGCGGCTGATGGCGTCATCACCCCAACTGGTAGGAGTCGCGGGACATCCGGAAGAAGTGCCAGCTCCTGAACGACACGGTCGCACGACACACCTTTTCGCTATTCCAACCGCTCGACCCCAGTGGTGCTGGCAGCCTCTTGACGTACAACGCTTCAGGCGTTCGACTGGGGGTGCTTGTAGAGGGGGCTACATGTCAGCCGACACCGCGCTAGCTGCCGAGCCGCCTACGCAGGGTCAAGGGGCGTCGTTTACCTACGATGCCTTTCTGTCCTATAACCATCAGGATGGGGCCGTCGCCGCCGGACTCCACAAGGGCTTGCATCGCATCGGTCGTCGGGTGGGCCGGTTGAATGCGCTGCGGGTGTTTCGGGATAGCACCGACATGGCCGCCAACCCTGACCTGTGGGGCAAGGTCACTGAGGCGATGGATCGCTCCCGCTACCTGGTCGTGGTGCTCTCTCCACGAGCAGCGGCCTCTGAATGGGTCAACAAGGAGGTCGCCTATTGGCTGGAGCGGCGAGGGCCGGAGCAGCTGCTGATCGTGCTGGCCGAGGGCCAGCTCCATTGGGACGACGCGACCCAACGGTTCGATCCGGGTCTGTCTGACGCCGCGTTGCCGGTGCTGACCGAGCCGGGGGTGTTGGCCGCCGAACCACTCCACGTTGACGTCACTGGTGACGCGCCGTGGGACTTGCAGGCACCAAAGTTCCGCGACAAGGTCACTGATCTGGCCGCCCCCATCCACGGGAAATCTAAGTACGAATTGGCGAGCAAGGACGTGCGTGAGCAGCGCCGGTTTCGACGGCTACGCCGCGCGGCGATCGCCGCCCTGGCAATTCTCACCGTGGCGGCGGTCACCGCCGCCCTCGTCGCGTTCGTTAAACAACACGAAGCAACACAGCAGCGACAGCGAGCTGAACGCGAACGAGACCAGGCCGTCGCGCTGAAGTTGACGTCGCAAGCGGAGGCCATGCTGGCCGGTGTCCGAGGGGGAGGCGATGTGCGGGCGCTGCAGCAGATCCTGGCCGCGTCTCGCATCGCGCCGACCGCCGACGTTGGTGCGCAGTTGACGGCGGTCATGGCACGGCGGGACACCATCAAAATCATCGCCACACCCGACGGGCAACCCTTGATGGCGTTCAGCCCGGACGGGAAACGCATCGCCTCCGGCAGCTACGACCATACGGTGCGGGTGTGGGACACGAGCACCGGCCAGCCCATCGGGCAGCCGCTGACCGGCCACACCGGACCGGTGCTCTGTGTGGCGTTCAGCCCGGACGGGAAACGCATCGCCTCCGGCAGCTACGACCATACGGTGCGGGTGTGGGACACGAGCACCGGCCAGCCCATCGGGCAGCCGCTGACGGGCCACACCGGCTCGGTGTTCAGTGTGGCGTTTAGCCCGGACGGGAAACGCATCGTCTCCGGCGGCTTCGACAACACGCTGCGGCTGTGGGACGCCGACACCGGCCATCCCGTCGGCCCGCCCCTGACCGGCCACACCGGACGCGTATTCAGTGTGGCATTCAGCCCGGACGGGAAACGGACTGTTTCCGGCGGCGACGACAAGACGGTGCGGGTGTGGGACACCGGCACCGGCCAGCCCATCGGGCAGCCGCTGACGGGCCACACCGACCAAGTGACCAGTGTGGCGTTTAGCCCGGATGGGCGGCGGATCGTGTCCGGCAGTTGGGACAAGACGGTGCGGGTGTGGGACGCCGACAGCGGCCAGCCGATCGGGCAGCCGCTGACGGGCCACACCGACTCGGTGACCAGTGTGGCGTTTAGCCCGGATGGGCGGCGCAT
This sequence comes from uncultured Actinomycetota bacterium, assembly GCA_963698965.1. Taxonomy (GTDB): domain Bacteria; phylum Actinomycetota; class Actinomycetes; order Mycobacteriales; family Mycobacteriaceae; genus Mycobacterium. The sequence goes on from CAVOSY010000037.1 coordinate 38,353, forward strand.
CGTGTCCGGCAGTTGGGACAAGACGGTGCGGGTGTGGGACGCCGACAGCGGCCAGCCCATCGGCGCGCCGCTGACCGGCCACACCGCCTCGGTGATGGATGTGGCGTTTAACCCGGACGGTCGGCGCATCGTGTCCGGCGACGACACGACGCTGCGGGTGTGGGACGCCGACAGCGGCCAGCCACTCGGCGCCCCGCTGACGGGCCACACCGGCCTGGTGTGGAGTGTGGCGTTTAGCCCTGAGGGTCGGCGGATCGTGTCCGGCAGCGCCGATAGCACCGTGCGGCTATGGGACGCCGTCACCGGGCAACCGATCGGCCAGCCGCTGACCGGCCACACCGGCTGGGTCTCCAGCGTGGCGTTTAGCCCCGACGGCAAGCGCATTGCCTCCGGCAGTTGGGACGACACGGTGCGGCTGTGGGACGCCGACACCGGCCAGCCCATCGGGCGGCCGCTGACCGGCCACGCCGACCGGGTGTGGAGTGTGGCGTTTAGCCCTGACGGGCGGCGGATCGTGTCCGGCAGTTGGGACAAGACGGTGCGGGTGTGGGACCCCGACAGCGGCCAGCCCATCGGCGCACCGCTGACCGGCCACACCGGCGCGGTGTACAGCGTGGCGTTTAGCCCCGACGGCAAGCGGATCGTCTCCGGCAGCGACGACAAGACTCTGCGGATATGGAACGCCGACACCGGCCAACCCATCGGCGCACCGCTGACCGGCCACACCGGCGCGGTGTACAGCGTGGCGTTTAGCCCCGACGGGAAACGCATCGTCTCTGGCGGCGACAAGACCGTGCGGCTATGGGACGCCGACACCGGCCAGCCGATCGGCGCGCCGCTGACCGGCCACGACAACACGGTGTTAAGCGTGGCGTTCAGCCCGGACGGGCGGCGCATCGCCTCCGGCAGCTTCGACAACACGGTACGGGTGTGGGACGCCGACACCGGCCAGCCCATCGGCCCGCCGCTGACCGGCCACACCGACTGGGTGACCGGTGTGGCGTTTAGCCCCGACGGCTCGCGCATCGTCTCCGCCAGCCATGACAAGACGCTGCGGGTGTGGCCCGGACCAACAGCATGGCCCGACATGCTGTGTGACAAGCTGACCGCCAACATGAGCCACAAGCAATGGCGGGACTGGGTCTCACCCGACATCGACTACATCGAGGTCTGCCCCGACCTGCCGGTCGCGCCGGACTAGCTCCCTGCGTGCGGCAACCAGAAACAGAATTGGGGAGTTCAGTGCAAAGAGGAACCGGCGAGGGGCTTGGGCCGCAAGTGTGCTAGAGGAAAGCTAATCGCACGCGGATAGCACGCCCATGGGTCCCTTGACCTCAATATCCCCGCTGACCTGCGTAGATTCCTGCTCCCCCGGCTGGACTCGAACCAGCAACCTGTCGGTTAACAGCCGAATGCTCTGCCAATTGAGCTACAGGGGACCGTATGTCTGCGCGCGGCCGGGCGCCGCGGGCAAGAAGACTTTAGCGTACGTGCCGCTCGAGCCGCCAATACGCTGCCGCCCCGCGCGCACACAGGCACGTGAGGCAGGATGGACGCAACGAACGATCGTCTGGGAGGGGTCCTGTGATCCGGTATCTCGTCGTATTGGCCGTCGGCTACGTGCTTGGCGCGAAGGCCGGCCGGCGCCGATATGAGCAGATCGCCGGGACGTACAAAGCCGTGACCGAGAGTCCGGCGGCGAAGGCCGTGATCGACGCCGGACGCCGAAAGATCGCAAACCGGGTCTCACCCGATCCGGCACTGGTCACACTGACGCCCGTCGACGCCGATACCGCGGTGCTGGAACCTGAGGCGGTCGCGAAGAAGGAACGCTAGCCGCTTAGCCGATGCTCTGATTGATAGTGGTGCCGGGGAGAAGCGGTCCAGTGCTCCAACCGGAGTTGGGGCTGTTGCCGCCATTGAATTGCGGTGTTCCGACCCAAACGGGCTGGCCGTTCGAGTAGGACAGGCACTTGCCGTCCTCTTTGTTTCCGAACCACGCCAGGCACGCAGGCTGGGCGCTCACCTGCGGGCTATCCATCGACACTGCCGAGGCATAGAGCGGAACGGCCACAGCGGCTGCCACAAAAACACCCGCGATCAGCCGAGTTCGGTTGGACATAAGCCTCCCTCTCCACACGGTCCCCGACAGCCCATTCACCATAACCTGCTCAGCGTGGTTACGCAGTAAGGTCGTCACCACTCGCCTGTTCGAGCAAGCTGCGACGGTAGGCCTCCATCGCCACCAGGTCACCGAACAATGCGTGGTACTCGTCGCCCTGTTCCACCGGGGACATTCGCTGCAATTTGGACTTGACCTCGGCAATCTGGCGACCGACCCACACTTCCTGCAGTCGGGCGAGCACCCCGCCGATATAGCGGGGCAACTTGTCGTCGTCGTCCACGTTGATCGCCTCGACGCCCAGCTCGTTGACCAGGCTGGCCGTCGCAGGCGACGCCGTCTGCACTCGGACCGCCTCGATCCACTGCGCGCCGACGAGCCCCGCCGACGTCCCACCTGCCCCCTCGATGGCGCCTCTGACCGCCGCATAGCCGGGATGGGTGAAGCTCTCCACGGTCAGCGAGTCGAAAACCGGCCCGGCCAGCGCGGGGTACTGCAGCGCGGACTTGAGTGCCTCGCGCTGCGGCCACAGCGTGGGATCCGCTGGATCGGGCCGGGCCGCTGCCTGGACGATCGGCGAGTTGGGCCGGGCCCTTGCGCGCGCAGCAGGCGCTTTGACGTCGACGCCATACCTGCCGCCTCCACGCTTCTGCGCCTCCTCGCGCACCCGGCCGATCACTTGCGCGACGTCAGCCCAGCCGACCCATCCGGCCAACCGCCGTGCGTACTCGTCGCGAAGCATGCTGTCCTTGATCCGCGCCACCATCGGCACGCACCGCCGCAGCACCGACACCCGACCCTCGGCACTGTCGAGGTCGTGCTCGCCGAGCGCGGTGCGAATGGCGAACTCGAACAACGGGGTACGCCTCGCCACCAGATCGCGTAGCGCCCCGTCGCCCGACTTCAACCGCAAATCGCACGGGTCCATCCCTTCGTCGGCCACGGCGACGAATGACTGTCCCGCAAGGTTCTGTTCGCCTTCTAAGGCCTTGACCGCTGCCGCACGTCCAGCGGCGTCGCCGTCGAACACGTAGATCAGCTCACCGCGAAAGAAGTTGTCGTCCATCATGAGTCGGCGCAGCATCGCCAGATGCTCGTCGCCAAACGCGGTCCCGCAGGACGCGACGGCGGTGGTCACTCCCGCGAGGTGCATCGCCATCACGTCGGTGTAACCCTCGACCACCACTGCTTGATGCCCCTTGGCGATATCGCGCTTGGCCAGGTCGAGACCGAACAACACCGACGACTTCTTGTAGAGCACCGTCTCCGGGGTGTTGATGTACTTCGCTTCCATCGTGTCGTCATCGAAGATGCGGCGCGCCCCGAAGCCGATGACCTCGCTACTGCTTGCCCGGATCGGCCACAGCAGACGCCGGTGGAAGCGGTCCATCGGTCCGCGCCGGCCCTCGCGCGACAGGCCCGCGGCTTCGAGCTCCTTGAACTCAAATCCCTTGCGGAGCAGATGCTTTGTCAGCAAGTCCCAGCCGGACGGCGCAAACCCGCAGCCGAAATGCGCGGCGGTCTGCATATCGAAGTTGCGATCGAGCAGGTACTGCCGCGCGGGCGCAGCCTCCTCGGACTGCAGCGCCGTGGCGTAGAACTCCTGCGCGGCGGCGTTGGCGGCCAGCAGCCTGCTGCGGCTGCCACGGTCGCGCTGCACATTCGTCGCCGCGCCACCCGTGTAGGTGACCGTGTAGCCGACCCGGTCGGCGAGCAGCTCGACCGCCTCCACGAAGCTGACGTGCTCGATCTTCTGGACGAACGCATACACATCGCCACCCTCACCGCAACCGAAGCAGTGGAAATGGCCATGGTTGGGCCGGACGTGGAACGACGGCGACTTCTCGTCGTGGAACGGGCACAGCCCCTTCAGTGAATCCGCGCCCGCGCGCCGCAGCTGCACATAGTCGCCGACGACGTCCTCGATCCGGACGCGTTCGCGAATGGCCGCGATATCGCGATCAGGAATCCGGCCGGCCACCGGCTCAGTCTAGAGCGCCGGACATCCGGCGCGATCACGCTTAAGCCGGCTCCAGGCGCTCCAGTCGCCCTTCTGTGAACGATGCGATCTGGTCGACGACCACCCGCAGCCGCGCGCCGTCGTCGCCGGAGTCGTTGAACGCGGGCACGAAGATCGGGTCGAGCGTGGCCGGCGCCCCCGCAAACACCCACTGCGCGACCCGATGGATCCGGTCGCGCTGCTCAGCTTGGAGCTCGAGGTGCCGCGGGTCGGACATGATGAACTGCAGCGCCAGGATCTTCAGCACCGCGACCTCGGCGCGCACCAGCTCAGGCACTCGCAGCTCCGCCTGGTAGCGCACAAGCGGACCCGGCCCATCCGCCTGACGCGTCGCGGCGATGGCGGCCGATGCGAACCGACCGACAAGCTCGCTGGTCAACCGCTTCAGCGCGACCGATGCGGCCAGCGTGGCGTCGTACTTCCCGACCGCGGCGATCACCGGCAACGCTGACAGTCGCTCGGCGGCGGCCACCAGGTCGTCGGCACGCAGCCCGATTCCGCTGGACTCGCCGAGGCGCCCCAGCACCGCGGCTGCATCGTCGTCGGCCAACACCCGCATGTCGATGCGGCCGGAGACGACGCCGTCCTCGACGTCGTGCACCGAATACGCGACGTCGTCGGCCCAGTCCATCACCTGGGCCTCCAGGCACGGCCTGCCCTCGGGAGCTCCCGACCGCACCCAATCGGCCGCGGCGGCGTCGTCCTCGTAGAACCCGAACTTGCCCTTCCCCGGTCCTCGCCGCCACGGGTATTTCGTCACCGCGTCCAACCCCGCCCGGGTCAGGTTCAGGCCCGCGCTGCGATCTTGGGGGCCAAGAACTTTCGGCTCAAGGCGGGTGAGGATCCTGAAATTCTGTGCGTTGCCCTCGAAGCCGCCGTGCTCGGCCGCAAGCTCGTTCAACGCCCGCTCGCCGTTGTGGCCGTACGGCGGATGGCCGATGTCGTGGGCCAGGCCGGCCATGTCGACGAGGTCGGGATCGCAACCCAGCCCGATCGCCATGCCGCGGCCGATCTGCGCCACCTCCAGCGAGTGGGTCAGGCGCGTCCGCGGTGTCTCACCCTGGCGTGGCCCGACGACCTGAGTCTTATCCGCCAATCGCCGCAGGGCCGCGCTGTGCAGGACCCGGGCCCGGTCGCGGGCAAAATCCGTGCGGTGTTCGCTTTCGGTGCCCGGCAGTGCCGCACCCTTCGGCGGTTCGACCACCAGACGCTCGCGGTCGAACTCGCCGTAGAGATCTCCAATCACAGCCACCGACGGACAGTCTGCCAGTACTAGATTGACGACCATGCGAATCGCCCGCTTGCTCGGTCTGCTCCTCGCCGTCCTGACCGCGGGACTTCTGGTCACACCGACCGCCACCGCCGAGCCACCGTTCCGGGTGCCGGACTACATCACGGACAAAGCAAACGTGCTGTCGCAGGGTCAGCGCATCCAGGTCGAGAACGCGGTCAATCAGCTCTACAACAACAAGCGCGTCCGCCTCTGGGTGGTCTACGTCGACAGCTTCGGTCAGGACCCGGTTGGCTGGGCGAGAACGACGATGCAGCTCAGCAGTTTCGGCGACCAGGACGCGCTGCTCGCCGTCGCCACCACGGAACGGGCGTACGCGTTCCAAGTGCCGACAGAAATCATGAGTCAGTCCGACGCGCAGTCCCTTCGGCGCAACAGCATCGAGCCCGCGCTGCATCGCAGCGATTGGGTCGGCGCCGCGGTAGCCGCCGCCAATGGGCTCAACACCGCCTCGACGTCGACCGGCCCCGAGATCTCCTGGTTCGGCGTCCTGGTGGCGATCGCGGCGCTCGCCCTCGCTCTGCTGGCGCTGTGGCTGTGGACGCGCAGGCGCAGGCGCAGACGGCGCAAGGCCGAATTCGAAGCGGCGCGACGGGCAGATCCGTCGGATCCGAACGCGCTGGCCGCAGTGCCGATCGACGCCCTCGACGACCTGTCCAAAGCGATCGTCGTCGATGTCGACAACGCTGTGCGCACCAGCGACAGCGAATTAGCTTTGGCCGTCGAGGAATTCGGGACTACGCAGACCGCGCCGTTCAGCACCGCGGTCAGTAACGCGAAAACAACGCTGGCACAAGCTTTCAACGTCCGCCAGATTCTCGACGACGCCGTCCCCGAGTCCGCGCAACAACGTCGGGACTTGCTGACCCGCGTGATCGTCGCCGCCGCCAAGGCCGATCGTGAGCTGGACGCCCAGACCGACGCCTTCGACAAGCTCCGCGATCTGGTGATCAACGCGCCGACGCGGCTGGACGGCCTGACGCAGCAGATGGTCGACCTCACCGCGCGCGTCGGCCCGTCGGAACAGGCTCTCGCCGCACTGCACAACCAATTCGCCGCCACCGCATTGGCGTCCGTCACCGACAACGTCGGAGTGGCCAAACAGCGGCTGGGCTTCGCCGATCAGAACATCACCAATGGCCGCCAACTGGTGGCCCGTCCGGCCGGTCAGCAGATGGGCCTGGTCGACGCGATCCGCGCCGCCGAGTCGTCGCTCGGGCAGGCCCGTGCTCTGCTCGACGCGGTGGACAGCGCCGGCACGGACATCAACCGGGCGGTGGCCACCCTGCCATCGGCGATCACCGACATCCAGAACGGCATCACGCAGGCGAACAACCAACTCCAGCAGCGCAATACTCCACATCAGACCGAGCTGAACGCCGCTCGCGACGCCGCGGTGGCGGCCGTCGCTGATGCGCAGAAGAACGGCAGCGCCGACCCGTTGGGCGCCTTTACCCGGCTGACGAAGGCCGACGCCGACCTGGATCGGCTGCTGGCGAGCGTTTCCGAGGAGCGGGAAGCGGCCGAACGGCTCGGCCGCGCGTTCGACCAGGCGCTGTTCACCGCCCAGTCACGAGTCAAGGGGGTGTCTGATTTCATCGACACCCGGCGCGGCAGCATCGGTCCTGAAGCCCGCACCCGGCTCGCCGAGGCCGTGCGTCAGCTGCAGGCCGCGCAGGACAAGCGGGCCACCGATCTGACCGAGGCGATTGCGCATGCCAACGGCGCGGCCATGCTCGCCGCGCAGGCGCAGTCATTGGCGAACGATGACGTGCGCGCCGCGCAGCGCTCCTATTCGTCCGGTTACGGCGGTGGCGGCGATATGGGCGCCGTGATCGGAAACATCATTATCGGCAACATCCTCGGCAGCGCAATGCGGGGCGGGTTCGGTGGCGGCTTCGGCGGCGGCTTCGGCGGCGGACTCGGCATGGGGCGCTCGACGTCGTACGGCGGGTCGTCACGGTCGTCCGGGCGCAGCTACAGCGGCGGCGGAGGCCGCTTCTAGCAGCCCTTTCGTTGCCTCGCCTGCCGCGTGTAACCCGGCGGCCTATCCATACGCGTGAGAAAACCGACCGTGCCGCCGTTGCTCCTTCAACTGCTGCGCCCGCGACGGCGGGCCCTGGCCGTCATTCTGGCCGCGATGCTGGTGCAGACCGTAATGAGCCTGGCAGCCCCGTGGCCACTCAAGATCGTCATCGACACCGTCATCGGAAACCAGCGTCAGCCCGAATGGATCAACTGGTTGTTGACGATGCTTGGCGGCGCGGCTCACAAGGGCCACATAGCCGTGGCGGCGGGCATCGCGACCGTACTGATTGCCGTGGTGACCGGCGCAGCGATGTATGCGGTCAGCTACTTCACCGAGAGTTTGAGTCAGAGCATCGGAAACGACTTGCGAGTGCGGCTATACAGCCATCTGCAACAGCTGTCGTTGGCCTACTACGACACCACTCGGGTGGGCACCATCCTGTCCACCCTGACCAGTGACGTCCAAACGATCCAGAGTTTCGCCTCGACGGCCACCCTCAACATCGTCACCAACACCCTGACCGTCGTCGGCATGATCGTCGTGATGTTGTTGTGCCGCTGGGATTTCACGTTGATCGCGGTGGCGGTTACGCCGCTGCTGTTCCTCTTCGTGCTGCGGGTCAATAAAGCGGTCAGGACCGCGGTCAGGGAAGTCCGCACCCACCAGTCCGACCTGACGGCCATTCTGCAGGAAGGCCTGCAGTCGATACAGGTGGTGCAGGCGTTCGGGCGCGAAGACCACCAGGCAGCGCAAGTGCGCGCGGCAAGCATGAACACCGTCACGGCCTGGCTCAACGCGCGGCGGGTGTCGTCACTGCTCTCGCCGATCGTCGGCATGGCGATCGCGCTGTGTACGGGCCTCGTGCTCTGGCGCGGCTCACTGCTCATCCTGGCGGGCACGATGACCGTGGGCGCACTGACCGTGTTCCTCGCGTACCTGGCCAAGTTCTTTCAGCCGATTCGCGATCTGGCTCAGATGACCAACACCATCGCTCAGGTATCGGTGGCGTTCGAGCGCGTCGTCGCACTCATGGACACCGACAAGGTGATCCCCGAGACTGCGACGCCGACGGATCCGTCGCAGTTGCGCGGCGAAATCATCTTCAACCACGTCGCATTCGGCTATGACCCCGAGCTGCCTGTGCTCCGCGATATCTCGGTCACCATCAAGCCGGGCGAGATGGTCGGCATCGTCGGCGCCACCGGCTGCGGCAAGTCCACGATCGCCAGCCTCATCCCGCGGTTCCGCGACCCCGATGCCGGCGGTATCACGATCGACGGCGTGGACGTCCGCGACTACGCGCTGCGCAAGCTCCGCGCTCAGATCGGCTTCGTCCTTCAGGACACGGTGCTACTGCGAGGAACGGTGCGAGACAACATCGGCTTCGGCCGCCCCGATGCCACCGAGGACGAAATCGTCGAAGCCGCAAAGCTAGCCAACGCTCACGAGTTCATCACTCGCATGCCCAATGGCTACGACAGCGTCGTCGGCGACCGTGGTATGACGCTGTCGGGCGGGCAGCGCCAACGCATCGGGATCGCCCGCGCGCTCATCCGCGACAACCCAATTCTGATTCTCGACGAGCCGACTGCGGCGCTGGACGCCGAGTCCGAACACCTGGTGGTCGAAGCCCTGGAGCGGCTGGTGGCCGGCCGCACCGTCATCGCTATCGCCCACCGGCTCAGCACGTTGCGCAACGCCGACAAGATCATCGTCGTCGAGGACGGCGTCGTGGCTGAGGACGGCAGCCACGATCATCTACTGGCGCTCGACGGGGTCTACGCCCAGCTGCATCACTTGCAGTTTGACCAGCGGCGTCGGCCACGACAGCGGGTAGGCGCCGCGTGAGTTTACCTGGACCTAGCAGCCCTTGAGCCTGGTCGCCAGGTAGTCGCTGACTGCGTCGATCGCGACGCGGTCCTGCGTCATGGCATCACGTTCGCGGATGGTCACCGCCTGATCCTCGAGCGTGTCGAAATCGACCGTGACGCAGAACGGCGTGCCGATCTCGTCCTGGCGGCGGTAGCGCCTGCCGATCGCGCCTGCGTCGTCGAATTCGACGTTCCAGCACGAACGCAGTTCGGCGGCGAGGTCGCGCGCCTTCGGCGACAGATCGGCGTGCCTGGACAGCGGCAGCACCGCTGCCTTGACCGGCGCCAGCCGCGGATCAAGCCGCAAGACCGTGCGCTTGTCCACGCCACCCTTCGCGTTCGGTGCCTCGTCCTCCTCGTACGCGTCGATGAGGAACGCCATGAACGAACGGGTCAGCCCGGCTGCCGGCTCGATCACGTACGGGACATAGCGCGTATCGGTGGCCTGGTCGTAGAACGACAGGTCGACGCCGGAATGCTTTGAGTGTGTTGACAAGTCGAAATTCGTGCGGTTGGCCACGCCCTCGAGCTCACCCCACGGGTTGCCCTGGAACCCGAACTTGTACTCGATGTCGACGGTCCGGTCGGAGTAGTGCGACAGCTTGTCCTTCGGATGCTCGTAGAGCCGCAGGTTGTCGGCGTCGATGCCGAGGTCGACGTACCACTGCAACCGGGTGTCGATCCAATACTGATGCCACTCCGGAGCGGTCGCCGGCTCGACGAAGAACTCCATCTCCATCTGCTCGAATTCACGCGTGCGGAAGATGAAGTTGCCCGGCGTGATCTCGTTGCGGAAACTCTTGCCCGTCTGGGCAATTCCGAACGGCGGCTTCTTGCGCGCGGTGGTCACGACGTTGGTGAAGTTGACGAAGATGCCCTGCGCCGTTTCGGGCCGCAGATAGTGCAGGCCTTCGTCGGTCTCGATCGGGCCCAGGTGGGTCTTGAGCATCATGTTGAATTCGCGCGGCTCGGTCCACTCACCTTTGGTGCCGCAGTCCGGGCACACAATCTCGGTCATAGGCACCGAATCTGGGTCGTCGATGTTTTTCTTCGCGGCGTACGCCTCTTGCATGTGGTCCTGCCGATGCCGGTGGTGGCAGTTCAAGCACTCCACCAACGGATCGTGGAACACCTCGACATGGCCCGATGCCACCCATACTTCGCGCGGCAGGATGATCGCGCTGTCGAGGCCGACGATGTCGTCGCGGCCCGTGACGATCGAACGCCACCACTGCCGCTTGATGTTCTCCTTGAGCTCTACGCCCAACGGGCCGAAGTCCCACGCAGACTTCGTTCCGCCGTAGATCTCGCCGGACTGGAAGACGAGGCCACGCCGCTTGGCCAGGTTTGCAACGGTGTCGATGATGGACGCCACGGGGGAACAGCCTAGCGACAGGCGCAGAAGCGTTGACATGCGCGGTCGCGCATGTATTCTGGCCCATAATGAAAACGATTTCCACTTTGTCGGGCTCCGAGGCGCACGACCACTGTGGCGCTCCTCTTCCGGACCTCCCCCCGCGCGACGTCCTGGACACCGCAGGCGACCTGCTCCGGGCGCTGGCCGCGCCGGTTCGCATCGCGATCGTGCTGCAACTGCGCGAGTCGGCCCGCTGTGTGCACGAACTCGTCGACGCGTTGGCTGTGCCGCAGCCGCTGGTCAGCCAGCATCTGCGCATCCTCAAGTCCGCCGGTGTCGTGGCGGGCGAGCGCTCGGGACGCGAAGTGATGTACCGGCTGGTGGACCACCACCTGACCGACATCGTTGTCGCGGCGGTCACGCACGCTGCCGAGGGCAGCGAGTGACCTCCACCGGCGTGCGGGCCACCCGCCAGCGCGCCGCGATCTCTGCGCTGCTGGAAAACCTCGACGACTTCCGGTCCGCACAGGAACTGCACGACGAACTGCGCCGCCGTGGCGAGGGCATCGGCCTCACGACCGTGTACCGCACGCTGCAGTCGATGGCCGCCAACGGGCTCGTCGACACGCTGCGCACCGACACCGGCGAGTCGGTGTACCGCCGGTGCTCGGACGATCACCACCATCACCTTGTCTGCCGCGCATGCGGCTCGACGGTCGAGGTCCAGGGCGGTGACGTCGAGTCGTGGGCCGCCGAGGTGGCCCGCGAGCACGGCTTCTCCGACGTCAGTCACACCATCGAGATCTTCGGCATCTGCGGCGCGTGCTCCGTTAAGTAGCAGGTGGCGATCTACGAGTCGTTCAACAGCGACGGCGTCAGCGTGGTGGTCAGCGACGTCGACCTCGACCAGGTCGCCCGCGACATCGGACCGCTCAGCACCGAACTCGCCGACGCGGCCGCGCAAGCACGACGCACCGACCTCGTCGAGCATCTGCACCGCAGCCTCGTCGGCGAGGACCGCGCGCGAAAACTCGCCGCCGCCAAAGCACTTCTGGCCTTGGCCGACCGCAGCGCGGGGGCGCTCCTCGAATCGCTCGCCGCGACGGACCCCGACACCGTCGTTGCAAAGAGCTTCACCGCGGTCGCGACGCGGTTGCGCGGACCACAGGCCGCACTCGATTTGTTTCTCAACCCTGACACTGACCCGCAGCTCGCGCGCCTGCTGGTGTCCAACTACAACAGCCACCTTCGGCTCGAGGCCGGTGACATCCGATTTCTGATCGCCGCGCTACGGCACTACCTCTCGCGCAGCCTGCCGTGGCTGACCAAGCTGCGTCCGGACATCTGGGACAACGGCGTCTTCCTGATCGTCAACGCGCTCTCGAACGACGGAGGGGTGCGACTGTTGCGCCAGGCTGCGCCGGAGCGGTCGGAGCTACTGCGCCTGCTGGCAGCAGTGCCCGAGCACACGGACGACGGCGACATCGTGACCGGGGCGAAAGACCTGCGCGCGGCGCTCTCCGACGGGAGCTAGCTGCGTCGAGATCGACGTTTTGGCGACGCGCACTCTTGCGCCCAAACGTGTGTCTCGGCGAAAGGGAGCTATGCGCCGGGTACCGCTATCAGGTCGCGACGGATGTCGGTGCCGGTGCCCAACACCAACAGGATCAATGTGCGTAGCGCGTCGTCGGTGAGGCCGGCGGCGGGAAAGTTGTACCGCAGCAGGACGTCGCCGACCTTCTTCGAATTGCGCTTGGCGCCAGCACTTTTCTCGATCAGCGACACCGTGCCCAGCAGGGTGTCGCGGGCATGCCTGGCGACCTTGTTGCGAACCTTGGCGTCCACCGGCAGATCCCAAACCAGAATCTGGGTCAGCGACACCATGTCGAGGCCCTCGGCGATCGTCACGACCCGCAACGACGCGAACGTCTCGTCATGGTGCACGGTGAGCGCGCCGTCGTCTTCCCGCTGGATCGGCAGGATGTCGTCGAGGACCGCGGCGAGTCGCTCTTGGAGCGTCATTCGGCTCGGCCGAATCTGCGGTTGCGGTTCACGTATTCCTCGCACGCCTCCCACAGATCGCGGCGGTCGTAGTCCGGCCACAGCTTGTCCTGGAAGACGTATTCGGCGTAGGCGGCCTGCCAGAGCAGGAAGTTGCTCGCGCGCTGCTCTCCCGAGGTGCGGATGAACAGGTCAACGTCGGGGATGTCGGCGCGGTGCAGATGCCTGGCGAACGTCGCCTCGCTGATCCGTCCCGGACTGATCCTCCCGTCCACGGCATCCTGTGCGAGCTCACGTGCGGCCTCGACGATCTCGGTGCGACCGCCATAGTTGACGCAGTAGTTGATTGTGATGACGTCATTGCCGACCGTCATCTGCTCGGCGATGTCGAACTCCTTGATGACGCTGCGCCACATGCGCGGACGCGAGCCGACCCAGCGCATCCGCACTCCCATGTCGTTGAGGTTCTCCCGCCGCCTGCGCACCACCTCGCGGTTGAACCCCATCAGGAAGCGCACCTCCTCGGTGCTGCGCTTCCAGTTCTCGGTGGAGAACGCGTAGACCGTGAGGTGTTTGATGCCGATTTCGATGGCGCCGCAGGTGATGTCGATGAGCACCGCCTCGCCCATCTTGTGGCCTTCGGTGCGGTGCAGGCCGCGTTGGGTGGCCCAGCGGCCGTTGCCGTCCATCACAACGGCGACGTGAGTGGGCACCTGGTCGGCAGGGATCTGGGGAGCCGCGGCCTTCGAGGTGTGCTGTGGTGGTCGCGCGAACCTGCCGTTGGTGCGCGGCGGCAGGGCTGGGAACACCACGGGCCAGATCGACTTGTCGGGAAAGGTCGGATAGTCGTCAGGCGCCGGGGGCAGCTGTGGGTAGGTGGTCTTGCCCGCCCGCATTATCGCCATGGCTGACATCCTGCCCGAACAGCGCAACGCGATGGTCGGCGACTGTGCGATCGACCCGGTATGCCCGTTCGACCAGCGGTAATGTCCGCAGCTGACGTTCCAGATGCCACTGCAGATGCGCCGCGACCAGCCCGCTGGCCTGGCTGCGGTACGACTGCGGCGACGCCTGCGCGTGCTCCCAGTCACCGTCGTAGAGCGCGGCCATCAGGTCCAGCACACCCTGCGGCGGGGTCGCCGACCCGGACGGGCGACAGTGCACGCACACGCTGCCTCCGGCCGCGACGTGGAATGCCCGGTGCGGACCCGGCGCGGCGCAGCGGGCGCATTCGGTCAGCGCCGGAGCCCAGCCCGCGATTCCCATGGCGCGCAACAGATAAGCGTCGAGCACAAGCTCGCGGGGGCGGGTGCCGTCGGCAACGGCGCGCAGTGCGGCCACGGTGAGCCGATGCAGCGCGGGCACCGGGGCCCGTTCCTCTCCTGCCAGCCGCTCCGCGGTCTCCAGCACGGCGCATGCGCAGGTGTAGCGGCCGTAATCGTTGACGATGTCGGTGGCGAACGCGTCGATGGCCTGCACTTGGGTGACGATGTCGAGGTTTCGGCCGGGATGCAGCTGAACATCGATGTGCGCGAACGGCTCCAGCCGCGCCCCGAATTTGCTCCGGGTGCGCCGCACACCCTTGGCCACCGCGCGCACCAATCCGTGGTCGCGGGTGAGCAGGGTGACGATCCGGTCGGCCTCACCGAGCTTGTGCTGGCGCAGCACCACCGCGCGGTCCCGATACAGCCGCATTAAGAAAGTCTCTCACCGTCTTCTGACAGTTGCTGATTCGCACCGCCGATATTCTCGTAATCGATGGTCGCGTCTTCCGGATACCAAGCCCGATTTCCTACGATCACTAACCAGCTTTACCAGCTCGCCGCCGGCACAGTGACGTCGGATCAACTGGTACGGCGATCACTTGATGCCATCGATGCGAGCCAATCGACTCTCAACGCCTTCCGTGTGGTGCTGCGTGAGCGGGCGCTGGCCGACGCGGCGGATGCGGACCGCAAACGTGCGGCGGGAGAACAACTTCCGTTGCTCGGCATCCCGATCGCGGTCAAGGACGACGTCGACGTCGCGGGCGTACCCACCCGGTTCGGAACAGGCGGATACGTCCCGATGGCCCATCGAGATGCCGAGGTGGTGCGCAGGCTGAAGGCCGCAGGCGCGGTCATCGTCGGCAAGACCAACACCTGCGAATTGGGCCAATGGCCATTCACCAGCGGCCCGGCGTTCGGGCACACCCGCAACCCGTGGTCAAGCGAACACACGCCGGGCGGCTCCTCGGGCGGCAGCGCTGCTGCCGTGGCGGCCGGATTGGTGGCGGCGGCCATCGGCTCCGATGGCGCGGGCAGTGTGCGCATTCCCGCCGCGTGGACGCACCTCGTCGGCATCAAACCGCAGCGGGGGCGGATCTCCACCTGGCCGTTGCCCGAGGCGTTCAACGGCATCACTGTCAACGGGGTGTTGGCACGCACGGTCACCGATGCGGCCCTCGTGCTGGACGCAGCGTCGGGCAACGTGCCCGGCGACCTGCATCAGCCGCCACCCGTGCAGGTGTCCGATTACGTCGCGCAGGCGCCCGGCCCCCTGAAGATCGCGATGTCGACGAAGTTCCCCTACACCGTCTTCCGCGCCAAGCTGCACCCCGAGATTCGGGCGGCCATGGAGACCGTCGCGGGCCAACTCGAGCAACTCGGGCACACCATGGTGAGGGCCGACCCGGACTACAACATTGGGATGTCGTGGAGCTTTCTGTCCCGGTCGACGTCGGGGCTGCTCGATTGGGTCGATCGCCTCGGCCCGAACGTAATGCTGGACAAGCGGACGCTGGCCAATACGCGGACCGGTTGGCTGCTTTCGCAGAACACGCTGCGCAAGGCGCGGGCCCGCGAAGCCAAATCGCAGCGCAGGCTCGGTTGGATCTTCAATCTCGTCGACGTCGTGCTGGCCCCGACCACAGCGCAGCCCCCGCCAAGGGTGACCCGCTTCGACAACCGCAGCGGACTGTCGACCGACCGCGCGATGATTCGCGCGTGCCCGCTGACCTGGCCCTGGAACCTCGTCGGATGGCCGTCGATCAATGTGCCCGCCGGCCTCACCTACGGCGGGCTGCCGATCGGCGTTCAGCTGATGGGCCCGGCCAACAGCGAGCCGTTGCTGATCTCGTTGGCCGCCGAGCTGGAGGCGCTCAACGGCTGGGTGATGCGGCAGCCCGACGTCTGGTGGGACCGAAGTGAGCGCGTGCCGACCCCGGAACTGGTCCCCGAGGCCGCCATGGACAATCTCGTCGCTGAGGATCCGGTTCGCGACACGGTCGCGTAATCTCCCGAGCGTGACAGGCAGGGATCTGGCGCGCATTTGCATGCGGATGGGTATGCGCGCGGTGCCCGTTGTCGCGGTGGTCGGCGCGGCTGCCGCGGGCACGCCCGCCGCCAATGCCGACAACAAGCGCCTGAACGACGGGGTGGTCGCCAATGTCTACACCATTCAGCATCGGGCCGGCTGCACCAACGACGTGAAGATCAATCTGAAGCTGCAGCTGGCTGCCGAGTGGCATGCGAACGACGTGCTGAACAATCGCGCGCTCGACGGTGACATCGGCTCGGACGGGTCGACGCCACAGGATCGCGCCAACGCCGCGGGCTACCAGGGCACCGTCGCCGAGACGGTCGCGATCAACCCGGCGCTGGCGATCAGCGGCATCGAGATCATGAACAACTGGTACTACCGGCCGGACTACATGGCCATCATGTCGAACTGCGCCAATTCGCAGATGGGCGTGTGGTCGGTGAACAGCCTGGACCGCACAGTCGTCGTGGCGATGTACGGCCAGCCTGCTTAGCGTCCAGACGCGGCACTACTCAAGCGCACAAAACTGCCTGCAGCGTGAATTAGGCTGGTCGCGGCGGCGGGGGGCGGCATGAGTAACGCAATTGATGTCGGGTGCGATGCGGACGATCGCTTCCTATGGCTCGAAGAGATCACCGGCGAAGAGGCCCTCACCTGGGTGCGTCAACACAACAAACCGACGCTCGCCGAATTGGGCAATCACCGCTTCGAGGCGATGCGCGCCGAGGCGCTGGAGGTGTACGAAGCCGACACCCAAATCCCGCCTGTCGGGCGTGCCGGCGAGCACCTGTACAACTTCTGGCGCGATGCGATGCACACCCGGGGCGTCTGGCGCCGCACCACTCTTGAGGAGTACCAGAAAGACTCGCCAGAGTGGGATGTCCTCATCGACGTGGACGCTCTCGCTGCCGAAGAGGACCAGAACTGGGTGTGGGGCGGTGCTGACGTCATCCAACCCGAGTGCACCCGTGCGCTCATCGGTCTCTCGCGTGGCGGCGGCGACGCCAGTGTTGTGCGCGAATTCGACATCGCGACGCGCCAATTCGTCGCCGACGGATTCAACCTACCCGAGGCCAAGACCGATATCGGCTGGGAGGACGAAGACACGGTGTTGGTGGGCACCGACTTCGGCGAAGGCACGTTGACCGAATCCGGATATCCCCTGCTCGTCAAACGCTGGCGGCGCGGTACGCCGCTCGAAGACGCGGAAACGATCTTTTCCGGCGCCGCAAGCGACGTCGCGGTGGGTGCGGGTTGCAACCGCTATCCGGGATTCGAGCGCACATTCGTCTACCGCCACGTCGACTTCTACAACAAGGAGACGTATGAGTTGCGCGCCGGCGAATTGGTCCGTCTCGACATTCCGACCGACAGCAGCGTCGCGCTTCACCGCCAATGGGCGATGATCGCACTGAAATCGGACTGGACGAGGGGGGACACCACATACGACGCCGGCAGCGTGCTCATCGCCGACTACGAGCAGCTCGTTGCCGGGACGGCCGAACCGCGCGCGGTGTTCAAGCCGGGTAATGAATCGTTCTTCGCTTCCGGAGTATGGACGGGGGGCAGGTTCATCTCGGTCACGCTGCGCGACGTCACGACCCGGGTGGAGGTTGTCACGCCTGGCACCTGGCAGACCGAGCCGCTTGAGGGCGCACCGGAGAACGCGACGACCGTCATCTCGGACTTCGACTCCCTGGGTGACGAGCTTTTCCTCTACACCACACAGTTCATCAGACCTCCGCGGCTGCTGCACGGCACAGCCGCGGGCCCGATGCGCGAGATCAAGAAGTCACCGGCGTTTTTCGACGCAGACGGTCTCGTGGTCACGCAGCAGTTCGCCACCTCGGCGGACGGCACTCGAATACCGTATTTTCTTGTGGCACAACGTGGTTCAACGAAACCGGGGCCCACGCTGCTCTCTGGATACGGGGCGTTTCTCAACGCAGCTACGCCGACCTATCTCGGTGTGGCAGGCAGGCTGTGGCTGACTCGTGGCGGCAGCTACGCGCTGGCCAACATCCGAGGCGGCGGGGAATACGGACCGGCCTGGCATGACCAGGCGGTGCGCGCGAACAGGTACAAGGTCGCGGAGGACTTCGCCGCCGTTGCAAAGGATTTGGTGGCTCGGGGGGTAACGACCGCCCCCCAGCTCGGCGCAGAAGGTGCCAGCGCCGGGGGCCTGCTGATGGGCATCATGCTCACGGAGTACCCCGAGCTCTTCGGGGCGCTGGTCTGCCAGCAGCCGCTGCTCGACATGCGCCGGTATCACCAACTACTGGCGGGCGCGTCGTGGGTGGCCGAGTTCGGCGATCCCGACGACCCGGCGGAGTGGGCATTCATCAAGAAGTACTCGCCGTACCACAACATCGATCCCGGCCGCCGTTACCCACCTGTGCTCATCACCTCCTCGACGCGTGATGACCGGGTGCACCCTGGCCATGCACGCAAGATGACGGCCGCGCTGGAAGCCGCAGGGCATCAGGTCCGGTACTACGAGAACATCGAAGGCGGCCACGCCGGGGTTGCCAACAAAGCTCAGGCCGCGGCCACGACCGCGCTGATCTTTGAGTTTCTGCATCAGACGCTGAACGGCGCCTAGAAGCCCAGCCGGCCAAGCTGTTTGGGGTCGCGCTGCCAGTTCTTCGCGATCTTGACGCGCAGATCGAGGTATACCTTGGTGCCGAGCAGCTTCTCGATCTGCGTGCGCGCAGCGGTGCCCACCTCACGCAGCCTGGCGCCGCCCTTGCCGATCACGATGCCCTTCTGGCTCTCCCGTTCGACATACAGGTTGGCGTGCACATCGATCAGGTCGTCGCGGCCTTCATGCGGGCTGACCTCCTCGATCACGACGGCCAACGAGTGTGGCAGTTCGTCGCGCACCCCTTCGAGTGCGGCCTCGCGGATCAGCTCGGCCATCAGCACTTCCTCGGGCTCGTCGGTCAGCTCCCCGTCGGGGTAGAACGCCGGGCCGGGCGGCAGCTGGGCGGCCAGCACGTCGGTCAAGACGTCGAGATTCTCACCTGTCGTCGCCGACACAGGAACGATCTCGGCATCCGGGCCGGCCAGCTCGCTGACCGCGAGCAGCTGCGCGGCGACGCGGTCCTTGGAGAGCTTGTCGATCTTGGTGACCACGACGACGAGCGTCGTGTGCGGTGCGATGGTGCGGATCTGCTCGTAGATCCACCGGTCCCCCGGGCCGATCTTCTCGTCGGCGGGGATGCACAGCCCGATGACGTCGACCTCCGAGTAGGTGTCCTTCACCAGGTCGTTAAGCCGTTGCCCCAGCAGCGTGCGCGGCCGGTGCAGGCCAGGTGTGTCGACGAGGATGATCTGGAAATTCTCCCGGTGCACGATGCCGCGAATCGTGTGCCGGGTGGTCTGCGGGCGGTTCGACGTGATCGCCACCTTCGCGCCGACGAGTGCGTTGGTCAGCGTCGACTTTCCGGTGTTCGGCCTGCCGACGAAGCACACGAAGCCGGAACGGAATTCGCCTACGCGAGGAGCACAAAGACCGTCCGTCACTGCAGCGCGCCCGACCGATCGGTGACGATGACCTTCGCGTCCGCCGACAGCTCGTGCACCGCCGGCACGCCCTCGTCGTCAGCCGAGCCACCGACGAGCACCGCGGCCTCCAGACCGGTCGCACCGCTGGACACCGCGGCGGCGACCGCCGCCTGCAGCGCGGTCAGCTGCAACGCATCGAGCTTGACGGGCGCGCCCGCGTAGGTGCGGCCGTCGAGGTCACGCACCGCCGCGCCGCTGGCCGCCTCGGCCCGGCCCATCGCACCACGCGCCAGCACCACCAACTTGGCGTCCTCGGCGTCCAGTTCAGTCATTGCGCTCCCCCCGTCCGGGTTCCGACGGACTGACCAGGACCGTACCGATCCGGACACGGCCGCGGTGGTCGGGCCCGCCTTCGGCGCGCAGCCGCAGCCCATCCCACGTGACCTCGGCGCCGGGCAACGGGACGCGGCCCAATTCGAGGGCGACCAGCCCACCGACCGTGTCGACGTCGAGGTCCTCGTCGAACTCCATGTCGTACAGCTCGCCGAGATCCTCGATCGGCAGCCGGGCCGACACCCGAAAGTGCTTGTCGCCCAGGTCTTCCACCGGTGCGACCTCGTCGGTGTCGTACTCGTCGGCGATCTCGCCGACGATCTCCTCCAGCACATCCTCGATTGTGACCAGGCCCGCGATGGCTCCGTACTCGTCGACCAGCAGCGCCATGTGGTTGCGGTCCCGCTGCATCTCACCGAGCAGCGCGTCGAGCGGCTTTGAGTCCGGGACGAACACCGCCGGTCGCATCACGTCGACGACCTTGGTGTCGCGGCCACCGTTGGTCGAGTAGTAGGTCTTCTGCACAAGGTCTTTGAGGTAGACGACACCTACGACGTCGTCGACGTTCTCCCCGATGACCGGGATCCGCGAATGGCCGCTGCGCACCGCTAATGACGTCGCTTGACCGGCCGTTTTGTCGCTCTCGATCCACACCATCTCGGTGCGCGGCACCATCACCTCGCGGGCCGCGGTGTCGCCGAGTTCGAACACCGACTGGATCATCCGACGCTCTTCGTCGGCCACCACACCGCGCTGCTGGGCCAGGTCGACGACCTCGCGCAACTCGATCTCGGAGGCGAACGGGCCGTTGCGGAACCCACGCCCCGGTGTCAGCGCGTTGCCGATCAACACCAGCAGCCGGCTGATCGGGGTGAGTAACACCGAAATGGTTTGCAGCGGAAGGGCTGCCACCAGCGCGATGGTGTAGGCATTCTGCCGGCCCACCGTGCGGGGGCCGACGCCGATGGCGACGAAGCTGACCACCACCATGATGGCGGCTGCCGCGACCAGTCCCCACCCCACACCGAGCAGGCCATCCAGATAGGCGACCAGCAGCACCGTCGCGGTCACTTCGCAGGTGATCCGCAGCAGCACAACGAGATTGATGTATCGAGGCCGCTCGGCCATCAAACGGGCGAGCCGCACCGCGCCGGGCCGCTCGTCGCGCACCAGCTCCTCGACGCGGGCCACCGATACCGTGCTGATGGCGGCGTCGATCGCGGCGAACAACCCGCCAAGACCGATCAGCGCGATCGCGCCGATCAGCGGACCTATCCCGGTCACGGTTCGTCGAAGTATCGAGACTTGTCCAGCAGCCGCCGGTCCTTCTCGGACTGGCGGCCCTGGTGATAAGCCTCGACCTGGTCGGCCACCCACTCCTCGAGCAGTTGGCGTTGCAGCGCGAACATCTCCCTTTCCTCATCCGGCTCGGCGTGGTCGTAGCCCAGCAGGTGCAGAACGCCGTGCACGGTCAGTAGCGCGAGCTCCTGGCCCAGCGTTTGGCCGGCGTTGGCGGCCTGCTCGGCCGCGAACTCCGGACACAGCACGATGTCACCGAGCATCGACGGACCAGGTTCGGGGGCGTCCGGCCGGCCGCCCGGCTCGAGCTCGTCCATGGGGAAGCTCATCACGTCGGTCGGGCCGGGCAGATCCATCCAGCGCATATGCAGGTCGGCCATCGCCGCGGTATCGAGCAGCACCATCGAAAGCTCAGCCGCGGGATTCACCTTCATCTTGCGGATGACGAACCGCGCGACGCTGATCAATTCCTCTTCGGAAACGTCGATGCCCGACTCGTTGGACACCTCGATGCTCACACGGTCACCTTCGCGGTCGGGCGCCCGACGCGCGGCGCTGGGCCCGGTTCATCAGCGCGGGCTCTTCGGATTTGGCGTAGGCGTCGACGATCTCGGAGACCAGCCGGTGCCGGACTACGTCGGCGCTGGTGAGTTCGGCGAAGTGGATGTCGTCGATGCCGTCGAGGATATGCATGGCCGCGCGCAGGCCGGACGTTGCTCCGCCGGGCAGATCCACCTGCGTGATGTCACCCGTGACAACAACTTTCGACCCGAAGCCGAGCCGCGTGAGAAACATCTTCATCTGTTCGCCAGTGGTGTTCTGCGCCTCGTCCAGGATGATGAACGCGTCGTTAAGCGTGTTGTGGGTGAGCAGGAAGTCCTCGGTCACATATAGCGAGTCCTCGGCAGCGACCTGAATGCATACTGCTTCTTCGGTGCCTGCAGGCTCAATGCGGTGAACGAAACGCATTGGCCGACCGCCGCCGGTGGCGTCGTATTTCGCTACCTTGCGGGCGAGTCGGAATGGGGCCACACCCTCCGGCAGACGGATATCGAGGATGTGGGCGTCGGCGCGGTGGTGCACGTCTCGACCGCGTGCGAGTCCAGGCTTCCGTCCCTGTGCTGGCCTGGTTCGGGCGTACGCGACGCCGCCGAGTGACTGCACCAGGAAGACGACGTGATCCCGCAGGCGATCGGAGACTGTCGTGAACTGAATGCGGCAGGTTCGTTCCTGTTGCGGTACCGGATCACCGTCGGAATCGAATAGACCTTGGAGAACGGCAAGGCGCACATCGGGCGTATTGAACAGGTAGTCGTCCGGAACGAACTTGGTGTTCGACTTAGCACCGATTAGCCCCAGTCGGCGCATGGCGCCTGTGACTGGGTTCTCGATCGTGATGACCTCGCCGGGCGTGGTAATCCGATTCAGCACGTAGTCGATGTCGCTCTTCCGTCGGGGTTCGATGCCCGGAATGAGTCGTCCAAGGGCTTCAGCGAGCTCAGGATCGGCAGTGGTGAACCCCGGTGTGGCCGTGCATGAGAAGCATCCATCGCCAAGCAGGAGGCCAAGGGCGTACGGATCGAGCGGAACCGGTCGGGAGTCGAAATCAACCGGTGAACTCAGCAGCGGCAACTCATAGCGGTGCTGATGCGCCGCGCGGAGATTGCCGAGCATTTCCTTTGTCTGCAACACCCGTGCCGGCCTGCCACGACGCCGATCAGCGTGGGTGTAGACCGACCAGAGGTGGTCGCCGGACGCAAGCGTCGACGACCCATCCTGTGTATAAACCCGGTAGATCTCTTTGAAGCCCTGGGGATACACACCGAGGACTTCAGTCTCCCGTCCATCCGAGCCGATAACGAAATCGCCGACCCGAAGATCACCAATCGGACGGAAACCCGCGGGCGTCAAAACCTTCGTAAACAACGGTTGCGCCCGACCCCGCATGAATGCCAATGGGGCAACCTCAATCACCCCGGCGCTCATCAGCTTTGGGATCAGCTCCGGATCCATCATGTCGTGCAGCGCGTCGTACAGCGGCCGCAGATACGGGTCGATCTTCTCGTAGAGCGTGCCGGGCAGGAAGCCGAGGCGCTCACCGGCCTCCACCGCAGGACGCGTCAGGATGATCCTGCTGACCTGCTTGGTCTGTAATGCGTTGACCGCCTTGGCCATTGCCAGGTACGTCTTGCCGGTACCAGCGGGCCCGATGCCGAACACGATGGTGTGCGCGTCGATCGCGTCGACATATCGCTTCTGGTTCAGCGTCTTCGGTCGAATCGTCTTGCCGCGCCGCGACAGAATGTCGAGCGTCAGCACCTCGGCCGGCGACTCGTCGCCCGTGCCGGTCAGCATCGCGACGCTGTGCCGCACCGCGTCCGGCGTGAGCCGTTGGCCGCTGTCGACGATCGCCATGAGTTCGGAGATCACCCGCTCGGCCAGCGCGACGTCGGCAGGCTCGCCGGACAGGGTCAGCGCGTTGCCGCGCACGTGGATGTCGGCAGCGAGGATGCGCTCGAGTGCGCGCAAATTCTCGTCGGCGGAACCCAGCAGGCCCACGACGAGGTCGGGCGGAACATTGATGCTGCTGCGAACGGGCGAGTCCGAGTCAGCGTTCGTCTCGCGGGGCGTCACCTGGGGTTTTCTGCCTGCTTTCTGGGTTCTGGCCTGGTCGTTTGCTCTTGAACACTCATTTTACCGCCGGGTACGGACGCTTCCCAATGCTTAACTCCCTGGCGGCCCATCACAGCCACCGCGGGGTGAGCGCACCCAATGCGCCCAGTGCGACGGCCGCGGCTGTCGACGTCCGCAGCACCGTCGGGCCAAGCCGCACCGCTGTCGCCCCTGCATCGGACAGCGCCGAGATCTCATCGTCGGCGATGCCGCCTTCAGGGCCGACGATGAGCAGCAGCGAATCCGGCTGTGCCACCGAAAGTTCCGTCAGCTTGACGGTGGCCGACTCGTGCAGCACGAGCGTCGTTGCCCCGTCGTCACGCACGCGCTGCGCCAACTCGGCCGTCGACACCACACCGCTGACCGAGGGGATGTACGGCCGCCGCGACTGGCGGGCCGCCGACCGGGCCACCGCACCCCACCGGCGCAAGCCCTTGTCGACTTTCGCCGCGGACTCCCACCGCGCCACGCACCGCGAAGCCTGCCAGGCGACGAAGGCGTCGGCTCCCGCTTCGGTGGCCAATTCGATGGCCAGTTCCGAGCGGTCCGACTTGGGCAACGCCTGAACGACGGTCACACTCGGCGACGGCAACGGAACGGTCGTGCGGTCGAGCACCTTCGCCGTCAACCGGCCCTTGCCGACGTCTTCGACGACACAGTGCGCCACCGTCCCGTCGCCGTCGCCCAGGTCGAGTTCCTCACCGGGGCGGATGCGCCGGACGTTGGCCGCATGGAAGCCTTCGTCGCCGTCGACGACCGCGACCTCACCGACCTCGGGCAGCGCGTCGACGTAGAACAGCGCCAGGGCCACGGACGTTCAGCGGCCGGTGAAGGTTTCGCGTAACCGACTGAAGAACCCGCTATTCGTCGAGGCGCTCTGGGTGGAGCGAACCTCGGCCACATCGCGAGTGCGCTTTTCCTTCAGCTTGGCCAGTAGTTCGATGTCCTCGTGGTCGAGCCGTGACGGCACCACGACCTCGATGTGGGCGTGCAGGTCACCGCGCACCCCCGAGCGCAGATGCGGCATGCCGTGCCCGCGCAGCGTGGTCACCGAACCGGGCTGAGTGCCGGCGGGGATGACGAGTTCGGTCGGGCCGTCGATGATCGCGTCGACGGTGACCGTAGTACCCAGCGCGGCGTCGACCATCGGCACGGAGATCGTGCAGTGCAGGTCGTCGCCATCGCGGACGAACACCTCGTGCTGCTTCTCGTGGACCTCGACGTACAGGTCGCCCGCCGGCCCGCCACCGGGACCGACCTCGCCCTGGGCGGCCAACCGCACCCGCATTCCGTCGCCGACACCGGCCGGGATCTTCACGCTGATTTCTCGTCGCGCCCGGATGCGGCCGTCACCGCCGCAGCGGTGGCATGGGTCGGGGATGACCTCGCCCACTCCGCCGCATACCGGGCACGGCCGTGACGTCATCACCTGACCGAGTAGCGACCGCTGGACGGTCTGGATCTCACCGCGCCCGCCACAGGTGTCGCAGGCGACCGGCGTCGAGTTGCCGTTGGTGCCCTTGCCCTGGCACAGGTCGCACAGCACAGCGGTGTCGACCGTCACCTGCTTCGTCACGCCCGTGGCGCATTCGGCCAGGTCAAGGCGCATACGCAGCAGTGAGTCCGAGCCCGGCCGGACCCTGCCGATCGGGCCTCGGGAGGTCGTCCCGCCACCGAAGAAGGCCTCGAACACGTCGCCGAGCCCACCGAAACCGGCGAAGCCGTTGCCTGCGGCGGCCGCGTTCTCCAGCGGATCGCCACCGAGGTCGACAACGCGGCGCTTCTCCGGGTCGCTCAGCACCTCGTAGGCGACGCTGATCTCCTTGAACCGGGCCTGGGCCTGTTCGTCGGGGTTGACGTCGGGGTGCAGTTCACGGGCGAGCTTCCGATAGGCGCGCTTGATCTCCGAATCGCTGGCCCCCCTGCTCACCCCGAGCAGCCCGTAGTAGTCGCGTGCCACGCCTGACCTTGCCTACCTTTTCCAAGCCGCGTCAGCGGCTGCCTAAGACTTCGCCTATATAAAGAGCAACCGCAGCGACATTAGCGATAGTTCCCGGATAGTCCATTCGCGTGGGTCCCAATACGCCCATGCCGCCGTACACCTTGCCTGAGCTGCCGTAGGTGGTGGTGACCACCGACGTGCCCGCCATTTGCTCCGCCTCGGTCTCGTGCCCGATGCGCACGGTGACTCTACCCGCTTCCTGCTGGGCCGCCAGCAGGCGCAGCACCACCACCTGCTCCTCGAGCGCCTCCATCACCGACCGCAGCGAACCGCCGAAGTCGGCGGTGTTGTGGGCCAGGTTTGCGGTGCCGCCCAGCAGCAGGCGTTCCTCGCTGTGGTCGACCAGTGTCTCCACCAGCACGGTGGCCGCCCTGCCGACCGCATCGGCGAGCCCACCGCTGCCGTTGAGGTGCACGGCCAGGTCGGACACCGCAATGGACGCGGCGGCCAGCGGCTTACCCTCCAGCGCCTGGCCGAGGCGGTCGCGCAGTTGGGTCAGCTCATGCTCGTCGATGGCGTCGCCGAGCTCGACGATGCGCTGGTCGACGCGGCCCGAATCGGTGATCACGACAAGCAACAGGCGGGCCGGGGTCAGCGCCACCACCTCGAGGTGCCGCACACTCGACGTGGACAGCGTCGGGTACTGGACGATCGCGACCTGGCGGGTGAGCTGGGCCAACAGTCGTACGGCGCGGCGCAGCACATCATCGAGGTCGACGCCGGACTCCAGAAAGGACAGGATCGCCTTGCGCTCCGAGGATGACAGCGGCTTGATGTCGTCCAGCCGGTCGACGAACTCGCGGTAGCCCTTCTCGGTGGGCACCCGGCCCGAACTGGTGTGCGGCTGGGCGATGTACCCCTCGGCCTCCAACACCGCCATGTCATTGCGCACGGTCGCGCTGGAAACGCCGAGATTGTGCCGCTCGACGAGTGTCTTCGAACCGATCGGCTCCTTGGTGGCCACGAAGTCGGCGACGATGGCACGCAGCACCTCAAAACGACGGTCGTCGGCGCTACTCAACTGGTCACCTGCCCTTCGCAGCGATTCTGCGTTCATTTTACGGTCATCAACAGGGCCGATATCGATCGAGCGGTTGTTTGCGTGGCGGACAGCACGTTTACGACTAGCCTTTGCGATGTGATGCCGACGCCTCAGAGATCACCGCGATGATCTTCAAGGGTGTGCGCGACGGCAGGCCGTACCCCGAACACGGCCTGTCGCATCGGCAGTGGGCGCAGATTCCGCCCCAGCAGATCCGGCTCGACGAGTTGGTTACCACCACGACGGTGTTGGCGCTGGACCGTTTGCTGTCGGAGGACTCGACGTTCTACGGCGACCTCTTCCCGCACGCGGTCAGATGGAAGGGCATCGTCTATCTGGAGGACGGTTTGCACCGCGCCGTGCAGGCCGCGTTACGGAACAGGACGGTGCTGCACGCGCGCGTGTTCGATATGGACATGCCGTCCCCAGCTGCCGCGTGGGCCCAGTCGCAGCAGATCTAGTTGTCGCTGCGGGCGACGATTGACGACCATGGCAAGCCTTCGCCCGCCGCCAGCGCCGACCCACATCGACGCGCACCTGACACACTCCTAACAGGGCGACTGGCACGATCGGGGTTGTGCGCGACGACGCGCACGTCCTGACTCGATTGGAGAACCACAGGACCGTATTACGAAGAACGGCAACGACTTTCGTTGCCACCGCCGCCTTGGCGGCATTGTCTGTCCTGACAATTTCCGGCGTCGCCAACGCGGATCCGGGAATCGGATGGGGCGCACCGGGTCCCGGGATCCTGCCAGGACCGGCGTCTGAACCTCTGACGGGCGCGGCACGCTCGCGCCCGCTTGCGTCCTCACGTGGCGCAAACACCGTCAGCAGGCACGGGGGTGCAGTGCGTTGACCAACAGGAAGAAAGTGCCGTTGTCGTCTTCGAATGGGTTGGTGCTCATCACTTCTCCTGATCGGCCGTTCGGCGGCGGTGAAGTCCACGCCGAGAATCCGGTCGGACAGCAGTCCGAGGCAGCTGAGGTTGGGGAATCCCGGACCCTGCGTCAGCCCGGACAGCCCGGGCAGGAACAGTTTTTGGCGCGACATCGGTGACGGCGAGGTCATGGTCGATGGCTTCCTGCAAGGTCTCGCCGGTCAACGGACCGCGGTCGGCAAGATCGACAAGGCGATTGTGAATCAGCTACATCCTGATGGCTAGGGCGGTACCGCACTTCGACACTGGAGTTCTACGCGGAGATGCTTCAAAATATGAAGCATGGCTTCGCCGCGTGTTGGCTCATCGGTACGGGGATCAGCCTCGGGTCGGCCGATCATGGTCGCCCTCGACGTTCTGGGTCGCCGCGGCGCGCTGCGTGTGCTCTGGGAGTTGCGCGACGCTTCGCTGACGTTCCGTGCGCTCCAGGCGGCAGCCGATATGAATCCCGCCTCGCTCAACAAGCGAATCAAGGAGCTCCGTGCGCTGGAGATCATCGACCACAGCGGCGACGGCTACCACCTGACGCAGCACGGGCGGTCACTGATGGCCGCCTTCGAACCACTACAAGCCTGGGCGGCGGCATGGGCGCGACAGGTGGACCTCTAAACATCCGGACGACAACGTCGTTTCGCCGGTAAGGCGCCTCGTTCATAGCGCTTTACTTTTTGTAGCACGCCGGTGTATCGTTCCCTTCGACAGCGCTACAAAAACCATAGCGACTGCCCGCGCGGACCCCGTGTGCGAACGCCTCCGAAGAAGAGGCCGGCGCGGGCACTTCGCGAATCGTTGGTTGTACCGGTCACCAATCCCGTTGGCCGGACAGGAAATAGGAAATAAGAGAAAGAGTGAAAGATGCCGTTCGTCAACGTGAAGGTCGTTGAAGGAGTGTTCTCCGCAACGCAAAAGCAAGACATCGTGCGGAAGGTGACCGATGCCATGGTCGAGATCGAGGGCGAGAACATGCGTCCCGTCACATGGGTAGTGGTCGAGGAGGTCGCCAGCGGCGACTGGGGCATTGGCGGAACACCGTTGCACGCCGCTGACGTCAAGGCTCTCGCTGCAGGTCAACCGGTCGCCTAGCGATTGCCGGCCCCGGCGAGACGACCCGACTGCATCGTCTCGCCGGAGGCTTCCATCCGGCCGCGTCAGCCAAACACGTTGTAAGCGTGTGTCTTACACGCGAGCAGGCGGGGCGACCGCGTGCAGATCAACCTGTGACGGACGGCGGCGGCTGCGCTGCTGCGGACTCGGGGTCGATCTCGACGGCGTACGACGTGATCGCCATGATCTGCTCCCCCGTGTACTCGTAGATGTCGCAGCTGGCGACGGTGGTGACGCCGTTCGGACCGCTATAGCGCGCTAGGGTGTCGACGGCGACGACCCGCTCGTCGACCGCCATCACGCACCTTTCGTAGGTCGTCGTGGTGTCTTGTAGGCCTTCCAGGGTCTCCCGGCAGGTCTGGCGCACTGCGTCGGCGCCCTCGAGGACCATGTATCCCACGACCGTCCAGCGCACATCTTTGGCTAGATGTGGCAGCGCCTCGTCAAACCGATGCTCGGAGAATGCGCGGCCGACGGCGCCGCGATCGAATGCCATGTGCCGACGGTAGCGTGAGGCTGTCGGTCAGTGGAAAGGACGACGGCATGGATCTGTCGGGCGTCGGAATCTGGAGTTCCCAGTTGCGGTACGGGAACGCCGACGAGGCAACAGACGCCGCCGCGGAGTTGGAAGAGCTCGGCTTCTCCGCGCTGTGGATTCCCGACGTCGGCGGTCCGGTCCTCGACTGCGTCGACAACCTGCTGGCATCGACGAAACATGTGGTGATTGCCACCGGCATCCTGAACCTCTGGATGCACGACCCATCCGACGTGGCCGCGGGGTACGCCTCCTTGACCAAGACGCACGGCGAGCGCTTTCTACTCGGCATCGGCTGCAGCCACGCTCCGCTCATCGACTCGAAGGAACCCGGCCGCTACCGCAAGCCCCTGGCCGCGACCCGCGCATTCCTCGACGCCCTGGACGCCGCCGAGCGGCCGGTGCCCGTCGTGAACCGGGTGCTCGCGGCGCTCGGCCCCAAAATGCTTGAGCTGTCGGCGAACCGCTCCCGCGGTGCTCACCCGTACTTGGTGATGCCCGACCACACGCACCAGGCCAGGGAGGTGCTGGGCTCTGGCCCCCTCTTGCTTCCCGAGCAGACGGTGTTCCTCACCAACAGCCGCGACGACGCGCGAGCCATCGGAACCGATTGGCTGCGCGCCTATCTGGCCCTGCCGAACTACGCCAACAACCTGCTACGCTCCGGCTTCACGCAGGACGACCTTGACTCGGTCAGCGATCGCCTCTTCGACGCGATCATCGCATGGGGCGACGAGGACGCCATCACGCAGCGGGTCAACGAACACAAACAGGCTGGGGCGGACCACGTTTGCGTTCAGGCGTTGACTGCCGACCCGCGGGAGTTCCCGCGCGAACAATGGCGGACCCTCGCCGCGGCATTCGCCTAGCCGAGTGTGGGCTTGTGTCACGTCTTGAGCGAGCTGGGCGTGCAGTAAGTCCACGCTCGGCATCGGCCGCGCGACACGAGATACGCGCGAGCATCGCAAGTCTCCTCGAACTCGCGGTCCGGCGTCGACGCGGCGACGATGCGGAGGGCGGGAATTGGGGGCTACCGCAGCGTCTTGACCGCCAGCGGCTCGTTGCTCCCGCTCTCCCGAATGTCGACGGTGCTGATCTGCGAGGCCGGGATGCTCGTCGCCGCCGACAGTCCGGTCGCCTCATCTCCGGCGGGCTTCCATGAGCCAACGACCTTCTGCTGGCCGTCGTGCGTCGTCACCACGATGTCGTAGCTGTCGACGTTGCGCGACCAGTCCTTGGTGTACTGGCAGGCCCAGTTCAGCTCCGTGCCCCACTTCTTCTCGGTGACGGCGAGCTGGGCGGTCAGCCCACCACGCGGGGTCGGCTGCATCGCCTGCATCGCCACCGTCTGCGTCGGTGGAGCGGACTGCGGGAAGACGGTTGCTCCTACGACGCCACCGGCGATCACGAGCGCGGCTGCCGATGCAACGGCCGCCGCGAGCCACGTGCGCCGCGAGCGCTGCTGCCGCTTGGCCGCCGCATGCGCGAGCGATGCAATGTTGTCCGGCCGGTCCGCGATCGGCGGAGCGCCTGCGAGATTGGTGAGTGCGACGGCTTCGTCACGGCTCAGCGCGTTGAGAATGCCGGGCATCCCCGCCAGGTCGGTCAGCTCGGCGGCCCGCGCCGGGTTGGTGGCCAGATAGTCCTCGTAGGTACGCCGATCATCCAGGCTCAGCGCACCCAGAACGTAGGCAGCATCCCACTCGGCAAGGTCGTCATCGGGCTTGAAGTTCGTCACCGGACAACCCCTCTTTCCTGCAACGCGATTCGCAACGCGCGAAGCGCGTAATGAAGCCTTGACTTGACGGTTCCCTCAGGGATTCCCTCTTGCTGCGCAATATCGGCCACTGTTTGGCCGAGATAATAGGCGCGGACGATCACCGTCCGGTGGTCCTCGCTGAGCGACAGCAGTGCGTCCGACAGTATCCATTTGTCGAACGCCGGGCCGATCGCATCGGGCGACGGCCGTTCTGGCAGGTATTCACTCTGGAGTTCGCGGGTGTATCGCGCGCTGCGCCGGTCGTCGATCACCAGATTGCGAGCGACGGTGAACAGCCACTTGCGGACGTTGTCCATCGGCTGCTCGAGCACCTCGGGCTTGCGCCAGAGCTTCAGCAGCGACTCCTGCACCACGTCTTCCGCGAACGGCATGTCGCCCCTTGTCAGTCTCAATACATAGCGCAGCAGCGGCTGGCTGTGCTCGTCGTGCACGGCCCGCAGCAGCTCCGCCTGCTCGGAATCGTCTGTCATGACTCACGCACCGCGCATCCTCGCTTTCGGTCGCCCTTCGCTGAGCACAACGATGTGATATGGCGGAATCGTTCAATTGAGATTTTCGCCGATCCGATCGCGGATCGTCTCCGAATACCCGGCATGAACCGACGCGCGGCGCGAACCAGAACCACCTATCTGGTCAGTGATCGCCTGCATGCGGGGCGCACTGCCCGCGTAGCCGTCCATGAGATCGCGAGCACGGTATCTGCGTGGTTGGCCGAGTTGGGTGCCCACAGCCCACTGGCAGAAGACCTTGCCCGAGCAGTGCGCGCCGGCGACTGGCCTGCCGCCCGCGGAATCGGTGACTACCTATCCGTCGACGTCTCGATCGCGTGACTGGATGGAACGCCGCCCACTTGGTCAGTCGAGCAGCGTGCGAACCGCCGCATCGGCCAGCAACCGGCCGCGGTCGGTGAGCACCAGTCGGTCGCCGTGCAATTCGATGAGGCCGTCGGAGATCACAGTCTCGGCGCGGGCTCGTTCGCCTGCGCTGAGCACGGCCATCGGGAGGCCGTCGCGCAACCGCAGTCTCAGCATCACGTCCTCGATGTGCCGGGTGTCAGCGTCCAGCTGCTCGAAGTCGGCGACCGGGAGCACCCCTTCGCCAAGTGACTGCGCATAAGCGTTGGGGTGCTTGACATTCCACCAACGGGTGGCGCCGACGTACCCGTGTGCACCGGGTCCGGCGCCCCACCATTCGCCGCCGTTCCAGTAGCCGATGTTGTGTCTGCACTCGCCGCCGGGCCTGCTCCAGTTGGAGACCTCGTACCAGTCGAAACCTGCCGCTGACAACCGCGCGTCGAGCAATTCGTAGCGCTGTGCGAGCACGTCGTTGTCGGGTGCCGCGATCTCGCCGCGACGCACCCGGCGCGCCAGCGCCGTGCCGTCCTCGACCACCAGCGCGTAGCCGGACACATGGTCGACGCCTGCGTCGATCGCCGCGTCGACGGAGCGGCGCAGATCGTCGTCGGACTCCCCCGGCGTGCCATAAATGAGGTCGAGGTTGACGTGGTCGAACCCGGCGCCGCGGGCTTCGCGCGCCGCGTCGAGCGCCCGGCCCGGCGAGTGCACCCGGTCGAGCACCGCCAACACGTGCGGGGCCACGGACTGCATGCCGAGCGACACCCGGGTGAACCCCGCAGCCCGCAGTCGTTCGAAGAAGCGCGGCGATGTGGACTCGGGGTTCGCCTCGGTCGTCACCTCGGCGTCCGCGGCCAGCGTGAAATGTGCGCGGAGCGCATCGAGCACCGTCGCAAGACCGTCGCCACCCAGCAGCGAGGGCGTCCCGCCACCGACGAACACCGTGTCGACCTGCCGCCGGACGTGAGGAGGACTTAATCGATGTGGTGAGGCCAGCCGCGACGCTGCAAGGCCGAGCTCGGCGCGCAGAGCCTCCAGCCAGCCGTATGGGTTCGCGCCGCCCAGCTCGGCGGGCGTGTAGGTGTTGAAGTCGCAGTAGCCGCATCGCGTCGCGCAGAACGGCACATGGATATAGATGCCGAACGGCCGGCCCGGCACAGCAACCAGGTGTGGGAGCTCCATGAGAGCCGTTCGGACCGTCATGCAGCCAGTTTCCCAGACCCGGCTCACACGTCCTTTCCGCCGAACGTTCCGTACCGCTCGATAAATCGCCGAGATTTCGAGCGGTACGGAACGTTCGCCCCGGCCACGGCGACTTTTGCTCACACTGAGCGCAAATCTGTCCCGGTTAGGGCATATGTCGGTGTCCATGGCACAATTGGCGACGTGACCGCCGTCCGCATCTTCCCCCAGCGTGTATCCCTGGTGGCGCGGCGGCATGTCGACTTCAAGCGCGTTTGTACCTGTTGTTGTCTGCCTTGCCGCGCCTGATCTAGGACCCAGCCCACCCCGTACTTTCAGCTGGCCGCCGGATCTGCGCCGCCGGACAGCCCACCGGTGATAACGCGCGGTTCGAACGCCGGCTCCACGAAGGAGCCACACCAATGACCACGGCACGGAAGACATCAGCCGGCTCGTCGGCGTCCGTCAAGCGCCCACGTGGCGAGGGCCAGTGGAAGCTCGGCTATCGCGAGCCACTCAACCCCAACGAGCAGTTCAAGAAGGATGACGACGCACTCAACGTGCGCGCCCGCATCCTCGACATCTACTCCAAGCAGGGCTTCGACAGCATCGACAAGCAGGACCTCCGCGGCCGGATGCGGTGGATGGGCCTGTACACCCAGCGCGAACAGGGCTACGACGGCACCTGGACCGGCGACGAGAACGCCGACATCCTCGAGGCCTCCTACTTCATGATGCGGGTGCGCTGCGACGGCGGGGCGCTGACCAACGCCGCGCTGCGCACGCTCGGCGAGATCTCCACTGAGTTCGCCCGCGACACCGCCGACATCAGCGACCGCGAGAACGTCCAGTACCACTGGATCCAGATCGAGGACGTCCCGCAGATTTGGGAGCGGCTGGCCGCGGTCGGCCTGCAGACCACCGAGGCCTGCGGTGACTGCCCCCGCGTGGTGCTGGGGTCGCCGCTGGCCGGCGAGGCGGTGGACGAGGTGCTCGACCCGACCTGGGCGATCGACGAGATCGTCAAGCGTTACATCGGCAATCCGGAGTTCTCCAACCTGCCCCGCAAGTACAAGACCGCGATCTCGGGTCTGCAAGACGTCGCCCACGAGGTCAACGACGTCGCATTCATCGGCGTCAACCATCCCGAGCACGGACCCGGCCTCGACGTGTGGGTCGGCGGCGGCCTTTCGACCAACCCCATGCTGGCCCAGCGGCTTGGCGCCTGGGTCCCGCTGGAGGAGGTGCCCGACGTCTGGGAGGCGGTGACGTCGGTGTTCCGCGACTACGGCTACCGGCGACTGCGGGCCAAGGCGCGGCTGAAGTTCCTGATCAAGGACTGGGGCATCGAAAAATTCCGCCAGGTCCTCGAGGACGAATACCTGGGCCGGAAGCTGATCGACGGCCCGGCTCCCGAGCCCGTCAAACATCCGATCGACCACGTCGGTGTGCAGAAGCTGAAGAACGGCCTGAACGCCGTCGGCGTCGCGCCGATCGCTGGCCGGGTGTCCGGCACGATCCTGACCAAGGTCGCCGACCTCGCATCGGCCGCAGGTTCGGACCGGATCCGCTTCACGCCCTACCAGAAGCTGGTCATCCTCGACGTTCCCGACGACAGACTCCACGAGCTGGTCGCGGGTCTGGATGCGCTGGGTTTGCCTTCACAGCCGTCGCACTGGCGCAAGAACCTGATGGCCTGCACGGGCATCGAATACTGCAAGCTGTCGTTCGCCGAAACCCGCGGCCGCGCGCAGGTGCTGGTGCCGGAGCTGGAGAAGCGGCTGGAGGACATCAATGCCCAGCTCGACGTGCCGATCACGGTCAACATCAACGGCTGCCCGAACTCGTGCGCCCGCATCCAGGTCGCCGACATCGGGTTCAAGGGCCAGATGGTCGACGACGGCGACGGCAACCCGGTCGAAGGATTCCAGGTGCACCTTGGCGGCAGTCTCGGCCTGGACAGCGGTTTCGGCCGCAAGTTGCGCCAGCACAAGGTGCTGTCGAGCGAGCTGGGCGACTACATCGATCGGGTTGTTCGCAATTTCGTGAAACAACGCGAGCAGGGTGAGCGTTTCGCTACGTGGGCGGTAAGAGCAGACGAGGCGGATTTGCGATGACGGAACTGATGACAGACACCGACCTACAGGAGCTTGCCGAGCGGGGCGCGGCCGAGCTCGTAGGCGCCGGCGCGATGGACCTGCTGCGCTGGACCGACGAGAACTTCGGCGGCAATTACGTCGTGGCGTCCAACATGCAGGACGCGGTGCTCGTCGATCTGGCCGCCAAGGTGCGTCCCGGTGTGGACGTGTTGTTCCTCGACACCGGATATCACTTCGTCGAGACCGTCGGCACCCGTGACGCGGTCGAAGCGGTCTACGACATCAACGTGGTCAATGTGACGCCCGAGAACTCCGTCGCCAAGCAGGACGAGCTGTTCGGCAAGGACCTGTTCGCCCGCGAGCCCAACGAATGCTGCCGGATGCGCAAGGTCGAGCCGCTGAGCAAGGCTCTTCGGGGCTATTCCGCGTGGGTGACGGGCCTCCGCCGCGTCGAGGCGCCGACGCGGGCCAACGCGCCGCTGATCAGCTGGGACAAGGCGTTTGGACTGGTGAAGATCAACCCGATCGCCGCATGGACCGACGAGGACATGCAGAACTACATCGACGCCAACGATGTGCTGGTCAATCCCCTTGTGTTCGAGGGCTACCCGTCGATTGGTTGCGCGCCGTGCACGGCCAAGCCGATCGCGGGAGCCGACCCGCGCAGCGGTCGCTGGGCGGGCACGTCGAAGACGGAATGCGGGCTGCACGCTTCGTGACTCGGTTCGATCCTGCCCAATCCCACCCGGCTCTGATCCTGACGGCGCACGGGAGTGCCGATCCGCGATCGGCGGAATCGGCACATGAGGTGGCGCACACCATCCGAAGGATGCGACGCGATGTCGACGTCCGGGTGGCGTTCTGCGAGCAGAACTTTCCCAATCTGCAGGACGTGCTCGCGGCGACCGGGCGCAACGCCGTCGTGGTGCCGCTGCTGCTCGCCGACGCGTATCACGCGCGCATCGACATCCCGGCCCTCATCGCACAATCCGGGGTCGATGCCCGGCAGGCCGACGTGCTCGGCGAGGACGACAGGCTCGTTGCGGTCCTCCGGCAACGCCTGACACATGCGGGCGTGTCGCAACTCGACCCTGACGTCGGCATCCTCGTCACGGCGGTGGGATCCTCACGGCCCCAAGCCAATGCACGCACGGCGCTGGTCGCAGACTTTCTCACGCAGCACACGCGGTGGACCGCCACCACCGCCTTTGCCACCGGGGCTCAACCGACGCTGGCCGATGCCGCCGACATTCTGCGCGATCGCGGCGCCACCCGGTTGGTCATCGCGCCCTGGTTCCTCGCCCACGGTCGGATCACCGATCGCATCGCCGAATTTGCACGCGCACAAGGGATTCTGATGGCGGCCCCGCTCGGCCCGCACCGATTGGTGGCCGATACGGTGCTGGACCGCTTCGACCATGCGGTCGCCGAACGCGCAGCGGCCTGAGCCTCAGCCGGTGAGGTCGGTGCGGGTTGCCTGTGCGGCCGTCCCACCGAACGACCGGGTGGACAGGCTGCCGCAGAGCACCGCACGCTGAAGACAGTCCCGACTCGGCAGGCCCTCGACCATCGCGCTGATGAAACCGGCGTCGAACGAATCGCCCGCGCCGGTGGTGTCGACGGCGTCGACCGGCGATGCCGGCTCCGTCATGGTCTCGGTATCCGTCCACAGGATCCCGCCGCTGGCACCGTTCTTCAGCGCCACCGTACAGCCAAGGCTCACAACGCGGCGCGCCGCATCGTCAAGGTCGAGCCCGCCCGTCAGCGCCAGCAGCTCAACGACGTTGGGGAACAACACGTCAGTGTGTTCCAGCAGGGGCAGCACACCGGTCCAGCGTTCCGCCGGATCCCAGTTGGTGTCCAGCGAGCATGTCGCACCGCCGGCCCTGGCGCGGCGGAACACTTCCGGCAGGTGTGGCGCGAGCTTGGGCTGCAGGAACATCGACGCGCTGTGCACGTGACGCACCCGGGTCAGCAGGTCGGCGTCCACAACCTCGGGTCCGGTCGAGGCCAGGGTGCCCGGGTAAGTCAGTATTGCCCGGTCACCGGCAGACAGGACGACGGTGACCGCGGTGGAGACGTTGGGGTCGGTGCGAATCCACGAGGTGTCGACGCCGGAGGCGGCGAGTTCGTCGCGGACGAAGCGGCCGAATGCGTCATCGCCGACTGTCGCGGCCAGCGCGGTGGGAACGCCGAGCCGAGAAAGACCGCTGGCCACGATCGCAGCGGACCCACCCAGCACAAGGTCCGCGGCGTCGACCAATTTCTCAACCTGACCGAACCGCGGTTCGACGTCACCGCTGAGCACCAGGTCGGGATTGGCGTCGCCGATCACCAGTACCTCGGGCGCCCGCATAGCAATCCTTGTCGAAGAGTCGGTGACGACCGTACGCACACCGTCGTCCGCGCACAAACGCACGCCTTGGTCCGCACATTATTGAGCGATGTGCGCGAAATGCGCAATACTGACCACCATGAAACCAACGATCGTGATCATCGGAGCAGGCAGTGTCGTGTTCACCCGCGAGCTGCTCGGCGACATCTTCTCGTTTCCCGAGCTGGCCGCGGTGCGCGTCGTCCTGCACGACATCGACGCCGAGCGGCTCGAGACGGCGGAAGCGATCACGCACGCGACCGCACGCGCGGCCCAGGCGCACCCCGAAGTCGTCACGGCCCTCGACCGACGCCGTGCACTGGACGGCGCCGACTACGTCATCAATGTGATCCAGGTGGGGATGCACGACGCCACCGTGCGCGATTTCGACATCCCGGCCCGCCACGGCCTGCACCAGACCATCGGCGACACCATCGGCATCGGCGGAATCTTCCGGGGGCTGAGGACCTTTCCGGTGCTCGCCGGCATCGCCGCGGACATGGCGGAGGTCTGCCCGGACGCGTGGCTGCTGAACTACACCAACCCCATGGCCATGAACGTCACCTTCCTGCACCACGTCGCACCGAAGCTGAAGGTGCTGGGTCTGTGCCACTCGGTGCACTGGACGATGGTCGGGTTGTGCGAGCTCATCGACGTTCCGTTCGACGATGTCCACTACTGGTCGGCCGGCGTCAATCACCAGGCCTGGGTGCTGCGATGGGAACGCCAGGGTGAGAACCTGTATCCGCTGTTGGACGAGCGCATCGCGGCGAATCCGGAACTGCGACGACGGGTGCGCGTCGACATGTACCGCCGACTCGGGTATTACCCGACCGAAACCAGCGAGCACTCCAGCGAGTACGTCCCGTGGTATCTGCACCACCCATCCGAGGTCGACCGGCTACGGCTCAATGTCGGCGAGTACGTCGGCATCAGCGAGGCCAACCTGGCCGAGTACCAGCAGGTCCGCGCCGACCTCGCTCACACGGACACCCTCGAAATCGATTCAGGATCAACCGAATACGCCCCGCAGGTAATCCACTCGCTAGAGACCGGCACCCTCCGCGTCATCGCGGCCAATGTGGCCAACGACGGGCTGATCACCAACCTGCCCGACGGTTTCGCGGTGGAAGTTCCGACCGTGCTCGACGCACTGGGCGCGCATCCGGTCAAGGTCGGTGACCTGCCGCCGCAGTGCGCCGCACTCAACCGCTGTTACATCGGCCCCGGGGAACTCGCCGTCCGAGCCGCCGTGGACGGCGATCCGCGCCTGGTGCCCGCGGCGGCCATGCTGGATCCCAACACGGCCGCGACCCTGACCGTCGACGAGATCTGGCAGCTGTGCGCCGAGTTGACGACCGCGCACGGTGATCTGCTGCCCGAGGCGCTCCGATCGCCCGCCCAGTCTTAGCGGGCACCCGTCGTGCGCACCGAAACGCTCAGTCATTTGTGCGCGTTCTTGCGCAATATGAACAGCTGTGCGCATACTATCGACTCATGACGGTGACAGGAACGGAGATCCAGTCCCAGCCCGCACTCTGGCGCCAGGCCGCCACCGGGCCGACCCCGGCGGCGCTGAGCGCGCGTGGTCAGCGGATGCTCGTAATCGGCTGCGGTACATCGGCATTCATCGCGATGGCGTATGCGGCTCAACGTGAGCAGGCCGGGTTCGGCGAGACGGACTGGGCCTACGCTTCGGAGATACCGGCGTCGCGTCACTATGACACCGTCCTGGCGATCACCCGGTCGGGCACGACCACTGAGATCATCGACGCGGTGAAGCGGCTCGACGCCGGCACCAAGGTCGTGCTGACGGCGGTCGCAGGAGGTCCCCTTTCCGGGCTGGTCGACGAGGAGGTCGCGCTCGGTTTCGCCGACGAGGTGAGCATCGTGCAGACCCGCTTCCCGACCACGGCGCTGACACTGCTGCGCACGGCCCTCGGCCAGGATGTCGAGTCGGCGATCGCCGATGCAGAAACGGCGGTCCGGGACGCCCTACCGGTCGATCCAGCCACCTTCGACCACTTCGTCTACCTCGGCGCCGGCTGGACCGTCGGCCTGGCCCACGAGGCGGCGCTCAAGATGCGCGAGGCTGCGCAGGCCTGGAGTGAGTCGTACCCGGCGATGGACTACCGGCATGGGCCGATCGCGGTCGCCGGGCCGAAAAGCCTGGTATGGATGCTCGGCACGCCGCCGCCCGGCCTGGTCGAGCAAATCGAAGACACTGGCGCCGTCGTCGTGACCAGCGACCTGGACCCGTTGGCCCAACTGGTCCAGACCCAACGCAGTGCGGTGGCCGTCGCCGCCGCCCGCGGACTCGATCCCGACGAGCCCCGTGGCCTGACCCGGTCGGTGGTGTTGACGTGATGCGACCCCTCGCGGCGGCGATCAAAATTCGATTGCGCGAATGCGCACTGCATATTGCGCATTCGCGTATAATCCTCGACCATACCGCGCGGGAGCTGCGCAGCTCCACACAACGCACCTCGGTGCCGTCCGCCCATCCGGCTCCATGTGAAGGAGTGTCGACTGTGACCCGCCCACGCCTCTTGCTCGTCCTGATCGCAGCCCTCACCCTCGCGCTCGCCGCCTGCGGCGGCGGTGGCGGTGGGGGTTCTGCAGGTGGGCCCACCAAGATCACGGTCTGGAACGGCTGGACCGACGTGCAGGCCGAGAATTTCACCAAGCTGCTCGACCAGTACAACAAGGAGCATCCCGACGTCCAGGTGACCCAACTGGTCACCCCGAGCGACCAGGTGCTGCAGAAGGTGCTGACCGCGGTCCGCGGCAACAGCGCGCCCGATGTCGCGTACATGTTCGGCTCGTGGTCGCCGAACATCGCCGAGATACCTCAGGTCGTGAACATGGCGGAGTACGTCAAGCAACCCGACTGGAAGTGGGATGACTTCTACCCAGGTGAGCGGGCCGCTGCGACCGTCGGTGACAAAGTGGTCGGTGTGCCCGCACTCGTCGACAACCTCGCGATCGTCTACAACAAGACGCTGTTCGAACAGGCCGGACTGACACCGCCGACGCCGGAGTGGACGTGGGATGACTTCCGTTCGGCCGCAGCCAAACTGACCGATCCCGCGAAGGGCCAGTACGGCTGGTCGATTCCCGCCGATGGCTCCGAGGACACCGTCTGGCACTACCTGCCGATGCTATGGGAGGCAGGCGGCGACCTCCTGACCCCGGACAACCAGCACGCGGCATTCAACTCCGAAGCCGGTGTCAAAGCGCTGACCACACTGCAGCAGATGGCCGTCACCGACAAGTCGCTCTACGTGGACACCACGAACCAGGAGTACTCGAAGCTGTTCACCGCCGGAAAGATCGGGATGCTGGTCACCGGGCCGTGGGATCTCGGCACCTTCAGCGACGTCGACTACGGCGTTCAGATCATGCCCACCTACACCGGATCGGCCGGCGGCCATCAGACCATCTCCGGGCCCGACAACTGGGTGGTGTTCGACAACGGCGCACAACGCAAGCAGGCGGCCATCGACTTCGTGAAGTGGCTGACCGCAGCGCCGCAGGTCAAGTCGACCTCACTGACCACAGCGGATCTGCCTACCCGCATTTCCGTCGGCGACGACTCAGCGTTCGTCGCAGAGCTCAACGAAAAGCAGCCCGGCTCAGAAGTTTTCGTGCACAATCTGGCCAACGCACAGAAGGCCAGGCCGACCGTCTCCCAGTATCCCAAGATCTCCGAGGCGCTGGGTCAGGCCATCGTGTCCGTTCTGCTCGGCAAAGCCCAACCCGCCGACGCGCTCAACACGGCGGCTCAGACGACGGATGCAGCGCTTGCCGAGAAGTAGCGGGGCGGTCCGGACGCCGTCACCGCTGCGCCGGTTCCTGCGCTCGGACAATGCGAACGGGTGGGCGCTGACCGCTCCCGGCGTGATCCTGATCGGCATCTTCGGGCTGCTGCCGGTGCTGATGTCGCTACAGCTGTCCTTTCAGAAATCCGACCTGCTGACACCCGAGACACCGTGGGTCGGCACCGAGAATTACCGCAGACTCGCCGACGACCCGGTGTTCGCCGAGGCGATCAAGCACACGCTGATCTATACCGCGCTGTTCGTCCCCGGCACCATGCTCGTCGGCCTGTTCATCGCGGCGGCGATGAACCGGTCGATTCGGTTCATCGCCTTCTACCGCACCACCGCGTACATCACGATGGCGGTGTCGACCATCTCGCAAGCCATCGCCTTCCTCTGGCTGACAAACCGCGATTTCGGCTTGATCAACGCGGCTCTCGGCGTGGTCGGAATCTCGCCACAACCGTTCCTCGCCTCCCCCTCGCAAGCCTTGTACGTCATCGTGGCGATGACCAT
This sequence comes from uncultured Actinomycetota bacterium, assembly GCA_963698965.1. Taxonomy (GTDB): domain Bacteria; phylum Actinomycetota; class Actinomycetes; order Mycobacteriales; family Mycobacteriaceae; genus Mycobacterium. The sequence continues at coordinate 80,405 of CAVOSY010000037.1, forward strand.
CTGGGGCTGGACCGGGTTCTCGGTGATCGTGTATCTGGCTGCGCTGCAAGGCGTCCCGCCCGAACTGCACGAAGCCGCCGCCATCGACGGTGCGAGCCGGTTCACCCGGTTCCGCACCATCACCGTGCCGCTGCTCGGGCCGGCCAACCTGTTCCTGATGGTGTGGTTGACCATCAATGCGTTGCAACTGTTCGACGTGGTCTACCAGACCACCCGCGGCGGACCCCTGCGCGCCACCACCGTGATCGTCTACTACCTGTGGGACAGGGCCTTCGTCCAGTTCGACGCCGGCTACGCCGCGGCAATGGCCTACGTCCTCTTCGTGGTCATCGTCGTCGTCACCGCGGTGCAGTTCCGCATCGCCCGGAGATACGCGTATCACCCATGATCGGCGACACCATGGCGGCCTCCGACCTGACCAACTCCGCGCCAGAAGCGCCCACGCCGAAGCGTCTCCGACTGCCGTTCAGCCCGTGGCATCTGGTGCTCATCCCGCTGTCGTTTCTGCTTGTGCTTCCACTGGTGTGGATGCTGGTCACGTCACTGCAGACGACGAGTGAGTCCAACCGTTTCCCGCCGGTCCTCCCCCAACACCCGCGGCTACAGAACTACCCGGACGCCTGGGCCACGGCGCCGTTCGGTCATTTCTTCCTCAACAGCGCGCTCGTCACGCTGGTGGTGCTGATGAGCAACCTCGTGCTGTGCAGCCTGGCCGGGTACGCATTCGCCCGAATTCGGTTCCTGGGCCGCGGAATTCTGTTTGCGACCCTGATGGCCACCCTGATGGTGCCGTTCCAGGTCAGCATGATCCCGATCTTCCTGATCGTGAAATGGTTCGGCGACAACGTGTGGTTCGGGCTGGGTGTCGACCACATCGGCGCGCTGATGTTGCCGAATCTGGCCACCGTGTTCGGCATCTTCTTCCTGCGGCAGTTCTTTCTGACCGTCCCGGTGGAACTCGAGGACGCCGCCCGCGTCGACGGGACATCGCGACTGGGCGTGCTCGTGAAAATCGTGCTGCCGCTGTCGTTGCCTGCGTTGTCGACGCTGGCGGCGCTGACCATTCTGACCTCATGGAACGACTTCCTGTGGCCGCTCATCGCCGTCACCTCGCCCGACCAGATGACGGTTCCGTTGGGGCTCAGCTACTTTCAGGGCGCTCACTTCACCAACTGGCCGCTGCTCATGGCGGCGAATGTGATGAGCATATTGCCCATGCTGCTCGTATTCATCGTGGCACAGCGGTTTTTCGTCCAATCGGTAGCCAGCACCGGACTGAAGGGCTGAGCGTGACACGGCAATCGGAAGCAGGGGCAGCTTGGCAGAGGTAGAGTTCTGCGGCGTCACACGCCGCTACGCAGGAAATGTGGTCGCGCTCAACAATCTCGACCTCAAGGTCGACGATGGCGAATTCCTGATCCTGGTCGGCCCGTCAGGCTGCGGCAAGAGCACGGCGCTGCGCCTGCTAGCGGGTTTGGACAAACCCACATCGGGCGAGATCAAGATCGGCGGTGACTCGGTGAACCGGCTCAGCCCCGGCGAGCGCGATATCGCGATGGTGTTCCAGAACTATGCCCTATACCCACACATGAGCGTCTACGCGAACCTGGCGTACGGACTGCGTCAGCGCAGGACGCCGCGGGCCGAAGTCGAACAACGGGTCCGTGAGACCGCGCGCCTGCTCGACATCGGCGAACTGCTCGACCGCAAACCTGGCCAGCTCTCCGGTGGCCAGAGACAGCGAGTCGCGATGGGCCGTGCGCTGGTTCGTCGGCCGCGGGCTTTCCTGCTCGACGAGCCGCTGTCGAATCTCGACGCGAAGCTGCGCACCCAGGTTCGCGGCGACCTCAAGCGACTGCATCGCAAGGTGCCGGTCACCTCCATTTACGTGACGCACGACCAGGTGGAGGCGATGACACTGGGCGATCGGCTGTGCGTGATGGCCGCCGGCGAAGTGCAGCAGATCGGAACCCCCGATGAGATCTACAACCGGCCGGCCAACACGTTCGTCGCGGCATTCATGGGCAGCCCCCCAATGAACTTGCTGCCGGGTTCCGTGCGCCATGGCGTACTGCACGTCGGAGAAGCGCCGCTCGCCACCGTGCACGCGCCCGACGGCCCGGCCACCGTCGGCATCCGGCCCGAGCATCTGCTCGTGTGCCCGCCCTCGGTGCACGGCACGGTGCCTGCCCAGGTCGACTTTTGCGAACCGCTCGGCAGCCACGTGCTGGTCAACGCGCTCGTCGAGGCGTCCGACAACGCGCCGACCAGTGTTGTGGTGCAGGCGCCGCCCGACACCGTGTTGGACGTCGGCACCTCTGTCGCCCTGAAATTCAACCCGGAGAAGACCTACCTGTTCGATGCCGTGACGGGTAGTGCACGGGTGACCCGCGAGCGGATCTCGCTGGCATGACGCCACGCGTTCGGCGGCGGCGCCTACCCCTCTTTCACCGGGGCGACGATCACTTCGATGTGCGCGGACTCGGCGGCCTTACGCGTCGCGGGATCGATGCCCGAGTCGGTGACCAGTGTGTCGATGGCGTCGGGCCCGCAGATCCTGGCGAACGTCACCTTTCCGATCTTGGAGCTGTCCGCAATCACGATGGTGCGCTTGGCCTGCCGGATGAAGGCCAGATCGGTGTGCGCCTCCATTTCGTCGTGCGTGGTACACCCGTCAGTCACAGTGAAGCCGTCGGTGCCGACGAACGCGATGTCGAGGTGGTACTGGGCGATCATCGCTTCGGCCGCCGGCCCCACCAGCTCGTAGGACGCGTGCCGCGCGTTGCCCCCGACCACGACGAGCCGGATGTTCGGCCGCGCAACGAGTTCCGCGGCGATGTTGAGGGCATTGGTGACGACGGTGAGATCGCGGCGATCGGCCAGCGCGCGTACCACCTCGGTCGCCGTCGTGCCGCCCGTCATGCCCACCACTTCGCCGTCACGGACGAGCTTGGCGGCGTGCAGGCCGATCGCGCGCTTCTGCCGCAACTGCCTGGACGCCTTGTACCGGATGGGCATTTCCAGACCGGCAGGCTTGGGGAGCGCGCCGCCGTGCGTGCGGCGCAGCAACCCCTGTTCGTGCAGGGTCTGCAGATCGCGACGGATGGTGGCGGCCGAGACGTCGAACTCCTCGGCCAAGCGGGCGACGTCGACACTGCCGTGCTCGACCACGCGATCGAGGATCTCGGCGAGTCGTTCTGCTTTCACGCACGAAGTGTACGTGTTCGTTTTCGCCAAAACGAACACATATGCGCAACAATTCGAAAGGAGGCGGCCGCTTGAGTCATCCCCTCGATCCCGTCGTGCGGTCCGGCACAGCCGGCATCGCGTCGGTGTGCTCGGCGCACCCCTTCGTCATCGAGGCGGCCCTCGAGCAGGCAAAAACCGGCGGTGAGGTCGTTTTGATCGAGGCCACCTCCAACCAGGTGGACCAGTTCGGTGGCTACACCGGTATGCGCCCGGCCGATTTCCGCAAGCTCGTCGAACGCATCGCGCACCACGTCGGGTTCCCGGTCGACCGCATCGTGCTCGGCGGAGACCACCTCGGTCCCAACCGATGGCGTTCGCTGCCTGCCGAAACGGCCATGTCGCACGCCGATGAACTGGTGCGAAGCTATGTCTTGGCCGGATACACCAAACTCCATCTGGATTGCAGCTATCCCTGCGCCGACGACATCGGACCTCTCACCGACGATGTCGTCGCCGCCCGAGCAGCCCGCATGCTCGGGGCCGCCGAAGCAGAGGCGGCGCGGATCGGGCTGGCCGGGCGGTTGCGCTATGTCATCGGAACCGAGGTGCCCGCCCCCGGCGGTTCGACGCACGAAATCGACGAACTCGTGCCGACCACGGCCGATAGTGCGCGAAACACGCTGCGGGCCCACCGTCTTGCTTTCGATCGTGCGGGCCTGGGCCATGCGTGGCCTCAGGTGATGGCGCTTGTTGTGCAGCCGGGGGTCGAGTTCGATCACCTGCACGTCGTCAACTACCGGGCCGGCGCCGCCGGTTCCCTGCGCGACGTGCTTGACGACGAGCCGTCGATGACGTTCGAGGCGCACTCCACCGACTACCAAACACCCAGTGCCCTAACGTCTTTGGTCTCAGATGGCTGGCGGGTGCTCAAGGTCGGCCCGGGATTGACCTTCGCGATGCGCGAGGCGCTGTTCGCGCTGGTCTCCGTCGAGAACGAGCTTGTGGCGCCGGCGGAGCGCTCCGATCTGCCGGCCATCGTGGAGCGCAGGATGCTGGCCGCGCCCGAACACTGGGAACGCTATTGCCCCGGCAATGCCGACGAGCAGTACATCGCCCGCCGATACAGCTACAGCGACCGGATGCGTTACTACTGGGCCGACCGAGAGATCGAAACCGCTGTGCACACCTTGCTCGACAATCTGCGAGCGCGCGTCGTGCCGGAGCCGGTGCTCAGCGCGTTTCTGCCCGAGCAGTACGACCGGATCCGCGCGGGTGTGCTCTCGGCCGACCCGAAAGACCTTGTCGTCGACCGCATCCGAGGCGTCCTTCGCGTCTACGCCGAAGCCTGCGGACAGGACAAGGTAGCCTGTCGCGCCCTTATCTGAAAGATCACCCGATCAAGCGGTGGTCGACCCTCGGCGGGATCTGGCCCCCCGCCCGCGACGCCGTCCCACGTGTCGTGGTCGCTACCCTCTCCGGCCTTGGGCCGGATTACTGACAGCGGTCGACCGGAACTCAGGCCTTCGTCAGTGCCTCGTCCTCGTCGGCCGTATCGGCCCGCGGGATATCGGTGCCGCCGGGCAGCGACGGGATTCGCGTGGCGCGCACGTAGACCGTGTCGCCTTCCTTCAGCCCGAGCGCCTCGGCGTCGCCGCGGGTGATCTGGGCCGTGAACGGCGTATGGTCGGCCGCACTGGTCAGCTCCACGCGAACCTCGAAGCCCAGCACGACAATTCGATCAATGGTGGCCCGCACCACGCCTGTGGCCCGAACGGAGTCATCGTCGCCTGCGATCGCCATCTCGGGATTGCGACCGACGCGAATGTCGTGCGGCCGGACCAGCGAGCCGTTGAGCGACGACACCGCACCAAGGAACGACATCACGAACGCGTTGGCGGGCGTGTCGTAAACAGCCGTCGGTGAGCCAACCTGTTCGATCCGCCCCTTGTTGAGCACCGCGACGCGGTCCGCGACATCGAGAGCCTCCGCCTGGTCGTGGGTGACCAAGACGGTGGTGACGTGCACCTCGTCGTGCAGCCTGCGTAGCCAGGCCCGCAGGTCCTCGCGCACCTTTGCGTCCAGCGCACCGAACGGCTCGTCCAGTAGCAGCACATGCGGGTCGACAGCGAGCGCGCGCGCCAGCGCCATGCGCTGACGCTGTCCGCCGGAAAGCTGATTGGGATAGCGCGTCTGAAAACCGGCAAGCCCCACCACTTCCAGAAGGTTGTCGACCTTCTCCTTGATCTCCGCCTTGGGCCGCTTGCGGATCTTCAGCCCGAAGGCGACGTTGTCGCGCACGGTCAGGTGCTTGAACGCCGCGTAGTGCTGGAACACGAACCCGATGCCGCGCCGCTGTGGCGGCACATGCGTGACGTCACGCCCGTTGATCGTGATGCTGCCGGTATCCGGTAGGTCGAGACCGGCGATGGCCCGCAACAGTGTCGACTTGCCGGAGCCGCTCGGCCCCAGCAATGCGGTCAGTGAGCCCGACGGCACCTCGAAGTCGACGTTGTCCAGCGCCGCGAAGTCGCCGTAGTGCTTGTTGGCACCCCGCACGATGATTGCCGCGTCGGTCATTTCTCTCGTCTCCTTATGCCTGCTTGCTCGCGCCGGAGCGGCGAGCGTCGAGGACCAACTGAACGATCAGGACGATCACGGCGACCGCCATCAGCAACGTGGACACGGCGTAGGCACCGTATTCATTGTTGCGGTTGTATCGGTCCGCCACCAATAATGTGAGCGTTTGTGACTGCCCCGGCAGGTTCGACGACACCATGATGACCCCGCCGAACTCACCGAGCGTGCGCGCGACCGTCAGCACAACGCCGTAGGTCAGGCCCCACCGGATCGACGGAAGAGTGACTTTCCAGAAGGTCTGCCACCATTGCGATCCCAGCGTCGCGGCGGCCTCCTCCTGGTCGGTGCCGATCTCATGCAGCACCGGTTCGACTTCACGGATCACGAACGGCACGGTGACAAAGATGCTCGCCAGGACGATGCCCGGGAAGCCGAAGATGATCTTCAGGCCGAGGTTGTTCTCGACGAACCCGAATAGTCCCGCCGATCCCCACAGCAGGATGAGCGAGACACCCACCACGACGGGCGACACCGCAAAGGGCAGGTCGATAACCGCCTGCAGGATGTTTTTGCCGCGGAACCTGTTGCGCGCCAACACCAATGCCGTCGGCACGCCGAACAGGACATTGAGCGGCACGACGATCGCGACCACGAGCAGCGACAGCTCCAGCGCCGACACCGCCGCCGGTGTGCTGATCGAAGCGAAGAACTCCCCGATGCCGGGCTGGAACGTCCGCCACAGAATCAGGCCGACGGGCACGATGACCAGGATCCCGACATAGGCCAGCGCCAGGTACCGCAGCAGATGCCGGACGGCTGGTGACAATGTCATGGCGCCAGCTCCTCACGCTTGGCCGCCCTCGATCCGACGGCGCGCAGGATGAACAGCACGACGAATGAAACCACCAGCAGAACAATGGAAATCGCGGCGGCACCGGTGGGGTCGTCGTTTTCGATCAGTGTCCGGATCCACTGGGACGACACTTCGGTCTCGCCGGGCACCGCACCACCGATCAGCACGACCGAGCCGAACTCGCCGATCGCACGCGAAAACGCCAGGCCCGCTCCGGACAACAGTGACGGCAACAGCGCGGGCAGGATCACCTGAGTGAAGATCGTCCAGTTGTTGGCGCCGAGGGAGGCGGCGGCCTCCTCCGTCTCTCGGTCGAGTTCCAACAGGACCGGCTGCACAGAGCGCACCACGAACGGCAGCGTGACGAACAGCAGTGCAACGCCCACACCCCATTTGGTGTGCTGCAGGTGAAGGTCCACCGGGCTGTTCGGCCCGTACAGCGCGAGCATCACCAAGCTCGCGACGATGGTCGGCAGCGCGAACGGCAGGTCGATCACGGAGTCGACGAGCCTCTTACCGGGAAAGTCGTCGCGGGTGAGCACCCACGCCACCAACAGTCCGAAGACGAGGTTGATCAGCGTCACACCCGTCGAGATCGTCAGTGTCACACGGAACGACTCCAGCGCCGCATTGGAGGTGACTGCGAGCCAGAACGCGTGCCAACCGCCGCCCGCGGATTGCCACACGATCGCGGCGAGCGGCAGCAGCACGATGATGCTGAGCCAGATCGACGCGGCCCCAACTCGCAGCGACGTCGTCCCATACCGGCCGCCGAAAAGGCTGGGCGCCCGCCCGCCCTCACCGTTGTCGGTGAGTTCGGGCCGGGTCGCCTCCGGATTGGGTTCGACGGTAGCCGTCATCCAGTTGCCTGCTTGTAGATCTTCGTGATGCTGCCGTTGTCCTTATCGAACAATGCAGGATCCACCGCCGTCCAGCCACCCAGATCGTCGATCGTCCACAACTTCTGCGGCGTCGGGAAATCGGTCGCGAAGTCCGCCGCCACTGACGGATCGACGGGCCGGAAGCCGGCCTGGGCCCAGATCTTCTGTCCTTCCTTGGTGAACAGGTAGTTCTTCAGCGCGGTGGCCTTGTCGAGGTGCGCACTGGAGGTCACCACGGCGACAGGGTTCTCGATCTTGAACGTCTGCGGCGGGTTGATGTGCTCGACCGGCTTGCCCTGCCGCTCGGTGTTGATGGCCTCGTTCTCGTAGCTGATCAGCACGTCGCCCGTGCCTTGCAGGAACACGTCGGTGGCTTCGCGGCCCGAACCCGGACGCGTCTTGACGTGCTCGGTGACCAGCTTGTTGACGTAGTCCAGCCCGGCCTGGGGGTCCTTGCCGCCGTCGCTCTTCGCGGCGTACGGCGCCAGCAGGTTCCACTTGGCGGAGCCGGAGCTCAACGGGCTCGGGGTGACGACCTCGAGCCCGGGCTGCAGCAGGTCGTCCCAGTCCTTGATGTTCTTCGGGTTGCCCTTGCGTACGACGAGCGAAACCACGGAGCCGAACGGGATGCCCTTTGTCGTATCGGCGTTCCAAGACTTGTCCACCTTGTTGGCCTTGACCAGCCGGGTGACGTCGGGCTCCACCGAGAAGTTGACGATGTCGGCGGGCTTGCCGTCGACGACAGCGCGCGACTGATCCCCCGACGCGCCGTAAGACGTGGTCACGGCGACGCCCTTGCCCTCCGGGGTGGCGGCGAAGGCCGGGATGATCTTGCTCCAGCCGGGCTCCGGCACCGCGTAGGCGACAAGCGTCAGCGTCGTCTCAGCGGCGGGCTGATTGCCGCCCCCGGCGACGTCGCTTGATCCGCCACCACCGCACGCCGCCAGCAGCGTCGCTGTGACAGCCAGGGCGGCGGCGGGCCGCCAGGACTTGCGAATGTTGAGCATTGGTGACCTTTCCTTGCAGGGGACTAACGGGTAGCCCGTCACGACGGCAAGGCGAGGGATCAGTACCTGGGCATCAAACAGCCACTACCGACACCAAACCGCGGATGGGTATGGAGTCAGCGACAACAACAGACATCAGCGACAGCACTGAATCCCACGGCAATGAGGGCCAGGACGTGGCCGCTCTTGTTGCCGGACGCTGTCTGCATGGCGCGAAGAATAACAGAGTCTGGCAACGCGCTCAGGTCGGGCCTTAGCGCATTTAACGAGTTAGCAACCAGGTGACGATCACCAGCACCACGAGAATGACCAGCACCAAGGTCACCCGAGAGCGCGGCATTCCGCTCATCAGTCCTCGTCCTCGGATTGGTGGCGCGCCCGCCGCAGCAGCCGAATCCCGTTGCCGAGCGCGCCATCGAGAAGGATGGCGATGCCGTACGCCAGCGCGAGCACGACGGGCATCACCACCGCGGTTTGGGCAACGAACGGCAGGCCGGACAGCCACAGTTCGACGCCGTCCCACCAGTTGAGGAAGCCGCCCACCCGGCCAGACTATTCGACGCGAATATGTCCGAGCGCCGGCCGACGCCGACCGGATCGAGAAGACCACCTGCGTCGTTGCCGGTTCTCCACAGCCGGGTCATCGCTGTCGCCGCATCAGCAGGTCAGCCGAACATGTGCCGGAGTTTGCCCGGCGCTGAACCGAACGCCACCGGACACGCGTCGGCACGAGTGGACGCCGGGCCGCCCGGCGGTCGATGATGTCCGCATGGTCCTGCAACAAACCGAGCCTTCCGACGGGGCCCCTGAGGCCAAGGGAGCGCTGGCCGTTCAAGAAGGCGAGGCGGAAGCCCCGTTCACCGTGACGGCACCGGTCCCGTACGCCGGCAGCGGGTTGCGGAACCCCTTTCCCCCGATCGCTGACTATGCGTTCCTGTCCGACTGCGAGAACACCTGCCTGATCTCGTCGGCCGGTTCGGTGGAATGGCTGTGCGTCCCCCGTCCGGACTCCGCGAGTGTCTTCGGCGCGATCCTCGACCGCGGCGCGGGCCACTTCCGGCTGGGCCCGTACGGCGTTTCGGTGCCCGCCGCGCGCCGGTACCTGCCGGGCAGCCTGATCCTGGAGACCACCTGGCAGACCCACACCGGCTGGGTGATCGTGCGCGACGCGCTGGTGATGGGGCCGTGGCACGACATCGACGCGCGGTCGCGCACGCATCGCCGTACGCCGATGGACTGGGACGCCGAGCACATCCTGCTGCGCACGGTGCGATGTGTGAGCGGCACGGTCGAGTTGGTGATGAACTGCGAGCCGGCTTTCGACTACCACCGCATCCCCGCTACGTGGGAGTACTCGGCCCAGGCCTACGGCGAGTCGATCGCCCGTGCCAGCCGCGACCCCGACGCGCATCCGACGCTGCGCCTGACCACTAACCTGCGGCTGGGACTGGAGGGCCACGAGGCGCGGGCACGCACCCGAATGAAGGAGGGCGACAACGTCTTCGTCGCGCTGTCCTGGTCCAAGCATCCGGTTCCGCAGACCTACGACGAGGCCGCCGACAAGATGTGGCAGACCAGCGAGTGCTGGCGGCAGTGGATCAACATCGGTGAATTTCCGGACCACCCGTGGCGGTCGTACCTGCAGCGCAGCGCGCTCACACTGAAGGGCCTGACGTACTCGCCGACTGGGGCGCTGTTGGCGGCGCCCACCACGTCGCTGCCGGAAACCCCTCAGGGCGAACGAAATTGGGACTACCGGTACGGGTGGGTGCGCGATTCGACGTTCGCATTGTGGGGCCTCTACACACTGGGCCTGGACCGTGAGGCCGACGACTTCTTCGCGTTCATCGCCGACGTGTCCGGAGCCAATAACGGTGAGCGCCATCCGCTTCAGGTGATGTACGCCGTCGGCGGTGAGCGCAGCCTGGTCGAAGAGGAGCTGCACCACCTGTCGGGTTACGACAACGCCCGCCCGGTGCGCATCGGCAACGGCGCCTACAACCAGATGCAGCACGACATCTGGGGCACAATGCTGGACTCGGTCTATCTGCACGCCAAGTCGCGCGAGCATATCTCCGACACGCTGTGGCCGGTGCTCAAGCAACAGGTCGAGGAGGCGATCAAACACTGGCGCGAACCCGACCGCGGCATCTGGGAGGTGCGCGGCGAGCCCCAGCACTTCACCTCGTCGAAGATCATGTGCTGGGTCGCGCTGGACCGCGGATCCAAACTGGCCGAACTCCAGGGCGAGAAGTCCTACGCCCAACAGTGGCGTGCGATCGCCGAGGAGATCAAGGCCGACATCCTGGCCAACGGCGTCGACTCCCGCGGCGTGCTCACCCAGCGCTACGGCGACGACGCGCTGGACGCCTCCCTGCTGCTGGCCATCCTGACCCGCTTCCTGCCAGCCGATGACCCGCGGGTGCGCGCGACGGTGCTGGCCATCGCCGACGAGCTGACAGAGGAAGGCCTCGTGTTGAGGTACCGCGTCGAGGAAACCGACGACGGCCTGTCGGGCGAGGAAGGCACGTTCACGATCTGCTCGTTCTGGCTGGTGTCGGCGCTGGTCGAGATCGGCGAGATCCACCGGGCCAAACACCTGTGCGAGCGGCTGTTGTCGTTCGCGAGCCCCTTGCACCTCTACGCGGAGGAGATCGAGCCGCGCACGGGCAGGCACCTGGGCAACTTCCCGCAGGCGTTCACCCACCTGGCTTTGATCAACGCGGTCGTGCACGTCATCCGGGCTGAGGAAGAGGCCGACAGCTCCGGCGTGTTCGTGCCTGCCAACGCCCCGATGTAGGGACGGTGGCGTCCGGATGACGGGTCGGTAGCGCTTCTGGATCACCGCGGGTCAATGCCTTGTCGACCGCGGCCTCGTCACGCACGATGGCATCCATGAGCTATCGCGCAGGGGACGAGTCATCGCGTCGAGTGATCGACGTTGCCATCGGAATCCTCATCGGGCTGCGCGGCTGCTCCGATATCGAGGCGTTCGACGAACTGGTACGCGTGGTGCATCAAACCGGGGTCGGCATCGGACGGCTGGCCGCCGGATTGGTGGCGCTGGCAAGCGGTTCGTCCTCTGCCGAGCATGCCGAGGCGTACGCCGTGTGGGGTGAGCTGTTGCGGCGCGATGGCCTAGTGCACGCGGGAGTTTAGGTAGATCGCGAAGTCGACGATGAGCGGCGCCGGCCTGGCCAGTGCGACCGGGGTCAGCCGGCTGTTCGAGTCGTCGCGGGCGACACCGGTGATCACCCGTCCGCCCAGCCCATTCGGTGTCGCAGGCACCGTCGCGGTGAGAAGCACGCCGTCCCGCCCCGGTCGCGGCCGGACATAGAACTCGGTGCCGGGTTCGACGGGACCGGTCACCTTCCGTCCAGCGGCGTCGACGATGGTCGCGTCGACGGCCGTCAGCGCTGCGCTGTCGATGGCCTGCAGTCGGAGCGGGCCAATCAGGCCATCGACGAATGTCGCGTCATCGGTGCGGATTTCGGCGGGAACGGCGCTTGCGCGCGCCCGTTGTGCGCCGGCCAGCAAGTAGTCGTACAGGTGCACGATGCGGTGCGGGTTGCGGTACGTCGCCGAGCGGTTCAGCCAGAACCCGACCTCCCCGACGACGACCGCGGAATCGGCGAGGGTGACGAGTCGGTAGTACCGGTAGCCCTCACCGCCGCGGCCGTGCCCGCTACGCGACACCGTGCTTCCGACACCGAGTGCCTTGCGGTGGGTGCCCTTACCCGCCTCGACGTTCAAGCCGGAGGCGGCCACGTCGCGCCAGTTGCGACCGTCGACCGACTTCTGCAGGATCAGTGACACCGCGCTGCGTGACGCGAGTTCGACTGAGTAGCCGCCCAATTCGAGCTCTCCCGCGAACGCGAAGAATATGCCGTTGGCGGTGCGGCGCTCGGCGACCGGCACGTTCAGCGGGCGGTTGTCGAGGTTCAGGTCATTGGTGAAGTGCCAGATCGCGGCCTGCGTCGCGGCGATGGCCTCATGGTCGGTGATGTGGCCTGCGCCGAGCGGGTAGCCGGCGGCGCGCAGCCTGCGGCTCAGTTCCGCCGGCCGGAGCGCGGGAAACGAGTTGCGCAGGATCCAATCGACTTCCGCCTCGTGGGCGCGGGTGCGCAGGTTCGGCACTGCGGACCACGTCGCCGCGCGGTAGTGCGCGGGCTTGGTAGGCGCGTGTCCGGTGAAGTCCAGTGAGTAGGCCTCGATGTTCGGGTTGAGCCGGATGAGGTCAGTGCGCGCCTTGGAGCCGTCGGTGAACACGACGGTGTCGACGGTGTGCGAGTAGGTGCCGCCGCGATACCGGGTCATCCGCGCGATATCGACGTCGCGGGCGCGGACGTGCCGCCGCACCGAGACGGGCAGGCGAGCAGGCCTTGGCAGGGAAAGAACGGTCATGCGGGTTGACTTTCTGGGCTCTGAACAACGCGTATCGGCGCACCGCCGGATATGGGCGGGCCTTTAACGCAGGGAGAACGGCGTCAGAAAATCAACAACAACAACAGCGCACGTCGAGGAGGCGCGCGGGACGATGACGCAGCGGCGTCAGCTGTTGCATGCCTATACCATACGGCACGCCATGGACGAAACGGCAATCTGTGGATTTACCTCGTCGTGCGCGCTAACGGTGCGCGCCGCTTCCCGCTGCCCGATGATGGGGATGGCACAGAGTGTCTGCCCTGATTGAGACCAAGTCGGAGGTACATCATGACGACAGCCCAGAACGAGTCACAGGCGCTCGGCGATCTCGCCGCACGGCAACTCGCGAATGCAACCAAGACCGTTCCCCAGCTGTCCACCATCACCCCGAGGTTCCTGCTGCACCTACTGAGCTGGGTGCCCGTCGAGGCAGGCATCTACCGGGTGAACCGCGTGGTCAATCCCGAACAGGTCGCCATTCACTCCGAGGAGGGCGCGGGCACAGAAGAGCCGCTACCCGAGACCTATGTCGATTACGAGACCAGCCCGCGCGAGTACACGCTGCGGTCCATCTCGACCCTGCTCGACGTGCACACCCGCGTCTCCGACCTGTACTCCAGCCCGCACGATCAGATCGCGCAGCAGCTGCGCCTGACGATCGAGACGATCAAGGAGCGCCAGGAGTACGAGCTCGTCAACAACCCCGAATACGGGCTGTTGTCTCAAGTCACGCCCGAACAAACCATCCAGACGTTGGCGAAGGCGCCTACCCCCGATGACCTGGACGCGCTGATCACCCTGGTGTGGAAGACACCCAGCTTCTTCCTGACTCATCCGCTCGGTGTGGCTGCATTCGGCCGGGAGGCCACCTATCGCGGTGTGCCGCCGGTGGTCGTCAGCTTGTTCGGAGCGCAATTCATCACGTGGCGCGGCATCCCGATCGTGCCCTCGGACAAGGTCCCGGTGGAGAAGGGCAAAACCAAGTTCATCCTGGTCCGTACCGGCGAGGAACGTCAGGGTGTGGTGGGTCTGTTCCAACCGGGGCTGGTTGGCGAGCAGGCGCCGGGGCTGTCGGTGCGGTTCACCGGGATAAACCGGTCGGCGATCGCGTCGTACCTGGTGACGCTGTACTCGTCGCTGGCCGTGCTCACCGACGATGCGCTGGCCGTGCTCGACGGCGCGGCCGTGGACCAGTTCCATGAGTACAAGTGAGTATCGGTCGATAGACGCCGAAAGCGACCTGCCTATCGGCGCAACGGAACTCGCGGCGCTGGCGTCCCAGTTGTTCGCTGCCAGCGTCCGTCCCGGACCGGACAGCCCGCCGCAGGCGTCGCCCGTCGCGCCGCGGGGCAATGTCCCCGACACGACGGCGGCGGCGTCCGCCGGTACCGCCGCGGCGGGCTCGGCCAACCCGTTCACGCCTGCGGCACCGGTGATCCCGCTGACCGACGTGTACGTGCACGCGCCGACTTCGCCTGAGCCCGATGGCATTCCGCAGACGGTCCCCGTCGCGCCGCGAGGCAATGTGCCGGATGCGGCCTCGGCGCCGTCGGCGGCCTACACAGTCGAGAGTGCACTCGACCCGTATGCGGTACCGACTTCGGGCATCGTGCCGACGATTCCAGGTGTGCTCGCCGGATCGACGCCAACGTTTCCGGTCGCACCGCGCGGCTCGGTGCCGGGCTGGCTACCGGGCGCGCCGACGATCGGCGACCTGGGCTGGTCGGACGCCCCGATGGCGGCGCCGGTGGGTGACGAGGCGAACTACTATTTCCTGAGCGGTCCGGTGATCTCGGACGTCCCCGCCGAGCCCGTGCCGCAATTGCCCGACAGGCACGAGGTTTTCGACGTCAACGCGGTACGCGCCGACTTCCCGATTCTGCAGGAGACGGTCAACGGCAAGCCGCTGATCTGGTTCGACAATGCCGCCACCACGCAGAAGCCGCAGGTCGTCATCGACCGGTTGTCCTATTTCTACGCCCACGAGAACTCCAACATCCACCGTGCCGCTCACGAGCTGGCAGCCAGGGCCACCGACGCCTACGAGGAAGCCCGCGACACCGTGCGGCGCTTCATCGGTGCGTCGAAGAGCGAGGAGATCATCTTCCTGCGCGGCACCACCGAGGCGATCAACCTGGTCGCGTACGCCTGGGGCGGCAAGCACCTGGGACCGGGCGACGAGATCGTCATCACCCACCTGGAGCACCACGCGAATATCGTTCCCTGGCAGCTGCTTTCGCAGCAGACGGGCGCGATCCTGCGGGTCGCGCCGGTGGACGACGCGGGCAACCTGTTGATGTCGGAGTTCGAGGATCTTCTCGGCCCGAAGACCAAACTGGTTGCTGCCACCCATGTGTCGAATGCGCTGGGGACAGTGACCGAAGCCCAGAAGATCGTCGAGCTCGGTCACCGGTACGGCGCGCGGGTGTTGATCGACGGTGCCCAGTCGATTCCACACATTCCCATCGATGTGCAGGAGCTCGGTGCGGATTTCTTCGTATTCTCGGGCCACAAGATCTACGGCCCCACCGGCATCGGTGCGCTCTACGGACGCGAGGACGCGTTAGAGGAAACACCGCCGTGGCAGGGCGGTGGCAACATGATCGCAGACGTGACGTTGGAACGTTCGCTCTATCAAGGCCCGCCGAACAAGTTCGAAGCAGGCACCGGCAACATCGCCGACGCGGTCGGCCTCGGCGAGGCGCTGCGGTACGTCGAACGCGTTGGCATCGAACGGATCGCGGCCTACGAGCATGCGCTGCTGGAGTACGCCACCCCGCGGCTGGCCGATATCGACGGTGTCCGGCTCGTTGGCACCGCTCGGGAGAAGGCCAGCGTGTTGTCCTTCGTGCTGGCGGGCCATGAGCCGCTGGAAGTAGGCAAGGCGCTCAATGCCGAGGGCATCGCGGTCCGTGCCGGGCACCATTGTGCGCAGCCGATCCTGCGACGCCTCGGCCTGGAGGCCACGGTGCGGCCGTCGTTCGCCTTCTACAACACGTTCGACGAGATCGACGTGTTCCTCAACGCGGTGCGCCGAATCGCCGAGGGTGAGGTCGCTGTCTAGCGGGGCCTAGGTGACGAGCGGACGTCCGAGCGGCAGCGCCCTGCCGCCCGTCTCCTCCCACAACGCGGCGACGTAGAAGTAGATGACGAACGCCACGAACGCGAATACGAACCATCCGCCGGCACGCGTCGCCGCGACACTGCCGGTCTGGTTTCCGACCAGAAGCAGCACAAGTGCCACGTCGACAATCGCCATCAGCACGGGGAATGTCCACGGCAGCCGGAGTACCAGCACCGTGAGCAACCCGATCGTGAGCAGCCAGCTGCCCAGCCAGAGCGCCACTGTCTGTTGCACTCCGGTGTCTGGTATGCCAAACCAGTTGTGCGCCAGACCCAACGACAGAACGGCGTAGCTTCCGTAGAAGCCGAAGAACGTGCCGTAGATGGTGGCGTTGATGTTCTGGCTGAGCGCCGCCGACCAGATCGTTGTGACAAGTAGTCCGATCGCCGTGGCGGACAACAGGATCGGCACCGCGGCAGCGGCCACGTTGATGATTCCGGTGTTGATGAAACCCAGCCCGGTCGCACCCGCAATGATGAGGGGCAGCGCGATCAGGCCGGGGTTGCCCTCCGGCTTTGCCGGTGGCGGATCGGCGAGTGTCCGCGATGGCGTGTCGATGGTGCGTTCGGCGATATCGGTCATGTGAGTCCTCGGGCTATCCGGTGGCGAGCGCTGGTTCGCGCGCGGTGGTGAACTCCTGCCACGCGACCAGGACGGCTTCCAGTTGTTCCGCTGAATGTCTGCCGAGCCCACACTCGGTGGAGATGCCGAATTCCGGAAGAAACTCCGCAGCCACCGCAGCACGGGCGCGGGCGCCGGCGGCACCGTCTTCGGCGTGCAGCAGCCCGAGGAAGACCTCGGTGTCGGCCTCCAGTGCGAGGTCGGCCAGCGGCTGCCAGTGGGCCCGCTTTGTCCACGACGCGACGGTCGCGGCCTGGATCGCATCGATTCGCCGTTGCACGTGCCGGGACAGTCCGTTGGCCAGGGTCACGATCGCGGTAGCGTCGCGCGGCAGGATGTGCCTGCCGCCACGGGCGGCCGCCTCCTCGTTCGGTGGGTCACCCATGAATGGCGACGCCCCGAATTTCGAGTCGCCGTAGCACAAATGGAAGGTGAGCTCGGCGTCATCGTGCACCCAGTGCGCGAGGCGGGCGGTGGCGGCGAAGATCGGCTCAACCCCACCGTAGGGGTTGGGGAACCAGCCCTCGATTGTCGCCAACTCGGTCGGCAGATCCCATTGGATGGCGAGGTCGCTCGGCGGGATCACCTCCTGCAGCGCATCGACGCTGCGCCGCAGTTGCTGTTCGTACGCGTACGCGACCTCGACCTGGGAGTCGAACTCCACGAACGAGTTCACCGCGTTGAATGGAGTTGGGATGGATACCAGAAAGCGTGAATCCGGCTTCAGCACACCGTCTTCGCGTGCGTTCTTGAACTCGGCATACGACTCGGCGGCGATGCTGTGGTAGTCGAGCGCCCCGAAGGAGACCGTGGCGCCAGGACGGACCTTGGCTCGGTTGTCGACGACCTCGAGGGTGGAGTTCTTCAAGAAGTGGTCGGCCTGCGTCAGCACCCAGTTCGCCCGGTCGCCTGGTTCGCCGTCGGGGACGCGGGTGACGCCTGGCTGAAGGCGCTCACCCACGAGCCGGAACGCGTCTTGGATGGTCGGGACGTTGATGCTGCCGGTGAGATAGAAGCCAGTCATTGCGAATTCCTTTGGTAACGAGCGATGGTCTACAGAAGCACGCCGAGGCGCGGCGGGTTGGTTCCGAACAGGGTGTGGTTGCCGAGGTGGACGTATTTCCAGCGAGCGGGGTCGTGAAGCGAATGCACGCGCACGTTGCGCCAGTGCCGGTCCAGCGCGTAGCCGGCGTCGGTCGCCGATGCGCCGGCGAGTTCGAAGATGCCGCTGGCGATCTCGACCGCGAACTCCTGCGCCAGGGCCTTCGCGGCGGCGATGTTGAGCGACGCGCTGGCCGCCGCCTCCCGGGTCAGCTCCGGTGCGGCCAGTGCCTCGTCGACCAGCCCGGCACCGCGTGCGAGCAGTGCCTCCAGGGCGTACAGCCGCGCCGTCAGCTCACCGAATCGGCGGACGACGTGTGGTTCCTCTGCGGCGCTGTCCACGCCGGCCTCAAACCACGGCCGAGTTTTCGTGGTGACGAACCGCGCGCCGTCTTCCAGTGCGGCACGGGCGATGCCGATGTCGACGGCGGCGTGCAACGCCTGATCGAACGCGCCGAGCACGGACGGCGGCGCGGTCACCGGGTCGGGATCGGGACCTTCGTCGATGACGAACTCGTCGTCGACGACCACCTGATCGAGCACGACCTCGCCGCTCGCCGTGCCCCGCTGACCGAATGACGTCCAGCGGTCCAGGTTCAGGCTGACCCCTGGATCGGCCGGCTGGACGAATACGGTTGCGCCGTGTGAGGGTTCGGTGTCCGGAATCCGCGCGGCGACCCCGATCCACGTCGCGCCGAGCGCGCCGGTTGCATAGAACTTCTTGCCATTGAGCACCCAGGTGTCGTCGTCCCGGCGCGTCACCGTCGTGAGCCGCTCGACACTGGTACGGGTACCCCGCTCGACGGTGGCATTGCCGATTTGCGCCCCGTCGAGCACATCGCGGTAGATCCGCGGGGCCGGGTCGGCGCCCTCCAAACCCTGGATCGCCGCGCTGAGCACGAAGTGCGACAGCAGCAGCTGGCCGACGGCCGAATCCGCTTGGGACAGAATGCGCAGCACTTCGACCGCGGTCGACTGTGGAAGATCGGGTCCACCATGGGCCGCAGGAACGATGATCCCGAGCAGCCCCGATGCGGCGACCTGCCGCAGTTCCTGCTCCGGCCACGTCCCCGTGAGCTCACGCTCGACGACACCTGCTGCGATGGTGGCGGCAACGGAACGAGCGGTCTGCAACGCCTCGTGGGTCGAACTGAGAACCGGGGTGGTGCTCTCGGTGGTCGTCATGGTGGAAACCGTAGGGCGGCCGTGTGGTTGGAGGAACCCGAGTCAAGCGACGCTAAAGGGGCGTTCAGGAACGCTGTAGACCGCTTCGGCGCTGAGGTGCGCACCGACGGCCCGCACAAGCGAAAGGAACGTCGCCAACGGTGTCCCGGCCGCCGGCCGATCGACCGTCGCCATCGATATGCGCCGGATCGGGCGCGGGCCGGCCACCCGCCGCACCGCGACGTCTGCGCGGACGGCGCCCGCTGCAAGCGAAGGCACAAGTGACACACCGAGATTCGCGGCCACCAGACCCTGCACCGTCGGATAGTCCTCGGCGCGGAAGGTGACCGATGGAATGAAACCCGCGCGACGGCACGCTTGCTGAAAGACGCGGACGTCGGGACAGGTCCCCGTTTCGGTGCTGACCACCCACTGTTCGGCGGCCAGCGCCGCGAACGGCACCTCCGCCGCGGCCGCCAGCCGGTGTCGCGCGGGCAGCACGACGAAGAACTCGTCGTCGTAGACGGGCATGGTGTGGACCCCGGAAAACTCGGCGTCCTCCCCTGGCACCTCGGTGATGACCGCGGCATCGACTCCGTCGCTGCTCAGCATCGCGACGCCCTCCTCGGGATCGGCGGAAACCAGATCCAGGTCGATGTCTGGGCACAGCGTCCGGAACCGCGCGAACGCCAGCGGCAGGATCGCCGCGGCGGCGCTGGCGAACGACGCCACCCGCACCACCCCGGGCCTGGCGGTGGCCAACAGGGTCAGATCGCGTTCCGCGGCCGCGACCGCACCGAGGATCACATCGGCGTGCTCGAGCAGCCTCGTCCCCGCAGCGGTCGGCCGGACCCCGGTCGGGCTGCGGACCAGCAGTGTGGAGCCGACGTCGCGCTCGAGTGCACTGATCTGCTGAGACACCGCCGACGTGGTGTAGTTCAGCGATGCTGCGGCCGCGGAAAGCGAGCCGCAGCGGATGACTTCCTGCAGCACGGCCAGACGGCGCACATCGAACACGCCGGAAATCTACTCGGCCCGGGCCGAGCCGCCCACGGTTGCGATCAGCCCGATGAAATCGCCGCTCAGTAGGCCGAGGCCACACCCTTCGGTGTGATGCCGTGGTGCAGTTCCGCGACGTCGGGGTGAGCGCGTGTTCGCGACTTCCACGCGTTCTCGCCGTAGGTGTTGAAGATGGGGTTGTCGGGATCGGCTTCGACCCCACGGGACAGCGCGGCCAGCTCGGGCGGTAGCGAGATGACCGGGATGAGCGCGTCCAGCGACGGGTTCAGGAAGTACGGGATCGATACGCGGTCGCTGCCGGGCTGCGGGGCCAGCACTCGGTGGCGAGTAGCCCGCAGGTATCCACCGGTGGCCACTTCGAGCAGTTCTCCGATGTTGACGATGAAAGCGCCTGCAAGCGGCGGGACATCGACCCACTCACCCACCGAGAGCTCGACCTGTAGGCCCTCTGATTCAGGCTCGACCACAAGCAGCGTCAGAACACCTGAATCCTTGTGCGCGCCAACACCTTGCGGGGTGTCACTGGTGCCCGGATAGCGCACCACCTTGATCAGGGTGGCCGGTCGGTCGGTGAACGCCGGATCGAACGTGTCCTCGGCCGCACCCAGCGACACCGCCCAGTGGCGCAGCAGTCGAAGCCCAACGACCGACAGCGCAGTGTCCCACTCCTCGAACGCCGCACGAAAACCTGATGGCGTCGACGGCCACAGATTGGGGCCCTGCAGCCGCCAGTAGCCCTCTGCGCCGTCGATCACCCGCCGTTCGGGGCCGATGTCGATCTGCTCGCGCCAGTCCACCTTGCCGTTGGTCAGCTCACCGCCGATCCGTGAATAGCCGCGAAACTGCGGGCTCTTCAGCTGGCTGATCTCGTTCTTGGCGTCCAGCGGTAGCGCGAAGAACTCCCGTGCCAGGCCAAGCACTTGATCGACCTGCGCTTGCGGCACTCCGTGACCGACAAGGTAGAAGAACCCGGCGTCATGGGCGGCTTCACGCAGCCGCGCCCGGAACTCGGCAGGCTCGGCATCGGCCTCGGCGAGGTCAAGAACCGGAAGCATGGCTGCCATTGTCGACCTGTCCTGTCGCGCTGACCATCTGGCTTAACCGAGGCGACATGGGTGTGAAGAAAGCGTTGAATCATCGTGCGTCGATCTCTTGGCAGTCCGTGGGCGTCGGACCATCATCGTGGCATGAGTTACCGCGGACCTCGGGCCGATGACACATCACGAGAGGTGATCGACACAGCGATCGGCATCCTCGTTGGCCTGCGCGGCTGCTCGCCAGAGGACGCCTTTGCCGAACTCGCACGAGTCGTGCGCCAGACCGGATCGGTATCGGAAGCATCGCCACCGGGCTGGTGGCACTTGCCAGCGGTTCGTCCTCACCCGATCACGCCGAGGCGTTCAACGCGTGGGGCGAGCTGATCAGGCACGGCAGGACGGCCGCCTTAGCGGCGCGCTGATACCAGCGCGCCGTCACGCGCCGGGCTCATCGCGGGTTTTTCTCGCCTGCCTCGACGGCGATGGGCAGCCTGTTCTCGGCGGGTGCCACCGGGCAGGTCGCGAAGTCGGTAAATGAGCACGGCAGATTCGATGCCCGATTGAAGTCGAGCGTCACCGTGCCGTCGGCTTCCGGTGCGGCGATCGAAAGTGCCCGCGCCGCAGGATATGTCGTCACACCGCTGGTGGCATCGGTGAACAGCACATGCAGCCCACCGTCCGCGCGGGCGAAGGCAACCAGCTGCAGTGCGGCGCCTGCCAGTTGGAAGTCGATGATGCCCACCGCGTTGTGGTGATGTTCAAGGCCCTCGACGACTGCACCTGTCGTGAGGGTCGTCGGCTGGTCATACGGCCTGAACGTACCGGTGACACGCCATTGCTCGCTCGGCGGATAAGCCGGAATGCCGTTGTAGCGCGCCAGATGCGGTGACTTCGGGTCGTGTATGCGTAATGCCACCGAACCGGTTCGGCGGATGACCTCGATCCGGCGCTCCCCGTCCTCGACGAGCAGTCCTGGTGCACCCTCGACAGGTTCCAGCTTCTCGGTTCCGTCGATCCCGTCGACGTACACCGCATCGGCATCCGCGCGCCACCGGCCGGGCAGGTCGGCGACGGTCTCGAATTCGTCGGCGACCCAGTACAAACCGGTCAAGCTGACCCAGCCGAGCGGGTCGCCGTAATACCGTTCGCGCTCACCGTGCCATTCGTTCCATGCTGTCTCGAACGTTGTCTCTGTGCTTGTGGTCATATGTCTCACATCCTTACTTCGAGGACTAACCCGTTGCGCTGCTGTCGGTCTCATCGCTGTGTCGTCGTGTCAGCGGTTCACGCAGCCCGAGATGGCCGCGCAACGTCGTCGACGCGTACTCGGTCCGGTACACCCCGCGTTCCTGTAGTGCGGGCACCAGCCAATCGACGATCTCGTCGAGTCCGCCGGGCACGATGTACGGCGAGATGTTGAAGCCGTCGGTCGCGCCGGCACGTACCCACCGGGCCAGCTCGTCTGCGACCTGCTCCGGCGTGCCCACAAAGCCGGAGCGCTCTGAGGTTTCGATGGCAACTTGGCGCAGAGACAGGTTCTTGGCCTCCGCGAGCGCACGCCACTCCTTCGCGATGGCGATCGGGTCCTTGCCGTCCCTCGCCGCGCCGCGGGTGGCCGAAATCGGCGCAGGCACCGGATCGAACTCCGGCAATGGACCGTCAGGGTCGCGGTCAGACAGGTCACGCCCCCACACCAGACCCACAAGGGACAACGCCGTCTGTCCCGTGTACTGGCCCTCGAGGACCCAGCGTCGCTTCTCCTCGACCTCTGAAGCCTTCTCCGCCAGCACGATCTGAGTCCCCGGAAGGATTCTGATGTCGTCGGCCGGCCTGCCCGCTGCGAGCAGACGCGCGCGGATGTCGGTGGCGAACGCCAACGCATCGTCGAAGTGCGTGCCGTGACGGGAGAAGATGACATCGGCATTGGCCGCGGCGAAATCTCGGCCCGTCGGCGAATCCCCGGCCTGGAAAATGACCGGATGTCCCTGGGGGCTGCGCGGCAACGTCGCGTCGAGTGAGATCTCGAACTGAGACGTCGAACGGTCGAGATGCCGTACCGCGGTTGGATCGGACCAGAACTCGCTGGCGGTAGATGACGCGATGGCGTCGTCGGCCCACGAATCCCAGATCGCTCGCGCCGCGCGAATGAACTGACCGGCCCGCTCGTAGCGCAGCGCATGATCGAGAAAACCGCCGCGCCGAAAATTCTCTCCCGTCCAGGCGTTGTCGGTCGTGACGGCGTTCCACCCCGCCCGGCCTCCGGAGAGGATGTCGAGCCCCGCCAACCGGCGAGCCAGGTCGCCGGGTTCGTTATACGTGGTGTTCTGGGTTGCGACGAGACCGATGCGCTCGGTGATGCCCGCCAGGGCCGACAATTGCGCGATCGCGTCGGGGCGGCCGACGATGTCGAGGTCCAGGATCTTGCCGTCCTGCTCGCGCAATCGGAGACCCTCTCCGAGGAAGAACGCGTCGAACAATCCCCGCTCGGCCGTCGTGACGACGTGTCGGAAGGTTTCGAAGTCGATCTGCGAACCACTCGCTGCGTCGGACCAGATCGTGGTGTGGTTCACGCCCTGAAAGAACACGCCGAAGTGAACCTGTGCGTCGGGACGGAGCACGTCGGAGGAGCCCATGACTATTCACACCTTCGCGTAGCGGTTGGCGGGCCGGTCCAGACCGAGGTGGCCGCGCAGCGATGACCCTGGCACGGGCCGATGCGCCACTCCCGTCCTGAGCAAGGCTGGCAGGACGTAGCGCGCAAGGGCGGGTAGATCCTGGTCGATGACCATGGGGAACAGGCGCACTCCATTGCTGTGCGCCGCGAGCTCGGTTAGCAGCTCCACGAATCCGCTTGTGCTGCCGATGTATTGGAGGCGCCGACGCCGAGTTGCCAGCTCGTACTGGTTCAGCGCCGAGAGGCGGTCCGCGGCGGCGGCATCAGTTGTGTCGAGGGCGACGTCGATCTCGATGACGGTGAGCCCGCTGCTGCGGGTCGCTGCATCGACGGCCGCGTCGCGGTCGGACTCGGTTACGAGAACGATGTCGACCTGGTCGCGGTCGGCTTCGGCACCGAAGACGACCAATTGACCCTGCGGCGGTCTCGGGACGATGGCCGGCCCCTTCACGCTGAACGATTCGCCCTCGAAATCGACGTAGTGCAGCTTGTCGCGGTCCAGGAATCGGCCGCGCGCGTAGTCGCGGATGACCGCGTCGTCCTCCCATGAATCCCACAGGTCGCGCACCACGGTCAGCGAATCCCGTTGCTCGCGGTCGAGATCGGCCTGCTCGGCGACGACCGGGCTCCCCCAGGCCCGTGCGGCCGCCGGATCGAAGGCGCGCGCGGCTATCCAGCCGCCACGGCCTCGGGACGCGTAGTCGAGGGTGGCCAGTTGCGACGATGTGTGAAACGGCTCGGCATATGTGGTCTCGACTACGGGAACCAGGCCGATCGTCGACGTCGTCGCCGCGACGAACGACGCCCGGTTGACCGCGTCCACGCGTGCTCTGATGCCGCCGCGCGGAGGCAGGATCGAATCGTCGAACGTCGCAAACGTGAATCCCGCGTTCTCGGCCGCACGCACCTTCTGCAGGAGCGTTCGTCCGCTCAGCGAATCGTTCGGCGGATGATTCGCGTGGCGCCATGCCGCCGGATGGCTTCCCTCGCCGTCCAACTCGATGCCCAGCGCGAAAACGCTCATAGCACAACCTCTTTCCGGCTCGACTGCGCGGCCAGCGGTCTGCTCGCTATCTGGTCACGAAGAACCGGCGCAACGTCGGACTGGAACAGTTCGAGACTACGGCGCTTCTGAGCGACCGTCACACCGTCGGCCTCGGCGCTGAGGTGGATCACCTCGTGACCGAGTTGCTCGTGGTAGCGGCCCACCTTGTCGATCACCTGCTGCGGGCTGCCGATGAGCGCCGAGCTGCGGTCGACGAAGTCTTCGATGGACTCGAACACCACCGGCAGTCCGGCGCGCCGCTGAAACGCCAAGCGTGACTCGAAAGTAAGCCGGTACTCGGCCACGGCCTGCTGAGTCGTCGCAGCGATGTGAAACCCTGCGGTTCCCGCGCCGACCAGCGCATCTCCGGGATCGTGGCCGTACTGCTCCCAACGTTGCCGGTAGTGGCGCACCAGCTCGGCGTACGGCTCGATTGGGTAGGTGACGTTGGCCGAGAAGATCGGGTCGCCGTTGCGGGCCGCCAGGTCGACGGAATCCCTGCTCGTCGCACTGCCGTGCCAGATCCGAATCCGCGGCTGTAACGGCCGCGGGAGTGCCTTGGCGTCGACCAGCGGTGGGCGAAAACTGCCGGACCAGGTCACGTGCTCGTTGTCCCACAGCAAGCGGAACAGCTCATAGCCCTCACGATTACGGTCCCACTGGTCGGTGGTGGTCACGTGGAACAACTCGGCCTGCGCGGCGCCGTTGCCTTTACCGATGATCAGTTCCAGCCGGCCGTCGGACAGGTTGTCCAGCGTCGAATAGTCCTCGAATGCCCGGACGGGATCGAGCAGGCTCAACGTGGTCACCGCCGTGAACAGCGCAATCCGCGACGTCCGCGCTGCGATGTTGCTCAGCACCACCGGCGGGGACGATGAGATGAACGGATCCTCATGGCGCTCGCCCACGGCGAAGCCGTCGAAACCCAGCTGCTCGGCGAGCACCGCGCTGTCGACCACTTCGCGCAGCCGATCTGCGGGACTCTTCTTCTCACCCGATACGGGGTTCGGATGGTGCGCAATCAGCGTCAGCAACAGAAACTTCAATGCTCATCCTCGACATCCGGCTGCCTGGTCGTTGTCACGCCCACAACCCCATCTGGTCCCTGCAGGCGCAGCGGACGCCCAACTGATGCTGCTCAACACGAACCGCGTCCTGGGCCCGTTCATTCCCGTCTGGGACAGCCGGCCGGATATGACAGCGAGACAATGCCGCACCGCAGTTCGTCGCGCCTTCGCCGCACGCCCGCGGTGCTGTTGTCGATGTCCGGCTGGCGCCATGGCCCAGAGGACCGCGTGTTGCCGAAGGCCAGCAGATGGACCTCGCGCGTCACAGCAGCAGTCCTCCGATGACGATGATGGCGGCGCCCAGAATGACTGCGATCCACGGCCAGGCGCCGTTGAGGCGCACATCGGTCGCTAGTGGGCCCTCCGGAGCCGTCGGATATGCGTCTTCGACCACGAACGGAGGCTAGGCGTCAGGCGGCGCTGATTGGTGAGTGCCAACGCCAGACCGACACGCGTCGGGAATACATCGGGTGGCAATGCCTACCGACGAATCCGGTTGTAGGAGATGGTTTTTGACGAGCATTGGCTGCCTGGAAGGCAGCCAATGCGGCTTTGAATCAGACTGGTTGCAAAGCGACGGTCCCGACCGCTAGCCGGCGACGGCACGGCGCTGCGCCAAGCGTCGCTCGGCGTAGGCACGGCCTTTCTCGGCATCGCCGACGATGTAGCCGACGATGTCGGCCAGTGTGTTGATGCGGCCCGCGCCGCCCCACGTGCCGTCGGGAATCTCGTTGGTGAACACCCACACCCGATTCGGGTCATAGGGATGCTCGTTGTTCTCCGCGCGCAGCACTGCGTCGGTGATGTCACGCACGATG
This sequence comes from uncultured Actinomycetota bacterium, assembly GCA_963698965.1. Lineage (GTDB taxonomy): Bacteria > Actinomycetota > Actinomycetes > Mycobacteriales > Mycobacteriaceae > Mycobacterium. The sequence goes on from CAVOSY010000037.1 coordinate 107,008, forward strand.
GCGGCGCGACGCTCGTCGTCGAACTGTCCCTCGGGCACTGATGCGATGATCCGGTACCGCGGTTCGGAAGCGGGCTCGCCGGCGACGAAGACCTCGGCGGGGCGGTGCAGAAACACCCATGCGATCGCCCTCGCACGCGGATCGGAGGGGTCGGCGCCTTCGTGCCGGAGCAGAAGATCGGTCAGCTGGGACATCAAGGCCCGTTCGGCGACCGGCGAGAGCGCCCCGGCAGGGATGTACGCGTCGAGCATCGGCATGGTCAAACCTCCATCGGTACGAGCTGGGTTTAATTTGAAAACCTACGATGCTGGGTTTTGATTGTCAACCCAGCTACGATGGCCGCATGCACGCAGACCGGTTCCGCTACAGCGCCGCCAACTGTTCAATCGCGCGCACGCTCGGCGTGGTCGGCGAGAAGTGGACACTGCTCGTCCTTCGCGAGGCCTTCTACGGAGTGCGGCGGTTCGACGACTTCCACGCCGCACTGGGATGTGCGCGCAATCTCCTCGCTGCTCGATTGAAAACGCTTGTGACGCACGGCCTTTTGGAGCGTGTCGCATACACCGACGAGCGTGGCCGCGGCCGGCACGAGTACAAGCTGACCGAAAAGGGTCGCGAGCTCTTCCCAACCGTGGTCGCCCTGATGCAATGGGGCGATAAATGGACCGCCGACGAAGCCGGGCCCGCTGTGCAGCTGTACCACCGCGGCTGCGGTGAGCGCGTCACCGCCCAACTCACGTGCGCCGCTGGCCACGCGCCCCTCGGTGCGCGCGATACCGAAGCCGTGCCGGGCCCCGGCGCCCGCGAGATTGCGTGAACCTCCGCGCGACTGCGCGACCGGCATAACAGTCATCGGGTCTGTCGCTCGCTACGCGGGCGAATACGGGCGATCCGCAGAGCCCCTCTTCGATAAGTTCGACTGGTGGGCGACACCGACAACGTGCCTGAGATCGAACCTGACTACCGCTTCACGCTCGCGAATGAACGAACGTTCCTGGCATGGCAGCGCACCGCGCTCGGCCTGCTCGCCGCGGCGGTGGCCGTCGTCCAGCTGGTCCCGGAGTTGTCGATCGCCGGCGCCCGCCACGTACTCGGCATCATCCTGGGGTTGCTCGCGATCCTCACCGCCGGCATGGGAATTCTTCGGTGGCAACAGGTCGACCGTGCCATGCGGCGCGACCTGCCCCTGCCCCGTCATCCCACGCCCATTTATCTCGGGATCGGACTCGCTCTGGTCGGGCTGCTCACGCTCGGCCTCGTCGTCGTCAAGGCAGTGGCTGGTTGACGAACACAGGGCAGACGAACCGGGGTGAGCGAGGAACACAACCGGAACGAACCGCATTGGCGTGGACTCGAACCTCGCTGGCGGTGCTGGCCAACGGCGTGATCCTGTCGTTACGGGAGACCAACAACGCACTTCAGTTCGCGGCGGCCGCTGCCGCGGCCGTGCTGGCGCTATCGACCTATCTGATCGGCTTCAGGCGCCAACGGCTGCTGGCCCAGCGTCCGCTCCCAGATCGCATTTCGCCTCGGCGCGAGGTTTATCTCACCGGCGTTGCGGTCGTCGCGCTCATTCTGATCAGCGCACTCGCGCTTACGGTTTGAGCGCTACTTCTTCGCGGCGTTGGCGACCATGCCGTTGGCGATCGTCGCCGCCTCGTCCTTGACGTCGTAGCTGCACGCCCACGCCTCGACGGTCACGTTCGACACCAGCGACATAGCGTGCTGGCAGGCCCAGCCGTTGGCGTCTTCCTGAGCCGTCATCTGGGTGATCAAAGTGTCCTCGGACGCGACGTTGTCGATCTGCCACAAGTAGGTGGCGTCCGCATTGTCGACCGACACCGAATAGCTCGAGCATTTCTGCCACGCCGACTTCGACTCGTCGAAGAACTTCTGCGCCTTCTCGGCCGACGGGTAGAGCACCGCCGTCTGCTCCACCCAGTGTTCGTTGTCCTCACCGGGTTCGCGGGCCACCTGGTCTCGCATCGCCGTCCAGCCGCTGCCCGCGTACACCGGCTCTTCCGCGCCGTAGATCGCACCGAGGCAGTCGGGGTCGGACACCTCGCCGGAGTGGTCGGTCATCTCCTTGAGCTCACTGGTGACCTTCATCTTGGCGGAACCCATGATGTCGTTGAGTTCGCCAATCGACAACAGCACGCCGTCGAGTTTGGCTTCGGTGAGCGGAGGCACGTCGATTGGCGCGGCGTGCTGCTCGCGCATCGCAGTGCCAGAAACGGTGCTCACACAACCCGAGAGCAGGACGGATGCCGCAATAACAGTGCCGATGGCGCAGGCGCGAGTAGCCGTGCCGACAAAGATCACCGCGCTATTGTGACCGACCGGCGCGGGAAGTGTCGGATAGCCGTAGATATTTGCTGCTGGTTCTGTGCAACCCGGCTCAGGAAACGCCGATCTTCTGAATCATGAGGTTGGCGACGCCCACCGCGCCGTGTGCTCCGCTGCCGCCGGCCCCTGGGGGGTTCGTAACCTCGACGTCCACAACGCAATCCGAAGCGACGCCGAGCGCACGCTGGATCGTCGAACCGTCGTCATGCAACACGAGGGCGGACACGTCCCTACCGTCGACTACGACGTCGGTGATCCTGCTCAACCCGTCCACGCCGTGCTCGGGTTGATGCAGTACCAGCGTCTGTCCGTTGCAGCGGTGCCATTTGTCGGCCGACGCCGCGAAGAATGCCTGTGCGTCGTCGGGGGTGGCGAACTGGACCGCGCCGAAAAAGCCCGAATACGTGGGGCCGTTCTGATCGCCGCCGACCCACGGTTGGCTCGCGACGGATCGCACCGGGCTCGCTTGATACACGATCTTCTGCAGCCGGTAGCCGGCGCTCACGCAGTCGATGGGCGTGGCCTCGGATTCGCGTACGCCCTGCAGCAGCATCTCGGGGCCGCCCTTGACGAGTTGGCCCATGAAGCCTGCGCTGCCAAGGATCGTGGCGAGCTCATTGACGGTGGGCAGAACCTGATCCAGCGCCCGCGACGGAGACGGTTTGGCGACCTCGGCGATGTGGACGACGGGCGCACCGTCGACCGGGGCCGACGAGCATCCCGCCAGCACCGCACACGCGCTCAACGCCGCGATCGTCGACGGAGTTGAGCGCTTCATCTTCTGGAGATACCTACTTCTTCGCCTTGTCGGTCACGGCGTCAGTGGAGAGGGCGGCCACGAACGCCTCCTGCGGCACCTCCACCCGACCGATGGTCTTCATCCGCTTCTTGCCTTCTTTCTGCTTCTCCAGCAGCTTGCGCTTGCGCGTGATGTCACCGCCGTAACACTTCGATAGCACGTCTTTGCGGATCGCGCGGATGTTTTCGCGAGCAATGATCTTCGAACCGATGGCCGCCTGCACAGGAACTTCGAACTGCTGGCGCGGAATCAGTTCCTTGAGTTTGGTCGTCATCTTGTTGCCGTAGGCGAACGCCGCATCCTTGTGCACGATCGCGCTGAACGCGTCAACGGCCTCGCCCTGCAACAGGATGTCGACCTTCACCAGCTCCGCTTCCTGCTCGCCTGCCTCCTCGTAATCGAGGCTGGCGTAGCCGCGGGTGCGCGACTTCAGCGCATCGAAGAAGTCAAAGATGATCTCCCCCAACGGCATTGTGTAGCGCAGCTCCACCCGCTCCGGTGAGAGGTAGTCCATGCCGCCGAGATCGCCGCGCCGCGACTGGCACAGTTCCATGATCGTGCCGATGAATTCGCTTGGCGCGATGATCGTCGTCTTGACGACGGGTTCGAATACGGTGCGAATCTTGCCTTCTGGCCAGTCCGACGGGTTGGTGACGACGATCTCCGTACCGTCCTCCTGCACAACGCGATACACGACGTTGGGTGACGTCGATATCAAATCGAGATCAAACTCGCGCTCGAGGCGCTCGCGGGTGATCTCCATGTGCAGCAGGCCGAGGAAGCCACTGCGGAACCCGAAGCCGAGCGCAACGGAGGTCTCCGGCTCGTACGTCAGCGCGGCATCGTTGAGCTGCAGCTTGTCCAGGGCATCGCGCAGATCCGGGTAGTCGGAACCGTCCACCGGATAAAGCCCGGAGTAGACCATCGGCCGAGGTTCGCGATACCCGGTCAGCGGATCGGACGCGCCATGCCGCGCGCTCGTCACGGTGTCGCCGACCTTGGACTGGCGTACGTCCTTCACGCCGGTGATCAGGTAGCCGACCTCCCCCACGCCGAGGCCGTCGGAAGGCTTGGGGTCAGGTGAGACGATGCCCACTTCCAGCAGCTCATGGGTGGCCCCGGTGGACATCATCTTGATGCGTTCACGTGGGACGATCTTGCCGTCCACCACGCGCACGTACGTCACCACACCGCGATAGGTGTCGTACACCGAGTCGAAGATCATCGCCCGGGCCGGGGCGTCGGCATCGCCCGTCGGCGGCGGCACCTCGCGGACGACGTGGTCGAGCAGTTCAGCGACGCCCTCGCCCGTTTTTCCCGACACCCGCAGCACATCGCCGGGTTCGCAGCCGATGATGTGGGCGATTTCGGCGGCGTAGCGGTCCGGGTCGGCGGCGGGCAGATCGATCTTGTTGAGCACCGGGATGATGTGCAGGTCGCGATCCAGCGCGAGATAGAGGTTGGCCAGCGTCTGCGCCTCGATGCCCTGTGCGGCGTCAACCAGCAGCACCGCACCCTCGCACGCCTCCAGGGCCCGCGACACCTCATAGGTGAAGTCGACGTGCCCCGGTGTGTCGATCAAGTGCAGCACATAATTCTCAGTCGTCCCACTTGCTGTGACACTCCATGGCAGCCGGACGTTTTGGGCCTTGATGGTGATGCCGCGCTCGCGCTCGATGTCCATCCGGTCCAGGTACTGCGCGCGCATCGAGCGCTCGTCGACGACACCGGTGAGTTGCAGCATTCGATCGGCCAGCGTCGACTTGCCGTGGTCGATGTGGGCGATGATGCAGAAATTCCGAATCTGCGCCGGCGCGGTGAAGGTCTGGTCGGCCAAACTGCTTATGGGAATCTCCTGGTGAGGCGTGCCTTGGGTGCCTCCAGCGTATCGAGGCAAGGCGGTCTCGACACAATCGCGAGCACTCGTGCTCCCTTATGCTCGAAAACATGGCCCCGCCGTGGAAGACGTTTCAGCGGCTTATCGACGTCACCGAGAACCTCGTGTTCAACGAGGCACCCAAGTTCATCCGCACCATCCAGAAGTCTGAAACGCTGCAGCGCGGCATCCAGACCGGCATCAGGATCGGTATCGACGCCATCACCGGCACCCCTAACGACGAGGCCCCGGCGATCACCGCGGGCCGTCCCGTCAGCAAAGATTTCGTTCCCACCGCGCAGCGGGCCCGCAAGCTCGTTTACGCGCCAGACCTCGACGGCCGCGCCGATCCCGGCGAGATCGTCTGGACCTGGGTGGTTTACGAGGACGACCCGACGCGGGGCAAGGACCGTCCGGTACTCGTCGTGGGCCGGGACCGCGCAACGCTGCTCGGCCTGATGTTGTCGAGCCAGGAACATCACCGCAGCGACCCCAACTGGGTCGGCATCGGCAGCGGCACCTGGGACTACGAGACGCGTCAGAGCTGGGTGCGATTGGACCGCGTGCTCGACGTTCCCGAGGAGGGCATCCGGCGCGAGGGCGCGATCCTGGAACGCGAGGTGTTCGAGGTCGTGGCCACGCGACTGCGCACCGAATACTCCTGGAGCTAGCGCGGCGCCCGCCACATCGGGAACATGCTCGGTCCGCCGTCGGGCAGCTTGATCTCGCCGGTGACCTCGAACCCGAACCGCGAGTAATACGGCACCAGATCGGGCTTGCTCGCCTCCAGGTAGGCGGGCGCATGCTCAGCGTCACACCGGTCGAGGCGACTACGCATCAGCGACTGCCCGAAACCCGCACCACGGACCGTCGGGTCGGTGCCGATGAGCATCAGGTACCAATGCGGCTCTTGCGGGTGGTTCTCTTCCATCAGGCGCGCGACCTGCTCCATCCTCGCGCCGCGGCGACCGAACGCCCAGACGAAGCCGGGGATCATCGACAGCTTCTCCAGCCGCGAATCCTTCCTCCTGCCCGGCGGATCCCACAACGTCGCGCCTCCGATGATCCCGCCGCGACTCGCTACTTCAGACCCGCCGCGGGACAGGAAGTGGCGTCGCGCAAGCGTTGCGAAGCCGCGCGGCAATGCTCGTGCCCGGGACTCGTTGCCGGGAACCATCCACATCGTCACCGGATCGTCGTAGAACGCCCGGCCGAGGACGCCTGCCGCACCTCGAACGTCGCGCCGCTGGAGAGCGCGGACGTCGACCGGCACTCTCAGCGACCCTGGGTGATGTAGGCCTGCAGCTGCTGCTGCTCAGCCTCGAGTTCTTCCATCCGGGTCTTCACCACGTCACCGATGCTGACGATGCCTGCCAACCGTCCGTTCACCACCACGGGAATGTGCCGGACCCTTTTCTCGGTCATCAACGCGCTGAGGCTGTTGACCGAATCATCGGGCGTGCACGTTGCCACCACGGTGGTCATGATCTCCGACACCGGCCGACGGAGGATCTCGGCGCCCAGCTCGTGCAGCTTGCGCACCACGTCGCGCTCCGACACGATGCCGACCAATCCGTCCTGGGACATAACGACCATCGCGCCGATGTTGTGCACCGTCAGTTCGGTGAGCAGGCCGGCGACCGAGGTCTCGGGGGTGATGGTCGCCACCGCCGCACCCTTGTTCCGCAATATTTCTGCGATCCGCATCGACGCCTCCCGCTCGTGACTTACTTCACAGGCTAGGGCCGACGCGCTCGGCGCGGAAGAACTTCACAGGTTGCAACACCGTCACGTCCACGGCCGCAGCGCGACGGCCGTCGCGCGCTGCAATCGTGCCCGTACCACGTCCGGATCGTGTTCGTCGCGGAGCAACACCTCGAGGGCGCCCGCGATCGCACCGACGAACGCCCCGACCAACGCCGCGGCCTCGACCTCGTCCAGCTCGTCGGGGAACGCGGCGTGCAGCCGAGCCGCGATCTCCGTTTGCGCGTCGAGCTGCCGCTGAAGACCGTGGCCCCGCACGGACGGAACCGACCTCACGAACCGTAGTCGCAGCGCTGCCATCGGCCCGACCAGGTCATCGCCGGCGTCACCCAGTTCGCCCAAGGCGCGCAACAGAACCTGCGTCGGCTGTTCGCCTGCTCGGCGCTCGTCGATCGCGGTCAGCGCCGCGTTCACCCGCGCATCGGCGTCGGGGAACAACACCTCCTCCTTGGACGCGAAGTAAGAGAAGAAGGTGCGGGTGCTGACGTCCGCGGCGGCCGCGATGTCGGCGATCGTGGTGCCGTCGTACCCGCGGCGCTCGAACAGCTCCGCGGCGGCGTCGATCAGGGCCTGCCGGGTGCGGACGCGCTTGCGCTCACGCAGTGACGACATGACCGGACCCTATCGCGAAACTGCAAGTTTTCTGCACTCATTGTAATTTTTCACTTGGTGAAACTAGGCTTGCGTGCATGCGGAAGGCATTGATCTCCGGCGCGGGCATCGCCGGTGCGACGGCCGCGTATTGGCTGGCCAAGGCGGGTCTCGAGGTGACGGTCGTGGAACAGGCGCGGGACATGCGATCCAGCGGCAACCCGGTCGACGTCCGTGGACCGGCAGTCGAGGTCGCCGAGCGGATGGGGGTCATGGCGCGGATCCGCGCCGCCGACACGTGCGTGCGCGACATGGTCGTCGTCAACGCCCGCGGACGAGTGATCAGTCGCGTCAACATGCGCACCACCTGGGCTGACTCCGGCGACGTCGAGCTGTCCCGCGGCGAACTCGCAACGATCCTGCGCGATGCGGCACCGGACGAGGTGGAGTTTCAGTTCGGCAACTCGGTGCAGGCGCTCGCACAGGACGCGGACGGGGTCACGGCCGAGTTCGTCTCGGGGCCCGCGCGCCGGTTCGACGTCGTCGTCGGCGCCGACGGTGCGCACTCGGGTGTGCGGGCGTTGGCGTTCGGGCCGGAGGACGAATTCGTCAAGCACCTCGGGGTCTACGTCGCAACGCTGCCGCTGGACGGCGAGACCGGAACGGACCTCGTCATGTACAACACGCCGGGTCGAGCCGTGGCCATCCACCCGGCGGGTGGCCACCCGGGCGCGGCATTCATGTTCCTCGCACCGCAAATCCCCCAGTTCGACTACAAGGACATCGACCAGCACAAGCGCCTGCTGTGCGACGCGTACGCCGGGGCGGGGTGGCGGGTGCCCGAACTGCTGGAGCGGGTGCGGGTCGCCGAGGACCTGTACTTCGACTCGGTCAGCAGGATCCAGGTGCCGACGTGGTCCCGCGGGCGGATCGCCCTCGTCGGTGACGCCGCGTCGTGTGTCTCGTTGTTCGGCGACGGCTCCAGCCTGGCCATGACGGGGGCGTTCACCTTGGCCGATGCGCTCGGTGACGACGTGTCGGCCGGTCTGCGCGCCTACGAGGCCCGGCATCGTCCGCAGCGCGCGGCCAAGGAGAACTCCGTGGCCTACGCGACGCGGATCCTGATCCCCGCCACCTCTGCGGGCATCGCTGCCCGCAATTTCGCCATGCGCCTGATGCCGCTGGCCGCGACGGCGCAGCGCGTCTCCGCACGGAAACCGGCAATATTGGCCGAAACGGTATTCCGGCACAGAAAGTCCGAGTAGCGGCCTGCTGGAATACAGTTTCGTGGAGACCCGTTTGGAGGATCGATGACAACTGCCAACTCTGTGCCCGCTGTCCAGCTGGGCGACGAATTATCTGTCAGCGCAATCGGCTTCGGCGCCATGGCGTTGACGCCCGTGTACGGCGAGGTCGACGACACCGAGTCGCTGGCCACCCTGAACCACTGCATCGACATCGGTGTCACGTTCATCGACACGGCGAACGTCTATGGCGGCGGAAACAACGAGAAGCTGATCTCCAAACTGCTCGCCGATCGCCGCGACGAGGTCACACTTGCCACCAAATTCGGCATCGTCGGGAATCCCGCCGACCGTGCCGCAGGCGCGCCACTCACCGCACGCGGCGATGCCGCGTACGTTCGCGAGAGCATCGATGCGAGCCTGCAGCGATTGCAGACCGACTTCGTCGACCTGTACTACATGCACCGCCGCGATGTGTCGGTGCCGATCGAGGAAACCGTCGGCGCCATGGCCGAGTTGGTGGCCGCGGGCAAGGTCCGTCATCTCGGACTGTCGGAGGTGACGGCCGAAGAACTTCGGGCCGCCGTTGCCGTCCATCCGATCTCCGCTGTGCAGAGTGAATGGTCGATCTGGAGCCGCGACGTCGAAAGCAACGTCGTGCCCACGGCAGCCGAACTGGGCGTCGGCTTCGTGCCGTATTCACCGCTGGGACGCGGATTCCTGACGGGCACGGTCACGTCCACGGCCGATCTTCCGTCGACCGATTTCCGGCGCAACATGCCGCGATTCAGTGAGGGCGCGCTGGACGCCAACCTCGCCGTGGTGGAGCTGGTGAAGTCGGCGGCCGCCCAGCAGGATGCGACGCCCGCACAGGTGGCACTGGCGTGGCTGCGCTACCGCGCCGACGCGCTCGGCGTGGCGTCGGCGCCGATACCCGGCACTCGGCGCGCCACCCGCGTCGACGAGAATCTCGCGTCGGTGAAGGTGAACCTGACCGCCGCACAACTCGACACACTCAATGCCGCGGCAGACGCGGTGTCCGGAAACCGCTTCCATGACCTGAGCTGGATCTCGGCCGGACGCGAGTAGTCAGTCCGGCTGCGGTCGCGTCACGCGAAGGGCGATGGCCGCGTCGTCGAACTGCGCGGCCTGCGCGCTTATTCGGCTGATTTCGCTCGGGCGCTTGAGCAGCCCGCGCACGGCGATGGTGGCGACCTGCTCGCCGACCCGGATCGCCTCGTCGGCTCTGTCGCCCTGATCCGTATGCAGCCGGGTGCGCTTTTGCGCGCCTTCGTCGAAGTTGAGCAGTAGTCCCGCGGTCTCTTCGCGGTCGCACTCGATGAACTTGCCCTCGCTGATCGCCGCGCCGATGAGATCGACGACCCAGTCCTTCAGTCGTTCGTAATCCGTCCAGAACTGGTGGAATTCGGTGCGCTGGTCATGTGCGATGCGCTGGATCTCGTTGAAGTCGATCGGTGAGAGCGCCAGCTGCATGGTGTCGAACCGCAGCAGCCGGTACAGCTTGACCGCGGGCGAACCCGAGCCGGCACCGACGTCGGCGATGAACTTCAGTGGCGCCCGGTTTACCAGGAGGGTCTCCTGCAACAGCTGTTCCTTGTTGCGGAACCAGTAGTACAGCGAGGACTGCTGCAGACCCGACGCCCTGGCGATATCGCTCATCGTCGTTTGGGCATAGCCCTTTTCGGAGAACAGCCTGGTTGCCGCGTTGACGATGTCGGCGCGGGGTGACGTCGTCGGCGCGGTGGCGGTGTTGTTACGCGGTCGTCCGATGGCCTGGATCTTAGCCAACCGGCGGCTTCTCACTGTGAGCGCGTTCGACGAGGTCACGTGCCGCGGCGACGACGTCGCGCCACAACTCGAGCCCCATCGACTTCGACGCACGCGACGGGTATCCGGTGACCCCGTTGGTGGAGACATGCTGCACCGCATAGCGGAAGACGGTGCCCTCGGTGCGGTCGGGATCGTCGGCATCGCGCATCTTGTCGGTGTCGACGAGCTCGGGGCGCAGCACGAGCATGATCGACGTCTCCGCCGCGTTCGCATGCCAGTCGGCCGCGTCCTCGGTCGCCCGCCGCGCGATGTCGGGGGTCAGATCCCACCATTGCACCACGCCGACGCGTAGGTCGGGAAAGTCCCGGCGAAAGCGATCGCACGCGATCCACAGCGCGGCCGCGTTGCCGACGTGACCGTTGACGAACAGCAGCCGTCGGAAACCCGAGTCCACACACGCCTCGGCGACCAGTCCCGCCGTCGCGGCCGTCTCCTCACCGGAGAAGGCGACCGTGCCCGCCTTCCGGGTGCCGTGAAAGAAGCTGGCGCCGAATGGGAGTGGCGGAAGTACGACCGCCACCGTCGCCGCCGCCGCTTCGGCGAGCGCCGTCGCGATGATGGTGTCGGTGCCGACTGGAAGATGCGGACCGTGTTGTTCGGTCGCTCCGACCGGTATCAGCGCCACGCAGTCGGGGTCAGCGGCCAGGCGGTCGGCCAGCTGCGCAGACGTCAGCTCTTCCCACAGGTGGCTCATGGTCACCAGAACCTCAGGTAGCGTTCGGTCTCCCATTCCGACACATGCGCGGTGTAGCCGTCCCACTCGGCCCGCTTCTCAGCAACGAACGACTCGTACATCGCGTCACCGAAGACCGAGCGCACCAGCGGGTCGGCCTCGAGAGCATCGATCGCCTCACCCAGCGACCTTGGTAACCAACCGATTCCGCGCGCCAACAGGTCGGGTTCGGTGAGCCGGTAGAGGTTGTCCCGGTTCGGCTCCCCAGGATCGAGTCCCTCGCGGATACCCTCGAGTCCCGCGGCCAGCATGAGCGCGCCACCGAGGTAGGGGTTGTTGGCACTGTCGGCGGCGCGGCATTCGACGCGCCCGCCACCCTTCGGGATGCGCAGCATGTTCGTGCGGTTGTTATCTCCATAGCACGCGAACACCGGCGCCCACGTCAGCCCGGACATGCTGCCCTGCTTCACGAGCCGCTTGTAGCTGTTGACCGTCGGCGCGATGACCGCGCAGATGGCGTGCGCGTGCCGCAGCACACCGGCGATGAACTGGTAGCCGAGCGTGGTGAGCCCACAGCCCCGCGGGTCATCTTCCGCCGCAAAGAGGTTGGTGCCCGAGTCGTCGGCCAGCGACATGTTGTAGTGGGCGCCGCTGCCCGTGCGGTCGGCGAACGGTTTGGGCATCCATGATGCGAACAGACCGTGTCTGCGGGCGATTTCGCCGACCATCATTCGGAAGAACACCAGGCGGTCCGACATGGACACCACGTTCGTGTAGGCGAAGTCAGTCTCGAACTGGCCGTTGCCGTCCTCATGATCGAACGAGTAGACATCCCAACCCAGCTCGTTCATTGCGGACACGATCTCGTCGACCACCGGATAGTTGTGCAGCATTGTGCGCAGGTCGTAGCACGGCTTGTCGAGATTGTCGTCGGGGCTGGCGGGGCCGGGGGTCTCGGTGTCGGTGAGCAGGAAGAACTCGGTCTCGATGCCCAGATTGAACGTGTACCCGAGCGTTGCCGCGTCGGCGGTGACACGTTTGAGGATCTGCCTGCTGCAAGCCTCGAACGGGGTGTCGCCGATCCACAGATCGCCTGGGAACCAAGCGATCTCGCGGTTGAACGGCATGACGATCGGATGGTCGAGGTCGGGATGCGGCGCGACCTCGTCGTCGTTGACGTCCTGCGGCACGCCGTCCAGCGCCGCGCCGGTGAACATCTCCGATCCCAGTGCCGCCTGGGCAAGGTGGCCGAGCGGTACCATCTTGCACTTGGGCTTACCGTGCATGTCGACGAAGCTGATAGCGGCGTATCTGACGCCGTTGGCCGCCAGCGTGTCGGCAACGTCGCGGGCCGTGGAAGCGACGGTGGCGCTCCGTCCGTTCAGGGTTGTCGTCATTTGTTTTGTCATCCTGCCGATGCGAGAGTCGTTGTGGAGTTGATGAGTCCGAGCTCACGCCCGAGGTAGCGGTAGAACTCCCATAGCGGCCGCTCGAGGTGCGACAGCCTGCCGGTGCTGGTCACTCCGGACCGGATGGCGCGCTGCACCGCGGCGCACACATCGAGATCCTCGCGGTGGATATCGCAGATCAACTTGACAAGCTCGCTGCGGCGCTCCTCGACGTTGGGCGCCGCGAGTGAGGCTGGCGACATGCAGATGTCGAGCTGGAGTTCGATCTTGCCCGCCCCGAGCGGAAGTGTCTTGAGCCAGTACATGTATGCCGGGCCCATCGCGATTTGCAGCAGCGGATACGCGATGAAGATCAGCGACCTGTCGCGGTGCAGGTCGGTGAGGGTGTCGGCGCCGGGGGTGAGGAACGGGGGATCGGCGGGATAGCCCTGCTTCTGCTGCGACCACATCGTGGTGAAGTAGTCGCCCACTTCGCCGGTGTAGCTCAGCGCCGCGGGGAATCGGTCCTCCAGCGACCCGCGGTGCGGACCCATGTGGTGGTAGCACTCCATGAAGTTGTCCACCATGATTTTCCAGTCCCAGTCGCACACACCCCAGTCGGTCTGCTCTACGGTCTGGTAGTTCTCCAGATCGTAGGGGTCGACGATGTGGTCGAGAGCCGCGTACTGGCTCGCCAACGACTCCGCGTGGCCGTCGAAGTTCACCATCACGAAGCCCTTCCACACCTCGTGGCGAAACTTCTTGAGCGGATACGCATTCCGGTCGAATCCGGGCGACATCTTCATCTCCGGTGCCCCTGCGAGATGCCCGTCCAGGCCGAACGACCACAGGTGGTACGGGCATTGCAGAACGTTGGCCTGCCCAGCGCCGCTGCACACCTCCATCCAGCGATGCGTACAGTTACGCGACAGCACCCGGATCTCGGAGTGCCGGTCACGCGTGACCACCAGCGGGGTGCCCAGGATGTCGATGCTGTAGTAGGTGCCAGGCGTGGGCACCTGCTCGACCCTGCACAACGGGATCCAACCCCGCTTGAAGATCCGATCGACCTCGGCGGCGTACAGATCGTCGCTGCCGTAGGCCTCGGGCGGCAGCGTGATCGCCTTGTCGGGCGACTCGACGGCACAGGTCGCCCTCAGGCGGGAGTAGTCGAATGTCATGGCCCGACGCTATGGGCGCTCTGTTGCGGGTCCGTTTCGTGGTCGTAAATGACCTATTGAAACTTAATCTGAAGTTGATTGCCGCGATTCCAGGCGTTACATGGGTCTCTCGATGTCCACTTCAATACTGTATTGAAACGAAGGTTTCACTTTCTGAGGTGCCCGAAACCGGTAGGAATGACGTCATGATCGAGGTCACGCTGCTCGGCACCGGCAGTCCCATCCCCGACGCCCGCAGGGCTGGACCATCTACCCTTGTGCGGGCCGGCGGTCAAACTTTTTTGGCCGACTGCGGGCGTGGCGTGCAACAGCGCATGACGGCCGTCGGCGCAGGCGCGAACGCGCTCACCGCGCTCCTGCTCACACACCTGCACAGCGACCACATCGCCGACCTGGGCGACGTGCTCATCACCCGATGGGTGACCACGTTCGATCCGAACCCGGTCCCGCTGCCGATCATCGGGCCGCCCGGTACGGCCGAGGTGGTCGACGCCACGTTCAAGACTTTCGGTTTTGACATCGGTTACCGGATCGCGCATCACGCCGACCTGACCACACCACCGCCGGTGGAAGTCCATGAGTGCACGGACGGCATCGTGTGGGACCGCGACGGCGTGACGATCCGGGTGGCGCCGACGGATCACCGACCCGTCGCCCCGACGATCGGGTTCCGCATCGAACACGCCGGCGCCTCGGTGGTGCTCGCCGGTGACACCGTCCCGTGCGAGAGCCTCGACGCGCTGGCCGCCGGTGCCGGTGGATTGGTGCACACCGTGATTCGCAAAGACCTCGTCGAGAAGATGCCGATGCAGCGCATCCGCGACATCTGCGATTACCATTCGTCGGTCGAACAGGCGGCGGCCACCGCGGCGCGCGCCCGGGTCGGCATTCTGATCCTCACCCACTATGTGCCGGGTATCCAACCGGGCCAAGAGGACGAGTGGCGTGCGCTGGCCGCCTCGGAGTTCGACCGGCAGATCGAGTTGGGCGATGACCTGCACCGCGTGGAGATTCACCCCGGCGTGTGCGCGAAGCCGGCCGGCTGATCCGGTTTGCCGAGACGGCGACCACGTACCAGATGCCGCCCGCGTCCACCCGCGATCGCCTGGGCCGATTCATCGACGCCGCCGAGCCCGACATCGGCAGATCCAAGGCCCGCCTACTGCGCTGGCACCGCGGTCTGTCCCACTAAGCGGCGAGCCGACCGGCCGCGCCTGCCACACTGCCGAGCTCGTCGTCGGTGAACGGGCGTCCACGCGCGATCACCACGACGTGCTGCACACCGAGATTGCCTAGTGCCCAGCATCTTTCGAGCAGATCATCGGATCTCTCGCCCGCTTGCAGCGCTGTGGTCACCGTGCGCTCGATCTGCTCAGGCGGCCTGCCGACGTCGGCGCAGTGCCGATCCAGCACAGCGAGCTGCCTGCGGATCGCCGCGCCACCGTCGGGCACGTCGAACAAGTTACACGCGTCGCCGTACTCGGCGACCAGTCGCAGCGTGCGCCGTTCGCCGGCGCCGCCGATCAGCACCGCCGGCGCCGTGCCGGGCCGAGGGCTGCCGACCGGATGATCGAGCCGCAGATACTCACCGCGGAAAGGGGTTTCGTCGCCGCACCACATCCGGCGGGCCAGCGCAAGCAGCTCGGCCATCCGGTCGAACCGCTCGGCGGTATCGGGCAAGAACAAGCCCATGGCGTGCGCCTCGTCGGCGTTGTAGCCGGCTCCGATTCCGAGCCAGGCGCGGCCGGACGACAACACGTCGAGCGTCGTGACCGACTTGATCAGCAGCGCGGGTGCGCGGAAGGTCGCGGCTGTGACCATGGCGCCAAGGCGGATCCGCGATGTGACTGCTGCGAGATATCCCAGTGCGGTGTACGCCTCGAGCATCGGTTCGTCGAGCCGACTCGCGGGGTCGGCCTGCAGAAGGTGATCGGGCACCCACAACGTGTCGACAGCCGTGCGATCGAGGAAGCCGGCGAGCGATGCAAGGCGGTCGCCGAGACGATCGGCCCACGAGTAATTCGTCACGCTCACACTGAGTTTCATGATCGAGCAGTCGCCTCCTGCTTGTTGAGCCGACGCAGCGGCAGCAGCGCACCGGCCACGATCAGCCAGATCAGGCCGGTGAACCGGGCGAGCGGTAGCAGCGGCGAAAGCCCCGGCCAGATCAGCACCAGGGTCGTCAGTTCGGCGATGCCCGCGATGACGAGGCCAGTCCACGCGACCGGTAGAGGCATCAATCGGACGATGAGGCCCGGCACGGCGATGCCTGCGATCAACAGGCCGAGCGTGACCACATGCCATGGGCCGCCCGTCAGATACGTGAGGTAGTACAGCGCGCGGACCAACGCGGCATCGGAGGTGACCTCCGGCCGTGACAGCGTCCACGTGGTCAGGCTCGACAACGCGAGGCCCGTCGATGCAAGGAGGCCCCCGGCGAGTGCGATCGTCGCGCCTGGCGCCGTGATGCCGAGTTGTCGCAGACGCGCGCTTGCGGTGGCCGCGTAGATGGCAAGCGGTATCGACGAGCCGAAGGTCCCGACGGCGAGCGCGACGGCCGCCGCATGATGGCGCGCGACGTAGTCCTGGATCTCCGTCGCGGAGCCGTATGGGAGCGGCATGACGCCACCGGCGAGCACGACTCCGACGACCAGTCCGGCGAGCAACAGCACCAGGGAGATCGCCGCGAGCGGCGCCAATGGCGGCCCAGCCTGCGGCCGTCGCCGACCGAGTCCATTTGCATCCACTGATGAATCGTTCATATTTTGAACGATATGCCTGATCTTGAATCAGAACAAGATGATTCACCGATTTGCCGGATAAATTATTCACAACTGATACGATTTTTGCGTGTCAGCAGCCTCAACAGACGGTGACAATGTGGCGTTCTTGCTGTCCCAACTCGGCCATCGCTCCGCCTCGGTATTCGCCGACCTGATCGCGTCGGTCGATCTCACGCCACCGCACGCCGGGATCCTGCGCGCGATCGCGTCCGAACCCGGGCGCAGCCAGCAGGCCCTCAGCGGGCAGCTGGGGTTGTTGCCGAGCAGGGTCGTCGCATACGTCGACGAGCTGGAGGACCGCGGCTACGTCGAACGGCGCCGCAACCCCGACGACCGCCGGCTGCATGCGCTTTACCTCACCGCGTCGGGCAAGAAGCTCATGAGCAAGATCGGCGAGCTGGGGCGTCAGCACGAAAGACTGATGACCGCCGGGCTCGACACGGACCAACGAGACACGCTGCGTCGGCTGCTCTCGGCTGTGGCCGAGCGGCAAGGCCTGACGCCGCACGTCCACCCCGGCTACCGCACTCTTGGCCGTGTCAAGCCGTAACGGTTTGCGCCGAACGTTCCGTACCGCTCGAACAATCGCCGAAATGTCGAGCGGTAAGGA
The DNA here is from genome assembly GCA_963698965.1 of uncultured Actinomycetota bacterium. Classification (GTDB taxonomy): domain Bacteria; phylum Actinomycetota; class Actinomycetes; order Mycobacteriales; family Mycobacteriaceae; genus Mycobacterium. Next base: position 124,114 of record CAVOSY010000037.1, read on the forward strand.
ACGTTCGAGGCGGTATAGGTGAGGTGGTAGACGTTAAGCCAGCCTCGTGATCTCCACTACCACGTCCAGGTCGGTCGAGCCCTCGCCCGAGTAAATGCCCTTCAGCGGTGCGACATCGGAGTAGTCACGGCCCACCCCGACGCTGATGTATTGCTCGTTGATGTCGGTGTCGTTGGTGGGGTCGAAATGCCACCAGCCGCCGGTCCACGCCTGCACCCACGCGTGGCTCTGCCCGTCGATGGTGTCGCCGACGACGGCCTTGTGGTTGGGGTGCAGATAACCCGACACGTAGCGCGCCGGAATTCCCATGCCGCGCAACAGGATCAGCGTCAAATGCGCGAAGTCCTGGCAGACACCCTTGCCTTCGCGCAAGGCGTCCAGTCCGGATGAGTGGACACCGGTGGTGCCTGCGACGTATTTGAGTTCGCTGTGCACCCAGTTGGCGGCGGCGGTGACGGCCTCCTGCGGATCGTGGTACTTGGCGATGCGCTCCCCCACCCGCCTGATCCGCTTGCTCTGCGGCGTGTAGTGCGTCGGGCTGAGCACCTCATCGAACCGGTCGATCACGGCCTCGGAGTGCAGGTCGTCCCAGCTGGCTCGGGTGTTCTCGTCCTTCGACGAGACGCCGCGGTCGGTCTCCACCACCGAGCTCGACGTGACCTCGAGCTCGGCGTGCGGGGCGTGCAGGTCGAACGAGGTGACCGCCGTGCCCCAGTAGTCGACATAGCGGTATGACCTTGTGGCAGGGACGGTTTCGACGCGGTTGAGGATCACGTTCTGCCTGCTGTCCGAGCGTGGCGTCAGCCTTGCCTCGTTGAACGATGCGGTCACCGGCGACTTGTAGGCGTAGCCCGTCGAATGCACCACCCTCAGCCGCCACATATCAGACCTCACCCTCCTCGATGACCAGCGAACCGTTGTGCCCGGCGTCATGCCATGCCACCCACGGTGCCGAATGGAAGTACTGCACCGCCAGCGCCTCTCCGACGTCGTGACAGGTCTTCTGCAGACCCGCCAACCTCTTCTCCAGGGACTCCAGCAGCGCACCCGGCTGGAGGAACTCCAGTTCGCTGCGGGCCCGTCCCAGCAGTCGCTGTGCCTCCGCGGTGGCGCCGAGCCGGTTGTGCGGACGGTTGAGCAATTCGTCAAGACTGTGTTCGGCAAGCCGCAGCGAGTAGAAGATTGACCGCGGGAAAAGCCGGTCCAGGAGCATGAATTCGACGACCCTGCCCGCGTCCATCACGCCACGGTAGGTGCGTAGATAGGTGTCGTGCGCACCCGCCGACCGCAGCAGGGTCACCCACGCCGGCGAGGAAGCGCTGTCGCCGACCCGGGACAACACGAGGCGCACCGTCATGTCGACGCGCTCGATGGCGCGGCCCAACACCATGAACCGGTAGCCGTCGTCGCGGCTCAACGTCGAGTCAGCCAGACCTGCGAACATAGCGGCGCGCCCCTCGACAAAGGACAAGAACTCATGCGGCCCAAGACGTTTGGCGGCGCGCTCGCGTTCGGCCAACGCATTGTAGGTGGTGTTGAGGCACTCCCAGATCTCGGTTGACGTGACTTCTCTTGCCCCGCGAGCGTTTTCCCGCGCGGCCGAGATGGATTCGACGATCGAGCAGCCGCCCGTCGTGTCGCGACTGAACGCGACCAGGTCCGTCAACGACCACACATCGAGCTGCTGCGCGGGCGCCCCGATGCCCAGTACGCGCAGCAGGGTGCGCGACGCCTGGTCCGGGTCGACGCTCGAATCCTCGAGCAGTTGGTGCACCGTCACGTCGAGAATGCGGGCGGTGTCGTCGGCTCGCTCCACGTAGCGGCCGATCCAGTACAGCGATTCAGCGTTGCGCGCCAACATCAGTTCATCACCGCCTACTGCTGCTGTTGTTGTTGTTGCTGTTGACTCGAGCCGGTCACCGGCCGCACCGCCTGCGACTGCTGCTGTTGCTGCTGCTGTGACGACCCGTCCGAGCCGTTGTCGGCCTTGGTGCCCTTGGCCGCCTTGGGCAGCGACCGCACCACTTCGGCCGCGGCCAGCTCACGGTCGGCGACCGAGGCACGCGACGCAAGCACCCAGGTGTCCTTGGACCCGCCACCCTGGCTGGAGTTGACCACCAACGAGCCCTCGGGCAGCGCGACCCGGGTCAGCCCGCCGGGCAGCACCCACACTTCGTCGCCGTCGTTGACCGCGAACGGACGCAGGTCGACATGGCGGGGTGCGAGCTTGTCGTCGATTTGCGTCGGCACAGTGGACAACTGCACGACGGGCTGTGCGATCCAGCCGCGCGGGTCGCCGCGGATCTTCTTGGTAATCGCGGCCAGTTCCTTATCGGACGCGTCCGGGCCGAACACGATGCCGTAGCCACCGGAGCCCTCCACCGGCTTGATCACGAGCTCGGCGACCCGGTCAAGGACTTCCTCACGTTCGTCGTCGAGCCAGCAGCGGTAGGTTTCGACGTTGGCCAGTAGCGGCTTCTCGCCCAGGTAGTACTCGATGATCGTCGGCACGTAGGTGTACACCAGTTTGTCGTCGCCAACGCCGTTGCCGACCGCGCTGGAAATCACGACGTTGCCTGCGCGGGCGGCGTTGAGCAGGCCTGCCACCCCGAGCACCGAGTCAGGCCGGAACTGCATGGGGTCGAGGAAGGCGTCGTCGATGCGGCGGTAGATGACATCGACCTGACGCTCGCCTTCGGTGGTGCGCATGTAGACGGTGTTGTCGCGGCAAAACAGGTCGCGGCCCTCCACCAGCTCGACACCCATCTGGCGAGCCAGCAGCGAGTGCTCGAAGTAGGCGGAGTTGTAGACCCCGGGCGTCAGCACCACCACCGTCGGATCGGCGACGTTGTTGGCCGCCGCGTTGCGCAACGCGCGCAGCAGGTGTGACGAGTAGTCGCCGACCGCGCGCACCCGATGCGTCGCGAACAGGTTCGGGAAGACGCGCGCCATCGTGCGGCGGTTCTCCATCACGTACGAGACGCCCGACGGTGAGCGCAGGTTGTCCTCGAGCACTCGGAAGTCACCCTTGGCGTCGCGGATCAGGTCGATGCCCGCGACGTGGATGCGCACACCGTTGGGTGGCACGATGCCCGCGGCCTCGCGGTGGAAGTGCTCGCACGAGGTGACGAGCCGGCGCGGGATGACGCCGTCACGCAGGATCTCCTGCTCGCCGTAGATGTCGTCGAGGTAGTGCTCGAGGGCCTTGACGCGCTGCGTGATGCCCCGCTCGAGCCGCGTCCACTCGGCCGCGGAGATGACCCGCGGGACGAGATCCAGCGGAAATGGGCGCTCCTGGCCGGACAGCGAGAATGTGATGCCCTGGTCGATGAAAGCGCGGCCGAGCGCATCGGCACGGGCAGCCAGCTCCGAGGCGTCGGACGGAGCAAGCTCGGCGAAGATGCCCTTGTACGGGCCGCGGACGTTGCCGTCGCCGTCGAACATCTCATCGAAGGCCTGCGAATAGCGGTCCACGTTCTTGTAGCCGTCGAAGATGCCGTCATACCGTTTGGACGCCCGCCCGTTGCTGCGCGTCGTCCGTGCGGTCTCGGTTGGCAAGGTTCGAAGGCTCACCCATCACATGCTGCACCAACTGTGACGTTTTCGCCGTTCAATGGCGGTGCCCTTTCGGCAGGCCAGGCGGCCTCGCTTTGGGAGATCGGGTAGCGCACTGGTAGCCTGAACAGTCGCTGCCCGCCGTGAGGCGCGGCGCGAACAGACTTACGTAACCCAACTCAGATTTCGAAGGAATTACCGCGTGGCCAACATCAAGTCGCAGGAAAAGCGCAATCGCACCAACGAGCGCCGCAGACTGCGCAACAAGTCGGTGAAGTCGTCGCTTCACACGGCGGTCCGTGGATTCCGTGAGGCCGTCGCGTCGGGCGACAAGGAGAAGGCCGGCGAGTTGCTGGTCGCGACCGGCCGCAAGCTGGACAAGGCCGCCAGCAAGGGCGTGATCCACAAGAATCAGGCGGCCAACCGCAAGTCGGCGCTCTCTCGCGCGTTCAACAAGATCTGATCAGTCCGCCACAAGTTCGGCGACGTTTCTGACCGCCGCCTCCAGCGCGTAGTCCGCATCGGCTGCGGCGCCCTTGACGTCAGCGTTCAGCGTCGCGACCAGCCGCATGGCCTCGGCGATCGAACCGCGGGACCATCGGCGCGCCTGTTTCTGCGCCTTCTGCACCCGCCACGGCGGCATCCCAAGCTCGGCCGCGAGCCGGTACGGATCGCCGGACAGCGGCGCAACCCTTGCGATGGTGTGCACGGCCTCGGCCAGCGCATCGGCCAGCACCACCTGCGGCTCGCCGCTCATCATCGCCCAGCGCAGCGCCTCCGCCGCGCCTGCGACGTCGCCAACAACTGCCTTGTCGGCGATGTCGAAGCCCTTCACCTCCGCCTTGCCGGAGTGGTAGCGCCGAACCGCGGCGGCGTCGACGGTGCCGTCGGTGTCGGCGACCAACTGCGAACACACAGCGGCCAATTCGCGAATGTCGGAGCCGACCGCGTCGAGCACAGCGGTGACGGTGTCGTCGGTGATCTTGACCTTCAACGCCCGGAATTCTTTCCGGACGAAATCGGCACGTTCACCAGCCTTCGTGATGCGCGCACATGGATGTACTTGCGCACCAAGCTTTTTCAGTTGATCAGCCAGCGCCTTTGCGCGGCCACCGCCGGAGTGCACGACGACGAGCATGGTGCCGGGTGGCAGATCGGCGGCGGCGTCGGCGATGAGCGCGGCCGCGTCTTTTCCGGCCTCCGCGGCGGCTTCGAGTACCACGACGCGCTCATCGGCGAACAGCGACGGGCTGAGGAGTTCGGCCAGCTCGCTGGTGCTGACCTCACCGGCCCGCATCCGATCCACCGGGACGTCGTCGGTGCCGGCTTGCTTGCGTGCCTGCCGAAGGACGGCGGCAACCGCACGCTCGATAAGCAGTTCCTCGTCGCCCAACACCAGGTGTAGGCCCGCGACCTCTTCGCTCACCTGACGATCGTGTCATGGCCGCCCGACAGCCCTGACAGCGTCCACGCGAGCAGGCACATCGCGGCCAGGCCCGCACCGATGCGGACGGCTCGCCACCGCCACGCCACCACCGCGGCGACGCTTGCGACGGCGACACACACCACGCCGAGCAGACCCGACGGCACCCTGATCGACGCACCCGGCACGCCTGCGGCCCACCGCGCCACCCGCAGCAGCCACCACAACTCGGGTCCGGTGAACCGGATCAGCAGTTGCGCACCCGACGGCCACAGTGGGTTCAGGGCGGCGGCCGCCGTGCCGACGACCGTGATCGGCGGGATCACGGCCGCAACGGCGAGGTTGGCGATAACCGCCAACACGCTGAACGCCCCCGATATACCCGCGACCAGCGGGGCGGTGACCAGCTGAGCGGCGACCGCGACGCTGACCGCGTCGGCCAACGGTTTGGGCCAGCCACGCTCCACCAGCCGCCGCGACCACACCGGTGCGATCACGACCAGCGCCGCCGTCGCCGCCACCGACAGCGCGAATCCAACGTCGACGGACAGTTCAGGAGCGGCGATCATCAGCACGATCACGCTGGCCGACAAGACGGGGATGGCCTGCCTGCGCCGGTGTGACACCACGGCGAGCAGCGTGATGGCGCCCATCACGGCAGCTCGCAGCACGCTGGCCGACGGCTGCACGACGATGACGAACGCCACCAGCGCGACCGCGGCCAGTGCGACGGCCAGCCTGGGCCCGAACAGGGACGCCGACATCAACACCGCCCCGCAGACGACCGTCACGTTGGCGCCCGACACCGCGGTCAAGTGAGTCAACCCGGACGTCCGGAACTCCTCCACGGTCTGCGCATTCAACGTCGACGTGTCGCCCAGCACCAGCGCGGGCAGCATCGCCGCTTGATCGACGGGCAACGCGGTCCGTGCCGCATCCGCGAAGCCAGTGCGGATGCCATGCGCGACCCTGTCGATGGTCGCGGCTTCGCCCAGCCGCGGCTGATCCGTTGCCGATAACACTGCGACGGTCAGGTCTCGTCGGCTCGGTCGGCCGATGCGGGCGCGGAAACTCGCGGGCCGGCCTGCCGTCAGTTCGCCGAACTCCACGGCTCGCGTGAAAACGACTACCCTGCCCGACGTTTCACTCACGTCGATCCGCTGCAGCGACCCGCGGAACATCATCCGACCACCGCCCAGCGAGCGAGGTGTCTCGCTCGGCGTGACGACGACGGTGGCGACCGTGCCGTATCGCTCGACGATCGGATGATGGCGCAGTTCACCAACGCGTAGCCCGACCGCGACGGCGAATGCAGTGCCGACCACCGCCACCGCGACGACACCGCTGAGGAGTGCACCGACATTGGGACCGGCCTCCCGGCGGCCACTACCCCACCGCCCAACCGCCGCCGTCGCGGCGATCGACAGGACGACGACCAGCACCGAACCGCCTGCCTGCCATAGGATTCCGGCAGCTGTCGCGGCCCAACTGGTGAGAGCGGCCGGGACCAGCCGCAGATCCAGCCTGGCGATGCCGGTATCCCGAGGCTTCATATACGGACGAGGTCACGCAGCTTGTCCAGCCGCGCCGGCCCGATGCCGTCCACGTCGCCGAGCTGGTCGACGCTGGTAAACCGCCCGTTGGCGTCACGCCAGGCGATGATGGCCGCCGCGGTTACAGGGCCAATCCCCGGCAGGGCGTCCAACTCCTCCACCGATGCCACATTCAGATCGACCAAACCGTCTGGCGCGGAGGGCTTTCCACCTGCAGGAGGGCTGCCCGCCGGCTCGGCCGCGGCAGGGGTGGAACTGATCGAACTGCCCATCGTCGCGGGCTGCCCGGGCGCCGCGGCGATCCCGACGATGAGCTGTTCACCGTCGGTGACTCTCCGCGCCATGTTCAGGCCGATCAAATCGGCACCGTCGAGTGCGCCGCCTGCCGCGGCGAGCGCGTCGGCGATTCGCGCTCCCGGCGCCAACGTGACAAGTCCTGGCTTGTGCACGAGGCCAACCACGCTGACGACCACCGGTCCGGCAGCGTTCGGTGGCGCGGGTCCCGGGGTTGGACTGGCCGACGAAACCATCTCCACCGGCGGCAGTTTGGCCGACGCTACCGGCGGTGGCTTGTCGCGCATCAGCGTGAAGACGGTGACCAGCACTGCGATGACGCCGACGACCGCCAACGAAATGACACCAGCCCGGCCGGGGTCCGCCCTGATTGCCGCGACCCAGCCGGCGGTGCCGTCGGGCTTGGTCGTCTCGGGCAGCCACCGCGACAGCGGAGTGTCGGGTTCACCGTCGCCGTCGGCAGGCGATTCACTGTCGGCACCGAGACGGCGCTGCAGTCGCTCGGCGGGCAATTCGGTTCGCATGCGGTCAAAGTAGGCGCGCAGTCGGACCTCTCGGCCGAACGCGGGGGCACGGCAACGCGCCCTGTGGATGAAATCCCGCTTGTGGATAGTCGCGTTGTCTACAGTGAGTCGATATGGATCGTCGCACCCCGATGATCGCTGGTATCGCGTTTGCGGTGCTGTTCACCGCTGCGCTGCTCATCGTTCCGACGCTTCCCGGCATCGACAGGCCGGGCTACGACATCGTCTCGCACGTCCATGCGCATTCCGGCGCGATGCGAATGCAGGTGCTGTTGGTCACGTTCGGATTGTTGGCGTTGGTCGTGGTGCTCGGCTATGCGCGTGATCGCCTGACGGGCCCGTCGGCCCATGTTTTCACCATCGGTTCGGCCGTCGTGCTCGTCGAGGTGTTCATCGCGATGTGGTTCAACGCAGGACTGGCGCTACACCCCGACGTGCTCGGATCGGCAACGGCGCGCACGCTCGCAGACGTCGTAGCGATGTGGGGGCCGATCCTTACCGTTGCCGACATCATGGTCGCGGGACCAATCCTATTGGCCGCCAACGAAGGTCGATTCCCGCGGTGGCTCGGAATTGTCGCCGCGGTGTTCGCTGTCGAGCAGCTGATCGAGACAATCACGATCATCGGGCCGCCGGCCAGCTTCATCTCGCCGGGCGGCGCGATGAACTTCTATCTCGGCGGGCCGCTTTTCATCATCTTCTTCCTGGCCCTCGGCGTCGCATTGTCTCTGGAGCCGACGACCGAGGATCAGCCCGCGACCGTCGACGACCCAACCGACTGATTCAGCCTCGGTGTCTGTCCACGGCCCAAGCCGGGACCGGGCGCAAATTCCCGGCCCCGGTTCGGGTTTCATTCGGCGTTAGCGTTCAGTTGATCGAAGGCAGCGACGATCTCCGGCTTGTCGGACTGCAGGCTGTGCCGCCAGCCGACATTGCGCAAGGGGTAGTGGTTGATGAGCACGAGCACCTCGTCGACGTTGGCAACGCCGGTGTATGCCTCACCGATCGCTTTCTCGATCTTTTGCACCAGTTTGCGATTGGCGTCGAGGCTGACCAGTTCGGGAACCTCGAGCGAGCACACAGGTCGCACCTGCTCCGCCAGCACCCGCCCGTCCTGGGAAACGTTTTCGGCTGGATACTCCCGGAGCCAACCGCGGGTGTCGGGGAAGCGATACGCCTCATCAAGCGCATCGTGAATCTCTTGCATCATCTTCTGCTTCGCGTCCCTGCCTGCTCCGAGAGGCGCATCGATGGTGAATACGGGCATTTCCTCATCTCCTTGTTGGTTGTCGGGAAACCGACACTTGGACAATACATCTGTATACTTGGAAAAACCAAGTATCTTGTCGGTATGACCGATTTATGCTGGTAGGATGTTGTCGTGGTAGGTAGACGAAAGTATGAGGACGGCTGTGCGATCGCACAGGCCCTAGACGTCATCGGCGAGCGATGGGCCCTTCTCGTGGTGCGGGAATTGGTGCTGGGCCCGAAGCGTTTCACCGATCTCCTGACGGGCCTGCACGGCGCGAGTTCCGACGTCCTCACACAGCGGCTGCGCGATCTCAGCGAGGCGGGAGTGGTGCGTCGGCGTCGCCTCGGACCACCGGCGGCCACCTGGGTTTACGAGCTCACCGACTGGGGGGCCGAACTCGAGCCGATCATCCTCGAGCTGGCTCAGTGGGTGCACAAGTCCCCGCTGATGCGCTACGACTTGCCGCTCGGACCGGACTCGCTGATGTTGTCGCTCAAGACGCGATTCCACCCGCCCGCTGACGGCGAGAGTGCGACGCTCGGCTTGTACTTCGGTGACGTACATTTCCGTGTCCGTATCGAAGACGGCCGGCTGGACATCAGTCGCGGTGATCCAGAGAATTCGGATCTCATCCTCGATACCGACCAGACCACGCTGCTTTCGCTGCTGAATCCCGACGGCTCAGTCGACGACGCGCTTTCGAGTGGACAGTTGCGCCTCACGGGCGACAAGGCATTGGCTGACTGGTTCAGAGGCTTGTTTCCGATACCCGGCTGAGTGCTGGACTAGTTTGCCTTCGCACGGCGATGGTTGCCTCGGTGGTCGTCACTTGTGCTTCCCGGATTCCTGTGCTCGTTCTTGGCCGGATGCTCGACATTCGCGACAGCGTGAGTGGACAGGCTCGTTGAGGTCGCCTCATCCGAATCCCGCTTACTACTTCGACTTTCGGATACGGCCGTCACCGCCGGCTGCGCTGACTTCTTCGTGGTGGGGGTGTCCGACTTCTTCGGCTCGTCGGTTTTGACCGCAAGCCTTCGGGCCGATGGGGATGTCACCGCCGCCGCAGCCGGGAATGGATCGTGCAATGAGTTGCGAATGTTCGTCACCGCGGTGTTCACCGCCGAGACGACGGGGGCGCTCGCCGTGGCGACCACTTGGCGCGTCTCAGCAACCCCTGCCGCCAGCGCCGCCGCGGGATGGCCCGTTTGAGCCAGTTCCTGCGCCGAGGCGTCGGCGATCTGCACCACGCCCGCGAGCAGCAGTTCACCGGCCTGGAACGCCACAGCAGTCGTGACATCGACCGCAGCGACCGACACGACCTGCAAGATGTTTGTGGCGCCCGTAGGCGTCGTCGGTGGGCCGACAGGCTGATTGAGGGCGTTGAGGATGTTCGTGCGCCCGGTCTGGACCGCCTGTATGAACTCGCCCGGTGTCAATACCGCCCCAGCGACGTTGAAACCCTCCACGATGGCGACGTCGAGCGCGTGAAATGCCTTCGGCACCACTAGAAACACGTCGTTGTTGATGAGCGGTGTGATTGCGGCGTTCGCCGGACCGGTCACCGATGCGGCTGCGATGCCGATCGCCTTGAGCGGCGAACGCGTCGACGCGAGCGCGTCCACGAACGTGACCGGTGTCTGCGCTGCGGCGATCGGCACGGTGGTAGCCAACTGCACGGCGAACGGGCAGATCAGGCTGCAGTACTGAATCTGATTACGGATGAAGGCCAGTGGGATCGCCCCGAGCGGGGGCCCCGCGGCCGTCAGCTGTACGTCGCGGGAAACGATGGGCGGTGCGTGAGGTTCCGGCGGTGGCGCCATTGGCGCAACGGCAAGCGCGCCGATGCCGATCGTGGCGATGCCCGAAATGACAGACGAACGGATATGCGCCCGCATATCGCCCCCTCTGCGATTGGTGTGCACCCTTGATACGCGGCGCGGCGACGAAAAGTTCGAATCTTCACAAGACGATCGCCGTAGGATTTCTCGGTGTGGACGGCGTTCACGATCTGGGCGGCCTGGACGGGTTCGGCCCAGTCGAGTACGAGACGAGCGAACCTTTGTTCGCCGAGGATTGGGAGCGGCGCGCCTTCCGGGTGATGTTGGGTTTCGTCGCTTCGCAGGGAGTCCCCGGCGGACGGTTCCGCCATTCGATCGAACGCATGGCACCCGAGCACTACCTTTCGTCGCCGTACTACGAGCACTGGTTGACCGGCGCGACGACGATGGCCGTCGATTCCGGCTTCACCACGCAAGACGAGCTCGAGCGCCGGGCCGGCGGACGCTTCCCGCTCTCCCGGCCCGATCGCGGTGTGCTGCCGGAGGACCTCACCCCGCACACCTCCCCCCGCTACGCGGTCGGCGACGAGGTCCGCGTACGCGCATGGCACCCGCCCGGACACACCCGCGCGCCGCGCTATGTGCAGGGCAAGCGTGGCACCGTCGTCCGCTTCGACGGCGTCCACAACATCGACGACATCGCGGCGCACGGCGGTGGAGAAGTCGCCGACCCCCTCTATTCGGTGCAGTTCACGCCCCGCGAATTGTGGGGCGAGGCCGGAGCCGACGGCGAGGTCATGCATGTCGACCTGTTCGAGCGCTACCTCGAGGATCCGCGATGACCGCCGACCACCATCACCCCACCGAACTCGCGCCGATCGAGGCGCGGGTTGCCGCGATCGAGTCGGTGCTCGTCGAAAAGGGCATCCTCGACATCGACGCCCTCGACCAGATCGTGCAGAATTTCGAGGACAGCCTGGGCCCGATGAACGGCGCTAGAGTCGTCGCCCGGGCGTGGTCCGACTCGGCCTACAAAGAGCGCCTCCTCGCGGACGGCACAGCCGCGATCGCCGAACTCGGCTTCGAAGGACTTCAAGGCGAATACATGGTGGTTGTCGAGAACACGCCTAAGGTGCACAACCTGGTGGTTTGCACGCTGTGCTCTTGCTACCCGTGGCCCACCCTGGGGCTGCCGCCGAAGTGGTACAAGGCCGCCCCCTACCGGACACGTGCGGTGCGCGAACCCCGCAAACTGCTCGCCGAGATGGGTACGGACATCCCCGCCGACGTCGAAATCCGGGTGTGGGACTCCAGCGCGGAGGCGCGTTATCTGGTGTTGCCGATGCGCCCGGACGGGACGGACGACATGTCAGAGGAACAGCTCGCCGGGATCGTCACCCGCGACTCGATGATCGGGGTGCAGCGGCTGTGACGAGCGGGCTTGACGACGAATCGCTGCCCCGCGACAACGGCGAGCTCGTCTTCGAAGCGCCTTGGCAGGCACGCGCGTTGGCGATCGCGGTCGCCCTCGTCGACACGCTTGGCCTGCCATGGGACGAATTTCGCCACAGGCTGATGGCCGAGATCGCCAAGGACCCTCAGCGCCCGTATTACGAAAGCTGGTGCGCCGCACTTGAATCCATGGTTGTCGACCTGGATCTGACCACGTCCGCAGCGCTCGACGCCGCCGCGCCGACAGAACGCGCGCCACTGTAAGTCATTGACCGTGGGCGGCCAGCAACACGATCCGCGGTCCGGCGACATCGTCTGTGACGAGATAAGTGATCGTTGGGCGGTCGATTTCGCCACCGTCGGCATTTCGGCGCGACAGCGATGCCCGATACAGCGCCGACGCGCCGTTGAGCACTGTCACTTCCGACTGGAGCACCTTGGTGTGGTCGAAGCCGAGCGCCCTCAGCACGTCGACCTGACTCTGCATCACCGCCGCGGCCTCGTCGTCGGTCATCAGCGTGACGACACCCTCGTCACTGGTGACCACCATGGGCACACCGAAGTGGCCGAGCAACAAGGCCATGTCGCCTTGACCGCGGGCGCACGCCGCGAAGGCGTCAAAGTAGCCCTCGATCCAGCGACCGACGACGGTGGCGTCAAGGGGCATGGCCCTGATCATGCCCCAAACGGTTGCCGGTGCTAGGCGTTCTGGCCGGAACGTCTGTCGGCGAGCGGCCCGTCGAGGGCGATGCCGCGGGCGTCGTCCGGAACCTTGGGCGCGGTCAGTTCCGGCGTCTCGCCGTTGGTCGCACTCTCCTTGACGTCCTTGTCCGGTGTCGAGCGTTCGAGGAATCGCAGCAGCTCGACCGGGAACGGCAGGATGAGCGTGGAGTTCTTTTCGGCCGCGACCTCGACCACGGTCTGCAACAGCCGAAGCTGCAACGCCGCAGGCTCCACTGACATCACCGCGGCGGCCTGGGCCAGCTTTTCGGAGGCTTGCAGTTCGCCGTCGGCGGTGATCACGCGGGCACGCCGCTCACGCTCGGCCTCGGCCTGCCGGGCGATCGACCGCTTCATTGAGTCGGGCAGCACGACGTCCTTGATCTCGACCCGGTCGATGTGGATGCCCCAGCCCAGCGCCGGGCTGTCGATCAGCAGCTCGAGGCCCTGGTTGAGCCGTTCGCGGTTGGACAGCAGGTCGTCGAGGTTGCTCTTGCCGATGATCGAGCGCAGCGACGTCTGCGCGACCTGGCCGATCGCGGACATATAGTCCTGCACGTCGACCGACGCCCGCACTGGATCCTCCACCTTGAAATAGATGACGGCGTCGACGCGCACCGTCACGTTGTCGCGGGTGATGCCGTCCTGGGCGGGCACCGGCAACGTGATGATCTGCAAGTTCACCTTCTGCAGGCGATCGACGATCGGGATCAGCATCGTCAGGCCGGGTTCGCGAACGCGGCTCTGGACGCGCCCGAACCGGTACACGACGCCTCGTTCGAATTGCTTGACGACCCGGATGTTCTGCAATGCCAGCCAGAGCACGCCGATTCCGGCGGCGCCGGCCGCGGCGAGTGTGTAGAGGATGGTCATGGTGTCCTCCTCGACGGACCCACCCGCGGCGTCGTTTTGGCCCCGCGGGGCTTATGACCCGATTGTGGTCCCCCATCCGTCGCTTCGCCAGCACACCCAGTCGATCTCGACGAGCGCGCCCACTGCGAGACCGGTGACGCCGACACACGTGCGCGACGGCAGCCGGTCGGGGAACCAGGCCGCATAGGCCTCGTTGAAGGCGCCGTAGTCATTCCAGTCGAGAAGGAAGGCGCGGACCGAGACGACGTCGGCCAGTCCCCCGCCGCACAACTCGGTGACGCGCATCAGGTTGCGCAGCACCTGATCGGTCTGGATCGCAACGTAATCACCCACGACGGCGCCGGTGACGTCGGTCGGCATCTGGCCGGTCACATACAGAGTCTGTCCGGCGGCGGTGGCATGAGCGAATGGCGCAACCGCCGGTGGCACGCCGTCGGCAGGAGTGAAGGTGAACGAGCGAATCCCGTTGCCGCTCACGCCGGTATCCCGATCCAGCGGGGAAAGCAGCGCTTGTCGATGCGGCCATGCACACCCTGACGCTGGTCCACCACCTGCGTCACAGTGAAGTCGGCCGCGACGGACATGAACGAGTAGGCGTCTGCCCGCGAAAGCCCGAAATATCCCTGCAGAATGCCGTGTGTGCGCAGTGCCGCGGCCTTCATCGCGCCATCGAGCGTGTCGCCGAAACCGTGCACCAGCAACTCGGTGGCGGTTTCCAGGACCGGCATGGTGAACGGCAGGTCGCGGCGAATTGTGAAGCGCAGCAGGCCGTTCAACGATGCCTCGAGCGCAGTGCCGCTGACTTCGCCGTCGCCCTGCGAGACGTGCGGGTCACCGATGGACAGCAGGGCGCCGGGCACCTGCACCGGGTAGTACATGGTCCCGCCTGCCCCGATACGCCAGTTGTCGACATTGCCACCGTGGTCACCGGGCGGCACCGACGACACCCGCTGTGGGGTTTCCGGCGCCACGCCCATGGTGCCGAAATGCGGACGAAGGGGGACGACGACGCCCGGCAATGCGCGCTGTCGTGCGTCCTTGTCGGGTTCGACGATCGTGCCGGGCTGGTCGGCAAGCGGGGTCGCGGTCCAGTCGTAGCCGAACAGGGCCCGCCCGAGGTGGGCCTGCGCGTCGAGTTCGTAGACCGTGACGCGTTCGACCGGGATCTCGCCGTAGAGAAAACCCCAGTGCGCCGCGAGATTGGAGCCGTACGGCAGCCGCGGTGTGGCCTCGAGGATGTCGACCTGCAGCACGTCGCCGGGGCGGGCACCGTCGACGGCGATCGGGCCGGTGAGCAGATGCGGTCCGGGCCCACGGTCGGTGACGCGGCCGAAAACGTCGGCGATGCTCGCGTCCATCAGCAGGTCTGGGGCGTCGCCGGCGTGGTGGGTCAGGGTCTCGATGGCCACCAAGTCTCCCGACGAGACGGTCAGCACGGGCTCCAGTCGCGGGTCGAAGTAGCCCCAGTGCACGGTCGGCGGCGTCGCGGGCAGCCGGTGGACGGTGGCGGATGCGGCATGGCTGAGCACCATCGGACGATCATGCCAGTCGGTCGCGTTGTCGTCTTCCTGACCAAGCACACGCGTCAACAGATTTATTACTGCCAACCGCAGATCAAATCCTGCCAATGGAATTAAAGCGTTGATCTTGTCGGTTGGACAACGTAGCTGCAGCGTCCGAATGAAGAAGCACAAAAAGATGAGGGCACCAACAATGAAGAAGTTCGGATTCGCTTCCATACTTGCCGGCGGATTGGCCGCCGCTGTTCTCGGCGTGGCTGCACCGGCGGGCGCCGCCCCGACCGGTCCGGGTAACGCCCAGGACACCATCAACCAGCTGCAGGCGGATGGCTACAACGTGATCGTCAACCGCATCGGTGCGACCCCGTTGGATCAGGCCACTGTGGTCGCGGTGCGGCCCGGCCAGACCTACAGCCGCACTGATTCCGGAAACCCGGGTGACAGCCTCGAAACGACGGTCACCGGTAAGACGATCTACGTCGACGTCAAGTAGATCGTTCACAAACGCAAGGGGCACCCTCACAAGGGGTGCCCCTTCGTCGTGGAAAGCTCAATTGCGTCAGCATGACTCGCCCACTGACCGGGACCACCGATGGAATCCGTGTGCCACGATGCCAATCTATGGCAGTGGAATTGACCTACGACGGCACGCTTCGCGAGATTTCGATCGACGCCGGTGTCCTGCGTTATCACGAAGCGGGCGAGGGCACGCCCCTGCTGCTCCTGCACGGCTCCGGTCCCGGTGTCACCGGCTGGCGTAACTTCCGCGGCATTCTCGGGACCTTCGCCGCGCATTTCCGTTGCCTGATTCTGGAATTCCCCGGATTCGGAGTGAGCGACGATTTCGGCGGTCACCCGATGGTGACCGCATACGGTGCCGTGGGCACCTTTGTCGAGGCGCTGGGCCTCGACTCCGTTGACATCATCGGCAATTCGATGGGCGGCGGCGTCGGCATCAATTACGCGATCCGTAAGCCTGCCGACGTTCGACGCCTCGTCACCATCGGCGGAATCGGGACGAACATCCTCACGCCGGGCCCGAGCGAGGGCATCAGGCTTCTACAGGAGTTCACCGAGAATCCGAGCCGCGAGCGGCTAGTCGACTGGCTGCACTCGATGGTCTACGACCCGGCAGTGGTGACGGATGAGCTGATCGAGGAGCGGTGGGCGCTGGCCACCGACCCGCCGACGCTGGAGAGCGCCCGCCGAATGTACGGCAGGGCGGCGTTCGAGCAGATGATGACGGCGATGCGGGCATCGGACGCGCCGATGCCGTGGGCGATGATGCACAAGGTCGCGGCACCCACCCTGTTGACGTGGGGGCGCGACGACCGCGTCAGCCCGCTGGACATGGCGCTGATCCCGATGCGCACCATTCCCAACGCCGAACTTCACGTGTTCCCCAATTGCGGGCACTGGGCGATGATCGAGGCCAAGCAGGCGTTCGAAGACACCGTGCTGTCTTTCTTGATGCGCGAATAGGGTTCAGCGCTGGGTGCTGCCCGCGTCGACCGGCAGCGTGACCGAGGTGATGTAGCGTGCCTCATCGGAGGCGAGGAACAGGCACGCATTGGCGACGTCGACCGGTTCGACCCATGGGATCGCGAGCATGTTCATCGAACGGGCCGCGTCGGCGAACTGCTCGCGGGTGACATGCTTGAGGTCCGGCCGGAACGCGCGCCGGACATGGCCGTTCTGGATCATCGGCGTGTCAACGTTTGTCGGATGCACCGTGTTGACGCGGATGTTATGGGGTGCAAGCTCTTTGGCGAGGCTGCGCATGAGACCGACGACACCGTGCTTCGCTGCGGTGTAGTGCGCCACCCCCACCAACCCGCGCAGACCCGCGATGGAACTCGTCAGAATGATCGAACCGGCGCCCCGGTCGATGAGGTGCGGCGCCGTTGCGCGGCACGTTGCCCATACGCCGGTCAAGTTGACGTCAAGCATTGTCTGCCAAGCGTTCTGGCTGAGATCAACGGCCATGGCGCGCGACGTGATCCCCGCTGTCGCGCAGACGACGTCGAGCGCGCCCAGCTGCTCGACACCGCGGTCGGTCGCGGCCTGCACCTCGTCTGTGTCACGGACGTCGACGACCTCGCCGACGATCCGTCCACCCGCTTCGGCGACCAACCTGACCGTCTCGTCGAGGTCGGCCAGCGTGGCGGGCGGAACGATGACGGTGTCGACAGGACCGCAGACATCGAGCGCGATGATGTCGGCACCCTCCTGCGCGAAACGCACCGCCTGCGCACGCCCGATCCCCCTTGCAGCGCCTGTGATCAGGGCGACTTTTCCTTTCAGCCGGTCGCCCATCATGCCCTCCCCAGCAGGCCCGCGTCGACGACGAGTTGGGTGCCGGTGATGTAGCGGGCCTCGTCGGAGGCCAGGAACACCACGGCGTTTGCGACGTCGACCGGTTCGACCCACGGCACCGGCAGCAGATGGCGTGCTGTCAGCATCGCCGCGGCGTCGTCGACGGTGGGCCTCTCGAGATCTGGTCGCAACTGCTTCAACGTCGTCTCGTTGAGGATCATCGTGGTCGCGACTGCACCGGGATGAACAGTGTTGACCCGGATCCCCTGCTCGCCCAATTCGTTGGCCAATGTTCGGGCCAGACCGACCACGGCATGCTTGGACGAGGTGTAGTGCGCGGTGTTCGCGGTACCGCGTAATCCGTTGGTGGAACTGATGATGATGATCGCACCGCCATGGTCACCGAAGTGCGTCAGACCCGCGTTCACGGTGTGCCACACCCCGGTCAGGTTGACATCGAGCGTGCGGCGCCAAACCTCCTCGGTCAGCTCCCACGTCGGCGCACCGGCGGGATAGATGCCCGCATTGGCCACGATGACATCGAGGCGGCCGAGGTCGGCGACAGCCGCGTCGACCACCGCGGACATCGCCTCGAGATCAGCGACGTCGGCCAACCCCGCCACGCAGCGCCTGCCCCGCTTCTCCACTTCGGCTGCAGTGTCGCGCAATTCGTCGGCCGCCGCGGGCACGTCGATCGCGATCACATCGGCACCTTCGTCGGCGAACCGCTCACAGTGCACGCGTCCCATCCCTCTGGCGGCACCAGTGACCACCACGACCTTGTCAATCAGTCCGGACATCAGGGTGCCTTGATCAGTTCGAAACCGGAATAGCCGGCCGCCGCGACCTCGGCACAGATGTCGTTGTAGACCGCGAATCCGCTGACGAACAACATGAATACCCTCGGTTTACCAGGAACATTCGCGCCCATGTACCACGAATCGGCCTTCGGAAACAGGGTAGCCTCGGCCCGCGCCGCGCATTCGGCGATCCAGAGGTTCACCGCCTCCAACCGGGCCTCGATACCCGCGTAGCCGTGCTTGTCGAGATGGTCGATGCAGTCCGCGATCCAGTTCACGTGGGCCTCGGCGTGCAGCACCATATTGGCCAGCACCGCCGGAGCGCCAGGACCCGACACGATGAACAGGTTGGGGAACCCGTCGACCCCAAGGCCCAGATAGGTGCGCGGA
Source organism: uncultured Actinomycetota bacterium (assembly GCA_963698965.1). Taxonomy (GTDB): domain Bacteria; phylum Actinomycetota; class Actinomycetes; order Mycobacteriales; family Mycobacteriaceae; genus Mycobacterium. The sequence goes on from CAVOSY010000037.1 coordinate 142,564, forward strand.
CCGTGCCTCCAGTCGTCGCGCAGCACCTGTCCACCTCGGCCGACGATGTCGATTTTGGAGAGTGCTCCCGTCATCGCGTCGAAACCGGTAGCCAGCACGATCACGTCGAGGTCGAAGTGCGCGTCCGTGGTGTTGATCCCGGTGGCGTCGATCGACTGGATCGGCGTCTTGCGCACGCTGATCAGTTCCACGTTTGGCCTGTTGAATATCTGAAAGTAATTGCTGTCGGTGCAGATCCGTTTGGTGCCGATCGGATGGTCGTCAGGGATCAACATGTCGGCGACTTGCGGATCGTCGATCAGTGCGCGGATCTTCTCCTCGTAGAACTTCCTGGCTTCCTCGTTGGCCACAGGGTCGACCATTTGGTCTGGGAAGGTCTTGGCGAACAGCACGCCGCCCAACTGCCAACGGTTTTCGAACGCCTGGCGGCGTTCCTCCGGCGAGACGTCCATCGTCCTGTTCGGGTGGGCGATATGTGGCGAGCCGCCGCCGCTGCGCCACGACAACCGCCGGCGTTCAGCGTAATTCGCCTTGATCTCCGCGATGTCCTCGGAAGTCAGCGGCTTGTTACCCGCCGGAACGCTGTAATTGGGGGTCCGCTGGAACACGTAGAGTTGCACTGCCTGTTCAGCGACGATCGGGATCGACTGAATCCCTGACGATCCGGTGCCGATGACGCCGACCCGCTTGCCTGCGAAGTCGACGTCGTCGTGCGGCCAGTGGGCGGTGTGATACAGCTCGCCCTCGAATGTCTGCAGCCCGTTGAACTTCGGGGTGATCGCCGCTGACAGCGCGCCGGTGGCCATCACGCAGAACCGCGCGGTCACGGTTTCGCCGGTGTCGGTGGTCACCGTCCAGCGCAACGTCTGCTCGTCGAGCACGGCCGACGTCACCTTCGTGTTGACCGTGATGTCTCTGCGCAGATCGAGTTTGTCGGTGACCCAGTTGAGGTAGCACAGGATCTCGGGCTGCGTCGCATACTTCTCGGTCCAGTTCCACTCCTGCTGCAGTTCATCGGAGAACGAGTAGCAGTAGTCGACGCTTTCGACGTCGCAGCGGGCGCCGGGATAGCGGTTGAAGTACCAGGTGCCGCCAATGTCGGGTGCCGCCTCGAACACCCGCACCGAGAGCCCCTGCGAGCGCAACTTGTGCAACGCGTACAGGCCCGCGAAGCCGGCACCGACGACAACGGCATCAAGGATCACGAACGGGACGGTAGGTGGTGTCGGCCGGCCGCCGTTCGCCGCTTCCCGGTCACTGGACGTTCACTGTCGACTTTCCCGGACATCGGGCGCCCACCGCCTGCACCAGCCGCCGCGCCCTCACACTGACTTGCTATGTCCATAGCTGAAGACACGCTGAAATCCACCGCCGATGTGGAACTCGACGGGCGTCGGCATCACATCAGTTGGCCGCGCCAGTCCACGCTCGTCGACGTGATGCTCGCGGCGGGCATCGACGTGCCCCACTCATGTCGCGAGGGGCGCTGCGGCTCGTGTGTGTGCACCGTCGTTTCCGGCGAGGTCGACATGGCACACAGTGACATACTCGATCCCGAAGACCGTCAGGCCGGCCTCATCCTGGCCTGCCGGTCCAGACCCGTCTCCGACATCGTGCACATCGAGTTTTGATGGCTCCCTTAGTTCCGCTGACCGGGATTGCTGCGGCGCCGACGACGCCGGTTGCGGTAGACCTTGACGTCCTCCCCTGGCCATCGCCAGGGGATTCCAACCCCACGCAGTTGCTATGCGGCAGGAGGGCAGAGTTGAGGTTCACGGTTCGCAGACCGCCCGCCGGCGAGGTCTCCCCGTGCTGTCACCGCCCGTCCGGCGGCGATGTTGCGTGCAGCGTTCACGTCGGCGTTGCACCGGCCAGCATCGCAGGCCTCGCACTCGAAGACCGCTTGGCTCTTGCGGTTTCCGGGTGCGACGTGCCCGCACGCGGAGCATCGTTGCGACGTGTACGCAGCCGGGATCTGTTCAACCCGGCCGAAAGCCTTGTGCTGCAGCCGTGCGATCAGCTGGCCCCAGCCACTTCGCATGATTGCGCGGTTGAGCCCGCGCTTCTGGGCGACTCCCGTGCCCGGTTGCTCGACGGTCCCGCGCGCAGACCGGGTCATCGCCCGCACGTCAAGAGCCTCGACCCTGATCACCTCGAACCGTCGCGCCAGGTCGGTGGTGGTCTTCTCGACCCAGTCCTTGCGCCGATCCCTCTCACGGGCCTTCAGTCGCGCGATCGCACGTTTCGTCTCCTCGCGGCGATTGGAACCGCGCTTGCCGCGGCCCAGCCGCTGCTGCAACACCTTCAACCGCTTCGACTCACCCGCAGTCAAACCAGGTACATGCAGCAGCTCGCCGGTCGACAGCGCAGCCGACACGGCAACGCCGCGGTCAATGCCGACCACGCTGCAATCCCTCGGACCGCAGATCGGGTCGGGGACATGCGCGAACGCGATATGCCAGCGGCCAGCCCGATCACGGGTAATTCGATAGGACTTGACACCCTCGGGCACCGGTCGCGACAGGCGGAGCCGTGCCCATCCGACCTTCGGCACCCACACCCGACCGACGTGGCGATTCAGCCGTTCGATGTGATGGGGTTTCAACCCGACCTGCCGAAAGCCTTCGTGCACACCGGCTTTGCGCCATGTCGGGCGCCGGTGTGTCCCGGCGAAGAAGTTCCGCATCGCCTGCGTGAAATCCCGCAGCGCCTGCTGCTGCACCGTCTGACTCCCGGCCCGAAGCCACGCGTACTCGGCGCGCGCCTCAGTCAACTGCGCCGACTGCTCTACATAGCCCGGAGCTATGCGGCCCGGTTGCCAGTGCCGTTGCTGCTCCACCGCCAAATTCCATACATATCGCGCGTCCCGGCAGTGCGCCCACAAGGCTTCCTCCTGGTCAATAGTCGGCAACAGCCGAAACCGCGACATGTCCGCACCGTAACCGCCACCACCGACATCCCCAGTCGGAGCTCGCGTGCACCACTTGGGATCGGCTTCCTCCCCGGACTAAAGTCCAGGGTTTCCAGCCAAAGGAGACTTCGATGACCGAGCGGGTAATCGACCGGATGATGGAGATGGCCGGCCAACTGCGCGAGCAGGCCGCCGAGGCGGAGACCATCGGCCGGTTGACCGACCAGACGACCAAGGCAATGAAGGCGGCGGGCAACATCAGGCTGCTGCAGCCCGCCAAGTACAACGGCTACGAGGTCCACCCACGCGAGTTCGCCGAAACCGTGATGGCCACCGCGTCGCTCGACCCTGCTGCAGGGTGGATCAACGGTGTGGTCGGTGTGCACCCCTACCAGTTGGCGTACGCCGATCCCCGCGTGGCCGAGGAGATCTGGGGCAACGACGTGGACACCTGGGTCGCCTCGCCGTACGCACCGCAGGGGGTGGCCAAGCCGGTCGACGGCGGCTACATCTTCAACGGCCGATGGCAGTTCAGCTCGGGAACCGACCAATGCGAGTGGATCATCCTCGGGGCGATGCTCGGCGATTCCGACGGCAAGCCGCTGATGCCGCCGCAGATGCTGCACATGATCCTGCCGCGCAAGGACTACGAGATCGTCGAAGACTCGTGGAACGTGGTCGGTCTGCGCGGAACCGGATCCAAGGACGTCATCGTCAAGGACGCGTTCGTCCCCACCTACCGGACGATGGACGCCACCGAGGTGATGGACGGCACCGCGCAGCGCAAGGCCGGCATGACGTCGACGCTGTACCTGATGCCGTGGTCGACGATGTTCCCACTGGGAATCACGTCGGCCGTGGTCGGCATCGCCGAAGGAGCCCTCGGCGCGCACCTGGACTACCAGCGCGACCGGGTCGGAGCCTACGGCGCTGTCAAGGACGACCCGTACGTCATGTACGCGATCGGTGAGGCCGCCGCCGACATCAACGCCGCTCGCCAGGAACTGCTGGCCAACGTCGACCGCATCTACGACATCGTCGACTCCGGCAAGGAAGTGTCGTTCGAGGACCGCGCCGCAGGTCGCCGGACGCAGGTGCGCGCCGCGTGGCGCGCGGTCACAGCGGTCGACCAGATCTTCGCGCGCTCGGGAGGCAACGCGTTGCGGATGGACAAACCGCTGCAACGCTTCTGGCGCGACGCGCACGCCGGTCTTGCTCACGCGATTCACATTCCCGGCACTCCCTACCACGCGTCCGCGCTGAGCTCGTTCGGGGTCGACCCCGAGGGTCCCCTGCGAGCGCTGATCTGATGACCGTTATCAAGAGCCTCGGCTACATCACCGTTGCGGCCAGCGACATGGACCGGTGGCGTCAGTTCGCCTTCGGTGTCCTGGGATTCGCCGAGGGCAACGGTTCCGACCCGTCGGCGCTGTACCTGCGGATGGACGAGCGCGCGGCACGCATCATCGTGGCCCCCGGCGACGTCGACCGGGTACTGACCGTCGGCTGGGAGGTACGCGACCACGCCGCGCTGGAGGAAGTCAAGGTCACGTTGGACGCCGCCGGTGTCGCGTTCAAGGAACTGTCGGCCGCCGAGGCAGACGAGCGCCGGGTCGAGGAAGTGATCACGTTCGAGGACCCCGCGGGTACGACGCTGGAAGTGTTCCACGGTGCGGTGCTCGATCACAGCCCGGTCGTCACACCCTTCGGGGCGCGGTTCGTCACCGGCGATCAGGGTCTCGGCCATGTGGTAGTGCCTGCGATCGATCCAAGCGGCCTGTTCGACTTCTACACCGGTGTCTTGGGCTTCCGCTCGCGCGGCGCATTCCGGGTGCCCGCGCCGCCCGAATTCGGCCCGATACGCGTCCGGTTCCTCGGCATCAACGAACGGCACCACAGCCTGGCCATCTGTCCCGCAATGAACCAAGACAAGCCCGGTCTCGTCCACGTCATGGTCGAAGTCGACAGCCTCGACGCAGTCGGGCAGGCGCTGGACCGGGTGAACGCGGAGGGTTTCCAGTTGTCCTCGACGCTGGGCCGCCACACCAACGACAAGATGGTGTCCTTCTACGTCCGCGCACCCGGCGATTGGGACATCGAGTTCGGCACCGACGGCATGCGCGTGGACGAAAGGTATTACACCGCAGAGGAAATCACCGCCGACAGCTACTGGGGCCACCAGTGGGTCGGCGAGCCGCCTGCGGCGATGCGGATCTAGCCGATGGATACCGACGTCTACCCCAAATCAGCCGATCAGATCGAGAGTTGGGATCTCGAAGCCGACGTCGTGATCGCGGGGTACGGCATCGCCGGTGCCGCCGCTGCGGTCGAGGCGGCGTCGGTCGGCGCCGACGTCCTCGTCGTCGAACGGACCGGAGGGTGGGGTGGGGCGGCCGCCATGGCGGGCGGATTCATTTACCTCGGCGGCGGGACACCGCTGCAAAAGGCCTGCGGCTTTGACGATTCCGTCGACAACATGGCCGCGTTCCTCAACGCGGCGATGGGGCCGGGTGCCGATGCGAACCGAGTCGGCGACTACTGCGCCGGCAGCGTTGATCATTTCGAGTGGCTGGTGCGGTGCGGTGTGCCGTTCAAACCGGTGTTCTGGGGCGAGCCCGGCTGGGAGCCACCCGGGGACGAAGGCCTGATGTTCACCGGTGGTGAGAACGCGTTCCCGTTCAACACCATCGCGAAACCCTCTCCGCGCGGCCATATTCCGCAGATGGCCAACAAGCGCGCGGGCGAAGCGAGTGCCGGCTACATGCTGATGAAGCCGCTGGTCGACACCGCCACGTCATTAGGCGTGCGGGCCGTGTACGACGTCCATGCGTCGGCGTCGGTGGTGCAGTCCGACGGCCGCGTGGCCGGGCTCATCGCGCGTCAGTACGGTAAGCCCCTCGCCATTCGCGCACGACGGGGCGTCGTTCTTGCCTCGGGCAGCTTCGCGTACAACGACGCAATGCTCGCTCAGTACGCGCCGCGGCTCGTCGGGCGTCCGGCTGCGTCGATCGAACAGCATGACGGGCAAGCGATCCGGATGGCCCAGGCGTTGGGTGCCGACTTGGCCCACATGGACGCCACCGAGGTGGCCTTCCTGATCGACCCCCAGCAGACCGCCCGCGGCATCCTCGTCAACGGGCGCGGTCAGCGCTACGTCCCTGAGGACATGTACTCCGGTCGCATCGGACAACTCACGCTCTACCACCAGGACGACACCGCGTACCTGATCATCGACGGCGACGCGCAGGAAGAGGCCATGGCCGCGACCTCCGCGACGCCGTTCCTCAAACGGCCTGCGACGTGGGTCTGCGACACGGTCGCCGAACTCGAAGGCGAGATCGGACTGCCGGCCGGGTCATTGCAGGCCACGGTCAGTGTGTACAACGACGCCGCCGCGCGCGGCGAGGATCCGTTGCTACACAAAAAATCCGAATGGCTGAAGCCGATCGGCACACCCGTCGGTGCGGTCGATCTGCGGGCCAGCTGCGCTGGATTCACGCTGGGCGGCCTGCAGACCACGCTCGACGCCGAGGTGTTGCATGTCAGTGGCGAACCGATCCCCGGCCTGTATGCGGCGGGCCGCTGCACGGCGGGCGTGGCGGCGTGGGGCTACGCCAGCGGCATCTCGCTCGGCGACGGCAGCTTCTACGGCCGGCGCGCCGGCCGCGCCGTCGCCAAGGGCTGATCGCTCCCTCTTCTCCGGCATTCACGCAGGTCAACGCTGCACATCTGAGTTAGCCGTGTCAATTTCGCGCGTCTGTGTGACAGCGACCACCTCGGCATGGTACAAATAGTCATATTTCTATTAGTCATATACACGCAAGGAGGCGTCGTGACCGTGACCGTCGAACCCACCACTCCCAGTGCCGTCATCGATCGGGTGTCGCTGGTGTTGGACGCCTTCGACGGCCCGGGCCGACTGACGCTCGCCCAGATCGTGCGTCGCACCGGCCTGCCCCGGTCCTCAGCGCACCGGATGCTCGAGCGTTTGGTTCAGCTGCGATGGCTGCGCAGAAGCGGCCGCGAGTACGAGCTCGGCATGCGGCTAGTCGAACTCGGATCGCTTGCCGTACACCAAGATCGGTTGCACCGCGCCGCGACTCCCCTGCTGCACGATCTGCACCGCACCACAGGACTGGTCGTTCACCTGGCGGTCCTGGACGGCCCGGACGTGGTGTACCTGGAGAAAATCGGTGACCGGATGATCGCGGCGATCCCGACCCGCGTCGGTGGACGCCAGCCTGCGCACTGCGCGGCCGTCGGCAAAGCAATGCTTGCGTACAACGACCGGGCCGACGTCGTCGATCTGGCTACCCGCAAGACCAGGTACTCGATCGGCACGCCTGCCCAACTGACCGTCGAATTGGCCAAGGTTCGTGCGCACGGGGTGGCGTTCGACCGTGAGGAGTCGATCGCCGGATTCGGTTGTGTCGCAGCACCGATCGGCGAGCCGGGGGAAGCCGTCGCGGCGGTGTCCGTATGCGGTCCGATGAGCCGGATGGCGTTCGACCAACGCCTGGCCGCGCCGGTGCGGATGACCGCTATGGGCATCTGGCGCAATGTCGAGGACGGCCCGCAGCGGGTCGCGCCGACGCTGCAGCAGGTGCGGCCCCTGCGTCCCGCGCCCCGCCCGGTCCGCGAGCTGCAGTACGCCTGAGTTCCCGTCGAGATCGACAGCGCCCTGGGTCAGCGGACGATCACCGGACTGGGCTCCCGCGGCGCGCCCAACATCTCGCGGTGCGACGGTGGCTGCCGTCCGTCCTCATCGGTGATGCCGTAGCGCTGCGCCAGCTCCGCGCCGATCACGGTGTGCCCAGACAGCTCGGCGAGGTCGGGGTCGTGGTACAGCGCGTTGATCAAATGCCCAGTGAATTCCGGCGTTTCGGCGTGTTTGGCGGTCTCTGCGAGGGCCTCGGGATGTCCCTCGAACGCGCTGCGGAACCGTTCTGTGAGCAGGATTCCCATCCAGATCGACACCGCGGCCACGCCGGTGCCACGGAAGTCCACTGCCATGTCTGCGGCCAGCTTGTCCACGCCTGCCTTCTGCGCGCCGTACGCCGGGCCGTGCATGTAGCACACCGATCCGGGTGACGACGTGAACGCGATCAGGCCGCGGTCCTGACGCACCAGCAGAGATGCGGCGTGCCAAGACGCCGCATACGCCGACCGCAGCCCAACGTCGAGCACATCCGCCAGTTCGAGTGTCTTCTCCCAGAACGGCTTTGGACTCGTCAGATCGTCGTGAATGGCAGCGGCGTTGTTCACCAACAGATCGAGCCGGCCACTCTCCCCTTCGACTCGCGCGAACAGAGCGCCAACCGCGGCGTCGTCAGTGTGGTCGACCTGCACCGCAATTCCACCGTCGCCCGGATCGGTCACCGTTCTGCCGGTCAGATAGACCCGCCAACCGTCGGCAACAAGGGCAGCGGCGATGCCGCGTCCTGCGCCACGGCTCGCCCCAGTCACGACCGCCACGGGCGGCACACTGTGTGTCACGCGTACGACGCTACGTGCTGACCGGCATCGATTCGTCGACGACCGGCAGATCGCCATTGCAGACCGCGTCGACAATCGAATCGACAAGCGCAGAGCACGCGAGGAACAGACCCCGTGCCGAGTGCGCGGCCAGGTTCTGCGCATCGCGCCGCTCCTGGCATCGCGCCGACGCCTCGGCATTCCACTGCACGCTGGTCTGATTCCAACTGCTCTTGCGTGCCAATACGCGCGCCCCGCACCGGCTGCAGGCGACCGGCACCATCGGGGAGTCGGCGAGTCGGTTGTCGGGCCGGACAGCCATCACGTCGTTCCCGCGGCGAGGTTGGTCTCGACGACCTTCATCCACTCCTCATGCGGGCTGGTCGTGTCGAGCTCGTGCTCGAACCGGTCGACCATGTCGGGCTGCACATCGGCGACGTCGACGTAGAACTGCTGATACCAACGGCGAAGCTGGTAGACCGGTCCGTCCTCCTCACAAAGCAGTGGATTGTCGATGCGCGCCTTGTTCTTCCAGATCTCGACGTCCTGCTCGAAGCCCATCTTGACGAAGTCCCCGAGGCCGACAGCGGTCTCCAATGCCAGATCGCCGGGCAGTGCCTGCGACTTCTTGACGATGATGCCGTACTGCAGCACAAAGGAATTCGCGTCGATCGGATAGTGGCAATTGATCAATACCGTCTTGTGATCAGCGTCCTCATAATGGTAGGTCAGGTCGTCGATCATGAACGATGGACCGAAATACGATGCGACTGAGGTGGTTCCGAGCAACTTCGAGTCGCCGGGATCGCCGATATCCGGGCGACCCTCGCCGTTCATGTACTGCGTCGCGACATGGCCTTCGAAAATGTTCTTGAAGTGCGTCGGCAGCGAGCCATGGATATAGAAGAAGTGCGCCATGTCGACGACGTTGTCGATGATCTCGCGGCAGTTGGTGTTGACGACGGTGGTGTACCAATGCCAGTCGGTCCACTCGTCACTGGTCGCGCCCTCGATCCGGGGAATGGCCACCTCAGGCGGCGGGGGCTTGCGCTCAGGGTCGTTCCACACGAACAGCATCCCGTCCTGTTCGAGGGTGGTCCACGTCGCGGTGCGGGCCAGCCTGGGCACCCGCTTGCTGTAGGGCACCTTCTTGCACCGGCCGTCGCCGCCCCACCGCCAGTCGTGGAACGGGCACGCGATCTCGTCACCCTTCACCTCACCCTGGCTGAGGTCGCCGCCCATGTGACGGCAGTAGCCGTCGAGCACATTGATCTTGCCGTCGCCGCCGCGGAACACCACCAACTTCTGCCCGAAGGCGTGCACGGCGTGTGGCGTGCCGTCGCCGAAGTCCCTGGTCAGCCCCAGACAGTGCCAGCCACGGGCGAATCTCGTCGGTGCCGCCTCGGCCTCGATGTGCCGAACTTCATCGGTGTCTGACTGCAACGTCATGACCTTGTTCTACAACCGCGGCGCCGGTAATGGAGCCAACCGTCCCGCTGGCAGGGAAAAACCCGCCGCGGCCCCGACCTTGCGACTTACTGTCGAGAATCATGACGACCGCTCGACCAGGCAGCATCCCCGTCGGCCTAGCTGTCCGCGACACCACCGTGGATCTGTTGGTGGTCGGCTCCGGCACGGGCATGGCCGCGGCGCTGGCAGCTGCAGAGCGTGGTCTGAAGGTGCTGATCGCGGAGAAGTCGGCGTACGTCGGCGGATCCACGGCCCGGTCCGGCGGCGCGCTGTGGCTGCCTGCGAGTCCGATCCTCGACGAGAACGGCGCGGGTGACACCATGGCGCAGGCGAGGATGTATCTGGATTCGGTCGTGGCAGGCACCGCACCCCGACAGCGGCCCACGGAATTCCTCGCACATCTCGGGGAGACGGTGGAGATGTTGCGGCGCACCACGCCGTTGCGGTTCATGTGGGCGCGGGACTACTCCGACTACCACCCGGAGGACCCGGGAGGAAGCGCCGCCGGCCGGACATGCGAGTGCAAACCGTTCAACACGTCGGTGCTCGGTCAATACCGGTCGCGACTGCGCCCCGGAGTGATGAAGGCGTCGATCCCCATGCCGACCACGGGTGCGGACTACCGGTGGATGAACCTGGTGGCCCGGGTACCCCGCAAGGGCCTGCCGCTCATCGTCAAGCGGCTTGGCCAGGGGGTCGGTGGCCTGCTGCTCGGCCGCCACTACACCGCCGGCGGTCAGGCGCTGGCCGCCGGATTGTTCGCCGGAGTATTGCGCGCCGGCGTCGGAGTCTGGACGGAAACCAGGTTGGTGCGGTTGACCACCGATGGGGCCAAGGTCACCGGGGCCGTCGTCGAACACGACGGGCGCGAGATCACCGTCACCGCGCGGCGCGGAGTTGTCTTGGCCGCAGGCGGTTTCGACCACAGCATGGACATGCGCTGGAAGTTTCAGTCCGAATCGCTCGGTGAGCACGCGAGCCTCGGCGCAGAGACCAACACGGGCGACGCGATCCGCATCGCCCAAGATGTCGGTGCCGGAATCGCACTCATGGATCAGGCGTGGTGGTTCCCTGCCGTGGCAGCACTGCCAGGGGCAGATCCGTTGGTCCTGCTGGCCGAGCGGTCGCTTCCCGGCTCACTGATCGTTGATCAGACCGGCAGACGGTTCACCAACGAAGCCGCCGACTACATGTCCTTCGGACAGACTGTGCTCGAGCGGGAACGCTCCGGAAATCCCGTCGACTCCATGTGGATCATCTTCGATCAGCAGTACCGCAACAGTTATGTCTTTGCCGCGAACGTGTTTCCGCGCATGCGTCTTCCGCAGACGTGGTACGACGCGGGCATCGCCCACCAGTCAGACGATCTGGCTGAACTCGCCCGCATGATGACGGTGCCCGAGGCACAGCTCCTGGCCACCGTGTCGCGGTTCAACGAGATGTGCCGCGCCGGAGACGATTCCGACTTCAATCGCGGGCGAAGCGCGTACGACCGGTACTACGGCGACCCCACGATCACCCCCAACCCGAATCTGCGCGCGCTCGACAACGGTCCGTTCTACGCCGTGAAAATGACGCTCAGTGATCTAGGCACCTGTGGTGGTCTGTGCGCCGACGGCCACGCAAGGGTGCTGCGTGAGGACGGCAGTGTCGTCGACGGGCTGTACGCCATCGGCAACACCGCGGCCAACGCATTCGGAACCACCTACCCCGGTGCGGGTGCGACGATCGCGCAGGGTCTGGTGTACGGCTACATCGCCGCCAGGGACGCCGCCGCGAAGTAGTCAGTCGTCGGCGTCGGCCTTCTTTTCGATCTCATACCAGTATTCCGGTGCAGGCCAAGGGATTTTCGTCCGTCCGCCCTCACCGGCTCGAGGGAAGGTTTCCTCCGCTTCATCGAGCTCCTTGATCATTTTCAAGGTCAGCTCACGCTCGTTGGCGTAATACCGCTCGGCCCATTGCAGCGCGATCCGCGCGTACGCCCACGCCGGGTCCGCCCCCGCCCACTTTGCGTCCTTGGCCGCGTTGCGGTGCATCTCGTCGGCATACGCCAAATGTTCCTGGAGAATCTCTTTGAGTCTGGCCGGATTGGTGAGGTGTCCCAATGTCACTCGTAGCAAGGGGGTGTGCTTGAGCACCGGCGGGTCGAGGGGTGCGTCGTTCGCCCACCGCGTGACTGCATCCATACCCGCCTCGGTGATCTTGTACAGCCTCCGATTGCGGGTGCCGCCGCTGTTCTCGACACGCGACGTCACCAAGCCGAGTTGTTCCAGCTTCTTCAGTTCGGAATAGATCTGGCTGTACGCCGGGCTCCCATAGAAGAACCGCATGCTCCATTCGATCCACTTCCGCATGTCATAGCCGGAAAGCTCGTACTCATACGACAGCATGCCCAACAGCGCCCAGCTGGTCGCCGCAAGATTCGGCTTGCCCTGCTGATCGCTCTTTTCCACGTTTTCAGACTAACAACACAGGTCACAGGCTCCAGGCCAGTCACCACTGGGCGGGACATCCTGTTGCGGAGGAACATCGCAGCGGCGAAAACTTTCGTCGAGAACGATGCAAGGAGTCCGATGACGAGCTGCGCGCCCACACCGACGTCCATGCGTGACGTCCTCGGTCGGTTCTGCACCGGGATAGCCGTCATCACCGCAAGCGACGGCACCCGAAAGTGTGGCTTCACCTGCCAATCGGTGACGTCGGTGTCGCTCGATCCGCCGTATATCTCGTTCTGCCCGGCACGCACGTCAACCAGTTGGCGGACGATGCGCGACATCGGAGCGCTGTGCGTCAACATCTTGGCCCACGACCAGCACCACATCTGCAAACAGTTCGCCGTCAGGGCGGCTGACAAGTTCGGCGGCTTGCGGTGGCGACCTGCATCGAACGGTGCGCCGATGATCGACGGCGCCGTTGCCAACATCGAAGCGAGCGTTGAATTCGAACACGCGGCAGGCGATCACACCATCGTGGTGGCGAGCGTAACCGGGCTGCACGCATCGAACGACCGCCTGCCGCTACTGTTCTATCGCGGTGGCTACGGAGGACTTGCGTGACTGTTCACACTGAGGGCGTGTGGGACGACGAAACCGACGTGATCGTCGCCGGATCCGGTGGTGGGCTGGTCGGCGCGTACACCGCGGCGCGCGAAGGGCTTTCCGTCATGGTGGTCGAGGCCAGCGACCAGTTCGGCGGCACGACCGCATACTCCGGAGGCGGGGGCATGTGGTTCCCCTGCAATCCGGTGCTGCGTCGAGCCGGAACGGACGACACCCTCGACGCCGCCTTCGCCTACTACCACGCCGCAGTCGGCGATCGCACTCCGGTGGAGCTTCAGCGCACCTACGTGTACGGCGGCAGCGACCTGATCGGTTACCTCGAGCAAGACGATCACTTCGAGTTCGACGTGCTGCCCTGGCCGGACTACTACGGCCGGTTGCCCTACGCGCGCCGCGACGGCATGCGACACACGGTGTCCAGACCCCTTCGCGCCGAACGTCTCGGCGGGCTGGCGCATCTGGTGCGCGGCCCGTTGGATAGGGAACGACTCGGCACGGAGGCACCGAAGTACCTCAGCGGCGGGCGGGCGCTCATCGGCCGGCTACTGTCTGCGATAACCAGCTACCCACACGCGTCGCTTCACCTAAACACGCCTCTGGTGGAGTTGGTCACGTCCGACGGCGCCGTTGTCGGCGCCGTTGTCGAGCAGGACGGCCGTCGGCGCGCCATCCGCGCCCGGGCCGGTGTGCTTCTCGCGGCGGGCGGCTTCGAGTGCAATCCCGCTCTGCGCCTGCGCTTCGGAGTTCCCGGCGATGCTCGGGACACGATGGGCGCGCCGGGCAATGTCGGACTGGCGCTGGAGGCCGGGGTGGCCGCAGGCGCGGCGATCGATCTGATGGACCAGGCCTGGTGGTCGCCCGGGTTCACTCACCCCGACGGGCGCTCGGCGTTCTCGCTGTGGTTCACGGGCGGGATCTTCGTCAACCAGGACGGGAGACGTTTCGTCAATGAGTCCGGCCCCTACGATCGGATCGGCAAAACCATCATCGACCAGATCGCCTGCGGCGCAATGACGTTGCCGTTCTGGATGATCTACGACGACCAGGAGGGCCTCGTTCCGCCGGTGAAGGCGACGAACGTCTCGATGGTCGAGCCTGCGCAATACGTCGACGCCGGGCTGTGGCACACCGCGGACACACTGCCCGAACTGGCGGCGAAGATCGGCGTGAACGCCGACAATCTGGTGTCGACGGTGAAGCGGTTCAACGAGTTCGCCGCCGCGGGGGTCGACAAGGACTTCGGGCGGGGCGACGAGGCCTACGACCGCGTGTTCTCGGGAGGTCGGTCACCGATGGCGCCGATCGACACCGCGCCCTACCACGCCGCCGCGTTCGGCCTTTCCGATCTGGGCACCAAGGGCGGGCTCGTTACGGACAGCGACGCTCGCGTGCTCGACACCGACGGCATCCCCATCGATGGGCTCTATGCCGCAGGCAACACCATGGCCGCCGTCAGCGGAACGGTCTATCCAGGCGGCGGTATCCCGATCGGCGCGTCGATGTTGTTCAGCCACCTCGCCGCCAGGCACATGGCGGCGACACGACCGCAGGGTGGGACAAACGGCTGACATCGGCGCCGTTTCACGCGAATATCGCCCCATGGCATCTCTTCAGCGATACACGGATCGTCGTGTCCTCATCACCGGCGGTGGTTCTGGCATCGGGCAGGCGACCGTGCTGCGCATATTGGACGAAGGCGGCGCGGTGGTCGCGGCGGACATCAGCGAATCCGGGTTGAAGGACACGGTGGCCAAGGCCGAACCGCATCGCGATCGGCTGAGCACCGTGGTCATGGACGTCGCCAGCGAGGAGTCGGTGCAGTCTGGCGTCGCGGCGGCGGTCGAGACCCTCAGCGGGCTCGACGCCCTGGTCAACGCCGCCGGGATCCTGCGGTCAGCACATTTCACCGACACCACACTCGCCGATTTCGAGCAGGTGCTGCGGATCAACCTCGTCGGCACCTTCCTGGTGATCCGTGCGGCCATCCCCGCATTGCGTAGCGGCAACGACCCCGCCGTCGTCAACTTCAGCTCCACCTCCGCCTCGTTCGCGCACCCGTACATGGCCGCCTACGCCGCGTCCAAGGGCGGCGTCCAGGCGATGACGCACGCGCTGGCGCTGGAGTTCGTCAAGGAGCGAATCCGGTTCAACTCGGTTCAGCCGGGATCCATTTCGTCCGGTATGACCGACGGCACGGGCGAATCCAAGCAGAGCATCGGCCCCGGGCTGCCTGCCGATACGGACTATTCTCTCCTCGGCAAGATCATGTCGATGCTGCCGCTCGACGGCGGCGCGATGTTCGCCAAGCCGGATGCGGTCGCCGCTGTCGTCGCGATGCTCGCCTCGTCGGACGCCTATTTCGTGACCGGAACAGAGCTGCGTGTCGACGGCGGAACCCACATGTAATTGACGTCCTCCTCTGCTGAAACCAGAAGATTCCAACCCGGCCCACTACCTACGCGGCAGGAGAGCAGAGTTGAGGTTCACGGTTCGCAGACCGGCTAGCGCCGAGGTCTCCCCGTGCTGTCACCGCCCGTCCGGCGGCGATGTTGCGTGCAGCGTTCACGTCGGCGTTGCACGGCCCTGCCGTGCAGGCTTCGCACTCGAAAACCGCTTGGCTCTTGCGGTTTCCGGGCGCAATATGCCCGCACGCGGAGCATCGTTGCGACGTGTATGCAGCCGGGACCTGCTCGACTCGACCGTAAGCCTTGTGCTGCAAACGTGCGGCGAGCAGACCCCAACCACTTCGGCGGATACCACGATTCAGACTGCGTTTCTGTGCGACCCGCTGGCCGGGCCGCACGACGGTGCCCCGCGCACTACGGGTCATCGCACGCACGTCGAGGGCTTCGATGCGGATCGTGTCGAAGCACCGCGCAATGTCCGTGGAGGTCTTTTCGATCCAGTCCTTGCGCCTGTCTGTCTCACGCGCCCTCAACCTTGCGAGCGCCAGCTTCGTGCGAGCTCGACGGTTGGACCCGCGCTCAGCGCGGGCCAGGCGCTGCTGCAACACCTTCAACCGCCTGGCCTCACCGCGACTCAAGCCAGGAACGTGCAGCAGCTCACCGGTCGACAACGCCGCCGACACCGCAACGCCACGATCGATGCCCACCACGCTGCCCTCACCCGGACCGGCGATCGGATCAGGGATGTGGGCGAACGCAATATGCCAGCGACCCGCCCGATCGCGGGTGACCCGGTAGGACTTCACCCCGTCGGGGACCGGCCGCGACAGGCGGAAGCGCACCCAGCCCACTTTGGGCACCCACACTCGGCCGAACCGGCGGTTCAGACGCTCGACATGATGCGCCTTCACCGCTACCTGCCGGAATCCCTCATGCGCACCGGCTTTACGCCACCTCGGGCGGCGGTGCGTTCCGCGGAAAAAGTTGCGCATCGCCTGGGCGAAGTCCCGCAACGCCTGCTGTTGCACGATTTGCGAGCCGGCCGCCAGCCAGTCGTACTCGGCGCGGGCCGCAGTCAACTGAGCACACTGCTCGTTGTAATCGGGCGCGCGGCGACCGGGCTGCCAGTGCAGCTGCTGCTCGACGGCCAGGTTCCACACATACCGGGCGTGGCGACAATGCTCCGCCATCACCGCTCCCTGTTCAGAAGTAGGAAGCAGACGATAACGCGACACGCTAGAAACGTAGCCAGTACCACCGACAAGTCACTGAAAGGAGACGCGGCGATTCCTCCCCCCACTAGAACCATGGGTTTCCACGCCGCAACAACCGAATGAGCAACGTTGACCGACCCCTTCGGGTGATCCAGTGGACGACCGGCAATATCGGACGGCGGTCGCTGCACGCCATCATCGGCCGTGACGACATGGAACTCGTCGGTGTCTACGCGCACGGTGCCGACAAGGTCGGCGTCGACGCAGCGGAGCTGTCCGGCTGGCCGGAGCCCACCGGGGTGACGGCGACCAATGACGTCGACGCGCTGCTGGCCACGACGCCCGACGCCTGCTGCTACAACCCGCTGTGGCCGAACATCGACGAGTTGACCCGGCTGCTCGAATCGGGCGTCAACGTGTGCTCGAGCGCGGCGTGGATCACCGGTGGCAAGCAGTCACCGGAAGACCTGGAGCGCATCCGAAAGGCTTGCGAGAAGGGCAATTCCACCATCTTCGGCAGCGGCGCCCACCCCGGCATGACCAACTTGGTCGGCATGGTGCTGTCCGGCTCGTGCGAGCGGGTCGACGAGATCCGCATCACCGAGTCGGTGGACTGCTCGACCTACGAATCGGCGGGCACCCAAACCGCGATGGGCTTCTCGCAGGATCCCGACACGCCGGGACTGGCCGAGAGCGTGCGCCGGGAGAGCGAGGTGTTCGCCGAGTCGGCCGCGATGATGGCCGATGCGATCGGAGCCAGGCTCGACAAGATGACGTTCGATGTGACCTTCACCCCCGCGACGGGCGACACGGACCTCGGCTTCATGCAGATTCCGAAGGGCACCGTGGCGGGCGTGTACGGCTATCACCGAGGCTGGGTCGGTGATCGCAACGTCGTCAGCGTCGGCTTCAACTGGGTCATGGGCGACCACGTCACCCCGCCCAAGCCGCTGGAGCACGGCCACGTCATCCAGGTGTTCGGCCTCACTTATATGAGTCTAAGATATTACTCATGCAGGCCGCGATATATCTCCGCCAGTCCGAGGACCGCGACAGCGACCAGCTCGCCGTCGAGCGGCAACGCGAAGACTGCGCCAAACTGTGCGCCCAACGTGGTTGGGCCACAACCGAATACGTCGACAACGACACATCGGCGACCGCGCAAGAAACCGCGGCCGGCTTATCAGCGCGATGCTCGCAGACATCCGCGCGGGTGTCGTCGACGCCGTCGTGGCGTGGGACCTGGATCGCCTCTACCGCCAGCCCGCGCGAGCTCGAAGACCTCATCGACCTCGCCGACCAGAAGCATCTCGCGCTGGCCACGTGTCGGCGGTGAGGCCGACCTGAGCACCGACAACGGCCGGCTGTTCGCCAGAATCAAGGGCGCCGTGGCCAAGAGTCGAAACCGATCGCAAGTCCGCCCGCCAGCAGCGCGCCAACGAGCAGCGCGCGAAGGCCGGCCGCCCGAGCCGCTCCACCGTGCCGTTCGGGTATCGGCAGGCCGACAGCGGCGGGCGGCTGGTGCTCGAGCCCGCCGAGGCGATGATGGTCCGCGAGGCTTACAGCGCGATCCTGGCGGGCGGCAGCCTGCACACCATCGCCAAGCAGTGGAACGCCGCCAGCGTGCCGACCAGGCGCGGCAACACGTGGTCTGGCGCCACCGTGCGACAGCTGCTCATGTCGTGGCGCAACGCCGGCCTCGCCGTCTACAAGGGTGAGCCGGTGGCCGAGGGCGACTGGCCGCCGATCGTCGACCGCGACGTCCTCGAGGGCGCGCGGGCAGTCCTCTCCAAGGACGGGCCGCCGCATCGGCGGCACTAGCAGCGGCCGCAAGCATCTGCTGAGCGGGATCGCGTTGTGCGGCAAGTGCGGCAAGACGATGGGATCCGGCGAAAGCCGTCGACAAGCGGACCGACGGGCGGCGGGTCTACGTCTGCAAGCACTGCTTCGGCGTGACTCGTGACATGGCCAGCGTCGACGAACTGATCGAGGCGATTGTGGTGGGCAGGCTGTCGGCGCCCGACGCGCGTGATCTGCTCGATCGCGGAGAAGCGTGTCGACGTCGGCGAGCTGCGCGATAGGGCCGCGGCGCTGCGGGCCCGCCAGGACGAAGCCGCTGGGATGTTCGCCGCGGGCTGCCGACCATCCTCTACGACGAGATCGACACCGTGTTCGGGCCGAAAGCTAAGGAGAACGAAGAGGTGCGGGGCATGATCAACGCCGGCCACCGCAAGGGCGCTGTCGCCGGCCGCTGCGTCACCAAAGGCAACACCATCGTGACCGAAGAGTTGCCGGCCTACTGCGCTGTCGCGATCGCCGGCCTCGATGACCTACCCGACACCATCATGACCCGCTCAGTCATCGTGCGGATGAAACCACGGGCACGCGCCGAGAAGGTCAAGCCGTGGCGGCTGCGCACCGATATGCCGATCGGCCGCAAGCTCGGCGAGCGACTGGCCGCCTGGGCCGACAGTGTCCGTGCCCAGGTCAAGACCTGTTATCCGCAGATGCCGATGGAGATCGAGGACCGCGACGCCGACGTCTGGGAGGCGCTGTTGGCGGTCGCCGACGAGGCGGGTGGGCACTGGCCGCAGACCGCTCGCATCGCGGCCATCGCGGCTATCGCGGATACCAAGCGGAAGGTACCGACAATGGGTCTGCTCCTGCTTCGCGACATTCGGAAAGTCTTTGACGAACGCCGCGCCACCAGGCCAAATGACCATTTACTGACCAACGTGATCACTACTGACCTTAAGGGGGTAGAAGAGAGTCCCTGGTCAACCATCAGGCGGGACGGAAAACCCATCGACGCTCGCGGATTAGCTCAGCGGCTCAACCGCTACGGCATCTCGTCATGCGACATCTACAGCAGCGGCATGGGACTCAAGGGTTACTACCGGCACCAGTTCGAAGACGCTTGGAAGCGATACCTTGACGACCCCTCACCCTCTTCCTCCCCGAATTTATCCGCGATGACCGCGATGACCGCGATGTCGCAGGTCAGCGACCCTGATCTCATCGCGGACAGCGCGAATTCATCCGCGATGAACGCCACGCCATCCGCGATGGCGGGTGATCCGAGCGGCAACGGTCAGCCGGCCGGCCCGCTCTGCACCGCCTGCCACCTCGTCGAGTTGATTCGCCCGGAGTCGATCGCCCGCGGCACCTGCGCGGAATGCGCGCTGACAACGAGAGGAAGCAATCAATGAATCCCCAGCGGGAATAGAGAAACGGAGTCCCACCATGACCACCACCGACGAACACAACGCCTTCGTCGACATGCTCGCCGCGATGCCGCCCAATGAGGCGCGCCGCATCCTGGCGCACGCACTGCGTGTCCTGCACAACGGGGACCTCGGCACCGCCGAAACGCTGAGGCTGGCCGGCATCGCCCTGCAACACCTCGACGAGATGCGCATCCGCGACGACGGCGAGCTCTCCCGTGCCGAGGCGGCCGCCGATGATTTTTTCGCCCGGCTGGACGGCGATCAGTCGTAGTTTGCCGCTACGACTGACCCGGGAGCGGGGCACCACACTTCGTTGCTCATTGGTGGCTCCTGTCAGTCTCTGTCGCCGATATCCAAGCCTTACGTCAAGCTGTCAGATTTGCGGGGCTTTAATTGCCCTTAACGTGCGAGAATCGCCTAGCTGAGATCGCCGACGAAGCCGATAAGACTCTTGCTCATCTGACCCCCTCTGCGCGTCCAACCCCGGCTAACGCCGGTTGCGAGCCGGTCACGGGGGGCTCCGATCGCGCAGCGTAAATCGCAATGTTCACTTCAGTCACTATCGTCACACCAATGAGAACGCCGAAAAACCGACTGAAATCTCTTGTGATGTTCCGTCGAGTCATGACGGTTCCGCTAGTCAGCCTTTCTGCTCTGCTGCTGGTTGGTGGGCCAGCGGAGGCCGTACCAGCCGTTCCACACGGAACGACTGGTACCTCCGAGGCGCCCTGCCCCGACTTCAGGGTTAGCGTCGAGCAAACCAGTAATTCAATGGAACGCACCGTGCTGCCAAATGGAGAGACCGTCATCACCGGCGCAGGAATCGCTAAGGTCACAAATCTGGACACGGGGAAGTCGATAACATACAACATTTCTGGCCCCGCAAAGTTGGACAAAGCAACGGGTCGTCTATCCCTGAAGGGGCAATCCCTCATCTTCTCTGGTCCGAATGATCCGACACCCTTCCTTATTACGACCAGTGGGAACGTCGGTTTCATCATTAATGAGCCAATCGATGAGCCGCTCCGTGGGCATATCAGTCACGACGTTTGCGCCGAATTGGCTTAACGACGGCCCGCACCGGGTGCACCTGGTCACGGACTAGATGAGTAATTCCAAGGGGTGTTACTGGTGTGGCTGCTGTGATTTATGGGTGAGGGTGTCCAGGATTGGCGTTGCTTAACCCAACCTGGCACTGGAGGCCGAAGTGGACGCCGACCTGGACACCCTCGCTACCGGACTGTACGTGACAAGTGATGATTTTCTCGCCGACAATCCGCAGTATCGACCGTTGCGGCCGCGCGTCGGGCTCGCTCCGCGGCTGACTGACGCCGAGCTGGTCACCCTGGTGGTGCTGCAGGCGTTGCTCGGATTCACCTCCGAGGCCCGATTCCTGCGCTACGCGAACACTCATCTGCGCGGTTTATTTCCTTATCTGCCAACACAATCGGGTTACAACAAGAGGATCCGCGCGGCGATCGGCACGCTGCGGGCGGTGATCGCGCACCTGGTCGCACGGACCAGCAGCGTCAGCGATGACGTGTGGGTGGTCGACTCGACCCCGGTCGAGTGTGGGCGCTCGCGAGAGACGGCGAAACGGTCGGATCTGGCCGGGTGGGCCGAGTACGGCTACTGCGCTTCGCATTCGCGCTTCTTTTGGGGGCTGCGCCTGCACCTGGTGTGCACGCTGTCGGGTCTGCCGGTGGCGTTCGCGCTGGCCGGCGCCAAGGCCGACGAACGCGAGGTCCTGCTCGGCATGCTCGACGCCGACCCGAATCTCGTGGCCGCCCACCCGAATCAGAAGTTGATGGCGGACAAGAACTACTACGGCAAGGCATTCGAAGGAGCACTCGCCGACGCCGAAGTCGAGCTGCTGCGGCCTGCGCGCAAGGGCGAGAAACCACGGCCGGGCCACCGGTACTTCAAACCGTTTCGGCAGGCCATCGAATCGATCAATAACACGCTCAAGACCCAACTCGACCTCGAACGCCACGGCGGGAGGACGATCGCGGGCGTCACATCGCGAGTACTGCAACGCATCCTCGCCCTCACCGCCGCGATCTGGCACAACGACCAACTCGGCCAGCCCACGCTGCGATCGCTAACCGCCTACGACCACTGAACCCCTTGGAATTACTCATCTAGGCGGATTTCGCCAGCCAGCGGGCGGATCACCGTCGGCGGGATGCCAATGATTCCCCGGCTCAGTCAGTTCAATCCATCGTGGTGACTTGGTCGGGCGGCCGACCATGAGCACGTCGATCCACTCCGAGATGGAATCGACGCGGCGCGTGGTCCCGTGTCCAGTCCAGTTCGCGATACCTCCCTCGGGCAAGCGCGTGGTCGGTTGCTTGTGGCGCGCCAAACGCGGTGTGATGTGCTCATCAAGACCGTCGGGAAACGTCCACGTGATCACGGTCGGATTTTCGGGATCGTCTTGGGTCGTTGCGACACTTCGGTCGTGTTGAACGCCATGCGCCACCATTGCGCGGCATCCTCGAGTGGCGGCCTGTCTCGCATCACCCAGTGCGCTCTGCTCATGTCGTCCATTCTCTGTCCGCCGAGTCGTAAGCGTCGCCGATAACGACGCGATACGTTGCCTGCCGGTTTTCCAATGGGTGGTGATCGATCGTCACCCATTGCAGGTGAGTCATCGTGACTCACCTGATCGCGGCCTGGTACTGGTGAGCATGCATGAACCACGCATGCCCATACATCGGCCCCGGTAGGGGAGGGTCGAATCGCTGGTCACGGACAACCCGGCCAGCGCGGCGGTGCCGCAAAACATGCGATCTCAACGCGAAAATGCAAAAAGTGCCCGCCAAAAGTGCTGGTAGGGGCCTTATCGCAGCGCATAGAACGCGAAAACGGCCTTCAGAGGCCGAAAATGGCCCTTTTGAGGCTCGAATCGGCCTTATGCAGGCCGTTTATGCGCATAGCGGGATAATCGCCGTATGAGTAAGCGTCAGACCCCGATTCCGCCCGGCCTGAAAATTTTGCAGGGCCGCGGTAACGGCCGCGATAGCGGTGGTCGGTTGGTTCCGATACCGCCGGTGCTCGAGCGTGGTTTACCCAGCCCGCCGGACGGGTTGCCGGACAAGATTCGAGCGGTGTGGGCATGGTTATCGCCGCAGGTAGACGAGCTCGGGCTGGCCAAACCGCAAGATGGGCTCGCTTTCGAGGTGCTCTGCGAGTGCGCGGCCACCTACCGCGACGCGGTGGCCGATGTTCACCGGCGGGGCCAGGTGTTGATCAACCCGAAAAGCGGTATGCAGCATGCGAATCCGGCGGTCGGGATTATGGAGACGGCGCGCCGTGACCTGCTGCGATATTCACGGGAGTTCGCGCTGACCCCGCAGGCCGAGGCGATGTTGGCGAAGTTGCCGCACGATAACGACGACGACGAAGACGACCCGTTCGCCTACGAGAGCACCTCGTGACCGGCGCGGACACGTTGCCGGCGGCGGACCGTCGCCGCGCCGCGCGGCTGCTGCTGGCCTGCCTCGACTCTAACGGCGCCGATGAGGTCGTCGCGGTGCTCGACGAGGCCGACCGCGCGCCGGGCGGTGTGCCCGGGCTGATCGCGGCACTGGCAAGCGGCGCGTTGGAATTACTGGTCACCTCGGTCGGTGTGGACAACGCCCGTCGGTCGTTGAGTTTGGCGCTGCTCGACGCGCAGGCCGACGATGACTGATTCTGATGATGATCGTCGCGTGCGGGTACCGATCGGGTTCGACTTGTTCGGCCGTCCGACTGGGTTCATCGAGTGCGATCGTGAGGCTGTAGGGCAGTACGACGAGTCGCGTTGGTCTAGCCGCCCGCCGTCGTAGAATCGAAGTGCGTCCCCGCCCTCACTCGGGAACGCGCGAAGGGCAGGCGGTTTCAGCCCGTTCGTCGGCAGACGTGTCGGCCGGCGGTCACGCCGCCAGCCTGACTCGCGAAGATCGGCCACTCGATGCAGCGGTCCGTCCAGGTCAGCCTGGGCCAGCCGCACCGGCCGCCGACTCGACGAGCGAACCCAAACATCAAATTCGTGCTGCGCTGTGCCGCAGCATCTTTCGCATAGGAGCGAACAATGTCATTCAAGACTGATGAACTCGACCGGCAGCGCCGGGCGGTCCTGCCCGAGTTGCGCGCCGCCCGGCTGTTGCAGGAACGCGCCGAGAAGGGCGGCGACCCGCTGTCCAACGAGGAGCAAAAGCAAGTCGACGCCGCACTCGAGAAGGGCCGCAGACTGTCCGATCAGCTCGCGGCGCAGCGCCACGACGCGGAGGTCTGGCAGATGGCGAAAGACTTGAGCGACGAGGTCGGTTTGCCGCCGATCGGGTCTGGCGGCGCGCTGTCGTCGACGATCAAGGGTCGACGGCTGTCGTTTAAGGGCATGGGCGAAGCGGCTGCCCGCAAGGTCGTCGGCCACGACGTCGATGGTCAAAAGGCGCTAGCCGCTGGCGGCAGCGTCATCGTCGAGCAGTCGTTTCAGGGCGACCCGATCGCGTTGGGTCAACCCGCCACGACGATCCTCGATGTGCTTCCCGTGCGGGTGCAGCCTAGTCCGCAATACGCATATTTGCGCCAGTCCGTGCGAGCGAACGCGGCGGCTGTCGTTGCCGAGGGCGCCGTAAAGCCAACCAGCACATACACTTTGGTGCGTGTGGCGGATCAGCTCGACGTTATGGCGCACCTCAGCGAAGGCGTCCCGCGCTTCTGGTTGACGGATACGGTTGCGCTGCAACAGTTCCTAGATAACGAGCTTCGTTACGGCTTAGAAGTGGCGGTCGAGGCGATGATCGTCTCCGATGTGTCTGGCACCTCGGGTATTCAACCCCAGGTTTTCGCCACGAGCGTACTGGCGACACTGCGAAAGTCGTTGACCCGCTTGGAAATACAGGGTTACAGCCCGTCCAGTGTGTGGGTCAATCCTGTGGATTTCGAGGCGATCGAGCTCGCACTCTCGACGGTGACGGCCGTCGAGTATCAAGGGTTGCCCTATGACGCCGCGGCGAGGCGCTTGTGGGGCGTTCCGTTGGTCATAAGCAACGCGGTCACCGCTGGCGGCGGCTTCGCTGTCGCGTCGGGCGCGGTCGAGCTGAACACCGACAGTCAGGGCGTGCAGACGACCTGGAGCGAGACCAGCAATACCGACGACTGGTCCAAGAACCTGATCCGTGCGCGGACAGAGGGTCGGTTCGCGACGTCGGTGCTCGCGCCGTTGGGTGTGGTGAAGGCGGCATTCTCGTAAAGGCTCGGCCCGCGCGGGCGGTCGAGACTCGGTCACCCGCCCGCGTGGGTCGCTCGACGCGCTGACGGCGCTCAGGCGCCCTGGTTCGCGTCGTCGTCCTCCTCAGCGAGTGCCTCCTCAAGCCAAGGGATTATCGTCTCGGTGAGTATGTCGGCGAGCTGGATTCTTTCATTGGAACTGAATTGCAACGGCCGCTCGGACCGTAGGGCCTTGCTCATCCAACGCAGGCGATGACCCATAAGCCATATGTCCAGTCCGGTGACCGGCGTTGACTCAGGCGGGTCGTCGTCGCCCTGTGGCGCGGCGGGCGGCGTAACAGGCGGCGCTGGTTTGCGTTTCGGGTGCGCGGGACGCGACTTGCCGTCCAGGCCGGTGCGCCGCGCGTCTGAGTCATCGGCCTGAGCAACTGAGTCATCGCGACTCAGTTCATCGAGGTCCCGATCTACCGTCTTCTGACTCACTCCGATCGCGGCCGCGATGGCCCGCTGAGACATGCCCTCGTCGTCGAGCACCGCGACGATTGCGCGCCTGTCGTCCACCGCCAGCGCCGTCATGCTGCGGCTGATCACATCGGAGATATAGGCCGTCCACGACTTGAATCCGAGCCGCTCCCAAAGGTTCTCGGTCCGTGCCCGCTCGATCAGGATGCGGAACTCGGCCAGGTCCTTCGCGATCGACTTCGCCATCGCGCGGATGTCCGTGTCGAGCGCCTTGTCGCCTGGCTCCAGCAGCTCGGCCAGTTGCGCGACCTGGGGGTTTTCGTGGCGGCAGTCAGTGCGCTCACTCATCATCGTGGCTCCTCGTAGGTGTCGGCGAAGGCGACCAGCTCGGCCCGCTCGGCGGCTTCGCGGGCCAGCACCGCGTCATATGCGGACACGTCCCAAAACCCGCCGGGCTGCACCGCGTCGCCGAAGATCGCGTTCTCGAACAGGCCGCGCAGCACGTCGGGCGGCAGTGCGTCCAGCTCGATTTGTGTCAGCGACCCGAACCGCGCGACGAAAGCCTTTGCACGCGAATCGTTTTCGAGTTTCTTGACCACCTCGGGCTCGACCGACTCGGGCAGTTGGTACTGCTGCACCTGGTCCGGCGTCAAGGCCAGGCGCACCGCCACGTCCCAGCAGTTGGTGCGGGCCAGAAAGTCGCGCCAGATGTCCCAACCGCTCGGGTCGTGGTCGGTAGCGCCGAACACCACCGCCGGCCTGCCCCGGCGTTCCACCTGGGCGACGATCTCGTCCAGGTACGACTGACTGGCGAAGCCGCCCAACTCCAAGATGCCGAAGTTGAACTCGCCGAACCACGACCGCAATTGATTGACCATCCCGGCCTTTTCCGGCGCGAGGTAGATCGAGAACGGCTGGCCCTCGGAGTGATCCCGCACGTAGCCCGCGGCCGCCCTCCGCAGCGCCAGCGCCGGCGAGTTCGCCCAACCGCCGCCGCCGTGGATCCGGCGCCCGCGGTCGACGAGGTCGGGAAACGTGCCGGCGCGCCTGCCGGCCGCCGTCAGCTCGGACAGGTACTTGTACTTGCTCAGCAGGTTCGGGATCAGCATTTTCGCGACCAGGCGGTAGAACAACTGGCGCAGTGTCACGTCGGTGTCGTACGACTCGACGATGAGCTTGGCCTCGGCGATGATCGCCGGCCAGCTCAGCCGGCGGTTTGGGACATGTCCGGAACGGTTGGGGCGGCGACGGTTGGTCGGCATGGTGGCGGTCCTTGTGTGGTGGCGGAACAACAGCAAACCCAACACTACCCCAGAGTGATACACCTGCCGTCGAACATGCGGACCGTGCTGCACTGCCTGCCGCCGAAGAACTGGACCGAGCCCGGCTTCATGGGACTCGGCATGATCTACACCGCGATGCCGGTGACCAACGCGGTGCCCGCCGTCGTCGCGGCTCCGCCGGGCATCGTGACGCTGAAGGACCTGCCGCCGATCGCCGGCCGCGTCGCGGTTTAGCCGTAGACTCGGTGCGACCTCAAATGTGTTGGGCGAATTTGGCTTTGCCCGGACCATCTAGGTCAGCCAGCGCGGCGCGGCGGCCTGCCATCGCCATCAGCAGTGCCTCGCCGCTCCCCCGAACCTCGGGCCCGTTCCCGTACACCCAGTCCAGATCCGAAGCGACGAGGCGTATTCCGCGCGCCCGCCAGGCACCGCGGATTGTCGGGGCGAAGCGCGCGAAATCCAGTGCCGTGCGCAGCCTTTCCGGGTCAATGCTGCGCGGCAGACCGATCGACCGGCGGATGTCCTGCTGGTGGATCATGCCGTCGGTGAGCGCGATCTTGCCCCCGAAGCCTCCGGTCAAACCGTGTGGTTCGGTGTTCGTCCGGATCAGCGCGACGATCTGCTGCGCGGACCGGTCGGCGTAGTCGGCGACGCCGATTGCGTTGATGCGGTCCGTGTTCAGCCGGCCTTTCAGGAAACGGCGGATCAGGCCGGCAGTGCTGAGCTCGTCGTAGCTGACCGTGTGGATCGCGACTTCGCGAACCCGCCACCGGTCGCACAGCGTCGGGCTCTCCCACTGATCAGGGGTCAAACCCTCTAGAAATGACGCGAATTCGATGCGCTCATCGCGCGCCATCTGCTGGGTCGGTGTCAGCACGCTCAAACCGGTAGCTCGGCCCAGACTGTCTTGCCGTCGGGCGTGACCTCGCAGCCCCAGTCCGACGCGATCGCTTCGACGAATCCCAGCCCACTTCGGATGAATTCATCTGATCCGCGAGCTACCGCCAGTCGACATGGGACAGCGTCCTCGATCGCGATCCGCAGGCACGTCGCGTCACGTGACAGCATCAGGCGGAACGAGGACTCAGCGTGCAGCACGGCGTTGGCGGCCAACTCCGAGGTGATGATCACGGAGTTCTCGATGAGGTGCGAGAGCTCCCAGTCGACGAGCGTTCGTATCGCGATCTGACACGCCACCGACACGGCGGTCGAGATCGGAGGCAAGAGCCGTTGGGTGTGCGACGGTGTTGCCGTAGTTGCGTTGGCAAACTTCATCTGATGGCCGAGCAACGATAGATCGGAGTGGCGATCGCACATCGCGTTGACGGCTTGGATCGACGCCTCGTCAAGCGATGTCGCAGGGTAGGCACACAGCAGGAAGAACCGCCGATTCGATGCCATGTCGTTCCACAGAGACTCGAGTGCAAGAGCGCCCGCAAAATTGCCGTCCGCCCACAGAAGCGCCACCATCTCGCCGAACACCCGGAGCGTTCGGCCGTTGCGTATAGCACGATCGACAATCGCGCCGATTGTCGCCTCGAACAGCACCGGATCGGGGCTGCCCGCCACCAGGAATTTCTGGAGTGTTTCCGCAGCGTCGATCAGCAGCAGTGATTCGGTGTCGCCGACCGATAGATGATCGGTGCACCACGCAGCAAGCGATGCGCGGTGCGGACGGTTCGCCACGACGACCACAGTCTCACCGAGTGCCAGCCCGTCTTCGACAAACCGGATGAGCTCTCGGATGATCGCGAATTCGTCGGCGTACACATCAACGGCGTGGTCATGCGGAGGAGCGTTGGGCACCACATCGACGGCAAATCGATCGTGCACATACATTGCCATACCGCTAACGGCCCCCTTGTTGCTCCGATAGCTGAGCGGCTTTCAACCTACACCTCGGCGGACGTGTCTGTATCCGATTGGACACAAGTCGGCGACCTGGCTACTCGGCGACCTGCACAACGACGCCGACCGCGCCGCCTCCGACGTGGACCGACAGCACCGGCCCCATGTCGGCGACGATGAGCGACTCGATCTGAGGCAATCGCGTCGTCAATGCGGCGCCGATCTCATCCGCGGCGTCGTGGTTGTCGACATGGTGAACCGCGATCGCCGCGCGACGCTCACCGACGACCTCGGCGACCCGATCGACCATCGCGGCATGCGCCTTGGTGATGGTGCGGATCCGCTGATCCAGCACCAGGCGTCCGTCGACGTCGATGCAGAGTAGCGGCTTCAGCGACAGCGCGGTGCCCAGCCAGGAAGCTCCCTTGCGGATCCGTCCGCTGCGCCGCAGGTTGTCCAGCCTATGCACCACGACGAACACGTTCCCGCGCTCCTGCGCCGAACGGGCCGCGGTCTCAACGGTATCGAGATCGGCACCGGCGGCCGCGGCACGCGCAGCGGCCAGCGTGGCGAAGCCGACTCCCATCGCCACCGAGCGCGTGTTGACCACCCGCACCACCGAGCCGAACTCACGGGCCGTCTGCGCGGCGGAGCTGTACGTACTCGACAGCGCGGCCGAAAGATGAACCGCCACAACGCCGTCACCGTCGCTGTCGGCAAGCGCTTGCTGATACGTTTCGGCCAGCTCGGCGGGTGTGGCACCGGCGGTAGTGACGCGTGGGCGGTCGTGGACGTCATAGGGCAGGTCGTCGACGCCGTCACGCAGGTCCGCTCCGTCGACAAGAACATGAAGCGGCACCTGCCGGATGTCGAACTGCTTGAGTTCGTCGGGCTGTAAGCGGGACGACGAATCGGTGACCACAATCACGGGCATGGCTACCGCGAATCCTCCTGCTGCACACCTGCTTCCGCGAGCGCTTTGAGCATCAGCTCGGCCACCGCCTGGTGTGACTCGAAGTTCCAGTGGATGCCGTCGGGATTACCCCGCCCGCTCATGACATGTTCGCCGACTGCCGCCTTGAGGTCGACAAGCGGCACGTCGTGCTGCTCGGCCCATCCGGTGATCGCCTTCACCGTGCCCTCCCGGCCGTGGTGCGCCTTGCCGTATGTCTCGGCGATGTGTACAGACGGCAGTGACGCGACCATCGGAATCCCCGGCCGATTGAAGTCGATTGCGCCACGGGTCATTTCGAGGTACTCCACCGAAACGTGGGGCGGCAGCGCGGCGCGCGAGATCGGCGACAACCGCGGCTGCGCCCAGCCGTAGCTGTCGCGCACCCAGCGCCGAAGCCACGACGGTCGGACATACCGGATCAATTCCCGCAATGCGGTGGGCAGCGGTGACGGCAGCGAATCCATGCCGCCTGTCGCGAAGATCACCGCACCCGCTCTTGGCAGCGCCGCCCATGCCCGCGGGTCCTGGGTTGCGGCCCACCAGATGTCTCGGCAGGTCCAGCCGATCCGCCCAATCAACTCGACGTCCCAACCCAGTTGCTTGGCAACGATATTCGGCCAAATCCGCGGATCGTCGGCGGGTAACCCGCCGGCGGGCCCGTAGTAGGACAGCGAGTCGCAGAAGACGAGAAGGGTTCGCCGATCACAAGACATCGTTGGCGACCTGTGCCGAGGCGTTCCACACATCGAGTCGCCAGCGAATGTTCTCCGGCGCAGCGTCGGGCCGCGAATGTCCGGACAGCTGAACCCAGCTGGCGTTGCCCATGCCGCCCAGGGCCGGCCAGTTGTCGACGGGCAGCGCGAGCAGCGCTGCGGTCAGCGCGGCGATCAGCCCGCCGTGCGCCACCAACACGACCGGCCGCTCGGGATCGTCCACGCCCCACTCGGTCTGGTCGGCGACCAGCTCCGCCACCAACGGCATGCTGCGTGCCGCGACGTCTACCCGGCTCTCGCCGCCGTGCGGCGCCCATCTGGCGTCGTCCCGCCACGCCAGCCGCGCGCCGGGGGCCGCGGCGTCCACCTCGAGGTGCGTCATCCCCTGCCAGTCTCCGAGGTGCGTTTCGCGCAGCCGGGTGTCCACCAGCACCGGCTGCCCCGACCGCTCACCGAGCGCGACGGCGGTATCCAAAGCGCGCCGCAGGTCCGACGAAACGATAAGCAGGGGTTGCCGTTTCGCCAGCACCTCGGCGGCGGCGACGGCCTGGTCGCGGCCCAGGTCGGACAGCTCGGTGTCGAGTTGCCCCTGCATCCGGTTTCCTGCGTTGTAGTCGGTCTGCCCGTGACGCAGCATCACCAGCCTGCG
The DNA here is from genome assembly GCA_963698965.1 of uncultured Actinomycetota bacterium. Taxonomy (GTDB): domain Bacteria; phylum Actinomycetota; class Actinomycetes; order Mycobacteriales; family Mycobacteriaceae; genus Mycobacterium. Next base: position 173,452 of record CAVOSY010000037.1, read on the forward strand.
GATCCTCATGGCGTCTCGTCCACATCCACGGCTACGACGGGGCAGTCGCGCCACAACCGGTCGAGGGCGTAGAAGTCGCGCTCATCCTGGTGCTGGATGTGCGCGACGATGTCGACGTAGTCGAGCAGCGTCCACCGGCCCTCGCGAGCGCCTTCGCGGCGGGCGGGCTTGTACCCCGCGAGCCGCATCTTCTCCTCGACCTCGTCGACGATCGCGTTGACCTGACGCTCGTTGGACGCCGACGCGATCACGAAACAGTCGGTGATCACGAGCTGTCCGGACACGTCGATGACGACGACGTCGTCGGCGAGTTTGGCCGCAGCCGCACGGGCTGCGACGGTAGCCATCTTGACGGCTTCGTCGGAGGCGGTCATCCGGTGCCGTCTGTCGTCGCGATCGGCTGGGCGGCGTAGAGCCTGCGCTTGGCGACGTATTGCACGACGCCGTCGGGCACCAGGTACCAGATCGGCCGGTTCTGTTCGGCGCGCTTGCGGCAGTCGGTCGACGAGATCGCGAGCGCAGGCACCTCGACGAGGGTGAGGGCGTCGGGCGGCAGCTCAGCAAGCGCCGCTGTGATGTGCGTGCCGTCGAGGTCGTAGCCGGGCCTGCTGACGCCGACGAACTTGGCGATCGAGAACATTTCCTCCCAGTTCTGCCACGACAGGATCGAGGCGAGTGCGTCAGCGCCGGTGATGAAGTAGAGGTCCGCGTCGGGGTTGAGCGCTCGCAAGTCGCGCAGCGTGTCCTTGGTGTAGGTCGGGCCGCGGCGGTCGATGTCCACCCGGCTGACCGAGAACCGGGGGTTGGACGCCGTGGCGATGACCGTCATCAGGTAGCGGTCCTCGGCGGCGGTGACGTCGCGATGGTGCTTCTGCCATGGCTGGCCGGTCGGTACGTACACCACTTCGTCGAGCTCGAACAGATCGGCGACCTCACTGGCCGCGACCAGGTGGCCGTTGTGGATGGGATCGAACGTCCCACCCATCACCCCCAGCCGTCGACGCGAAGTCACAAAGAGCCAGCTTACGGGAGTGGCATCGGCCGCTCTTCCCGCGCCGAACGTGGGTTACCGTCACGCTTGCCCCGGGCAAAGCGTGACGGTAACCCACGTTCGGGGGGATTCTTCGGTTTGGGCGCGCTCAGACCTGCGAGAGCCGGTGGGACCCGAGGAGCTCGGAAACCTCGAAGGACGCGCGATCAGCGCGGTAGACGTCGCGGGCGTACTCCACACACCGCCCGGCGGCGTCCTCGGTGCGGCGCGTGAGCAGGGTGCCCGCCGATCCCGCGCGCACGCCGAGCTGCGTGCTGGAGGCGTCGTCGAGGACGATGGACTCCAGTACCGCGGTAGACCGGGCGAGGTCGATGCCGTAGCGGTCCCGCAGTATTGCCCACAGCGAGCCGTCGTCGGACATGTCGAGTATGCCGGGTGTCAGATCCGCGGACAGGAACGTCGTCTCCAGCGCGAACGGAACGTCGTCGACAGTGCGCAACCGGTGGAAGACATTGACCATCGCGCCTTCGCCGAGGCCGAGCGCCTGGCGAACAGCCGGGGTCGGGTGCTGATGTTCGGCCCACAACAGGCGGGCAGCGGGTCGGCGGCCCAGCCGGGACACCTCCTCGGAGAAGCTGCCGACATGGAAGCGCACCCGCGGCTCGGCCACGAAGGTGCCACGCGGCGGCTTGCGGTAGACCACCCCCTCGCTTTCCAGCAGCGACAGAGCCTGGCGTGCCGTCATCCTGCTGACGCCGTGCTGTTCGGCAAGCTCGCGTTCTGACGGCAGCAGGGTGTGAGGTCCCAGCTGCTCAGTGGTGATGCGATCGCGCACCAGCGCTGCGATCGCGATGTAGCGCGGGGTCGCGGGTGGGTGGTTCCGCGCGGCGGCAGGCACGCCTGCAGCGTAGCCGCGCTCGCCAACCACGTGGTCTAGGCCATCGATTTGTAAACACTTCGTGATCGGGGTTGACGATGACCTGCATCACATCCCATACTACGGTTCAACCACATGGTCTATACCATAGGAGGACGAATGGCCGGTCCGCAACAACCCGTCAGCAGCGACGCAACTGACCTCGCTCAATTCGGCTACAAGCAGGCGCTGGAGAGGCGCACCGGACGATTCGCGTCGTTTGCGGTGGCGTTCGCGTTCGTGTCGATCGCGACCGGCATCTTCACCACCTACGGGTCGGTGCTGAACACGTCGGGACCGGCCGGCATCTGGACGTGGCCCATCGCTGTCGTCGGGCAACTCGCGGTGGCGTTCGTCCTCGGCGCGCTGGCCGCCCGCATCCCGGTGACGGGCTACCACTACCAATGGATGTCGCGGTTGGCCAACCCCGTACTGGGCTGGATTCTCGGCTGGATCTCGTTCACGTTCCTGGCCATCGTCGTAGTCGCCGTGGATTACACGATCGCGTCGACGATCCTGCCCGTGTTGCTGAACTACGAGGGCACCGCGACGATCGCGTGGCTGATGACCGCGCTCGTGCTGTTGATACAGGCACTGCTGGTGGGACTCTCGACACCGTGGGCGGAACGGGTGAACAACACCTTCGTCTCGTTGGAGCTGATCGGGATGGTCGCGCTGACCGTGCTGCTGATCGTCGTGGCCGCCGTGCGCGGCGACATGGACTTCTCGAATCTGTTCAGCAAGGGCGCCGTTCCCGCGGAAGGCTATTGGAGCTTCGGCAGCTGGACCACGGCAGGCCCGTGGATGCTGGGATTCCTGCTCGGCGCCTTCACCATCGTCGGCTTCGAGTCGGCGGCCAATCTGGCCGAGGAGACCAACGACCCCGAAAGGGTTGTCCCCCGTGCGATGTGGCAGGCCGTTCTCGCGTCCGGCGTGCTCGGCTTCTTCTTCATTCTCGCCGTGACGCTGGCCGCAGGCGACCCCGTCGCACTGGCCAAGTCCGCAACGCCGATCGCCGACGTCATCGACAAGACATTGGGTTCGGCCGTCGCCACCCTCCTGCTGGTGATGGTGGTGCTCGCCATCTTCGCGTGCGGACTGGTGATCATGATCACCGGCGTGCGAGTCACCTGGGCGATGTCGCGCGACGAACGCTTCCCCGGCTGGCAACAGTGGAACCAGATCTCGCCGAGGTTTCACACCCCGCTGAAGGCCACGGTGCTGTATGTCGTTCTCGCCGAACTGATACTGGCGGTCTTCTCGCACTCGCAGACGGCGTTGTTCACTCTGTTCGGTGCCGCGACACTGCTTCCCGCCGTGATGTACGCCTCGACGGTGGCGCTCTACCTGATCAAGCGCAAGTCCCTGCCGGTGAGCGACAAGTTCAACCTCGGCGCGTGGGAGATCCCGGTCCTGGTGGTCGCCGTGGTGTGGCTGGTGTTCGAACTCGCGCTGTTCCGGGACTCGAGTTTCAAGCAGGCGTGGGCGTACGTCATCGTGATGGTCGTGATCGGCGCGATCTATCTCGGCTACCTGCTGGCCACCCGCGGCAAGCACGGATTGTCCATGCCGGATATGCATTCGATCGACGCCGAACTGGAGGCTGAGGCCGCAACGGACGTCGCGGCCGGAGATGTGGCAAAGGGCTAGGCATGCAACACTTTCTGGCGATCGACCAGGGCACTTCGGGTACGAAGGCCATCGTGGTCGACGACGCCGGGCAGGTCGTCTCGATCGCCGAGGTCGCGGTGCGACCGGAGTACCTGGCGGGCGGCGGCGTCGAGCAGGATCCCGAGGCCCTGTTCGCCTCCGTCGTCACGGCGGGGCGACAAGCGTTGGCACAGGCGGGCGTTCCGGTTGCGGCGGTGGCCCTGGCAAATCAGGGCGAGACCGTGCTGGCCTGGGACCGCGCCACCGGGCGCCCGTTGACGCCGGCGGTGGTGTGGCAGGACCGGCGGGCCGAGTCGATCTGTGCGCCCCTTTCCGCGTCGGCCGACACCGTCGCGGCGCGCACCGGTCTGGTGCTCGACCCGTACTTCTCGGCGCCCAAAATGGCGTGGATCCGGGCCAACATGACGGCCGCCGGCGTGGTCACCACCACCGACACCTGGCTGGTGCACCGGCTCTGCGGCGCGTACGTCACCGACGCATCGACGGCCAGCCGGTCGCTGTTGATGGGACTGGACTCGGTCACATGGGATGACGACCTCTTGGGCCTGTTCGGGTTGACGGACGAAGCGCTGCCCGAGATCGTCGGCTGCGATCAGATCATGGGCAGCACCGACGTTTTCGGCCCAACGATTCCGGTCGCCGGCCTGATCGTGGACCAACAGGCGGCTCTGCTGGCCGAAAGCTGTCTACAGCCAGGCGATGCCAAGTGCACGTTCGGAACGGGCGCATTTCTGCTGGCTCAGCTCGGCGGCACGCCTGCGAGGTCGACATCGGGTCTCACCACCTCGGTGGCGTGGCGGCTGCGCGAGCACACGTCCTACTGCGTCGACGGTCAGGTCTACACCGCGGCCTCCGCGGTGCGCTGGGCGATCGACCTCGGGCTGCTCTCGGGTGCCGACCAAATCGATTCCACTGCAGCCGATTCCAGCGACGGTGTGCTGTGCGTGCCCGCGCTGGCGGGCTTGGCGGCACCTTGGTGGGACTCGACGGCCACCGCATCGTTCACGGGGATGACGCTGAGCAGTGGACGCGGACAACTGGTCCGCGCACTCATGGAGGGCATCGCCGCCCAGGTGGCCGCGTTGGCTGACCTGGTCGCCACGGATCTGGGTCAGCCGTTGACCAGGCTTCGCGTGGACGGTGGGCTCACCCGCTCGGCCGTGCTCATGCAGGCGCAGGCGGACCTCGCTCGCATCCCCGTCGACGTCTACCCGTCGCTGCACGCCACCGCCCTGGGCGCCGCCGCCTGCGCGCGGTTGGCCCTCGACCCGGGCCTTGACGTGACAGAGGCGGTCGGCACGTGGACACCACAGCACAATTATGAACCCGAGTGGTCCGCCGACCGCGCCGCCGAATTCTTGGCGGGATGGGTGCGCGCGGCGGAATCGGTTCTGGCACAGAAGGAGACAACGACCACATGAGCGGCACCCCTGGCATCAGCGAGGTCTTCGACGTCGCAGTGGTCGGCGGCGGGATCGTGGGCTGCGCGATAGCGCGCGCACTGGCAGGCACCAACGTTTCGGTGATCCTGCTCGAAGCGCGTGACGACGTCGGCGACGGCACCAGCAAGGCGAACACCGCGTTGCTACACACCGGGTTCGACGCGACTCCGGGAACGCTGGAATCCCGGCTCGTCGCGCGGGGCTACGAACTGCTCGGCGACTACGCCGAGCAGACCGGAATACCGGTCGAGCGCACCGGCGCGCTCCTGGTCGCATGGACAGATGAGGAGCGCGATGCGCTCCCTGGCCTGAAGGACAAAGCCGAACGAAACGGCTACCGTCACTGCGAGATCGTCACCGCCGAAGAGGTGTACCGGCGGGTCCCCGACCTCGGCCCTGGGGCGCTGGCGGGGCTGACGGTGCCCGGCGAGTCGATCATCTGTACCTGGACAACAAATCTCGCACTTGCCACCGACGCCGTACAACGCGGTGCACGTCTGCTGCGTGGCGCGCGGGTGACCGGTGTCGTCGCCGAAGACGGACACACCACGTTGCGGACCACCCGCGGCGACGTCCACGGTCGTTGGGTCATCAACGCGGCCGGTCTCGGTGCGGACCACCTCGACGCAGAGTTCGGACACCACCGCTTCACCGTCACCCCACGGCGCGGCGAACTGCTGGTATTCGACAAGCTCACCCGGCCGATGGTGCCGTTGATCGTGCTGGCCGTGCCGTCGTCGCGTGGCAAGGGGGTGCTGGTCAGCCCGACCATCTACGGCAACGTGATGGTCGGGCCGACCTCGGAGAACCTCGAAGACCGCACCGCCACAGGCACATCGGAAGAGGGCTTCGAGTTCCTGCTCAGCAAGGGCCGCGCACTGATGCCATCGCTCTTCGAAGACGAGATCACCGCCACGTACGCCGGATTGCGCGCTGCGATCGACCGCGACGACTACCTCATCGATCTTGACGCGGACGCACGCTACGTCCTTGTCGGCGGAATCCGTTCCACCGGGCTGACATCCGGGATGGCGATCGCCGAGCACCTGATGGTTCTTCTCGACGATGCGGGTCTCGATGTCACCGAACGTACAAATCTTCCTGCGCCGCCACGGATGCCGAACATCGGCGAGGCCTTCGTGCGTCCGTATCAGGACGCCGATCGCATCGCCACCGATCCGCAGTATGGCCGAATCGTGTGCTTCTGCGAGCGAGTCACCGCAGGCGAGATCCGCGACGCGTTCCAATCCCCCATTCCGCCTGCCGATCTCGACGGCCTGCGGCGCCGCACCCGCGTTTTGAACGGCCGCTGCCAAGGTTTCTATTGCGGCGCGCACGCTCAGGCGCTGCTGACCACGAGGGGTGCGGTGCGATGAACGACCAACAGGTGACCGTCGCGATCGTCGGTGGCGGGCCGTCTGGGCTGACGGCCGCGGCCGCGCTGGCCTCGCAGGTCGACGGTCAGGTCTTGGTGATCGAGCGCGAGACCGAGACCGGTGGAATCCCCCGCCACAGCGACCATCCCGGCTACGGCATACGCGACCTGAAGCGCTTCATCTCCGGCCCGGCGTATGCCAGGCGGCTCACCGCGATGGCGCAGGACGCCGGCGCGGTGCTCGAGACCGAGGCGATGGTCACCGGCTGGGGCGGTGACCGGAGCCTGCACATCACCTCACCGCGTGGGATCCGGACGGTCACGGCCGACGCCGTAGTGCTGGCGACCGGCGCACGGGAACGGCCCCGGCCCGCCCGACTCATTCCCGGTGACCGCCCCGACGGGGTGTACACCACCGGGCAGTTACAGAACCTCGTGCATCTGCACCACGCCCGCGTCGGTACTCGCGCTCTGATCGTCGGCGCCGAACTGGTCAGCTGGTCGGCGGTGTTGACACTGCGCGAATCCGGTTGCGCCACCGTCGGAATGGTCAGCGGCTATCCGCACGCCGAGGCGTATACAGCGTTCCGGGTGCCGGGCCGGGTTCTGATGGACGGACCGGTGTTGACTCGCAGCCGGCTCGTCGGCATCAACGGTAAGGGCCGGGTGCGCAGCGCGGTGGTCGAGAATCTCGACAGCGGTCGGCGCGACACGATCGAGTGCGACACGGTGGTGTTCACAGGCGACTGGATCCCCGACCATGAACTGGCCCGCACCGGCGGGCTTGAGATGGATTCCCGCACCCGCGGCCCGCTCGTGGATGCCGGCCTGCGGACGAGCAACCCGGGCGTGTTCGCCGTCGGTAACCTGTTGCACCCGGTCGACACCGCCGACGGCGCCGCACTGGACGGACGCCACGTGGCCACGGCGGTGAGTCGCTGGCTGCAGCATCGCGACGAGCCCGCCAAGCCCGTTCGCATCCGTGCTGATGCGCCGTTCAGATGGGTTGCTCCCCAGCTTGTTTCGCCTGACGGCGGCGACGCGGCGCGTGGCGATCTGTTGTTCTGGGTCGACGAGTACCGCAGGCTTCCGAAGCTCAGGGCGGTGCAGGACGGCCGGGTGCTGGCCACGAGTCGCACAGCATGGCCCGCCGCGCCCGGCCGGGTCTACCGGGCGCCGTGGTCGCTGGTCGCCAATGCCAACCCGGACGGCGGCGACGTCACCGTCTCGTTCGCCTGACTGCTCACGCCGAGTGTGGGCTTGAATCACGCCTTCCCCACCAAAGCGTGACGGTAACCCACGTTCGGCGGACTAGACGGGCAACAGGGCGTCGATCACCGACGCCAGCTGTTTGGCCGATCGGCATTCGTGCATGGTGATGACCTCTTGATACCGGGGCACCGCCGAGTCGCCGCTGCCCCAGAGGTGCTTGGGCTCCGGATTGAGCCAGTGCGCGTGGCGGCTCGCATTGACCATGTGAGCCAGCAGATCGGTTTCCGGATTCCGGTAGTTGTTGCGCCCGTCGCCGAGCACCAGCAATGAACTGCGCGGCGACAACACGTTCGGCCACTTCTCCATGAACGATACAAACGCGTTGCCGTAGTCGGAATGACCGTCGCGGGTATAGACGCCCGCTTCGCGGGTGATGCGCTGCACGGCGACCGCCAGATCGGAGTCAGGGCCGAACAGCTCGGTGACCTCGTCGGTGGTGTCGATGAAGGCAAAGACGCGAACCCGTGAGAACTGTTGGCGCAGCGCGTGCACCAGCATCAGCGTGAAATGGCTGAAACCCGCCACCGAACCGGACACGTCGCACAACACCACCAGCTCGGGACGTGCCGGATGCGGCTTCTTCAGCACGACGTCGATCGGTACGCCGCCCGTCGACATCGACTTGCGCAGCGTCTTGCGCATGTCGATCTCACCGGCACGGGACCGCCGCCGCCGCGCGGCCAACCGCGTCGCAAGTGTGCGCGCCAGCGGCGCCACGACCCGTCGCATCTGGCGCAGCTGCTCCCCCGACGCGCGGAGGAACTCGACGTTCTCAGCTAGCTGCGGAACCCCGTACATCTGGACGTGCTCCCGGCCCAACTGCTCGGCGGTGCGCCGCTTGGTCTCCGCCTCGACCATCTTGCGCAGCTGTGCGATGCGCTGGGCGGCAAGGGCTTTGGCTATCTCTTCCTGCGTCGGCGTGGGCTCGTCGCCGTACGGCGCGAGCAGACCGGCGAGCAGCCTGCCCTCGAGGTCGTCCAGGCTCATCGCCTTGAGCGCCTGATACGAGGAGTACGACGGGCCGCGGCTGGATTGGTAGCGGCCGAAGGCCTCGACGATCTGCGCGATCATCGCCGCCAACCGCTCGTCCATGTTGGCCAGATCGGCGTTCTGGGAGAGCATGTCGACGAGCGCGGCGCGGAGCGCCTCGATGTCCTCCGGCGGCAGGCCCGGTTCGTCGTCTCTCTCATCGTCGTCGTCGAGCAGGACCGTCTTGGCGCCCAGCGCCGCCGGGAAGAACAGATCGAACATCGCGTCATAGGTGTCGCGATGATCAGAGCGGCGCAATACCGCGCACGCGAAGCCCTCACGCAGCGCCTCACGATCACCCAGGCCCAGCACCGACAACACCCGTCCCGCGTCGACCGTCTCCGACGGTCCGACCGAAATCCCTTGCTTCCGCAAGGCTTCCACGAACTCAACCAGATGACCGGGCAGGCCGTGGGGGGCCAGCGGCTGCGGCGGGCGGGTGCGGCGCGGGGCCATCAGTTCTGCCCCATCAATTCAGCCTGAGTTCGCCGGACGCCTTGATTTGATCGGATTGATGCTTGAGCACCACGCCGAGCGTGGCCGCGATCACCTCGTCGTCGATGGTGTCCATTCCGAGCGCCAGCACCGTGCGGCCCCAGTCGATGGTCTCGGCCACCGACGGCAGCTTCTTGAGCTGCATACCGCGCAGCACCCCGATGATCTTGACCAGTTCCTGGGCCAGATGTTCAGGCAGCTCAGGAACGCGCGACAGTAGGATGCGGCGTTCGAGGTCGGGATCGGGAAAGTCGATGTGCAGGAACAGACACCGGCGTTTGAGCGCCTCGGACAACTCCCGGGTGGCGTTGGACGTCAGCAGCACGAACGGCGCGCGCTCGGCGGTGATGGTGCCGAGTTCCGGAACCGTCACCGCGAAGTCGGACAGCACCTCCAGCAGCAGACCCTCGATCTCGATGTCGGCCTTGTCCGTCTCGTCGATCAGCAGCACGGTGGGCTCGGTGCGCCGGATCGCGGTCAGAAGCGGCCGTGTCAGCAGGAACTCCTCACTGAACACGTCGGTCTTCGTCTGCTCCCAGTCGCCGTGCCCTGCCTGGATGCGCAGGATCTGCTTGGCGTGGTTCCACTCATAGAGGGCGCGCGCCTCGTCGACGCCCTCGTAGCACTGCAGCCGCACCAGGCCCGAGCCGGTGGCCTGAGCGACCGCACGCGCCAGCTCGGTCTTGCCGACGCCTGCGGGTCCTTCCACCAGAAGCGGCTTGCCAAGCCGGTCGGCGAGGAATACCGCTGTGGCCGTTGCGGTATCGGGAAGGTAGCCGGTTTCCGCCAACCGTCGCGCGACATCGTCGATGTCGGCGAACAGCGGCGCCGGGCGTGCGGGGACGCTCACTCGTATCTCCTGTTAGGCCGGGCGGGTGTGGCCGTCTCCCCACACAATCCACTTGGTCGATGTCAATTCAGGCAGGCCCATCGGTCCTCGGGCGTGCAGCTTCTGGGTCGAGATGCCGATCTCGGCACCGAATCCGAACTGCTCGCCGTCAGTGAACGCCGTCGAAGCGTTGACCATCACCGCTGCCGCGTCGACCCGCTCGCTGAACCGTTGGGCGGCAGCGAGATTCGTTGTGACGATGGCCTCGGTGTGGCCGGTGCCGTACTCGTTGATGTGGGCGATCGCCGCGTCGAGACCGTCGACCACCGCCAGCGCGATGTCCATTGACAGGAATTCGGCGCGCAGTTCTTCCTCCGATGGATCGGCATGAACCGTGACACCGGCGTCCTGCAGCGCTGTGGTCAGCCGCGGCACCGCCTGCTCGGCGATGGACCGGTCGATCAGCAGCGACTCGGCGGCGTTGCAGACGCTGGGTCTGCGGGTCTTGGCGTTCAGCAGGATGTGTTCGGCCACGTCGAGGTCGGCCGATTCGTGAACGTACACATGACAATTGCCGACGCCGGTCTCGATGGTGGGCACCATCGCGTCGCGTACCACCGCGTCGATCAACCCCGCTCCCCCGCGCGGAATCACGACATCGACGAGGCCGCGGGCCTGGATCAGATGCGTGACGCTGGCGCGGTCGTCGCTCGGCAGCAGCTGCACGGCGTCGACATTGCGATTCTCGATCGCCAGCGCGTCCCGAAGTGCCTTCACCAGAGCGGCATTGGACCGGGCCGCCGAAGAGCTGCCGCGAAGCAGCACCGCGTTGCCCGACTTCAGCGTCAACCCGAAGGCGTCGACCGTGACGTTCGGCCTGCCCTCGTAGACGATGCCGACGACACCGAGCGGCACCCGCTGCTGGCGCAGCTGAAGGCCGTTGGGCAGCGTGCGGCCACGCAGCACCTCACCGATCGGGTCAGGCAGACCCGCGACCTGACGCAGCCCCGAGGCGATGCCGTCGATGCGGTTCGGGTTCAGCGCGAGCCGGTCGAGCATCGCCTCCGGCGTGCCCGCCGCCTTGGCGATCGCCAGATCCTCGGCGTTGGCCGCCAGGATCGCCCCCTCGTCGCGGAGCACGTTATCGGCCGCGGCGTGCAGCGCCGAGTTCTTCGTATCGGTGCTCAACGTGGCCAACTCGCGCGCGGCGACGCGGGCCCGCCGCGCGGCGTCGTGCACCTGCTCGCGCAAGTCGGAGACGGCTGGTGCTTGCACACTCATTGGCCCAGCGTATCGGACCTGGTTGGCACGCTCGACAGCTGTCAGTTCGCGGCGCTGCGGCTGTCGCAGAACCTGCGCTCGAATCAGGGCGTCCTCAACGTGTCTGCTGGGCTAGCGTTGACGGTTATGGTGGCGCGGGTCTGCGTGGTGGGCAGTGTCAACGCCGACCTCACTTTCACCGTGAATGCCCTGCCGCGGCCCGGACAGACCATTCTCGCGTCATCGCTGTCGTCGTCGCCCGGCGGCAAGGGCGGCAATCAGGCGGTGGCGGCCGCGCGCGCCGGCGCCTCGGTGCAGCTTGTCGCGGCACTCGGCTCCGACTCGGCGGCCGATCAGTTGCGCGCGCACCTCCGAGACAACGAGGTCGGCCTCGACGGCGTGGTCAGCCTGCCCGGCTCCAGTGGCTCGGCGGTGATCATCGTCGACTCGGCAGCCGAGAACACGATCGTCGTGGCGCCAGGTGCCAACGCACACCTGACCGTGACCTCCGCCGACGTCCGCGCTGTGATCGCCGACAGTGACGTCGTGCTGCTGCAACTCGAGATCCCGATCGCAACGGCCATCGCCGCCGCGGGGGTCGCGCGGGCGGCAGGCGCAGTGGTGATGCTCAATGCGTCTCCGGCGGGAGCCGCACCGCACCAGTTGCTGGCGCTGTCCGAGCTGGCCGACGTGGTGGTGGTCAACGAGGCCGAGGCGCGCGAATGGCATTGGCCCGTACCGCATCTGGTGATCACCCGCGGTGCGCGCGGCGCAAGCTACCTCGGCGATGACGAACGATTCGACGTGCCGGCCCCGCCCGTCGAGGCCGTCGACACCACGGGCGCAGGCGATGTGTTCGCCGGAGTGCTCGCCGCAGGATGGCTGGCCGGGCACGAAGACGCGCTCCGCCGTGCATGCGCGGCGGGCGCGTTGTCGACACTGGTCCCCGGGGCGGGCGATTGTGCGCCATACGCTGAGGCGATCGACGACGCGGTGATCAACCGAAGGGCCGGTGAAAGGCAGAGATGACGACAACCACGCCACGTCCACCCGAAGGCGACTGGCTGGGCACGCCATATCTGCGCTTCACCCGTGAGGGGCCGTTCGGCGTGTGCACGCTGGACCGTCCGGAGGCCCGCAATGCGATGACGCCCGCGATGTACTTCGGCATCCGATACGCCGTCCGGCACGTCGACGCAGAGCCCGACCTCGCAGGATTGCTCATCACCGGCAGCGGTGACGTGTTCGCACCCGGCGGCGACATGGGCGGCGGCGACGGCTCGGACAACTGGCTGACGTTCGGGTCCGCGCTCGGCATGGACGTCACGCCGTTCGAGACGCTGCGGCAGTCGGTCAAGCCGGTGGTGTCGGCGGTCAACGGGTTGTGCCAGGGCGGGGGGCTGCAGATCGCGCTGTGCAGCGACATGACCGTGGTCAGCGACCGCGCGACGTTCCGCGTACCGGAATTGCTGCGCGGCATCGCCGACACCTACTACAGCCAGATGCTGGCCCGGCTGATCGGACCGGTGCGCACGCGCGACCTGATGTTCACCGGGCGAACCTTGACCGCTGCCGAAGCGCAGGAGTGGGGCATGGTGGCCCGGGTGGTTCCGCACGATGATCTGCTCGACGAGGCCCGCGAGGTGCTCGGCCAGTGCTGCAGGACGGCACCCGCGGCGCGCAGCATGGTGAAGTCCAGCCTGGACAACTACATGGGGCTGTTCGACCGCATCGGCATGCAGGCCAGCTACTCCTCACCCGAAGCGATGGAAGGCTTCCGCGCGTTCAAGGAGCGCCGATCCCCGGAGTGGGTGCATCCCGACCTTCGCACCGAGGGTCGACTTTGAGCGATTTCGGCGCGGATACGGACGCTGAGCGGGCGCAAGCGCGCCGAAATCACACGACTGGATAGTTCAGCATATCCTGAATACAGAATGTGCTGTACCGTCTCCCCCATGCAGACGGTGACGAACAGCGAAGCCCTGGCGCGCTTCGGATGCGCCCTGTCGGACGCCACCCGCGCCGACATCCTCTTGCTGCTGCGCGACGGGCCGGGGTATCCGTCCGACCTGGCCGACAAGATCGGAGTGTCGCGGCAGATCCTGTCCAACCACCTGGCGTGCCTACGAGGCTGCGGCCTGGTGGTGGCGCAGCCCGAAGGCCGCCGCAGCCGCTACGAGCTCGCCGATCAGCGAATCGCGCATGCGCTGGACGACCTGGTCGGCCTCGTGCTCGCGGTCGACCCGGCCTGCTGCCCGGCCGCCGAGACCGACGCCTGCTGTTGATGTCCGCCCCGCCCGGTCCGCGTCGGACGACACTGCAACACCGGATCCGGCTACTGGTCGCCGCGACGATCACCTACAACGTGATCGAGGCAGTGGTCGCGTTGGCGGAGGGCACGCGCGTCTCGTCGTCGGCGTTGATCGGCTTCGGGCTCGACTCGGTTGTCGAGATCTCGTCGGCGGCAGCGGTCGCGTGGCAGTTCTCCGCCAAAGACCCCGAGACGCGTGAGAAGCCCGCGCTGCGATTCATCGCGATGTCCTTCTTCGCGCTTGCGGCATATGTCGCTGTCGATGCCCTGCTGTCGCTACTCGGCGTGCGCGAGGCTCAGCCGTCGCTGATCGGCATCGTGCTGGCGGCGGCGAGCCTCGTCATCATGCCGGTGTTGTCGCTGGCGCAGCGCCGCGCCGGCCGCGAGCTGGGTTCGCTCTCCGCCGTCGCCGATTCCAAGCAGACCCTGTTGTGCACCTACCTCTCCGCGATCCTGCTTGCGGGCCTGGCGCTCAACAGCCTGTGGCGATGGTCGTGGGCCGACCCCGTCGCCGCGCTCGGCATCGCCGCGATTGCGGTGCGAGAAGGTCTGAACGCGTGGCGTGGGGACCCGTGCTGCTCGTGAAATTCCCGTAGGGAGGCATCATGCCCATCGTCGCGCTCGTCCTGTTCGCCGTCTTTGCCGCGCTCGGATTCGGTTGGCGCAGTTGGGAACAGCGGCGCCGCACCGGATCAACGGGGTTCCGCGGCGTCAGCGGGCGGCCGGGCTCGGTGGAATGGTTCGCCGGGGTAGGCTTCGTCGCCGCACTGGCGGTCGCGGTGTTGGCACCCGTGCTGCAGCTGCTCGGTGTGGTGTCCCCGGTGAGCGTCCTGGACGCACCGTGGACTCAGATCACGGGCATGGTCATCGCGTTGATCGGGATCTTTGCGACGGTGTACGCGCAACTCGACATGGGTGACTCGTGGCGCATCGGCGTCTATCCCGGCGAGACCACGACGCTGGTCCGCACCGGCGTGTTCGGCTGGGTGCGCAACCCGATCTTCACCGCGATGATCGCGTTCGGCTTCGGGATCGCCCTGGTGACACCGAATCTGGTGGCGATCGCCGGCTTCCTACTTCTGGTGGCGACGATCGAGCTTCAGGTGCGCATCGTCGAAGAGCCGTATTTGACCGCCACACACGGCGACTCGTATCGCGACTACCTGGCGCACGTTGGCAGGTTCGTGCCCGGTGTCGGCCTGGTCCACTAGATCCCGAGCAGTCCACCTGCGCTGACCGGCGGTTTCTTGGACCGCAGCGACTTCTCGAATGTGACCGCCTCCGGATCGGCTGTCGGCAGGGTCAAGTCGACGCTTGACACGTTGATCACGCCGTACGATGTGAAATTCTCGAAAGGTGTAGCTGAACCGACGATCTGGAGTGTCAGCGAGTCCCCGGGATCCATCGTGTACGCGATGTCTTCCAGATCGACGGATACCTCTCGTGTCTTGCCGTCGAGCTTCACCGGGATCGGCGTCAGGATGTTGCCGACGACCCTGCCGGTGCTGGTGTCGACGAGCTGTGCGTACACGTTGCGACTGGTGCCGAGGCCCGAGTACGTCATCGTGAGCGTCGGAGCACCCACGATGTACGTCTTGGCGTCGGAGTCGGCCGCATTGGGATTGGGCACCGAGACGTCGATCGCGTTGAGTGCCTTCGAACCAAGCGCAAGCGAGACCGGGAAGGTGGCCTTCGTCTGCGGCCCCGATCCGCCGAGCACGGGAACGATCGGCAACAGGCCACCATCGCCTGACGCGACAATCGGGTCGTTCGAGAAGAAGTCGCTGTGCGCCGTCGGGAGGTACTGAGATGAGTACAGGTCGCCGTGCTGGTCGACCCATTGGAAGGTTGGAATGTCGATCGGCGACGGCGGGGTATCCCCTTTGTACTTCACATACTTGTCCATCCAGTCCAGCGTCTGCTTGGTCAGGAATTTGGTCTGCTCGTCCTGGTTGACCGGGTCGAGACACTGACCGTGCCCACCGCAGTACCAGATCATCTTGACCGGCACACCGGCGTTCGCCGCCTGGATCTCCTCGGCGTTGTCGACCGCCTGCTGCAACGGGAACAGATCATCGACCGTGCCCTGGAGCAACAGGGTCGGGACGGTGATGTTGTCGACGACGTTGAACGGGCTGGCCTCGTTCAGGAAGTCGAGTTGCCCGGGCGTGAGGAAGCCCAACAGTGCGCCGGTGAGGATGCCGGAGTAGATCTCGTGGTTGATCCGCGAGCCCGACACCGCCAGCGAGAGCAGCAACAGCGACGCGAACGAGGTCTTGAAACCGTGATTCGGATAGAGCGCGGTCTCCAACGAATTCCACGCAATACCTGGGGCGATCGCATCGATGCGCTTGTCGATGCCTGCCGACGTCAGTTGGATGCCGCCGCCGTAGGAGCCGCCGACCATGCCGATCAGCGGATTGTTCACGGCGCCGTCGGGGGTGGATGGCTTGGTGCTGTCCACCTTTGTTTCCGGATCGAACTTCGTCTCGGGTTGGCCTGCGACCCAGGTGATGATCGAGGAGACATCCTTGGCTTCGAAATCCGGGGAGTCCAGTTGCAGCACACCGCCCGAGGCGAATTCGCCCCGCGGATCCCAGGTGACCACGTTGTATCCGTCGGCGCGTAACGGCTTCAGACCCGGAACGAGGCCGAAAACCGTTGTCTCCTGGTTGGGGTCGGTGTACCCCGCCGTCGCCAGGCTGGGGCCGTTGAGGATGGTGGGCGCTACCTGCCCCTTCTTCAGACCGAGGGCCGGGAAGTAGTTGACGCTGATCGGCGTGCCATCGAACGAGACCACCGTCGTGGTGAACGCTATGGGATCGATGTGCTGGGCCGCCAACTGGGCGTCGTCGACGATCACCGGAATCACCGTGGCGTCGCCGATCAGGGGTGAGAGAGCGACGCCCACGATCGGCACCTGGTGGATACGGACGAGCACCGGCTGCGCCAGAGCCCCGACGACCGGCAGGTCTTCGAGGGCTTGATCGAATGGAGTCGTCTCGGCGACTAGAACCTTGAATTCCTCTGAGGTAGTGAACTTTTGGGAGCCGTCCGGATTCTGACCACTGGAGTAGGGCAGGTACGTGAAACTCCCTGACGTCTTGTCGATGTCGACCTTGCCGCCGCCGTCCGGGGCGTCGACGACGGTGTAGGTGAGTGGCAGGTCGCTGGACGATTCGGTGTCGTGGTTTGTGCCGGTGATGACGCCCTTGCGGACGTCTACGATCGGCGTGTACGTGATTCGATCCGAACCCAGTTCGCGGCGCGTGGCCGCGAGCGCCACCCACGCCGCGGGAGAGTCAGCGGGTGGGGATTTCGGCGCGGTCGCTGACTTCGCCACCTCTTCCGTGGCCCGCGTGACGTCCTTCGAAATCCGTTCCGGTGCAATTGTGTTCGCCGACACAGCGAGACTGCCGTTGGCTTTCTTGACGACCCCGTTGGTCGCACGGGCGGTGGTCGGCTTAGTCAGATTGGCGGTGACATTCGCAGTCGAGGCCGCGGTCGACTGACGCGGCGACTGCAGATGAATCTTGGGGTGTTTGGGTCTCGCAGGCGCCGCAGGGCCTGCGTTCTGCGACGTCGACGCCGGGGTAGAGGTGTCGGCATCGGCCGACGCCACGCCGTGGCCTGTGAACACCACCAGACCCACGCCCAGCGCCACTGCCAACCCGCCCACCCTGCCGACATACCGCGCAGCGCCCATCACGACCTCCGACCCCGACAACCAGAGACCCGCTAGAGGCTACGCGCGCGGGGCCGAAATTCGCCGGAAAATTGTCGGGTCCGTAGATTCTTCTCAGTTCAGTCAGGCATCGCCGATTTCTGGCAGCGGCCGCGCGTCACTCGCCAGTCAGGTGCACGTCGTGGGCGATCGACATACCCTCGCCCGCTTCGAGTTCGGCTGCCGATTGGGTCAGCAACACCCGACTTCGGTTCGGCGACAACAGGATCGATAGATAGTGATGCGGCTCGCCGTTCGCAAAAGCGAGCCGGTTCACCCGCACCACAGCCGACCCGATCGCGGTGTTGAGCAGCTGCGCACTACGCGGCCCGGCGATCTCTGCGGTGATCTCGTGCTGCACGCGGTCCAGCTCGACATCGGCGTCGGCCAGCAGCCGGTAGAGCGGCGCCCGTGAAAGAGCATCCCGAGTCACAGAGTCTGACAACTCCTCCGGCAGCCAGGCCTCGGTGATCATCAGCGGTTCTGAGGTGCGGCGTTCGCGTCGCAGCCGCAACACATGCAGCGCACGTTCGCGCCCCAGTTCGTCGGCGACCACCTTGGGCGCTTTCCGGACGTCGAGCTCGATGACGTCGACCTCGGTCTCGAACTCGGTTTGGCGAAGTTCGTCCATGTACGAGCCGCCACCCACACCCCGGTGCGTCGACGGTTGGTCGCGGACGAAGGACCCGACGCCCTGCCTGCGTTCGATCAGGCCGGCGTCGGCGAGATCGGTCAGGGCTCGACGCACGGTGATGCGCGAGACACCGAACTGGTCGCACAGCGTCTGTTCGGTCGGCAGGAGGTCGCCGGGCGCGAGCGCACCCCTGGCGATCTCGTCGTGCAGCACCAGGAACAGCTGTCGGTGCAGCGGCACCCCGGCACCAGCCGTCACCTCGGCGGATGACCGAAAGTCGTGGACGCTCATCAGAGCTCCCAGCATAGGGCCGATACACCTCGATTCTTGCGCTTGAAGTGCAGTTGTTATATATGTATAACAAGCATACATCTGAGGAGCTGACGTGACTGCTGCCACGCAACAAGCTGCCACTGCGCCGCTCGGGCCGACCGGAAGGCTGGCCACCTGGGTCGCCGAGGTGTCCCTGTCCGACGTACCCGCGGAGGTGGTGGAGCGCGCCAAACACCTGCTGCTCGACGGGATCGGATGCGCACTCATCGGCGCACAGCTGCCGTGGTCGCGGACGGCCACCGAGGCCGTGTTGGACATCGATGGCCGCGGCGACACCGTGGTGATCGGCACGGGTCGCACCGCAAGCGCGCCGGCCGCGGCGGTGCTCAACGGCACGTTCATTCAGGGTTTCGAGCTCGACGACTTCCATCCGATCGCGCCGCTACACAGCTGCTCGCTGCTGATCCCCGCGCTGCTGTCCACTGCGTCGTCGGCGCCGCAAACCCGCGGGGCCGATCTGCTGCTGGCCGCGATCGTAGGGTTCGAGGTCGGGCCACGCGTCGGCTACACGCTGCATGGCGCCGAAATGCTCGACCGCGGTTGGCATTCCGGATCGGTCTTCGGCACCCACTCGGCGGCGATGGCATCCGGCAAGCTGCGTGGCCTGTCCCCCGCTCAGCTGGAGGACGCACTCGGCCTGGCGGGCACCCAGTCGTCCGGCCTGATGGCCGCCCAGTACGAGGCGATGAGCAAGCGCATGCACCACGGGCTTGCGGCCCGCAACGGGCTCTACGCAGCAGGGCTTGCCGCGCACGGCTACACCGGAATCAAGCGGGTGTTCGAACGCGAATACGGCGGGTTCCTCAGTGTTTTCGGCGAAGGGCACCACCCCGACGCCGACGCGCTCACGGGTCAGCTTGGCGACCGGTGGGAAACGTCGACCATCATGGTCAAGTCCTACGCCGCGATGGGTGGCCTGCACGGCGCGATCGACGCCGCCCGCCGGTTGCGCTCATCGGTCGACCCGAAACGCATCGCGCACATCGACATCACCGTCGGCACCACGATCTACAAGCACGGGTGGTGGGCTGCAGAGCGCCCGTTGACTCCGATCGGGGCGCAGATGCACCTCGGATACGCCACGGCCGCAGCACTTCTGGACGGCAACGTGCTGCCGGAACAGTTCACGTCCACACGCCTTGACGCCGAAGACATCTGGCGGCTGATCGAACGCACCGACGTCCACCTCGACGAGAGCCGCGACCGGGCGCCCATCACCGAGCGCTACGGCACCGACCTCGCCGTCACCATGGATGACGGCGAGGTGCATCGGCTACATGTCGACCAACCGCACGGCGCACCCACCGATCCGATCACCAACGACGAACTCGTCGCCAAGTTCCACGCGCTGGCCGACCGGGTCACGACACGCGACCGTGCAACCGCCATCGAACACGCCGTCACTGGCATCGACGACCTCGCCGACGTCAACGAACTCATCGCCCTGCTCGCCGGGCCGGTCGCAGGCGCGCTGGACTGAAAGGGAAGCCGCTATGTCAACCACACCCGCGCGGCAGGCTCTGCGTGAGCTGCTGAACAGACACGAACTCATCATCGCGCCAGGCGTTTTCGACGGGATATCCGCTCAGCTGGCCCGGCGCACCGGCCACGTCGCCGCCTACCTCACCGGGGCCGGAGTGGCGGCGTCGGGCTTCGCGCTGCCAGACATCGGCCTCGTCACCCAGACCGAGATGACAGAGCGCGCGAGGATGATCGTCACCGCGCTCGGCGATGTGCCGTTGATCGCCGACGCCGACACCGGTTACGGCACCGGACTCAACGTCGTTCGCACCGTGCGGCAGTACGAGGATGCAGGCGTCGCCGCGATCCAGTTGGAGGATCAGGTGTTTCCGAAACGGTGCGGCCATCTGCCCGACAAGCAGGTCGTCGACGCGGCGACGTTCGTACAGACCCTGACAGCCGCGCTGGATGCCAGGTCGGACGACGACATGCTGGTGGTGGCGCGCACGGACGCCCGAGCGCCGCTGGGGCTCGACGCCGCCATCGAGCGGGCCAACCAGTACGCGCAGGCGGGCGCCGACGTCATCTTCGTCGAGGCGCCGCAGGGTGTCGACGAGATCGAGCGGATCGCCCGCGAGGTCGAGGCCCCGCTGCTGATCAACTTGGTGCTGGGCGGCATGACACCGCTGGAGTCGTCGGCGCGGCTGGCTGAACTCGGCTACGCGATCGCGATCCACCCGTCGAATCCGCTGGCGCGCGCTACCTTCGCGATGCTGGAAGGGCTGTGCGAACTCAACGGCGCAAGCCCCGCCGACTATGAGCCGACCACTCCGGCCGACTTCTTCAACCTCGTCGGCATGGCCGAATGGCGCGACCTCGACGAAAAGCTCGCCGCAAAGGAGGCCGCCTCATGGGCATGACGATCATCGAAAAGATCCTGGCTCGCAAGGCCGGGCGGGACTCGCTGTCGGTCGGCGATGTCGTCGTCGTCGACGTCGACATGACTGTGCTCATCGATCTGCAGTTCGCCACCATGTGGATCCCGCCGCTGCGCATCCATGACCCTGACAAGCTGGCCATCGTGATGGACCACGCCGTCCCGGCGCCGACCATCAAGGACGCGGCAGGCGGATCGCACGCCCGCAAGTTTGCCGCAGACTTCGGCATCAAACGCTTCTTCGACGTCGGCCGCCACGGCATCTGCCATCAGGTCATCGCCGAGAACGGGCTGGCTCGCCCGGGAGAAGTGCTGGCCTGCACCGATTCCCACACCTGTGCAGGTGGCGCCTACAACGCCGCGGCCCGCGGTCTCGGCCCCGCGGAGGTGTACTCGATAATGTGCACCGGCGCGACCTGGTACCAGATCGCGCCGACCATCCGATACGAGTTCGGGGGTGTCAAACCGGACGTCGTCTCCGGTAAGGACATCTTCCTGCACATCGCGAACGAATACGGCGACGCAGCCAACCTCAACCTCGAGTTCGGCGGGTCGGGCCTGGCGGGCATCCCGATGCACGACCGTCGCACGATCGCCACCCAGGGTGCCGAGGTGTCCGCGGACTTCAGCACGTTCGAAGCCGACGAGGTGCTGACCGAGTTCTTCGACGGACTCGGGATCACCGACTACGTTGCCGCCCATTCTGATTCCGATGCCGTCTATCGAGATGTGCGGCGCATCGACCTCGGCTCACTGCAGCCGTATGTCGCACGGCCGGGTACGGTCAGCCGCAACGGGTTGCCGGTGTCAGAGCTTCACCGGCAGAAGATCGACCAGGCGTTCATCGGCTCGTGCGCCAACGGGCAGCTCGAGGATCTGGAGATCGCCGCGGACGTGTTGCGCGGCAACGCGATTGCCCCGGGTGTGCGGCTGCTTGTCACGCCGGCCTCGCAGGCGGTTTACCGCGAAGCGATGCGCCGCGGCTACCTGCAGGACATCGCGGATGCGGGCGGCGTCGTCACCAATTCGACGTGCGGCGCCTGCTTCGGCTACCACATGGGCGTCGTGGGTCCCGGCGAGGTGTGCATCACGTCGAGCACCCGAAACTTCACCGGACGCATGGGCAGCGCCGAAGCGGAGATCTTCATGGCATCGCCTGCCACCGTTGCAGCGTCCGCGATCACCGGCTACATCACGGACCCGAGGAGCGTGACGGCATGAAGTTCAGCGGCAAGGTCTGGGTGTTCGGTGACGATCTGAACACCGATGCGATGTACCCCGGGTTCGCGATGAAGATGGAGCCCGCCGAGGCTGCGAAGCACATCTTCTACGAGGTCAGGCCGGGATGGACCGACGAGGTGGCGGCGGGCGACATCGTGGTGGCCGGCAAGAATTTCGGCGTCGGCTCGTCGCGCCCCGTGGCGGCGCTGTTCGCTGAGCTCGGTGTGGCCGGTCTGGTGGCAGAGGAGTTCAACTCGCTGTTCTTCCGCAACGCGGTCAACGCGGGACTGCCCGCGATGACACTGCCGGACGCGAGGACCGTCTTCAGCGACGGTGATATCGGGACGTTCGACCTCAGCGACGGCAGTTGGCGCAACGTCACGACCGGCGCCTGCGGCACCGTCGCGAAGCTGCCCGACCTGATTCTCGACATCCTCGCCAGCGGCGGTGTGTTGCCACGGTTGGCCGCACAGGGCTACGTGCCTGCCGCGCTGGGCGACGTGTTGCGATCCAGCACGGTCGCGATGCGCAGCGCGGGAAGCGGGGCGTGATGAGCCCGTTGAACTGTGCGGGCATGCCGTTGCTAGGAAAGCTGCTCGGCCGGTTCCGGGCGGGCGAAGCCCGCAGTCCGCTGGCCGGCCGGAAATACGCTGCTGCACGCACGATTGACGTCACCAGCACCGCATTCACCGACGGCGGTGCGATCCCGCAGAAGCACGCAGGAAAAGGTGCCGGCGACAACGTGTCTCCTGCGTTGCAATGGACCGGTGTGCCGGCGGAGGCCAAGCAGCTGGTGTTGATCATGGACGATCTCGACGTGCCGATGCCGAAGCCACTGATGCACACCATCGCGGTGATCGAGCCGCATCTCGGCGGACTCGCTGAAGGTGAACTCAAGCCCGGCACCACCGGTGTGCGGTTGATAAAGGCGTTCGGTGACACATATCTCGGCCCGCGGCCGATCCCCGGTCATGGCCCGCATCACTATCGATTCCTCATCTTCGCACTCGACCAACCGGTCCCCGACAGCGTCGCCGACCACGCGGCGTTGCTGTCCGCGATCGCAGGCCACGTGCAGGCGCGCGGTGTGCTGACGGGCACCTACGAGCGCTGACCTGGTGTCAAGCCGGTGCACGCTAGCGTGGCGTAGATGGGACGCAAGCAGACGAACAGCAAGCAGGAAGCAGGCTGGCTCTGGCTACCGTTGATGATCGGCCTGATCATCGGCGTCGCCGTGGGAACGGTGACCGATCATTGGTGGTGGTCGACGGTCGGGGTGCTGGGCGGGGCGGCGTTCGGCTGGGTAGGTTACTCGAGGACGCGGTAGACGCGTTAATCCTCGGGGATTTCGCGTTCGATCTCGTCCAGCCAGGTGCGGGCCGACATGTCCGACGGCGCCCGCCAGTCACCGCGCGGAGACAGCGATCCGCCGTGCGACACCTTCGGGCCGTTCGGCATCGCCGAGCGCTTGAATTGGGCGAACGAGTAGAACCGCTGCGCGAACACCTGCAGCCAGTGCCGAATCTCCTTCAGCGAGTACGCCGGTCGCTTGTCCTCCGGGAACCCGGCCGGCCAGTCTCCGCGGTCGGCGTCGCTCCACGCATGCCACGCCAGGAACGCGACCTTGGATGGACGGAATCCGTAGCGCAGCACCTGGAACAACGAAAAGTCCTGCAGCACATACGGCCCCACCTTGGCCTCGCTGCTCTGGATCTCCTCGTCCTCGCCGGTCGGGATCAGCTCTGGAGTGATCTCGGTGTCGAGCACGGACTGCAGGACGTCGTTGACCGTATCGTCGAATTGGTGTGACGAGATCACCCAGCGGATCAGGTGCTGGATCAGTGTCTTCGGCACGCCGCCGTTGACATTGTAGTGCGACATCTGGTCGCCCACACCGTATGTGGACCAACCCAGCGCCAGTTCGGACAGGTCGCCGGTGCCGAGCACGATGCCGCCGCGCTGGTTGGCCAGGCGGAACAGGTAGTCGGTCCGCAACCCGGCCTGAACGTTCTCGAACGTGACGTCGTAGACCTTCTCGCCGCGCGAGAACGGGTGGCCCATCTCTTTGAGCATCAGCTCAGCGGTCGACTTGATGTCGAGTTCTTCGAATGTGACGCCCAGCGCAGCGGCGAGCCGGATCGCGTTGCCCTTCGTACGCTCGCCCGTGGCGAACCCCGGCAACGTGAACGCGAGAATGTCGCTGCGCGGCCTGCCTTCTCGGTCCATCGCGCGGGCGGCGACTATCAGCGCATGCGTCGAATCGAGGCCACCGGAGACGCCGATCACGAGCTTCGGATAGTTGAGCGCGCGCAACCGCTGTTCAAGACCGGCGACCTGGATGTTGTATGCTTCGTAGCAATCCTGTTCCAGCCGTTGGGGATCCGACGGGACGAACGGGAACCGCTCGACCTCGCGACGTAGTCCGATATCGCCCACCGGCGGATCGAGTTGATACTCCACCCGCCGAAACGTTTCCGCCGTCACGCCGTGGTGGCGGCGGTTGTCGTCGAAAGTGCCCATCCGCAGCCGTTCCGAGCGGAGCAGTTCCAGGTCCACGTCGGCGATCGAGCGCCGCTCCCCCCTGGGAAAACGCTCGGATTGCGCGAGCAGCAGGCCGTTTTCCCAGATCATCGTCTGGCCGTCCCAGGCGAGGTCGGTGGTGGATTCGCCCTCTCCCGCCGCTGCGTAGATGTAGGCGGCCAGGCACCGAGACGACGCGGAGCGAGCCAGCAGAGCGCGGTCTTCCGCGCGCCCGATTGTGATCGGGCTGCCGGACAAGTTGGCCAACACCGTCGCGCCTGCGAGTGCCGCCTCCGCACTCGGCGGCACGGGCACAAACATGTCCTCGCAGATTTCGACGTGCAGCACGAATCCCGGCAAGTCTGCGGCGGCGAACAGCAGGTCGGGCCCGAACGGAACCGCTGCGCCGCCGAGCCGGATCACACCTCGCTGGTCGTCGCCCGCGGCGACCTGCCGGCGCTCGTAGAACTCCCGGTACGTCGGTAGGTAGGACTTCGGAACGACGCCCAGCACCCTGCCGCGGTGAATCACGACAGCGGTGTTGTAAATGCGATGACCGTGACGGAGCGGTGCCCCGACGACCAGCACGGGCAGCAGCACGGCGGATGCCGCGACAACCTCGACCAGGGCCTCCTCGACGGCGTCGAGCAGTGCGTCCTGCAGCAGGATGTCCTCGATCGAATAGCCGGACAGCGTCAACTCCGGGAAGACGGCCAGGGCGACGGCGTCGTCGTGGCAGGCGCGGGCCAGCCGCAGCACCGACTCCGCGTTCGCCGCCGGGTCGGCGATCGTCGTGTGATGGGTGCAAGCGGCCACCCGCACGAACCCGTGCCGGTAAGCGCTATAGAAGTCCATCACCCTCTATTGTCGCCCGTCAAAAGTCAAGATCCGGTGACGGGGTACATACGGGCAGGTCACCGCGCGTGCGAAAGCGCTTAGCCGGACCCGCACATTGGCCTCGTGTTGGCCTGTAGTTCGCCCGCACGCACCACACACGATTCGGCGATTTTCCCTGCGTCCCGCATCGTGATTCAAATCCGCCCACAGCGCGAAAATCCCTGGAGGAATTGTGAATAAGCCTGCCGTCCAACGTCAGTCGCGTCCCTTGCTGCCCGAGTTGTCCGAACTCTTCAACGGGTTTCCGGCGTTCGCCAGTCTGCGTCCCCTCTTCGACAGCCGCCTGCTGAAGCTGGAGGATGAGATGAAGGAAGGTGTGTACGAGGTTCGCGCAGAGCTTCCCGGCGTCGACCCCACCGACGACATCGAGGTCACCGTCCGTGACGGCCAGCTGACGATCAAGGCGGAGCGCATCCAGACCGGCGAGTCCAACGGCCACTCGGAGTTCTCGTACGGGTCGTTCGTGCGGACCGTCGCACTGCCTGCGGGTGCCGACGAGGACGAGATCCACGCCACCTACGACAGGGGCATCCTCACCGTGTCGGTGCCGCTCTCCGAGGACCAGCCGACCGAGAAGCACGTCGAGGTCATCGAGACCATCCTCGTCGACGAGGACGACGACTTCGACGGGGACGAGGACGAGGACGAAGGAGCACGACGACGGGCAGCCCGAGCGCGAGGAGGCTGACCACTCGGAGAGCGAAGAGCAGCACCAGCCCGTCGGCTGAACCGGATCGCCTAACCTGGGAGTCGTGGAAGCACCGGAACTCGTCGCCCTGCTGTACGGGCGGCGTGTTGCGGTGCTCACGGGCGCGGGGATGTCCACGGATTCGGGCATCCCCGACTATCGCGGCCCGGACTCGCCGCCCAGTAACCCGATGACCATCCGCCAGTTCACGTCCGACCCTGCGTTTCGACAGCGGTACTGGGCGCGAAACCACGTCGGCTGGCGGCACATGGACGAGACGATGCCCAACGCCGGGCACCGCGCGCTGGCTGAGCTGGAACATGCCGGCGTGGTGTCCGGCGTGATCACCCAGAACGTGGACCTGTTGCACACCAAGGCGGGTAGCCGCACGGTGATCAACCTGCACGGCACCTACGCCCAGGTGGTCTGCCTTGACTGCGGGCGCTGCATGTCGCGGGCCACCCTTGGCGAACTCTTGGATGCCGCGAACCCCGGCTTTGTCGAGCGGGCGGAGGCGGTCGGCGGCATCGCGGTCGCCCCTGACGCGGACGCCATCGTCGGCGACACCACGTCGTTCGTGATCGTCGACTGCCCGGCATGCGGTGGGATGCTCAAGCCCGACATCGTGTATTTCGGGGAGAGCGTGCCGAAAGAGCGTGTGGACGAAGCGTATTCGCTTGTCGACAGGGCCGGCGCGCTACTGGTCGCTGGGTCGTCGCTGACGGTGTATTCGGGATACCGGTTCGTCCGTCACGCCGCCGCGCTTGGCATCCCGATCGCGATCATCAACCGCGGCCGCACGCGCGGCGACGATCTGGCGGCGGTGAAGATCGACAGCGGCTGCTCCCCCATGCTGGCGCTGCTGGCCGATGAACTTCCCGCGGTGGCGAATTCGGCGTAGATGACCGACGACGACGCCTCCTGGTTGCAGTCGCTGCTGGAAAGCAGGCGGCCTGCCCCGGGGCCAGTCGCCGGACGATGGGCACTGGGCATCGGCGATATGGTGGCCGACCACCCGCTGACGCCCGACAAGCTGCGCGGCCTGGCCCGCAAGCTGAACCACTTCGGCGGGGTGGCGATCAGCGAGGAGGGCGTCGAGTTCGACGGCGACGATGTCAGGTGGTCGGACATCACGGAGATCCGCACGCGCAGCCTCATCGAGTATCTGTTCACCGGCGGCGTCGACAAGCAGGCGGACAAGCTGCCGCTGCCGTGGTTTCCGTTCCGCGGGAAGGTGATCGAGGCGATCTCGCGGGCGGCGCTGACGCTGCTGCTCGCGGCGGCCAAGCAACAGCTCGAGGGTGGGGCGATGGAGATCCGGATCCCCGCCGAGGTGCGCTATCACGGCATGATGCGCACTCGCGAACTGACACCGGGCATGCTCGGCGCGGTAGTGCTGGCCGATCCCGCCGTCCGTCAGTGTTTTGAGGCGACCGCGCAGGCGCATGGCATCACCCTTTGTCCAGCCGACGACGACGTGATGGAGGACGCCGACCACCGCGCCGAGCAGATCAAGTCAATGCTCGATGGGATTTCGGCGCGCATACGCCCGCTCAGCGACCCTTAGCGCGCCGAAATCGCCCTAGACGGCGACCAGGTCGTCGGCGTGCACGGCAGGGCGGCGCATGTCGGCGGGCAGGTCCGACGTCGAGCGGCCCAGCATCGTCGCCAGCTCGTTGTGGTCATAGGCCACCACACCGCGCGCCACCATCGTTGCGTCCTGTGAGCGCAGCTCGACGACGTCGCCGCCGTAGAACCGCCCCGACAGCCCGGTGATGCCTGCGGGCAGCAGCGAACGCCGTTGCCGCACAACGGCGCGCACCGCTCCATCGTCAATCGTCAGCGCGCCCGCCGACTCGGCGGCATAGCGGACCCAGAACCTGCGCGCCGACATGCGTTCGGGCCGCGCCGCGAACACTGTGCCGACCGACGCGTCGGCCAGCGCGGTGGCCACATCCGATGCGGCCGCCAACAGCACCGGCACCCCGGCGTCGGCGGCCAGCAGCGCCGACGACAGCTTCGACGCCATCCCGCCGGTGCCGAGGTGGCTGCCCCTGCCGGCCACCACGCCGTCGAGATCCGCAGGGCCGTCGACCTCAGGGATGAACCGCGCGTTGCCTTTTCGCGGATCCGAGTCGTAGAGGCCGTCGATGTCGGACAGCAGCACCAGCGCGTCGGCACCCACCAGATGGGCGACCAACGCCGAGAGCCGGTCGTTGTCGCCGAACCGGATCTCGTTGGTGGCGACGGTGTCGTTCTCGTTGACGATCGCGACCGCATGCAGCGCCCGCAGCCGGTCCAGCGTGCGTTGGGCGTTGGTGTGCTGTGCCCGCATCGAGATGTCGTGTGCGGTCAGCAGCACCTGGCCGACGGTGCGCTGGTAGCGGGCGAACGCCGCGCTCCACGAGTTCACCAGCGCGACCTGTCCGACGCTGGCCGCGGCCTGCTTGGTCGCCAGGTCGGCGGGCCGCTTGTTCAGCCGCAGCGGCTCGATTCCCGCGGCGATCGCACCCGACGACACGATCACCACATCGGAGCCGGCCTTCATGCGGCCCTCGATCGCGTCGGCCAAGACCGCCAGCCTGCTGGCGTCGAACACCCCGGACGGGGTGGTCAACGCGGTGGTGCCGACCTTGATGACGACGCTGCGCGCTGCCCGGACCGCCTCGCGGTTCGGGCTCGTCACGACTCACCGCCAGGACGGCGCCGCTCGCGCCTGGCTGCCTTGCGCTCGGCGGCGCCGACGCGGTCCGTCTGCTCCAGCCGCGCGTCGGTGCCCCGGCCGGACAGCGTGACGTCGACGCCTGCGGGGGTCTGCGGCTCCCAGTCGAAGGTCATCTCGCCGATGGTCACCGCGCAGCCCGGCGTGGCGCCCAGCCGCAGCAGCTCGTCTTCGACACCGAGCCGGGCCAGCCGATCGCCGAGGTAGCCGACGGCCTCGTCGTTGTCGAAATCGGTTTGGTTCACCCATCGTTCGGGCCGGGTGCCACGAACCACGAAGCCACCTTGGCCGTCGGACTCGACGGTGAAGCCGCTCTCGTCGACCGGGATGGGCCGAATCACCGGGCGGCGCGGCACGATCGCCGGCTGCGCGGCGCGGTATGCCGACACCATGTCCCACAGCGCGAAGGTCAACGGCCGCAACCCTTCCCGGCTGACGGTGGACACCTCGTAAACCGGCCAGCCGAACCGCCGAGTGATCTCCTCGCGGACAAAGTCGGCCAGCTCGCGCGCCTCGGGCACGTCGATCTTGTTGAGCACCACCGCCCGCGGCCGCTCGGCGAGGTCGCCCAGCGTCGAATCACCTTGCAGCGTGGGCGTGTACGCGGCGAGCTCGGCCTCCAGCGCCTCGATGTCGGAAATCGGGTCGCGGCCGGGTTCCAGCGTCGCGCAGTCGACGATGTGCACCAGCACCGCGCAGCGTTCGATGTGCCGGAGGAAATCCAGACCGAGTCCACGGCCCTCGGACGCCCCGGGGATCAGGCCCGGCACGTCGGCGACGGTGAACGTGTGCTCCCCCGCCGACACCACACCGAGATTCGGGGTCAGCGTGGTGAATGGATAGTCGGCGATCTTCGGCTTGGCCGCCGAGATGGCCGACACCAACGACGACTTACCCGCCGAAGGGAATCCGACCAGGCCGACGTCGGCGACGGTCTTCAGTTCCAGTGTGAGGTCGCGGACCTGGCCCTTCTCGCCGAGCAGCGCGAAGCCGGGCGCCTTACGGGCCCGCGACGCCAGCGCGGCGTTGCCGAGCCCGCCGCGTCCGCCCGCGGCCGCTTCGAAACGGGTGCCCGCACCGACGAGGTCGGCGAGCAACCGGCCGTTCTCGTCGAGCACGACCGTGCCGTCGGGAACGTTGACCTCCAGGTCGGAACCGGCGGCGCCGTCGCGATTGCTGCCCGCGCCCTGCTTGCCCGACGGGGCGACGACGTGCGGGTGGAAGTGGAAGTCGAGCAGCGTGTGCACCTGCGGGTCGACGACCAGCACGACGCTGCCGCCGCGGCCGCCGTTGCCGCCGTCGGGGCCGCCGAGGGGTTTGAACTTCTCGCGATGGACCGAGGCGCAGCCGTTACCGCCGTTGCCCGCCCGCGCGTGAATGACGACGCGGTCTACGAAGCGCGGCATTGCGATGAACCTCCGAATGTAACGTCAGCGCGGGAAAAGACTTGCGATCCCGCCGTGTCGTTACAGTCGCGAAGCCTAGGCCTGGGGCGCGGACGGTCGCACCACGCTGACCGTCTTGCGGCCACGCTTGGTGCCGAACTCCACGGCGCCGGGGGCCGTCGCGAACAGCGTGTCGTCGCCGCCACGCCCGACGTTCACGCCGGGGTGGAAGTGGGTGCCGCGCTGACGGACCAGGATCTCGCCGGCCTTCACGATCTGGCCGCCGAACCGCTTGACGCCCAGCCGCTGGGCGTTTGAGTCACGACCGTTACGTGAGCTGGAAGCGCCCTTCTTGTGTGCCATGTCGTCGCCTCCTACTTGATGCCGGTGACCTTGAGGACCGTCAGCTGCTGACGGTGACCCTGCCGCTTGTGGTAGCCGGTCTTGTTCTTGAACTTGTGGATGCGGATCTTGGGACCCTTGGTGTGCTCGAGCACCTCGCCGGTCACGGCGACCTTCTCGAGATCCTTGGCATCGGTGGTGACCTTCGCGCCGTCGACGACCAGGGCGACGGGCAGCGAGACACTCGAGCCGGGCTCGGAGTCGAGCTTCTCGACCTTGACCACGTCTCCGACGGCGACCTTGTACTGCTTGCCGCCGGCCTTGACGATTGCATACGTCGCCATCGTTCCTCTTCGTTTCGTCTCTGGGCGCGCGCTACCTGTCGGAGCGCTCGCGATGCTTTGGTGCGGAGCCGCGTCGGGCCCGCTGTCGTCGGCGTCAGCCGAAAGACAACTGGTCCAGGGTACGTGAGGCTCGCCTACAGGGTCAAATCACCGCAGGTCACGGCTTGTGCGCGGGCCGCGACCGCAGGTAGCCGAACTCCTCGCTCAGTCGTCGTGGATCGGCGGGCCCGCGGGACGCATCGCTGCCCGGCGGCGATGACGGCCACCGACCGGGGCCACCGCGGCAGGTTCCTCGTCCTCGTCCGAGTCCTCGTCGTCAGACTCGTCCTCGTCCGAGTCCTCGTCGTCGCCGTACTCCTCATCGTCGGAGTCCTCCGAGTCATCGTCGGAGTCGTCCGAGTCATCGGCGTCGTCTTCGGAATCGCCGTCGATGACCTCGATGTCGTCATCGATGTCGTCGTCCTCGTCGTCGGCGTCGAGGTCGATTTCGTCCTCGTCGACTTCATCTTCGGCGGACTCATCCTCTTCGTCGAAGTCTTCGTCCTCGAGCTCATCGTCCTCGGCTTCGACGTACGCCTCGCGGATGATGTCGGGCTCCAGTTCGGCGACGTCCTCGGTGGTCTTCTCTTCGACCTCGCCGTCGGTCTCGTCGTCGTGCTTACCGTTCGCCGCGGCCATCGCCTTGAACATCGGGTGCTCACCGGCTGGATGGGCAGGCACCTTCGCGACCGCGACATCTTCGCCCCGGCCGCCCTTCTTGCCACGCTTACCGCGCCGCCCACCCGAATCGGCCTTGCGGCCCGTCGCCGAGGTGGAGTCCACCGGATCGCCATGCAACAGGATGCCCCGGCCCCCGCAGTGCAGGCACTGCGTGGAAAACGCCTCGATCAGGCCGGTGCCCAACCGCTTTCGGGTCAGCTGAACCAAGCCGAGAGACGTCACCTCGGACACCTGATGACGGGTGCGGTCGCGGGCCAGGGCCTCGGTCAGCCTGCGCAGCACCAGATCACGGTTGGATTCGAGCACCATGTCGATGAAGTCGATGACCACGATGCCGCCAATGTCGCGCAGCCGCAGCTGACGCACGATCTCCTCTGCGGCCTCGAGGTTGTTGCGGGTGACGGTCTGCTCCAGGTTGCCGCCGGAACCGGTGAACTTGCCGGTGTTCACGTCGACCACGGTCATCGCCTCAGTGCGGTCGATGACGAGGGTGCCACCCGACGGCAGCCACACCTTGCGGTCCATCGCCTTGGTCAACTGCTCGTCGATGCGATGCACCGCGAACACGTCAGGGCCGTCCGGGGCGGGCTCGTACTTCGTCAGCCGCTGAACAAGCTCGGGCGCAACGGAATTCACGTACGCGTTGATGGTGTTCCACGCGTCGTCGCCGGAGACGATCAGCCCGGAGAAGTCCTCGTTGAACAGGTCGCGGATGACCTTGACCAGCACATCGGGCTCTTCGTAGAGCGCGATGGCGGCGCCTGCCTTCTTCTCGGTGGTTTCGGCGGCCTTGGCCTCGATCTCGGTCCAGCGCTTCTGCAGGCGCTCGACGTCGGAACGGATGTCTTCTTCCTTGACGCCCTCCGACGCGGTGCGGATGATCACGCCCGCGTCGGGCGGCACGACCTCGCGCAGGATCTCCTTGAGCCGCTGCCGTTCGGTGTCGGGCAGCTTGCGGCTGATGCCCGTCGACGACGCGCCAGCCACGTAGACGAGATAGCGCCCGGCAAGCGACACCTGGGTGGTCAGCCGGGCACCCTTGTGTCCGACCGGATCCTTGCTCACCTGCACCACGACGTAGTCGCCGGGCTTGAGGGCCTGTTCGATCTTGCGGTTGGCGCCGCCGAGCCCGGCGGCCTCCCAATTCACCTCGCCGGCATAGAGCACGCCGTTGCGGCCGCGGCCGATGTCGACGAACGCCGCCTCCATCGACGGCAGCACGTTCTGCACGATGCCCAGGTAGATGTTGCCGACCAACGAGGCAGACGCCGCTGAAGTAACGAAATGTTCGACGACCACCCCGTCTTCGAGCACCGCGATCTGGGTGTAACGGGCACCCTCGTGCGGCGGTTCCGTGCGGACCTTGTCGCGCACCACCATCGTCCGTTCGACGGCCTCACGCCGGGCCAGGAACTCCGCCTCGCTCAGGATCGGCGGCCGGCGGCGGCCGGCGTCGCGGCCGTCCCGACGGCGTTGCCGCTTGGCCTCCAGCCGCGTCGACCCGTTGATGCCCTGGATCTCGCCGTTGGCTCCGTCCGTGTCGGCGGCCTTGGCCCGCCGAGGCGACCGCTCGTGCACGACCGTGTTCGGCGGATCGTCCGGAGACGCAGCGCTGTCGCCGTCGTCCCCGGAGCCGGTCTTGCGCCGCCGCCGACGACGGCGCCGACGATTGCTTGCGTCCCCGCCTGCGCCGTCCTCGTCGCCGGAATCCTCGTCGGACTCGTCGCCGGAATCCTGGTCGTGGCCCTCGTCGGCCAACTCGATCTCGGTGTCGGAGGAGTCGTCGCCGCTCTGCTCACCGCGACCGCGGCCGCGACCGCGACGGCCCCGGCGGCGGCGCCTAGCGGCGGGCCGGTCCCCTTGGTCCTCCTCCGAATCGGGTCCGTCGTCGTCGTCCTCGTCGTCCTCGTCGGCGTCGCTCTCATAGTCCACCTGGACCGGCTGCGGCGCCATGAACAGGGGTAGGTAGTCGGCGCGCTCGGGTTCGGGCGCGGTCTCGAGGATCAGCCGCGACTCCGGCTCGTCTCCGTCGACGTCCTCGTCACCGTCGACGTCCTCGTCACCGTCGACGTCCTCGTCTCCGTCGACGTCGGCGTCGACGGCAAACGGGTCGCCGACACGCTCTTCGCCCTCGGGTGCGTCGGCCAGCGCTTCGCTCAGCTGCTCCGGCTGATCCTCGCTGGGCTGGGTCTCTTCTGATAGGTCTTGGGTAGGGGCATCGTCGGCCACGTATTCTCCTCAAGCCCCCGGGCGCGTCATGTCTGACGCGGCCACGCGAGGGCTGCCGCTATGGGCCCGGGCTACTTCTCCCGAGCTTGTTATGGTCTCGCCCCGAGGGGTCCCTGTTTCGGAACCGTCTCGGTGCCGGTCTGAATGATGGCTGGACGGTCGGCGCCGCACCGCGGTGGCGATGGTCGCGCACGTCGAAGTCTTCATTCGGGCATCCGACCCGCGTTACAGGCCGGCTACCCGACGCCAGTATCCCACATCACGCGTCCCAGCCTGACCAGGCTGGACAAGCCCGGCTATTTGCAGGGCTAACGACTGGGAAACCAGAGCTCGATTTCGCGGGCCGCCGACTCCGGCGAATCAGACCCGTGCACGAGGTTGTCCTGGGTGATAAGTGCCAGGTCACCGCGGATTGTGCCGGGTGCGGCCTTCTCCACTGGGTCGGTTGCGCCTGCGATCTGCCGAAACGCGGCGACCGCCCGCGGACCTTCGACGATGGCCGCCACGACGGGCCCCGAGGTGATGAATTCCAGCAGCGATCCGAAGAACGGTTTGCCCTCGTGCTCGGCGTAGTGCTTTCGGGCGAGGTCGTCGCTGACATTCTTGAGTTCGAGGGCCGCGATGGTCAGGCCCTTGCCTTCGATGCGGCTGAGGATCTCCCCGATCAGGCCGCGTTGTACGCCGTCGGGCTTGATCAATACCAGGGTCTGCTCGGTCACGGCCGACACTCTAGCGGGACCCGACCCATCCACGAACAACCTGGAACGAATTGTGGCTGACCGGCCGAGACGCGCGACGCCGGCAACCCGCACCAGAAAGGCATACCGATGGCAACACAACAATCGGAAGCGGCGACGCGCCACCGCTGGGCGGCCGCCCAGATAGCCGCACTCGTCGTCGGAGTGGCGTTCCTGCTGCCCGGCGTGCTCGGCTTCGTTCCCGGCATCACCACGCACTACGAGATGCTTGACTTCGCCGGTCACGAATCGGGGGCGAAATTGCTTGGCATTTCGGCATTTCGGTTCTGCACAACATCGTGCACCTGGCGTTCGGCATCGCCGGGCTGATTTTCGCCCGCACCGTCAATGGCGCTCGCGGATACCTGATCGTGTCCGGCGTGATCTACCTTCTGCTGTCGATCTACGGTCTGCTCATCGACCACGAGAGCGCCGCCAACTTCGTCCCGATCGACTACGCCGACAACTGGCTGCACCTCGTGCTTGCCGTTGGCATGCTCGGACTCGGCGCCGTGTTGGGCCGGACCCGCACGACGTCCTAGTCGGGCGGTGACTGCTGCCCCGGCAGAAGCCCGTGCTTCTGCCGGCGCAGCACTTCGGCGCGCAGGTAGGCGATGAGCAGCCACACCGCGGTGAAGATCAGGCCGATGAAACCGACTGCGCCGTGCACCACCCAGCCCGCGATCAGCACCACCTGGATCCCGAGATTCACCCAGATAGCCCACGGCCGCCCCTGGACACCTCCGAGGAGCACGAGCACGATCGCGAATCCGATCAGGTAACCGGCCGTCAGAGGCGTCAACCCGTGGTGGGCGGCCGCGACGACCGGCAGCGCCAGCAGCACCACGATGGCTTCCAGGATCAGCGTGCCCGCCATGACGCCGCGGAAGCTCTTCCAGGGGTCCGGCCCGTTCGCGGGCGCCGGCTGCTCGGTCATCGTCGTCACTCCTCCCCCTGCCCTGCGGGCGGGTGGGCCCACCGCTTGCGAGGGGAGTACCCCCACGCGCAGGCGCGGGTCATTCGGGGTCCTTTCCGAACAGCGTGCGCGCGGCCCCGGCGGTGACGACCGAACCGGTGATCACCACGCCCGCGCCGCCGAACCCTTCGCCCTCGTTGCCGGACTCCTCGACGAGCGCCGTGGCGGTTTCGATCGCGTCGGGGAGTGTGGTCGCGGTGACCACCCGCTCCGGCCCGAACCGCTCCTCGGCGCGCAGGGCCAGCGCTTCGACGTCGAGTGCGCGCGGTGATCCGTTGTTCGTCACCACAATTTGGTCGAAGACGGGCTCGAGCGCGGAGAGGATGCCGTCGACGTCCTTGTCGGCCATGACCGACACCACACCGACGAGGAAGCGGAAGTCGAACTCCTCCTGCAGGGCCTGCGCGAGTGCGGTGGCGCCCGCGGGATTGTGTGCCGCGTCGACGAATACCGTTGGCGCGGTGCGCATCCGCTCGAGCCTGCCCGGGCTGCTGGCGGCGGCGAAACCCGCACGCACCGTGTCGATGTCGAGCTGTCGGTCCGCGCCCGCACCGAAGAACGCCTCGATAGCGGCCAGCGCGACCACGGCGTTGTGTGCCTGATGCTCGCCGTGCAGCGGGAGGAAGATCTCGGAGTACACGCCTCCGAGGCCCTGCAGTTCCAGCAGCTGACCTCCTACGGCAACCTGCCGCCCCAGCACCGCGAACTCGGAATCCTCGCGCGCCACCGCCGCGTCGGCGCGAAGAGCCTGCGCCAGAAGTACTTCCATCGCCTCGGGCACCTGACGGCCGATGATCGCGACGGTGTCGGTCGGGAGGAGGTCGTCCTCCTGCTTGGTGATGATTCCGGCCTTCTCGCCCGCGATCTCCGCGATGGTGTCGCCGAGATAGTCCGTGTGATCCACGCCAATCGGCGTGATCACGGCGACGGGTGCGTTGACGACATTTGTGGCGTCCCAGCGGCCGCCGAGGCCGACCTCGACGATGGCGACGTCGACCGGGGCATCGGCGAACGCCGCGAACGCCATAGCCGTGACCACTTCGAACTTGCTCATCGCGGGTCCGCCCGCGGTTTCCGACTGCTGGTCGACGAGCTGCACGAAGGGCTCGATCTCGCGGTAGGTCGCCACGTATTGTGCCGGGCTGATCGGCGTGCCGTCGATGGATATGCGCTCCACCGCGGCCTGCAGGTGGGGGCTGGTGGTGCGGCCAGTCCGGCGGCTGAACGCGGTGAACAGTGCGTCGACCATACGGGCCACCGACGTCTTGCCGTTGGTGCCCGCGATGTGTATCGACGGATAGCTGCGCTGCGGCGAGCCGAGCATCTCCATCAGCGCCGAGATGCGTGCCGTACTCGGCTCCAGTTTGGTTTCAGGCCAACGCTGATCGAGCAGATGCTCGACCTGTAGCAGTGAGGCGATCTCGTCCGGGGTCGGGACGTCGTCCGGATGTCGCCGGCCGAGCGGCTCCGGGTCGGTCATTTGAGGCGGGCCAGCCTGGCGGTGATGCGGTCGACCTCTTCGCGGGCCAACTGCTGGCGGGCGCGGATCTTCTCGACGACGTCCGCGGGCGCCTTGGCCAGAAACGCTTGGTTGCCGAGTTTTCCTGCGGTGCCCGCCAGTTCCTTCTCCGCGGCGGCCAAGTCCTTCTCGAGACGGCGCCGCTCGGCGGCGACGTCGACGGTGCCCGACGTGTCGACCTCGACCACGACCGTGCCTCGCGACAGCCGGACCTCGACGTGGGCCGACGGGCTGAACGACCCATCGTCCTCGGTGAGCCATGCCAACGACCGCACGGCGGGGATCTGCGCGTCGAGGTCGGCGGTCTCGATGTCCGACAGCCGGGCAGGCACCCGCTGCCTGTCGTTGAGGCCCTGGTCGCTGCGGAATCGACGGACCTCGGTGATCAGCTTCTGCATATCCGCAACGCGTTGTGTGGCAACGGGATCCAGTGTGACGCCGGACGGTTGCGGCCAGTCGGCGATGACGATGGACTCCCCGCCCGTCAAGGTCTTCCACAACACCTCGGTGACGAACGGCATCACCGGGTGCAGCAACTTGAGCAGCGTGTCCAGCACGGCGGCCAGCACCGCGGTGGTGTGCTGTACCCCTTCTGCCAACTGGACCTTGGCCAGCTCGACATACCAGTCGCAGAACTCGTCCCATGCGAAGTGGTAGAGCGACTCACACGCCCGGCTGAACTCGTAGCCGTCGAACGCCGAGTCCACCTCGGCGCGAACCTCTTCCAGGCGGCCCAGGACCCAACGGTCCGCATCGGTCAGCTCGCTTGTCTGGGGCAGCGGGCTCATCGCCGCACCGTTCATCAAGGCGAACCTGGTGGCGTTGAACAGCTTGGTCGCGAAGTTGCGCGACGCGCGGGCATGATCCTCGCCGATCGACATGTCACCGCCCGGGCTGGCGCCCCTGGCGAGGGTGAAGCGCAGTGCGTCGGCGCCGAACTGGTCCACCCAGTCCAGCGGATCGATGCCGTTACCGCGCGACTTGCTCATCTTCCGGCCGAACTCGTCGCGAATCAGACCGTGCAGGAACACATTCTCGAACGGCACCTGCGGTCCGCGCTTCCCGTCGAGGGTGATCGCCGTGTCATCGGCGACGAAGGTGCCGAACATCATCATCCGCGCCACCCAGAAGAACAGGATGTCGTAGCCGGTCACCAGCACCGTGGTCGGATAGAACTTCTCCAGTTCCGGGGTGTGATCCGGCCAGCCCATGGTGGAGAACGGCCACAGCGCCGACGAGAACCAGGTGTCCAGCACGTCGGGATCCTGTTCCCAACCCTCCGGCGGGGTTTCGTCGGGGCCGACGCACACCATGTCGCCGTCGGGGCTGTGCCAGATCGGGATGCGGTGGCCCCACCACAGCTGACGCGAGATGCACCAGTCGTGCATGTTGTCGACCCAGGCGAACCAGCGCGGCTCGAGGCTAGGCGGGTGAATCACGGTGTCGCCGTTGCGCACCGCGTCGCCTGCGGCCTTCGCCAGCGACTCGACCTTGACCCACCACTGCAGCGACAGCCGCGGCTCGATCGGCTCGCCACTGCGCTCGGAATGCCCGACGCTGTGCAGGTACGGTCGCTTCTCCGCGACGACGCGGCCTTGCTCGGCCAGCGCCTCGCGCACCTTGACCCGGGCCTGGAAACGGTCGAGGCCGTCGAACTCGGTTCCGGTGCCTGCGATCCGGCCCTTGGTGTCCATGATCGTCGGCATCGCCAACTGGTGGCGCATGCCGATCTCGAAGTCGTTCGGGTCGTGGGCGGGTGTGACTTTGACTGCACCCGTGCCGAATTCGGGGTCGACGTGCTGGTCGGCGACGATGATCAGCTCGCGGTCGACGAACGGGTGCGGCAGGGTCTTGCCGACCAGGTCGCGGTAGCGCTCGTCGTCAGGGTGAACCGCAATCGCGGTATCGCCGAGCATCGTCTCGACCCGGGTGGTGGCGACCACAATGTGGGGTTCACTGTCGTTTGGCGATCCGTAGCGGAACGAGACCAGCTCGCCCTCGACATCGTCGTACTTGACCTCGAGGTCGGACACCGCGGTCTCGAGGACCGGGGACCAGTTGACCAGCCGCTCGGCGCGGTAGATCAACCCGGCGTCGAACAACCGCTTGAAGATGGTGCGAACGGCACGCGACAGGCCGTCGTCCATGGTGAACCGGTCGCGGCTCCAGTCCACGCCGTCGCCGAGCCTGCGCATCTGACCGGCAATGGTGCCGCCGGAGTCATGCTTCCAGTCCCACACCTTGTCGACGAACAACTCGCGGCCGAAGTCCTCTTTGGTCTTGCCGTCGACGGCGAGCTGCTTCTCCACGACGCTCTGGGTGGCGATGCCCGCGTGATCCATGCCCGGCAGCCACAGCACCTCGTAGCCCTGCATCCGCTTGCGTCGGGTCAGCGCGTCCATCAGCGTGTGATCAAGCGCATGGCCCATGTGCAGGCTGCCGGTCACATTCGGCGGTGGCAGCACAATCGAGTACGCGGGCTTGCTGCTGCGCGCGTCGGCCTCGAAGTAGCCGGCCTTGACCCAGCCCTCGTACAGGTCACTCTCGACCGCGCCCGGGTCCCAGGACTTGGGCAGGGCGTCGGCGGCGGGTTTCGAGCTGGCAGTCACCGCGCCATTCTATGAAGTGCGGGCTGCCAGCTCGTCGGGCCCGCCTCGCCCGGCTCTGCCGGCGTGCTACTTCTTACCGCCGAGCAGCCCGCCGAGAATCTCCCCGATCGGATTGCTCTGGCCACCGCTGCCGCCGAGCACGCTGCCCAGGATGCTGCCCAGCGGGTTGTTCCCGCCGCCGCCTGCGCCGCCGAGGATGCTGCCGAGCACGTCGCCCAGGCCGCCCGATGGCGCAGCCTGCGCCTGGGTCCCAGCGCCTGCCGGCGCCGCGCTCCTCTGCGCGAACTGCTTGCCGATGTAGGCCAGCACGATCGGCGCCAGGATCGGCAGCAGTTTCTTGATCAGATCACCACCACCGGCGCCCTGCCCGGCCAGCGCGGAGGCGACCGCGTTGCTGTCGTTGCCACCGAAGATGCGCGCCACGAACTGGTCACCCTGCTGTGCATCGACCTGGTCGACGCTGACGCCGCCGTCGAGCAAACCGCTGGCGCCCTGCTGGGCGACAGCGGACTCGAGCTCGCTCGAGTCGATCTCGCCAGCATGAACGTTCTCCGCGACGCCGCCGACCAGAGCCGGCACCAGCGTGCGAATCGCGTTGTTCACCTCGCCTTCATCGGCGCCGATCTTGCTCGCAATGTCCTGTACGGGGATCTGTGCGATGAGTTCGTCGAGACCAGCCATGACCTGTCCACCTTCGTTGCTGGGATGTTGCACAACCGCGGTGACGACACTAGTCCAATTGATCTTGCCTCACAGGTGTTCGGCTCCGTGCGATCAATTCAATCGAGCAGTCTCCAATAACACTCCGGCGCCGGGGAATCGGGCCATCAGCGCGTCACCCATCGCCGTCGCCGGGGTGAGCACACCCCGTAGGTCCGACAGCCGGTCGCGGTCCAGCGCCAGAGTCAATCCGCTCTCGCCCAGCAAAACCGACGTCGCCTTGTAGCCCGGGTCACCCTTCTGCGACATGGTGGCCCGGTAGCGCGCGCCGGTGGTTGTGGTCGTGTACGTCTCGAACTTGTAGTGCCCTTGTTCGCGGGCGCGTTCGCTCGGGCCGCTCCCCGGTGCCGGGGCGATGCGCTCGACCAGCTTGTTCGGCAACCTGTCGAAATAGCGGCTGCCGAGCGCCATCGTCGCGGCGTTGCCGACGGTCGCCATCGCCGCCGCCGCGGGCGCGACGAAGGAGCGGCCCATGCTCATCTGCTCGGCGTACTCGAATCGGCGCCCGTACGCGTAGTCGAGTAATGCGTTGCTGCGCCGGACAATTCGGGTATTCGCGACGGCCATCACGAATGCCCCGACCCAGTATCCGTCCAGCTCGGGCGCGATCTCGCGGCCGCGCCGCCACCGAATGTCGGGCTGCGCGCCCAGCTCCGGTTCTGCAGCCCGGTCAGGCGTGAGCGTGTAGGGGTCCGACATCACCCGCCTCGCCTCCGGATCGGAGGACGCGGTGCGCATCAACTCGATCATCGACGCCACCGTCCCGCCGGATACCCCGCCCGCGAGCGAGCGCACCACCAGATTCGTGTCACCGAGCTGTCCTGCGTGGTCCTGCTCGGCCCGCCGGTGCAGCGCGAACACGGTGAGATCCGAAGGGATGGAATCGAATCCACACGAATGCACGATGCGCGCGCCGGTGTCGAAGGCCTGCTTGTGATAGAGGTCGATGCTTTCGCGGATGAAGATGGCTTCGCCGGTCAGATCGGCGTAGTCGGTTCCCGCGGCGGCGCACGCGGCCACCAACGGCAACCCGTACTTGAGGTAGGGCCCAACCGTCGTCACCACTACCTGGGTTCGCGCCGCCATCGCGTTCAGCGTCGACGGCTCCGACGCGTCCGCGGTGAGCAACGGCCACGACTGCGCCTTGTCCCCCAGCGTTTCCCGGACCGCCAGCAGCTTGTCCTGGGACCTGCCTGCCAACGCGATGCGGGCATCACCGCCGGCCTTGGCCAGGTACTGAGCCGTCAGCTTGCCGGCGAAACCGGTCGCTCCGTACAGGACGATATCGAATTCACGCTGCGCTGCGCTCATGGCGCCTACGCTAACCGAGCGTCAGGAAAGGAAGACGGCCAT
Source organism: uncultured Actinomycetota bacterium (assembly GCA_963698965.1). Lineage (GTDB taxonomy): Bacteria > Actinomycetota > Actinomycetes > Mycobacteriales > Mycobacteriaceae > Mycobacterium. The sequence continues at coordinate 215,114 of CAVOSY010000037.1, forward strand.
GCTCGACGGCGCCATGATCGTGTGGTTCGGCCTGACGATTTGCAGTGTGATCTTCGTCGTCGCGGATTCCGTCTTCAACGGCGTCACCAGCTGGGTTCAGCGGACCGCGTGGATCCTGGTCACCGCCTACACGGGCCCCGTCGGCCTCGTCTTCTACTTGTTGGCCTGCCGCAGGCCGCTGCCGGGAACCCACGACGCCTTCACATCAGCGACCTGGAAGCAAGCGCTCAACAGCGAGATGCACTGCCTGGCGGGCGATGCGACCGGCATCGTCGTCGCCGCCTCCATCCTGCCGGTGTTCGGCCTCACCAACGGTTGGGATGCCACCGTCGAATACGTCGCCGCGTTTGTCTCCGGCCTGTTCATCTTTCAGGCGCTGATGATGGTCGGCATGTACGACGGCGATTACTGGAAGGCGGTGCGCAAGACCTTCTTCGCCGAGACCGTCTCGATGAACATGGTGATGACCGGCATGCTCCCGGTCATGCTGATCCTCGGCATGCACTGGCCGGGCTCCGACGAGCCGCAAAACCCGTCGTTCTGGTTCCGGATGAGCCTCGCGACCATCGTCGGAGGCGTCGTCGCCTACCCGATCAACCACTGGTTGGTCGCAAACCGCCTGAAGCACGGCTGCATGACACTGCCGGGCGCAGACACGCCCGCACCCGGCCTCGGCCACGTCTCGCCCGAGCCCTCGATGATGATGGACCACGCCCAGATGCAGGACGCGACGAGTTCGGTCGGCACGGCGCTCGACGAATCCGACCATGTGATGACCGAGCTGCCGTCGGGCCGCGCCGCCGTCATCATCGCCGCGACCTTCGCGATCCTGCTCGTTGCGGTCTGGCTGACGAATCTCGTGGTGCCGGTGCGGTTCTAGGACGCTACCCGAGCGTCTCTGGCAGTTCGACGTCCTCACCGAGCACGTGCCGGGCCAGGAACGCGGTCACGACCTGGTACCAGATCTTGGCGTGCTGCGGCGCGAGCACCCAGTGGTTCTCCGAAGGGAAGAAGAGGAATCGGTGCGGGCTGGAGCCGTCATCAGCCGCGGGCAGGCCCGATTCGGTCAGTAGCTCGAACCACAGCCGCAACGCCTCGCCGATCGGCACGCGGTAGTCCCTGTCGCCGTGGATGACGAGCATCGGCGTGCGGATCTGGCCGACGAACCGATGTGGCGAGTTCTGTTCGGCCATCTGCGGTGTCATCTCGCGCGCCCACCAGTACGCACCGTCGGTGGTCGGCCCGAATTGGTCGAGAGCCCACAGGCTTGCGTGGGTGACGATCGCGTCGAACCTGTCGGTGTGGCCGGCGATCCAGTTGGCCATGTAGCCGCCGAACGAGCCACCCATCGCGGCGGTCCGCGTATCGTCGACGCGAGGGTGCGCACACGCCGCATCGGTCGCGGCGATGAGGTCGGTATACGGCGCGAAACCCCATGCGCCCCAACCACGCTGGATGAAGTCCTGGCCGTACCCGGTGGATAGCGCCGGGTCGGGCATCAGCACGGCGTAGCCCTTGGCGACGAGCAACCACGGATTCCACCGCCAGTGCCATGCGTTCCAGCTGCCCAGCGGACCGCCGTGGACCCACAGCACCAGCGGCGCCGGCGTATCACCGTGGGGCAACGCCAGCCAGGACCGGACGGGCTGCCCGTCGTCGGCGGTCGCGGCCACCTCAGTCAGAGTGCCGGGCAGTTCGGGCGCCCCAGCGCAGGGCAGTTCCGTCACGGTCCCGTCGTAGTCGATCCGGACGGGATGCGATGGCCGCGCATACGAACTGCGCATGGCATACGCAACGCCGTCGGGCGCGGGGTGCACGTCGGTGTAGGTGTAGTCGTCGTTGGTGAGCCGGGTGACCGCGCCGCTGAAGGGGTCGACCGCGAAGACCGGACCCCGTCCGTTCTCATCGGCGGTAACCAGCAAGGCCGCACCGTCGGCAGACCAGCTGACCGACGTCGGCCACCGATCCCATTCGCCTGTCAGTTCGACGAACGGTTCGCCGAAACACATGTGGCACAGTGTGATTCGCGGCGCCTTGTCGGGTGTGGAGTGCGTTTCGCGGGTGAACGCGATTGCTCTGCCGTCAGGTGAGATCGCTGGGTGTTCCAGGTCGGCGTCGGCGTCGTCGGCGATGGTGGTCCGCTGCCCGGTGGCCAGGTCGATGCGGACAAGGGCGCCGCGGATGGAGGCGCCGGGCGCGGGCTCATGCCACGACGTGACGACGAAGCTCCCGTCCGGGCTCACGTCGAAGTCGGCCTCCCGCAACGCATCACCTGGCTGCGGGGTGAGATCGCGCGGCCCGTCGATGTCGAGCAGGTGCGGCTGGTCGGGCCCGAGGTCGTGATCCCAGTACCGAACCGGATAGCCGCTGTGCAGCACGGCCGACACCTTGTTGTCCTTGCGCAGCGTTCGTAGTCGTTTGTCCTCGTCGACGCTGGACGCGGAGCGCAGCAGTTTCGCGGCGACCACCGTCACCGGGGCCGTTCGCGCGCAGCGGACGCTGTCGATGCCACCAGGCAGCGCCAGCGCCTCGGCCGCCTCCCCACCCGCGGCGGGTAATCGCCACAACGCTGCAGGCGGCTTTTCGTCGTCCTCGGTCGGCCGAGCGGCGACGAACAACAGGTCGCCGTCGGCGGTGAAAGACGGCGATGCCTCCCCCTTCGCGCCGCGGGTGAGGCGACGCGCGGGTTGCGTGCCTGCGGGGTCCAGTTCCCAGATCGCGCTGACGAACTCCGTGCGCTTTTCGTTGAGTTCGGCGATCGACGTGACCACTCGCGAGCCGTCTGGTGCTACCGCCAGACCGGACACGCGAGGAAGCGCGAGGAACTCGTCGAGGTCGTCAAAGGGGGTTGTCACCGTGCCCATTTGTGTAGGTTCTCAGATTCGCGGCGGACCAGCCGGCTGGGCACCCCCAATCGTTCGTCGGCGGCTCGGCGAAATGCCGCAACGAGCGTGTCCAGTCCCGGTTCGGCGTGCATCGCGGCCCGTCTTACGGCGAAGATATGGCGTTCGAGTTCTTGCGCCGGCCTGGCCAGTGTTACCTCCGGCGGCACCGCGGCCACGGCGAGTTGCGGGACGAGCGCCACGCCTGCGCGCGTACGGACAAGTTCGAGTTGTACTGCAAAATCCATGGTCTCGGCAACGATCACGGGCCGAAAGCCCGCGAGACCACAGGCGCGGTCGGTCATCTGGAAGCATGTCAGGTGGCGCTCCGAGGTGATCCAAGGATGGCCGGCAAGTTCGGCCAGATCGACTTCATCGGAGGCGAGCGGGTCATCGGACCGGATCGCGACCCAGATCGGTTCGGCGCCAACGAGTTCCGACCCAACGCCCTCGGGCATGTCGCGCGGGATGTTCGAGTAACTGTGCACCAAAGCCAAGTCGGTTTCTCCCGCGACCAGAAGTGACAGCGCCTGCTCCGGCTCCGGGGTGGTCAGGGCGAGCTGAAGGCTGGCGTGCTCGGCTTGGATGGCCTTCCACGCGTCGGCGACGAGAGTGCGGGCGGCCGATGGAAACGCCGCCACCCGATACCTGCCAACCCGGCCACCCCGGATGGCGTCGACTTCCATCTCCGCCAGCGCTAGTCGGTCGAGGATCTCGTGACCGTGCTCGGCGAGCACGCATCCAGCGGGCGTCAGCGCGAGACGGCGCCCCTGTCGTTCGGTGAGCGCCACACCGAGTTCCCGCTCGAGCGCGCTGAGCTGCATGGAGATACCTGGCGCCGTGAGGTGCAGCTCCTCGGCGACGGCGGCGATCGTGCCCAACCGGTCCAGCGCTGAGAGCATCCGGAGCTTCCGAACATCAAGCATAAACAAGTTTTACCACTAGAGTAAAAACAATTCACTTGTACTGATGTATTACGCGGGCCGATGCTAGCGACGTGAGGATCAACACCGCGATAATCGCCGGGCTCGGAGTCGTCGCCCTCTGGGCGAGCGCATTTCCCGCCATCCGCGTTGCTGCCCCCGCCTTGGGCGTGATCGGGCTGTCGTTCATCCGCCTGACCGTCGCCGCGGTCACCCTGGTGCTGATCGCTACCGCACGGCGAGTCCGCGTACCTCGGCCGCGTGATCTCGGCTGGATCGTCGCGGCAGGGTTCTTCGGCATGACCGCGTACCAATTGCTGCTCAACCAAAGCGAGCTACGTGTGCCCGCAGGCACGGCGAGCATCATCGTCGCCGCCGCGCCGTTCGTGTCGGTCGCCGTTGCGCGCGTCCTCTTCGACGAGCGAATCACGCTGTTCACGATGATGGGCAGCGCCGTTGCGCTGGGAGGAGTCGCCATCGTCTGCCTGGCCCGTGCCGGACTGTCCCTGTCCGCATCGGTGTGGGTCGTCATCGCAGCGATGGTGGTACAGGGCATCTATCACCCGCTCCAGCGGCCGCTGCTGACGAAATACACCGGCCTGGAGGTCGCCACCTACACGATGGTCGCCGGGACGATCATGACGCTGCCGTTCGTCCCATTCGGATGGTCGGCATTAGTCGATTCGTCTGCAGAGGGGTGGATCTCCGCCGTCTATCTTGGTCTGCTGCCGTCGGCGCTGGGTTTTGTTCTGTGGGGCTACGTCACCGCCCGTCTGCCCATCGCCGCGTCGACGTCGTTGCTTTACCTTGTGCCGCCTGTCGCCGTCCTCATCGCCTGGGTATGGCTCGGCGAAATCCCAGTTCCCAGTGAGCTTGTCGGTGGTGTCGTCGTCATCGCCGGAGTGGTGCTCATTTCGCAAGGCGCCAGGATCACCAGGTGCGCGGCAACCCTCCTGCGACTGCATGAACAACGTCGCCGCCGCAACTCCGCGGCAGCGATCAACGCCGGTCAGCCATTGGCGACTGTCGAACTCCAAGGCCGATAGGCCGTTACCGCGCGCGGACTGATCGCGGCACGCCATGCATTGTTGTCGTGATCTCCGCCTCACTTGCGCGTGTGAGTTTGATTTTCAAACTCACTACAGCCATGCTGGGAAACATGAGCACAGTGACGCTGGCGGAGCTGCCGGGTCGAGCATGTCCGATCGCCGCGTCGCTCGAGCTCGTCGGTGAGCGGTGGTCGCTGCTGATCATCCGCGAGCTGGCGCTGGGCAACCGCCGGTTCTCCGACATCGTCAAGAACACCGGAGCGCCGCGCGACCGCGTGGCGGCGCGCCTGCGGGCGCTGGAACAGGTCGGCGTGGTCCGCCGATCCGCCTACCAGTCGGCACCGCCACGTTTCGAGTACCACCTGACCGAATCCGGTCGGGATCTGATTCCCGTTCTGGACGCGCTGACGGCGTGGGGGCTGGATCACGCCGTCGAACCGGACGACCCTGACCGACCGCGCTTCCGCCGGGCACCGTGGCAGCCGATCGAAAGGACATCATGACCGCCGAACTGGTAGAAACCGACGCCCGCGCCGACTGGGGCCCGCAGCGCTCGCGCACCGTGACGTGGCACTCGCCGGGTCCGAGCACCGCCAAGGGTCTGGCCATGTCCGGCATCGACTACATGCGCGCCGTGGCCGACGGCGACCTCCCGCAACCCCCGATCGCCGGGTTGATGCAGTTCGACCTGGTGGAGGTCGAGCCGGGGCGAGCGGTATTCACTTGCGTGCCAGACGAATCCGCGTACAACCCGATCGGCGCCATCCACGGCGGGCTGATCTGCACGCTGTTGGACTCGGTGACCGGTTGCGCCGTGCACACCACTCTCCCGCAGGGCAAGGGCTATACCTCGATCGAGATCAAGGTGAACTACCTGAAGGCGGTTCGACTCAACAGCGGCCTGCTGACCGCGACCGGCACGGTGGTGAAAGCCGGTTCACGTGTGGGCTTCACCGAAGGCGTCGTGATCGACGCGAGCGGTGCTGTCGTGGCGACGGCCACCAGCACGCTGCTGATCTTCGATCTGTAGCGAGCCGCCGTCGCGCTACGTTCATTGGGTGGCGCAGCAGATCCTGATCATCGGAGCCGGCATCTCCGGGCTGGCGGCCGCCGTGGCATTGCAGCGCCGCGGCCACGAGGTCACCGTCCTCGAGGAGCGCACCGATACGTCGTCCGGCGCCGGCATCAGCATCTGGCCGAACGCGCTTGCGGCGCTTGACGAAATCGGTCTGGGAGACGCCGTGCGAGAGGCGGGCGGCAGGGTGACCGCCGGTGCGCTGCGCTGGCGCGACGGCACGTGGCTGCGTCACCCCGCCCGGGAGCGGTTGGTCTCGGCCCTCGGTGAGCCGCTGGTGGTGATCCGCCGCTCTGCATTGACCAGGGTGCTGGCGGACGCGCTCGCCGACGGCACCGTGCACGCGGGGCTGTCCGCGCAGGAGCTCGTGACGACGGCCGACGGCGTGCGCGTCACGCTGTCGGACTCGACGACGCGCGCGGCTTCAGCGGTCATCGGTGCGGACGGCACCCATTCGGTGGTCGCCCGCCACCTCAATGGCGCACTGGCGGACCACTATGTGGGCTACACGGCGTGGCGCGGGGTGGCGGACTGCGCCATCGACCCGGATGTCGCCGGTGAGGTGTTGGGCCCCGGCATTGAGTTCGGTCATGTGCCACTCGGGCGGGATCGCACATATTGGTTCGCCACCGAGCGGGCAGCGCGCGGAGACGTCGCGCCGCAGGGCGAACTCGACTATCTCAGAGCCCGGTTTGCGTCGTGGGCCGCCCCGATCCCCTCGGTGCTGGCCGCGACGGACCCGGACGATGTCCTGCGCAACGACCTCTACGACCGCGACCGGGCCAGGCAGTGGTCCAGGGGCCCGGTCCTCGTGGTGGGGGACGCGGCGCACCCGATGCGCCCGCATCTCGGCCAGGGTGGGTGTCAGGGCCTCGAGGACGCGGCGGTGCTGGCCCGGTTCGTCGACAGCGACGGGGACCTCGCCGCGGCGTTCGCGCGGTTCACGGCGTTTCGCCGGCCGCGAGTGCACGCCTTGGTGCGCGAGTCGAAGGTCATCGGACAGCTCGTCAATCTGCGCCCGGCGTTCCTCGGCGGGCTCGCGGCTCGGGCGACGGTTCTGGTGTCGGAAGCGGTGATGACCCGGCATCTGGCGTCGGTGGCGGGGCGTTCGGCGTTTGTGTTGCCCAGCGACCGCGACACGGCGTCGGTGTGACCGTCAGGCTGGGGCCTTTGGTCGTCGACGCAGTCGAGCCACGGGTCGTCGAGAGATTCTGGGCGGCCGTGCTCGGCGAACCGGCGCGGCGGGCGCTGTTGTCGTGCCGCCGCCAAAGCCGCGCCAAGACGGTGAAGAACCGGGTGCATGTGGATGTCTACGTCCGCGCGATCGAGCCGCTTCTGGGTCTGGGGGCGACGGTGCTGGCCGAATACCGTCCGGAGCGAGTGACGCTCGCCGACGTAGAGGGAAACGAGTTCTGCGCGTTTCTCGACCCGCATCTGGACGACGAACCGATGGCCCGGGCGTTCGCGGTGTGCACAGACAGCGATCGGCCGGAGGAACTTGCGGCGTGGTGGGCCGAGCACGTCGGCGCCGAGGTCCGTGACGGGCCCGACGGGACGCCGCGCTGGCTCTATGGCTCGGCGGGCTGGCAGGACCTCATCTGGAAGTTCGTCCGGGTGGCCGACGAGCGGGTGGTCCCGAATCGATGGCAATGGACGGTGTACACGGCTGACGAGGGCGTGAGGGTCGACCCGCAGGGCAACGAGTTCGCCGTCAGGCCCCCAGCGCCCCCAGCGGGCTGAGCAGGGCGGTGCACATCTGGCGCGGGTTGATGAAACCGAACAAGCCGCGGGAGGGCATGGCCGCACAACCGGTCGTCACAGTCGGTGCAGTCGGCATGCCGGGCGTGGTCCACACGGCTGGGCTGCCTGCCTGGGCGCCGCACGTCGGCCACGCGTCCAGCCCCTGCGTGCGCAGGACGTTCTCGGCCACGCGGATCTGCTCCTCGCGAGAGGCCGTCGCCGGGTTGCCCACGCCGCCGTTGGCGGACCAGGTCGCCTGCTTGAACTGAAGGCCGCCGTACGCGCCGTTGCCGGTGTTGGTGGACCAGTTGCCACCCGACTCGCACTGGGCGATCGCGTCCCAGTTGACGGTGTCGGCGTTGGCAGTGCCCGTCGAAACGGCCATCGGAACGATGCCGAGCGCGCCTGCGATGGCGGTGGCCAACAGGCCCTTGGTGATCGCCTTACGAATGTTCATCACTGCGGTCCTTCCCCGACCGTTTGAAACAAGGCCCGCGGTGGAGGACTGTGTGCGTTCTCCGACGCGGTTATCCGGTGTTTCGGGTGACGAACATCACGTGTTACGCGAGTGTCAAAAGTTTTAGTCGTTACTTAATTGGTGTAAGAGGCCTCTGAGAAAGAAGAGGCGGTGCCGGGCAAAGCCCCGGCACCGCCTCTCTATCCAGTTACTAGCCGCGCCTGCCGCAGACCGGCCATGCGCGAATGCCCTGCGACCGCAGGACGTTCTCCGCGACCTGAATCTGCTCTTCCCGGCTCGCGTGTTGCGGCGAACCGCTGCCGCCGTTGGCATGCCACGTGCCCATGGTGAACTGCAAGCCGCCGTAGTAGCCGTTACCCGTGGCGGTCGACCAATTGCCGCCCGACTCGCACGCCGCGACGGCATCCCAGTTGACCCCGCTGTCCGCATTGGCGGTGCCGGTCGCCATCGCCATCGGCGCCACAGCGAGCGCCCCGGCGATGGTGGCCAGACCAAACGTCTTGCGGATGTTCTTCACTTCGATCCTTTCGCCAAGCGCGCACCATCAACACCCGCGCGGACACGCGGGCGCAGTTGCCTGTACACAGGCGAGGGAGTTGGGCCGCACCGTCTCGGTCAGGTGCGGCAGCAGGAGGCCAGAGATGCCTCGCCGGGAACAAGGCCCGGCGGCCGTTGAAAGCGGAAACCCACCTTCTAGTTCTGTGTCAGCCCCGACTCACACGCAGGTTCTTGGTTTTGAAATTATTTGCTCCGTTTGAAGCTGTTGGGACCGTACAAAACCTATCGGCGCAAAGTCATATCGCGTGAAGGGTGTGTCGCGGTTAGATCACGGGAAGGTCACGACGGAACCTGTGAATCGTCTGTGCAGGTCAGCCATGGGTTTGACGGCGGTGCGGAATCCGCAGCTCCCGCGTGTCGACGTGATTCAAATCACGGTGTTTTTGTGAGCTGGACCACGCGATTCCGCGATGTCTCGGCACTGATCCAAGGCCGAAATCACCCATGGGACTGGATAAATCGCAGCTCAGAGTATTCACCTGGGCCGTCAGCGCAGAATCCGTTCGCTGACCACGGGTCTCGATGTGCAATCCGCGATTTTATCGAAACATGTTGCAAGCATGGACACTTTCATCGTCTAACCGCTGCTGGTGGTCGGAGATACATGGAGCCGACGCGCGGCCGCCGACAGGACTCAGTGCGAGCTAAATCTTATGCAGTGCAAGGAGTTTCACGTCTGTCGCACGCAATCTCGCTGCCCGCCATGGCTGTCAGCGTGACGCCCACCTATCGGTCTGCCCCCCTTCTTGACAAGCCGAACGCTGCGCGGTCTAAAAACCACCGCACCACCGGACTATTCAGCCGCTCGACCCAATTCGTACCGTGACGAAATACGTGGCCTACAGATTGCCAATCGCAACCAAACAGCGTTAACCGCAAGGGATTTCGCTACGTCCAGAGACGCGCGGTGACCGAGCTGGCGCCAATACCAGCCGCGCGCCAATGGGCTGTTATCTCAGCGCGAATTCGCAAAATTGGCTGTGTGAAATTGCCTACGTCAAAACATAAAGTTCAAAAGCCGACATGAGCAAATTTGCTAGGCGATTTGCGGTGGCAGCGTGGCGCTCAGGTCGGCCGCCGTGTTGACGTTGGTCAGTGACGGCTGCTCGGGCATGACGATCCGTTGCGTGTCGACCCTGTCCACCAACGCGCGCATACTGCGCTCCCCCGCGGCGAGCAGCCCATCGATACGGTCGGCCAGCGAGGTCCGGTAGATCCCGGCGAGGTAGTGGTCACGGCCGTCCCACGGCAGGACCACATCGGCGCCCAGGCGCACGGCCGGACCTGCAAGTTCGTCGATCAGCGCGGCATCGAGCAGCGGCATGTCCACGGCACACACGAATGCCAGTTCCAGCCCGGCATCGGCGGCCGCCCGCAGGCCGCGCCCCGTCGCCGGCAGTGGCCCGTCGCCACGATCCTCGTCGCGCAGTACCTCGGCCTCGACCTTGGGCAGCGGTTGTCCCGGCGCGGCGATCACGAATACGGGCGAACACCGCGGGCTCACAGTCGAAACGGTGCGCTCGAGAAGCGTGGTGCCTTCGTACCGGAGATTGGCCTTGTCGCGGCCCATCCGGCGGGATGCCCCGCCGGCCAGGATGACTGCAGCAAGCGGCGGCACAGAGGGCGTCACGTCAGTGAGGTTAGTCGACGGTCCAGGTGTCCTTGCCGCGAAGCAGCGACTGCAGTGCGGCCGTGTCGTGTTGCTTGGCCTCACGCGCAGAAGCAACCTGCGTGCGCGCCGCATCGTCGTAGGCCGGCTTGCTGACCTGACGGAAGATGCCCATCACCATGTGCTCGAGGTTCTGCTCCGACAGGCGGGAAAGCGCAAAGGCGTAGGCAGGATCCTGAACCGAGGCGTTGTGGACGACGATCTCGTCCGCCGACACGTCAGCGGTCTTGGCGACCTCGAGTCCGTAGCCGGACTTGACCACGCAGTACTCGCCGTCGGCGCCGAACGTGATCGGCTCGCCGTGGCTGACGTTGATGATCCGCTCCTCGGCGCCTTCCTTGCGCAGCGCGTCGAAGGAACCGTCGTTGAAGATCGGGCAGTCCTGCAGGATCTCGACCAGCGCGGCACCGCGGTGGGCAGCCGCCGCCCGCAGCACCTCGGAAAGTCCCTTGCGGTCGGAGTCCAGGGCGCGGCCGACGAACGTCGCGTCGGCGCCGAGCGCCAGCGACACTGGGTTGAACGGGTAGTCCAGCGAGCCCATCGGCGTGGACTTGGTGACCTTGCCGACCTCGGAGGTCGGCGAGTACTGGCCCTTGGTCAGCCCGTAGATCCGGTTGTTGAAGAGCAGGATCGTGAGATTCACGTTGCGGCGTAACGCGTGGATCAAGTGGTTGCCGCCGATCGACAGCGCGTCGCCGTCGCCGGTGACGACCCAGACCGACAGGTCGGGCCGCGCCAGGGCGAGCCCGGTGGCGATGGTGGGCGCACGGCCGTGGATCGAGTGGAACCCGTAGGTTTCCAGGTAATAGGGGAAGCGGCTCGAGCAGCCGATGCCGCTGACGAACGCGATGTTCTCCCGCTTCAGCCCGAGTTCGGGCAAGAAGTTGCGGATGGTGTTGAGGATGACGTAGTCACCGCACCCCGGGCACCACCGGACCTCCTGGTCGCTGGTGAAGTCCTTGGCCTTCTGCGGCTCGTCGGTGGTGGGCACCCCGCTGAGCTTCGAAAGCGGGGTGACGCCCAGGTCCGATCCGATCAGGTCTGTCATGCGTTAGCTCCCACACCATCTTCTACGGTCGCCGCCGCCAACCGCGCGAACTTGGCCTTATCAATTTCCTTGTCGCCCAACGTCCCGTCCAGCGCGGCATCGATGATGCCCTCGACCTCGTCGGCCAGGAACGCCATGCCTTCCACCTTGGTCACCGACTGAACGTCGACCAGGAACTTGCCGCGCAGCAGGAGCGCGAGCTGGCCGAGGTTCATCTCCGGCAGCACGACCTTGGGATAGCGGCGCAGCACCTCGCCCAGGTTGGCAGGGAGCGGGTTGAGATTGCGCAGCTGCGCGTGCGCGACCTTGATGCCCTTGCGCCGGGCGCGCCTGCAGGCCTCGCCGATCGGGCCGTAGCTGCTGCCCCAGCCGATCATCAGGAGTTCGGCGTCGCCGCTCGGATCGTCGACCTCGAGATCCGGCACCGCGATGCCGTCGATCCTGGCCTGACGCAGCCGCACCATCAGGTCGTGGTTCTTCGGCTCATAGGAGATGTTGCCCGAGCCGTTCGCCGCCTCAAGACCGCCGATGCGGTGCTCGAGGCCGGGAGTGCCCGGAACGGCGAACTGCCGGGCCAGGGTTTCGGGGTCGCGAGCGTAGGGCTGGAACGGCTCGCCCGGCTGCGCGAACGTGTGGTCGATCGGCGCGTAGGTGCCGACGTCGGGGATGCGCCACGGCTCGGAGCCGTTCGCGATCGCGCCGTCGGACAGGATCAGCACCGGGGTGTGATAGGTGACCGCGATGCGGGCGGCCTCGATGGCGACCTCGAAGCAGTCGGACGGGGACCGCGGTGCGAGCACTGCGACCGGCGACTCGCCGTTGCGGCCATACAGCGCCTGCAACAGGTCGGCCTGCTCCGTCTTGGTGGGCAGGCCGGTGGACGGCCCCCCGCGCTGCACGTCGACGACGATCAGCGGCAGCTCGGTCATCACGGCCAGACCGATCGCCTCGGACTTCAGCGAAATGCCGGGACCGGAGGTCGTGGTGACGCCGAGCGCACCGCCATAGGAGGCGCCGATCGCCGCGCCGATGCCAGCGATCTCGTCTTCGGCCTGGAACGTGAGGACATTGAAGTTCTTGTGCTTGGACAGCTCGTGAAGGATGTCCGACGCCGGGGTGATCGGGTAGCTGCCGAGCACGATCTGAATCCCTGCGAGTTGACCCGCCGTGATGAGACCGTAGGCCAGCGCAGTGTTGCCCGAAATCTGCCGGTATTCACCGGACTTCAGCTTGGCGGGCGCCACCTCGTAGGTGCTGGCGAACGCCTCGGTGGTCTCGCCGTAGTTCCAGCCGGCCTTCAGCGCGAGCACGTTGGCGTCGGCGATATCGGGCTTGCGGGCGAACTTCTCGCGGATGAACGCCTCGCTGTGCTCCAGTTCGCGGCCGTACATCCACGACAGCAGGCCGAGCGCGAACATGTTCTTGGCGCGCTGGCCGTCTTTCTTGGAGGCGCCGATCGCCTCGACCGCGCCAAGCGTCAGCGTGGTCATCGGCACGGCCTGCACGACATAGTCGGAGAGCTCTTCGCTCTCCAAGGGGTTGGCTTCGTAGCCGACCTTCGCGAGGTTGCGCTTGGTGAACTCGTCAGAGTTGGCGATGATCAGGCCGCCGCGGGGCAGATCGGACACGTTGGCCTTGAGCGCGGCGGGGTTCATCGCGACGAGCACGTCGGGGCGGTCGCCCGCGGTCAGGATGTCGTAGTCGGCGATCTGGATCTGGAATGAGGAGACGCCGGGCAGGGTGCCCTGCGGTGCACGGATCTCGGCGGGGTAATTCGGTTGCGTCGCAAGGTCATTGCCGAACAGAGCGGCCTCGGAGGTGAACCGGTCACCGGTGAGCTGCATACCGTCGCCGGAGTCACCTGCAAAGCGGATAACGACCTTTTCGAGCTTCTGACGCGTTGCCGAGGTGGACCCGTTGCCGTTCGTCCCCACTCGCCTGCCTTCCGCTTTGCTTCCGGCGAAGTCGTCCGAGTCGCGGTCAGGTCGACGCGCCGTCGGTGGACATTCACCAAAGTTTGATGTCACTGGCAGTACCGATTATTGCACTTTCCTTAGGCAGTGCCTTACCTGACGCGCAGGCAACGGATTGGTTACTGCGGACCGAACACACTGCTCAGTGCGTGTGCCGGCGCGCCACCCGAGACAGAATTGTGTTTTCCGTCACTATCGCGAGAATGTCATTCTCTAAGAAATGGTTACCCATCAGTAGCCACCCGCTAGCACTACACGGGCAGGTTATAGGGCGTGATCACCTGGATCGGGACTGGACCCGGCGGCTCGACCGGCAAAGCACCGCGCTCCTGCAGGATCAGCCGCATGGCGAGTCGCGCGTCGGTGCGCAGATCGTTGTGCAGCACCACCGAGATGCGGCCTTCGCGCAGCAGTCGCCGGTTGTCGGCATCGAGGTCGTGGGCAATAAAGACACGGCACACCCGCCCTACTGCTTCGAACGCGGCGACCGTGGCCGTATTGCCGCCGCCGACGGAGTACACCGCCTCGATGTTGGGGTGCGTCTCGAGCGCCTCGAACACCAGCCGCTCGTTGGTCGCATCGATGCCGTCGCTGTCGCTGACCTCCACGATCGCCCGGCCCGAGGCGCGCAGCGCCGTGCGGAAACCGACCTCTCGCTCCCCTTCGCCGCGGAACACCGTGCGGGACAGCGTGATCAACACGTCCGACGACGCGGGCCCCAGCCACTGGTTCATCAGATATGCGGCCGTCACCCCTGCTCCGTGGTTGTCGATGCCGACGTAAGCGCAGCGCGAACTGCCCGGCACATCGGTCGCGTACGTGACCACAGGCACGCCTCCCTCAACGAGGCGGTCGACGGCCTCGGCCACTTCGGGTTCATCCTGCGCCTTCAGCACCACGCCGTGGCTGCCTCGCAAACGGCCCAGCGTGTCGATCATCTGCGCCGTCGAGCCCGTCTCCCACAGATGAAAGCGCGCGCGCACCATGGCAGGCGCGAATGCAGGCAGTTCGGCCTCGACCGCGGCCCGGAAGGCGTCGGAGAACCGCTGTGGCGTCTGCATGACAACGTCTATGAGGTAGCGGCGGCCGACCAGCCGCAGCTGGGCACGCTGCTTGTCCAGGTCGGCGATGGCCTGCATGACCTCTGCCCTGGTGTTTTCTCGCACCCCGGGCCGCTGGTTGAGCACACGGTCGACGGTCGCCTCGCTCAGCCCGGACTGCTGCGCGATCTCGCGGACCTTGTAGCGGTGCGGCATCAATCCTCCTGTCGGTCAGAGCTGAGGGTTTTTTGATGGATTTTTGGCGTTGAATGCGGTCGCTGTCACAGCAAGACTATGCGGCATGACCGCTGCCGTTCACGCAACACACAAGGCGTGGATCGACGAGGCCCACCTGCGCCTCGACGATTTCCGCGCACAGGTACTGCGCACCACCGATCCCGCCGACTACCCGCTCGCCAGCGATGTGCGAAGCAACGTACTGGTCTACTCGGCGGCGACCGTCGCTACCGCCGACCGCAGGGCGTTGCAGTCCGAGCTCATCCGGGCGCTGGCCGATGGGCCGGGCGTGGTGGCTTTCGAGGACGCGTTCGATGCCGGCGTGGTGGAACGCGCCAGCGAGGCGTTCTTCACGATCATCGACGCGCAGCGTGCCGCCGGCGATGCCGCCGGTGACCACTTCGGCAAGCCCGGCGCCAACGACCGGATCTGGAATGCCGCGCAGAAGCTCGCGCTGCACGACCCGCAGGTGTTCGCCGACTATTACGCGAACGACGCCCTCGCCGTTGTATGCCAGGCGTGGCTGGGCCCGCGTTATCAGGTCACCTCGCAGGTGAATGTCGTCAATCCCGGTGGCAGCCAGCAGGTTCCACACCGGGACTATCACCTCGGCTTTGTGCCCGATGAGCATCTGGTCGACTATCCCGCACATCTGCACCGCACCTCGCCCGCGCTGACGTTGCAGGGCGCCGTCGCGCATTGCGACATGCCGGTCGAGAGTGGTCCGACCATGCTGCTGCCGTTCTCTCAGCGATTCGAGGGCGGCTACATCGCGTTCAACCGGCCGGAGTTCGTCGATTTCTTCGCCGAGCATCATGTCCAGGTGCCGCTGGCCAAGGGCGACGCGATGTTCTTCAACCCGGCGCTGTATCACGGTGCGGGGTCGAATGTTTCGGGCGATATCCGCCGGATCGCCAACCTGTTGCAGGTCTCGTCGCCGTTCGGTCGCGCGATGGAGGCGCTGGACCGCACCGCGATGGTGCGGGCGGTCTATCCGGCACTCCTCGCCATGAAGGCGGCGGGCCGCCCGCAGCGCGAACTGCTCAACGCCGTGGTGGCGACCGCCGAGGGCTACGCCTTCCCCACCAACCTCGACAACGATCAGCCGATCGGCAGCCTGGCCCCGCCCAGTCAGGTCGACACCGTGCTGGCCGCGTTGGCCGAAGACCTCACCGCAGAACAACTCGACGTCGCGCTGCGCGACCAGGACGATCGGAGAAAGCCATGACCACGCTCGGGGTAATCGGACTGGGCCGCATCGGCGCCTTCCACACCGAGACGCTGTCCGGCCTGCCGGGTGTCGACGGGCTCATCGTCGCCGACGAGCGGCCCGACGTGGTTGCCGCCGTCGCCGCCAAACACGGTGCAAAACCCGCCGATTCGGTGGAGGAGCTGCTGGCGTCCGGCATCGACGGAGTCGTGGTGTCGGCCGCCACGCCGGCGCACGCCGAGTTGACCCTTGCCGCCGTCCATCGCGGTCTGCCGACCTTCTGCGAGAAGCCCATCGCTGCAACGGCAGCGGAGAGCGCCAGGGTCGCTGCGGTGATCGCCGAGTCCGGCGTGCCCGTGCAGGTCGGGTACCAGCGGCGGTTCGACGCCGCATTCGCCGCAGCCAAGCGCGCGGTCGACGATGGCTCCCTGGGCCCGCTGCACACGGTCCGAAGCACCACGATGGATCCCGCTCCCCCGCCGATGGACTACATCGCGGGTTCCGGCGGCATCTTCCGCGATTGCGCCGTCCACGATTTCGACGTGCTGCGGTGGATCACCGGTCAGCGTGCGGTCGAGGTGTACGCGACGGGCAGCGTGCAGGGCGATCCGCGGTTCACCGAGTACGGCGACGTCGACACCGCCGCGATCGTGGTGCGGTTTGATCAGGGCACCCTCGGCGTGGTGTCCGCAGCGCGCTACAACGGCCACGGCTACGACTGCAGACTGGAGGTGCACGGCTTCCATGACGCCGTGGTCGCCGGCTGGGACCAGGGCGTACCGGTGCGGAATGTCGACCCGGACAACGATTTTCCATCGGGACCATCGCATCACTTCTTCATGGACCGCTTCACCGATGCGTTCCGCGCCGAGCTGAGCGCATTCGTCGAGGTGGTCAACGGCACCGCCGCCCCGGCGTGCACGGTCGCGGACGCGGTCGAGGTCGCATGGCTGGCGGAGGCGGCGACGGAGTCATTGCAGCGGGGTGTCCCGGTACGTATCGAAGAGGTGAGATCACAGTGAAAACCCTGAAACTCGCTGGAGCGCCGATCTCCTGGGGTGTGTGCGAGGTTCCCGGATGGGGATACCAACTCACGCCGCACCGCGTCCTCGCCGAGATGCGTGACGTGGGCCTGGCAGCAACCGAATTGGGGCCGGAGGGGTTCCTGCCGTCCGACCCTGGCGAGCTGACCGCACTCCTGGATTCGTTTGGGCTGAGCTGTGTGGGCACCTTCGTGCCGGTCCTGCTGCACGACGCCGGGCACGATCCGCTGCCCGACATCGCAGCCCCGCTCGAGGCGCTGGTGGCTTGCGGGGCCAACGTCCTGGTGCTCGCCGCGGCAACGGGTACCGACGGATACGATTCCCGCCCGATCCTCGACGACGACCAGTGGGCAATCCTGCTGGACAATCTCGATCGCCTCGCCGCGGCAGCGGCGGAGAAGGGCGTCCTCGCGGTGCTGCACCCGCATGTCGGCACGATGGTGGAGACCCGAAGCGAGGTCGACCGCGTGCTGACCGGTTCAGAGATCAAGCTGTGCCTGGACACCGGCCACCTGTTGATCGGTGGAACCGATCCACTGCAGCTGGCCCGCGCGGTGCCCGGCCGCATCGCCCACGCGCATCTGAAGGATGTCGACGCCGCCCTCGCGGCCCGCGTGCAAACCGGCGAACTGACCTACACCGAGGCTGTGCGTGAGGGGATGTACACCCCGCTCGGCGGCGGCGACGTGGACATCGCGGGGATCGTCACAGCGTTGCGCAGCAACGGCTTTGACGGCTGGTTCGTCATGGAGCAGGACACCATCCTCGATGGCGAACCCGTCGACGAGGGCCCGGTGCGCGACGTGCGGTCCAGCGTGGCCTACATGACTGACGTGTGCCGGTCAGTTCCGGCATGAGCATCTCGGAGACGAACGCGAGTGAGGATCGCAGCGAGGAACGAGCGAGGACCGGAGCGAGCGGGAGTCGACAATGAGCCAGAGCCTGAAGATCGGCGTGCTCGGTGCGTCGCGGATCGCCGAGCGCGCCATTGTCGGGCCGGCACAGGAGCTGGGACACAGACTGGTCGCCGTCGCGGCGCGTGACCCGCAGCGGGCCCAGTTGTTCGCCGAAAAGCACGGTGTGGAACGCGTTTTGGCGTCATACGACGAAGTTGTCAACGATCCCGACGTCGACGTCGTATACAACCCGCTGGCCAACGCGTTGCACGCGCCGTGGAACCTGGCGGCTGTCGCGGCGGGAAAGCCGGTGCTGACAGAGAAGCCGTTCGCCCGCGATCGGATCGAGGCGCAGAAGGTCGCCTCGGCCGCCGACGCCGCGGGAATCACTGTGATGGAAGGGTTTCACTACCTCTTCCATCCGGTCGCCCGCCGAGCACTGGAACTGGCAGGCGACGGCACGCTCGGCGAGTTGGTGCATGTCGAGGCGCGGATGGCCATACCCGCGCCGGAGGACGACGACCCGCGGTGGTCACTGGAGCTGGCCGGTGGCGCGCTGATGGATCTGGGCTGCTACGGCCTGCACATCATGCGGCGGCTGGGCCATCCGTCGATCGTGCACGCCCACGCCGAACAGCGCACCCCAGGTGTGGACGCATGGTGCGACGTCGACCTCGCATTCCCTGGCGGCGCGACAGGGCTGAGCGCGAACTCGATGGTCGCAGACGACTACATGTTCACGCTGCGCATCGTCGGGACACGCGGAGATGTGTTGGTGCACAACTTCATCAAGCCGCACGACGACGACCGGCTGACCATCAACACTCCGGAAGGCACCACCGTCGAGCGGCTGGGCACCAGACCGTCGTACACGTACCAACTCGAGGCGTTCGCCACCCACGTCCAGCACGGCGCCCCGCTACCGCTCGACACCGCCGACGCCGTGGAGAACATGGCCTATATCGACGCCGCGTACCGCGCGGCGGGCATGTCGCCGCGCTAAACCGACGACGCGACGCCGAAACGGGCGGGCAGTTCGCCGACCAGCTTCTGGCTGCCGCGTTCGGCTAACGCGGCGATGGTCTTGGACGGGTTGCGGCCGATCGCCCTCGGAATGATGGACCCGTCCATCACGAACAGGTTGCGGTGCCCGTGCACCTCGCCAGTGTCCGTGGTTACGCCGGCTCCCTCCGCGGCCGCCATGTTGCAGCCACCCAGCGGATGGGGTGTGACAAGCATCCGAAGTCGACGCCAGGTAGCCAATGGCATTGGCTCGCCGCCTGTTGCAAGCGTCATCGCGACATGGACATCGTTGAACGTGTCGAGCGCACTGAGCGAGCCTTGTGGGTTCCAGTTGAGGCGCGATCTGGCCCGCCAGAACACGTACCTGCTTCGTAGCGAGAACTCGCCGTCCGCGGCGTCGATCGACTGACCGAACCACGGGATCATGTCGCTGAAATCGGTGAGGTCGCTGGCCTTTTCGTACACCCGTTGCCTCAGCCCACCGGCATTCTTCCAGCACTTCAGTAGATGCGCCCCGACATTCGGCAGACCACCGTCTTCGACATAGATCCGCCCGTCGTACCCGCGCATGTCGTCGTCCGGCAGATCGACACCGTCGAGGAGGTCGATCACCGAACCGATCGTCGGGCCTTTGGTCGGCTGGAGCAACGGCTGGTTCGGATTCCGATAGCGGGCCAGAGTGAGGAAGTCACCGTTGGGGCTCCATCCCCTGCCGAGCGCGCGGGGCAGCTGTTTGAGCGTACGGAATTCGTCTCGCGAGCGCAGCAGGATCTCGGTCGATCCGATCGAGCCCGCCGCGAGAATCACGATCTTGCCGACGATTTGGTGCTTGCGACGCCGGCCCTCGGTGACGTCGATGTAGTGCACCCGCCACGCACCGTTCGGGTCCTTCTCGATGTGGGTGACCATGCAGAGCGGCTTTATCGTCGCGCCTTTGGCCATCGCGAGGTAGTTCTTGTCGAGCGTCTTCTTGGCGCCGTGTTCGCAACCGATCACACACTCCCCGCAGTGCACGCATGTGCCGGATGCGTACACATCGGGATCGCGCCACGGCTCGCCGCGCCGGTCCGGCGCGTATTCGTCGAACGCCACCGCCAATGGCAGCGACCTATACCGCCCAGACACGCCCATTGCGGTTGCGGCCTGACCCAGTAACGCCATCCGTGGATTGATCTGCCCGGCCGGGATCACTTGCGGCTTCAGCACTTTGTCCACGTCGCCGTAGTACGTTTCCATTTCCGCCGCGGTGATCTGCGACGGCCAGCCGCTACGGAAGACTCGGTCGGGCGCGTTCACGCAGACGTTGGCGTAGATGAGCGATCCGCCGCCGACACCGGCACCGGTGGCAACCACCATCTGGTCGAGGAACCGGATATCCAACCAGCCGTTCAGCCGGTGTGGCATCCGGCTGGAGTAGAGATAGTCGCGCGGCCGCTGCGGTGTCTTGGTCTTCGACCAGTCGCGCCCGCGTTCCAGCACCACCACGCTTCGGCCGGTGGCGGCCAGTCGGCATGCGGCCACGGCACCGCCGAAGCCACTGCCGATGATGACGATGTCGGCGCGTTCCTCGCCGCTCACCACCGCCGGCCCTTGATGTACGTGTTCACCAGCGACTTGCCGAAGAACCGGTAGAACGACAGCTTCTGGATGCACCTGTCAGAGAACCCGTAGTTGCCGGTGACCTGCATCGTCAGTAGTTGCTTGATGAACCCCAACAGCGTGATCCGAAGGACGCCCGCCCCGACCGGCTCGCCGGTGCCGCCGCCGACGGGAAACAGCTGGACGTACAGCGTTGTGGTCGCGGGCCAGCCCCGCCACGGCGGCGAGGGTTCGACGTACTTGCGCCCACGCATTGTGTAGTGCTGATCGCCCACTGAGAAATCGGTGTCGTAGACCAATTCGCGCACGCCCTTTTTCTCGCGGATCGCGCGCCGGAAGAGCCCGAAGTCGCCTTCGCCCATGCCGATTACGACGCCGCCCAACACCGGTATCGAACCCGCCGCACGCCACTGTCCCTTGTGGATCGGGTCCTTGATGAAGCCGGGCAGATTCGGGATTGTGACCGTGGCCTCCAGCCGCATGGCGATGGCGGCGTCGTCTCGATACCCCTTGGCGGGATCGGTGACGCCCATCGTGATCATCCCCGTCATCACCTCGTTGAAGCGCAGGCCCGGACGCGCCACCGTCAGCTTCGCGCGATCCTCCGCTGTGCTCTCTTCGCGATTCGCTTCCATCACCATGGCTTCCTCAATTCGTCGAGGATGAACGGGAAGACGTCTCGATACGAGTATTGCCCCAGGAACGTGTCGAGATGGCCGTAGCCGGCGAACTTCTGCAACGTGTGCTTGCCCGGCGCGTATCGCTCGAAGTACTCGAACGTGCGGCCCATGCCGATCGGCAGGAACGTCTGGTTGCGGTCGCCGGTCATGAAGACGAAGCGGGCGTCGGTCTGCGGGGCCTTGGCGGTGAACAGCGGCGGCAGCTCACGGTACTTCCCCGTCGACACCATCTCGCCGGCCGCCGACGAGTCCGCGATGTGCCCGTAGTACGACATCGGGACCTGACCGAACTCACCCTTGATCCATTCGTGGGTCTCGTCGTTGAGATTCTCGTGGCGCCACAGGGTGGGATGGCCATACCCGTACATGAAGCTGGTGTGTTTGCACACCGCGTTGTCGCATTCGTCATGCGTGGCATTGACATACAAGTTCAGGATCTTGGGCAGCAGCCGCGGCGCGTGCAGACCCCACTGCGGATTGATGCCGCTGATCTTCTCGCGGTTCAAAAAGGCCACGGCGAGAGGAAGTTTCAGCCGCGCCTGCCACGGCATGACGGGGTGGAGCGCCGACGAGTTCGAGATCACCATCGACACGTCCGGCAGCAGCCCCGCGGTGATCGCCATCATGAACGCGCACGAACCCTGGCAGTGAATGATCGCCTTGATCTTCTCGGCGCCGGTGCGCTCGCGCACCTCTTGAACCGCCCTCGGCATGTCGAGCACCGCCGCGTCGTCGAGTGTGTATCTGATCGCTGGCAGATCGATGCTGGACCTCCAGTTGAGCATCCACAGGTCGAACCCTGCCGCCGTCAACTGCTTGAGCAGGTTTCTGGTCGGCGCGTTCCACATGTTGGCGCGGGTGCCCGTCCCCGCGACCAACAGCAGCGGCTCCCCATCCCCCGGCAGGTGCTTGAAGTTCAGGGTGAAACCGTCCCGCGCCGGGAACTCGATGGTCTCGAAGCGGTCATGGGGTATCGGCTCGATCGGGTCTGGCTCGCTTTTCGACGGGGTGTGCCCATTGGTGGACGGGGACGCTGCGATCGCCATCGGACCTCCTGCGCAGGTCAAGGTCGGGAACTATAGCGTGCTCGGCGATCGCGGAGTTGTCTTGCGTAGTCCGGTACTCGTTTTTGCCGAGGCGACGACTTCGGCCAGCATGGTGCGGTCGGGAACGTCGAGTTTGGTGCAAGCGCGGTAGATGTGTCCCTCGACGGTGCGCACCGAAACTGACAATCGCTCGGCGATCGCCTTGTTGGTCATCCCGTCGGACACCATGATCGCGATCTCGAGCTCGCGCCCCGTCAATGGCAACGGGTTCAGCACCTGATCTAGCGCGGGCGTCGACGCGCCGCCCGCCAATTCGGCGGCGCGGGCCATGGCCTCCACCTCACCCTTGCGCTCGTGGCGGGCGGCGAACACCTTTGCCGCCTGCGCTGCGGCGTCGGCCGCGGCACACTTCATGCCGAGGTCGGCAAGCTCGGCCGAAACAGCGGTCAGTCCGTTGCCGTCGGCGGCGGCCAGCGCGCGGCCGTGCGCCAGCGCGGCTCTGCCCGCGACACAGTCCAGGCCGCCGGTCACCCGTGCTATGGCGTCTGCGGCCGTGACGTCGCCGAGCCGAACCGCCTCGTGCAATGCCTGCAACGCAATCGCCAGCTGTCCCGATCGTTCGGCGATCCGGGCCGCGTCGCGGGCGGCGCTCACCGCGCCTGCCACGTTACGGGCGGCGGCCAGCGTCCACGCGCGAGCCAACGCGAGCTCGGGCGCATACAATTCGGACCTCAGGCTGTGCCGAGATTCGGCGCGCGCCAATATCTCTGCCGATCCCGCCGCGTCGCCCTGCTGACCGAGTGCCTGCGCCAGGTACATCAGCGCGAGCGGGCCCCACGAGTAGCCGGTCTCCGACAGCGCAGCGGCGGACTGGCGCAGCAGCGACGTCGCCAGGTCGAACTCGCCCGTCGAGATCAAGGTGCGCGCGAGGAGGATTTCGCCAATCGCGCGGCCGGGTTGCTGTAACTCGGAGAACTCCATGTAGTGGCGAGCCAGCCGTTGCGCATGCAGCACGCTCTTGGTCATCACCAGCGTGGTGATCTCACCGAGGCCGATGACGAAGCGCAACAGTCCGGGATGCGGCGTCGCCAGGCCGCGCTCGGCCAGCGGGCCGACGTCGTCGAATTTGCCCATGCGCGCACTCGACAGCGTCGCGGTCGCCGCCGCCCACGCGACGGCGAGATCCTCGCTGGCAGGCGAATCCAGCACTTTGGCGGCGATCTCCAATGCGCGCAGCGGGTCGCCCGCGTTCATCGCGAACGTGGCCACCAACGCGTCGATCGTGGCAACGGCCGCCGGCTCCGAAATGCGGTCGCGCATCGCATACAGGAAGTCGACGGCCGCCTCGGGCTGATCCAGCATCCAGAATTGGTTGGCCGCCTTCGGCAGTGTCCACGCGGTCAGATCCCACACCGAAAGGGTGTCCGGGTCGACCGGGGTCAGCACCCGATCGGCATCCGGACCCCGACCCAGCCACGACAACGCATGCGACAGTGGCAATCTGGCCGCCAAGCCGCCCGAGCGGTCGAGGGCGCTCTGGGCTAGCCGCTCCCCCAGTAACAGATCCCCGAGCCGCATCGCCTCCCAGGACGAGGTCACGACATCGTCCACCGGCGGCGGGGTATCGCTCTCGATCGCCAACGCCGCGAGCCGCAACTTGGCGCTGACGTGCTCGATCG
The DNA here is from genome assembly GCA_963698965.1 of uncultured Actinomycetota bacterium. Taxonomy (GTDB): domain Bacteria; phylum Actinomycetota; class Actinomycetes; order Mycobacteriales; family Mycobacteriaceae; genus Mycobacterium. The sequence continues at coordinate 238,962 of CAVOSY010000037.1, forward strand.
GTTTCGACGACAACTGCGCGACCAGCTGCGTGCGTAGGCGCCGGGTGGCGATCTGGCCGAGCGACGCGCGCACCTGCTCGGCATACAGCGGATGAGCGGAGTGCACGACCAGGTCGTCGCCACGCTTGACGACTTCGATGACGCGCCGGTCCTCCGCTTCCTCGAGGGCCTCGCGGCCCGCCAGTTCGGTCAGGTCCCGCAGGCTGAGCGGTTCCTCCACTGCGAGGTACTCCATGACCGACGTCACAGCCGGGGGCAGCGCCTCGAGGTGCCTGCCAATCAATGCCGAAAGCTCGGCCGACAGTCCGATATGGCCGCGCAATTGCCAGATGCCGTCGACTTGACGTAATGCGCCCGACGCAATCGCGCTTTCCGTCAGGTGACGCAAATACAGCGGATTTCCCTGGCTCGCGGTAAATACCGTGTGCGCGCTCGAGGTCTCCATAGGTCCGCCAAGTACGGCCTCTAGCAAACCTTTCGTCTGTTCGGCATCGAAGGGCTCGATGTCGAGCCGGTCGAGCAGTCGGTCCTTCCACAAGGACGTGATCGCATCGGGGGCCTGCTCGCCGGCCCTGACGGTGATGACGAATCGGGCGGACCCGGTCAACGCCAACTGGTGTACCAAGGTCGCCGAGAGATTGTCCAGGTGATGGGCGTCATCGATGGCCAGCAGCAGGCCCCGTCCACCGTGTTGGAGCAGCGAGGCTCGGGCCGAACGCAGCAACGTCGGAGAGTCGCCAACCCCGGCGATGTCGACCAGGTGGCTAAAGGCGCCGAACGGGATCTGGCGGGCCGATGCGGTGCCCGCAAGCCACTGAACAGAGACGCCGCCGTGCCTTTGAGCAAACCGATCGACGGCGTGGCGAGCAAGCACCGTTTTGCCCACTCCAGCAGCGCCGGCCAACACTGCGCCGAGCCGATTCTTGCTTTTCAGCGTCGACTCCAATAGGCCCAGCGACTGCCCGCGCGGCACTGTGCGCCATTCAATGGCCATTCGCGAATCCTATGACGGCTGACAAGTTTTCTCATTGCATACGAGCAAACTGTGGCCGTCATCGGTTCGCGTGGCTGACCTGCGGAGCTTGAAAACAGGTAGTGGACTACGCGTGTTCTCGGGCGCCACTCCTACCTACTCTGCGGGAACGGAGCAAACTCCGTGAACTTCCGAAACTGACAGGAACTGACAGGAAATGACCGAGTTGGACGCAGCAAGATACATCGAGCGAGCGGGGGCTTTGGCACTCGTGCTGGGGGTGGCGGTCGCGATGTCAGCACAACCGACGTTCGCGCACGCCGGCCGCTGCCAGCGCGCCGCGTTCCCCCGTGGCGGCGTCGGCTTGCTGCCCCCGATCCCGGCCGAGATGCGCACGGCGCCTGCACGAAAGCCCCGGGCAATGCCCGCGGCCGACTCAATACCTGCGTCGGGAGGCTGGGCCGGCGTCATCTCGGCCATCCTCGTGGCATTTCGGCGGCGGCCGCCGGCGAATGCCGGCGTCGGATCTGAATCGGATCTGTCGCTGATGGGGCGGCTGAGGTCGATTTTTGGGCGAGGAGAATCAAGCGAGGGCCGATCCCCCGCGCCTGCGCCGACGCCTGATCTCGAAGCCGCGCCGATCACGACGGTGCAGACGGTCGCGGAGGTTGGCCCGGTGCGCGATATCGCGCTGTCGCCAGACGGGCGGTACGCGTATGTCGCAGCCTCGCGCCCCAGTCGGGACAGCGACATCGACACGTGGGCGATCCAGGTTGTCGACACCGAAACCAACTCAGTGGTCAAGACCATCGACGACCTTGGCGACATCGTCCCGAGAAGCCTTGCGGCCAGCCCCGATTCGTCGCGGCTCTACGTCGCCGATCGCAATGCCGCCGCCATCCGCGTCATCGACATCCGCGAAGGCAGCCCGACCCGCAATCGGGTCGTCGACTCGCTTCGCCTCGAGGGATCCCTGCCCGTCGGCTACGGCACGCCGGCAGCAATTACCCTCAGCCCCAACGGTTCACGGTTATATGCGCTGATGACAGATTCTGCGGTGCTGATCGTGGATCCCGATTCACGCGTGTTGACCGGAACTGTTTCCGGCGGCGATTCGATAGCGATGTTTTCGGCGGGCGAGCGCATCTACGTCTGCGCCGACGATCGTCTCGGACATACCAACGTCACCGCGGGAGTGGTGATTCTCGAGGCCGACACGGGCCGAGAACTCGGTTCGTTCGGCCTCAACGATGCGCCCGCATTCATTCGTCAACCCATCCTGGCGAGCGGCAGCGGTCAGTTGTACCTCGACATCGACGACCTCGACGGCCGCCTAGAGGTGGTCGACACGTCGACGTTGAATGTGGTGGCGCGGATCAAGATTGACGCGTCGGTGGATCAGGAGCTGCGCAGCATCCCTGCCGCCGCAGTGCTGAGCCCGAACGGCCAATTTCTCTATGTGGCCAACCAGGGCGTGCGGCTGTCCTCGGATGAGGCGACCGAGGTCGGCTGGGTTTCGGTGGTCAACACGCGATCGAACAAGGTCATCGACGACATCGCGCTACCGCAGGGTGGCGTCGACGAATTACAAGGCACCAATCCCCAATTCATCGCGATCAGCCCAGCGGGCGATCGCCTGGTAGTGGTCAACGAGTACGGCATCGCGTCGATCATCGACGCCGCGTCCAGGTCTGTCGTCAGCACCGCGACACTCGGAAAACCCACCGACCAACCGCGTGTGGTGGTCGTGAACCCCGCGCGCAATGCGGTCTATGTCGGAACCACCGGCGAGGCCGGGCTAACGGTGATTCCGCTGTAACGGCCGCCGGCGCGCCGGGCGCGCGTCGTTCTGCGGGCGTCGCTGCCCGCTCTCGGGAGCAGCGCGGCGTTCGTGCCACCGAAGCCGCAGCAGCAACAGGTGACGGTGCGCCCGGAACCCCACCGACAGCGGGTCACGCCAGGTCGGCGTGTGAGCCTTCGCTTCAGGTTCTGTGTGCACGTCACCCATTGTGCCGTCTTTCTGGAACGCGGGCCGAACAGCCGTGCTGCCGCGCAGGTGAACGATCGCAAAACGTTTGTGACAAGCAAGGCCCCGCCGGCCTGTGGGGTCGGCGGGGCCTTGGCGTTTTGTGTTTAGGTGCGTTTGCCGCCGCGGAGCTCGTGTGAGAGTGCTTCGAGTTCGTCGCCGCCGGCCATTTCCTGGGTGAGGTGTTCGAGGTCGATTTCGTCGTAGGTGCAGTCCAGTTTCTGCTTACCGCGGTTGAGCAGCACGAAGTGATCACCGACCATGTGCGCATGGTGTCCCATCAAGGCTCCGGAACTGTAGTTGGCTGGTGATGAGCCGGTCGCGGCTGGTGACGGTGGCCAGCCGATCGTCGATCTCGACTTTCACGGTCATCGCTCAGCCCTCGAACGCCGGCAGGCCGGTGATGGCCCGACCCATGATCAACGTGTGGATTTCGTCGGTGCCCTCGTAGGTGCGCACGCTCTCCAGGTTGCTGGCGTGCCGGCCCGGCGAGTACTGCAGCGTCACGCCGTTGCCGCCGAGCACGGTACGGGCCTCCCGGCAGATGGCGATGGCCTCGCGCACGTTGTTCAGCTTGCCGAACGAGATCTGCTCGGGGCGGAGCGTCCCGGCGTCCTTGAGCCGGCCGGTGTGCAGCGCAACCAACACGCCCTTTTGGATCTCCAGGGCCATGTCGACGAGCTTTGCCTGGGTGAGCTGGAATGAGGCGATCGGGCGGCCGAACTGCTCGCGGTGCAGCGCGTAGTCCAGGGCCACCTCGTAGGCGTCGCGGGCCGCACCCATGGCGCCCCAGATGATCCCGTACCGGGCCTCGTTGAGGCAGGAGAACGGGCCCTTCAGGCCGGTGACCCCGGGCAGCACCGCGTCGGCCGGCAGCCGCACGTCGGTCAGCGTGATGTCGCACTGGATGGACGCCCGCATGGACAGCTTGGGCTCGATCGGGGTGGCGGTGAACCCAGGGGTGTCGGTGGGCATTACGAAACCCCGGATACCGTCCTGGGTCTTGGCCCAGATGATCGCCACGTCGGCGATCGAGGCCAGGCCGATCCAGCGCTTGGTCCCGGTGAGCAGCCAGCCCTCGCCGTCGCGAACCGCGGTGGTGAGCATGCTTGACGGGTCGCTGCCCGCGGTCGGCTCGGTCAGCCCGAAGCAGCCAACCAGCTCACCGGTGGCCATCCCGGGCAGCCAGCGCTGCTTGTGCTCCTCGCTACCGAACTTGTGAATCGCGCTCATCGCCAGCGATCCCTGCACGCTGACGAACGTGCGCAGTCCGGAGTCGCCGGCCTCCAGTTCCATGGCCATCAGCCCGTATTCGACCGCGCTGCGCCCTGCGCAGCCGTAGCCGGTCAGGTGCATGCCGAGCACGCCCAGCGTGCCCAGCTCCTTGACCAACTCGCGCGGGAAGTGCCCGGCCTCGTACCAGCCGGCGATGTTCGGCTTGATCCGTTCCTGCGTGAACCGGCGCACCCGGTCGCGCAGCTCGAGCTCCTCGGCCGAGAACAGGCCGTCGAGGTCGAGGTAGTCGTGCGCCAATTCAGTCATGGTGGTCTCCTTCACGCGGTTTCGAGCATGACAGCGATGCCCTGCCCGACGCCGATGCACATGGCGGTCAGGGGTGGGCCGCCGCGCGCCGTACAGGAACCCGGTGAGGTGCGCGAACGTCGAGGCCATGTGCATCACGCTGTCCGCGCTGACCCCGAGCCCCGGCAACGGGGCGTTGGCCGCCATCAGCGAGTTGTGCTTGTGCATCACGCCTTTCGGCGCCACAGTGTCGGCTGATCACCGGCCAGCACGCCACCTCCTGCCGCTTATGCCGGCGGCGTGCCGTCGGCGATAGAGGCCTTGTACTCAGCAATGGTCTGCTCACCGGGGGGATAGTTGCCCCATAGCGGTTCCCCCGCCTGGATCTTGAGGGCCACGTAGGCCTCCAGCTTCTCCTGTTCCAGTGCGGGATCGGCGATCTCGGCGGCGAGCGAGCGGGGGATGACGATGATCCCGTCCCGGTCGGCGACGAGGACGTCACCCGGGTAGACGGCCACCCCGGCGCAGCCGATCGGCACCTGGAGGTCGGCGACGTGGTGCCACGCGGCGCGGGTGGTGATGGTGACCGTGCTGGCGTAGGTGGGGAACGGCAGTTGGGACAGCACGTGCCCGTCACGCAGGCCCCCGTCCGTGACGAAGCCGGCGGCGCCGCGTTTCCACGCGCGGGTCATCAGCATGTCGCCGCCGGATGCGGCCCGGGTGTCGCCGCGACTGTCAACCACGATGACCTGCCCGGGTGGGACGCTCTCGATGGCGTCCCATTGCAGGGTGTTCCCGCTGCGGTAGGGATCGAGGGTGTTCACGTCCTCCCGGGCCGGGATGAACCGCATCGTGAAGGCCTCGGCCACGAATCCGTCGGTGACCTGACTGATCGGCCGCACACCGAGCAATTGGGGCTGGCGGAACCCGCGCTTGTACAACTGGGTGGCAATCGTGGAGGTGCTCACCTGGCGGAGCTTGTCCAGCACCCCGTCGGGCAGCGGTTGCAGCTGTGGTTCCTCGGTCATGGCTTCCCTTTCGCGTTGAGTGGTTGTGGTTGTCAGGTCGGGTCAGCACCGGGTCACAGGAAAGGCCGGCCGGGTATCAACTGGGCACCGTGCTTGGCGTCCCAATCCGACTGCACCCGGTGCAGCACCCGCATCGCCGGCAGCACGGACCATCCCGGGACCGCCGGATCGCGACCGTCTTCGATGGCTTTCACGAAATCGGGGGCGATGAGTTCGGCGTTCTCCTGCTCGGAGGCGATTTGTTTCTTCCCGGCACCGGTGAACATCGTGGACTTACGTTCGTTGACCCGGTAGCTGTCGCGGTCGGTGACGGCGAGGGTGTCGTAGATGTACTCGCCCGAGTAGTACGAGCCGGTGCAGACGATGGTCTGGTCGTCGTGGGTCTCGACCACCAGGACGAGCTCCATGGGGATCCCGGTGCGTGGCTCGATCGGCGGGTAGGCGCTGTAGATGTTGCGGATCCTGGCATCGGCGGTGGCCATGTCACCACCGGAGACCATCCAAAGCCCGAAGTCGATCAGGTGCGTGGTGTGATGCCACAGCAGGTTGTCGGTCCAGCTGCGCTGCAGACCCGTCGCTCCGACATTGGACAACCGGTGGATGAAGAACCGGCCCTGAACGTGACTGACCCGCTCTTCGCCGCGGTGGATCCGCTCGACGATGGGCAGCCGCTCCTGTCGGAACCGCATCGGGTGGACCACCCCCAGGGTCAAGCCCTTCTCCTTCGCGGCGGCGACGACCCGCTCGGCGCCGTCGAGGTTCATCGCGATCGGAATCTCGACCAATGTGTGCTTGCCGTGTTCCAGGGAGGCCAGCGCCATCTCTGCGTGGGTCTCGCTGGGACCGGCAATGATCACCACATCAACCTCGGGATCCTCCAGCGCTTCACCGAGGTTGGTGGTCCATTTCTGGTACCCGTACTTTTCCGCGAACGTCGCGGTGGTCGGCGGCTTGCTGCCCACGGTGGGCGTCGCGGGCGATTCGCCGGCAGGCTTGGCAGGCCGACCCACGACGGTGTGCAGCCGCGCGTCGTCGACGCCGCGCAGCGCCTCGGAATGCCAGACCCCCATCATGCCGTGGCCCACCATGCAGATATTCAGCATCGAATGGTTCCTCCTTTTCGTGTGGTCGCTCTCAACCGCGGAAGCGGCCGATCGGCACGCCCGGAACGTCGACCTGCACCGCGAAGATGCCGCCGGACAACGGCTTTTCGGCCAGCACCTCTGGCCGCACACCGTGCCGCAGCGAGGTGACATAAATGGTCTTCATGTCCGGGCCGCCGAAACACGGTGCGGTCGGATTGGAGCACGGCAGTGGGATGCTGCGGTCCAACCGGCCATCCGGGCTCCACCGGTTAAGCGCACCCGCGGAGATTCCCGCGCTCCAATAGAAGCCGTCCTCATCGGTCGCGGCGCCGTCAGGTCGCCCGATCTCTTCGGTCGGTCGGGCAACGACCCGGCGACCCGAGATCGCGCCGGTCGCAGTGTCGTAGTCGTACGCCCAGATCACCGGGACCTTGCTGTCGGAGTGGTACATCGTTGCGCCGTCCGCACTCCAGGCCAGACCGTTGGAGACGATCAGCTGCTCGACCATTGGATGGGCAGACCCGTCGGGATCAAGCCGGTACAGCGTCGCTATCGGCCGCGATAACGACGCCTCGTCCATCGTGCCGGCCCAAAACCGCCCGTCGGGCGAGACCTTGCCATCGTTGAACCGGGTGCCCGGCACGCGCATCGGCCCGGTCAGGTAGGTCAGTCCGCCGGTCGCGAAGTCGAGCACATGGAAGCCGTCCTCCAACGCCACGACCGCGCCCGCCTGCTCGCGGAGACCGAAAGATCCGATCCGTGAGGGCATCGGCCAGTCGCGGATGGCGCCCGTCGCCGGATCGAGCCGATACATAGCGGGAGCATGGATGTCCACCCAGTAGAGCGCCTGTTCCGGCAGCGACCACACGGGGCATTCGCCGAGCTCCGCCCGCGCATCCAGCACGCACGTCACGTCGTTCGCCGTGGTACCCATCCGGTTAGGCCGTCAACTCGGTTGCGACCTTCTCCAGCATCCGCCGATGGATGTCGTCGGCGTGCTCCTCCCAGCCGAACACGCAGACCGTCGCCAGACCGTCGAAGTTCATGTCGCGCAGGGTGGAGAAGAACTCGTCCCACGCGACATCGCCGTTGCCGATTTCGTTGTGCTGATGGACGCGAGCATCGACGCCGGGCGGGTTGATGATGTACCGGTTGCCGACGTTCGCCCGGTGGTTGAAACAGTCGGCGATGTGCAGGTGCTGCAGCCGGTCACCGGCCAACTCCATCATTCGCCTGATGTCGCCCGCCCCATCAGAGAGGTGAAAGGTGTGTGGAGCGCAGAACACGTAGTTCACCCACGGCAGGTTCAGGCCACGGATGATTCCGATGGCGTCGTCGTTGAGCTCGGCGAAGTCATAGGGGTGCGCTTCGAGATTCAGGCCGATGCCATACTTTTCGAAGATCGGCGCGAGTTCGGACATCGAGCGGTAGAACGCGTGCTCGGAGCGGACCGGGTCGTTCGGGTCTCCTGAGAGCTCGGAGTTGACGATGGGGCACTGCAGGTCATCGGCGATCTCCAGCAGCCGCTTCCAGTTACGGACCTGTGCCTGCCGTTCCTGCTCGTCAGCGGATGCCCAATTGAAAACCGGAACCAGTGTCTGAATTTTCACCCCGGTTTCCTGGCACGCCTTTTTCACATCGGACAATTCGGCGGCGTCCGCCTTCGGATAGCGGTGCCAGAAGAAGAAGTCCGCCCGGGGCGAGAGCTCCAGGTATTCGTAGCCCAGTTCGGCGGCCTTTCGTACTTCGTCGGCGACCGACATGTCCGCGTGGTACATCGCAGGATCGAGAGCGATCTTGACCATGGTGAATTCGCCGGGCCCTCAATCGGTTCCGGTGCCGGAGCCTGTCGCTACCCGATACAGGTCGGGCTGCTCGCGCATCGAAACGGTCACCCGCTGCCCGGTACGCCAAGCCTCGCTCCCGGCGTCGGTGACCACGGTCGCGGCGTACCCGTCCCATGAGCTCGGGCCGGTCGACGTGCCGGCAGCGACCGCGTTGATCCATTCCTGGAATTCGGTGTCGTAGGCCCGCACGAAGCGTTCCCGCCAGTCGGTGGGGACCCGGCCCGAGTATTCCCCCTTGCGCTTGACGATGATCCGGCTGCTTTCGGCGAGTTCGACGGTGCCGGTCTCGCCGAGGATCTCGCCGCGGATGTCGTAGCCGTAGACGATGTTCACCGCGGCCTCGACGTCCACCAGCACCCCGTTGGCCATTTCCAGCAGGAGGAGCAGCGGGTCCTGCAGCTGCTCGGCGGCCAGGCTGCTGCGACGCGGATTGAACACCTGGGCGGCGGCAACCTCCGAACCCAAGAGGAATCGGGCGACGTCGATGTCGTGCACGCAGGTGTCGACGATGACACCGTCGGTAGTAACGCTGGGCGGAACCGAGGGATTACGGTGCGCCGAGTGGAACACCAGCGGGGCACCGATGTCACCGCGATCCAGGGCTTCCTTCATTGCCCGGTAGCCGTCGTCGTAGCGGCGCATGAACCCGACCATGACCAGCCGGCGGCCAGCGGCAACCTCGGCGTCCAGGATCCGTTCGCAGGCCTCCCGGGTGGTCGCCAGCGGCTTCTCGCAGAACACCTGCTTGCCCGCCGCAATACCGGCCAGCACGTACTCCTCATGGGTCGGTCCCCAAGAGGCAACGATGATCGCGTCAACCCCGGGATCGGAGATGAGGTCCTGCCCGGTCTCATGCACCTGCACTCCGGACAGCCGCTCGACCGCGGACTTCGCCCGATCCAGATCCACGTCGGTGACCGCGGTGACCCGCGCCCCCGACAACACATAGGTGAGTCTGCGGATGTGATCCTGCCCGATCATCCCGGCGCCGATGACGCCGACGTTCACAGTCACGTGAATAACCTTTCCTGATAACGAGTTTGGGAAAAAACGTTCAACAACTCAGTACGGCCAGTGCCGCACGGGGCCCAGGCCCAAGGCGGTGAAGTACCCGGCCGCCCTGGCCTGGATGGCCAACGGCAGGTGCGCAGCGATCGGGTACAGGTCCTGCTCGATGACCGTAAAGAGGTCTCGGTCCAACGCGGCTAGCGCTTCCAGCAGTGGTGGCACCTGAGGTTCCCCGTACGGGGGCTCGACCATGATTCCCAAGGGCACCGCCTCGGCCAGCGACAGCTTCTCCCGCCGCACCCGCTCGCGGACTTTTGGATCCACCAACTTGAAATGTACGTAGGTGATCCGTTCCGGAGCGCGCTCGATGATCTGCAGGTTGTCGCCGCCGCAGTACGCGATGTGCCCGGTGTCCAGGCACAGATTGACGAACTGGGGGTCGGTGTCGTCGAGGAACTTCTCGATCCGATCCTGGGTGTCGACGTGGGTGTCGGCGTGCGGGTGGAACACCAGCTCGACGCCAAACTCCTCATAGAGGACCCGGCCCAACTCGTTGGTTCCCGAGATCAAATTCGACCACTGCTCCGGATCAATGTCGGTGGACTCCAGGGCCTTTCCGGTGTGCATGTCGGTGTACTGCTCCGGCAGGTGGATGAGATACTTCGCACCGACCTCGGTGAGCAGCTTCGCTTCCTGGCTGAATTCGGCGATCGCCTTCTCCAGCGCCTCCTTGCCCTTGTGTAATCCGGCGAACACGGTGCCGCCGCAGGCTTTCAGGCCGCGCAGGTCCAGCTCGTCACGCAGCTGCTGCGGATCCTGCGGCAGGAAACCCTGCGGACCGAGCTCGGTCCAGATATAACCCGCGTTGGCGACGTCGTCCAGGTACTGCTTCCAGTCCACCTGGTGCGGGTCCTGGGGGAACCACACGCCCCAGGAGTCGGGTGCGGTGCCCAACCGAAGCCGGGAAAGGTCGCGGCTCATTTCGCAATCTCCTGTGTGATCGGGGTTAGGAAGGCGCGTTGTTCGGCCTTGTGTGACTCGTAGACTTTGCGGGCCTGTTGCGTGCTGCCCAGCTGGGCGACCTCGGAAACCGGTACATCCCACCAACTCTCGGACGACGGCACCGGCGCGAGCATGTCCGTCTCGATGTGCACGGCGGTGAGCCGAGTGGCGGCGCGGGCCTGATCAAGCGCCGAGCGGAATTCGTCGATGGTCTTCACCCGGATCACGTCCGCGCCCAGGCTTTCGGCATTCAACGCCAGATCCACGGGCAGCGTGTCACCGTCGAGTAATCCACTATCGGGATTCCGGTAGCGATAGGAGGTGCCGAAGCGCTGAGACCCCAGCGACTCCGAAAGCGCCCCGATCGAGCAGAATCCGTGATTCTGGATGATCACGATGATGAGCTTGATGCCCTCGGATACCGCGGTCACGATCTCCTGCGCCATCATCAGGTACGACCCGTCGCCGACCAGCGAATAGACCTCGCGGTCCGGGGCGGCCATCTTGATCCCCAGTGCGCCGGCGATCTCGTACCCCATGCACGAGTAGGCGTACTCGACGTGGTATTGCTTGGGATCCTGTGTGCGCCAAAGCATTTGCAGGTCGCCCGGCAGACTCCCGGCGGCCTGTACCACCACCGCGTTGGTCCCGATCGACTCGTTCAGCGCGCCGATGACCTCGGTCTGTGCGGGCAGCGGCTGGTGGTCCAGGTGGTAGGCCTTGTCCACCACCGTGTTCCAGTCCTTGAACCGGGCTCGGTGTTCCTGGGTGTAGGAATCGTCGACGTGATAACCCTCCAGCGCCCCGACGAACGCTTCCAGGCCGGTGCGGGCGTCGGCAACCAGCATCACTCCGGAATGCTTGGCCGCGTCCAGGGCGGTGACATTGAGATTGACGAACCGGACATCCGGATTCTGGAACGCGGTGCGCGACGCGGTGGTGAAATCGCTGTAGCGGGTGCCGATCCCGAGCACCACATCGGCCTCCCGGGCGAGCGCGTTCGCGACCGGAGATCCGGTGGAACCGACTCCGCCGACGGCCTGCGGGTGATCCCACAGCATCGACCCCTTGCCGGCCTGAGTGTCGGCTACCGGGATGCCGGTGGCCTCCGCGAGCCGGCGCAGCGCCTCGGTCGCCTCGCTGTAGTGCACCCCGCCGCCAGCGACGATCAACGGTCTGCGGGCCGAGCGCAGCACCGCGACCGCCCGATCCAACGCGGCGGGTTCCGGTACCGGCCGTGGGATGTACCACACCCGCTTCGCGAAGAGTTCCTCCGGCCAGTCATGCGCCTCGGCCTGCACATCCTGCGGCAGGGCAATAGTCACCGCACCGGTCTCGGCCGGGTCGGTCAGTACCCGCATCGCCCCCAGCATCGCCGCGGGCAGCTGCTCCGGTCGCCACACTCGGTCGAAGAACCGGGACACCTGCCTGAACGCGTCGTTGACCGAAACGTCGTACCCGCTGGGCAGTTCCAGCTCCTGCAGCACCGGGCTGCTCACCCGAGTGGCGAAAATGTCGCTGGCCAGCAGCAGCACCGGGATCCGGTTGGTCGTGGCGAGCGCGGCCCCGGTCAGCATGTTCGTCGACCCGGGCCCGATCGACGCCGAGCAGGCGAACGCCTGCATCCGGTTACGCATCCGGGAGTAGCCAACCGCTGCGTGCACCATCCCCTGCTCGTTACGGGCCAGGTAATAAGGCAAGTCGGCCGACCCGGTGGTCTGCGCCTCCAACAGCGCCTGCGCGACGCCCGCGACGTTTCCGTGGCCGAAGATCCCCCAGCAGCCCGGTATCAACCGCTGGTGCACCCCGTCCCGCTCGCTGTATTGATTTCCCAGGAAACGCACCAAGGCTTGGGCAACGGTGAGACGGACGGTGCTCACTTCAACGGACTCCTCTTGGTAGTGGTAAGAATTGCCGACGTTGCACACGGCCGGGTCTGTCTGAGAGTCAGTGGATTTCCGGCTCCGGAGTCAGCGGGCCCGCTTCCAAGAAGTCGAAGTCGCAGCCCTCGTTCGCTTGGCTGATGTGCTTCAAATACAGTGCGCCGTACCCGCGGCCGTACTTCGCCGGCGGTTGTTGCCAGCTGGCTCGGCGTTGGTCCAACACCTGGTCACTGACGTCCAGCGTGAGCCGACGGCCGGCCACGTCGAGTTCAATGACGTCCCCGGTCTGCACCAGGGCCAGCGGGCCCCCGACGAACGACTCGGGCGCGACGTGCAGAACGCAGGCGCCGTAGCTGGTGCCGCTCATCCGCGCGTCGGAGATTCGCACCATGTCGCGAACGCCCAGCTCCAGCAACTTCTTGGGGATCGGCAACTGCCCCCACTCGGGCATTCCGGGAGCCCCCTGTGGACCGGCGTTCTTCAACACCAGCACCGAGTTCTCATCCACCACGAGGTCGGGATCATCGATCCGCGCGGCCATCTCGTCGTAGTTCTCGAACACCACGGCCGGGCCGGAATGCTTGTGCAGCCGAGGTTCGGCGGCCGGAGGTTTGATCACCGCCCCATCGGGGGCCAGGTTGCCGAACAACACGGCGAGAGTGTCCGAGGCGACGATGGGGTTTTCCCGGGTTCGGATCACATCGTCGTTGAAAACCTTTGCCCGCTCGATATTCTCGCCCAGCGTTCTACCGTTCGCGGTCAGAGCGCTGGTGTCGATGAGATCCCCCAGATTGCGCAGCAGCGCGGGGAGGCCGCCGGCGTAGAAGAAGTCCTCCATCAGATAATCGCCGGAGGGACGGATGTTGGCCAGCAACGGCGTACGGCGCCCCAGGTCCTCAAAGTCCTGCAGCCCCAACTTCACTCCGATCCGGCGTGCCATCGCGATCAAATGGATGATCGCGTTCGTCGAGCCGCCAATCGCCAGGACAGTGGTGATCGAATTGAGGAAAGCGGTCCTGGTAAGGATGCGCGAGAGCTTCACGTCTTCCCACACCATGTCGACGATCCGCCGACCCGTCTGCGCCGCCATCGCCGCGTGCCGTGAGTCCGCAGCCGGGATGGAGGCTGCCCCGGGCAGGGTGACACCCAGCGCCTCCACCGCGCTCGTCATGGTGGACGCCGTCCCCATCGTCATGCAATGCCCGGGCGAACGGGCGATCCCGTTCTCGATCTCCTGCCAGTCCTGCGGAGTGATCACCCCGGCGCGCAGGTCTGCCCAGTACTTCCAGGTGTCCGAACCCGACCCGAGGGTCTTGCCGCCCCAATTCCCGCGCAACATGGGTCCCGCCGGCATGAACAGGGCCGGCAGGTCCATCGACTCCGCACCCATCAGCAACCCAGGTGTCGTCTTGTCACACCCGCCCATCAGCACCGCACCGTCGATCGGATACGACCGCAACAGCTCCTCGGTCTCCATCGCGAGCAGGTTCCGATACAACATCGTCGTCGGCTTCTGGAACGGTTCCGACAACGACATCGCGGGCAGCTCAACAGGGAACCCCCCGGACGACCAGACGCCGCGCTTCACCTCCTCTACCCGCTGCTTGAAATGCGTGTGACACGGATTGATGTCGCTCCAGGTATTGATGATGCCGATCACCGGCTTGCCCCGGTAATCGGCAGCGTCGAAACCCATCTGCGCTGTGCGGGACCGGTGACCGAACGAACGCATGTCCTGCTGTCCGTACCAACGGTGACTTCTCAGATCCTCCGGTTGCCTACGGGCCATAATGCGCTTCTTTCATTGCCGATGTTGGGTCCGGTGCTACATCTTGGCCGCGGCGGCGC
>CAVOSY010000038.1:0-399274 GCA_963698965.1 uncultured Actinomycetota bacterium
AGCTCGACGGCGATCACGGCCGCCCTGCCGCGTACCGCTCCCCCTCGGTGGTCAGCGCGAGTCGGCGGGTGGTCCGCTGGATCAGGTGGACGCCCAGCCGTCGCTCGATACGGGTCAGTCGCTTGCTCACCGACGAAACCGAGACGCCGAGTTCGCGGGCTGCCTCGGTCAGGCTGGAGGCTTTCGCGACGACGTCGAAGAAACAAGACATCGTCGGCCGAGGCATCGGCCACGCAGCCATTCTTGCACTTTGGTCAAGAGTGTCTTGCGCGATCAGGGCTTTTCGGATGCGATTGTTGGCGCTTACCGTGTAGACATGAGTACAACTCATCGCATCGCGGTCATTCCCGGCGACGGCATCGGCAAAGAGGTGGTTCCCGAGGGGCTGCGCGTGCTGCAGGCCGCGGCGTCCGCCTTCGACATACGACTGGATTACCAGGAGTTCGACTATGCAAGCGCCGATTACTACGTGAAGACCGGCGCGATGCTGCCCGACGGCTGGTTCGACGAACTGAGCCGCTTCGACGCGATCTTCTTCGGCGCGGTCGGCTGGCCGGAGGTGGTGCCCGACCACATTTCGCTGTGGGGCAGCCTGCTGCAGTTCCGCCGCCACTTCGACCAGTACGTGAACCTGCGCCCGGTGAAACTGCTTGCCGGCGTGCGCAGTCCGCTCGTGGGCAGGGATCCCGGCGACATCGACTTCTACGTCGTGCGGGAGAACACCGAGGGCGAATACTCCAGCATCGGCGGAAAGATGTTCGAAGGGAGCGACCGGGAAACGGTCATCCAGGAAACGGTGATGACCCGGGTGGGGGTGGATCGGATACTCGACTACGCCTTCACTCTCGCGCAGAGCCGGCCTAAGAAGCACTTGACGTCGGCGACCAAGAGCAACGGGATCTCGATCACGATGCCGTACTGGGACGAGCGGGTCGAGACCATGTCACCGCGATTTCCCGACGTCGCCGTCGACAAGTACCACATCGATATCTTGGCCGCGAACTTCGTCCTGCACCCGGACCGGTTCGACGTTGTCGTGGCCAGTAACCTGTTCGGCGACATCCTTTCCGATCTCGGACCCGCGTGCACCGGCACCATAGGTATTGCGCCGAGCGCAAACATCAACCCGGAGAGGCGATTTCCAAGTCTGTTCGAGCCGGTCCACGGGTCGGCACCCGATATTGCGGGCCGGGGGATTGCCAATCCCCTCGGTCAGATCTGGACGGCGAG
This sequence comes from uncultured Actinomycetota bacterium, assembly GCA_963698965.1. Classification (GTDB taxonomy): domain Bacteria; phylum Actinomycetota; class Actinomycetes; order Mycobacteriales; family Mycobacteriaceae; genus Mycobacterium. The sequence continues at coordinate 1,231 of CAVOSY010000038.1, forward strand.
CATGATGCTCGAACATCTCGGCGACAAGACGGCGGCGGCCGCGATCATGTCAGCCATCGAGGATGTACTCGCCAACGGTGTGGGGATGCTGACAGCGGACATGGGCGGCACGGCGACCACCGAGTCGCTTGGTAAGGCAGTCGCGACAGCGGTGAGGAAGACAGTTTCGTCACATCCCTCCAACAATTCGTAATTCAAAGCGCCAGAGGGTGATTGACGCTGCCGGGAGTCGGTGTGGCGTCAACAGTCATAGTGGATGTCGTCCTCGTGGATATCGACCGTGACGGTCACACTGGCAGGACGGTCGACGAAGTGCGTTCATGCGTCGAAACCGGTGTGCACGGCGAAACCATCACCGCTGCAACAGCATCGGCGATCGGTGGGAGTCGTTTGTGTCTCGTGTCCATCGTTGACACCGTGTGAACGGCATGCGAGCAGGCAAGCGCGATCCGAACCGTGTTGATTCTTCGACGTATCGCTGCCAGGCCACGAGATGACCCCTAGGGTTCGAGGAATGAATCGCCTGGACCGGTTCTTCGAGATCTCGGCACGCAAGTCGACCGTCGCCGCCGAAGTTCGTGGCGGGGTCGTCACCTTCATTGCGATGGCGTACATCATCGTGCTGAACCCGATCATCCTGGCGAGTGCGCCTGATGTCACCGGTCACAAGCTGGAGTTCAGTCAGGTCTCGACCATGACGTCGCTCGCCGCGGGCGTCATGACGATCCTCTTCGGCGCCATCGCGCGGATGCCGTTCGCGTTCGCCGCGGGGCTGGGCATCAACTCCTTCCTTGCGACGACGGTGGTCGGCTCGCTCAGCTGGTCCGAGGCGATGGGCTTGGTGGTCATCGACGGATTGATCATCGTGCTGCTGGCGGTGACGGGTCTGCGCCGGATGGTCTTCGACGCCGTGCCGATGCAACTCAAGCTCGCCATCACGGCAGGCATTGGACTGTTCATCCTCTTCATCGGGCTTGTCGACGCCGGCTTCATCGGCTCCACCGGGAAGCCGTCACCACCGGTCGGCCTGGGCCACGGCGGCATCGGATCCATCAACACCGTGCCGGCAGTCGTCTTCGTGTTCACCCTGCTGGTGACGGGCATCCTTGTCGCGCGCCGCGTGCGGGGCGGCATCCTCATCGGGCTGGTGGTCGGCACGCTGGTCGCGGTCGCCATCGAGACGATCTGGCATCTGGGAGCGGCGACCGAGCGCCCCGGCGGCTGGAGCCTGTCGGTGCCGACGCTGTCGGGATCGCCGTTCGCGTTGCCCGACCTGTCGCTCGCCGGTGACTTCAGCCTGGGCAGCTTCGGGCGCATCGGCGTGCTCGCCGCGGTCATGCTGGTTTTCACATTGGTTTTCGCCAACTTCTTCGACGCGATGGGCACCTTCACCGGGTTGGCGCGTGAAGCAGAACTCGCCGACGCGCAGGGCACCTTCCCCCGATTGCGTTCGGCGCTGATCGTAGAGGGCGCCGGTGCGGTCGTAGGTGGGGCGACGTCGTCGTCGTCCAACACCGTTTTCATCGAGTCGGGCGCGGGCATCGAAGAGGGTGCGCGCACGGGTTTGGCGAACCTGGTGACCGGCGTGCTGTTCCTCGCCGCCATGTTCGTCTCGCCACTGGCATCGATCGTGCCGACCGAGGTGGCCGCTGCGGCGCTGGTCATCGTCGGCGTGATGATGATGTCCCAGCTACGCCATATCGACATCTCGGAGTTCTCGGTCGCGATGCCGGTTGTACTCACCGTGGCGACCATGCCGTTTTCCTATTCGATCGCCAACGGCATCGGGGTCGGCTTCGTCGCGTGGGTCGTGCTGCGGTCGGCGACCGGCAGGGCGCGCGAGATCAGCCCGCTGCTGTGGATCGTGGCGGCGGGCTTCGTCCTCTACTTCGCGCGCAGCTGGATCGAGTCGCTCATCGGCCTGTGACAGTCGCCTATCCGGCGGGCTCAACGGGTGCGCCGGTCCAGCTCGCGAGCAGCCTCAGCGCCGTCTCGGACGGCGAGCCCGCCTCCGCGGTGTAGATGCAGAGCGTCTGATCGGGGTCACCGAGCAACGCGACGGACTCGTAATCCACCGTCAGATCGCCAACCAGCGGATGGTGGTATCGCTTGATCCCATGACTACGCTCCCGCACGTTGTGATCCGCCCACCAGCGGCGAAACTCCGGACTCTTGACCGAGAGTTCACCCACGAGCTCGACGAGCAGGGGATCGTCGGGGTGACGCCCAGCGTCGAGGCGCAGGATCGCGACGTTGTCGCGGGCCACCTCGTCCCAGTCGACGAAGAGCTCGCGGCTCGATTCGTCAAGAAAGGTGTACCGCAACAGGTTTCGCTCGCGGGGCGGGAGAGCGTCGAAGTCGGTCATCAACGCACGGGCCAACCGGTTGCTGGCGAGCACATCCATCCGGCGTCCGAAGACGAACGCGGGAATCACGTCATCGAGCGTCTCGAGGATGCGCCGCACCCCCGGCCGGACCCGCTGAGCCGGGGCCGGTGCACGGCGGCGGACGCGCGGATTCGTCCGGGCTATCTGAAAGAGATAGGACCGCTCGGTCGCGTCGAGACGAAGGGCGCGGGCGACGGCGTCGAGAACCTCGTCAGACACATTGAGATGGCGGCCCTGCTCCAGACGGCTGTAGTAGTCCACGCTCACCCCGGCCAGCTGGGCGACCTCCTCCCGGCGTAGCCCGGGTACCCGGCGCGTGCGTCCCGTGCCGCCGATCTCGACATCGTCGACGCTCAGTCGAGCACGTCGCGAGCGCAGGAACTCCCTGAGCTCAGCGTTGTGGTCCATACCTCCAGTTTGACGGCAGGTCGGCCTCCGCATCCGAACAAGCGTAGGTCTGGTGGACCTAGGTTGACCGGGGCGCAATTAGCCGGCTCGAGGCGGCGCTCCTGGTTGTTGTGCCGAGTGCGCGGCAGAACCGCCGCGACCGACACATCAGGAGAGTGCAGAATGACTACTTCGATCGAAACCGCGGCCCCGCTCGCCGGTCGCGTCGCTGTCGTGACCGGTGCGTCCAGCGGCATCGGTGAGGCCACCGCGAAGCGGCTGGCGGCGTCTGGCGCGAAAGTCGCCGTGCTCGCCCGTCGTGCCGACCGTCTGGAGAAGCTGGTCAACGACATCGAACAGGCAGGTGGGACGGCGCTGGCCCTTGCGGTCGATGTGACAGACGCCGAAGCTGTTCGTTCGGCGGCCGAGCGCGTCGCGACCGAATTGGGCACTGTGGACCTGCTTTTCAACAATGCGGGCGTCATGCTGCCCGCTCCTGTTGAGGAGTTGCCGTTTGAGCAGTGGCAGCGTCAGATCGACATCAACGTGAGCGGGCTGATGAACGCGATCGGCGCGTTCGTGCCGCAACTGATCGCGGCGGCGACCGAGAAGGGCGTTGCCGACCTGATCAACACCTCATCCATCGGCGCGCAGAACATCTTTCCGAACTTCGCGGTGTATTCGGGCACCAAGGCCTACGTGACGCACATGTCGCGCACACTGCGCGCGGAGCTCGGCGCGAAGAACGTCCGGGTTTCCGCGATCGAGCCGGGCATCGTCGAGACCGAACTGCAGAGCCACGTCACCGACGCCGGCGCAAACGAGTGGCTGGAAAGCACGAAGGACCAGATCGATTGGCTCGCTCCCAACGACGTCGCCGAGGCGATCAACTTCCTGGCCTCGCAGCCCGCACGCGTCAACGTTCAGCAGCTGACGATCATGCCGACTCGGCAGGCTTCCTAGACCTGACTGTCCGTCCTGTCGCCCGCCGAGGCTAGCGGCCGTTGCCGCCTACCTCGGCGGGCATCGGTGGCGGCAGCGGTGTCGTCGGCGTAGGCGGCGCGGCAGGTGCGGCAGGCGCTGCAGGCGCGTCCGGACGGTGGAAGTCCACCATCGATTCCTCGCGAATCACCTTGTTGCCCATACTGACTACCAACGACTTCGCCGTCACTGTGTAGGTGACGCCGTCATTCTCGGCGGCGAACCCGTCACTGCCGGATTGCGTGGCGGGGACTATCAATTTGGCGCCGTCGCGCAGGCGCACGCCGCGGTATTCGTACTGACCGCCGGATGACTTGCAGATCGCCACCCGCGAGCCGTCCGTGCTACCAAACAGGACTGCTGTGGCAGGCGGACTGCAGCGCGCCGTCGAATCAACATAGCCCTGACCGTCGGTCGCGGGCGCGGCAGACGCAGAAGGCGGCCCGATGGCGAGCAGTACCAAGGCCGCCGCCGCGGCGGCGGGCAGGCGGTGAGACGAACGCGAAATGGAGAACATCGGCTCCCACCACACCACCGATGCGTTAATTGCGCGAGCGTCAACGCCCAGCTAGTACCAAATCGTTAGGTTCTTGAAATCGAGCGAGCGCCGGCCAGCCGGTTGAGAACTGACATGTCGAGACTCCTGATGCTCGTTAGACAGCAGTAGGAACACCCATCGATGCGGGATCACCAACCTTGCAGATCGCGCGTCTGCCGTCGTGTGCGGCGGGATGCACCTCATCTCGTCGGTATGTTTTCTTGCGTAGGCAGGCGAGGTTCAGGCGATGTTGGCGGGTACCCCTTCCGGCGAGGAGGCGGCATGTCGGGGATACAACCGGTGACGACGGCCTCGGCTGCCCTCGAACGGCTCCCGGTAACCAGGTGGCACTGGCGGCTGGTGGTGTTTGCCGGTCTCGGTGCGTTCTTCGACCTGTATGAGGTTTTTCTCGGCGGCGTGCTCGCTCCGGTGCTGGCCACCGAGTTCTCGCTCGGCACCGTTGGCAAGTCGATGGTGATCGCCGCCGGGTTCGCAGGCATGTTCGTCGGCGCGAGCGCACTCTCGGTCGTCGCCGACCGGCTCGGGCGCCGACGGGTGTTCATCTTCAACTTGCTCGTGTACTCGCTGTTCTCACTGGCCGCCGCCTTCTCCCCGAACGTGGAGACATTCCTTGTGCTGCGGTTCCTGGCTGGCATCGGGCTGGGCGCCGAGCTGGTGCTCATCGACACCTACCTGGCCGAGTTCATCCCGGCCCGCGTCCGTGGGCGAATGACAGCGTGGGCCTACACGATCGGATTCCTCGGGGTGCCGCTGGCAGCGCTGCTCGGCGGCAAACTGGTGGCGCGCCATGAACTCCTCGGCATCGACGGGTGGCGATGGCTGCTGATTTTCGGCGGGTTGGGCGCAGTGTTCGTGCTGGCGGTGCGCACGATGCTGCCCGAGTCGCCGCGCTGGCTAGAAAGCCGCGGCCGCGACGCCGAGGCACGTGAGGTCGTCGCGTCAGTGGTGGCCAAGGTCGCGCCAGGCACGCCAGTGCCTGAAAGCCCACCGGAGCGACCGTCGCGCTCGGCCGAGGACGCCCGCAGCGTCGCCGAGGTGTTGCGAATCGCATTCCGCGACTACCGCAAGCGCACCGTGATGCTGGTCATCTTCCAGGTGCTGCAGACAGTGGCCTACTACGGCTTTGGCACGCTGGCACCGCTCGTGCTGGTGAGCAAGGGCTTCGAGGTGACGCAGTCGCTCGGCTATGCGGCACTCACCTTCGCCGGGTACCCGCTCGGCTCACTCGTTTCGGTACCGCTGGTCGAACGGTTCGAGCGCAAGTACCTGATCATCACCTCTGCGCTGGGAATCGCGGTGTGCGGCATAGTCTTCGCCGCCGCGACCAACGTCGCGATGATCGTCGTCGCCGGGTTCCTGCTCACCGCCGTGTCGAACATCTTCTCCAACGCGTTCCACATCTACCAGGCGGAGATCTTCCCGACTGCGATCCGCAGCACGGCGAGCGGCATCTGCTACTCGCTGTCCCGCGCGACTTCGACGGTACTGCCCTTCGTTGCCGTACCCGCGCTTGCGGCGCTCGGGCCGGTGGCCGTGTTCAGCGGCTCGGCGGTACTCATCGTGCTGCTCTGTCTGAACGTCGGGCTGCTCGGTCCGCTCAGCACCGGCCTCAGGCTGGAAGAGGTCGAACAGATCGACTAGCGGACGCTATACCGGGCTGGCGGTCGCGATGTCGTCACGGAGCGGGGAAATCGCGGCGAGGATCTGTTCGATGGTGGGGTCAGGCACGCCGGCGGCCGCGAGGGTGTCCGCGAGATGTACTGCGACAAGCGTGAAGTGATGACTGGTGATACCGCGGCCCTGATGCACCTGGCGCATCGGAGCACCGGTATACGGCTAGGGGCCGCCGAGCGCAGCTGCGAAGAACTCGACCTGTTTGCCCTTCAAACGAGCCATATTGGTACCGGTGAAGAACCCGGCCAACTCGTCGTCAGCCAGCACGCGACCGTAGAAGTCGGCGACGACGGCTTCGAGCGCCTCATGACCGCCGATCTGAACGTAGATACTTGTCATCAACGGAGTGAACGCCGTCGTCGTTTCGCACCGGCGCTCCGCACGTTGCCCGGTTGCAAAGTAGGCCTCACATCGCCGATTCCGGAGATGTGAGGACGACAGTCACCTGGGCGTCGAGGCGGCGACCGTGCGGATATGCAGTTGCTCTTGGAGATGACGGTTGTCGGTCTCCAACTCGGCGATGCGGCGTTGCAGTGCGGCGACGTCAACGTCGTCGGCGGCGGCGGGTTCATAGCCAGCAGGTTCCGTCGGTAAGCGACCACTGCGCAGCAGCGCGGCGGTGGTGACCGCACCAACGAGGAACAGCCCGCAGGCCACGCTGAAGGCCACCGTGTAGCCGTGAATTGCGGCAGCGGATTGTGCCTGCGGACCAGGCGGGTGACTACCCATGTATCGGGTGAGCGCCGAGGTGAATATCGTTGACAGCACGGCGGTTCCGACGGCACCGCCAATCTGCTGGCTGGTGTTCACCATTGCCGAGCCGACACCCGCGTCGTCGTCAGGTAGCGCCGCCGTGGCGGTGGCGATCGCGGGAGCGAAGGTCAATCCGACGCCGAGACCGAGCACGATCAGGGGAACCAGCACACTGCCCGCGTACGACGACGATTCATTCAGGTGACGCAACCAGAACATGCCCGCGGCGGCGATCGCCATTCCGGCCGGGACCAGCGGCCGGGGTCCGAAGCGGGGCACCAGCGCGGTGTTGGACACTCCCGCGGCGACTGCGATCCCTGCCGCGAACGGCAGGAACGCCACGCCGGTCATCAGCGGGCTGTAACGGAGGGTCTGCTGCAGGTAGTAGGTGAGGAACAAGAAGACGCCGAACATGCTGCAGAACGCGAGCCCGATCGCCAGATACGATCCAACGCGGTTGCGGTCGGCGACGATGTGCAACGGCAACAGGGGCTTTGGTGCCCGGATTTCGATGGGGACGAAAAGTGCAAGCAGCACCGCGCTGGTTACGAACATGCTGATGGTCAGCGGCGCGGTCCATGAGTCGGTCTGGGCGTTGGACAGCCCATACACGAGGCAGAAGAGCCCGCCCGAAACCGCAAGCACGCCAGGCCAATCGAGCTGTCGAGTCTTGGCGGCGACAACCTCCTTGGCGGGAAGCGAGGTAAACACGAGTGCGGCCGCAGGAACGGCGAAGAGCAGGTTCACGTACAGACACCACCGCCACGACAGCCACTCGGTCAGTGCGCCGCCCAACAGCAGTCCCACCACGGCGCCTCCGGATGCGATCGCGGCGTAGATGCCGAGCGCGCGGCCGCGTTCTCGCCCGGCAGTGAATGTCACATTGAGCGTGGACAGCGCGGCAGGGGCGAGGATTGCTGCGAAGACGCCCTGAGCCGCGCGCGCGGCAACCAGCATGCCGAACCCGACAGCGGCCCCACCCACGGCGGATGCCGCGGCGAACCCGACCAACCCGATGAGCAGTGTCCGCCGTCTGCCGACGATGTCTGACAGCCGCCCGCCGCTGAGCAACAGTGCACCGAAGGCCAGCGAATACGCGGTGACGATCCACTGACGGCTTTCCGTGTCGAAACCCAGCGCGCTTTGCGCCGACGGCAGCGCGATATTCACGATCGTCGTGTCGAGGACGACCATCAGTTGGGCAAGCCCGATGATCACCAGGACCCGAGCCGGATGGTGGCCGGACGTTGGCACCTGAGCTGAGGCATCGGCCTGCGGCCGCGGCAGCTCGGTTGGGACAGCGATGCGGGGAATGGGCCCCGTCGGAGCGTCGTCGGCGCTCGGCCATCCATCCGGGCGCACGCGCATTCGGTCGCGCATATACCCGTTATCCGAGGTTGGAGCCGAAGTCAGTGTCACGGTGTATTCCCGAAGGGGGCAGGGGCCGACGTGTTCCTTCCCCGCGGCGATACCCGCGATGCCGAACCACGAAACGCTCGCAGATATTCGCTGAGCTGACGCGCTGCGCCCGCATAGGGTCGGTACATGAGCGCCGGAGAACAACGCGCCGGAGTCGATCTGACCAACCTCGATCAACCGCTGAGTCCAGATGCCGGGGCGACCAAGCGGGATTTGGTCGACTACCTGGATGCGGTGGCCGACTGGATGTTGCCGGGGCTGATCGGCAGGCCGCTCACCGTGTTGCGCGTGCTGCGCGGGCAAGCGCCGTTCATGCAGAAGAACGCGCCGAAGTACACCCCGGACTGGGTGAAGACCGTGCCGATCTGGGCAGAGGCCTCCAAACGAGAAGTGCACTATCCAGTTTGTGACGATCGGCGCACGCTGCTCTGGCTGGCCAATCAGCGTGCCGTCGAGTATCACCCGTCTTTGGGCCTTGCCGAGAATATCTATCGGCCCACACACTTGGTGCTCGACCTCGACCCACCCGCAGGCGAAGATTTCGGCTCTGTGGTGGCGGTCGCCTTCCTTGTGCGTCAAGCGCTGGCGGACAGCGGCTTAGCCGGCGCGGTCAAGACCAGCGGCGCGAAAGGCCTCCACGTCTTCGTCCCGATAGACGACCATGCCCCTGTCGACGATGTGGGTGCGGCTACCCGCGCACTGGCCGCCAGGGCCGAAGCGCTTGATCCCGCGCTGGCCACAACGGCTTTCATCGTTGAGGACCGGGCAGGGAAAGTGTTCGTGGATTCGACCCGCGCAGGAGGCGCAACGGTCGTCGCCGCGTACAGTCCCCGCCTACGCCCGGGCACACCGGTGTCGTTTCCTTTGGACTGGTCGGACCTTGACCAGGTCACCCCGGCCGATTTCACAGTGCACACAGCGATCGGCGCGCTTGCCGGGCGCGATCCGTGGGCCGAAAGGATGCCTGCACCACAGCGCCTGCCGACCGGACTCATCGAGCACGGCCGCACGATTCCAGTCGCCCGAGTGGCAGCCATGCACGAAGGGAAGCGTCGCGCGCGAGCACGCCGGGCCGACAATTGAGCCGCAGCTGCCGACGCAACCACAGTCAGCAAGCCAATTGCAGCGCAGCACAGAACGATTGACGTCATACTCAGTTGATGGTCGCTACGCCCGCGCCTCCGGCGCCGTTTCCACCGATGACGAGGCTGGATGCCGTGGTGTCAGCGCTCGACTCCGTCATCGAATGGGCGATTGCTGCGTCGAGCCGACTCGGGTATTTCGCCGCTTTGTACAAGCGGATAACGATCGCCGTGGCAGTCGCGGTGGAGAACGGCGCGTTCGAGGACGGGCCCAGGATGGAGCGATTCGATGCCGCATTCGCGAGTCGGTACTTCGACGCGCTGAACGGATACTTTCACCCCAACAAATTCCCGCGGCCGACGCGGTCGTGGCAGAAGACTTTCGATGCCGTCCATCGTGATGACCTGATCATCTTGCAGCACATGCTGGCCGGAGTGAACGCCCATATCGACCTGGATCTGGGGATTGCGGCCCAGAACATCGCTCCGGCAATGAAACTGCCCACTCTGCACAAAGACTTCAACACCATCAACGCCGTGTTGGCGAGTCAGGTCGAAGGTCTGGTCGACGACATCAATCTACTGTCACCGGACCTGGCCGATCTCTACCAGATCCTCGCAGGCAACGAGATCTTTCTGATCAATCAGGCGATCGCCGCAATGCGCGACAGCGCTTGGCGGTTCGCGATGGTGCTGGCCTTTGTTCCGGGATTTGCCCGGCCGCTGACGATTTGGACGCGCGATCGCAAGGTGGCGGCCCAGGCCGAAGTGATCTACCACCCGCCTGGAGTGATCGGTCTGATCCAGGCGACGATTGACGAGATCGCCGAACGGGAAAGCCGAGACGTGGTCCGCAACCTCGCTGTGCTCGACGAGATCGCGTCCAAGCCGGCACCGATCAAGACGACGTTATGAGCGTCGGCTGCCTTGTTCAGGCGCGACTGTAGACTGTCGCGTCGTCGATGTTCACCCGCGAACGGTCGGCCAGAGCGAGGCAACAGACCACCGTGATGACCGCAGCCACGACGATGTAGACCGAGATCGAGAACGGCGTCCCGGTCTCGTGGAGCAGCCAGGTCGCCACCAGCGGAGCGGGTCCTCCCGCGAATACCGATGCCAATTGGTAGCCGAGGCCGGCGCCGCCATAACGTAGATGCGTCGGGAAGCTCTCGCCGATCAACGCGGCCTGCGGGCCGTACATCATCGCGTGCACGATCATCGAAAGCACGATGGCGATGAAGATCAGCACCTGCCCGCCGTAGGTCAACACGGCAAAGTACGGGAATGCGTACAGCCCCGCGATGACCGCGCCGGTCACATAAACCCGTCTCCTGCCGAGCGTGTCCGACAGATTCGAGAAGTACGGGATCGCCGCAAGCTCGACGGTGGCGCCCACCAGGACCGCGGTGAGCACGAAGGTCTTGCTGTAGTGGTGACGCTCCACAACGTAGATCAACACGAACGTCGTGAACAGGTAGAACGGCATCTGCTCGGCAAACCGGGCGCCCGCCGAGAGCAGGATCTCCCGCCAGTGGCGCCGGATCGCTTCGGCGACCGGGGCGCTCGCGGTTTTCCCGTGCTCCAGCACCTTGCTGAACATCGGCGTCTCGAGGATCTTCAGCCGGATCACCAGGCCCACCGCGACCAGCACCAGGCTCGCCAGGAAGGGCACCCGCCAGCCCCAGGAGTTGAACGCCTCGTCCGACATCGTCGCGGACAGCAGGGTCATCCCGCCGGTGCCCAGCACCAGCCCGACCGGGACGCCGACCTGAGCGAAACTGCCCATAAGACCGCGCCTGTTTTGGTCACCCCATTCCATCGTGAGCAGCACTGAGCCGCTCCACTCGCCGCCGACGGCGATCCCCTGCAGCACCCGCAGCAACACGAGCAGCAGCGGCGCCGCGACCCCGATGGTTGCGGTCCCGGGCAGGATGCCGATGGCCGCAGAACCGAGGCCCATCACCAGCAGCGTGATGATCAGCGTGGTCTTGCGGCCGATCCGGTCGCCCCAGTGCCCGAAGATGGCCGCCCCGATCGGACGTGCGGCGAACCCCACGAAATAGGTCGCGAAGGACTGCATCGCGCCCGCATACGCGCTGGATGCGGGAAAGAACAGATGGGGAAAGACCAGCGCGGCGGCGGTGTTGTAGAGGAAGAAGTCGTACCACTCGATCGTCGTGCCGATCGTGCTCGCCATCGCGGCTCGCCGCACCTGCACTCGCTGCGATACCGGGTCAGCTTGCGCCGTGCGGCCGACCTCACTGTCGCCGATAGCCATCGCCATCCACCTCCTGTGACCCGCCTGTGACCAATGCCACTTGACAGAGTGAGCCATCGCGACCGGTTCTAAACCCCAAAATGGGAAGAAGCGGCGCAACGTAGCCGCTGATGAGGGTCAGCCGGGTATGACCGGCAACGTCACGGCGGATGGGTGCTCGCCGTCATGCAGGATGGTCTGGGTGGCGATCTGCGTCGCCGCATCCGTCCCGAACGGTGCACCGGTGTTGGGGTTCGGTGCGAACTGAGGATAGTCGCTGCTGGAGATTTCCAGGCGGATGCGATCGCCCGTGCGGAATTCGTAACTCGTCGGCCAGATCTGGATCTGAAGTTCGTACGGGCGACCCGGCGTGGTCGGCGTGGGGGCGGACAGCGAGTCCCGGAACGCGGTCCGCAGGATGCCGTTGTTGAGGTTGATCACGGCGCCGTCGGGCTTGACCGCCGCGACTTTGGCGGTGAAATCGGTATCGGTCGCGGTGGATTGCGCCCATAGCCGGACGGAGATCGGGCCCGTCACCTCGGTGTCGTGTTCGAGGGGCGCGCTGCTGTAGACCAGCACATCGGACCGCTGCTCGACGGGCAACTGGTCGTAGGGTCCCTGCGGTCCGGACTGTGCACCGCAGCAGGAGTGACCACCGAGGCTCGGCGCAGGGAATGCGGGGTCGTAGGTGTAGGTGTCCGGCGGTTGAGCGCTGGGCGCGGTCGATATGAGCTCACCTTTGCGCTCGTCGCGGCCGCCAGGCCCCGAGAGGTAGAACGTCGTCCACTTTGTTTGGGGCAGAGGCCAACTCGTCGCGGACCTCCAGGAGTCGGCACCCATGACGAAGTAGTCGACCTGGGGCTTTCCGGCGACGTCGTTCTGCCGGCCCTTGAGGAAATGGTCGAACCACGCCAGCATCAGGTCGTTGATGGGACTGTCTCCGACAGCGCCGACGTCCTTGAGCAACGGCGCAGGGGTCGAGGCGGGTCTCCCCCAATTGACGTGATCCCACGGGCCGACGACCAGACGCTGGTTGTCCCGGGCAAACTGCGTGCCGCCGTGGGCCACCATGCCTGCGAAGTTTTCGGTACCGCCCGCAAGAAAGGCGTCATACCAACCCTCGAAGTGCAGCACCGGCACCTTCACCGACGCGTACCGGTCCCTGATACTGAATTGCCGCCAAAAATCGTCGCGCGTCGAGTGGCGGATCCAGTCGAAGTACCACGGCGCGACCGCGGGGTTCTGCGGTTGCATCGGCGGCAAATCCTTGAACGGGCGGAACGCCATCCACCGGGTTGGCTCGGCGCTAGCCGCCTTCAATTGAGCGACGGCGGCTTGGTCGTTGCGGTTCTGGGCGGCCGAGGTGGCCAGTCCCATCGCCCACGGCTGCACAAAGGCCAACCGGAACTCCCCGCCCTCGTAGGTCCACCCGTCGTAGTAGTCCGACGCGGTGTTGGCCGGGACGATCGTCACAAGGTGTGGTGGCGCCGCGACCGCCGCGAGCCACTGGGTGGCACCGACGTACGACGACCCGTACATCCCGACCTTGCCGTTGGAGCCGGGCAGGGCGGCGGCCCATTCGACGGAGTCGTACCCGTCCTCCATGTCGTGGGTGAACTCGCTGAACGTCCCGCCCGAGGTGCCCTGACCGCGCACATCCTGGATAACCACCAGATAGCAGTGCGATGCGAACCAATCGGGCGGCTGGTAACGCGATCCGGCCTGTGCGTCCGATTTTCCGTACTGCGTGCGCATCAGGATGACGGGTACCGCGTCGGCGGTGTGAGGCCGGTAGATGTCGGCGCGCAAGACAGTGCCGTCACGCATCGTCGCAGGCACTTCAGACTCTTTGCTGACCGCGCACTGGCCACGCCCAGCACGATTCGGGAACTGTGCGGGCGCACCGGCGTGCTGGGCGGCCGTGCAGCTGCAGGTTAGCGCTGCTATTGCAGCGACAGCGAAGATGCGGGCAGCGACGGAACGCACCGCTTCACGCTAGTGCCGATGTGCCGCGACATCACATGGAGCCTCCGGCGGGATTCGAACCCGCAGCCTGCGAGGTAGAAGCTCGCCGCTCAGTCCGTTGAGCAACGGAGGCGGAACGTCGAGCCGGATGCAGGACTCGAACCCGCGCCGCCTGGATACAAAGCAGGTGCTCTGGCCTGTTGAGCTAATCCGACATTGGAGAATCGTTGTGCGCCGGGCGGGTCGATCTGTGCCCACGGCGGTGCCCACGGCGGGATTCGAACCCACACTCTCCGGTTTAGGAAACCGGCGCTCTCTCCGTTGAGCTACGCGGGCTGTCGCGCTCGAAGTACCCCTGGAGAGAATCGAACTCCCACCTTCAGCTTCGTAAGCTGGCACTCTATCCGTTGAGCTACAGGGGTTTGTGGCATTGCGCGAGCGCCCTTGGCAGGACTCGAACCTGCAACCCCCTGTTCCGGAAACCGGTGCGCTATCCATTGTGCTACAAGGGCTTTAGGGCAACTGGACGGAATCGAACCATCTATTGCGGAGCCACGATCCACCGTGTTCCCGTTACACCACAGTTGCCATGGGTGGGGTTGTTGCCCGATGCGGAGGCGGAGGGATTCGAACCCCCAGCCGCGCGTGAAGCGGCGGCTCGCTAGCAACGAGCTGCAATACCGTTCTGCCACGCCTCCCGACATGTTGTGCGAGTGGAGAATTAGGGGATCCCATCTCCCGGTTGTCCGGGGAGGGATTGAACCTCCGGGCCTCCGCTGTATCAGAGCGGCGCTCTGACCAACCGAGCTACCGGACACTGGCACCCCGTGCGGGACTCGAACCCGCTCCTCCGCCTTGAAAGGGCAGAAGACTAACCCATATCCGAACGGGGCGTGAAGTACTGCTGCCTCGTCAGGAGTCGAACCTGAACTGCCCGGAACCAAAATCCGGTGGGCTACCGATTACCCCACGAGGCAAGGGGTTTCGCTGACCCGCCAGGATTCGAACCTCAACCCGCTGATCCAGAGTCAGCCGTGCTACCGATTACACCACGGGTCAAAGGGTGACCTGATGTGGTACGTGCGGAGGGATTCGAACCCCCTGCGCCCGAAGGCAACTGCTTTACAGGCAGCCGCGACCAACCATATTCGCCTCGCACGCATGGCATCACAGGCTCCCCGAGCAGGACTCGAACCTACAGTCACGGATTAACAGTCCGCTGGTTTACCGGTTAACCGACCGGGGAATCGAAGCCGCGGCACGAGCGGGGGGATCCAGACCCCTCCTCTGGCGATGCCACTGGAGCCCGCCCGCTCGCGCCTGATCAAACGAGCTCCGAGACCGGCGCGAAGCGGAACCTGTCCCGCTCCGTCGGCTCGAAGGGCTCGCGAATCATGGTCATCCCCGCTTCCTGCGGTGTCCGGTCACCCTTGAGACCGTTGCAGTACTGGCATGCAGCCACCAGGTTGGGGGACCGCCTCCTGCCACGGAACCCGGGACAGCACGCGGTAGTCGGCGTTGTAAACCTGGACGGTCAGGTCGGGCATCAGGATCGCCATGGCCGCGTACCTCCTTTCCGGGTCTGTTCGGTTCGGCGAACTAGTTGCGCGGGCAGGAATCGAACCTGCGGCTTCCGGGATATGAGTCCGGCGGACTGGCCAACTGTCCTACCGCGCATCGTGTTTCACGTACCCCCGGAGAGAATCGAACTCCCGACAACCTGCTTGTAAGGCAGGAGCTCTTCCATTGAGCTACAGGGGCCTACTCGTCGGGATGACACGATTCGAACGTGCAACCTCCTGGACCCAAACCAGGTGCGCTTCCAAGTTGCGCCACATCCCGCTTGCCACGGATGGAGGGATTCGAACCCCCAGAATCGCGGCTTTGGAGACCGCTGCTCTACCAGTTGAGCTACATCGGTATCGAACCGGTGACGAGCCTCGAATTCGCTACCTTCAGTTTGGAAGACTGACCCAGTTAACCCCGAACTCGCTTGTGGACTGAAAATCGGTGCGCCGTGAGGGTTTCGAACCCCCGTCCCCGGATTAAGAGCCCGGTGCTAACCCCACTCAGCTAACGGCGCTTGTGGAAGGTGGGCCGCCCGGGACTCGAACCCGGAATTCAAGGGTAAAAGCCAAGAGTGATACTCAATTTCACCAACGACCCGAGGTGGCGTGTGTACGTCCGGCAGGAGTCGAACCTGCACGCCCTGTCGCGGGCACCGGAGCCTGAATCCGGCACGTCTCCCAAATTCCGTCACGGACGCTCGACACCACGAAGTGCGCTCGGCAGGACTTGAACCTGCACACCCGGATTGGGCACCCGGGTTTGAGCCGGGCACGTCTACCTGTTTCCGCCACGAGCGCGGATGCCACCACTATGTAGTTCTCAAAGTTCTTACGGGACGGCGTCGTTCGGCTGTCTCGCCGCGGTGCACTCCGTCCTGCCGGGTGCGGCGCAGTAAGAATGGTGCTACTTCAAACGTTGAATGTCGACCCGGTATTTCGCCGGAAATCGTTGTGCTGTAACAAAATTGGGTGCAACAAACTACAGGAAGGTCAGGCGACGCTCCTGGCAGGGATAACAGCGAAGTTGAGATATTTATGAGAGTTTTCTTCAGGCCCTTGCTTCCGGCCGGGGCACACGCCCACTAATGGGGCGGAAAGATGGCTGGATAGCCGGAAGCGTCTGGGTTGCCTGGAGCTGCGACGCTCAGACGGTGTCCAGACGGCGACTATGCCGCTGATCGTGCCCGCGCACGACAAAGCCACCGCGGATGCGGGCATCCCGGTGAGCAAGTCGTAGTCCTGGCGGAAAACGGTCATAGAACCACGGTAACACCCGTGTCCGCCGCTGACCAGCAAATATTCCAGGCCACTTCGAGCTTGCGCGCAACACCTTCGCCCGCTTGGTGTTGCGACGAAAACCATTGCGCACCAACGCAATCTGCCGCGTCACATTCGCGGCGCCGAGCACGAGGGCCCGGTCAGTCTTTCAGATGTTCGGCATGCCGGCGCGCACCTGCGAAGACCAGAGCGTCCCGCAGACGCATCGGCACCACGAGGCCGATCGCCATTCCCGCCACGACCAGAGTCGCCACTGCCGCATCCGACACCGTCGCGGCCAGCAGGTCGGCTGATGTCGTGCTCTGCAACTGGACGATGCCGCTGAGCATCCGGAACACGTATACGCCTGGGACCAGGGCGACGACGGAAGCAAATCCGATTGCGGCAAAAGGCATCCGCAGGAAGTGCGAAACTGGAATCAACAGCATGCCGACCAGCAGGCATGCCGCCAGTGCGGCCGTCGGCAGATCCACTTTCCATCCCGCCAACGCATACCAATGAGCAGCGTGGGCCAGCATTCCGGCCGCTACCGGCCAGCCGATCATGCGGTAGGGCATCGAGAAGTACACCGGGTAGGACGCGGCAGCTACCCCGGCCGCGGGGATGTCGACGTAGAGCGGAACCTCCGTACCACTCCCCGTGACCGACAGAGTCTGTCCTCCGAGACGCAGCCCGAGGATCAAGCCGGCGGCGATGGCCAACAGGATCAACGTGGCATAGCCGAGCCGGGCGATACCGAGGGTGATCCGCAACGCCAACAGGTCCAAGGCGCCGTTGAGGATGTGCGGGCCCGGGACGAGCACCATTCCGGGGCAGACCGCCACCAATCCCGGCGCCGCACCGAGGTCTAGGTGCATGGCTGCCGCGCCGATCAGGCCCGCAATGGTGGCTGCCACGAAAGCCTGTGACAGGGTGCCGATCCCAAATCGTCCCAGCGTCCGGCGAATCAGGCCACCGACGGCGGCGCTGACGGCGACCCACAACACCGCCCCTGGATCGGTGACACCGAAGACCACCGCGAGGGCGCCGGCGCCGGTGGCACAAGCAATGGTGAAAACCACGTCGTTCGAGGGCTTCAGCGCCCTCGCCGCATCGAGCTGACGATCAACGACATCGCGGTCGAGCGGACCGTCCTCGGCACGGTCGATGATCCGCATCGCCGTCGCGACCCGACGCATGTTTATCCCGACCGGGGACACCGAGGCCACCCGCACCGGCACATCCGCCCGTCCGCTCGTCAACATCAGCGACGTCCATGACGGGACCAGGCTGCTGCGAATGCCCAGACCGGCGTTGAGCCGATCCACGGCCGTCAGTGTCATGCTCGTCGACTGGCCGCTCTCCTGCAGCAGCACAGCGGCTTTCATCACGGTGTCGAGGGCGCCGACCTCGCCCGCCGCCTCGCCTGTCCCAGGCTCAGGCGGGTGCGTCATCAGAAGGGCCCGACCATGCTGACTGGATCGACGATGCGGTCGAAGTCCTCGGCGCTGATAAAGCCTGAGTCCAATGCGGATTCGCGCAGCGTTCGCCCGGTGCGATCGGCATCGTGGGCGATTGCGGACGCCTTGTCGTAACCGATCACCGGAGAGAGGGCGGTCACCAGCATCAGCGAGCGTTTCACGTACTCATCGATCTGCGCCCGGTTCAGCTCGACTCCGTCGATGCAGTACTTCTGGAACTTCTCACAGGCGTCGCCCAGTATGCGCGCGGAATGCAAGAAGTTGTTGATCAGAATCGGCCGCATGGCGTTCAGTTCAAAGTTGCCCTGCGAGCCGGCGAAGGCGATACCGGTGTCGTCGGCGATCACCTGAATGCAGACCATCACCATTGCCTCGCACTGGGTGGGATTGACCTTGCCCGGCATGATCGAGCTGCCCGGTTCGTTGGCCGGAAGCTTCAACTCAGCGATTCCGGCGCGCGGACCCGAGGCCAGCCAGCGGACGTCGTTGGCGATCTTCATCAAGGCCACCGCGAGACCACGCAAGGTTGCGCCTGCCGCGACGATCCCGTCCAGACCCCCTTGAGCCTCGAACTTGTTAGGTGCTGTGATGAACGGCTGCCCGGTGAGATCGGCGATCGCGGCGGCGATTTCGACGCCGAAGCCATGAGGCGCATTCAGGCCCGTGCCGACCGCGGTACCCCCGGCGGCCAGCCGGTACAGCTCGCCTTGCGCCGCCTCGACCCGATTGGCCGCGGTGTCGAGTTGGGCGGCCCAGCCCGACCACTCCTGGCCGACGGTCAGCGGTACCGCATCCTCCAGATGCGTACGGCCGATCTTCACCACGTCGTTCCACTGGGCGCCGGTGGTGGCGATCGCCTCTTGTAACACGCGTACCCGCGGCAACAGCTTGTCGCGGATTTCCAACACCGCGGCAATGTGCATAGCCGTAGGGAAGGTGTCGTTGGAGGACTGGCCCATGTTGACGTCGTCATTCGGATGAATCGGCGCTTTCGAGCCGAGTTCACCGCCCAGAAGCTGAATGGCGCGGTTGCTGATCACCTCGTTGACATTCATGTTGGACTGGGTGCCGGAGCCGGTCTGCCACACGTAGAGCGGGAAATGCTCGTCCAGCTTCCCGCCGATCACCTCGTCACAGACTTTCTCGATGACGTCGGCCTTCCACTGCGCCAACCGCCCCGCGCGAGCGTTGACGTGAGCGGCAGCCTTCTTGACGTATCCGTAGGCGTGGTAGACATCCTTCGGCATGCGGTCGTCGCCGATGGAGAAGTGAATCAGCGATCTCGCGGTTTGCGCGCCCCAGTAGCGGTCGGCCGGCACGTCGATCTCCCCCATCGAGTCGGTCTCTCGGCGGGTACCGGAGGCGTCGATTCCAATAGGTAAGTCTCGGACTTGTGGTGGCGTCATTCGAACACTCCTTCGTGAAGCTGTGCGAAGAGTTCGGTGTTGCGGGTGTAGTCCACGGGCACGTCGATAATTGTGATCCCGTCATCGCTCAGTGATTGCTTGAATGCGTTCTCGAACTCGTCGATGCTGGTGATTCGGATTCCTTTGGCGCCGAAGGCGGCGGCGTACTGGGTGATGTCGTAGTCGCCCAGTTTCACGCCCGATGTGCGCCCGTACTTGAGGACCTCCTGGAAGGCGACCATGTCGTAGCTGTTATCACGCATGATGACGTGGGTGAAGCTCAGGCCGAGTCGGGTTGCTGTCTCCAATTCTTGTGCGCTGAAGAGGAATCCGCCGTCACCGGAGATGGACACCACCTGGGTGCCTGGCCGCACCATCGCCGCGGCCATGGCCCATGGCAGCGCCACGCCCAGCGTTTGCTGGCCATCGGAAAACAACAGCCGCCGAGGCTGATAAGCCCGGAAGTGGCGGGCCATGTAGATGTAGTGCGACCCGACGTCGCACGCGACAGTGGCGTCGTCGTCGACGAGTTCACGGATCTTCAGCACGACGGCAGCCGGGTTCAGGCCGGCATCGGTGGCCGGATGCGCGCGTGCCTCGTCATCGATCCGCAGCAGGGCATCGCGTTGTTGGGCAATCGCGGCGTTGGTCTCCTGGGATAGGTGCAGCCCCGACAACAAGCGGGTCAACTCGAGCAGCGTCGCAGCGATGTCACCACGCAACTCCGCTGCCGGCTGGTAGTCGTTGTCGACGTCGGCAGGCATCTCATCGATATGAATCACCGTGCGGCGCACATCGGTGTTCCACAGCCGCGGGTCGTATTCGACCGGGTCGAACCCGACCGTGACCAGCACGTCAGCGCTGGCGATCAGGATGTCGCCAGGCTGGTTGCGGAACAGCCCGACGCGCCCGACGAAGTGCTCCTCCAGCTCGCGCGGTACCACCCCGGCAGCCTGGAACGTCTGGACCACGGGAAGGCCGGTGACCGCGAGCAGGTCCCGCAGCGCCGCACACGCTTCCGGTTCGCCGGCGCGGATGCCGACCAACAACACCGGCTGCCGCGCGGCCAGGATCCGATTGGCCGCGTCGGCGATCTGCCGCGCCGGTGCAGCACCCAGGCGCGACACCGCCGCCGGCTGCACGATGGCGGCTGCGGTAGGGCTGGTGATCACATCAGCGGGCAGCACCACCGCAGCCGCACCGCGCGGGGCCGTGGTGGCGGCGCGGATTGCGTTGGCGATGGCTTCGGGCACATTGTCGGGATGGTTGACCTCGCCGGTGTACTTGGTGAACGGCTTGAGCGCGGCAACGGCGTCCATCGATTGGTGTGTGCGCTTGAGTCGGTCCACCCGGCCGACGGCACCGCAGATCGCGATCATCGGGTCCTGTTCGGTGTTGGCGGTGATCAGGCCGGTCGCCAGGTTGGTGGTGCCCGGCCCCGACGTCACCAATGCCACGCCGGGGGTGCCGGTGAGCCGGCCGACTGCGGCGGCCATGAAGGCCGCGTTCTGTTCGTGGCGGCACACCACCAGCTCGGGACCGCCGTCGACCAGCGAGTCGAAGACCGCGTCGATCTTCGCCCCAGGCACACCAAAGATGTATTGAATCCCGTACGCGGACAGCGTTTCCACCACTCGCTGGGCAGAACGCACTTCGGTTGTTCCCATGTCAGCCTCCTTCGGTCTGTCGGATTTGCTCGTCAACATCCGCGCCGTCCAAGTCGGCGTGGGCGAATTGCGGTGTGCGCTGCAAGCTCACGTGCAAATCCGAGCTGACACTGATGTCGACCGTTCCCCGGACCAGCCGGTAATCCAGTGCATGCCCGCCGTGGTGACGGTCCTTGTCGATGAAGTGCGAGTGGTAGCCCGCGACCGTGATGCCCTGCTGATAGCCGGGCATGCGGAAGCCGGCCAGCGTCCCGGTCACGTCCGTGAACGTCACCTCCTGCTGGTCGTGGGTGGCCTCGGTGAATGGACGATAGGGACACGGCTGTCTGGTCACGGTGCGAGTGCGCATCGCACTGAATTCACCAACCACACGAACCGCGACCATCAAGTTGATGTTGTCCAGCGACTCATCGATCAGCGTCTTGAGCGCAGCGCGATCACACGGTTCGGGCACCTCGATCGTGCGGTCGGGGCGAAACCAGGTCACCGCGGCGAACGGCGTGAGTTCGTCAAGCCCGGCGGTCGTCGCGCTGCCGTCTGCGCGCAGTTGATGGCACACACCGTCTAAGACGAGCATTTCACCGTCGAGGCTGTTGAATGTCCCCAGGCCAAAATCACCGTGGCGCAGCAATTCTCGGATCGAGACGTTTCCTTCGTAAACACCGTCGAGTAACGCCGCCATCGTGGAGGTCTGGAAGATCTCGACGGGGTCAAAGGCGGTCATCGGGTATCCGCTCCTCGTTCTGTCGGATCCGCATGACACGCAACGGCTTTGGCGGATGCGTGCGGGGACTGGGCCGCGTAGCCTGACATTGCGATGACCTCTCTTCAATCAGGTTGAGTGACAACGTTGTCGGGACGTTCGTCTACCACCAGCCGAGCGCCTCGTCGCACCTCGCGGCGGTCTGGGCACGCCTAATAGATTGCGGTCATAGCCTGCCGACGTCTTCAGCGCTGCCACCAATATCTGCTACCTGCTGGCAGCCAAACCGCATTGGCGCTGCCTGCTAAACCGGCGGATCCGCCCTCGATGTGCGGTTTACGGTGCTCCTATCGGGACGTCCATTCTGGACGGCGGCACATCCAGATATCCCGGGCAGGTGGTCTGGATCTTGAAGGTGTGCCACTGCGACTCCCCCGCATTCGGCGGCATGCGTCCACTGAAGGTAAAGGTGTCGTCGACCTTGGTTGCGGTGACTTCCTGTGAGTCGGCAACGAAACCGGCCATGCCGTCATAGCGCAGCCCCGCCTTCTGAACGACGAGTCGACCCTGTTGCGTGAACTGGACCCGAGCCGTCCGCGCCGGCGTGTCCCGCACCAGGATCACCAGGCCGCCGTCCGGTTGTTTCGTACAGAGAACGTCTGTGGTGGTGATGCTGCGAGTTGCGCCGTCGAACTCAATCGTCGTCACGACCTGCGGTCCCCGGTGGCATCCGGCTAGCCCACCCGAGAGCAGCACGGCGACGACTGTCGACACCGAGCAAGCGGTCACGCGGTCGAAACGCATGGCGGCAGTATGCGGCCTATCTGCCCGCTGAGCAGGACTTTTATCGATGATAACGTCCGATATCGCCCGCGACTCGACGAAATACGTTGCACATCAACATGTCCTAGAGCACGTCGTCGCGGTTCCACGCAGGCGACGGCGCGGAAATGAGCGCGTCAGCATCGTCAATATCGCCCGGACAGCGTGCAATGACGTGTAATAATCTGTCCACCCAGCGCGATTCCGGGGCGGTACACACACCGCCGCGCGAACTTCGTCGACGTGCGCCGGAGCGCCGGCGGCCGGGCTGAGACGGTACCGGTCGTTTGGAGGGTGAGTACCGTGTCGCAGAGCGCGCAGGATGTTGCCCATACGTCCACTCCGCACCTGTCTCGACAGCTCGGGATGTGGGCGATCGTCGGCTTGGGTCTCGGATACATGACCCCCATGACCGTCTTCGACACGTTCGGAATCGTCTCGGATGAGACGAACGCGGTGGTGCCCCTCGCCTACCTCTTTGCGCTGGTCGCGATGGTGTTCACCGCGATCAGCTACGGCCGGATGACGCGCGTCTACCCCTCGGCGGGATCGGCGTATACCTACGCGTCCGAGGCGATCCATCCGAACTTCGGGTTCCTCGTCGGGTGGTCGTCGCTGCTCGACTATCTGCTGCTCCCGATGGTGAACGCGGTCATCGGCCGCGCCTACTTCGAGTCGTTCTTCCCGGCGGCCCCGTCGTGGATTTTCGTCGTGGTGTACGTCGCGGCGATCACCGCGCTCAATTACTTGAGCATGAAGGGGACGTCTCGGATCAACGGGATCCTCGTGGTGTTCCAGGTTGTGATGATCGCCGCGTTCGTCGTCCAGGCGTGGCTCGCGCTGCGGAATGGCATGGGCGAGGGCACGATCTTCACGCTGGACCCGCTGTACCACGAGGGCGTCCAAATGTCGGCCGTCGTGGCGGGCGCCACCGTGGTGTGCTTCTCGTTCATCGGGTTCGATGCGATCACGATGTACAGCGAGGAGGCCAAGACCCCGAGCACCGTCCCGAAGGCGATCGTCCTCGCCCTGCTCATCGGCGGCGCGATCTTCTTCGTCGCGGCGTGGTTCAGCCAATCCGTGTTCCCGACCCTCGAGGGTTTCGAGGTCACCGAAGAAAGCACGCTTCCCGAGATGGCGCTGAAGGTGGGCGGCCAGTTCTTCAAGATCTTGTTCGTCTCGGCCGCCCTCGCCGCCGTGGTCGCCTCGAGCCTCTCGTCGCATGCCAGCGTGTCCCGCATGATCTACGTGATGGGCCGCAACGGCAGGGGGCGCATCCCCCGGTTCCTGTCGTACATCCACCCGAAGTTCCTGACCCCGACGCACGCCGTCCTCATCGTCGGCATCGTGTCCCTGCTGGCCGTGAAGTTCACGCTCGAGTTCGTCGCGTCGATGATCAACTTCGGTGCCCTCATCGCGTTCACCGTTGTGAACCTGACCGTCATCGTCTTCTACGCGATCCGCCTGAAGCAGCGGCGGACACCCAAGGAGATCTTCAGAAACATCGTGCTGCCGTTCATCGGAATGTGCCTCACGGCCGTGCTCTGGATAAACCTGCACTTCGAGGCCCTCAGGAACGGCCTTATCTGGCTCGCGATCGGGATCATCCTGCTCCTCTACATGACCCGCGGCTTCCGCGAGCCACTGACAATGAAGATCGAGGAGGAGACCCTCGCCGAGGAGGGCACGCCTGTGCCCCACATCAAGCACGGTTCGGAGTGACGTTCGTCAGCCTTGCAATGCGAGGATGAGTTTGCCGGTGTTCTCGCCGTTGAAGAGTTTGAGGAGCGCCGCGGGAAAGGCGCCTACGTCGCCGTGTTCGATCTGCTCGTGTGAATGCAGTTTGCCCGCTGTGAGCCACTTCGCCAGCTGAGCAATGCCTTCGGGGTAGCGGTTGACGTAGTCGAAGATGACGAAGCCCGTCATGGATGCGCGGGCGACGAGCAGTTGCATGTAGTTCGCGGGCCCGTGCGGGACGTCGTTGTATTGCGAGACTGCACCGCAGAGCACGATCCGTGCGCCGCGCGCCAACCTGTTGAGGGCGGCCTCCAGGGTCTCGCCGCCAACATTGTCGAAGAAGATGTCGACACCGTCAGGTGCGTGGGTTTTCAGAGCCGCGCGCAGGTCGACAGTTTTGTAGTCGATGGCGCCGTCGAACCCGGCCTCCTCGACGAGCCAGCGGCACTTCTGCTCACCCCCGGCGATGCCGATGGCTCGGCAGCCCTTGATCCGCGCGATCTGTCCCACGATGCTGCCCACCGATCCGGCCGCCCCGGATACCAGTACCGTCTGACCCGGCTTGGGCCCGCCGATGTCGAGTAATCCGAAGTACGCGGTCAAACCGCTGATGCCCAGCGCCCCCAGGTGCACGGTTGCCGGTGCCAGGCTGGTGTCGATTTTGGCGACGCCGGCACCTGTGGACAGTGCATAGTTCTGCACACCGAACACACCGGACACCCAGTCTCCGACGGCGAATTCACGATGGCGTGACGCGATGACCTGTCCGATACCAAGCGCGCGCATCACCTCGCCGATCTGCACCGGCGGCACATAGGACCGTCCGGCGTTCATCCACGTCCGCATCGCGGGATCGATTGACAGGTAGTTGATTTCGACGACGATCTCACCGTCGGCGGCGGCAGGGACCGGCTCGTCGACAATCGTGAAGTCAGTGGCCTTGGGCAGGCCGGTTGGGCGGGCGGCCAGCCGGCATTGTGTGTTCAGGGGTTTCATCAAGCGGTCTCCTGCGTAGGCGAATAAAGGCGGCAGGTCTCGGCGGCACACTCGAGGACGCCACGTCCGGCGGGATCTTCTGCGGTGACCGGCACCACCGCGACGGTGTCTGCGCCGGCATCCAGGTAGGCCTGCAATCGGGCACTGATTCGTTCGGGACCACCGAATGCCCCGAGTTGTTCCACTAGTTCGATGGGTATCGCGGCCGCCAGCTCCGAGCGGCGGGCGCCGCCCCGTGCACGCTCGACGAGGTCCGAGAAGCCGAGGCCGCAGAACATTTCGCCATAGCCGGGCGGGGCGAGGTAGACCGCGAGTTGGTTGGCTGCTTGTCGTAGCGAAGCTCCACCGGGGCGCATTGCGGCCGGCACCCACACCGTGAGGCGCGGTGACTTACGGTGGGCGGTCGCGGCGTGGTCGTCTATCTGTTTGCGTACCAGGGCGACTCGCTCCGGCGATGCCAGGTTCAAGACGACCTCGTCGGCGACTTCAGCGGCCAGACGTGTCATCGCTGCGCCGAAGGAGCCGACGCCGATTCTGGTGTGCGGCAGCGGATGACGCAGCCGGAATCCGTGGCTGCGGACATAGCTCCCGTCGTAGTTCGAGCGCTCGCCGCGCAGCATCGGGCGCAGGCATTCGATGGTTTCGCGCATGCGTGCCGCGCTGTGCAGCCACGCGCGGTCGTGCCAGCCGGTCACGATGGCGGGGCTGGAGGCGCCCAGCGCGACGTCGATTTCGCAGCCGGTGAGCGCGGCGACCGAGCTTGCGCCCAATGCGATTGCTGCGGGAGTTCGCACGCTGATGGGTAGCGGTCCCAGCCGCAGTCGCAATCCCGGGGTGCGGATGCCGATGGCGGTGGCCAACGCGAAGGCGTCAAAGCTGACCATCTCGCCGATCCACAATCCTGTCAGGCCGGCTCGGCTTGCCGCCCGCGCGATGTGCAGGGCCTCCTCATCGGGGCGATCCAGCCAGAACGGGAGCACCGCCTCGATTCGCGCGCTCATAGCATCGCAACTTCGGTGGGCTGTCCCAACAGCAGGCGGCCGGGCAGTTCGCGGGACGCCTGGTTGACTTGGAAGTGCGCGGTGGCGGTAAACGCGTCACGGAAGCGACGCTGCAGGGGTGCCCCGTCGTAGATGGCGCTTCCTCCGGCGAGGTCATACATCGTGCGCACCACATCGGCGGCGGTGCGCACGCCGTGGGTGGCCGCAAGCCGCAGGCGGGTGCGCGCTTCGACAGGCACCTGTGACTCGTCTTGGCTTGCCCGCCAGGCGGTTTCGATCGCCTGGTAGTAGAGCGCCCGCGCTGCCTCCAGATCAGATTCGGCGGCAGCCACCGCTGCCTGGATGGTGGGGCGCTCGGCAAGTGTGCGCGTCGCCGCGACGCCCTTCTTCGCCTTGGCAAGCTCGACGAAATCGTCGATCGCAGCGCGAGCGTTGCCCATTGCCGCCGCGGTGATACAGGCAGCGAAGAACCCGAAAGGTGGGAACCGGTACAGGGGGCGGTTGATCACAGGACCGTCGAATATCGAGGCGACGCGTGTGTCAGGGACGAACAGGTCTTCGGCCACCGCGTCATGACTGCCGGTACCACGCAGACCGAGCGTGTGCCAGGTATCGAGGATTTCGAGCTGCTCGGTGGGCAGCGCGAGCACCGCTGGCCGCTCGTCCAGCACGCAACCCGCGAACAGCACGTTGGCGTGGGTGATGCCGCTGCAGAACGCCCAGCGTCCCGACACCACCACACCGTCGGGAACCCGCCTGGCCCGGCCCTGCGGTGCCCACACGCCCGCGGCAACACCACGTCCCGCCCCGAACAGCTCGGCACGGCTCGCCGGCGGCAGATACGCGATGAGCAGGCTGCTGGTGATCGCGATCGAGACGCACCAGCCGGCCGACGCATCCCCGCGTGCTATCTCCTCGGCGCAGCGCAACGCCACGCCAGGGGGCAACTCCAGACCCTCGACCTCCACCGGCGCGCCCCCGCGCAGCAGACCCGACTGCAGCAGCTCATCGACTAGTTGGATAGGAAGCCTGCGGTTGGCATCGATCTGATCGGCCATGGCGCGCGCTGTGTCAGAGATCTGCCGGGCGCTTGCCAAGGTGTCCAGCTGTGCCTGCGTCGGAGTCGTCGTGATGTCGGTCCGATCCATGCGCGTCCTCACTGTCCCCAAAAAGCTACGGTGCTGTAGCTTAAAGCTACGCCACTGTAGCTTCTGTGATGTAGCTTCTGTCAACAGCTGCCATCAGCGGGTGAAAGGAGATCCTGCGCATGCCTGAGGCGACGGCTCGGCGCAACCGCCCTTATGCACCCCGGCTGCTGCCTGAGCAGCGGCGCGAACAGCTGCTCGACGTTGTGCTCGACGTCATCGACACCGACGGCGTCGCCTCGGTCAGCATGGACGCAGTTGCCCGCCGCGCCGGCGTGACCCGCCCCGTGGTCTACGGCCAATTCACCGACGCCAACGCGATGCTGCGCGCCTCACTCGACCGCGAGGAACAGCGAGCGTTCGCCCAGATCCTCGACGCCATACCCGCCCAAGGCGATGACGACCTCGCCGGCGCGTTTCACCACTTGTTCGACGCCTACCTGAGTGCGGTAGCCGAGGCACCGCAGCGGTGGCGATCCATTTTCATGATCGCCGATAGTTTCACACCCACGCTCCACAAACGCGTCGCCCGTGTCCGCGCTCGGATTGTGCGAGAAGTCGCAGCGGCACTATCTAACTCATGGACCGCCGACCTGCACGCCGATCCCGAACTGTTGGCCCATCACCTGGTGGCCGCGCTGTGGGAGTCCGGTCGGCTGTTGCTGGTATCCCCGGAGAATTTCACCCACGACCGCTTGCTGCGGTCCCTGGACGCGATGTTCACCGCGATTGCGGCAGATTCGACGCCGACACGCTGATGAAGGGCGTTTCAATACTGAGCCTTACTCTCCGGCTGTGCCGTCGGAAGGTATGACGTGATAGCTGTAGCGCCATTCCATTTCGGAGCCGGACGAGCCGGGAGCGGGGCGCGATCCGTGGAGATGCACAAACGAGATCCGCTCACCGCCGCTAACCTGTGATTGCGCCTTTCGCTCCGCCAGTGCCTTCGCCTCAGCAGGGCTCACGCCCGCCGGCACCGTTATGGTGTCGTGACGCACTTCTGACGCATTGCCCATTCCGCCATGGTGCAGCCAACGACTGGGTTCGCGCTCCCACAGCACGCGTCCACGCATAACTGTGATTGACCTGTAGTCGATCTGGGATGAAGCTGCGCTCGGCGTCGGTGGCTGCGGTCAGCAGGGCCACCGTGCACAGATGGCCGGCGTGCTGCTGTCATGCGATGCCCACCGCCGATGACGCTCTCGTTATGTCGTTGTCCCGCAGTCGATTTGCGAGCTCTAGTTTGGGTTCGCCGGACCGCCGGGGTGCGGGCCGCGGGTGCCGGCGAGGCGACGATGCATAGCGGTGGCGATCCTGGCCGCTTGAGTCTTGGCGTGCTCTGCGACGGGGCCTTGATAAATCTGGTCGATTGTGCTGTTCCACAGGGTGAGCCAGCGCACGAAATGCTCTGTTGCCAACGGGGTTTGCTGATGAAGGCGACGGTGCGCGTGGAGAGCGTTGCGTCGGTAGAGCCCTGCCCGGAATAGCACGGTCTCCCAAAAGTCACACATGACCGGCAGATGCTCGTCGAGGCCACGGGAGCACAGGTCGGCGAACGGCTCGGCGAGGACGTCATCATGAAACGCCCTCCCGTAGAAGCAGCGAAGCAACGCTTCCACGTCCTCGCGGGTATGCAGATCCCTGGCACTGGTGTCCGGCGACGGCGCTGCAGGCACTCCGGCTGCGCCCGTATCGAGTTCCCGGTTGGTCAACACCACGTCACCGCCCGGCCTCGATTTCATATGTGTTTCTCCCCCTCAGGCGCCCAATAGAGCTGCGCCGGCGACCACGAGCGCAATGACTTTCACCAGTTCCAGGCCGACGTAGGTGTAGTGGGCCCGCGACCGCCGCTGGGCACCGGCCGGAGCGCCGGGACCGGCGGGGGCGACCAGAACCGCATCGGAGCGGCGCGCAAGCTGCGGTCGCACCACGAGCAGCTGGGCGGCCAGGGTCACTACGACAACCGCAACCGCGACGACCGCGACCGGCGATGGCGGATCGGCACCAACGGCGATCAGCACGACCGCCGCCAGCAGCGCCTCGACAGTGTTGAGCGCGCGAAACACCAGCCTGCCAATGCCCAGCCCGATCTGCAGTGACACCCCGGGCGCGCGAAACTTCAGCGGTGCCTCCATGAACGAGATTGCCGCCACCATGCCCAGCCAGGTGAACAGAACCGCGGTCGCGACGGCATGCGCGATACTCATGAGGCCCTCTCGGCCGGTGCCAAGTGGACGACGCACAGGTCCGGTTCGGCGAACGGGGTCAGCTCGCTCACGGTGATCGGTGCGTCCCAAGCGCTCAGGGCGCCTTTCATGACACCCATGTGCACCGGACACACCACGTCACGGCGGGTCTGGGCAAGCTCCAGAAACGGGCAGTTGTGGAGCCCGATCTCGCCGATACCTCGTGCGCCAGAGCGCTTTTGCGGAGCAAAACCGAGATCGGCTAGCAGGTTTGTGAGCCGATCGACGGCCGACCTGCGGCTTCGGGCCTCGCTTCCGTCGGTGTGTTGCTTCGCCCAGGTGCTCCCCGCCGCGGCGGCCCGACGTGCAGGGTTGGGCTGGCCGGCCAGTGCGGCGACGAGGATCCCGGCCAACATCCGGTAGTCGCGCGGTCCCGCCGGATCCATACCCGGCACCGCTCGGAACATCAGTGGGGGACGGCCCGGTTTGGTGCGGCCAGTTTCCACCGACTCGACCTGCCCGGTCCGAAGGAGCGCGTCGAGATGGAAACGCGCGGTGTTGGGATGAATGCTCAATTCGTCCGCGACGGCGGCGATGCTCAACGGGGCATCTGCTGCGCGCAGCATCGCCAACACGTCCTCACGTCGGCCGCTCATCATCGCTCGCAGGCGGACATGCCAGCCACCAGCGGGGTATCCGCCCCAACGCCGTCCTGGCCCGGCAGGGTTTCGAAGAAGACCGCGGCGTTGTCGGCGAGGTGCTGGTGCTGTTCGGCGGGGCGCTCCTCCGCACAGGCACGGTGCACGTACGTCATACCCGTAGTTTATACAGTCAATAGTTGTAAAAACTATTGCCGGGCCGCGTGTACACCTGGCGGCAATGACCTCAGCCGATCAGGGTACGAGCAGGGCCCAGCCGACGATGACCGCTGCGGTCACCGACGCGATCGTGAGTGGGATGCCGAAGCGCACGAACATCGTCGCGGAGTAGCC
Organism: uncultured Actinomycetota bacterium; assembly: GCA_963698965.1. GTDB lineage: Bacteria > Actinomycetota > Actinomycetes > Mycobacteriales > Mycobacteriaceae > Mycobacterium. The sequence continues at coordinate 31,656 of CAVOSY010000038.1, forward strand.
GCCGGGTTTCATCACCATCAGGTTCGACTGATGGCTGAACGGGTTGAGGAACGTGAAGGAGATGCACGTTCCGATCAGCGCCAGCACGAGTACAGGATTCAGCCCGCTGGTCATCGCCACGGAAAGTCCGACCGGTGTGAGGATGGCGGCGGCAGCAGCGTTCGTCACGACGTTGGTCAGCACCGTGGTGCCGACGGCGATGGCCAGCACAACCGCTGCGGTGCTTGCGTTGGACAGGTGCAGGATGGCATGGGAGATGTCGTCAGCGAGGCCGCTGTTGACGACGATGGCGCCCAGTCCGACCGAGCCGGCGATGATCGCCAGGATGTTCCAATTCAGTGCGCGTGCTGCCGAGCGCGGTGTGAGTACCTTGGTGAGCACCATCATGGTGGCGCCGGCGACGGCGGTCAGCTCGACCGGAGCCAGACCGAACGATCCAGCTGCGATGACCGCCGCCAGGATGGCCAGCGCGATCCATGTTTTGCCGGTCTGCGGAGCCTTGCCTGCCACTTTCTGCCACACGCCGACAAGCGAATTCTCGGTCAGCGCGTCTGTCGAACGGGCGGTGACCAGGCACATGTCACCCGGCCGCGCGGGTGTGTCGCGCAGCAGATGCGCCGTCTGGGCGGCGATCACCACGACGTCTTCGTTCTCCTCCAGTCCACGCACGGTCGCCTGCTCGTCGGTGGCGATGGACACTTTGTAGAGATCCTGACGAGCGTGCGCGAATCGTGGGCTCTCCCATAGCATTCGGACGCCGGCTTCCGTCGCGCGATAGATCAACACGTCGCCGTCGGCGATGGCGGCGTGTGTGTCGACCGATTGGCCCCAGCGCTGGATGTCGACCAGTTCGAAGTCCGATGCGGCGCTTACGCCCAGCTGCGCCGCGATGCGCCCGATTGCGTTGGCCTGCGACGACACCGGGATCTCGGCGCGCCAGGACAGCTTCCGCAGATCGCTCTCGGGCTGACCCTGCAGCATCAGCGGTGCTGCGAAGTAAAGCACCAGCCAGCCGATAAGAGCGACCGGCACGGCGATCGGAGCGAAGGAGAACATTGACATATCGACCCCTTGTGGGGCGGCCAGACCCGCGATGAGCAGGTTGGAACTGGTGCCGATCATGGTCGCCGACCCGGCCAGCGTGGTGGCATGCGCCACGGGTAGCAGCACCCTGCGAGCGGGAACACCGGACTGCTGTTCGAGTTCGTTGGCCGCCGGAATGAGCATCGCGACGATCGGGGTGGTGTTGATGAGCGCGGAGAGGATTCCCACCGGCGGGATGAGCCGGCGCAGCGTCTGCCTGGTACTTGTCACGCCGGCCAGCAGCCGATAGGTCACCCGCGAAATCACCCCGGTGGACATCACGCCTTTGGCGATCACCAACATCGCCGCGACGGTAATGACACCGCCATTGCTCAACCCGGCGAAGAGCTCGTCGGGGCGTGCGATTCCGAGCAGGCCGGCGATCACCAGCGCGCAGGCCAGCGCCAGCACCGCCGGCGCTCTTCCCGTTGTCATCACAACCAAGGTGACCAAAACGATCACCGCTGCCGCAGCTGCCATGGCGAGGAACCTAGCGATCGATCCGCAGTCGAACCAGCCCGCTAGTGGATTCGAGCGCTGCCGCCGAGGCCGATCTCGAGGACACTGCCGGTGACTACTCCCGGATCTGTCACCAAATAGAGGACCCCGCGGCTGACGTCTTCGGGCTGAAGCCACGGCTGAGGTATCGGGTTCGCTCTCATCATGCGGCGGACCAGATCGTCGGGAATGTCGTCGCCGCCCTCGGGCTGCACCATCGGTGTCTGCACTGTCGTCGGGCAGATGACGTTGATTGTGATGCCTTCCTTGGCGACCTCCAAGGCCGCGGACTTGGCCAGCCCGATGACTCCCCATTTGGTGGCGTTGTATGCCGCCAGCTCCGGGATGCCCATGCGGCCGCCCATCGAGGATGTGACGACGATGCGGCCGAACCGCTGTCGTCGCATCACCGGTATGGCGGCCCGCAGGGTATGGAAAACGCCCGTCAGATTGGTGTCCACCAGCTGCTGCCAGATCTCGTCGCTCACCTCGTCCAAGGGTCCGGTGCTCACGATTCCGGCGTTGGCCACCACGATGTCGAGACTTCCCATGCCGTTCAATGTCTGCTCGACGGCCGCACCGACCGCGGTGGAGTCGCGCACGTCGAGGGCGATCGGCAGGCAGCGCGTGCCCAGCTCCCCGACCCGCCTGGCGGTGTCGCGAAGATCATCCTCGGTGCCGAGCGGGTACGTCAGGCCCACCATCGAACGGGGAGCGTCGGCCGCGACGATGTCTGCCCCTGCGGCGGCCAGCGCCAGGGCATGTGCGCGACCCTGCCCTCGGGCCGCTCCAGTGATCAATGCGACCCGTCCATCCAAGGCGCCCATACACGCGTACCTTAGCAGCCGAGTGGACCGGCAAGCGCCGACTACGTCGGCCGCTCCTAGTACGGAAAATGTTGTAGCCCAGGAAGTCTCGCATGCATCGCTTCATCGTCCGCAACGCGGCGGAATAGCCGCAGTCGTGTCGCGTGTCGGCATCGGAGTGAATCACCGGGTCGAAATCCGCGCGGTACAGACGGTGTGAGGGACTAGGCATTCACAGTCGTCTCACAGCCAGTTATCTGCGTCACGAAGGCAACACCACAGTAATTCTATTGGCTAACTTCAGGTTTCAGTGCTTGTCCCTTCGGTTATTCCCGGCCGCAGAGGGTTCGCGTCTGGCCCTCATCCGGTGGCTGGAGCGAATCACCGACCGAATGGAGTGGTCAAGGTGAGGGCTAGGCATTGGAAGCTGGGGTCGGCGACTATAGGGGGCAGCGCGATAATCGCCATGGCAGCGCTTGGTGCGGTGTTCGGCAACCTCGGTTCAGCGGGACCTGAAAAGGCGTTGAGCTCGGTCGCGCCTCAGGCCACCGAGCAAACGGCCACGACAACTACACCGCCCACCGCGCCCGTAACAAGCTTGGCGAGTCCCACCGTGACCGCAAGCACGCCATCGGGTTTCGCGCCGGCACCCTAGCACGGCGCAGACGGCCGATCACGTTCCATAATCACCGCGGATCTCGCGGCACATGGAGGCATGCGCACGAGAGGTACCGCTCCGCCGGGTCGCTACCGTGTAGGCATGTGACGGTCCGGATGGCCAGTCACGTCCGCCACCGTTCCCAGGCGGCCTGCTTCGAGGTCCCGGATACTTGAGCAACCTGGCTCCATGAATCCGACGCCGCCAGGATGCGCGCGGCGTCACCAACCCGTTCGCCGATGTAGGGCAGCACGTGAAGCAGTTCGGCGAAGGCGTCCCGGGTGCCGCGCGTGCTGAGTTCATCGGCTATCCGATAGATGAGCGCCGCCATTTCACCCTCACTCAAACCGCCCAGAGGCAGGTCGGTGTGTGCGGTCATGCCCGAATCTTACGGCCGTTACGCGGCCGGAACGTCAAGTCGCAGTTCGGCGTCCGTGGCGTCGAATGACCGGGTCCAGGTGGTGCCCGGCCATCGATAGTGGACCTCTCCGGAGTCTGGGCGGTAGTCGGCGGTGTACAGGGTGCCGAACCCGTTGGCGTAGTCGCTGCTGCGCAGCGGTTCCCGCAGAAACTCCTTGGCGAGCACGTCTGGGTGCGGCTCGTCGCGCAGCAGTCCGAGCAGGTATTCCTGCCGTTCGAGGCTGCGGAACCGCCGTGCTTGCAGTGGGTCGTCCGGTCGATCGAAACGGTGGTTGGTCGCCAACGGAAAGGCGCGCACCTCCATCGGTTGCCCCGGAGCCAGGTAGGCCGTGCGGACACAGCCATCGCGGTCGGTGAGGGTCACGTTATAGGACATGGAAACCGGGATCCGGCGCAGCGCGGTCAGGGCCTCTGACACGGTCCCGGCGACTTCCAGGAGATAGCGGATCACCAAGGGAATGCCGAACCCTGGTCCATACACTTTGGCCCCGCCGAAGGTCAGCGATACGGCTAATCCGTCAGAGTTCATGCCATCCAGCAGTCCCCATAGGCAATCGCTGGTGCCGATCACCTCACGGCCAGTGAACCGCGTCGACATCACGACTTGCTCGAACAGCTCTGGGTGGTAGTCGTAGTTGCGGATCAGCGCCCGGGTGCCGTTGTCCACGACGACCTGTGAACACGCAGGCGCAAACGCCGGCATATTCCAATGCGAGAGCATCGCGGCGGCGGTGGAATCACCGCCGGCCAGGTCAACGAGCCGCCGCCACACCGGGTGCAGCTCCGGCATGTACCGCAGCAGAGCGGTTTCGGCTTGCGCAGCGGTGGGTCGCCGGCCAGTGCCCGGGCGTAGATACCACGATCGGTAGCCCGGCCACGTCGCGTCGTACAAGGCGCGCCATCGGGGGCCGGCGACGTCCTCACGAAACGCGTGCAAGCTGATCGACTGAATTGCCATGCGTCAAGGTTTACTTGACGCGAGAGCAATCGTCAAGGCGAACTTGACGCCCGGTTTTTGCTTGTGAACCGCCCGCGATCCTTCTAGCCCGTTGTGATCTTCTTACCTGAGCCGGGGCCGCCGGTCCCTGGGGTCGCCGTCCACATAGGTGGCGATGTTTTCAGGTCGATCTGTTTGTCGACCCGGTCGAACTTGATCGTGATGCCGGCTCCGCCGATCACATTGGCGCAGTTGCCCGTTACGGTCAGCGTGTGCTCGAGCCGCCGCCGTTGAGAAATTGTCGGTCGACACAGGCGATTTCGGCGGACACGGTGCGGACCAACGCGTCCGAGTCGACGCCGGTCTGTCAACTGCGGCCGCACGTGTCTTATCCCCTCTGCCAACGCTTTTCGCGCTCTTTGAGGTGCGCTCTCCGCGTCTGATCAGGATCTTGAAGAACTAAAGCGGGCGCACTCGACGCGCATCGGGCTGAGGATGGGCTTGTGACGGCTGCGCACCTGGTGCGTATGTCGTGAATACTTCATCCCCGATCCTCTAGGAGTCAGGGCGAGTAGGGCCGGGTTGCCCCCTCCGCTCGGACTGAACCCGTCCGGCGGCGGGCGCCGGCGGCTGCCAGTGGGGTGGCGATGTCTTCCAGCGACTTGCCTTCGGCATCGACCGCGAGGAACCAGGCGACGAGTCCGCCGACCATCATCACTGCCGCACCGAGCAAGTAGCCCAGGAACAGCAGGAAGGGCTGGGAGCCATCGCCGATGAGCGCGCCGTAGATGACCGGACCGAGGGCCCCAAAGCATTGGGCGATGGCGAAGAACACCGCGATCGCCTTCGCCCGAACCTCCAGCGGGAAGATCTCGCTCACCGTGAGGTAGGCAGCGCTGGCCCCGGCCGACGCGAAATAGAAGATGATGCACCAGGCAATGGTCTGGGTAATTGCGTTGAGCACCCCAGCGTTGAACAAGACCGCGCTCACGGCCAGCAGCAGACCAGACAGCAGGTACGTGCCGGCGATCATCTTCCTGCGGCCGATAGTGTCGAAGAAGTGCCCGAGGGTCAACGGACCCGCGAGGTTCCCGACAGCGAACGCGATCAGGTACAGCGGCGCCGACTCCGAGGACACCCCGTAGAACTTGCCGAGCACCAGCGTGTAGGTGAAGAAGATCGCGTTGTACAGGAACGACTGGCTGATCATGAGCACAGCGCCCAGGATCGACCGGCTCGGGTAGTCGCGGAAAAGCACTCGCGTCAGCGCCAGGTAGCCGATCTTTTCGGTGGGCTGCAGCTCGATAGCCTTGCTCTCGTCGACCGTGGGCAGCGTGGCACCGGTGGACTCCACCTCGTGTTCGATGTGGGAGATCGACCGCTCGGCCGCCTCCACGCGGCCGTTCATGACCTGCCAGCGCGGGCTTTCCGGTAAGTTCCGCCGCACCAGTAGGATCACCAGACCCAGTACCGGGCCGATCAGGAAGGCCAGCCGCCAGCCGAGGCTGAGGTCGATCGCCTTGAGGAAGATGAACGTGCCGAGCGTGCCGAGGATCGCACCGGCCCAGTAGGTGCCATTGATCGCGATGTCGACTCTGCCCCGGAATCGGGCCGGGATCAATTCGTCAATCGCCGAATTGATGGCCGCGTATTCCCCGCCGATGCCCATACCGGCGATAAACCGGGTGATGTAGAGAAAGACGATCCAGCCCGCGCTATTGCCCAATGTCAACGCGGTGAGACCGCTGCCCACGAGGTACACACCCAAGGTGATCATGAAGAGGTTGCGTCGGCCGAGCTTGTCCGACAGGCGCCCGAAGAACAGTGCGCCGACCACCTCGCCGGCCAGGTACACGGTCGCGATCAGCCCGACCGCCGCCGAGGACAGACCGAGCGTCTCGGGCTGGGTCAGCGTGTCGGCCACCGCGCTAGCCACGGTGATCTCTAGACCATCGAGGATCCAGGCCACGCCGAGCGCGATCACCATCCGGGTATGAAACGGCGACCACGGCAGGCGGTCGATGCGGGCGGGAATGAGACTGCGGATCACATTCTGCGTCTCAGCGGGTGTCGCCATGATCGCCTCCTCCCGAGCAGGCCAAAAGTTGAACACCGCGTTCCCGTCATTGTGTGATCGCAAACCTTCCACGCAGGCCAAGGGGCCGTTTCTCGCCGCGACGACGGAACGGCGTTTATTGGCCGCCGGCGCGGGCGCAGGCACCCATAGTGATAACGGCGCGGCCGTGGCTCTCCTCCGTACCGTGCAGTGAATGTGTCAGTGCCGCTGAGCACAACCGCGATGCCGACAAGTTGGCGACGGTCAACCGCCTCAGCGAGGACTGCACACCTAGGGGGGAGAGTGTCTGAGTTTCAGGCTGCTTTCGGCAGCAGGCGCGCCTGGTTGATGGTTTCTGTGATGTGAATATCGATGGTGTGCAATGCCTTTCGCAGTGGTGGTGGTGCTGGTGGGCGGTCGGCGGCGAGCAGGGACGCAGCAGGCGGTCGTGCAGTTTGGTGTAGAAGATCGCGAACGCGAGTCCCTCGGGTGAGGCGGTAGCGATTTCTGCCGGGATGCGGGTGATCAGCCGTTGACCGTAGCCGGGCCAGGTCGTAGCTGGCCTGGTTGGTGGTGTAGTCGGTGCCGCCGAGCAGCCGGTCATCAAGGCGCGCAGGCTCTTGTTGGTGATGCCGGTGACGGCGAGCACGCTGGTGCACAAGGCGCCGGCCAGGGCCTGGACGAGGGTCGCCGAACCGCAAGGCCGGGGCCCTCCTGCCATCCTCGGTGAGGGTGGGCTGTGCGATCCGCTCAAAGGCTGGACTCGCAAGGACGCAGCCTGACCGACACGTTCAGTATCGAGCAGGGTGGTGTTGACCGCACGGGCGCGGGACTGCAGCTCGGCGAGATGCTGCAGGCGCCGTAGGCAGCCAGATCGTCTGGTCTGTTGACCACGGTTTCGATGCGCAGCGCGCGCCGTCCTTCAAATACTGTTTGATGCGGGAGTGCCGGTAGAAGGCGTTGACGTTGACCTCGGTGCCGTAGGTGACGATGTGGGTCTTGTACTTCCCGCCGGCCTTGGCGCCGCGGCGTTGGCCGCGTTTGAAGATCAGCTCGATCAGCTCCGGACGACCGATGTCGAGGTTGTCGGCCACCAGCGCCTCGAAGAACGCGCGGGCACGGCGGGGTGCGTCGAACACCAGGGTGCGCGAGACCTCGATCTGGCGCATCGACAGCTCCCACCAGTAGCCGGCGGAGCGGTCGTGCTCGGTCAGCGGCAACGGCAGGATCGACCACCAACGTTCGGCGAACACTCGGATCGCACCGGGCCCGAGCCGGTCGCAGATCGCCTGCAGCGCCGCAGGATCCGCACAGCTGGCGAACCCGTTGGACAGCTCGGTGAACCCGATGCCGGCCTTGGTGGCCTGCCGTTTGGCCCACTCGTGGCCGTTGACCCAGATCTTCATCGGATACGGGAAATAGGCGCAGACCTTAACGAACGCCGGCCCGAAATCGTCGTCCCAAAGGTAGAAGTAGTAGCAGGTCACCCGACGCTGGGACACCGCGAAGGAGAACCACACTCCGGTTGTGCGCCGGTGTGTTTGTCGCGGCCGTGTTGGCGTCGGGATTGTGTCGGCGCGCCAGGCCCTCACCATGATCCGCCCATGCAATTCGCCCGCGATTCAGCGTCACGCGGTCACCGCGAGGTCTGGTTCACGAACCTGGCTGCGCAACGTGTTGAGTGCCTTGGCAAGTAAACGCGAGACGTGCATCTGCGAATAACCTGTACGTTCACCGATTTGGGATTGGGGTCATGTTCTCGAAGAATCGGAGGACAAGGACGGTTCGCTGTTGACAGATGTAACTGGTGCGTCGGAACGCGACATCCACACCGGCACAAGGCTTTTCGAATCGAAGGTCGTTCGCGCCTCGGCTACTTCCGCGGCCGACGCAGGCCTGCGGCAGCCGACCGTACTGTGTCAGTGATGGTCTTAACTATGGGACTGTTGATCTTCCAGCACTGCCAGAACGGCGGCACATCAAGATGTGCATCAGAAATTCGCACGAACGAGCCATCCACCAGCGCTGGGCCCGCTAACTGTTCCGGATAAATTCCCCATCCCAACCCTGCTCGAACGGCCGCCCCGAAGCTCTCCGCCGTTAGGACGAAGTGTTGCGGACGCCTGACGTCGCGGCGAAAACACCCTGCGCACCAACATGTCCTGCACCGCATCGTCGCGGTTCTACGCCAGCGACGGCGCCTCGGCCACCGCAGGCGCGGTGAAGCCCGCCGGACGATTGGTGTGTTTGGGGCCCCTGTCCCGTTCGGCCGAGATGCGCCGCACCAGAAGACACCGCAGGCGAACGACAGCATGACGCTGCCTTCCAATGAGTTGTAAGCCGGGGCTCCGTCGAAACCCTCGTTGCAGCTGTCTATCTACCGTGGCGGCGTCGGTGGCCGTCCACCGAATTCAGCTCGGTGCCAGACACCACAACATCGCGATTGCTGGTCTGCAACTTGTAGGGCCGCAACATCGGCATGGTGATGGTGCCGACAGCGCCATCCGACGGTGTGCGCTGGTCTCTGTGGAGGACTCCGTGGAGGATCAGGTTGGTCATCTCGGCCTGGAGTCGTCGTCGCACTGAGCGATTGGGTTATCGCCGGGTGTTCTCGGGCTCGAAAGTGGTTGCACCGCTTTACCGAACGGCGAGGGATCGATGATCTTCGTAGGCGATGATTGGGCCGAATACCATCGCGATGTGCATGTGATGGATGAGGCCGAGCGACGGCTGACGTCGCGGCGACTGCCTCGGTGTCCACACCGTAGGCTTCGAGGAACACGATGGCCTCGGCCAGTAGTTCGATGTTGCCGGCGACGATGAGCTGATTCGCGGCCTTCACGGTCTGGCCCGACCCCGCCGGTCCGACGTGGACGATGGTCTTTCCCACCGCCTCGAGCACCGGCTTGGCCGCCTCGAAGTCCGCCGCCTCGCCACCGACCATGATTGACAGGCTTGCCTCGACGGCGCCGGGCTCGCCACCGCTGACGGGTGCCTGTCCGGGCTCAACGCCGGCAGTTGCAAACCGGATTCGCCCGCTCGTATGCGCCATCGCGATGGCCGACCAGCTAATCGGCTACGGCTAGTTCGACGTAGTCGTCGCCGGCGGCATGGAGTCGATGACCCCGGGGGCCCGTACCTGGCTCCCGGCGCCCGCGCCGGCTACCGCTACGGCGACTCCGCGTTGGTAGACCCAACCGCGCACGATGCGCTGTTCTGCTCGGTCGACATGCGCCGCACGGGTGCGGCCACCGACTCCTACAACAAGGCCAAGGACATCGGCCGGGCCGAGCAGGACGAGTACGCGGCAATGTCGCACGACCGGGCGGCGACCGCAGCAAAGAACGCGCTGCTCGACGACGAGATCGTCGCCGCCGAGGTGCCCCAGCGCAGGGGTGACCCACTGCAGGTCAGCCAGGACGACGGGGTCCGGCCCGCGACCTCGGCTGAATCTCTGGGCAAGCTGCGTCCGGCGTTCGCCCGGACGGCACGGTCACCGCCGGGTCGGCCAGCCGGACCTCAGAATTGGCCAAGCGCGCTTTAAGAAAAAGCGGCTCGGAGTTAGGCTTTCTGCGCGGCCGTTCCGGCCGTGAAGGGGCCATCGCTCGGCGCAGCGTGCGCAGGCGCAAGGCGGTGCGGCCTGCTGAACACCCGCACGGGCCGGCGGCGAGATGAGGTCAGATGACCGACACGACGTACTACGCACCGACCGGAGGGCTGCCTCCGCAGACCCAGCTGCTCACCGACCGGGCGATGTTCCGGGAGGCCTACGCGGTGATCCCGCGGGGCACCAACTCGGACATCGTGACCAGCTACCTGCCGTTCTGGGAGGGTACCCGGCTCTGGGTGCTGGCCCGGCCGCTGTCCGGCTTCGCCGAGACCTTCTCCCAGTACATGGTGGAGGTCTCGCCCGGCGGTGGCAGCGAGCGTCCCGAGCTCGACTCGGAGGCCGAGGGGGTCATCTTCCTCACCACGGGCGCGCTGCGGATCACCCTGGATGGCACCACGCACCAGCTCGACCCTGGCGGGTACGCGTACATCCCACCGGGCGCCGATTGGTCGGTCCGCAACGAGGGCGGCGAGCTAGCCCACTTCCACTGGATCCGCAAGGCCTACGAGCGGGTCGAGGGCCTCGATGCGCCGGACGCGCTCGTGACCAACGAGCGCGACGTCGAACCCACGCCGATGCCCGACACTGACGGGCGCTGGCGGACCAGCCGATTTGTCGACCCGGCCGACCTGCGGCACGACATGCACGTCACCATCGTGACGTTCGAGCCCGGCGCGGTGATCCCGTTCGCCGAGACCCATGTCATGGAGCACGGGCTGTACGTGCTGGAGGGCAAGGCCGTCTACCGGCTCAACGAGGACTGGGTCGAAGTGCAGGAGGGTGACTTCATGTGGCTGCGGGCCTTCTGCCCGCAGGCCTGCTATGCGGGCGGTCCCGGCCGCTTCCGGTACCTGCTCTACAAGGACGTTAACCGGCACATGAAGCTCAACCGCCGCTTCGGCTGAGCCGCCGCCGAGCGGGGCAACCTCCAATAAGAACGTCCGGCAAATGAGGCTTGTCGGTGGCCGCAGCGTAACCGCCAAATTCCTGCCACCGCCGGATGTTCTTGGCGTGTACGTTTTTCTGCCCGAAACGGCCACCCGATGAGCGCGCTCTCGGCCTTCCGCTCGGTGCGATTCGTCGGCACCGGGCTGCCCAGCGAGGCCATCCCCCGCGCCAGCGACCTGCGTATGCGCGGACAAAGGCCACCGACTACCAGTTGCCGCCCGGGATGAGCGTCAACGCCGCCATCGCACGAGCCTGGGACGCGATGCTCGCAGCCCACCACGAGTGGCACAACGCACTGAGCCGGCTTGCCGACTGCGACCCAGCAATCAAAATGACCCGCGAAAAGTGGCTGCTGCCAATCGTTTACGAACTGGGCTGTGGGCATCTCGAAGCGATCACCGGGGGTTCGACTTTCCCCTGGGCTCGACGAGGCGACCGCAGCGCACTTCGCCATCTCCCACGCGGTCTCCTAGCCGGACAAGCCCGACCCGACCGCTTGGGTGCCCCTGCACCTGGTTGGCGCGAGCGTCCCCTTGGACACCAAGACCCCTCGGTCGGCCGCCCGCGCGCCACAGTCGATGCTCAGGTCGGTGAGTTCGCTGACTCCGGTGGGCCCGCCGGCGCTCGCCATGATCTCGAGAATGTCGAATGCCCGCTCCACCGACTGCACTGCGCCCGCCGTTGCCTTCTGTGCATCCATCATGGGTTCCGCTCCCATCAGGCAGTCGAAAGGAACTGCGCCACAGTGTGATTCAGCGTCAATACGTCACCGTGACGAAACTTCGGGGTACGGCGGGTTACCGCTGGCACGGTGTGGTGAATCGCTACGGTCCTCAAACAGGCTGGTGTCGTTGCGCGATCCGGTTCGCGCAGATGAAGCGGCCAGTCATGTCGTCAAACGCATCGCTGTGGCGGCAGTGGACAACACCACGGGAGCAAAACTCTGACCGAGGACACCGGTGCCAGACATCCTCAAAGCGCAACTCTGGCAGAACGGTTAAGCACGAGCACATTAGAACCCATTGCGCAACAACTAATTTCGCTGATAACAGATATATGGTCAATCAGGCGAGCAGCCTCGATCGAGACGAACGGCGGGTAGTTGCCCTTGAAATACGGAGTGTCGACGATGATTCCGTGGATAATTCTCGGTGTGCCGAGCCGTACGATGGCGTAGTCGTGACCGTTGTCGCGGCGGCGACGGGTTTCCCATCCGTCGTAGACCTTTCCCTTGTGACCGAACTCGTTCGGGTCGAAGAACGGAGCTTCGGGCCGGATGAGATTTTCCCGTTGCGCGAACAGTTCGTCGTTCGCCGCGGACACACTGCCGCCGAGGGTGCGCGAGGCGAGGTCGGGTAGCGCGGTGAAGTCGTGCGTGGTCATGATTCTCCTTCATGTCTCGTGGTGACGAAGTCGGTCGACGCTGCCGCGATCGTGCGTCCGATCCGGCGCAGCAGTTCCGCCGCATTCGCGATCGATTTGTGAATGTCGGGCTCCAGCTCGGCGAGTGTGTATGCCATGCGAATTCCGGCGTTGCGTAGTTGAATGTCGCTGAGCACACTGCGTCCCGCCACCGCGATAACGGGCACGCCGGCCTCGCCGGCTGCCGCAGCGACGCCGATGGGCGCCTTGCCGTGCAGGCTCTGCACGTCCAGCGATCCCTCACCTGTGATGACGAGAGTCGGTCCCGGCAAGCTTGCGCCGGAAGTCGATGAGGTCGAGGACGGTGTCGATCCCGGGCCGAGTCGTGGCCCCGAGCACAGACATGGCGCCAAAGGCGGTTCCCCCTGCCGCGCCCGCCCCTGCGGTGTGGCTGTCGTCGCGGCCGGTAGCGGTGCGCACGACCCGCGCCCACTGAGTCATGGCGTCCTCGAGCACAACCAGTTCTTCTGCATCCGCTCCCTTTTGGGGTGCGTAGACGGCGGTGGCGCCGTTCGGACCGAGCAGCGGATTGTCGACGTCGCAGGCCAGCTGGAAATGCGCCCCGCGCGCTGCCGGGTGCAGGCCGCTCAGATCCACCCGGGCCGCCTGGCGCAGCGCCGCACCGCCGGGCGCGACGTCGTTGCCCTGGGCATCGAGAATGCGGACGCCGAGTGCTTGCAGCATCCCGGCACCGCCGTCGGTTGACGCGCTGCCGCCGACACCGACGATGATCTCGCGAGCACCCTCATCCAGCGCGTGCCTGACGACGGTGCCGAGTCCAAATGTGCTGGCACCCAGCGGGTCCAGTTCACCTCCCGGGAGGGTCACCAGTCCGACTGCGGAGGCGAGTTCCACCACGGCTGTCGAACCGCGCACCGCATACGAGGTCGCAATGGGCCGACCCGTCGGCCCGGTGGTCTTCACCGCGACGGGCAACCAGCCGGCGGCGACGGCGGCCGCCACCGTTCCGTCTCCGCCATCGGCCACCGGAGCACACGTGATGCGCCAGGACGGGTTGCCCGCTGCGAGTCCTTCGGCGAGGGCGTCCGCGACTTCGGCTGCGGTCAGGGAGCCCTTGAACTTGTCGGGCGCGAGCAACACGTGCATGACGGTGTCCGCCTCAGTCCAGCATCGAGATGACGGCGGTGGGGGCGTCCTTCGCGGACAGCGCGAGTTCCTCGAACTCCACCACGTTGTCGATCTCGGTGCCCATGGAGATGTTGGTGACCCGCTCGAGGACGATTTCCACCAGCACCGGAACGCGGTGTTCCACGATGAGCTTCTTCGCCGTTTCCAGCGCCGGCAGGATCTCGGCCGGGTCCTGCACCCGCAAGGCCTTGCAGCCCAACGCTTCCGCGAGCTTGAAGTGGTCGACGCCGTAACCCGCGATCTCCTCGTTGGACGAGGTGTTGATGTTGTCGAATGCCAGTTGGACGCAGTAGTCCATGTCGAAGCCGCGTTGGGACTGCCGGATCAGGCCGAGGTAGGCGTTGTTCACCAGCACGTGGATGTAGGGCAGGTTGAACTGGGCGCCGACGGCAAGTTCTTCCATCATGAACTGGAAGTCGTAGTCGCCGGTGAGGGCGACCACGGTGGCGTCCGGGTCGGCGGCGCACACCCCGAGGGTGGCGGGCACCGTCCAGCCCAGCGGGCCGGCCTGCCCTGCGTTGATCCAGTTTCGCGGCTTGTACACGTGCAGGAACTGGGCGGCCGCGATCTGCGACAGTCCGATGGTCGACACGTACCGGGTATCCCGGCCGAAGGCCTTGTTCATCTCCTCGTACACCCGCTGCGGCTTGATCGGAATGTTGTCGAAGTGGGTGCGCCGGTGCATGGTGCGCTTGCGTTCCTGGCACGCCTCCACCCAGTCGGACCGGTCCGGAAGCTCCCCCGCGTCGCGGCGTTCCCGCGCCACGGCCACCAGTTCGGTCAACGCGGCGCCGGCATCGGACACGATCGAGTAGTCGGGCGGGAAGACCCGGCCGATCTGGGTGGGTTCGATGTCGATGTGCACGAAGGTCCGGCCCTGCCGGTAGGTGTCAAGGCCCCCGGTGTGCCGGTTCGCCCACCGGTTCCCGATGCCCAGCACATGATCGGAGGCCAGCATGGTGGCGTTGCCGTACCGCTGGGAGGTCTGCAGACCGGCCATCCCGGCCATCAGCCGGTGGTCGTCCGGGATGGTCCCCCAGCCCATCAGGGTCGGGATCACCGGGACGTCGAGCAGTTCCGCGAGCTCGACCAGCAGGTCGGAGGCGTCGGCGTTGATGATGCCGCCACCGGCGACGATCAGCGGCCGCTCGGCGGCCTGCAGCATGTCCAGGGCCTTCGCGGCCTGCGCCCGGGTGGCCCGCGGCTGATAGACCGGCAGCGGCTCGTAGGTGTCCGGGTCGAATTCGATCTCGGTCATCTGCACGTCGAACGGCAGGTCGATCAGCACCGGGCCGGGGCGTCCGGACCGCATCAGATGGAACGCCTGCTGGAAGGCCCCCGGCACCTGCGCGGGTTCCATCACCGTCATGGCCATCTTCGTCAGGGGGGCTGCAATGTCCGCGATATTGATGGCCTGGAAGTCCTCCTTGTGCAGGCGGGCAACGGGGGCCTGCCCGGTGATGCACAGGATCGGGATGGAGTCCGCGGACGCCGAGTACAGGCCGGTGATCATGTCGGTGCCGGCCGGTCCGGAGGTGCCGACGCAGACCCCGATGTTGCCGGCCTTCGCCCGGGTGTAACCCTCGGCCATGTGCGAGGCGCCCTCGACGTGCCGGGCCAGGATGTGCTTGATGCCGCCGTGGTCACGCAGGGCGGAGTAGAACGGGTTGATCGCCGCTCCAGGGAGCCCGAAAAGGGTGGTGACGCCTTCCTTGTCGAGAATGGCAACGGCGGCGTCGACGGCACGCATACGAGGCATGTCAGTTCTCCATCAATGAAAAGTAGTTGAATAAGTTCACTGCGAGCCGTGGCCCGACAGCCGCTCGACTCCGCGCAGCAGTGCTGAATGGTCAAGCCCGCCATCGCCATTCGCTCGCGCGGAGGCCATGAGTTGGGCGACGACGGCGCCGAGTGGCGCCACCACACCGGCCTCGCGAGCCGCGGCGGTCACGATGCCGAGGTCCTTGTGGTGCAAGTCGATCCGGAATCCGGGTTCGAAGGACCGGTCCAGCATCTTCTGGGCCTTCTGATTCAGGACGGCCGAGCCGGCGAGCCCCCCGCCGAGTACCTCCACCGCGGCCTTGGTGTCGACACCGTAGGCCTCGAGGAAGATGATCGCCTCGGCAAGCAGCTGGATGTTTCCCGCGACGATCAGCTGGTTCGCTGCCTTGACCGTCTGTCCGGAGCCGTTCGGGCCCACGTGGACCACGGTTTTCCCGACGACATCGAGGATCGGCTTTGCCGACTCGAAATCCTCTGGGGTGCCGCCGACCATGATCGATAGCGCGGCGTTGACGGCACCGGCCTCGCCTCCGGAGACGGGTGCGTCGATCAGTCGAAAGCCGCGTTCGGCGGCCTGCGCGGCGAGAGCGGTGGTGACATCGGGTCGGATGCTGGAGAAGTCGATAATGCAGCGCGCCGGCCGGTGCGTTGTCGAATACTCCGTTCTCCCCGGCGAGCACGGCCTGCACGTCGGGTGAATCCGGGACCATGACGGCGACGACATCGGCGCCCGCCACCGCCTTGGCGATGGAGTCGGCAGCGGTACCGCCGGCCTCCACCAAAGCCGCTGTGCGCTGCGGCGAACGGTTGTAGCCGACGACCTGGTGCCCGGCCTTGGCGAGATGAACGGCCATGGGGCTGCCCATGATTCCGAGTCCGATGAATGCGATAGTGCTCACGAGTCTCCTCGATTCCGTCAGGGTGGTGGGTGTGTCTCAGAGGCCAGCGCGCGACGCGCGCTGTTCGCGGGGCAACCAGTCGAAGGTGTCCTGGCGGGTCGACTTGTATTCGAGCCCGACATAGCCGCGGTACCCGTGTCCGGCGAGCTGGTTCAGATAGCCCGGGATGTCAAGCGTTCCGGTGCCGGGTTCGCCGCGCCCCGGTGCGTCGGCGATCTGCACGTGCCCGATGCGGGCGGCATACGAGTCGATCGCCGCCCGACGTCGTCCCCGTTGACCGCGAGGTGGTACAGGTCGGCGAGCAGTCGCAGCGACCCGACACCATAGTCGGCCTCGACTCGGTCGATCACCGCGACGGCATCGGCGGCGCGCTTCAGCGGATACGCCGGTGCGCCGCTGACCGGCTCGACGAGCACCACCGCACCGATACGATCGGCCGCCTTACCCGCCAGCGCCAGATTCTCGGTGGCCGTCTCGTCTTGCTTCTCCGGCGCCACGCCCTCGACCCGATTTCCGTAGAGGGCGTTGAATGCTTTGGTGCCCAGGCGTTCTCCGATGCCCACGGTGATGTCGATGTTGTCGCGGAACGCCAGCGTCTGTGCCGGGTCCGACAGCAGCCCGCGGTCGCCGGCAGGCATGTTTCCGGCCGCGAAATTCAAGCCGGTCAGTTGCACGCCGGCGTCTTCGACGGCACGGACGAACTCGTCGACCTCGCGATCAGACGGCACCGGGGCGGCGAAGGGCCACCAGAATTCGACAGCGTCGAACCCGGCGTCCCGCGCCGCCTGCGGACGCTGCAGCAGTGGTAGTTCGGTCAACAGGATCGAGCAGTTCACGGTGTAGGCAAAGGTATCCATGTGTTGTTCTTTCGCTTCTCGTTCGGTCAGGAGGCCAGTCAAGAGGCCGATGTGCTATCGGGGTCGGGCAGTCCTCGATACCGTCGCCAGCCGCCGTGATCGGTGATGTCGGTGAGCTCGGCGGCCCTGGCCTGCACCAGCCCCGGACGCAGTCCGACCGCGAGAACCGAACGGCCGTCCTCGAGTTCGATCACGGTGAGCTCGAGCTCCTCGGGCTCCTCGGGCAGGAAGTCGGTACGAATGTCCTCGATCGGAACGTCATAGAGCTCGCCCTCGATCGACTTGCCGCCGGACTCGGTCAGTAGCAGCGCAGGGAACTCATCCCGCACGGAATAGAACCGGTAGTTGGGGGCGGTCCGGAAGGTACCGAGGAAAGTGTGCGCGGAGACGTTGTGATGGAGGTTCCCACCCCGCATCGCTCCCCCGTTGCAGAACAACTCAGTCATGTGTCGGCTCCTTGTCGTCAGGTGTCGGGCATTCGGGTGCTCACCACCGATACCGATGACAGAATAGGCAGAAAAGTGATCGAGATCACAGCAAGGGAGCAGACATGGGTATCGCCCTCGGACCGAACCAGTACGGGAAGGCAGAGAACCGGGTCGTGCGCATCTACCGCGACACCGACCGGCACGAGATCCGCGACCTGAACGTGTCGACGTCGCTGCGCGGCGACTTCACCGCGGCCCACATCACCGGCGACCAGGGCGACGTGCTGCCCACCGACACGCAGAAGAACACCGCCTTCGCCTTCGCCAAGGAAAAGGGCATCACCTCCCCCGAGCAGTTCGGGATCACCCTGGGCGCCCACTTCCTGGACGTCACGCCCAAGGCGAATGCGTCCCGGATCGGGATCGAGGAGTACGCCTGGGAGCGCATCGAGGTGAACGGCTCCGGCCACGACCACTCGTTCGTCCGGCGCGGCCCCGAGATGCGCACCGCCGTGGTCACCACCGATGACAGTTCTGGCGAGCGCCGGGTCTGGGTCGTCTCCGGCGTGCAGGACCTCGTCATCCTCAAGTCGACCGGGTCGGGCTTCAAGGGCTTCCTGAAGGACAAGTACACGACCCTGCAGGAGACCGAGGACCGGATCATGGCCACCTCGCTGACCGCTCGGTGGCGCTACGAGCACACGAACGTCGACGACTGGAACAAGACCTACGACGACATCAAGCGCACGATGCTCGAGGTGTTCGCCAGCACCTACTCAGAGGCCCTGCAGAAGACGCTCTACCTGATGGGCAAGGCTGTGCTGGAGGCGCGCCCCGAGGTCGCCGAGATCAAGTTCTCGGCGCCCAACAAACACCACTTCGTGGTCGACCTGTCGCCGTTCGGCGTGGAGAACAACAACGAGGTCTTCATCGCCGCCGACCGGCCCTACGGCCTCATCGAGGCCTCCGTCGTGCGCGAGGGCGGCTCCGACCCCGGTGACGCCTGGTTGAACACCCCCGGCTTCTGCTGAAGGGACGGCACCCCGTGACCAAATCCAACTCCGCGACCGCCGTCAAAGCGCGTCCGATGAAGCACCCGGTCGACGAGATCCTGCCGATCCCGAAACTCGCGGTGTACGGCTTCCAGCACGTGCTGGCCTTCTACGCCGGCGCGGTGATCGTCCCGATCCTGCTGGCGAACTCGATCGGGCTGACCACCGAGCAGCTCATCCACCTGATCAACGCCGACCTGTTCACCTGTGGCATCGCCTCGATCATCCAGTCGGTGGGGTTCTGGAAGATCGGGGTGCGGCTGCCGCTGCTGCAAGGGGTGACCTTCACCGCGGTCTCCCCCATGATCGCCATCGGGCTGGCCGCGGGCGGCGGCACCGACGGGCTGCTGGTGATCTACGGCGCGGTCATCGTGGCCGGGCTGTTCACCTTGCTGATCGCCCCGTACTTCTCCAAGCTGATCCGCTTCTTCCCGCCGGTGGTGACCGGCTCGGTGATCACGATCATCGGCCTGGCACTGCTGCCGGTGGCGGCGGCGGACGCGGCCGGCGGGGCCGGGCCGACGCTGGAACCGACCAGCGGCAAGAACATGGCCTACGCGATGGGCACGCTGGCCCTGATCGTCCTCATCCAGCGCGTGTTCAAGGGCTTCATGGCCACCGTCGCGGTGCTGGTCGGCCTGGTCGTCGGCACCGTGGTGGCCTTCATCCTGGGCGACGCCCACTTCAGCTCGGTGGCCACCTCGTCCTGGTTCGGCGTGACCACGCCGTTCTACTTCGGCTGGCCCAAGTTCGCGCTGGCCGCCATCGTCTCGCTGATCGTCGTCATGCTGATCACCGCCGTCGAGACCACCGGTGACGTGTTCGCCACCGGCGAGATCGTGGAGAAGCGCATCGTGCGCGAGGACATCGCCCGCGCGCTGCGCGCCGACGGCCTGTCCACCATCATTGGCGGCGTCCTGAACTCGTTCCCGTACACCTGCTTCGCGGAGAACGTCGGCCTGGTCCGGCTGACCCGGATCAAGAGCCGCTACGTGGTGGCCACGGCCGGGGTGATCATGATCATCCTCGGGTTGCTGCCGAAGGCGGCGGCGATCGTGGCCGGTATCCCGCACCCGGTGCTCGGCGGGGCCGCGCTGGCCATGTTCGCCACGGTGGCCGTGGTCGGCTTCCAGACCCTGTCCCGGGTGGACTTCCATGACCACCGCAACGTGGTCATCGTGGCCACCAGCGTGGGCCTGGCCATGTACGTGACCGCCGAGCCCGACGTGGCCAAGGCGGTGCCGCAGTGGGCGCAGATCATCCTGGGCAGCGGGATCACCCTGGGCAGCATCACCGCGATCGTGCTCAACCTGGTGTTCCACCATATCGGCAAGGGCCGCGGCCCGGCGGTGGCCGGCACGCCCGGCGATAACCTGGTGCGGCTGGACGACGTGAACAACATGTCATCGGAGGAGTTCGTGCGCACCTTCTCCGGGCTGTTCCAGGGCCCGGACTGGATGGTCGAGCGGGCCTACGCCCGGCGCCCGTTCAGCGACACCCAGGACCTGCGCCGGTCCTTCCAGGAGGCGTTGTTCGCGGCCAGCCCGGAGGAGCAGGAGCAGCTCATCAGCTCCTACCCCGATCTCGGGGCGGTGTCGGTGGCCGTCGGCGAGGAGGGTGAGGCCTCCCAGTCCGACCAGTCGGTGCTTGGGTTGACCCGGCTCGCCGAGGCGGAGCACCAGGAGCTGGCGGCGCTGACCAAGGCCTACCGGGAGCGATTCGGCTTCACGCTGATCATGGCCGTGCGCGACCAACAGAACATCGACCAGCTGCTGCGGAGCGGCTGGGAGCGGCTGAACAATTCGCCGACCCAGGAACACGCGGCCGCGTTGATCGAGATCGCGAAGATCGCCACGCACCGGTTCGACCGGCTGGTGGCCGACGCGAACCCGATCCAGTCCGCGCGCACCCGGCACGTCGACACATAGAGAGGAATCCACATGACGGGCACCCGCCGCGACGTCTCCGTCGACGGATTCAACGCACTCCCGGAGGCGGAGGCGACGAGGCGGCTGCTGACCTGCCTGAACGTGCCCCGCTGGGCCGCGGAGGTGGCCGGCGGAAGGCGGTACCCGGACTACGCCGCGCTGGCCGCTCAGGCCGAGGCGTCCGCAGCCCAGCTGTCCGACGCCGAGCTGTCCGCCGCGCTGGACGGCCACCCCCGGATCGGGGAGCGGGCCGGCGCCGGGCACGACGCCGAGTTCTCCGCCCAGGAGCAGGCGCAGGTGGACCACGCCGACGCGGCGGTGATGGCTGCGCTGGCCGAGGGCAACCGGGAGTACGAGCAGCGGTTCGGCCGGGTCTTCCTGATCCGGGCCGCCGGCCGCAGCGCGAGCGAGGTCCTGGCCGAGCTGCGCCGCCGGCTGGGCAACGACGACGAGACCGAGCGGGCCGAGACGGTCGCTGCGCTGCGCGAGATCGCCCTGCTCCGACTGAAGGATGTGGTGTGAGTGGGAACCCTGAGCACGCACGTGCTCGACACGAGCGTGGGTCGGGCGGCCAAGGGCGTCGCGGTCGTGCTGGAGCAGGGTGGCGTGCGGATCGGCGAGGGGGTCACCGACGGGGACGGCCGGATCGGCTCGATCGGGCCCGACCGGCTCGGCGCCGGCGACTACACGCTGCGCTTCAACACCGGCAGCTACTTCGCCGACGCCGGCCGTGACTGTTTCTATCCGGAGGTGGTCGTGGTGTTCACGATCGCCGAGCCGGACCAGCACTACCACGTCCCGGTACTGCTCAACCCATTCGGCTACGGGACCTACCGTGGCACCTGAGCGCACAATCCTCGACGGCGCGACCGTGGTGACCATGGACGGCGCCCGCACGGAGCACGCGACCGGGCACGTGGTTGTCGAGAACGGCCGGATCGCGGCGGTCGGGGCCGGTCTCGCGCCGGCGGAGCTGGGCGGCCCGCGCACCGACGTCACCGGCTGCCTCGTCACCCCGGGGCTGGTGAACACCCACCACCACCTCTACCAGTGGGTGACCCGGGGGCTGGCCGTCGACGAGGGCCTGT
This sequence comes from uncultured Actinomycetota bacterium, assembly GCA_963698965.1. GTDB lineage: Bacteria > Actinomycetota > Actinomycetes > Mycobacteriales > Mycobacteriaceae > Mycobacterium. The sequence continues at coordinate 53,277 of CAVOSY010000038.1, forward strand.
TCGGCTGGCTGACCACGCTGTACCCGGTCTGGGGCGGCATCGACGAGGACATCGTGGGCGCCGCCGCCGCGGCCGGGCTGGCCTGGCTGGCCCGCACCGGGTGCACCACCTCCACCGACCACCACTACGTCTTCCCGGCCGCCGGCGGGGACGTGCTCGGCGCCGAGATCTCCGCGGCCCGCCGGGTCGGCCTGCGCTTCATGCCCACCCGCGGTTCGATGGACCTCGGCCGGCGCGACGGAGGGCTGCCGCCAGACCACGTGGTCGAGGACATCGACACCATCCTGGCCGCCAGTGCCGCCGCGATCGACACCTACCACGACCCGGGCCCGGACTCGATGCTGCGCATCGGGCTGGCGCCCTGCTCGCCGTTCTCGGTGACCGGGGACCTGCTGCGGCAGGCCGCCGCGCTGGCGCGCGACAAGGGCGTGCGACTGCACACCCACCTCGCGGAAACCCTGGACGAGGAGGAGTTCTGTCGGGAGCGCTTCGGCCGCACCCCGGTGGAGTACATGGAGGCGCTGGACTGGCTGGGCGACGACGTCTGGCTGGCCCACGGCATCCACTTCGACGACCCCGCCATCAAGAAGCTGGCCGACACCGGGACCGGCGTCGCGCACTGCCCGTCGTCCAACGCCCGGCTCGGCGCCGGCATCGCACGCACCGCCGACCTGCGCGCGGCCGGGGTTCCGGTCGGCCTCGGCGTGGACGGCGCGGCCAGCAACGAGGCCTGCTCGCTGATCGAGGAGGCCCGGCACGCCCTGCTGTTCGCCCGCGCCCGCGGCGGCCCGCAGGCGATGGCCGTCCGGGACGCGCTGGAGCTGGCCACGATCGGCGGCGCCCGGCTGCTCGGCTGGGACGACCAGATCGGCTCCCTGGAGCCGGGCAAGCAGGCTGACGTCGCGGTCTGGCGGCTCGACGGCCTGGCGCACGCCGACATCGCCGACCCGGTCGCCGCCCTGGTGCTGGGCGCGGCCCCACCGCTGGAGCTGCTGTTGGTCGGCGGCCGAACGGTGGTCGAGCGGGACCACGTGGTCACCGTCGACGAGCACGAACTCACCCAATCCGCGGTCCTCGCGCACCGATCGCTGCTGGCTCGTGCGAGTACCGTGACCTGCAAGGAAGGAACGGCGTCATGACGACACCCAGCGTTATGGTCAACGGCGAACAGCGCCCGGTGGTCGATATCGAGCCGTACGTCACCGCGCTCGACTGGCTGCGCGACCAGGGGTTGACCGGCGCCAAGGAGGGCTGCGCGGAGGGCGAGTGCGGTGCCTGCTCGGTGATGGTGGCCCGGCCCGACGGCGAGGGTCGCACCCTCTGGACCGCACTGAACGCGTGCCTGGTGCCGGTGCTCGCGCTGGATGGCCAGGAGCTGGTCACCGCCGAGGGTCTCGGCACGCCGGGCGCGCTGCACCCGGTGCAGCGGGAGATGGCGTACCGCGGCGGCTCCCAGTGCGGCTACTGCACGCCCGGCTTCATCTGCTCGATGGCCGCCGAGTACTACCGGCCGGACCGAACCCCCGCGGATCCCAGCGGCAACGGCGAGCGGGCGGCCGACCACGAGCACGGGCCGAACGGGTTCGACCTGCACGCAATGAGCGGGAACCTGTGCCGCTGCACCGGATACCGCCCGATCCGCGACGCCGCCTACGCCCTGGACGCCCCGCCCGCGGACGACACGTTCGCCCAGCGCTGCGCCGCGCCCGCACCCGCCGCGCCGGCGACCCGGGTGCGGGTCGGCGACACCGAATTCGTCCGGCCCACCGACCTGGCCGCGGCGGTCGCGCTGCTGGCCGAGCGGCCGGACGCCACCGTGATCGCCGGGTGCACCGACTGGGGCGTCGAGGTCAACCTGCGCGGCACCCGCGCCGCGTTCGTGGTGGCCGTCGACCAGCTGCCCGAGTTGCGCACGTTCGACGTCGGCTCATCCGAGATCGAGATCGGCGCCGCGCTCACCCTGTCCGAGGCCGAGCGGCTGCTGGAGGGGCGGATCCCGCTGCTGGACCAGTTCTGGCCGCAGTTCGCGTCCCGGCTGATCCGCAACGGCGCCACGCTGGGCGGCAACCTGGGCACCGCCTCCCCCATCGGGGACGCCCCGCCCGCGCTGCTGGCCCTGGAGGCGACGATCGTGCTGGCCGGGCCGGGCGGCGAACGCGAGATCCCACTGGCCGACTACTTCACCGGCTACCGGCAGACCGTGAAGCAGCCGGCCGAGCTGATCCGGGCGGTGCGCATCCCGCTGCCGCTGGCCCCGACGGTCGCCTTCCACAAGATCGCCAAGCGGCGGTTCGATGACATCTCCAGCGTGGCCATCGCCTTCGCGCTGGAGGCCGCCGGCGGTGTCGTCGAGCGGGTCGCCATCGGCCTCGGCGGAGTGGCGGCCACCCCGATTCGGGCCACCGCCACCGAGGACGCGCTGCGCGGCCGGCCATGGACCGCCGACACCGTACGGGAGGCCGCCGCCGTGCTCGGCCGCGAGGGCACCCCGATCGACGACCACCGGGCCAGCGCCGCCTTCCGGGCGGCGATGCTCGAGCAGTCGCTTCTCAAGTTCCATGCCGAGTCCGGAATACCAGAGGGGATCACGTCATGAGTGAACTCAGCACCCGCCCGCCGCGCCCGGTGGTGGGCGTCGAGATGCCGCACGAGAGCGCGGACCTGCACGTCACCGGCCTGGCGCTCTACACCGACGACCTGCTCAGCCGCTACCCGGGGGTGCTGCACGCCTACCCGGTGCAGGCCCCGCACGCGCACGCTCACGTGCGCGCGCTGGACACCGCGCCGGCGCTGGCCGTGCCCGGGGTGGTGCACGTGCTCACCGCGGCCGACGTGCCCGGGGTGAACGACGCCGGGGTCAAGCACGACGAGCCGCTGTTCCCCAGCGAGGTCATGTACTACGGGCACCCGGTGTGCTGGGTGCTCGCCGACACCCTGGAGGCGGCCCGGGTCGGGGCCACCAAGGTCGCCATCGACTACGACCCGCTGCCGTCGTTGATCACGATCAAGGAGGCCATCGCCGCGGAAAGCTACCAGGGTTCTCGGCCCGTGCTGCGCCGCGGCGACCCGGAGGCGGCCTTCCCGGGCTGCGCGCACGTCTTCGAAGGCGAGTTCGAGTTCGCCGGGCAGGAGCACTTCTACCTGGAGACCAACGCGGCGCTGGCCAGCATCGACGAGAACGGGCAGATCTTCGTCCAGTCCTCGACGCAGCACCCGACCGAGACGCAGGACATCGTCTCGCACGTGCTGGGCAAGCCGTACCACCAGGTCACCGTGCAGTGCCTACGCATGGGCGGCGGCTTCGGCGGCAAGGAGATGCAGCCGCACGGCTACGCGGCAATCGCGGCGCTGGGCACCGTGGTCACCGGACGCCCGGTGCGGGTCCGGTTCAACCGAACCCAGGACATCACCATCTCCGGCAAGCGGCACGGCTTCCACGCGGTGTGGAAGGCCGGCTTCGCCGAGGACGGCACGATCCAGGCGTTGACCGGGACGCTGACCGCGGACGGCGGTTGGAGCCTGGACCTGTCGGAACCGGTGCAGGGCCGCGCACTCTGCCACATCGACAACGCGTACTGGATCCCGAACATCGAGGTGCACGGGCGGATCTCCAAGACGAACAAGACCTCGCAGACCGCGTTCCGCGGGTTCGGCGGGCCGCAGGGCATGATCGTGATCGAGAACATCCTCGGCCTGTGCGCGCCCGCGCTTGGCCTGAGCGCCCGCGAGCTGCGACGGCGCAACTTCTACACGGCCGGGCAGACCACCCCGTACGGCCAGGACGTGCGCCACCCGGAGCGCATCGAGCGGGCCTGGAGCCAGGTGCTGGAGACCGGCGACGTGGATCGGCGGCTGGTCGAGATCGAGGCGTTCAACGCCACCCACAAGCACACCAAGCGCGCGCTGGGCATCACTCCTGTCAAGTTCGGCATCTCGTTCAACCTGACCGCGTTCAACCAAGCCGGCGCGCTGGTGCACGTGTACAAGGACGGCTCGGTGCTGATCAACCACGGCGGCACCGAGATGGGCCAGGGCCTGCACACCAAGATGCTGCAAGTCGCGGCGACCGCGCTCGGGGTGCCACTGTCGATCGTGCGGCTGGCGCCGACCCGCACCGACAAGGTGCCCAACACCTCGGCCACCGCGGCCAGCTCGGGCGCCGACCTGAACGGCGGCGCGGTGAAGAACGCCTGCGAGCAGATCAAGGCCCGGCTGGCCGAGGTGGCCGCCGAAGAGCTCGGCGTGCACCCGGCCGACGTCCGGTTCGTCGACGGCAAGGTGACCGGGCTAGGGGTCGACCGCGAGCTGATCTTCGCCGAGCTGGTGAACCTCGCCTACCACCAGCGCGCGCAGCTGTGGGCGGCCGGCTTCTACCGCACCGCGGGGCTGCACTGGGACGCCAAGCACATGCACGGTTCGCCGTTCAAGTACTTCGCCTACGGGGTGGCGGCCAGCGAGGTGGAGGTGGACGGGTTTACCGGCGCCTACCGGCTGCGCCGGGTGGACATCGTGCATGACGTGGGCGACAGCCTGTCCCCGCTGATCGACCTGGGCCAGGTCGAGGGCGGGTTCGTGCAGGGCGCCGGCTGGCTGACCCTGGAGGACCTGCGCTGGGACACCGGCGACGGGCCGTCCCGCGGCCGGCTGGCCACCCAGGCGGCCAGCACCTACAAGCTGCCCAGCTTCTCGGAGATGCCCGAGGTGTTCAACGTGGCGCTGCTGGAGAAGGCGCACGAGGACGGCGCGGTGTACGGGTCGAAGGCGGTCGGCGAGCCGCCGCTGATGCTGGCGTTCAGCGTGCGGGAGGCGCTGCGCGAGGCGGTCGCCGCGTTCGGCCCGACCGGGCACTGCGTCGACCTCGGCTGCCCGTCCACCCCCGAGCAGGTGTTCTGGGCCATCGAGTGCGCGCGCTCCACGGATGCCCCCATGCGCCCCACGGAGGCGCCCGTTGCCCAGATCGCCGGAGGCGGCACCTGAGATGCACTGGATGAGCGCGATGGCGCGGCTGCGCGAGCAGCGGGTGCCCGGAGTGCTGGTGACCGTGATGGCCGTGCGCGGGCACGCGCCCCGGGAGGCTGGGGCGAAGATGGTCGTGTCCGCACACGACTGCTGGGGCAGCATCGGCGGTGGCAACCTCGAGCAGTCTGCGCTGCTGGCGGCGCGCGAGTTGCTGGCCGCGGGCACCCGGGAGCCCGAGACCCGGACCTGGGGCCTCACCGAGCAGGCCCCGGCCCGACACGGCGTCCAGTGCTGCGGCGGCGAGGTGACCGTGCTGTTCGAGCCGCTGCCCACCGTGCCCGCGGTGGCGATCTTCGGGATGGGTCACGTCGGCTGCGAGCTGGCCCGGATCCTGGCCCGGCACGACATCGAGCTGCACCTTGTCGACTCCCGGGCACAGCACGCCGAGCCGGAGCGGCTGGCCGCGCTCACCGCCGACGCCGAAGCCAGGGTGCACACCCACCACGCGGTGGTGCCGGAGCTGGCGCTCGGCGAGCTGCCAGCCGGCTGTCACGTGCTGCTGATGACCCACGACCACGCCGAGGACGTTGCGCTGTGCGACGCCGCGCTGCGCTGCGGACACTTGGGCTCGATCGGCCTGATCGGGTCCTCGGCGAAGTGGCGCCGGTTCGCTAAGCGGCTCGCTGAGGAGGGGCACGACGAGGCGGCGCTGGCCCGCATCACGACCCCGATCGGGCTGCCGGAGATCACCGGTAAGGAGCCGGCGACCATCGCCGTGAGCGTGGCCGCTGACCTGCTGCTGCGTTTCCAGCGGGAGCGTCCCGCAGGCACCGATGCGAGCGCCGAGGCGGCCGAGGCCACTCGATGACGATCTATCGCGGGACCGTGCTGGACACCCCCGAGTCGCCGTTCACCGACGGGGTGCTGCGAGCCGAGGCGGACGCCGGGGTCGCGGTGACCGATGGTGTGATCACCGACCGGGGACCGTTCGCCCGGGTCCGCGTGGCGCACCCGGACGCCGAGGTGGTCGACCTGACCGGCGGTGTGGTGCTGCCCGGTTTGGTGGACACCCACGTCCATTTCCCCCAGGTGCGGGTGATCGGCGCGCTGGGCATGCCGCTGCTGGACTGGCTGGACCGCTGTGCGCTGCCGGAGGAGGCCCGGATGGCCGACGCCGACTACGCGCGCGCGGTGGCCGCCGAGTTCGTCGACGGGCTGATCTGGGCCGGCACCACGACCGCGCTGGTCTTCGGCGCGCACTTCGCGTCCGCGGTGGACTGCCTGTTCGAGTGTGCGGCGGCCCGCGGTGTGCGGGTCAGCGCCGGGTTGGTGGTCAGCGACCGGCTGCTTCGCCCGGAGCTGCTGACTACCCCGGAGCAGGCGCACGAGGACGGGCTGGCGCTGGCTGGCCGCTGGCACCGCAAGGACCGGCTGCGCTACGCCGTGACCCCCCGGTTCTCGCTCTCGGCCAGTGCCCTGATGTTGGAGTCGTGCGCGGCGCTGCTGCGGGACGTGGACGGCGCGCTGTTCACCTCGCACGTCAACGAGAACGCCGCAGAGATCGACGCCGTGCGCGGGCTGTTCCCCGAGTGCGACTCCTACGTGGACACCTACGGTCGCTATCGGCTGCTCGGTCGGCGCAGCGTGCTGGCGCACAACGTGCACCCGAGCGACGGCGAGCTAGACCAACTGGCCGCGGCGGACGCGAGCGTCGCGCATTGTCCATCCTCAAACAGCGCGCTGGGTAGCGGGCTGTTCCCGATGCGCCGACACGTTGAGCACGGGGTGCGGGTGGCGCTGGGCACCGACGTGGGCGCCGGCACCAGCTTCTCGCTGCTGCGCGAGGGCCTGCAGTCCTACTTCATGCAGGCTCTTCTCGGAGCCGACGGGCTTCCGCTGACGGCTGCGCACATGCTGTACCTGGCTACCGCGGCGGGCGCCGCCGCGCTGGAGATGGCCGGCGAGGTCGGTGACCTGTCCGTGGGCAAACAGTTCGACGCGGTGTGGGTCGAACCGCGCGCCGGCAGCACCCTCGACGTGGTCGTCAGGCACGCGACCGATCCGGACGACGCCCTGGCGAAGGTGTTCGCGCTGGCCGCTCCGTCCGACGTGCGGGGGGTCTGGGTTGGCGGTGATCGCCTGCGCTAGCGAGAAAGCCCACTGGGAACGTGACGGTGGACGCTCAGCTGGTTAGAGTGCGGCGCGGGTGTCGAATTCGGTGGACAACTCCTTCGCCACGCGCGTCAGGAGCGGCACAATCCGATCGGCCGATTCCGGGGTCACGCGGGCGGCCGGTCCTGATACCGAGATGGCGGTTGGCGTCGGCGCCTGCGGGACTGGCACAGCGAAGCAGCGCACGCCGATTTCCTGTTCGGCTTCATCGATGGCGTAACCGCGTTGTCGAATGACGTTGAGGTCGGTGATCAGATCGTCGGGATCGACGAGCGTGTGCGGTGTCTGCCGTGGCATCCCGGCTTTCGAAATGATGCTGCGGACTTGAGTGTCGGGTAGTTGGGCGAGAAGCGCCTTGCCGACGCCGGTGCTATGTAGGTACACGCGGCGGCCGACTTCCGTGAATATTCGCATGGCGTGGGCGGACGGTACCTGGGCAACGTAGACAGCCATCGTCCCGTCCAGCACGGCCATGTTTGCTGTCTCACCGGTTGCCTGCACGACGTCGGCGAGGTGCGGCCGTGACCAAGTGCCGATTAGTTGGGTGGCGCTCTCCCCCAGCCTGATCAGTGTCGGGCCCAGTGCGTACTTGCGGGACGGAAGCTGCCGGATGTACCCGCGGGCGGCGAGCGCGCGGATCAGTCGGTGAATCGTTGGCAGGGTGAGTCCGGTGATCTCGGCCACCTCAGTCAACGCGAGCGATCCACCGGCAGCTTCTATGATCTCCAGAATCTCGAACGCGCGGTCGACCGCTTGCGCGCCCCCGCCTTGTTTCGGTGACGTTGCCATCGCGACCATCTCCGTTCGCCAGCCCGGACTACTTCCAAAAGGCGGAAGTATCCGTCCACATCATGGTACGTCGGTTGATACCCGAGACCCACCCGACACCGGTGGCCTTGACACACCGGTACGACCGAGCCCACATCGACCAACGTAATAGTGGAAGATGACTACCATATTACGAAATACACCATATGGTATACTGCCTACACTTGTCTACGTCAGTCCTGAACCGATCGCACGTGATCGCCGACACATCATCGCCGCTCGCGCGGGAGGTGTTCCTACCGATCCGCTCGACCGCGACAAGGGGCGGCGCGACGCCCACTGCGAGGTCCGCCGCTCCAACCGGGACATCGCAAGCTGATGTCTACCCAGCTCCACGGGGGGCGGCGGCAGCGGGTCGGCCTCCGTTCTCACACAGCGTCGCGCAGGCGACAAATCACAGTGCCGCACAACGCAATAGCGCGCCGCGCCGACAGGCGCAGTATTAGGGCGCGGATGGCAATCGGTGGACTGCCTGTCGAACAGTGGCGGCTGCTTAGTCACGAGGCCGCCGGCCCCAGTTCGGTTTAGGTGTGCCGTGGTCTCGCCACATACCAGCAATGGCCACACCTTGACAAGTGGTAGTTGGTGCGATTCACTATTACCACAAAATGAAAGCCTTATTCCATATTATGGAAGCAAAACGTGGGAGGGAGGCTTCCGTCACATGGCGGAATTGTTCTGCAACGGAGGGGCCATGCGCGGCGGCAACCTCCATCAGAACGTCTCGCAACATCGGTTCCTGGGCGCGGTGACGACCGCGCCGAAATACCGATTCTTCTCGGTGCGAGACGAATTCCCGGCGCTGCTGCTCAGCGAAACCGGCGGCGCCGCAATCGAAGGCGAGCTCTACGAGGTGCCCATAGACAACATTCGCACCGATTTCCTGCCGTCGGAGCCAGCGGAGCTGGAGCTCACCGTGGTTCATCCCCCGCCACGCACCCCGGTGACCGAACCCAGAACGGACAAACGATGAATGAGCCCCTCGACCTGATCTTCCGCGCGCCCCGCGTGATCACAGCGGCCGGCGAAGTCGCGCGCACGATCGGCGTTCGCGACGGTCGCATCGTCGCCATCGAACCGCTGGACTCCGCACTCGAAGCCGAGCGGGTCGTGCAGCTCGGCACCGACGAGGTGCTGATCCCCGGACTGGTCGACACCCACGTCCATGTCAACGACCCCGGCCGCACTGAGTGGGAAGGGTTCGCCAGCGCGACCAGGGCCGCCGCCGCCGGCGGGGTCACCACGATCGTCGACATGCCACTCAACAGCATCCCGCCCACCGTCGACACCGACGCGCTCGAAATCAAACGCAAGACGGCGGCCGAGCAGGCCTACGTCGATGTCGGGTTCTGGGGTGGCGCGGTTCCTGGCAACGTGCCACAACTGCGCGCGCTGCACGACGCCGGCGTTTTCGGGTTCAAATGCTTCCTGCTGCATTCAGGGGTCGACGAATTCCCGCCGCTGGATCCCCACGAACTCGAGCTGGCACTGCGCGAGATCGCCTCGTTCGGTGCTTTGATGATCGTGCACGCCGAGGACGCCCACAGCATCGACCGTGCACCGTCGCCCAATGGCGAGCGGTACGCCGATTTCTTGGCGTCGCGGCCCCGCGGCGCAGAGAACCTCGCCATCGCCGAGGTGATCGAACTCGCCAGATGGACGGGGTGCCGAGTGCATATTCTGCACCTGTCCAGCTCGGACGCGTTGCCGATGATCGCCTCCGCCCGCCGTGATGGCGTGCGCTTGACGGTCGAGACCTGCCCGCATTACCTGTCGTTCATGGCCGAGGAAATCCCGGCCGGGGCAACTCAATTCAAGTGTTGCCCGCCGATCAGGGAAGCCGGCAACCGAGAGTTGTTGTGGCGCGGGCTGGCCGACGGCACCATCGACTGCATCGTCTCCGATCACTCGCCGTGCACCGCCGAACTCAAACGCTTCGACATCGGGGACTTCGGTGTCGCCTGGGGCGGCATCGCGTCGCTGCAATTGGGCTTGCCCGCTATCTGGACCGAGGCCCGCCGTCGTGGTCACACCCTGCTCGACGTTGTGCGGTGGATGGCCGAAAACCCCGCCCGCCAAGTCGGTTTCACCACCAAGGGGCACATCGCCCTGGGCTATGCCGCTGACGTTGCGGTGTTCGCCCCCGACGAGGCATTCGTCGTCGACAAGACCAAGCTCCACCACAAGAACCCGGTCAGCGCGTACGACGGGTTGCCGCTGGCCGGTGTGGTTCGCAGCACATGGCTCGGCGGCCAACAGCTCGACCTCGACGAGGCGCCGCGCGGGCGTCTGCTCGCCCGCGGAACCGCCTGACCCGCCCGTTCCCCGTCCGCCATCCCCACACCGGCCCCGCCGCCGTTTGCGCTGCTCCTGCAGGCCGGTCGATGGCTGCTGCGCGCCTCCGCCGCGCCTACTTGATCGGCGAAAAACCCACAAATTCCCTCTTGACCCCGCCTCGGGCCTGCATCACACTAGAGACACAAAAATGGAATCATATTTCCATAATACGGAATTACTCCATGGCGGTCTCGCCGCCGCAACCCAAGGATCCCCAACCCGATGCTCATCGACCAGCTCCCATCAGCGCAGCCCGCACCGGTTGTACCGGCCCCACATCCGAGCGGTGCCACCGAGCTCAGCCCGCGGCTGTACAACCGAGATCTCGCACCGACCAAGACGGAAGGGCGCCGCTGGAGCGGCTACAACATCTTCGCGCTGTGGGCCAATGACGTACACAGCCTGGGCAACTACGGGTTCGCCCTTGGGTTGTTCGCTCTCGGCCTCGGCGGTTGGCAGATCGTGGTGTCACTCGGCATCGGCGCCGCGCTTCTGTTCGTGCTGCTGACGGTTTCCGGCTACATGGGCTATCACACTGGGGTTCCTTTCCCGGTGATGAGCCGCATCGCTTTTGGAGTGCGGGGAGCACAGCTGCCCGCGTTGATCCGCGGCGGCGTAGCGATCGTGTGGTTCGGCATCCAGACCTATCTGGCCTCGCTGGTGCTGCGGGTACTGCTGATCGCCCTGGCACCCGGACTCGACCGTCTGGACCACAACGCGATCCTCGGCCTGTCCACCCTGGGCTGGCTCACCTTCGGCTTCCTCTGGCTGGTGCAGACCTGGCTGGTGCGGCACGGGATGGACATGATCCGCAAGTACGAGGCCTTCGCAGGGCCGATCATCCTCGCCACCATGGCCGCACTGGCCGGTTGGATCTTCATCAAGGCGGGCGCCTCGATCGCTTGGTCGCCCAACAACGCACTCACCGGCGCCGCGATGTGGGAGCAGATACTCGCCGGCAGCGCGCTGTGGGTGTCGATCTACGCCACCTTCGTCCTCAATTTCTGCGACTTCACCCGCGGCTGCAAGACGCGCCGCTCAATCGTCGGCGGTAACTTCTGGGGCATCTTCATCAACGTGCTGTTCTTCGGCGCCGTCGTCGTGACGATGGCCGGTGCACAGTTCAAGATCGACGGCAAGGTCATCGGGAGCCCCGCAGACATCGTCCACGCCATCCCCAACACCGCTATCCTGGTCGCCGCTTCCCTATCGCTGCTCATCCTGACGATCGCGGTGAATCTGATGGCCAACTTCGTCGCGCCGATCTACGCGCTGACCAACCTGTTCCCCAAGAAGCTCAACTTCGCCCGGGCCGGACTGGTCAGCGCCGTCATCGGCCTGGTCATCCTGCCGTGGAATCTGTACGACAGCCCGGTCGTCATCAACTACTTCCTGGGCGGCCTCGGTGCCCTGCTCGGCCCGCTGTTCGGCATCATCATCGCCGACTACTGGCTAGTTCGCCGCGGCAAGATCGACATCCCCGCGCTGTACACCGAAGATCCCACCGGTGCCTACCACTACCGGGGTGGTGTCAATTTGCACGCGGTCGCGGCGTTCATCCCTGCCGCCGCGCTGTCACTGCTCATCGCGTTCACTCCGGCACTGCACGCGGTGTCCCCGTTTGCCTGGTTCATCGGCGCAGGCCTCGGCGCAGCAATCCAATTCGCGATCGCCGACCGCACCGCCCGCTTCGACGATGTGTCCGGCGAGCCAATTGCCGTCGAGTGCGCGCACTGACGAAAACCCCTCTCTTCCAACCCATATCGACACCGGAAGACACCATGAGAATACTCGTCGTCAACGTCAACACCACCGAATCCATTACCGAAGCCATCGGTAAGCAAGCCCAGGCCGCCGCCTCGCCTGGCACCGAGATCGTCGCCCTCACACCACGACTCGGCGCCGAATCCGTGGAAGGTAACTTCGAAAGCCACCTCGCCGCGGTCGTGGCCCAGGCCCAAGCCGCTGTCCAAGACGACAAAGCCGAGGTGATCATCCTCGGCTGCGGCGGCATGGCCGGACTCGACCAGCGCATCCAGCAGGAGTGCGGCGTGCCGGTAGTCGACGGCATCAGCGCCGCCGTATCGCTCGCCGAATCGCTGGTGGCCATGCACCTTTCGACCTCCAAGATTCGGACGTACGCTGCGCCCACGGCCCAAACGGATCACCGGTTGGCCGATCACGGGAGGAAGCGACCGATGAGCGTCGGCGGCGGCACTACCGACCAACCCGTCGGCCGCGGGCCGTCGGCCGCGGAAGTGCCGGCCGGGTTCAGCCCGCGGCTGTACAACGAGGATCTCGCGCCGGCGCGGGAGCGCAAGTGGGGCACGTGGAGCTTGTTTTGCATGTGGATGTCGGACATCCACAGCATCGGCGGCTACACCTTCGCGGCCGGCCTGTTCTTCCTCGGGCTGTCCGGCTGGTGGGTGCTCTCCGCGCTCGTGGTCGGCATCGTGCTGGTGTTCTGGCTGATGAGCCTCTCCGGGTTCGCCGGGCAGAAGCTGGGGGTGCCCTATCCGGTGATCGCGCGGATTTCCTTCGGCGTCTTCGGAGCGAACCTGCCTGCGCTGCTGCGCGCGGTCATCGCCATCGCGTGGTACGGCATCCAGACGTGGCTGGCGTCCCGCGCGGTCGTCATCATCGCACTGCAGATCTGGCCCGACCTAAAGCGGTTCGCCACCAACAACTTCCTCGGCGAGTCGACCGTTGGCTGGGCCGCGTTCCTGTTGATGTGGGGCGTGCAATTGTTGCTGCTGCGCAACGGGATGGAGACGATCCGCCGGTTCCAGGACTGGGCGGGCCCCGCGGTCTGGGTGGCGATGTTCGCACTCACCGTCTACATCCTGGCCAAGGCGGACTGGAACATATCGCTGAACCTGTCCAACAAGGCACCGCAGTTTGGCGCGGTACACGCCTTCTTCGCAGCGGTGGCCCTCGTCGTCGCATACTTCTCGACGCTGCTGCTCAACTTCTGCGACTTCGCCCGGTTCGCTCCGGACCGGCGGGCCGTCGTGATCGGCAACTTCTGGGGCCTGCCGGTCAACTTCATCGCCTTCTCGGTGGTGTCTGTGCTGGTCACCGCCGGGACGTTCGCTGTGTACGGGGAGTACATCACCGACCCCGTCGAGGTCGTCGGGCGCATCGACAACGTGGTGGTCCTGCTGCTCGGTGCGGTGACCTTCGCCGTTGCCACGGTCGGAATCAATGTCGTCGCTAACTTCGTCTCCCCCGCATATGACCTGGCCAACGTCGCTCCGCGGCACATCGACTTCAAGCGCGGCGGCCTGATCAGCGCACTGATCGCACTAGTCATCACACCATGGAACCTCTATAACAGCCCGGACATCATCAACACATTTCTCGGCGGTCTGGGCGCGCTGCTCGGTCCCCTTTTTGGGGTGATCATGATCGACTACTACGCGCTGCGCCGGCAGCGGGTCGACGTCGAGGACCTCTTCAGGGAGCAGGGTCGCTACGCCTACCGCAGGGGCTGGAATCCGTTGGCCGTGATGGCCTTTATCGTGGGTTCGGTGCCGGCCGCGGTCGTCGCACTGACCCCAGGGCTCGCGATGTGGGCGCCGTTCTCGTGGTTCATCGGCGCCGCCATCAGTGGGATCGCCTATGCGGTTCTCGCGCGGGGGCGTTCCCAGATCGGTGCTGACGACACCCCCCTTATTGATCCGAGCCGCAGCCCAGGGTCATAGGCGTCCGCACGGAGTAGCTCGGCATGCGACCGGTGGGATTACGGCGGGGAAACTGCTCCGGCATCTTCGATGAGCAACACCATGGCGAAGGATCATCGTGAGTGCCCCGCTGGGTGAGCTCTCCCGCGCGATCGACCTCGCCGGGGTGTTCGCCAACGCGGTGCTCGGCGGTGTCGTGGCTCGCGAGCTCAACATGGATCCAGTCGGATTTGTTGCGCCGGCTATCGCGTCGGGGCTGGGCGGCGGCCTGATCCGCGACACCCTGCTGCAGCACGGACCGCCAGTGGCATCAACAGACACGCTGCACGGCGCCAGTCTCGTTGCCGCGACTGCCAATTCGACCGTCACGGCGCGCCGGCCATTGCATCACCAGCACAGCCCCAAGCACGAGTGCGCCTCCAACCACCTGCACCGCGCCAAGCGACTCACCGAACGCTGTCGCCGCGAGAGCGACAGTGACCACTGGCTCCAGCGTCGAAAGGATCGACGCCGCCGACGGCCCCACCCGAGCCAGGCCGGCGAAGAAGCAGAGTATCGCCGCGACGGTGCTCACGATCGCTATCGCAACCACCCATGCCCAGCCGTCGGCACCGAATGTGAGCTGCGGACCACCGTGCATGACGGACGCCAACGCGAAGGTGCATGTCGCGCCGACACATACGAAGGCCGACAGCGCAATCGGCGGCACGCCGACGCCGGCGCGGTCGCCTACGAGGATATAAACCGTATAAGCCAGCGCAGAGCCGAAGCCCATCGCCGTGCCCAGCGCGTCGAGGCTGCCCGACGCCGCACCCACCAGCACGAGCGCGGTGCCCGTGAGTGCGATGAGAAGCGCGGTGACCCGCCGCGCCGATGCGCGCTCGCGTCCGAGCGCGACCGCCCCGATCAGCACCATCGCCGGATAGATGTACAAGATCAGCGCCAGGAGCGATGCGTCCATCCGCTCAAGCGCGCTGAAGTAGAGCCCCGCCTGCGTCGCGTAGCCGATCGCTCCCATCGCCAGCCCGGTGAGCACCGACCGGCGCGGCACGCCACGAAGTGCACCCGTGGTAGCCGCGATTGCCAACAGGACCGCCGCGGCCAGCGCGAACCGGAGAAGTAGCAGGTCTCCGACCTCAACGCCTGAGTCATAAGCAAGCTTGCCGAAGATCGCCATCGCGCCAAACCCAGCGGCAGAAAGCAGGCATAGCAGCGCGCCCATGCGAACCATCGTGACGACGGCAAATGTTCATGTCTATCTCATATTTGTATAGATTAATGTGTAGTATTTCTACACAATGTTGGATCTGCACCGCCTCAAACTGCTACGAGAGGTCGACGCCCGGGGCACCGTCCACGGTGCCGCGCGGGCCCTCGACTACACCCCGAGCGCGATCTCCCAACAACTCGCAGTGCTTGAACGGGAGGCCGGAGCGAAACTGCTTGAGCGCACTGGTCGCAACGTACGACTGACCGAGTCCGGGCGGGTGCTCGTCCGCCACGCCGCGACGCTGCTCGACGGCGTCGAGGCGGCCGAAGCGGAGCTGGCGAGCATCGCTGCCGGCCGCCCAGCCGGCGTCGTGCGAGTGTCCGCTTTCCAGTCCGCGTTCTTGCGGATCGTCGCGCCGGCCGTGGCGGCGCTGGCACAAGGGAATCCCGACATCCGCGTGGAGGCGACCGAACTCGAAGTCGAAGAGGGCGTGCCCGCCCTGCGCCTGCGACAGCTCGACGCCGTCGTCGGCGACGAGTACGAGGGCCAACCGCGCCCAGTCCACGCCGATCTAAAGCGCGCGCCGCTCCTGCGTGAGCAGGTTCGCCTCGTCATGCCCGCCACGCATCCGCTCGCATCGCACCGCCGGGTGCCGATGTCGCGTCTCGCGAATGCGGAGTGGGCCGCGTGCCAGCCCGGCACCGGTCACCGCGAGATGCAGATCCGTGCATGCCGCCGACTCGGTGGCTTCGAGCCCGACCTCCGCTATGCGTCGGACGACTTCCTGATCCTTTTGGAACTCGTCCGCACGACCGGTGCATGCGCGCTGCTCCCCGACCTCGTACTGAGCTACGGTGCGCCGGGCGTCGTAGTGCGCGCAATTGCCGAGGGCACGATCGTCCGCGAGGCGTTCCTGCTGACCCGAGCGACCCGCACCCCAGCCGTGGAGGCGGTCGCCGCCGCGCTCACGGCCGCGGCGCAATAGAAGCGCTGCCTCGTCCCGGTCAGATGTCTCGCCTGGCACAGCGCGCAGCGGCTGAAACTCCGTCACCACGTGTTGTCGTCGAACGGCTCGACGCGCTAGGGAACGATGAGAGCCTTCACGACCCGCTGGGCTTCGACGTCGTCCAACGCATCTTGGGCGTGTAGGAGGTCGTACTCGCCACTGATCAGATCGGTCCAACGGAATTGCTTGGCGTACTTGGCCATCACGTGCACCGACCGGTAGAGATGCCCCACATCACTGCCCCAGCACCCGCGTATCTCAAGGTGCTTCTGGTTGAGATCAAGGTGCGGATTGAAGGAAGTGTCTCCGACATTCGTGTACTGGCCGACCACTATGTACCGGCCGGCATCCCGAGTCAGACGCATGCCTTCGGGAACCGCGGACGGTACGCCGGTGGCTTCGATCGTGATATCGGCGCCTCGGCCTCTGGTGAGATCACGAACTGCATTCAACCGTTCTTCCTCTGTGGAGCGGGCGATGTCAATAACGACGTCAACACCGAACCTTTTCGCTGCAGCGAGGCGGACTTCCGGGCCGCCGACCATAACTACCTGGCCGGCGCCACGCAGCTGTGCAAGCACAGCAGCCGAAAGTCCGACAGGACCGGCACCTTGAATGACGATAGTGTCACCAAAGCGGACTTGGCGACGGCACATTCCTCTCGGTTGAAAGTATTGGGCGACACGGTTGCGACTGGGCAAAATCGTCACGTCTCCACTCATTGAGCGGCACCCACCCAGTCTTATCGCTGTATGCCGTTCCCCTTAATCACCCGCAGGCTAAGCGGCACCGGACGGTTCACACGCCTGCAGAACAGCTGACCGCTGGGCGACTGGCGCCTATCTCGCCAGTAGTCATGCCCACGGCGCCCGGACGGTCTACAACTCCCGCGTCGACTCCATCTACAACGGCCCCAAGGCAACTGGCTAGTCACCGCCGGCGATCGATCGGTGCGGTGGACGGAACTACGCGCCCCGCTGGCGCAGGTCGGTGGCGGCCGAATTCACTGCTTCGGTGACGCGGCTGACGATCGGGCTGTCGAGCTTCCAGCGCTGCCAGTACAGCGGCACATCAAGGTATGTCTCGCTGACTCGCACGAACGAACCGTCGACAAGACGACGTGCCGCGAGGCTGTCGGGGAACATGCCCCAACCCAGCCCCGCGCGCACTGCCGCCCCGAATCCCTCCGCCGTTGGCACGAAGTGTTGCGGACGCCTGACGTCACGGCGAAACACCTTGCGCACCAACATGTCCTGCAGCGCGTCGTCGCGGTTCCACGCCAGCGACGGCGCCTCGGCCACCGCATGGACGGTGAAGCCGCCGGACAGGTACCGCTCGATGTAGCCCGGGCTGGCCACCGGCACATACCGCATCACGCCCAGCGGCTGGACCCGACACCCCGGCACCGGGTGTCGCTCGGTCGTCACGGCACCCATCACCACGCCCTCGCGCAGCAGTCGCGTCGAGTGATCCTGATCCTCGATGCGAACGTCGAACACGACGTCGCCGAGCGCGGCGAACACCCCGGTAAACCATGTCGCCATCGAATCGGCGTTGACCGCCACCGCAATGCGCGCCGACGCACCGTCGCCGCCGCCCATCTCGGCCAGCGCCTCAGCCTCGAGCAAGGCTGTCTGCGCGGCCAGACGCAACAGCGGCACGCCCGCAGCCGTCGCCGTAGACGGCTTTTCCCGTACCACCAGCACCTGACCCACCCGCTGCTCGAGCGCCTTGATCCGCTGGCTCACCGCCGACGGTGTGACATGCAGCCGCTCCGCTGCCGCATCAAAGCTGCCGAGCTCTATCACCGCCGCGAAGGCAGCAAGTTGTTGACCGTCCACATTCACATTAGTAATGCTAATGTATAGACAGAATTTTTAGTTTTACTGATCCGATCCGCCTTCCTACCGTGGAGGCATGAGCTCGCCCCTGGTCCTCGGCTTCATCGCCTCTTTCACCCTGATCGCCGCAATCGGTGCCCAGAACGCGTTCGTGCTGCGCCAGGGCATCCGCCGCGAGCACGTTCTCCCCGTAGTCGCGCTCTGCACCGTGTCCGACATGGTCCTGATCTCGGCAGGTATCGCCGGCGTCGGCGCGCTCATCAGCGCTCATCCAGGTGCGCTCAACATCGCCAAGTTCGGCGGCGCAGTGTTCCTCGTCGGCTACGGACTGATGGCCGCGCGGCGCGCATGGAGGCCGTCATCGCTGACCCCATCGGAATCCGCACCCGCCCGATTGATCGAGGTCCTGCTCACCTGCGCTGCCCTGACGTTCCTCAATCCGCACGTCTACCTCGACACCGTGGTGCTGCTCGGGGCGCTGGCCAACGAACACCGCGACGAACGCTGGCTGTTCGGCGTCGGCGCTGTAACGGCCAGCGCGGTGTGGTTCGTCAGCCTCGGGCTGGGCGCACGGCGGCTCGCCGGCTTGTTCGCCACCCCGATGACGTGGCGCATCCTCGACGGCCTGATTGCCGTGATGATGATCGCGCTGGGTTTGTCATTGGCCTTGTCCTAATACATTGACCTCGCCACAATGGCCCAATGGGGGCGAGCAGTCAGATTCTCGGTTTGCGCGATCGCAAGAAGATCCAGACGCGAGAGAGTATCCGCCGCGAAGCGATGCGCCTCATCAAGGAAAACGGCTACGCCAGCACCACCGTCGAGCAGATCGCCGAGGCAGCCGAGGTCTCGCCGAGCACCTTCTTCCGGTACTTCCCGTCCAAGGAGATGGTGCTGATGGCCAACGATCTCGACCGGGTCACCATCGAAGCGCTCGAACAACAACCCTCCGATATGCCCTCTCTGCAGGCGTTCCGCCGCGCACTCCAGATCACCATGGCGACGGTCTCGGAGGACGAGTGGCGGTTCGAGCGGGCCCGGTTGCGTATGGTGCTCTCGATTCCCGAACTCAAGGCCGCGCAGTTCGGCGAGTATCGCCGTACCGTTGCTCGGCTTGCCGAGGCGGATTGCCGCAGGACCGGTCGCGAGCCCGACGACTTCGAGGTGCGGGTGTTTGTCGGTGCACTCGCGGGTGGCTTGATGGCGGTCCTCGACCGGACGCCCGGCGTGCCCGAACGAATGTTCCGGGCGCTGGATTTCATGGAGGCCGGAATGCCGTTGTTTGCGACCAAGAACGATTCATGAATTACTCCGTCGTTCACGTTTGACCGACACTCCGGATGGGTAGTTTCGCGGATAGTTTGCTGGCAAACAACGTTGAAAGGCCGTCATGTCCACAGCAGTACGTCCAGCGGGACGACGGCCAAGGGTGACGCCTCCGCCACCGCGGACAAGCCGGATCATCCTCGGTTGAAGTTGCCTAAGAAGGACGCTGCGAACAGCGGCGCTTCGTCGAAGCACGAAACCAAGAAGGCCGACAAGGAGTCCGCGTCCGCAGGCGCCAAGCAGAAGTAAGCCTCTCCCTCGGCGCCCGCCAGAACTGGCGCTGATCTACCTCTAGCCCATAGGTCCTTCGGGCATGGGCGCGTTGCAGTGATCCCGGAAGTCGGACGCGGGTTGTCTGACTCCCGCTATCTCATCCCGCACCTGCGGGTTGGCGTCCAGGTAGTTGGTGATCTCCGTGCGCATCTCTTCCCTGGACTTGCCCTTGAGGCTGGTGAAGAAGGCGTTCACGTCCGGGTGGGTGAACAGGTAGGTCGACATTCCTGCGTTCACGCCGGACATGACACGCGCGAGGTCGGCGGCCGTGCAGTTCGGCGGATCGGCGGCGGCGGTCGCTGCGGTACCGATAAGTGTCGCACCGGCGATCACGCCGGCGCCGATCAGGCTACGGAAGAACATTCCAGACTCCTTGGTTTCGTGGGTGGTAGGGGACTTTGCTCAGCGACGTGGACCGATACCACCCGGGCGACCCGGACGATTGGAGGCAGGATCGACATCGACATCCCAGCCGTCATCGCAGTACCACGGGTCGGCACAGTAGGACGGGGTAGTAAGGCCCCGCCGGGCGGTGCATCGGGACCACCGCCGCGAACTGTCGCCCTGCGCACACACGGTGGCAACCCCGCACTCGTGCAGTCCGCAGACGCGGGTGACGTCGGCGAAGGTGACGATGCCGACGGGAACCGCCGCCATCGTCAATCCCAAAACAAGGTAGCGTTGGCTTCTTCGCACGGTCGCTCCCCCTCTCAGAAGTAGGTGGCCCGCCGCCGCAGCTTCCCCCGACAACGCGCCCGGATCCGTTGTATGCGAAGCGTAGGTTGATTTCGCATGGACGATAGGCCGAATTCGCAATTATCGTCTTCATCGGTCGTTGCCATGGAAACGTTCCAACTATTTGCTTAGGCACTCCTATCCAGACACGTACTGTTCTCTTCTCACAGCTCATTCCGTGGTCAGAGTGCTGGCGACGGTGTTAGGTTGCCAACATCCGAAGTGGCCAAGGGGACTGGAAATGACTGATCAAGACTGGACAAAACCCGCTGCGATGGCTATCCCGAAAGAGGGGTATTTCGAACTAGAACGTGGTCGGTACGGACCGACTTATCCGAGGACTCCTGCCTGCCATGGGTTTTCGATCATAGCCAAGGTGAAGGAAGGGCGTGAGGAGGCCGTCCGGGCATACGGCAAACAGATCGAGGAGGCGATCGCGGGCAGCCCAGATGTGTTGGCGCCGCTGCGTCTTCACTACCTGCGCTGGGTGCTGTTCGACGTCGGCTCGGGCTTGCACTTTCAGTACCAGGGCATCTTCGACACCGACTTCGACAAGTACACCGAGGACGCCGTCCAGCTGTTCAGCCAAACCGGGATCACGACAGTTTTCACCAATCTCGAAGGTTTCCCGGAGGATTGGAAAGAGAACCCGGAGGCATTCATCAAGTTCGTCCGCGATCACCAGGTCCCGAGCTTCCTCGAGTACGGCGAGTATCCGTACGTCACCGCCGACGAGGTCAAGAAGGCGCTACGGCTCAAGGCGGCGTTCTCGACCATGCTCGATCAGATGCAATGACGTCGACTCAGCTTGCGGCCGTTGCGCAGTACATCGGCGGCTCCAACAACGGGGATGCCGAAGTGATGGCCGCGACCTTCGATGTCCCTGGGTCGATTCTCGACGGCATGCCACCACACCGGTGGCAGGGGCCAACAGCCACTCCGGATTGGTACCGAGACGTCCTGGCCGAAGGAGAGCGCCACGGCGCATCGGGGTATTTCGTGACGCTGGCCGAGCCCGCGTAGCGGCGTGGGCGTGGACGAAGGGCAAGAAGTAGCGGTGCTCGAGCTCGACGACATCCAACACATCCTGTTGACCCGCACCCCGGCTATCACGGGACGCTACGAGTTCCTCTCGTTCGACACGCCTGCAGGCGGACGGGCGTGGCTGACCGAATTGCTCGACAAGGTCCAGTCGGCTGCGGACGTGCAGGCTACTGTGGACAGCTCGGATCGCTGGGTCACCTTGGCGTTTACGTGGAATGGGTTTCGCGCGCTCGGCGTACCCGAGGAGTCGTTGCAGACCTTCCCCGACGAGTTCCGCACGGGCATGGCAGCGCGCGCAGATATCCTCGGGGACACCGGCACCAATGCGCCAGAGCACTGGGTCGGCGGCCTGGCCGGCGATGACTTGCACGCGATCGCGATCTTGTTCTCGCGCACCGACGAGCAGTGCCGACGATCCATCGAGGAGCACGACAAGTTACTCGCTCGGACCGACGGAGCGCGCAGTCTCTCGTACCTCGACCTGAACGCGACACCACCGTTCAACTACGCCCACGACCATTTCGGCTTCCGCGACCGGCTGTCGCAACCTGTGATGAAGGGTTCCGGCGAGGAACCGACGCCAGGATCCGGGGATCCCTTGGAGCCCGGCGAGTTCATCCTGGGCTATCCCGATGAGAACGGTCCGGTTGCGAATCTCCCTGAGCCCGAGGTGTTGTCACGCAACGGCAGCTACATGGCGTACCGGCGGCTGCAGGAACATGTCGGGGCCTTCCGCGACTATCTACGCGACAATGCCGACACCCCGGAGGGTCAGGAACTGCTCGCCGCCAAGTTCATGGGCCGCTGGCGCAGCGGCGCACCACTGGTGCTGGCGCCGGACAGGGACGATCCCGAGCTCGGTGCAGATCCAATGCGCAACAACGACTTCAACTACAAGGAGATGGACCCGTTCGGCTACGCGTGTCCGCTCGGCTCCCATGCCCGCCGGTTGAATCCACGTGACACCGCGCACTACATGAATCGTCGACGAATGATCCGCCGGGGCGCAACTTACGGACCCGCGCTGCCCGACGACGCGCCCGATGACGGCGTGGACCGCGGCATCGCCGCGTTCATCATCTGCGCCGACCTCGTACGTCAGTTCGAGTTCGCGCAGAACGTATGGATCAACGACAAGAGATTCCACGAACTCGGCAACGAGCACGACCCGATCTGCGGCACCCAGGACGGCACACTGGATTTCACCGTCCCCAAACGCCCAATCCGCAAGGTGCACAAGGGGATACCGGCCTTCACGACCCTCACCGGCGGGGCATACTTCTTCATGCCGGGAATGAACGCCCTACGCTACCTCGCCACACTCGGCAACTAAAGGATCACCATGCGCGCTCGCACTTACAACCAGAGCCACACCCCCCGTGAGCGCACCCGAGGGCGGCGCATCAGCATCTACTGGACGTGGAGCTACCCCTGGGAAGCACAACGTGATCCGGCCTCCATGGAGAACCGCTTCTCCACCATGACCGAGGTGCGCAATGTCTTATGGCCGGGCTACGAGACACCGGAGTACGACGCGGCGAACTTCCTGCAGGGCATCGCAGGCACCTTGGAACTCTTCCACCGCTCCGCCCTGGCTTTTCAGGAACTGGCCGAGGAGGCCACTGGGCATCCAGTGGCGGTCTTCCAGCGCATCGACCAAGCCGGCTACAAGCTCCCGATCGACGAACGCGTGCTGGCCGACACCGACACGCTCATGGTGTTCGGTCTCGACCATCTGCTCTCCGAACAAGAAGCCGCCCCCGAAGAGATCGCGGCGATCACCGAATGGCTCAAAAGAGAGGGCACCTGTCTGCTTCTGGCGCCCCACCACGACGTCGGCTTCACCGACGACTACAGCCAGCGCCAGGTCGAGTACGAACACCACGGCGACCGCCTCGTCCCTCGCCAACAACGCTTCAGCCAATACACCCGCTCGCTGATGCGGGCACTCGACGTGCCCGTTCACAACACATGGGGGCTGCGACCCGCCGTCGTCGAAGGCACCAAGGAAATCGCGCCACTGACCGCCATCCGCGACCTCGACAGCCCACGGCTCCTCGACAACGTCACCACCTTCAACTTCCACCCGCACCTACCGCACTACGAACTCACCGCGCCGGAAAGCGACGGATTACGGGTCCTCGGACGCCAGCGCGTCGATCCCAACAGGCCGCACCCGTTCACCGAGGCGGGCAACACCGAGTTCAACGCGCTGATCTGGATGCCGCCCGCCGGCCAGCGTGCGGGCGACCTCGTCCTTATCGACTCCACGCACTTCACCACGCTGTTCGGCGGTACCGACAGCCTTCGCAACCTTTGGCACAACCTGGCCACGATGAAGTGAGGGCCGTGGGCAATCATGGCGTATGCCCAACAGAGCCGTCTTCATCACCGGAGCCGCCGCGGGGATCGGCCGCGCTACCGCACTGACCTTCGCCGAGAAGGGCTACAAGGTCGGTGGCTACGACATCGACGAGGTGGGCCTGAAAGCGTTGGCCGACGAGATCCAGGAACTCGGCGGAACCGCCGTCGTCGGACATCTCGATGTCACCGATCCTGCCGAAATGGCGCAGCGGGTGGGCGAATTCGCCGAGACGGCAGGCGGCCGGCTCGACGTGATGATCAACAACGCGGGGATCCTGCTGGCCGGACACTTCGAGGACATCGACGTCGCAAGGCACCTGAAGGAGATCGACATCAACACCAAAGGCGTCGTCAATGGATTGCACGCCGCGTTCCCCTACCTGCGCGACACAGCCAACTCGGTCGTCGTCAACCTCGCCTCCGCATCGGCGATCTACGGTCAGGCCGAGCTCGCCAACTACAGCGCCACCAAGTTCTTCATCCGCGGCATCACCGAGGCGCTCGATATCGAATGGCACCGTTACGGGATCCGGGTGATCGCGATGTGGCCGCTCTACGTGCAGACCGCGATGACCGACCACATCAAGACCGGCACGACGGAGTCGCTCGGTATCCGGCTGACCGCCCAGGACGTCGCCGACGCGATCGCCAAAGCCGTCGAACCGTCGTGGCTGCGCCGGGCCATCCACCAGGTGCACTTTCCGGTCGGCTCGCAGACCAAGGCCATGGCGGCGGGGTCCCGCTTCATGCCGGCATGGCTGACCAGACTGATCAGCAAGCGACTCGCGCAGTCCTGAGTTCATCTCCCGGACAACCTCCTGCGACACGATGGCCGCGTGGTAGACATCGACTTCTCCCTGCTGGACGTGCCGCGCGACGGGCCACCCCCAGATCCCGAGGCCTACCTGCGCACCGCGATCGCCTGGCACTTCGGCGCTGACACGGGTTCGCCGTTCTGGCTTCGCGCGGCCCAGGATCTCGGCTTCGATCCGCTGTCAGAGGTGCAGACCTTCGCGGACCTGCGCCGGTTTCCCAATCTCGTCGACGAACTGCGCAGTGTCCCCGTCGACGACCTCATCCCCCGCGGGTACGGGTCGCCACCGCCGATCCCCCGCATCTTCGAATCCGGTGGCACCACGGGCGCGCCCAAACGCACCGCGCAGCTTCCCGATTGGGTCGAGCAGGTCACGCGGTGGCAGGTCGAGGATTTCGCTGCTGGCGGATTTGTACCTGGCCGCGGGCTTCTGTGCCTGATGCCGAGCGGCCCACACGGCGTTGGGCACTTCGACCGCGTGGTCGCCGAGCGTCTTGGCTCGGTGTTTCACCCTATCGACCTGGATCCGCGGTGGGTCAAGAAGCTCGCCGCCCGAAACGCGACCTCGGAGATGGCCGCCTACGTGGACCACGTGCTGGAGCAAGCGACGTACGTCTTGCAGACCCAGGACGTCGTAAACCTGCACGCGACACCGCCATTGGTGGAGGCGATCGCACGTAACGACGGCCTGGTCGACTTGGTGAACAGCAAGGTCCGCTATCTGCTGCTCAGCGGCGCGCACGTCGATATGGACACCGTCGACCTGCTTCGCCAGATCTTCCCGAACACGGCGATCGCGATGGCGTTCGGCAGCACGATGGTGCTGTCCCAGGCGGCGACCCGCGTCGAGGGTGACTCGTTCATCTTCGACCCGCGCTCGCCGTACGTCTCCTTCTGGGTGATCGACCCGGATACCGGCGCCGGGGTGCCGTACGGAGCGCGCGGCCAGGTGGTCATGAACCACGTCAGCAAGGGCATGTTCATCCCGAACAACTTGGAACGCGACACCGCGATCCGGCTACCGGGCCCTGACGGGCAGATCGGTGATTCCGTCAGCGAAGTCGCACCCGTCGCGGTATTCGGCGGTGAGCGCGTCATCGAAGGTGTGTACTGACCGATGACGGGCCATCTGGTCGATCTGCCCGCGCTCGGGCCCGACGGCGAGTACCGGACGCGCAACCGGGAAGTCATCAAGGACACCGCGGGTCTGCCGGTCGCGGAATCATCGATCGTGCCAAGGCTTTTCGTGACGAGGTCGATCGACGCGCAACGCAGGCTGCGCCCGCTGCCTGCCGCGGAGCGTGAGGCCGCACTGACCAAGGCCGCCGGCGTCTTCGTGTCCTCGACGATCGGCGGACTGGACTTCGAAACGTACGTCGACCTCACCTGCCGCGTGACCGGCCTGCCGATGGCCGCGGCCCGCGCGGGTGCCCACTCCATCGCCGAATCCCTCACCATTGCATGCGACGCCGTCCGTCCGGCCCAGCCGACGGGCGCGAAAACGGACTGGCGAGAGTTGAGCGCCGCCGGTGGCGCGGTATGGGCACGACGCGGCGAGGTGCTCGCGGTCCACGCGCCAGGCAACGCACCCGGCGTGCACGGCCTCTGGCCACAGGCACTCGCGCTGGGCTATCGCGTCGCTGTTCGTCCGTCACGGCGCGAACCGTTCACCGCCCACCGGCTCATTCACGCCCTGCGGCAGGCAGGCTTTCGCGACGGGCACGCGCTATATCTGCCGACCGATCACACCGTCGCCGACGACGTCATCGGGGCGGCCGACCTCGCCATGGTCTACGGCGGCCAGGACGTCGTCGACAGATACACGCACGATCCGAAGGTGCTCACCAACGGGCCGGGGCGTACCAAGATCCTGATCACCGCGGACTGCGACTGGCGGGAGCACCTCGACGCGATCGTCGACTCGATAGCCAACCTTGGCGGCATGGCGTGCGTCAACGCCACCGCCGTGTTGTACGAGGGCGACGCCGCGCCGTTGGCGCATGCCATCGCCGACCGGTTGTCGACGATCGCACCACTGCCCAACACCGACGAACGGGCCATTCTGCCAACGACTTCCATCGATTCGGCGCGCGCTATCGCCGATCACCTGGCGGCCAGGGCCGCCGGCACAATTCCGGTGCTGGGTGCCGATCAGGTGGTCGCCGACCTGGGCGGCGGGTTCGCCGCGCTGCGCCCAGCCGTGCACCTGCTGGCCGCACCCGACCCGGCCAAGCTCAACGTCGAGTTGCCATTCCCCTGCGCCTGGGTCTCGCCGTGGTCGCGGGCCGACGGCATTGCGCCCCTCCGAAACTCGTTGGTCCTCAACGTGATCACGGGGGACGACGAGTTGGTCGACGAGCTGCTGACCGAGCCGACGGTGACCAACGTCTACCGCGGTCGTCACGCCACCCACTACAGCGCACCGCACATTCCGCACGAAGGCTTCTTGGCGGACTTCCTGATGCGCAACAAGGGCTTCATCGGCGGCTAGGTCTGGCACACTCCTGACATGTTCCGTATGACGGTCGAGGACGTGTTCGTCATCCGCAATCGCGGCGTCGTCGCGACCGGCCGGGTGGAAAGCGGCGCGTTGCGGATTGGCGACACCGTGCAGATCGACGGCGCGCTGGAGGCTCGTGTCTACGGCATCGAGATGTTCCGCAAGTCGATCGACGAAGCGACGGTCGGCGACAACATCGGCGTGCTGTTCAGGGACGTCGAGAAGGGCCAGCTCGATCGCGGCTCCGTACTCACCGCGGCGGGCGAGTTTCCTCCGATCGAACAGACAGGCTTCGTCGTCTGACGTTCGGTTCGCACTGATCGCAACCGGTGACCTGGGAAACGGCTGTGCATACGTTGCGCGAATGACCGATGAGCCTCCTGGGCGAAGAGTGAAGATCAATGAAGACTGGCTGGCCGTCATCGTCGGCCTTGCATTGCTGGCATTCGTGCTCGTCGGCGCGATCCCGGGCAGCGTGATCCCGTGACGGAGCAGACGACCGAAACCAAGAAGGAGGCAGGCTCGAGCGGTGTCGGCTACGCCATCGCCGGCGTGCTCGTCGTCATCGCACTGGGCGCGGTCACCCGGTTCCTCGAGCAGCAGGTGCCACACTGGGCGGTCGGCACCCCGTTCGCCAAGATCGCAAAGTCGATCGAATTCCCGGTCTACGCAATCGCTTTGGGGTTGATCGGCAACCTTGTGCTGAGCAAGCTGGCGCTCCGCGACGCGCTGTCGAAAGGATTCCGCACCGAGCTCTTCATCAAGACCGGCCTGGTCCTGCTCGGTGCCTCGATCAACCTCAAGGTCCTCGTCACCGCTGCCGGACCGGCGATCGTGCAGGCGCTGCTGCTGATCTCCATCGTGTTCGGGTTCACCTGGTGGCTGGGCGGCAGGCTCGGGCTCGAGGACAAGCTACGGGCCCTGCTGGCGTCGGCCGTGTCGATCTGCGGCGTGAGCGCGGCCATCGCGGCGGCCGGAGCCGTGCAGGCGAAGCGGGAACAGCTCGCCTACGCCGCGTCGTTGGTGATCGCGTTCGCACTGCCGTCGATCTTCCTGCTGCCGTGGCTCGCCGACGTCTTCAACCTGTCGGATGCTGTCGCCGGTGCCTGGATCGGCGGCAACATCGACACCACGGCCGCGGTCGCCGCCTCGGGGGCGATCGCCGGTGAGAACGCCCTGCAGATCGCGACCATCGTCAAGACCACGCAGAACGCCTTGATCGGCGTCGTCGCGATCGCGCTGACGGCCTACTTCGCGCTGAAGGTCGAACGCAAGTCCGCCAGCGATGCAACGCCGACACTCGGCCAGTTCTGGGAGCGCTTCCCCAAGTTCGTGCTCGGCTTCATCGCCGCGTCGGTGATCGGCACTCTTTACGTGCAGTGGGCAGGTAAAGGCTCGGCAGCCGATATCGCCACCGTCAACGACCTGCGCACGTGGTTCCTGATCTTCGCGTTCGTCTCGATCGGCCTGGAGTTCTCACTGAAGGGCCTGAGGGACGCGGGCTGGCGGCCGATTGCGGTGTTCGCCTCGGCGACGGTCGTGAACATCGTCGTCGCACTTGGCCTCGCCACCGTGTTGTTCGGCAACTTCCAGGTGGGTTAGCTAGTCTCGCCGAGTGCCCACAGCGTTGTCCCGGCGAGGTTTCCTGGCGTTGACGGGGAGCGCGGCGCTGGTCGCGGCGTGCAGTTCGCCGAAGCCGGGCGAGGTGGCCAAGGACGGCTCGGTCACCGTCAAGCACATCTTCGGCGAGACCAAGATTCCCGCACCGCCCAAGCGCGTCGTCAGCGCCGGCTTCACCGAGCAGGACGACCTGCTGGCGCTCGGAGTCGTCCCGATTGCGGTCACCGACTGGTTCGGCGGCCAGCCGTTCGGCGTATGGCCCTGGGCGCAGCCCAAATTGGGTGGCGCGCAACCGGTGGTGCTCAACCTCAACGACGGCATCCAGGCGGATCAGATCGCGTCGCTGAAGCCCGACCTGATCGTCGCCACCAACGCCGGCCTCGATCAGGACACGTACACCAAGCTGTCGGCGATTGCGCCGACGATCGCGCAGTCCGGCCCGGATGCGTTCTTCGAGCCGTGGAAGGACCAGGCCACCCTCATCGGTCAGGCGGTGTTCAAGGCCGACGACATGACCAAGCTCATCGCCGCCGTCGGCGACAAGTTCGCGAGCGTCGGCAAGAACAACCCACAGTTCGCAGGCAAAAAGGTGCTGCTGCTCGGCGGCACCTTCTACGAGGACAGCGTGCGCGTCACCACGCCGGGCTGGCGCACCGACTTCCTGACCGAGATGGGTTTCACCATCCCCGACACCGGCGGCGGCTTGGTGTCACGCGACAAGATGGCGTCGGTCCTCGACGTCGCCGACGTGCTCATCTGGACGACCGAGAGCGATGACGAACAGGCCGCGCTGCTTGCGGATCCGGTCGTCGCAAAGCTGCAGGCGACCGTTCAGAGGCGCAATGTCTTCACGGGCAAGGACCTTGCCGGGGCGATCGCGTTCGCGTCGACGCTGTCTTACCCGGTCGTCGCCGACCAGTTGCCGCCCCTGATCTCGAAGGTGCTCGCCTGATCTAATGTGGTCGTGACCAGCGACCAGACCGCCACCGAAGAGCAGCATGCCGCGTTCGCTCAGGTGGGGTCGAAGTACTATCCGATCTTCGTCGCGGTCTTCACGGCGCTGGTGATCATCTCGAACCTGACCGCGACGAAGGGCGTCGCGTTCGGGCCGATCATCGGCAACTGGTCGATCATCACCGACGGCGGCTTCATCGTTTTCCCACTCACCTACGTGATCGGCGACGTGCTGTCCGAGGTGTACGGGTTCAAGGCGGCACGGCGGGCGATCTATCTCGGGTTTGCTATGAACATCCTGGCCGCCCTCACCTTCTGGGTGACCATCTACTTGCCGCCCGCCGACTTCTATACCAACGAGGCACATTTCGAGAACATCGTCCACGCATACACCCAGCTGATCATCGCTGGGCTGGCCGGCTTCATCGTCGGGCAGACCATCAATGCGTGGGTCGTGGTCGCCATCAAGGAGCGCACCAAGGAGAAGCATCTGTGGGCGCGGCTCGTGGGCTCGACTTTCGCCGGTCAGCTGGGTGACACGCTGGTGTTCTGCAGCATCGCGGCGGGGGCCATCGGCATCAGCACCTTCGGCGACTTCGTCACGTACACGGCCTTGGGCTGGTTCTACAAGACCGCGGTCGAGGTGATCATGCTGCCGGTCACCTATCGCGTGATCGCCTACATCAAGCGTCACGAGCCGACATACGGCGCGACTATATGAGCCATCGCTAAGGCTCCTCTGGCAAGGTTCGAAGAGCTATCCCTTTCTTAGCTACTCGCGGGTAGGTTCATCACATGAGCGTGACTGCGGATCTGATGGATACCGGTCGAAGCACCGGACCCATCACCATTCATGACTATGGCGATCAGGCGCTGCTGCTCGAGTTCGACAGCACCGCCGAGGTATTGGCGTGGGCGGCAGCGCTGCGCGAGGCCGAGCTGCTCGGCGTGCTCGATATCGTGCCTGCGTCGCGCACGGTGCTGCTCAAGCTAGCAGGACCGCGCTATCAGGCGCCGACCCGGCAACGGCTTGCAAAACTCCGCGTGACGGCCGAGGCGCTGTCGGAGGCGAGCGCACCGATCGCAGGCCGGGCCGACATCGAGATCGACGTGGTGTACGACGGCCCCGACCTCGACGAGGTGGCCCGGCTCACCGGCATGACGCCCGACCAGGTGGTGGCCACGCACACCGGCACCCCGTGGCTCGTCGGATTCGGTGGTTTCGCACCGGGTTTCGCATACCTGGTCGGCGGCATAGGTGCTGCTGAACGGCTCAACGTGCCGCGGCAGTCCGAGCCGCGGACCCGAGTGCCCGCGGGTTCGGTGGCGCTGGCCGGCGAGTTCAGCGGCGTCTACCCACGGGAATCACCGGGTGGCTGGCAGCTCATCGGCCGGATGGCCAAGGACGCCGCCGAGTTGTGGGACGTCGACCGCGACCCACCCGTGCTGCTGAGACCCGGTATGTGGGTCCAGTTCCGGGCGGTAAGCGAAGGGGTGAGGTCATGACGACCCTCGAGGTCCTGCGTACCGGGCCGCTCGCGCTGATCGAGGATCTCGGCAGGCCCGGCCTGGCGCATATGGGTGTCTCCCGCTCCGGTGCTGCCGATCGGCGATCCCACGCGCTGGCCAACCGGCTGGTGGCCAACCCCAGTGACCACGCGACGATCGAGGTGACGTTCGGCGGGTTCTCGGCGCGGGTGCGCGGTGGCGACGTGGCGATCGCGGTGACCGGCGCCGACACCGATCCTTCGGTAAATGGAAAGCCGTTCGGCACCAACAGCATTCACTACGCGCACGACGGCGAGGTGATCTCGATGGGTGCGCCGCACGCCGGACTGCGCACGTACCTGGCGGTGCGCGGCGGCATCGATCTTCAGCCGGTGCTGGGCTCGCGGTCCTACGACGTGATGTCGGCGATCGGTCCGCTGCCCCTTCAGCCGGGCGACGTGCTGCCTGTCGGCGCGCACAGCGGCGAACTACCCGAATTGGATCAGGCGCCGGTGGCGGCGATCGAAACCGAAGTGTTGGAACTGCGGGTGGTTCCCGGACCGCGCGACGACTGGTTCGTCGATCCCGACATCCTGATCCGCACCAACTGGCAGGTCACCAACCGCACCGACCGGGTCGGCATGCGGCTGATCGGCATGCCGTTGGAGTACCGCTGGCCGGACCGTCAGTTGCCCAGCGAGGGCGCGACGCGTGGCGCAATCCAGGTGCCGCCGAACGGTTTTCCGGTGATCCTCGGGCCCGACCATCCGGTCACCGGCGGCTATCCGGTCATCGGCGTGGTGACCGACGAGGACATCGACAAGGTCGCCCAGATCCGCCCCGGGCAGACGGTGCGGCTGCACTGGTCGCGCCCGCGGAGGCCGTTCTCCGAGTGAGTCGCCGGCGAATGTGAACTTATGACACACATTCGGTCGAAGACCGGGTAATAACTTCACGCTCGACAGGCATGTGCGCACCTGATCCTGGTAGACAGTCAGTGTGCACACGCAGGTCCATAGCGCCCGCCTGGTCCACACCGCCGACCTCGACAACGAGACTCGCGAGGATGCCCGCCGGATGGTCATCGAGGCCTTCGCCGGTGGGTTCTCCGACGCTGACTGGGAGCACGCACTCGGCGGCATGCATGCGCTGATCGGCTATCACGGCGCCCTGATCGCACACG
The DNA here is from genome assembly GCA_963698965.1 of uncultured Actinomycetota bacterium. Taxonomy (GTDB): domain Bacteria; phylum Actinomycetota; class Actinomycetes; order Mycobacteriales; family Mycobacteriaceae; genus Mycobacterium. Next base: position 85,614 of record CAVOSY010000038.1, read on the forward strand.
CCGCCGTCGTGCAGCGCAGGCTGCTGTATCTCAACACCGCCCTGCGCTGCGGGTACGTCGAAGGCGTGGCGGTGCGGGAGGACTGGCGAGGGCAGGGTCTCGCCGGAGCGCTGATGGACGCCGTCGAACAGGTGCTGCGCGGCGCGTACCAACTGGGCGCCCTCAGCGTGTCGGAGGCGGGCAGGCACATGTACACCTCGCGCGGCTGGCTGCCGTGGCGCGGACAGACGTCGGTGTTGGCGCCTGCGGGCGTAACGCGCACCCCCGACGACGACACCGGGCTGTTCGTCTTTCCGGTGTCGATTGAGCTCGACACCGCCGCCGAGATCACGTGCGACTGGCGCGACGGCGACGTCTGGTAGCCACCGCGGCGTACGTTGGGGAGAGTGACCACTCCAGCGTTTCGCCCCGGCCCGGAGACCTTCGACAAGCTGTACCGCGGGGAACCAACCTTCGAGGGCGCGCCTCCGCCGATCGGTATCCCGTGGGACATCCATCAGGCACAGCCCCGGTTGATGGAACTCGAAGCGCTGGGCGGTTTTTCAGGTGAAGTGCTCGACATCGGTTGCGGCCTCGGCGACAACTCCATCTATCTCGCATCGCGTGGACACTCGGTCACCGGACTGGACGGTTCAGCGGCGGCAATCGAGGAAGCCCGCCGTCGCGCTTCCGACGCAGGCCTGTCGGTGACGTTCGCTGTAGCCGACGCCACCAAGCTGACGGGATATGAGGGTCGCTTCGACACCGTGGTCGACAGCGCGCTCTACCACTGCCTCGACGAGGAAGGCCAGCAGGCCTACATCGCCGCCCTGTACCGCGCGACGCGGCCGGGGGCACGCCTGCATCTGTTCTGTTTCTCCGACGGCAACATCAACGGAGTCATCGCACCCATGGGTCACGTGCCGGAGTCCAACCTGCGCGACACCTTGACGGCCAACGGCTGGCGCATCGATTTCCTCGGCCCCACCGCCTATTTGGGCAACACCACCGGATTCCGGACCGGTGACGACGCCTTCCCGAAAGCGATGGTCGAGCAGCTGCCGCCCGAAGCGCTCGAACAGATGCGAGAGGTGACCGCGCGGTTCGAGCGGATCGCCGACCTGCTCGACGGCGATCGGGTGTATCTGCCGTTCACCGTGGTGCACGCCCACCGCGTCGACTAGATCTCACACGGGGGTCTTCAACAACGTGAGGGGAAGTTCACGGCGGGGTTATCGCGGGGCGCTTTGGCGCAATAAAGCGTTCCTAGCGTTGGCGGCATGTCGCATCGCATCACGGATTGGGATCCCGAGGACGTCCCCGCGTGGGAGGCCGGTAACAAGAACATCGCCCGCCGCAACCTGATCTGGTCGGTGGTCGCGGAGCATATCGGCTTCTCCGTCTGGTCCATCTGGTCGGTGATGGTGCTGTTCATGCCAGAGGCCGTGTACGGCTTCTCAGCCGGCGACAAGTTCCTGCTCGGCGCGACCGCGACGCTGGTCGGCGGCTGCCTGCGAATCCCGTACACGCTGGCCACCGCGACGTTCGGCGGTCGCAACTGGACCGTGTTCTCGGCGTTCGTGTTGTTGATCCCGACCGTCGGCACCATGCTGCTGCTCGCCCACCCGGGCCTTCCGCTGTGGCCGTATCTGGTGTGCGCAGCACTGGCCGGCCTCGGCGGCGGCAATTTCGCGTCGTCGATGACCAACATCAACGCGTTCTACCCACAGCGGCTCAAGGGTTGGGCACTGGGCATCAACGCCGGCGGCGGAAACATCGGGGTGCCGATGGTCCAGATCGTCGGCCTGCTCGTCATCGCCACCCTCGGCAACCGCCAGCCCTACTGGGTGTGCGCGGTCTACCTGGTCGCGCTGGCCATCGCGGGGATCGGCGCCGCGCTCTACATGGACAACCTCGAGCAGCACAAGATCGACCTGACGGCCATGGGATCGATCCTGCGGGAACGCGACACCTGGGTGATCTCGCTGCTCTACATCGGCACGTTCGGCTCGTTCATCGGCTTCGCGTTCGCGTTCGGCCAGGTGCTGCAGCTGAACTTCGCCGCGGGCGGTCAGAGCGCGGCGCAGGCGTCGCTGCACGCCGCGCAGATCGCGTTCATCGGCCCGTTGCTCGGGTCACTGTCGCGGGTGTACGGCGGCAAGCTAGCCGATCGCATCGGCGGTGGTCGGGTGACGCTGGCGGTGTTCGTCGGGATGATCCTCGGCGCCGGAATTCTGGTCGGGGTGAGCACGCTGGACGACTACACCTCCGGCCCCGCGATCAGGATCAGCTGCTCCGGGTGATCTCACCGCCGGCGACCTCGGCACGACCGAGTAGCTGCCGTTCTTCTGGATGTTGGCCAGGAAGTGGTCGTTGGAGTCCTGCAACGACGCCTGCTCGCCGTCGAGGATGTGGTCCGAACTGGTCGACGCCAGGATCGACGCGACGGCGGGTTTGCAGATGTCGCAACCCTTTCCTGTGCCGAACCGTTCGATCAAGCCAGAGAACGTGCGGACCGACCCAGAAGGCCCAGCGGAGATGATCGAGAACAGCTCGGCGCGCGACTGGCTGAAGTGTTCGCACAGTGCCTTGGACTGTTCGACGCCCTCGGCCTCAAGCAGCTGCTTGAGCAGTGGCACGCACGAGCCGCAGGACGTGCCGGCCAACGTGCACTTTTTGAGTTCGGGGACATCGCTGCAGCCCTCCGCGATCGCGTCGCACAGGTCACCCTTCGTGACGTTGTTGCACGAGCAGATCTGCGCGGCCGCGGGCAGCGCGCCGACACCCAATCCCGCGCCGCCGTCGGATCCGGAAGGCGAGATCAGCGCCAGCGGGTCACCGGGCAGCGGTTCGCCGACCATCGGCCGCAGCACGCCGTAGGCCGACGCGTCGCCGACCAGGATCGCCGACCGCGTCTCGGCGAGCTTGGCGTAGATGTGATTCACTGCGTCGTTGTCGACAGGCTGGGGCGATCGCGTCGGCGGCGCCGCCCAGCAGCCGAGGCGACGACTTCGGCGCTGGTGTAGCCGGGCCCGACCAGTCCGTAGCAGCGACCTTCGATCGGCGACCTCACCCACCGCGTAGATGTGGGATCCGCAGTGGCACAGGATAGATCGGTGAGCACGCCGCCACGCTCGGCGCATGCCGACGGCGCGGGCAGCTCGTCACGGGGGCGGCGAGACCGGCGTGGATGAATCCGGCTCAGCGTCCCGCACGAGTCAGTCTTCCGGACCGCCGGCGGGCAGATCCGGCCGGTGGCGCCGACGCCGACGTGCACGGAGATCCTGGCGATCATCCGGCAGCGCGCCGACCCGCTTCGTCAGCGCTGGGCTCGCCGCGGCGCCATCTCCACGACGTGGGTCTGCAGCCCGATGGCCGCATTGGCGGCCTCGAGAAGCAGACGCACCACCGTAACCACACCCCGGGCACATGGCCGCCTGCGACCGCGCGCACCGCGTCCGCGCGGATCGCGTCGAGGTCGTCGAGCGTGCGGTACACGTGGCACGACGGAAGATCGTGGCCCGGCACAGGCGGCACGAACGCGTACGAGCCGGTGGCCAGCACCAGCGCGTCGTAGTCGATGCACGCACCGTCGGCCGTCAGCACTGTCTTGGCGGCGCGGTCGATCGCGGTGACGCGGCTACCGAGCCGCAGCTCGACGAGGTCGTCGTCGCGGTAGTCGTTGCCGGGGAGGGCGAGCAGGCTGCGGTCCCAGTGCTCGGTGTAGCCGGTCAGCCCGACGCGGTCGTAAGCCGCGTCGGTCTCCTCGGCGAGCACGGTCACCCGCCATGCGCCGTCCGCGTCGCGCGAGCGCAGTGCCTCGACGAACCGGTGACCGACCATGCCGTGGCCGACGACCACGACGCTTGATGTAGACCGCATGCCGCAGAGGCTAAGCAGCGGACATTGCCGGAATGTCGCCTCATGTGAAGCGCCCATCACGGTGTGCTCACCGTCGCCGCCCGCAGGGTGTGAGCGGTTCGCTGACGGCGAACGCCCTGCTGGAACATGAGCGGGATCGACTCAAGTTCTATTAGGTAGCGGACCGGCGTGGTGCCGGTCACGACAAACGGAGGAGATTCAACGATGAGCCAAGTGACATTGTGGGCTCGGCCCGCCTGGGACATCGACCGCTGGGTAAAGCAGGGCGTGTTCACCGGCTTCAGCCCGGCCGCCGAAATCGCCAAGGATGGCGACGACGCAGTCGTGCGGGTCGAGCTGCCGGGCGTAGACGTCGAGAAGGACGTCAACGTCGAGGTCGACAAGGGTCAGCTTGTCATTCGTGGTGAGCGCCGCGACGAACGCTCGGAGGAGAAGGACGGGCGGACGCTCAGCGAGGTCCGTTACGGGTCGTTCCGGCGGTCGTTCAAGCTGCCCGCCCACGTCACCAGCGATGCGATCACCGCGTCGTATGACGCCGGTGTGCTGACCGTACGGGTCGCCGGTGCGCACAAGGGCGCAGAGGCACAGCGCATCGCGATCGAGAGCAAGTAACACTCGCGACAAGAGAATCCGGTGGGGCCCAGGGGGTTCCACCGGATTTTCCGTATCCGCCTACAGGGCGGCGAGGATCTCTGAGGTGTAGAACTCGCCGATGACCCTGCCGGGCTTCGGCGGTCCGTCGATGGAAACCCAGGCACCCGTCGCGCCCTCCATGAGGGGGCCCTGCAACCTGGTGGATCCGGTGCCGCTTCCGTCCGTGAAGAGTTCGCCGACGGCCACTCCCGGATCTCCCGCGGTGCAGGTCCTTGCCGACGCGCGGGGCACCTGGATCAGCCGGGCCGTGTACCGCGTGTTGGGCATGGCGGTCTGAAGGCGCACGTCCGCGGTGACGCCGTCCGAGCCGGCCCCGATCAGCGCGTCACCGCTGCCGGAGCCCGTAGCTGACACCCAATACGTCTGCTGGAAGCTGCAGTTCCTGAACCAGCTTACGAACGGCACGAGTGTCGGCCCATTCGCGGCCGGCGCGGTGCCTGCGGTGGTGATGGCGACGACGTTCGCGGCCCCGACAAGCAGCGCTATGGCGCTCGCACGATACTTCGACGCATTCATCGGCCCATCTTAATTGACGGAGCCGACGAATACGTCGGGTTTCTGCTAGGCCTCGAACGCCTGGCCCGGGTCAACCCCGATGACCCGCAATAGGTTTGCCACCTTACGGTCCAAACTCAAACCGACTTCGGTGACCTCGGGAATGCCCAGGCTGCCGAAAGCCGTACTCGGTTGGTCCATCGAGAACACCGCGTTGCGATCGGGGTCGCTGTACACCAGCACCCGCAGGGGCGCATACAGCAGCGCCCTCGGGTCGTGGCGGAACATGGTTTCGGCGATGACGTGGTTGCCGAGAAGGTACTCGACCGCCGCGACATCGTGGCCGGCGACGCTGAGCAGCGGCACGGCGTCGACCTTCGCGTAGACCATCAGTTCGTTGGGCGCGTTCTCGGCGACTTTGGCGCGCACGTCCTCCCAGGTGCCGCCGGACTCGACGATCCGTTGCATCGGGACCGGGTCGTAGCGCGGCGCGGCCGTCTCGAAAGCCGTTATGAAATCGTCGAATCCGACGCCGGTGAAGATGTCCACCCGCGTCATGCGGTGCACGTGTGTGCGCGAATCGGTCATGCGTGTACTCCTCACTGAGCCGTCGGGTCTAGGACGATGACACCACGCACGGACCGATCCTCGAGCCGGCGATGAGCTTCCGCAGCGAGGCCCAGCGGCAGCACGGCATCCACCTTCGGTGTAATGAACCCCTCCTTGACGCCGTCGGCAAGGAACCGCAACGCGTCTCCGATCAACTCCGGCCGGTCGTAGAACACCGGCAGGTAGAAGCCCACCATCGCTTGCGATTTCGTCATCAGGCGACGCGGCGCGAATGGGTCACCTGGGCCGCGGGTCGAACCGAGCAGCAGGTACCGGCCGAACGTGGCCAGTGCGTGGAAGTTCTGCTCGAAGACGTCACCACCGATGGATTCGATGAGAACGTCCACGCCTCGGCCTCCCGTGAGCTCCAAAACTCTTGCGGGCCAGTCCGGCTCGTCGTAGCCGATCGCGGCGTCAGCACCGAGTTCCATCACGAAACTGCGGCGTTCTTCCGTGCTGGCGGTGCCGATGACCGGCGACGCGCCAAGGGCCTTTCCGATCTGAACGGCGAGGCTGCCCACCCCTCCGGCTGCGCCGTGCACCAGCAATGCCTCACCGGGGCGCAGCGTCGTCGACGCCTGCAGCAGCAGATGGGCGCATGCCGCCTGCGCTGCGAAACCAGCCAATACGATCACGTCGGCGTCGTCGTCGACGACAGCGCACAGCGCCTCCGCGGCGACGGCGCGCTCCGCGTAGGCGCCCTTTTTCATAAGCGCGACAACCCGCCTGCCGATCAGGTCGCCGCTGGTGTCCGACCCGTTGTCGACGACCGTGCCTGCGACCGCGATCCCACCCACCTGAGGCAGTTGCACACCGCCGACCCTTGTTTCGGCCTTGTTGTACACACCGAGGCGCTCGCGGATGTCCGGGAAGTTGACTCCGATCGCGGCGGTCTGAATGAGAACTTCGCCTGGACCGGGGCGCGGGTCGGGTAGGTCGACGTACTGGAGCACCTCCGGACCGCCGAAGCGGTCGTACTGAACAGCCCTCATCGATCAGCCTCCAATGGTTCGGTGAATGAACCTTCGATTCCGTATCGTATGGTTCGGTGAATGAACCGGCAAGGTGTGATACTGGGTTTTATGGCACTTCCCCGCGAATACACAGCAGAGAGCTGCCCGATCGCCCGGTCCCTCGAAATTGTCGGCGAGCGCTGGACCCTACTGATCGTGCGCGACGCCTTCTACGGCGTCCGCCGTTTCAGCGACTTCCAGGCTCACCTCGGAATCCCGAAAGCGGTGCTCGCCGATCGCCTCGCACTGCTTGTCGCCGAGGGCGTGTTCACCAAGACGTCATCGGACACGCGCCACGACGAGTACGTGCTGTCCGAGAAGGGGCGCAGGCTCTGGCCGACCATCTGGTCGCTGATCACCTGGGGCAACGAGAACTACCTGGAGAAGCCGGTCCGACGCACGTACAGACACGTCGGCTGCGGCGGCACGATCCAACCCGACGGGACCTGCACCGGCTGCGACCGTCAACCCGACGCGGCGGACCTCGTTGTGCACCCACCACGCCGGCCCCGCGACCGGGTGCCTCGCGAAGACCCCGTCAGCCAGGTGCTCAGGCGACCGCATCGGCTGCTGGAACCCATCAAGAGCATTGCCGACTGATCGTCTCTAGACGTGGCCGGCGTTCGTCGGCGTCGTCGTCGGGTACGGGTTGGTCGTCGTGGTCGACGTCGTCGTTTCGACGTCGCCCGGCCCCTCGTCCGACGGCGTCGACGGGGGTGGCCCGGTGACGATCGGGTTGTCCTGGCTGGTTTGCACACTCGGCATCGTGTAGCTCGTGCTCGACGTCGACTCGGTCGTGTACGTCGACGACGTAGCCGACGACGGCGGAAAGTCGACCGGTTCGGGTGGCGTCGTCGACTTGTTGGCGGTGTGGATCACCGCCCACACCAACAACGCCAGCAGCACCAGCCCCGCGACTCCCGCGGCCACTATCACCGGTTGCTGGTCGTGCCAGCTGGGCTCGTCGTCGTCACCGCTCACGGCGGGAATGCTAGGCCCAGCGGGCCAGGATCTCCTTCGCACGCCCGGAAAGTGCACCCTGCAGGAACGGGCCGAAGCTGATCCGGCCAACCCCGAGCGGCCCGAACGACGCGGGATCATCCTGGTCGGGGAGCGCGATCGCGTTGATCGGCAGTGGCAGCTCGGAAGCCAAGCGCCGCAACGTATCCGGGTCGTGACGGCCCACCGGATACAACGAATCGGCCCCCGCCGCTGCGGATTCTTTGAGCCGCGCGATCGCGCGCTCGACACGGTCGGATTCGTCGCCGTCCTGCCGTAGGAACAGATCCGTGCGGGCGTTGACCACGACGTGTACGCCGGTGGCGTCGGCCGCCTTGCGAAGAGCACCGACGAGCTCGGCGTGCTCGCTGGACGACCGCAGCCGCCCGCCCTCGGAGTGCACCGTGTCCTCGATGTTGAGGCCGACGGCGCCGGCCTCCAGCAGGCCCGTGATCAGTCGGGTGGGCGATTGGCCGTACCCCGATTCGATGTCGACCGATACCGGCACGTCGACTGCCGCGGTGATCTGCTTGACGCGCGTGATCACGTCGTCGAACGTCATGCCCTCCCGGTCCGCCTTGCCCACCGAATCGGCCATCGGATGGCTGCCGACCGTCAGCGCCGCGAACCCGGCGTCGGCCGCCAGCCTCGCCGACCACGCGTCCCAGACCGTCGGTAGCACCACCGGATTGCCGGGCTGGTGCAAGGCCAGCAATGTTTGGGCACGCTCCTTGAGGACCTGGTCGGACATCGGGCTACCTCCACCTTGGTGACGTGATCTGTCTCACTCCAAACCCCCTGATGTAACTAACATCGGGTGTCGTACTGTGATCCGAGACACCCTTCAGCCCAAGGAGGTCAAATGTCGAGCACTACCGAACTTACCGAGCTGCACGAGCTAATCGGAAGTCTCCGGCGGTGCGTGACATCGTTGGCGTCGAAATACGGGGACAGCCCCGCCACCCGCCGCATCGTCAACGATGCCGAACGCATCCTCAACGACATCGACCGGCTCGACATCGACGCCGAGGAGCTGGAACTCACCCGTGGCGTGACCCGCCACCACCATGGCGCCGAGAAGATCGCCATCCCTGACACCCCCGACGAAACCGCCTTCTGGGGAGATGAAGACGACCGAGGAGTCGCCGGCTAACGCCGCGGCTGTCTGATCGGGACGTAACACACCGAAAGGGAAACGTGAGCGCACCCACCGCCGACCGCAAGGCGACCGGCGTCTTTTCGCCGAGCCGTGCCCAAATTCCGCAGCGCACGCTGCGCACCGACCGGTGGTGGCAGTCGCCGCTCATCGTCGACCTGGGCTTCGCCGTCTTCCTGATCTACGGCGTGGTGCGGGCGTTTCTGCAGAACAACTACTACGTCCCCGAGTACCACTACCTGACTCCGTTCTATTCACCGTGTATCAGCAAGGGCTGTCTACCTGAGGCCAGCCACTTCTGGCCCCAGATCCTGCCCGACGTCTGGTGGCTTCCCTATGCGGCGTTGACACTGCCGTTCCTGCTGTTGTTCCGCCTGACCTGCTACTACTACCGCGGGGCTTACTACCGGTCGGTGTGGCAGTCCCCTACGGCGTGCGCCGTGGCAGAACCGCACGCGAAATACACTGGCGAGACCCGATTCCCGTTGATCGTCCAGAACACGCACCGATACTTCTTCTACATCGCCGCGATCATCTCGGTGATCAACACCTACGACGCGATCGTGGCATTCCAATCTCCCTCGGGCTTCGGATTCGGGCTGGGCAACATCGTTCTCGTGGTGAACGTGATCCTGCTGTGGACGTACACGTTGTCATGCCACTCCTGCCGACACATCGTCGGCGGCCGCCTCCGGCACTTCTCCAAACACCCTGTGCGCTATTGGTTCTGGTCACAGGTGAGCCGGTTGAACACCAGACACAAGATGTACGCGTGGATCACCCTTGGCACGCTGATCGTGACCGACCTCTACATCGCGCTAGTGGCCAGTGGCACGATCCACGATCTCAGATTCATTGGCTGAGAACGGTTTTCGTCACATTAACTGCGAATAGTGAGGATTTATGGCTGAGGTCGAACGGCACCCATACGACGTGGTCGTGATCGGTGCCGGCGGCGCGGGTTTGCGTGCGGTCATCGAGGCGCGTGAACGTGGTTTGAAGGTCGCCGTGGTGTGTAAGTCGTTGTTCGGCAAGGCCCACACCGTGATGGCCGAGGGCGGCTGCGCGGCCGCGATGGGCAATGCCAACCCGAAGGACAACTGGCAGGTCCACTTCAAGGACACCATGCGCGGCGGGAAGTTCCTGAACAACTGGCGCATGGCCGAGTTGCACGCCAAGGAGGCTCCCGACCGCGTGTGGGAGCTGGAGACCTACGGCGCCCTATTCGACCGCACCAAGGACGGGCGCATCAGCCAGCGCAACTTCGGCGGCCACACCTACCCGCGACTTGCTCACGTCGGCGACCGCACCGGCCTGGAGATCATCCGCACCCTGCAGCAGAAGATCGTGTCGCTACAGCAGGAGGACAAGGCCGAGTTCGGCGACTACGAGGCCCGCATCAAGGTCTTCCACGAGTGCACGATCACGGACCTGATCAAGGACGACGACAGGATCGCCGGGGCGTTCGGCTACTGGCGGGAAAGCGGGCGCTTCATCCTCTTCGAGGCGCCCGCCGTGGTGATGGCCACCGGTGGGATCGGCAAGTCCTACAAGGTGACGTCGAACTCGTGGGAGTACACCGGCGACGGGCACGCGCTGGCGCTGCGGGCCGGCGCAACGCTGATCAACATGGAGTTCGTCCAGTTCCACCCGACCGGCATGGTCTGGCCGCCCAGCGTGAAGGGCATCCTGGTCACCGAGGGCGTCCGCGGCGACGGCGGGGTGCTGAAGAACTCCGAAGGCACCCGGTTCATGTTCGACTACATCCCGCCGGTGTTCAAAGGCCAGTACGCCGAGACCATCGAAGAAGCCGACCAGTGGCTGAAGGACAACGACTCCGCGCGTCGCACGCCCGACCTACTGCCCCGCGACGAGGTGGCGCGCGCCATCAACTCCGAGGTGAAGGCCGGGCGTAACTCACCGCACGGTGGCGTCTTCCTCGACATCGCGTCGCGGCTGCCCGCCGAGGAGATCAAGCGCAGGCTGCCGTCGATGTACCACCAGTTCATGGAACTGGCGGAGGTCGACATCACCAAGGAGCCGATGGAAGTCGGTCCGACCTGCCACTACGTGATGGGCGGCATCGAGGTCGACCCCGACACCGGCGCCGCGCGCACCCCGGGGCTGTTCGCCGCGGGTGAGTGCTCAGGCGGCATGCACGGCTCGAACCGGCTGGGCGGCAATTCGCTTTCGGACCTGCTGGTGTTCGGCCGCCGTGCCGCGCTCGGCGCATCCGACTACGTCCGGGCGTTGGCAGATCGGCCACAGGTGTCCGACGAGGCCGTCGCCGAGGCCGCCAAACTGGCGCTGGCGCCGTTCGACGGCCCGACGAACGGCGACAAAGCCGAGAACCCGTACACGCTGCACCTCGACCTGCAGGACACGATGAACTCGCTGGTCGGCATCATCCGCAACGCCGACGAGGTCTCCGAGGCATTGGTCAAGCTGAGCGAGTTGCGGGAGCGCTTCAAGCATGTGCACGTGGAGGGCCACCGGCAGTTCAACCCCGGCTGGCATCTGGCCGTCGACCTGCGCAACATGCTGCTGGTCAGCGAGTGCGTGGCCAAGGCCGCGCTGGAGCGCACCGAGAGCCGCGGCGGCCACACCCGCGACGACCACCCGTCGATGGATCCGAATTGGCGCAAGGTCCTGCTGGTGTGCCGGGCCGAAGGGGACGCGGTTGTCCCCGATGTCAGCATCACCGGTGAGGACCAGGTCCCGATGCGAGAGGACCTCCTCGAGCTGGTCGACATCGAAGAGCTCGAGAAGTACTTCACCCCAGAAGAACTCGTCAACCACCCGGCAAGGAGAAGCTGATGAGCTACCAGGCGAAGCTGCGGGTCTGGCGCGGCGACGACGACGGTGGTGCGCTGCAGGACTTCTCTGTGGAAGTCAACGAGGGCGAGGTGGTGCTCGACATCATCCACCGGCTCCAGCAGACGCAGACGCCCGATCTCGCGGTGCGGTGGAATTGCAAGGCAGGCAAGTGCGGCTCGTGTTCTGCCGAAATCAACGGCCGACCGAAGCTGATGTGCATGACCCGGATGTCGACATTCGACCCGACCGAGACGATCACGATCACGCCGCTGCGGACGTTCCCCGTGATTCGCGACCTCGTCACCGATGTGTCGTTCAACTACGAAAAGGCCAGGGAAATACCGTCATTCACGCCCCCGAAGGATCTGCAGCTGGGCGAGTACCGGATGATGCAGGAGGACGTGAACCGCTCACAGGAGTTCCGCAAGTGCATCGAGTGCTTCCTGTGCCAGAACACCTGCCACGTGGTGCGTGATCACGAAGAGAACAAGAAGGCGTTCGCGGGCCCGCGCTACCTGATGCGCCAGACCGAACTCGATATGCATCCGCTGGACACGCTCGACCGTCGTTCCGTGCAGGCGCAGGAGGAGAACGGACTGGGCTTCTGCAACATCACCAAGTGCTGCACCGAGGTGTGCCCCGAGCACATCAAGATCACCGACAATGCGCTGATTCCACTCAAGGAGCGCGCGGCCGATCGCAAGTACGACCCGGTGGTGTGGCTCGGGGACAAACTCTTCCGGCGAGGGTGACGAGCCGGAACAGACAAACACCGCAGGAGGCGTTGAGCGCGACGCTCTCGCGGGTACTCTTCAAACAGCGGCCAATCACCGTCGAAAGGCAGCAGTATGAACATGCGAGAGCCTCATAGCATCAACGACATTCGCACCGCGATCCGTGAGCTGAGCGCGCGGGCCGAGCTGGCTCGCAAGGAAGGTCGGCCTGCCGACGCCGACGAACTCGAGCAGCGCATCCAGGGTTACCGCGACGAGCTCGCGACTCGTCCGTAGTCAGGCGCCTAGCCGGCGAAATGTGCTGCGGTGAAAGACAATCGGCGGTACATCGGAATGTACGGTGATGTCGCTGACTCGCAGAATCACGATCGTGTGATCTCCGGCGGGGACGACCTGCTCGATGGCGCTTTCAAGCCAGACGCTCGTGCCCGCGACGAATACCGCGCCGGAGTCCCGTGACACGGTCTCCAGGCCCGCGAACCGGTCGCCGGTCTTGGCCGCAAGGGTGCGCGCGGCCGCGTCGTGGGCCTCGCCGAGCACACTGATCCCCAGGAACGGCAGATCCTTCAGCCTGGGCCACGTTTCCGAGGTGTTCTGCACACAGAAGGACACCAACGGCGGGTCCAGTGAAACGGGGACAAAGGTGCTTGCTGCCAGCCCCACCCGAACGCCCTCCACTTCGGCAGCGATCGCGATGACGCCGGCCGGGAAGTGCCCGAAGGCTTCGCGCAGGCTGGTGGGACTCAGATCGTTGGATGCCATCAGTTCCATCTTCACACGCCGCGCGGGACGTGGACCGGCAGGTCATCGGCGCTCAGGATGTCCAGCGCGATCTTCACGCCGTACATCAACTGGCCACGCCGGCCGTGAGGGACACACAGCCGACCGCGGCCAGCAGGATTGCGACTTCAACGCGGCGACGCGATCGAATCCAGTTGTTCAGCGACTCCAGCCACCTGACCGTTGCCTTGGGCGCCAGTAGATAGGTCAGCAACGAAATCTCGATGAGTGCAAAGGCCACGAGGTTGAACATCAACAGCACCGCGACTTGCGTCAGGGCTGCCGCCCCGGAGGCCAAGATGACGGCGAGCGCGGCGAGATAGTCGACCGACGGCAACGCGATGCCGAGACCGGCGACTCCCGCGACCGCGAGTGAGGGCCCGCTCAGCAGTTGTTTGGCCGGCCTGGCCAACCTTGTCGGACGCAGGTCCCACAGTCCGGGGACGGCCACGACCACAGCGACCGATAGCGCCAGCAGCCCGATCACAATCTGGACGTTGGGCAGCGTGAAATAGCTGGACTCCTGCAATGCGCGGTGAAACACGAACAGGACGACCAGACCCACCGTCATTCCCATGACGAAGCCGCCACTGAGGAATGCAAGCAGTTGCAACACCGGCCTGGGCCTGTTCAGCATGAGCACGGTCATCCCGATTCGGAATGGTTCGACGCTGACGGCAGCCGCCATTACCAGGACAGTCACCAACATTGGTCATTCCCGGGTGCGCTCACCGGCCGGCTTAAGCGTCCAACCGGGTGAATTGGTCCTGCCGGTACTGCTCGACACAGACGGCACGCCGGATCTTGCCGCTCGTCGTGGTGGGAATCGAACCCGGCGAGACCAGAACGAGATCCCGAACTCGGCGGGCGCATTGGATATCGCTGAGGTGACGTCGCTTTTGACCCCGCTGAGCCAGTGCATCGCCTCCTCGTCGGAATCTCCTCGCTTCTTGAGCTCGATGACGGTGACCAGCTTCTCAGTACTGTTCACCGGTACTGATATCGCCGCGACCCGACCACCTGTGATCTCTTGGACCGTCGCCTCAATGTCCTCGGGGTAGTGATTACGCCCACGAATGATCAGCAGGTCCTTGATGCGGCCGACGATGAACAACTCACCATCGGAGATGAAGCCCAGGTCGCCGGTTCTCAGCCAGGGGCCGTCGGGTGTGCCCGGCGAAGGGTCGACAAGCACTGCGCCGAACGCACGCTGCTCCTCCGGCGGTTTGCGCCAGTAGCCCTCGGCAACATTGGCGCCATGCACCCAGATCTCGCCGACCAAGCCGTCCGGGCTATCGCGGTTTGTGTCGGAATCGACGATGCGCAACGATGGCGATTGCGGCACTTTGTATTTGACCAGCTCTGCGCCGGCCCCCGGCGAACACCGCTGAACCCGGCCTGCGGACAGCTCCTCGAGATCGAAGTGGACCGCCTCCGATGACTCACTCCAGGTGCCACTGGCCACGAATACGGTCGCCTCCGCCAAGCCATATGACGGTCGCATCATGTGGTCTCGAAAGTTGAAGTGCGCGAACCGATCAACGAAGCGTCGCAATGTGCCCGGCTCGACACGTTCCGAGCCGCTGATGATGCCCACCACCCCGCCGAGGTCCAGCCCGGCCAGGTCGCTGTCGGTGGTCTTTCGGGCGGCCAGGTCAAAGGCGAAGTTTGGCGCCGCCGAAAAGGCATGAGAATTCTCCGCCAGCGATCGCACCCATCTGGCCGGCCTTTCCAGAAACGCAACCGGACTTGTCAGCTCACCACGAAAGCCGCCCAGGATCGGTGCGCAGACCCCCAGCACCAAACCCATGTCATGGTAAAAGGGCAACCACGAAACAATCGTCTCGATAGGCGGTGCTTTGACGGGGGAGTCCGTGAAATAGCTGCGCATCAGCTGTTCGAAATTCACCTGCAGGTTACGGTGCGAGATTATGACCCCGGTTGGCAGCCGGGTCGAACCAGAGCTGTACTGCAAATACGCTGTGCTGGGTAATTCGGTTGTCCCAGGCACTGTTTCGCCATCGACATCCAGATTCATCGAGTCGATTTCGACGATCTTCGGCACAGCGTCCAGGCGTGTTTGATCAACATATTCGGCGATATCTGATGTCACCGCAGACGTTGTGAGAACAACCGAGGGGGACGTGTCGGCAAGGACGGCACCCACCCGCTCGTGACTCGAGCCGCGGTGTGGCAACGGGAGGGGAACCGCGATCAGCCCAGCCTGCATGGATCCCAGGAATGCCGCAATGTAGTCAAGGCCCTGGGGAGCGAGGATCACTGCCCTGTCTCCGACCGACGCATGAAGGCTGAGCTCGCCTGCCACATTCAATGTTCGGCGGGACAATTGCGACCACGTGAGACTCTCGGAAACACCCGCCCAGTCGTCGACGTAATCGGTGAAGGTGAACGCGACGTCATTGGGGCGCAGGCTGGCACGTCCATGCAGCATCGAGAGAATGGAAGACTGGGGCGAAGGCGTCACATTACGTCCGTAGTAACTCGTCGATTTGTCGGCTGGGAGTCGTCGTCAGCCTGCGCCGTGATTCAGCACGTACTGGAAACCGGCCAGCAGCTGCGACACAGGATCGGCGGCGCCGCCGAAGGCGGCCTGCGTAGCCGGTGCGGTGACGGCGGCCGGGTCGTAGCCGCGCACCGGATCCACCGTGATCGGAGCGGTCAGCGGATTGTCGTTTCGCGAATATCCCGCATCCACCATCGGCTTCAGCACCCCGTCGAGCTGATTGAGCGTGCCCTCGTCAACCCCGAGATATTTGAAGGGCAACACCAGCGGAAGGTGCTGCTCGGGGATCAGATATGTCGTCGTCTTCGCACCCTTGGAGTTGACGGTCGTCGCGATGTTCTGCGGCGGAACGTTACTCGGATTGTCGAAGTGGAGGTGTTTCGGCAAAGTCTCGTGCTCGAGCGGACAGGATGACCTTGATGACGCCCGCGATCCCCGCGGCTGCTTCCAGGTGCCCGAAGTTCGTCTTCGCCGAGCCGATCAACAGCGGCTCGCTGGCTTCGCGTCCGGCGCCGAGCACCGCACCGCGGCCTGGGCCTCGATCGGGTGCCCAGCGACGTCGCGGTCGTCGAGGTCCCGTGTGCTTCCAGGATCCGACGTCGCTGGGTTCAGGTCGGCGCGCTCCAGCGCGTCGGCGATCGCATTCACCTGATCCATCGCTTCGGCGCTGAACGGATTGAGTGTGGTTTGCACCAGGTACCGGGCCGAGTGGCCATCTGGCGAGATGAACACCTTCGCGGCCGCCTTGAACTCGTCGAGTTGGAGAATTTGGGCCGGAAGATTGAACCCCGCCATCGACGGGTCCGCGGCGTCGCTTCGCATCGCCAACAGAAACGCGGCCGCCTCATCGAGTCCGGCACCCATCAGCTTGACCTGGCCGACGAGTTGGTCCACTCCGCCTGCCACCTGCTGGCTCCCGTCTGCCAAGCGGTTGGCGCCCTGCCTGACCTGAGTCAGGCCCGCCTGCAGGCCTCCAGGTCGATCGAGACCCATGGAGCGCACCGCCGAGCTGAATTGCGAGAGCGCATCATTGAGTTGCTTCACCGTTGCGTTGAGGGTCTGTCGGTCTCCGAACCCCTGCAGCTGCCCGGCCAGAGTATTGATCTGGTCGAGGCGTCCGTCGTCACGCGCGGCGACCAGCTTTTGAAACTGGATGCGGGTATCGCTGCACGAGGGGTTGGCATCGCAGACCGCGTTGCTGTTCAACGCCGCCAGCACCGAACCCACCCATGCGAACATGTCCTTGACGGTCGAGAAGTTCACGCCCATGGCATTGCCGAGCGCATTGATGCTCTGCACGAGCTGGGCAGCGGTTTCGACGTCCTTGACCAACTTGTCTCCGCCCAGTTGGCTTCGCATCGAGTTGAAGGCGTCGATCAGACGCTGCATGCTGGGCGCGATTCGGTTGATCTGAGCGCGCACATCACCCAGGTTGGCGGCCAGCGTGCCGGCCCCGTTCTGCAATCGGTTGAGATCTTGCGTTGTCGCTGATCACGGCCGAGCCCTGGGCCATCCGATCACCGTCAATGCCCGCTTGATAGGTGGCTCTGAACTCCTGCGGCACCTCTCCGGTAGGTCGGGTGAGGCCGCTGACGAGCCCGATGTTCGGCAGTTGGCTGACCCGTTGTGCCATCTGCTCCAGGTCCGCGAGGGCCTGCGGCGTACGCAGGTCGCGCGGTGACTGAATGAGGATGTACTCGGGTACGGCCTGACTGATGGGGAAATGGCGTTCCAGCGCGGCGTACCCGATCGAACTCGACGCCGAAGGGCCAAGGGCTTTGCGATCGTCGTAGTTGTAATGCACCAGGCTCGCACAGCTGGCGAGAATGGCCAGGACGAGCAGGCTGCCGACCAGATGGGCCTTCGGTCGTCGCACAATGCGGGCCCCCGACCGTCGCCAGAACCGAGCGGTGAGTTCGCGCCGCGGTTTGACCCAGCCGCGTGGCCCGGCCAGCACCAGAATGGCCGGCAGCAACGTGACCGCGGACAGGTATGCCACCCCGACCCCGATCGCGCACGCCACACCGATCGTGGAGAACACCCCCATCTTGGCGAAGCTGAGCCCGAGAAAAGTGACTCCCACCGTGGCGGCGGAGGCAGTGATCACCTTTCCGATCGAGATCAATGCCCGCCTCACCGCGTCATTGAAGTCCGCCCCTTGCCGCAGATAGTCGTGATAGCGGCTGATCAGGAAGACCGCATAGTCGGTCCCGGCGCCGGCGATCATCGCGCTCAGAAAGATCACGGACTGGTTCGAGACACCTATTCCGAAGAGATCAGAGACGCCGGCCACGACGGCCTGCGCAGTCACCAAGGACGCCCCGATCGTCGCCAACGGCAGGAGCATGGTGACCGGGTTGCGATACACCACCAGCAACACGAGCAGTACCAGGACGGCGATCGCGATCTCGATAGGCATGCGGTCTTGCTCGCCCGCGACGGTGAGGTCGGCAACGGTGGCCGCAGGCCCGGTGACGTGCACTTTGAGCGGGCCATCGGCGACGTTGTGTTTGACGAGGTCGGCAACCCGGTTGTAGGCCTCGTAGCCACGGGGCGTGCCCATCTCGCCCGCAAGGCCGACCGGCAGCACCCAGGTCGTCTTGTCCTTGCTGGTAAGGAAGGGGCGCAGTTGCGGTGTGGTGAAGAAGTCCTGGGCCATCGTGACGTCTGTGACGTCGTCGCGCAGCGCGTCCACCACCTTGCGATAGGCGGCTTCGTCGGCGGGCTTGAGCCCTGTTTCGTTGATAAAAGCAACGACGAGTAGGTTGTCCGAACCGGATTCGTGAAACGCTTCGGTCATCTGCCGGGCGGCGACGCTCGACGGAGCGTCACTGGGCAGGATGGCGAGCGGATGCCTCTGGGCCATCTCGTTCAGGCTCGGGAACGTCAGCGGAAGTGCAACCGCGATCGCGACCCAGACCCCTATCACCACCAGGGGCCACCGCACCACGAGATCGGCTAACCGTCGCATATCGCCCTCCCTCCTGGTAGACGCAGTCGTCCGCTTCCATCAGCGCCGCTCGCCGACGCCCTGTCAAAACGCGCAAATACGTACCATGTCCCGAAAATTGCGGATTGGGGAAAGGCCCTGTCCATCGAATTGCTCCTCGCTATGCGACGCGTCCACATAGCCGGGTCAGCGACCCGAATGTCTTGCACCGGCCGTCGGGCGCGAGCATGTGCGCGCTGGAGAACGTGATCATGGTCGCCGGGGTGAGCAGGACGTTCGCACCGCCGGCCAGCGCGAGGCAGGCAAACACGCCGCCGACGAAGCGCGCGCCTGCCGCTGTGCAAGCTGATTCGAAGCGTTCCGTCTGTGCCGGGTTCATCAGGATCTCCGAGGTCATGGCGCTGCTGGTCGACTCCAGCGGGCTACCCAGCGGAAGCGGGAATTCAGGAAAGCCACCACCGTTGTCCTCGGCGAAGTCGATCCACGCCCGCACTCCGGGCGACTCCACAGTTAACTTTGACGTGTACTCGCGCTCGCGGACACAGAAATCGTCGAAGCTACCGGCATCGGGAAGCGCGAGCGCCTCACCGCCTCCGCTCAACGCCGAATACATTCCGTTGGCTTCCACCATCGTTGTGCCGATCAACGTCGCGTCCCCGTGGACATGATCCATGGCGGCGAAGAATGTGAAGTGGCTCTCGTTCTGGACTATTCCGAAAGTGAAGCAACCCCACTCCAACGGATTCGGTATGGCCACGACATGCGCGTATATCTCGTCAACCGTCATGTTGCCGTGATCGATCGGCACGAATTCGATGTCAGCCGGATCGTTGATGGCGTGCCGGATGAACTCTCCATCGGCCGTCTGTTCGAACCAACTGCGGAACGTGTCGTGCCGACGTAGGTATGCGTTGACGGCGTGATCCATGGCCGAAATATCACACTGGCCGGCCACCTCACAGCTGGCGATGATTTGCCGGGAGAAGTTCAGTCCTGCGGCTGTCCGTTCGGAGTAGTTACGAAGATGTTGGCCTTGCATGTAGCTGATCGGCACCGAACTGACCGGCGCTCGTCGGGCCTTTTCCTGAGCCGCGACAGTTGGATGCCAAGAGGTGACCGAGCCCGGACTCAACGACCATTCATCAAGTGCGCCAACCGTTATCTTCCCGATCCGCAAACCGTCGTCCTCCCACCTTGGCCGGCTCCGGGTCCGGCATCACTCGTGGCGGGACCAACATACCCTCGGTACAACCGCAGCCGCCCGCCGCCGTCCGAAGCCGGACAGCGGCGCCACGCATGCCACAGCTGCACATGCAATAGTGTCCGTCGGGGGAAGTTGCTCTTCAGGCGCTACAGGTGTCCCGCAGAGTCACATTCTGACCGCCGATGCAAGGAGGACAACGGCATGGGATCCGCCGAACATCCGATCGAGCCGGCCCCGCGTTTTGCCATCGTCGGCTATGCGGCGCGGTTTCCAGGTGCCCCGGATGCCGATGGGTACTGGGACGTGCTGCGCGAGGGCCGCGACGCGATATCGGAGGTGCCGAAGGACCGCTGGGATGTCGACGATTTCTGCGACCCGGAACCCGGTGCGCCGGGCAAGGTGGTGACCCGTCGTGCCGGTTTCGTCGATGACGTGACGGGGTTCGACGCGCCGTTCTTCGGCATGTCGACGCGCGAGGTCAGGTCGATGGATCCGCAGCATCGGCTGTTGCTGGAGACGGCGTGGCGCGCGGTCGAACATTCGGGCACCGCGCCAACGGCGCTGGCCAACACCAACACCGGTGTGTTGGTGGGTTGGCCACCCATGACTACCTGGGAATGGCATCGGACGAGCTGACTTATCCCGAGATCGAGGCCTACATGGCCATCGGGACGTCGAATGCGGCGGCAGCGGGCCGGATCAGCTATCGGCTGGGGCTACAGGGTCCCGCGGTCGCCGTCGACACGGCGTGCAGCTCGTCGCTGGTGGCGATCCATCAGGCGTGCCAGGCGCTGCGCTTGGAAGAATGTGACCTCGCGCTGGCCGGCGGTGCGAACGTCCTGCTCACCCCGGCGACCATGATCACGTTCTCCAGCGCGCACATGCTCGCGCCCGACGGCCGGTGCAAGACATTCGACGCGGCCGCGGACGGCTATGTGCGCGGCGAGGGTTGCGGCATCATCGTCATCAAGCGCCTCGAGGACGCGATTCGCGACGGTGACCGGATTCGGGCCGTGATCCGGGGCAGCGCGATCAACCAGGACGGCGCATCGGGTGGCTTGACGGTGCCGAACGGCGTTGCCCAGCAACGGGTTATCGCCGATGCGCTGAAGCGCGCCGACCTCGAACCCAGCGACGTCGGATACCTGGAAGCACACGGGACCGGGACGTCGCTGGGCGACCCGATCGAGGCCCAGGCCGCAGGTGCGGTGCTCGGCGCCGGACGCGAAGCCAGCCAGCCGCTGTTGATCGGCTCGGCGAAGACGAACATCGGGCACCTGGAAGCAGCCGCGGGGATCGCGGGCGTCATCAAGGTCATCCTGTCGCTCGAGCACGAGACTTTGCCGAAACACCTCCACTTCGAGAACCCTTCGCCGCACATTCCTTGGGACCGGCTTGCAGTCGAGGTGGTGAAGGAGACCATCCCCTGGGAGCGCAATGGTCGGCCCCGTATCGCGGGAGTCAGCTCGTTCGGGTTCGCCGGGACCAACGCGCACGTCATCCTCGAAGAAGCTCCAGTAGCGCCCAAGGCGCAGCCTGCTGCGGCACCGGGTCCGGTCGAGCGACCCGAGGACCGACGGTTCAGCATTCTTCCGCTCTCGGCGCAGACGCCCGCCGCGTTGACGCACGTCGCCGATCAATACCGCAGCTGGTTGAACGCGCACCCGGAGGCCACCCTGGCCGACGTGTGCTTTACCGCCGGCGCGGGGCGAGCACACCTGGAGCACCGAGCCGCGTTGGTGGTGAATTCGAGAGAATCCGCCATCGAGCTACTCGGTGCGCTCGCGGACGACCGCCCGGCACCCGGTTTGGTTCGCGGAGAATCCCATGACGCACCGAAGACGGCGTGGCTGTTCACCGGTCAAGGCAGCCAGTACCCCGGCATGGCCCGGGAGTTGTTCGACACCGAGCCGGTGTTCGCCGAGACGCTGAATCGCTGCGCGGCAGCTGTCGCCGATGTTCTCGAAAAGCCGTTGCTAGACGTGATTTTCGATGTGGACAGCCCGGAAAGCGAAGAGACGCTGCGGCAGACCTCCTACGCACAGCCCGCCTTGTTCGCGGTGGAAATGGGCTTGGCTCGGCTCTGGCAGTCGTGGGGCTTCGAGCCAGACGTGGTGCTAGGCCACAGCGTCGGCCAATATTCGGCGGCCTGCGTCGCGGGCGTGTTCGGTCTCGAAGACGGCGCGCTGCTGATGGCCGAACGCGGTCGCCTCTTCGGCAGTTTGCCTGCTGGCGGCCGGATGGTCGCGGTGTTCAGCGGTGCCGAGCGAGTCGAGAGCCTGACCGACGAATTCCCGATACTGTCGGTCGCCGCCTACAACGGTGCCAACACCGTATTGTCCGGACCCGCACAGGATCTGGAGAAGGTGGTGGCTGCCCTGGTGTCCGACGGCGTTCGGTGTGACTGGCTGGAGACCAGCCACGCGTTCCACTCGGCGCTGCTGGACCCGATCCTCGACGGATTCGAGTCGTATGCGGATCGGTTCAATTACAAGACGCCGCAACGGATTCTCATTGACAACCGCACCGGCGCCGCGCTCGGCCGGAGCGTCAAACTCGATGGCGCCTACTGGCGCCGTCACGCCCGTCAACCGGTGGAATTCGCCAAGAGCGTGCGCACCCTTGCCGAGCTGAACTGCAAGGTGTTGCTCGAGATCGGCCCGCAACCGGTGCTCACCGCCGCGGCCATGCGAGCGTGGCCTGACCCGGTCACCGCACCACGGGCGATCGCGTCGCTGCGTCGAAACACCGCCGACCACCGACAAATCATCGAAGCCGTTGCCGACGCGTATGTCTTGGGTCATCTGCCCCAATTCGCCGCTTTTCAGCAGGGGCACGCACAGAAGCTCGACCTGCCCACCTATCCGTTCGAGCGCCGCCAGTACTGGTATCGAGACAATCGGGAACACGCCGGCCAAGAACAGCACCTTGCTGCGCGTACCCAAGCCGTCCGCCTTCTCGAGGACGGCCGCATCGAGGAACTCGCAGCCCTACTCGACGGTCCGACCGGCGACCATCAGACCCTGAGTGTGCTGACCAAGCTTGCGGCACAACACAACCAAGAACGCAGCACCCAGTCCATCGAAGACGACCGCTACGAATTCCGTTGGGAGAAATGCACTACTACGATCTCCAGCGCGCAATCCGGCGAGGAATCCACCTGGCTTCTCGTCGGTGATGATTCCCCAGCGGTTCGGCCGTTGGTCGACGCGCTGACCGCGCGTGGGCAGCAGCATCGGATCCTCGGGTTGCCGGTGTCCGACTCGGACGAGGAACAGCTCGCGGACGTGTTGCGCGCCGCGGCAGAAGACGATTCGACGCTACGCATCGTGCATGTCGCGGCCCTCGACGCGGATCTGGACTCCAAGCCGGTGCCATCGATGCGGTCACTGTTGCGGATGCAACACCGAACCTTGGGCGGAACACGGCGGCTCTTCCGCGCCGCGGTTGCTGCTGAACTGCGCAGACCCATCTGGGTGGTGACCAGGGGCGCACAGCGAGTCACCGACGCGGACACCGTGGCGCCGGATCAGAGTTGCCTGTGGGGATTCGGCCGTGCCGCGTCGCTGGAGCTTCCGCAAGTGTGGGGCGGACTGGCCGACTTGTCAGAAGGCAGTAAAAACGGAGCCGACGAATGGTCTCGGCTCATCGACCGGATCACGGCGTCGCGCGACTCGGCCGTCAGGGAAGACCAAGTCGCGCTGCGTGATCAAGATGTCTATGTGCCCCGGCTGGTTCGACGCGACGGGCAGCCCAGTGGGACCCCGCTCGAATTGCGCGATGACACAACATATTTGGTGACCGGCGGGCTGGGATCGATCGGACTGGAAATCGCCGGATACCTGGCCGCGCACGGCGCCAAGCATCTGGTGCTGACCAGCCGACGCGCGCCCAGCGATGCCGCGCAACAGCGCATCGACGCGCTGAGCGAACAGTACGGCTGCGAATTCCGCGTCGTCGCTGCCGATGTCGCCGATGCGCACGACGTCGCACGCCTGTTGGCCACCGTGGCTGCCGAGCTACCGCCGCTGGCCGGCATCGTCCATGCTGCGGGCGAGCTCGGTACCACCCCGCTGAGCGACCTGGACGACGCCGAAGTAGATCGCGTCTTCGCTGGGAAGGTCTGGGGTGCTTGGCATTTGAGCGAAGCAGCCGCTGACCTGCAGCTCGACTTCTTCATCAGCACCTCCTCGATCGCCTCGATATGGGGCGGATTCGGTCAGACCGCCTATGGTGCGGCCAACGCATTCCTCGATGGACTGGCCTGGCGCCTGCGCGAGCAGGGCATCGCCGGGATCAGCGTCAATTTTGGTCCCTGGTCGGCGGGCATGGCCGACGCGGAGTCTCGTGCGCGACTGGATCAGCGCGGCGTCCGCACGTTGTCACCTGCCGATGCCCTGGCGGGTATGGCCGATGTCGTGGCGGCTGCTTCGCAGGGTTCAGCACAGGGTGTCGTAGCCCGGATCGACTGGGCCCGCTTCCTACCGCTCTACCAGCAAGCGGGGAGGCGGGCATTCCTGGCGCAGTTGGAGCGCGAGGTGCCCTCCCAGCTGACGGCAGTGGCGCCGTCCGCAACTCTCTCCGGGAAGACCCAGCTGGTCGAGCGGCTCACCAATGCTCCAGTGCAGCAGCGTAAGAAGCTTCTGACGGATTACCTGCGCGACGCGGTAGCAGAGGTGACGCGCGTCGATGCCGCGGAGATCCGCGAGGACGCGGGTTTCTTCGACCTCGGCATGGATTCGCTGATGGCCATCGAACTGCGGCGCCGCATCGAACAGGGCGTGGGCAGGGAGATACCTGTCACCCTGGTGATGGATCACCCCCGGCTCTCCGATGCGGCCAACTATCTGCTCGGTGAGGTGCTCGGCCTCAGCGAGCAGGCCTCCGCCCCGAAGCCGGCGCCAGTGGTGACGACGCGTACGGACGAACCCATCGCGATCGTCGCGGTGTCGTGCCGTTTCCCCGGCGCGCCCGACCCGGAAGCTTTCTGGGAGGTGCTATCCGGCGGTGTCGATGCGATCCGGGAAGTCCCGGAGGAACGATTCGACATCGACGAGTTCTACGACCCGGATCCAGAGACTCCGGGCAAGACCTACACGCGCTTCGGCGGATTCCTCGACGGAGTCGACGGATTCGATCCCGAATTCTTTGGTATCTCCCCACGCGAGGCGGTCTGGATCGAGCCGCAGCAGCGGCTGATGCTCGAAACCTCGTGGGAGGGTTTGGAACGCGCCGGGTACTCGCCAGGGGCGCTGCGCGGCAGCCGGACCGGCGTCTTCGCGGGGGTCGCCGCCAACGAGTATGCGCATCTGCTGTCTTCGGAGTCGGTCGACAAGATCGAGCCGTACTTCATCACCGGCAATGCGCTCAACGCCATTTCCGGTCGGGTTGCCTTCGCGCTCGGACTCGAAGGACCGGCAGTAGCGGTCGATACCGCATGCAGCTCGGCGTTGGTGGCCGTTCATCAGGCCTGCCAGGCATTGCGCTCCGGTGACTGCGATTTGGCGTTGGCCGGCGGTGTGAACGTCTTGCTTTCTCCGGTGACAGTCATCGCCGCATCCCGCGCCAGGATGCTTTCGCCCGTCGGCCGCTGCAAGACCTTCGACGCCTCCGCCGACGGTTACGTGCGCAGTGAGGGCTGCGGAATTCTGGTGCTCAAGAGGCTCAGCGACGCCGAGCGCGACGGCGATCGGGTCTGCGCGGTCATTTCCAGCAGCGCGGTCAACCAGGATGGCGCGTCCAGTGGTTTGACGGTGCCCAACGGTGGTGCACAACAACGGCTAATCTCCGCGGCGCTGGCGCGCGCCGGTCTGACGGGCGGGGACGTCGACTACCTCGAGGCGCATGGGACGGGCACCCCGCTGGGTGATCCGATCGAGGTGCAGGCGGCCGCAGCCGCCTACGGTGGCTCGCGTGACGCGGACCGGCCGTTGCTGATGGGATCGGTCAAAACCAACATCGGTCACACCGAATCGGCTTCAGGCGCAGCGGGCCTGATCAAGGTCGTGTTGTCGCTGCAGCACGAGGTGCTGCCGCAGAGCCTGCACTTCGACAACCCGTCGCCGCACATCCCGTGGGACTCGCTGCCGGTGCGGGTCGTGGACGAGGCGATGCCGTGGCAGACCAACGGCAGGCCGCGGCGCGCCGGTGTGAGTTCCTTCGGGTTCACCGGAACGAACGCGCACGTGCTGATCGAGGAGGCGCCGCGACAGCCGGCCGCCGCCGACGAGGACTCGGCGGGCGATGTGCCGGTGACCCCGGAGCCGGCCACTCACGAGCAGCCCGTCGATGTGCTGGCGCTGTCCGCGCGGTCACCGGAAGCACTGGTGGCGTTGGCGCAGCGTTATGACGCCTGGTTGGCGGCCCACCCGGATGTCGACCTCGCCGACGTCTGCCTCACCGCTGGGACGGGCCGTTCGCACTTCGAACATCGCGCCGCACTGGTCGTGGATTCGGTCGAGGGTGCGCGCGAGGGCCTGGCCGGGGTGGCCGAAAACCGCCTGCGCCCCGGTGTCTTACGTGGGGAGCACACACACCGCCCGACGACGGCGTGGTTGTTCACCGGCCAGGGCAGCCAGTATCCGGGGATGGCGCGTGAGTTGTTCGGCACCGAGCCGGTCTTCGCCGAAACCGTGACGCGTTGCGCGGACGCGGTCAGTGACATCCTGCCGCGTCCGTTGCTCGAGGTGCTGTTCGCCACCGATCGTGAATCCGGAGAAACGCTGCGGCACACGTCGTTTGCGCAGCCGGCGCTTTTCGCGGTCGAGACGGGCCTGGCCCGGCTGTGGCAGTCGTGGGGCATCGAGCCCGACGTGGTGCTTGGCCACAGCGTGGGCCAGTACGCAGCGGCGTGTGTGGCCGGTGTCTTCAGCCTCGAGGACGGCGCACGGCTGATGGCCGAGCGAGGCCGACTGTTCGGCAGCCTGCCAGAAGGTGGGCGAATGGTGGCGGTGTTCGCCGACGCCAAGCACGTCGAGGAGCTCGCGGCCGAATTCCCGCGAGTTTCGGTCGGCGCCTACAACGGACCCAATACCGTGCTCTCGGGTCCGGGTGAGGACCTGGAGCAGATCGTCGCCAAGTTCGGTGACGAGGCGATCCGCTGCACCTGGCTGGAGACCAGCCACGCCTTCCACTCGGAACTGCTGGATCCGGTGCTCGGCGAATTTGAGTCGTACGCAGCTCAATTGACGTTCGCTGCCCCGACGCTGCCGCTGGTCTGCAACCGCAACGGCGCCGTACTCACGGCCCAAACCCCGATCGACGCCCAATACTGGCGGCGGCATTCCCGGCAGCCGGTCCAATTCGCCGAAAGCGTGCGCACCGTGGCGGCGCTGGGCTGCTCGGTGCTGATGGAGATCGGTCCGCAACCGGTGCTGACCGGGGCTGCCGTTCAGGTCTGGCCGGAGCACCTCGCCGCGCCGCGGGCGATCGTCTCGCTGCGCAAGGGAGTTGGCGATCGACGCCAGATCGCCGACGCGCTGGGGGCGGCCTACGTCAGCGGCCACCGACCCGATTTCGCTGCGCTGCATCAACAACCGCGCCGCAGACTCGAACTGCCCACCTATCCGTTCCAACGCCGTCGCTTCTGGCCCAAGACGTCCGGCATCGCCGCAGACGGTCCCGCGGTGTCGGGAATCCTGGGTAGCGCGAAGGACCTCGCCTCCGGCGACTCCGTCTACACCAGCAGGTTGTCGGTCAAGTCGCAGCCGTGGCTCTCCGACCATGTCATCTATGGCACCGTTGTCGTTCCAGGCGCGACGTATGCGGCGATGGCGTTGGCCGCTGTCGGTCCACCGGCGCGGGTGAAGGACGTCTTCTTTTACGAGCCGATCATCCTGCCCGAGAAGACTTCTCGCGAGGTGCAGCTCATGTTGCATCCGCTCGAAGACGGCAGCGGTTCAACTTTCAAGGTGCACAGCCGCCCGTACGGCGAACGCGGCGCCGAGTGGTCGTTGAACGCCGAAGGCACCGTGGTCACCGGAGTCGACGAGACACCCGAGCAGGGGGATCCCGTCGACGCGGCCATCGAGCGGCTGAACCGCATGCGTCCGCAGGATCTGTTCGAGACCTTCGCCGATATGGAGCTGGCCTGGGGGCCGAATTGGTCCGGTTCCCTGAAGTCGCTGTGGCTCGGTGAAGGTGAGGCGATCGGCGACATCGTGGTCGGCGAAGAACTCGCCGAACAACTCGGCACCGAGCCGATGCACCCGGTGCTGATGGACCTGTGCACCGGCGTCGCCTTCCCGGCGTTCCCGGCGCTGCTCGCAGCCGAACAGGGCGTGAACGATCTGTTCCTGCCGCTGCGGTACGGGCAAGTGATGC
Source organism: uncultured Actinomycetota bacterium (assembly GCA_963698965.1). Classification (GTDB taxonomy): domain Bacteria; phylum Actinomycetota; class Actinomycetes; order Mycobacteriales; family Mycobacteriaceae; genus Mycobacterium. Next base: position 113,732 of record CAVOSY010000038.1, read on the forward strand.
TGCGGGAGAAGATGCCTCGGAGGTTCTACTGCCGCGCAAGGTGGCACACCAGCGAACTCAACAGCGAGACCCAGGTTTTCGATCTCGACTTCGTCGATCGGGATGGCCGCCAGCTGGGCGGGATTCGCGAGTTCACAGTCAAACGTGCGCCGCGCGAGGCGTTGCTGCGCGGCCTCGGCGGCGACGCCACCCGGCTGCTCTACACCCTCGGCTGGCACGAGGTGCCGCCACCACCGTTCAGCGATGACGCGGCAAGTGTCAACGGCACCTGGCTGATCGCCGGATTCGACGAGTTGGCCGCCACGGTGCCGGGCTGCATCCCGTTCGACCGGATCACCGATCCGGAACCCCTGGGACAGCTGCTGGTCCAGGCTCAAGAGCGCGGGCTGCCGTTCTCCGGCGTCGTCTGGCGCGGCACCGCGCCGGCCGCAGGTAAGTCCAGCGCCGACGTCGCCGCGCGGCTCGAGACCGAGATCGCCAACCTGCTCAGCGCCGTGCACACCGTGCAGGGCGGCGACGTGAAACTGCCGGGCGGACTGTGGATCGTCACCGAGCGGGCCGTGGCATGCGAATCCGGCGAGCCGGTCGACCCGGTGCAGGCGGCGCTGTGGGGGTTCGGGCGTACCACGATCAACGAGGAACCGGCGCTGCACTGCAAGCTGGTCGACAGCGACGGATCACCTGAGGCCGTCAGCGCACTGGCGAACCTGCTCGCCACACCGATCGACGAGCCCGAACTCGCGCTGCGACAAGGAAAGCTGCTGGCCTCACGGTTATTGCCGTGGGCGCGCAGCGGTCATCTCACGGTGCCACGTGGAACCGACTTCGTGCTGGCGCCCACCGAACGCGGCGCGATCGACAACCTGCGGCTGACAGAGACGGACGTACCGCCGCCGGACGAGGGCTACGTGCAGGTCCGGGTGGAGGCCTCGGGCCTCAACTTCCGGGACGTGCTCAACGTGCTCGGGCTCTACCCTGGCGACCCCGGACCGATCGGCGGCGACTTCGCAGGAATCGTCACGCAATTGGGCAGCGGCGTCACCGGATTCGAGGTCGGCCAGCGCGTCTACGGCTTCATGCAGGGCGCGTTCTCCAGCCGGTTCAATGTGCCTGCCCAGCTGCTGGCGCCCATTCCGGACGGAGTGAGTGCGGTGGATGCGGCCACCATTCCCGCTGCGGCGCTCACAGTCCGACTCGCGTTCGACTGGGCGCAGCTGAAGCCCGGCGACCGTGTGCTCATTCACGCCGCCAGCGGTGGCGTCGGGCTGGCCGCGATCCAAGTGGCCCAGCAGCATGGCGCCGTCGTCTTCGCGACCGCCAGCACCTACAAGCGCGCGACGCTGCGCAAAATGGGTGTGAAGTACGTCTACGATTCGCGCACAACGGATTTCGCCGACGAGATCCTCGCTGACACCGACGGCGCGGGCGTCGACGTGGTGCTCAACAGCCTGACCAACGAGGGGTTCCTCGAAGCGACCGTGCGGGCCACCGCCCAGAATGGTCGTTTCGCCGAGATCGCCAAGCGGGACATCTGGACGCCTGAACAGATGGCGGCGGCCCGTCCGGACATCGCCTACGAGATCGTCGCGCTGGATGTGACCACCCTGCAGAACCCCGAGCACATCAAGCGATTGCTGACCGAGGTGTCGGAAGGGATGGGACGCGGCGAGTGGACACCACTGCCCGCCGAGATCTACCCGCTCACGGAGGCGAGGGCAGCGTTCCGTCGGATGCAGCAGGCGCGGCACATCGGGAAGATCGTGCTGCAGATGCCGAATCCGCTGCAGCCGCGAGGCGATCGGAGCTATCTGATCACCGGCGGCCTGGGTGCGATCGGCCTGCACACGGCGTCGTATCTGGCCCAACTCGGCGCCGGTGACATCGTGCTGACCAGTCGGCGCGCGCCCGACGCCGACGCCCAACAGGCAATCGACGACCTCACCGAGCGCTACCGGTGCCGCATCCACACCTTCGCGGCCGATGTCGGCGACGAGTCCGAGGTCGCGAAGCTGCTGGAGCGGATCCGCGCGGAGTTGCCGCCGCTCGCCGGGGTGGCGCACCTGGCAGGCGTGCTCGACGATGCGCTGCTGTCTCAGCAGAGCCTGGAGCGATTCCGAACGACGTTGGCGCCCAAGGCGTTCGGTGCCTGCCACCTGGACCGCTTGACGAAGAACGACGACCTGGACTTCTTCATCGTGTCCTCCTCGGTGTCCAGTTTGTTCGGTTCACCCGGTCAGGCCAACTACGCGACTGCCAATGCACTGCTCGACGGCCTGGTCGCGCAGAGGAGGGCGCAAGGCTTGCCTGCCACGGGTGTCAACTTCGGTCCCTGGGCCCAAGGTGGCATGGCCTCTTCGGAGGCCGCGAGCGCCAACATCGGTGCGCAGGGCCTGATTCCGCTGGAACCGTCGGCGGCGCTGAGCGCCCTCGCCGAGGTCGTCGCCAACGGAACCGGCCAGGCAACCGTCATCAAGGCCAACTGGCAGCGTGCCGCGAAGGTGCTGGGCAGTTCGCGTCCACCGATTCTCGACCTCGTGTTGCCCAGTGCAGTCGGGGAGGCAACCGGTGACAGTGAGTTGCTTCGACAGCTGCAGGAGATACCGGTGCAGCAGCGCGCCGGTTTCGTGACCGAATTCCTCCAGCGCGAAGTGCAGAACTTCCTGCGGCTCGCGCAACCGCCCGCCGCAACCAGTCGGTTCCTGGACCTGGGTACGGATTCACTGATGGCGATCGAACTCCGTAACCGGTTACACAGTCAGTTCGGTGGCGCGTTCACGATCAACGCGACCGCGGTATTCGACTATCCGACCATCGGAGGGCTCGCCGAGTATCTCGTGAGTCAGCTGCCCGACTCGGAATCACCGTCGGAGGAGGCGCAACCCGTCGCAGCGTCCGAATCTCAGGATTAATCGCTCCAGCGCGTCGCTTCCATCTCCGGAGGCAGTACCGACTGCATCGGCACGTCGAGGCCGTCATAGATGCCGGGCTTCTGCTCCGCCAACCAATTGAGCGCTCCGAGCAGGCGATTGGCCGCAGTGGTGTTGCCGCCGTCGGCGCGCGTGCCGCCTGGGAGGTCGGCGCGGCTGACGATGGTCAGCTGCGGGTCACCATCGACGAACACCCGGTGGTCGCCGACTCCTTGGTCCGGCTGCGGCCAGTCCACCGCGCACGACGCATGAATCCGAGTGATGTGGTCGACGATGACGCGTTCCCGACCCTTCGACTTACCGATCACCTTGAGCCAGAAGGCGCCTTGCGTGCCCTTCTCGAACCGCCCCATCACGGTGTCGACCGACTCTTCGAGCGGCAACCGTTCGACCTCCTCGGTGATCTCGTCGATTTCCAGGCCCAAGCCCCTGGCGATCAACCGGATGTTTCCGCCCCACACCATGGTCGGGACCGTCGGCAGCAGCATCATCGGCACTTCGTCCATGGACCCCCCAAAACCGCACGACACCTTGACCGCGTAAGGCTGGTTGTAGGTCGAGTAGTCGAAGATCTCCTGGCAGTGGATCGACTTGATCCGGGTGCACAGCCCCGCGGCGATCACGGCCAGGGCGTCGTTGCCCCAACCCGGATCCACGCCGCTGACGAGAAGGGTCGCCCCGCCTTCCTCGGCGGCCGCGGTGAGGCGAGCCACCCATTCCGGCGGCGCGGACCGCGGGTCGTAGAGCGAATACAGCGACGGCGTCACGACATGCTTGCCTGCGCGCAGGCATCGCACGATGTCGTCGACGGCCTCGTCGGGCCGGATGTCGCCCGAGGCCATGTAGGCCACGGCATCGCAGCCGGCCAGCGCGGCGTCAACGTCGGTCGTCGCCGAAACGCCCGACTCGGCGTCCAGCCGGGCGAACGTCGCGGCATCCCTACCTGCCTTATCCACCGACGACGTGATGACGCCAGACAGCTGCAACCCGGGAAACGCCACCGCGCTCCGGATCGCTGTAGCTCCCATATTCCCTGTTCCCCACACCGCGACACGAAGCACTCGCACACCCTAACCGGACGGTTGGTGATGAAGCTCACAGAGTGTCAAACTTGCAGCTCAGACAGCTGTCAAACTGCGCTTTTGGCATCCCGACCAACCGGCGGGTTACTTAGACACTGGAAATTGCTCGCGGGTGCTTTGTGTTGAAGTTACTGAGCGGTATAGTTCGGGCCAGTTACTGGTGGGTAACTTAACCAAAGTACCCAACCACAAGTGGCCGTCTCGATGAGGAGGAAACGTGAGCCACTACAAGAGCAACGTCCGTGACCAGGTGTTCAACCTGTTCGAGGTGTTCGGCGTGGACAAGGCGCTCGGTGAGGGCGCATACACCGACCTGGACGCCGACACCGCCACCGAGATGCTGGGCGAGATCGCCCGGCTGGCCGAGGGTCCGGTCGCAGAGTCGTTCGCCGACGCCGACCGCAACCCGCCGGTGTTCGACCCCAAGACGCATTCGGTGACGCTGCCCGATTCCTTCAAGAAGTCGATGCGTGCCATCTTCGACGGCGGCTGGGACAAGATCGGCCTCGTCGAGGAGCTCGGCGGGATGCCGATGCCCTCCGCGCTGAAGTGGGCCCTGATCGAGCACATCCTCGGCGCCAACCCAGCTGCGTACATGTACGCGATGGGCGCGGGCATGGCGCAGATCTTCTACAACCAAGGCACCGAGGAGCAGAAGAAGTGGGCCGTTCTGGCCGCCGAGCGCGGTTGGACCGCGACCATGGTGCTCACCGAGCCCGATGCCGGTTCTGATGTCGGCGCCGGGCGGACCAAGGCCGTCAAACAGGAGGATGGCTCCTGGCACATCGACGGTGTGAAGCGCTTCATCACCTCCGGTGACGCCGACGACCTCGGCGAGAACATCATTCACCTGGTGCTGGCCCGCCCCGAGGGCGCCGGACCGGGCACCAAGGGCCTGTCGCTGTTCTTCGTGCCGAAGTTCCTCTTCGACCCGGAGACCGGCGAGCCGGGCGAGCGCAACGGTGTGTTCGTCACCAATGTCGAGCACAAGATGGGCCTGAAGGTCTCGGCAACCTGCGAGCTGTCGCTCGGCCAGCACGGCGTCCCCGCCAAGGGCTGGCTCGTTGGCGAGGTTCACGACGGCATTGCCCAGATGTTCGACGTTATCGAGCAGGCCCGAATGATGGTGGGCACCAAGGCGATCGCCACCCTGTCGACCGGTTACCTCAACGCGCTGGCGTACGCCAAGGAGCGTGTCCAGGGTGCCGATCTGACCCAGATGACCGACAAGGCGGCGCCGCGCGTGACCATCACGCATCACCCGGACGTGCGTCGTTCGCTGATGACCCAGAAGGCCTACGCCGAGGGTCTGCGTGCGCTGTACCTCTACACCGCGACGTTCCAGGACTCCGCGGTCGCCAAGGCGCTGCACGACGTGGACGCCGAACTGGCGGTCAAGGTCAACGATCTGCTGCTCCCGATCGTCAAGGGTGTCGGCTCGGAGCAGGCCTACGCGAAGCTCACCGAGAGCCTGCAGACCTTCGGTGGGTCCGGCTTCCTGCAGGACTACCCGATCGAGCAGTACATCCGTGACGCCAAGATCGACTCGCTCTACGAGGGCACGACGGCCATCCAGGCGCAGGACTTCTTCTTCCGCAAGATCGTCCGCGACAAGGGTCAATCGCTTGCCTACGTTGCCGGGCAGGTCGAGGCGTTCGTCAAGAACGAGGCAGGCAATGGCCGGCTGAAGGCCCAGCGGGCACTGCTGGCCACCGCGCTGCAGGACGTCCAGGGCATGGCCGCCACGCTGACCGGCTACCTGATGGCCGCGCAGGAGAACCCGACCGAGCTCTACAAGGTAGGCCTGGGTTCGGTGCGCTTCCTGATGAGCGTCGGCGACCTGATCATCGGCTGGCTGCTGCAGCAGCAGGCCGCGGTGGCCATCGAGGCGCTCGACGCCGGGGCCAGCGGTGACGATCGCGCCTTCTACGAGGGCAAGATCGCGGTGGCGTCGTTCTTCGCGAAGAACGTCCTGCCGCTGCTCACCAGCACCCGTCAGGTGATCGACACGCTCGACAACGAGGTTATGGAACTGGACGAGGCGGCTTTCTAGGTCTTCTCAGCCGCTTCGTACGCAACAGGCCCCCGACGACGCTCGGGGGCCTTTTGCGTTGGTCAGCGGTCCGGGCCGATTGGCCCGATTCGAGTAGTCGAGTACGCGATCCAACCCTGGTCAGCGGATCGATACTGATTGCCTAGCAGTTTCGGTTGCAGGAGCGGGGGAAGACATGACGAAAAGCGACGGGCCACGCCAAGGGAGCGCCGCCTGATGGCCAAGGATGCGGCGGGCAATTGGATCGGCTATGGGCCCGGCGACAGCAGCCCTGAGGTGGCCAGGATCGAGCACCGTATGTTGGCGGCCTACCCGGCCAACAGTCACGCCCACGAACTCGGCGTCAGGGAGGACCAGCTCTACACCGAGGAGACCGCGGCGGCGGTCAAGGAGCTGGCCAAGTTCGTCAACAACGATCCGGTGCTGCTGGAGCGCATGGCGGGCGGCAAGCGGCTGGCCCGGGCCGAGGATCTCGGTGTGGCGGACTTGGCATTTCGCAAGGCAATCGGCGCCTACATCCCGCCGGATGCCGCGATCCCGCCTCCGCACCGATCGAAGTACCCGATCCAGGGGGTGTGGGCCGACTCGCGGGCGTTCTTCAACCCGCCTGATGCGCACAGCTTCCTCAAGGCCACCGACCAGTTCCGTGACGAGTTCATGCGGCTGTACCGCCCGATGGCCGGGACGCCGATCTGGCTCATCGGCTACTCGATGGGCGGAATGTCGGTCTTCAAGTGCCTGACCGCGTTGCCGCCGGAGTGGCGGCAGTTCGTCGTTGGCGTCAGCACCATGGGCGACCCGTGCATGCCGCCCGACGGCAGCCTGAACGGTAACGACACCGGCGAGGGCATCACCAAGCAGTACCAACCGGAATGGGTGCGCGACCGCTACTGGTCATACAGCATCGAAGGCGACTGGTATCCGCGCTGCGCCAACCCATTGCTGTTCGCGCTCGGCGAGGTCGTTGCCCGGATGGAGCTGACGCCGGAGTTCGTGCTGTTCCTGCTCGGCTGGCTCCCGACGCTGCCCGGCAAGATGCTCACCGGGCAGGCGGCGACCGATGACCCGCTGGGCGGGACACTGGCACCGTTGGCGCAAGCGATAAGCACCGGAGGAGCCAACGTGATCGGCCAGTTCTTCTCGGCCGGACAGGTTCTGGCAATGCTCCCGCAGGTCATCTGGCTGCTGACCGACGCGATCAAGTTCGTCGTCACCGGGGCGCACGGGAAGTACGGCGACCCGGCCTTTGCCCACTGGGACGGCATGACCGCGGTGGATCATGCCGTGGCCACCATCCGGCGCGTCGCTCCGCGGGGCTGCACCTTGTACCTGCTGCCGGGCACGTGGAGCACCTGGGACCAGCTGTTCCAGTTCGACATCGCCGCCCGTCTCCAGGGCGACTGACAATCTGGTGCCAGCGCCGACGTTCGAGATCTGTTGAGCGGTCGTCGTTTTCCGGCGGCTGTCGCCATTCATGTCTGAAAGCGTTCGGCTGCAGCCGATCTCGCCTACCCGGGTGGTGGTGGATCGAGCATGAGGACTCGGGTGCCGTCCCAGTGGTATCGCACCGTTGTGACGCTGCCGTCATCGCATGCTGTGCAGCTCTGACCCCACCGGTACCGGAGTACCACCGTGTCGGGGGTCGATGCCTCTGAATCCAAAGACGTAAACCCGTAGGCCTTCCAGGTGCCGGTGCCCAAGAACTCGCCACGGTGGAACATGAGCGCCTGGATCGGCGAGCTTCCCGTTGCTCCTTCGATAGTCACCAACACGGTGGACAGATCCGCACACGGGTCGTAGTTGCTTTCGAGGGGAGCGCTTGCGAACCGGCGGCCGGTGACCCGCTCGTTGGGCAGCACCGCCAGCGCCGTCCACACAGCGCTGGCCTGGTCCGGGCCACATTGCGCGGACGCCGGCGCGATCCGGTCCGACCACCCGATCGAACCGGTGGCGACGACAACCACCACTGCGATGGACTCGCCGACAACCCGCAGCGCGCGCGGCGAGAATCCCCACCCGTGCAATCGTCCGGGCACTTCGTCCTCCCGTCCCACCGCCTCGATCGTCGTCATCGTGAGGATATGGCAGGGCAAAGCCTCATACGGCGATTCGGCAACAGCGCTGCGCCCTACCCAACCGACACCTCTCGGCGACTGACCGGCCATAAGCCGGCCGCTTCCTCACCGACCCCAATTGCGTTGGGGCTCAGGCAGTAGCCGACGGGCGTGGTATTCGGCTTGGCCACGTATCGCAGCTGACGTCCCGTGGCATCAAGATCATCTCGCGGCGGGAGATCGCACCTGCCTACGAGAGCAGAAACAGGTACTCGATTACTCACATGCGGAGCGCGCCGCAGACCTACTCTTCTCATACACGGGCAAACACAACAGCGGGGGAAACCTATGTCGACGATAGAACCGACCTGGCTGGCCAGTCACCGTCTCGGCGTGCGTGGCAGCGGCGTCGTCAGCAGACACGGACACGGGGCAATCCGATGAGCTTCATATCGTTCAGCAACCAGCCGCTGTTCACCCGCGAGGAGATCGCGCAGAGAGTCCACGCCGTCTCGGTTACCCGCGGGCTCGACGAACTCGCGACTGTGATCGCGCTGATGACGATCGCCACCGAGGTGGGTGCGAACGGGCACTGGTGGTGCCCGTGGAACGCGAAGGACCCGAGCTCGCAGAACTATCCACACGATTCAGAGTCGGACGACGGCCGCAGTGTTGGCTACTTCCAGCAACAGAACGGTAGCGCCGGGGAAACCGTTGCGGGCAGCGACGACTGGTGGGGGCCGATGCAAACCCGCATGACCATCGACCAGGCCGCCGACACGTTCTTGTCGCGCCTGGCCGATGAGTACTGCAGCGCCAAGGACAACCCCGCCCTGGCGGGTCAGTTCGCCCAACGCGTGCAAGGCTCGGCCTTTCCCGACCGTTATGCACAGCACTGGGACGAGGCATGGGATGTGCTGCGTCGCGCACTGACGGACCAACCAGCGCCGACGCCCGGCGGGACCGGGGGATTCACGGGCGACCCGGTATGGCTCGAGGACGTGTTGAGGGAAGCGCTCGGCGATCGACTGGTCGTAGAGCCAGGATGGAACGAACGCGGCGCTGGCGGCACCATGGGCGACATCTGGGGGGTGATGATCCATCACACGGGCAACGCCAACGAGACGGTCGACCACATTCGTGACGGCGTCCAGCAGCCGAGCGGGTTTCTGCACGGCCCACTGGCGCAGTGTCTGTTGACACCTGATGGCAAGTGCCACCTGATCGCGGTCGGACCGTGCAACCATGCGGGCATCGGCTCCTACCCCGGCCTGGGCACCAACAATGGCAACCGGCGCCTCATCGGATTCGAGTGCTGCTGGCCCACGCCACGGCCGGACCTGCCGCAGGGCTATGACCCGAACGAGCGGTGGACCACACCGCTGATCATCACGATGCGTGACGCCACCGCCGCCGTGCTCAAGAAACTGGGCTACGGGTCCGCTCGCGTCATAGGTCATAAGGAGTATGCGGGTGCCGCGCAAGGCAAATGGGACCCCGGCAACCTGTCGATGAACTGGTTCCGCACCGAAGTCCAAAAGGATCTTGACGGCTTCGTGTTCCCCGGAGAACAGCCCGTACAGCATCCCGATCCCGGACCCGCTCCGATCAATCCGCCGATACTGCAGCCACCGCCCAACAAGCGCACCGATCGCCAACTGCTCGAAGACATTTGGGACCAGTTGCGCGGGCCCGGCGGCAACGGATGGTCCCAGCTCGGCGGCAAGACGGTGGTCGACTATCTGTTCGAGATAGGAAGATTCGCCACCGAATTGCACAGGCAGCTCGACGAGCTACGGGCCATGCAATCCGGTTCGGGGCCGAACGGACAACCCGGCGCGCCGGCCAAGAAGGCAGCTGCCAAGAAGGTCCCCGCCAAAAAGGCGCCTGCCAAAAAGGCGGCCAAGAAGTCGGCCGCCAATAGAAGCCTCGCCAAGAAGTCGGCCGCGAAGAAGACCACCACCGCCAAGAAGTCGGCCGCCAAGAAGACCACCGCCAAGAAGTCGGCCGCGAAAATGACCGCCAAGAAGACGTGAGGTCCGCATGACCAGATACATGCCTGTGCGCGCGGGAACGTACCAGACATCGTCGAAGTTCGGACCCCGTGGCGGCGGAATGCATTGGGGTCTGGACTTCGCCGCACCGGACGGGACGAAAATCTATGCGGCGCAAGCGGGATCGGTCGTGCACATCGGCGCGGCGGATGGATTCGGTCAGTGGATCGTCATCGACCATCCGGGCGAGGCGGGCAGCGGGACGACCGTTTACGGCCATATGTGGGATGCTCACGCCACAGGCTTACGCCAGGGCGACCAGGTCAACGCGGGCCAGCACATCGCCTTCGTCGGCAACAACGGCGACTCATCAGGCCACCACTTGCATTTCGAGGTCCATCCCACGGTGTGGTCACCACGCAGCCAGCAGGACCCCGAACCGTGGCTCGTGGGTGCGCTGGAACCCGGAGCAGCGGTCGTCGATGGCCAACCGCAACCAGAAGCGCCACGCGAGCCGACGACGGACCACGACATGCTGGTCGAGATCTACCGCCTGCTAACCACCCCAGTGCCGAGCCGGTCGATCTATCGCGACAACAACCAACCGGTCGACATCTGGCGCGGAATGTTGTTGAACATCGACGGAATGGCCCACGAAGCCTACGTCGAGAGAGAAGCGCTGCTCGGCTACGAACCCGCCGTTGCGATCGTTCGGCGCTGCGCGGAAAACAGCGATGACCCCCAGGCACGCCAGCGCGCGGCGTTCATTCTGTCGACGATCGCCGAGCGTCCGCAGGTCGGCAACGGCGAGGTTCGCCCTCACCGACCACCCGCGAAGAAAGTCGCGAAAGCACCGGCGAAGAAGGCCGCGAAGGCTTCGGCGAAGAAGGCCGCAGCGCCTGCGCGAAAGGCCATGCGCAAACACTGAAAAGAGTCCTCGTTACGCATTTGCGTTATCGGGATGCTCGCGGGTTTGCAGCGCCAGTCTCTCGGCGATGTCGGAGGAGCGGCACTGCCGTCACTCGAAGTGGTAAAGAGTCTTGACGTTGTCGTGCAACTTGTTTGCCAGCGGCGGCGCTTCATGGGTGTCGGTGACGACCTCGATGTAGGTGGCACGCTCGCCCTGGCTCGCGCGGGCCAGGGCCTCGTCGAGTTCACCGAGAGTAGTGACCCGCTGCGTGAACCATCCTTCGCACCCCAGTGCGTGGGGAAGTTCGGCGTAGTTCCACGACGCGACGTCGTTATAAGCAATGTCGGGGTCCTTACACAGCAGCCGCTCGATGAGATAACCGGAGTTGTTGAGCACGAAGATGATTGGGCGCAGACCGAGGCGATGGAACTGGCAGATCTCCTGTGCGGTCAGCTGATGGGAACCCTCGCCGGTGATGAGCACCACCCGACGGTCCGGGGCGGCGACGGCTGCGCCGAGTGCCGCAGGAGTGGCCCAACCGATCGACCCCCACAGCGTCTGGTTGTAGAACCGGGCGCCGGTCGGAAGATGGGCGAATGCCAGACCCATCGATGCCGTCCCCGTCTCGGCGACCACGATGTCACCAGGTCGCAGGAAGTTCTCCCAACGTGGGTACAGGGTATCGGCGGCAATCGGGTCGGAGTCGGCTCCTGTCACTGGTCCCAGTGACGCAGGACGTAGACCGTTGTATGCGTGTGGTTTCAAGTCGCGGGCGGTGAGTTCGCGAAGAAGGTCGGCCAACTCCACGTTCTGGTAGACCGTCGCGCCAACCTTCGTGCGATGCAATCCGATGTCGATCACGCGCGCCGGATCCAGCCGCGCGGTGAACGCTCCTGTGTTGAAGTCGGTCTGCATCGTGCCGAGGCTGATCACCGCATCGGCCGATTCGACGAATTCGCATACCTGTTCGTCCATCAGCCGACCGTCGTACATCCCGACGTAGTTGGGATGGTGTTCGTCGATGACCGACTTGTCGGCGAACATGGTTGCGAACGGCAGTCCGGCGGCTTCGATGAACTTGACCGCCAGGTCGCTGATGCGGAGCCGGTCGAGCAGCACGCCCGGCAGCACGCATGTGTTCGGTGCCGCGCTTAGGGCTGCAACGACCGCGTCGGTTGCCGCCCTGAGAGCGCGTGATTCGCTCGCCGGACAGGGAAGCGGCTCCGCAGAAGTCAGGACCGGCTTGTCGACGACATCGGAGGGGAACGCCATGTACACGGGTCGGCGGTTGTAGAGCGCCTCGGCGATCAACCGTTCAGTTTCGGCGACCGCGTTGTCCGGGGTGATGATCGCGCTGGCGCCGACGACTGTGTCGGCCATCTTTCGGAACAGTTCGAATTCCCCGTTGCCCAGCGTGTGGTGCACCAGTGCGCGATCACCCTGCGTTGCGAGGTTGGGCATTCCGGTCAGATGGAAGACCGGCAGGTGCTCGGCATACGAGCCGGCCACCGCGGCGATGGCGCTGAGCTCACCGACACCATAAGTGGTGCTCACCGCGGCCACGCCTTTGATGCGGGCATAGCCATCAGCGGCGTAGCCGGCATTGAGTTCATTGCAGCATCCGATCCAATTGAGGTCGGGATGGGCGACGATCGCGTCTTGCACCGGAAACGCGAAGTCGCCTGGTACGCCGAAGACGTCATCGACGCCGATCTCATGCAGCCGGCGCAAGACGTATTCGATGACGGTCGGAGTCGTGGTCATGACAAACACCTTTCACTCGGCGGCTTCGGTTTTGGCGTCTCTGTTGACGGAACCGGGAAACGTCGACAAGTGCACGTGGTCCGAGCCAAACAGCGTTCTCGGGGTAATGAACCCGTGGAAACCACCGGCACGCCGCGGAATGCGGATTGAAGTGCAAACATGGCTCGCATGATGGGTGCCCGGCTTGAGGCCGGGTTGGTTGGGCGCCGTGAGGAGCAGGACAGAATCGCTGCCCTGCTTGCTGGTGCGCGGTCAGGTCAGAGCGGCGTGCTCGTCATCCGCGGGGAGGCGGGGATAGGCAAGACGGCGCTGCTGTCCCATATGGCCGCGGCGGCCTCGGATTTTCGCGTTCTCCACGTCTGTGGTTCCGAACTGGAGATGGAGTTTCCATACGCAGGGGTGCAGCAGCTGTGTGGACCTTTGTTGGCTTTCGTAGCTCAACTTCCTGAGCCGCAGCAGAGGGCTTTGGAGGTATCGCTCGGACTGAAGGACGGAGACCCTCCCGACCGGCTGCTGGTCAGTCTGGCCGTTCTCACGCTGCTCGGTGCGGCCAGCAACGACCGGCCAACGTTGTGCGTCGTCGATGATGCGCAGTGGATCGACACGAGTTCGTTGCAGACGCTTTCCTTCGTGGCAAGGCGACTCCTTGCGGAGCCGATCGTCATGGTCTTCGCGGCCCGGCGCGCGGGCGCTGAACAGGAACTTCGAGGGCATCCCAAAACAGTGCTGGCCGGTCTCAACGGCGAGGAGTCGCAGTCGCTGCTCATGTCGGTGTTGCCTGGTCCCCTCGACGAGTACGTCAAAGACAATCTCCTGGCCGAGGCGAAGGGCAATCCGCTGGCATTGCTCGAACTGCATCGCGCCTTGACTCCTGCCGAACTCGCAGGCGGTTACGGACTTGCCACCGCAACCAACCCTCATGCCCTGGAGAGCAGCTTCTGCAGGCGATTGAGTGCGCTCCCTCGCCAGACGCTGCTGCTGTTACTCCTCGCGGCCGCCGACCCCGCCGGAAGGCCGGAATGGCTTCGGGCGGCTGCCAAGCGCCTCGGCATCTCGGTCGACGCCGCCGACGCCGCCGAAGCAGAAGGTCTCATCACGGTCGAAGACGGGATTCGGTTCCGCCATCCGCTCATTCGCTCCGCCATCTACCGGAGCGCCTCTTTCACGGATCGGCGAGCCGCCCACACTGCCCTCGCCGCGGTGATCACCGGGCCGTCCGCTGACGACTACCGCGCCTGGCATCGCTCGCACGGCACGTTGTCGGACGACGACGAGGTCGCCGACGACCTCGAACACTCCGCCGAGCGTGCGCGCGGCAGAGGTGGAGCGGCGGCCGCGGCGGCGTTCTTGGCCCGCGCCGCCGCGCTCACTTCGGACCCGGTCCGACGAGCCAACCGGGCCCTCGATGCGGCAGAAGCAAAATTGGACGCTGGCCTACCGCGCGCCGCACTTCCGCTGATCACCACCGTCGAAGCAGCCACCGATGACGAAACACTCACTGCACGAGCGGAATTGATCCGCGCGAAGGCGGCATTCGCGGCCAGCCGTGGCGCCGATGCGCCTGCGCTGTTGTTGTCGGCTGCGGCACGACTTGCACACCTCGACAGCAAGTTGTCACGCGAGACCTACCTGCAGGCCGTGACGGCGTCGATCCTCGTCGGCCGGTGTGCTACCGACGCTTGGCGGAACGCCAACTCGAGCAGTTGCGCATCGATGGCGCCTTGACGGTACTTCCGCTGGCCCTTCAGACCTACTCCGGGATAGCCGTCACCTACGGCAACTTCACCAGAGCCGCGATGCTCCTCGACGAGTCACAGGTGATCACCAGTGCCACTGGGGCGCCGCTGCCCGGATGCGTGTGGGCCTACCTCGCGGCCTACCGCGGTCAGGAGAAAGAGTGCCGAGAGATCGTCGAGACCACCATCAGCCTTGCTGAACAGCGCGGTGAGGGATTCGACATCGACGGTGCCCTCTACTCGGCGGCGATCCTGCACCTCGGGTTGAGCCAGTACCCTGAAGCGCTCGCCGCGGCCTCCTCCGCTAGGCAACATGACGACGTCGGCGTCCAAACCCACATTCTCAACGAACTGGTCGAGGCGGCGGCCCGTTGCGGTGAACGCTCCATTGCGAAGGACGCTGCAGACGAGTTGCAGCAACAAGCCCAAGTGTGCGGTACCGACACAGCCCTCGGCATGGCCGCGCGGGCAGTCGCGCTGGTCAGTGACGGCCCATCCGCTGACACGAAATACCGCACCGCGATCGATCATCTACAGCGCAGCCCCTTCGTCGTGTACCTACCGAGAGCGCATCTCGTCTACGGTGAGTGGCTTCGCCGAGAGAAACGACGCGCCGAGGCGCGCGTGCAACTTCGAACCGCCTACGACTCATTCGTGCAGATGCGCGCCGACGGCTTCGCCAACCGGGCTCGCCGTGAATTGAGGGCGACCGGTGAACCCGTTCTCGCCCGCAGCCACAGCCCAAACACCGGGCTCACAACGCAGGAAGCGCAGATCGCCACGCTGGCCCGAGACGGCTACACGAACTCCGAAATCGCCGAGCAGCTGTACATCAGCCCCAGAACCGTCGAATGGCACCTCAACCACATCTTCGGAAAGCTCAACATCACGTCCCGCAGACAACTCCGCCACAAGCAGTTCGACGCAACTTAGCGATCGAGCCTCCAGGTGTAAGGCCTTGATTCCCAACACCATCAATCGTTATCAAGAAGCGCCGTTCATCGTTATCAAGACACACCATCAATTTCACGAAGGCGCGGGCGGCATTACAGGACCATTGGGTCTTCACGCGCCGCGTTGCGGGGGACGTCGCGCGCGACGCTGATCGGTTGGACACGGCTGCGATGGGGAGGAGAACATGCGCCAACCACTAGCGACGCTTGCTTGTGCAGCGATCTGCGTTGTGGTCGCCGGGTGCGGCGACACCATAGGCAACGCCGAGCCGACGACGACGACCCCATCGATGATTCCGCGTCCTCTCGTTGAGCGTGAGCTGGTGGAGTTGCTGCTCAGCCCCGAACAGGTGAACGCCGCCATGGGCGCGACCGCAATGACGGTCACCAATGCCCAGACCTCGATGTCTGACAACAGCGCCACCATGGCGCCGCCGGAATGCCTGGCCCTCGACGGGGCGGCCGAGGCCGCGGTCTATGCCGACAGCGGTTTCCGCGCCGAACGCGATCAGAGCCTCAACGACGGCGATAACTTCACGCACTATCTCAAGCAGGCCGTGGTGCTCTTTCCCCTGGTGGAGAAGGCCGGTGCCTTCTTGGAAGCCTCCGCCCAGCAGTGGCCGGCGTGCCATCAGTACACCCACCTCCAGAGCGGGTCGCAGTGGTCCGTGGGGCAGATTTCCAACGCGAACGGCACACTGAGCGCCACCGTGACTGAACTGAATGCCAGTGCCCCCGGCTGGGGCTGTGGACGCGCGCTGGCGCTCAAAAACAATGTCATCATCGACATCAACACGTGCAGCGCTGACCCCGCCGACTCGGCGGTAAGGATTGCCAACCAGATCGCTGCCAACGTCGCGGCGCGGTGGTAGGCCTGCACCGGATCCTTGGCGTTGGTCAGCGGTCGGGGCCAATTACGGTGGCGCCGTTGGTCATCTGGTGCACGTACTGCGGGCAGTAGGACTGCGCGGCATCGACGACGATGACCAATGCGGTCTGTCGATCGATGCGGGAG
This sequence comes from uncultured Actinomycetota bacterium, assembly GCA_963698965.1. GTDB lineage: Bacteria > Actinomycetota > Actinomycetes > Mycobacteriales > Mycobacteriaceae > Mycobacterium. Next base: position 130,220 of record CAVOSY010000038.1, read on the forward strand.
TTCGCGCCCGCGATGTTGCTGCTGAAATCCTTGGCACCCCGACTGCTCGCAGCTCGCCAAGAATCCGCCAAGGCCTTCTCCGCATCCTTTGCGATGACAAGCCATCTCGGAAAAGGACATCGCAATGACCGCAGTCTCGCCGCCTGTTGGGCGGTCGAGCCGACGCGCCAAGGCTGCACTCGCAGTCGGCACGCTCGTCGTCGTCGCCATCGCAGCTGCCGTGAGCATCGTTGCGGTGGTTTCGCATCGGCCATCGCAGAAGCACACCGTGTCCTACTCGTCTCAGGTCGTGCTGCCATTCACCCACCTCGATGAGCCCTGGGGTGTGGCAGTGGACCGGGCGGGGAATCTCTTCACTGCTGACCACAGCACCCACCAGCTGTTGAAGCTCGCGGCGGGGGCCAGCGCCCCGACCCCACTGCCGTCCGCGGGACTTACCCACCCCACCGGCATGGCGGTAGACGACGCAGGAAACGTCTACGTCACCGACAACGGCAACGACCAGGTGTGGAAGCTGGCGCCGGGCGCGGACGATCCAACGCCGCTGCCGTTCACCGGGCTGAAGGATCCCGACGGCGTGGCTGTCGACGCCGCGGGCAACGTATTTGTCACCGACTACAGCAGCAACCGCGTTCTGAAGCTCGCCCAAGGAGCCAGCGCTCCAACAGCGTTGCCGTTCAGAGGTATTCGCGGACCAGTCGGAGTGGCGGTGGACGCCGGTAACAACGTCTACGTCGTCGACAACCGCACCAATCGGGTGCTGAAACTGGCGGCGGGTGCGAGTAGCCCGACCGCGCTGCCGTTCGGCACGCTGCACTACCCCACGGGCGTCGGGGTGGACACCAACGACAACGTCTACGTCGTGCAAATGAACCCCGACCCCGTGCTGAAGTTGGCACCAGGAGCGAGTGCTCCAACTCCGATGCCCTTCACCCGCCTCGGCAACGAGAGCGCCGGTTTGGCGGTGGACAGTTTCGGCACCGTCTACGTCACCGACGCCAACAACCACGAGGTGGTGAAGCTCGCGGCGGGGTCCAGCAGCACAACAGATCTGCCATTGACAGACCTCAGCTATCCCAACAGTGTGGCGGTGGACGCCACCGGCAATCTCTACGTCACCGGTGAGGGCGACAACCGCGTTTGGAAGCTGGCTGCGGGGGCGGACACCCCGGCGCCGCTGCCCTTCTCCACGAAGACCGACCCCGGCAGCGCCGCGGTAGACGCCGCAGGCAACCTCTACATCACGGACTTCAACAACCATCAGGTGCTGAAGTTGGCAGCAGGGGCGGCCAGCCCCGCCCCGGTGCCGTTAGCCGGTGTCGCATACCCGGCCGCCGTGGCGGTGGATACCGCGGGCGACCTCTACGTCACCGACTGGGGCAGCAACAGGGTGTGGAAACTGGCACCCGACGCGGCCAGCCCCACCGCGTTGCCCTTTGCCGGACTGAACAACCCGCATGGCGTGGCAGTGGACACCAGGGGCAACGTGTACGTCGTCGACAACGGCAACAACCGGGTGCTGAAGCTCGCCGCCGGCGCCACCACCGCGACTGAGCTGCCTGTCACTGACCTCAGGAACCCGGCCGGTGTGGCGGTGGACTCCGCAGGCGACCTCTATGTCGCCGACCGCGGCAACAACCGGGTGCTGAAACTGGCCGCCGAGTCAACCGCCGCGACCGCCCTGTCGTTCGCTGACCTCAACATCCCCGAGAGTGTCGCGGTCGACAGCGCAGGCACCGTCTACGTGACCGATAACGGCAATGCGCGCGTACTGAAACTGCCGGTGCAGTGATGGCGCCGGTGACCGGTGCCATCCGTCACTCGCTAAACGCTTTGACACCCAATGACATTCAGCAGCCGAACAAAGGAAACAAAATGACGACCATGGCGCACCCACAGAAGGTCGGCAAGAGCCGCAAGCGATCTCGGATAACCCCCGGGCTCGTCGCGCTGGCGGCGGTGATGCTGGCCGGATGCTCGTCGTCGGCCGGTTCGACGGCAGTGCACAGCGCACCGGGCAGCCCCGCTACGCCAACCCCGGCGACGGCTGCGCCGGCCGCGCCTGCCGCCGCGCACGGAGTCGAGGCCCCGATCGGCGATGTGCCGTGGTCGAAGGTCGGCCCGGGTTGGATGCTCGCCCTGTGGAACCCGGTCACCCCGCATATGCCCGGCGCACAACCGATTCCGGACGAGCCGACACCTGACGTGGCCGCCACGACCCTGTACCTGCTTGACCCGGCAGGCAACCGCTATCCGGTCACCACCTTCGCGCCTGACGACAAGGCGGAGCCTGAGTTGATCGACTGGTCCGGCGACGGGAGTCACGCCCTGCTCGAACCGGATGGGTACGGATCCTCGTCCGTCGTCTCGATCGATCTGCACACCGGCGCGCAGACGACGATCCCCGTCAAGGGCTACGCCCGCTACACAGGCCCCGACGGCAAGGCATTGCTTGTGTCGACCGACTACAACGGGGATGAGCCTGGAACGTTGGAACGGATCGACCTCACCGGCGCCGAGCAGAAGTCGTATCCGACAGACCAACTCGGCGGAGCAGGTCAGTTCAGTGGCCGCTACCTCCAGTCGCCCGACGGGACGCAACTCGTGCTCGGGACCGCGAACCTCGGCAACGAGGTGGTACCGAGGTCCGACAACAGCCTGGTGGTGATGAGCGACGACGGAGAGATCCTTCGAACGCTGCAGTCACCGATGCCCAAGGCCCAGTGCTCGCCTGTGCGGTGGTGGACCTCGACAGTGCTCCTGACCAATTGCGAGGGCGAATCGGGGAGTCAGCTCTGGGAGGTGCCGCTCGACGGTGGAACGCCGACTGCGCTTACCGCCGTCAACTCGGGTCTGGAGGACGATCCGGGCTTCGGCGGCGACATCGGCGACACGGTCGCCTGGCAGTTGCCCAGCGGCACGTTCCTGCAGTCCACGGGCGCGTGCGGGACGATCTTCCTGTCCCGCTTGACCCCTGACATGCACACCATGCGGGTCAAGGTGCCCGGGGTGTCGGACAGCGTGGCCGTGGCGGGCGTGACCGGCGACAAGCTCCTGCTCCTCGCCAAGGTCGGGTGCGGTGGCACGACGTCGCTGCTGACGTACGACCCGGCGGCCAACACCTCCACTGTGCTGCTCGGCCCGCCGGTCAACGGTGGCGGTGTCACCGACGCGCTGCTCTACCGAGGCGAGAGGTAGGCGACCGTGAAGATCACGATGCTTGCGGCGATGGTCGCGGCGGCCGCGGCAACCCGGACAGCGACCAGAAGTGCCCGAGTTACACAGACCTGCGGGTGACACCCCCGGACACCACCGACACCGTCACCGTTCATCCCGGCATCTACGGGACCTGCCACTTCCAGGTGCACCCCGTCGGTTCTGACATGTAGCCGCGCCGTTGCGGCAAACTGAAGAAATGACCATCGTCCCTCGCGCCGTGTTGATCGTCGCGCTGGTGGCAACGACCGGGTTGACGACCGTCCTGGGTGTCACGGACCCAGCAGCACCGGTCTTCTACCCCACCAAGTTTCTGATCTGGAATCTGGCTCTGGCATGGGTTCCGCTCTTCATGGCAGTTGGGTTCGCCGCGCTGCGTCGAAGTGTCTGGCAGTTGCCGTGGCTGCTGGGCTGGTTGGTATTCCTGCCGAATTCGGTGTACCTGGTGACCGATTTGTCCCATCTGGGAGAAGGTGGCGTCGAACTCTGGCGCCACGTCCTGCAATACGGATTCGCCGCGTGGACGGGCATCATGCTCGGCGTGGTGTCACTGCGCCTGATTCACACGCGGACCGAGCGCGATTACGGTGTGGTGTTCGGTTGGATGCTCGTCGTCGCTTCGATCGGACTATGTGCGATCGGGGTCGTGATCGGACGCTTCCAACGTTGGAATTCCTGGGATTTGGTGACACAGCCCAAGGCGGTGGTGGCGACCACGCTCGAGTGGGTACGTTCACCGTTTCTGTACCACCAGTCGACCGGGGTGGCGCTTGCGGTGGCGGCATTCTTCGGGCTGGCGTACCTGACCATCTGGTCACTCGGGGCGCTCACGCTCGCGCCGAAGTCGGCCGATCCGGAGTTCAGATACATGACTACCGCGAGCCCGCGGCGGATGCGCCTGTGATGCCGCTAGCCGCACCGCCATACATACAAAAAAGGGCGGGTTCGGGAGGACATCTGAGGGCGTCTCGTTATTCTCGCGCGTCCGGCTTTCGCCTCTTGCCGGCACTTTGGATCGGTCACTCCCGAACCCGTCGTGCGCTCGATCGTACGCCGGTGATTGCGGTCACACCAGAGAAATTTCGGGCGTTATTTGTCCCTCGTTAACAGCAGCGCGCGGGTGCGTGCACGCCCCTCGGGCGAGGGGTCGAAGGTGACCGCGGCGAACTCGTCGACACCTGCCGCGGCCAGCTCATCGAGGCGCTCGGAGACCGTGTTCTCGTCGCCGATGATGGCGGCGTCCTCAGGTCCGGAGTAGCCCTCGCGATCGAGCATCGCGCGGTACGACGGCAGCTGCCCGTAGATTGCGAACTCCTCGGCCGCCCTGGCGCGCGCGGCCGCGATGTCGTCGGTGACGGCCACCGGCAGCGAGGCGGCGACCCGCACCGCGGTCTCGGGCCTGCCCGCTTCGGCAGCAGCCTCCCGCAGCGTCGGGCCGACGTGTTCGGCGAGCGTTTTGGGCCCGGTCATCCACGTCAGCGTGCCCGCCGTCCGCCGACCCGCCAGCCGCAGCATCTGTGGCCCGAGGGCGGCGATGTACACATCCGGTGTCGGCGCACCGGGAATCTGCAGCGCTCCACGCGTGGTCACCGTCTCCCCGACCGCGTCGGCGGCCTGCCCGGCGAGCAGCGGCAGCAGGCCGTCGAGGTACTCACGCATCCGGCGCAGGGGTTTCTCGTATGAGATGCCCCACATCTGTTCGGTGACCATGCGGTGGCTCATCCCGATGCCGAGGCTGAACCGTCCGCCCGCGATCGCGTTGAGAGTCAGCGCGCGCTGCGCCAGCTGCGTCGGATGCTGGACCTGGATCGGCAGCACACCGGACCCCACCTGGATGGTGTCGACCTCATGGAAGGCGCAGGCCAGGATGGTCAGCAGGTCGGGGTCGTAGGGCAGCTGCGCCATCCAGACTCTGCGAAACCCTTCGTCGCGCAGCATGGCGAGGCTGTTCACGGTGGCGTCGACGGGCGAGGCGCCATCGGAGTCGCTGAGTAATCCGACGAGGCTGAGGCTGATCTGCATGCTCACCATCGAAGCACCCGACGGCAAGAATTAAGAGCCCCGTGTTGCCGTCGGGTCGGGGGGTCAGACGGCAACACGGAGCTATGACGTCTATCGGCGACCCCCGCGAGCCCGTTACAACCCCGCGGAAAAGAATTTTTGGATATACCGCTGGAGTTGAATGTCGGCTCACGCCTCCAGGATGGCCGCGACGCCCTGACCTCCCGCCGCGCAGATCGAAATCAGGCCGCGGACCGGCTGGCCGGTCTCCTTCTTCTTCTCGGCGAGCTGCTTGGCCAGCTGGGCCACGATCCGTCCGCCGGTCGCGGCGAACGGGTGACCAGCGGCGAGCGACGAACCGTTGACGTTGAGCTTGGACATATCGACGCGGCCCAGTGCTGAATCCAAGCCGAGCCTCTCCTTGCAGTACTCCTCTGACTCCCAGGCCTGCAGGTGAGCGAGCACCACCGACGCGAACGCCTCGTGGATCTCATAGAAGTCGAAGTCCTGCAGGCTCAGGCCGTTTCGGGACAGCAGCCGCGGCACCGCGTAGGTGGGCGCCATCAGCAGGCCGTCCTTGCCGTTGACATAGTCGACCGCGGCGGTCTCGGCGTCGACGTAGTACGCCAGCGGTACGATGCCGTGCGCTGCGGCCCATTCGTCGGTCGCCAGCAGCGACACAGAGGCGCCGTCCGTCAGCGGTGTGGAGTTGCCGGCCGTCATCGTTGCATCACCGGCCTTCACCCCGAACACCGGCTTGAGCTTGGCGAGCTTGTCCACCGACGAGTCCGGCCGCAGATTGTTATCGCGATACAGCCCGAGGAACGGAGTCACGAGATCGTCGAAGAAGCCGCGGTCGTAGGCGGCGGCCATGTTGCGGTGACTGGCCGCGGCCAAATCGTCCTGGTCGACCCGCTTGATACCCATCTGCTTGGCGGTGATGGCGGCGTGTTCACCCATCGACAGCCCGGTGCGTGGCTCGCTGTTGACGGGGATCTCCACGCCGAGCGACGCGGGCAGCTTGCCCACCAGCTTGAGCCGGTCGACGTTGGACTTCGACCGGCGCAGTCCGAGCAGCACGCGGCGCAGGTCGTCGCCGAACGCGATCGGCGCGTCGGAGGCGGTGTCCACGCCGCCCGCGGCGGCCACCTCATAGCGTCCGGCGGCGACACCGTCGGCCGCGGCGATCGTCGCCTGCAGGCCCGTGCCGCACGCCTGCTGGATGTCGAACGCTGGTGTGTACGACGACAGTGCGCTGCCGAGGACGCACTCACGCATCAGGTTGAAGTCGCGGCTGTGTTTGAGCACCGCTCCGCCGATGACGGCGCCCAGCGTCTCGCCATCGAGGTTGAACCGATCGATGAGCCCGCCCAGCGCCGCGGTGAACATGTCCTGGTTGGAGGCGTTGGCGTAGGCGCCGTCTGACCGTGCGAACGGAAGTCTGTTGCCGCCAAGAACAGCTACGCGGCGACTCGAATTGTTGGCCATGAGGGCCATCCTACTCAGCGTTCTTACTCTGGAGTAAGTTAAGGCTCATGGCTACCGATCTGTACTCCCAAATCGTCCACTCGGCGCCCGGATCGTTCCTCGCCAAGCAGCTCGGCATCCCTCAGCCCGAGACGCTGCGCCGCTACAAGCCGGGCGATGCGCCGCTGGCAGGCACGCTGCTGATCGGCGGCGAGGGCCGCGTCGTCGAGCCGCTACGCATCGCGCTGGCCGAGGACTACGACGTGGTGTCGAACAACCTCGGCGGCCGCTGGGCCGACTCGTTCGGCGGGCTGGTGTTCGACGCCACCGGCATCACCGAGCCCGCAGGCCTCAAGGGCCTGTACAAGTTCTTCACTCCGCTGCTGCGCAACCTCGGACCGTCGGGTCGCATCGTCGTGATCGGCACGACGCCCGACGAGATAGGCAGCACACACGAACGCGTCACGCAGCGGGCGCTCGAGGGGTTCACCCGCTCACTCGGCAAGGAAATGCGGCGCGGCGCCACCGTGAACCTGGTGTACCTGTCCCCCGATGCCAAGCCGGCCGCAACCGGGCTGGAGTCGACAGTGCGGTTCATCCTGTCCGGTAAGTCGGCCTACGTCGACGGGCAGGTGTTCCGCGTCGGTGCCGCCGACTCCGCGCCGCCGACCGATTGGGACAAACCGCTGGACGGCAAGGTGGCGATCGTGACCGGCGCTGCCCGCGGCATCGGCGCGACGATCGCGGAGGTGTTCGCCCGCGACGGGGCCAAGGTGGTGTGCATCGACATAGAGGCCTCAGCCGAGACCCTGGGCGTCACGGCCTCGAAGGTGGGCGGCACCGCACTGACGCTGGACGTCACCGCCGACGATGCCGTCGAGAAGATCACCGAGCATCTGCGCGAGGTGCATGACGGACGCGCCGACATCCTCGTCAACAATGCGGGCATCACTCGCGACAAGCTGCTGGCCAACATGGACGAGGCGCGCTGGGATTCCGTCATCGCCGTGAATCTGCTTGCGCCGCTTCGGCTTACCGAGGGCCTGGTCGGCAACGGCACCCTCGGCGAGGGCGGCCGGGTCATCGGGCTGTCATCGATGGCCGGCATCGCGGGCAACCGCGGACAGACGAACTACGCGGCCACCAAGGCAGGCATGATCGGGCTGACGGACGCGCTGTCGGCCGTGTACGCCGACAAGGGCGTCACGGTCAACGCGGTCGCGCCGGGATTCATCGAGACGAAGATGACCGAGGCGATCCCGCTGGCCACCCGTGAGGTGGGCCGACGGCTCAACTCGCTGTACCAGGGTGGACAGCCCGTCGACGTCGCCGAAACCATCGCGTATTTCGCGAGCCCCGCGTCGAACGCCGTCACCGGGAACACCATCCGGGTCTGCGGCCAGGCCATGCTCGGCGCCTAGGCTGACCACCATGACACAGCCGTCCGGCTTGATGAACCTGGTGCGTGCGGCGGCGGGAGCGCTGCCGTTCGTGCCGCGCGGCGAGAAGCTGCCCGACCGCACGATCACCGTCGACGAGCTGGCCATCGACCCCGCGAACGTGGCGGCGTACGCGAACGTCACGGGGTTGCGGTTCGGCGACGCGGTGCCGCTGACGTACCCTTTCGCATTGACGTTCCCGACGGTGATGTCGCTCGTGACGGGATTCGACTTTCCTTTCGCCGCAATGGGTTCGGTGCACATCGAAAACCAAATCACTCAGCACCGGCCCATTCTGGTGACCGACACAGTATCGGTCCGTACGCATGCCGAGAACCTGCGTGAGCATCGGCGCGGGCTGTTGGTCGACATCGTCACCGACGTCAACGTCGGAAACGAGACGGCGTGGCATCAGGTGACGACGTTCCTGCACCAGCAGCGGACCAGCCTGTCCGACGAGCCGAAGCCGCCACCGCAGAAGCAGCCGAAGCCGGGCCCACCGAATGCGGTGCTGCGCATCACGCCGGGCCAGATCCGGCACTACGCGTCGGTCGGCGGGGATCACAATCCGATCCACACCAACCCGATCGCCGCGAAGCTGTTCGGCTTTCCGACCGTGATCGCACATGGAATGTTTTCCGCTGCAGCTGTTTTGGCGAATATCGAGGGTCAGCTGCCGGACGCCCTCAAGTATTCGGTGCGATTCGCCAAGCCGGTGGTGCTGCCTGCGCGGGCAGGCCTGTATGTCGACCGCATCTCTGACGGGTGGCAGCTCACGCTGCGCAACATGTCGAAGGGCGACCCGCACCTGACGGGGACGGCGACGGCTCTCTAACGCGCGTGCAGGCAGGCACCTTTCGTTTTGCCCACGTAGCGAGCGACAACGTTCCAAACAGACGAGAAGCGAGAAGCCAGTGTGACATCTGTGCGAGTGTCCGCGGATGACGTGGCCGAAGCCGAGGCCGCGATTGCCAGGTTGGCCGCCGCGCCTGCCGACGACAGATTGGTGCTCCGCGATCTCTGGCTGCTGCGGATGCGAGCGCTGCTGGTGCAGGCGCAAGGCGACGACGCTGCCTACCGCAATAACCGCGGTCGCTACCGCGCCATGGCCACAGAGCTGGGCTTCGAGGGCCACATGAAGTGGGCCGAGGCGATGCCATGACGGCGGTCGGCGAGGTCTACCGCCGCGTCTAGAAATAGACGGCATACGAGAGTCCTCAAACCTTCGTATCGATGGTGGCACGTCGATATGACGGACATCGCTGACCAGCGGTGACACGATACTGACGTGGACCCCAGCGGGGACGACGGTCGCGGTGCACTGACAGCAACGGGGCTGTCGTGCGGGTCGTGTGGCACGGGGCTACCGCTGAACTCCAGGTTCTGTAACGGGTGTGGTGCACCGGTCACGCAGGTCGGCCGATCGGCGGAGTACAAGCAGGTGACGGTGATGTTCGCCGATGTGGTGCGGTCGATGGACCTCGCGGCCGCGTTGGATACGGAGCGGTGGCGTGAGATTGTGACCGATCTGGTGGACCGCTGTACGGCCGTCGTACAGAAATACGGCGGAACCGTGGACAAGTTCACCGGCGACGGCCTTATGGCGCTGTTCGGCGCCCCGATCGCGTTGGAAGATCATGCTTTTCGCGCATGTCTGGCCGCGCTGGTCATCCAGGAGGAGACGAACCGGTTGGCGGCCGAGGTGCACCGAGCCGACAGGGTGGCGTTGCGACTGCGCGTGGGCCTGAATTCGGGCCGGGTGATCGCCGGTGAGATCGGTTCCGGGTCTTTCGGTTACACCGCTATTGGTAATCAGGTGGGGTTGGCGCAGCGGATGGAATCGGTCGCGGCGGCTGGTGGCGTGATGCTCAGCGAGTCCACCGCCAGGCTAGTCGAACATGGCGCTGTGTTGGGTGAACCGGAACTGGTCCACATCAAAGGTGCTGACGCTCCCGTCCCTGCGCGCCGGTTGCTTGGCATGAGGCTGGGCCATGAGGTGGTGTCGCGCCAAGAGGCGAGCCTGGTCGGTCGGCACTGGGAGATGACGGCCATCGAGGCCATGGTGGACCGCACGATCTGTGGCCGCGGTGGTGTCGTGAATGTGGTGGGACCGCCGGGCATCGGCAAGTCTCGGGTGGCCCGGGAGGCCGCGGCGACCGCGGCCGGTCGCGGGATCGAGGTGGTGTGGGCCTTCTGCGAATCGCACGCGCGTGAAATCCCGTTCCAAGCGGTGACGCGGCTGCTCCGAGCGGGCAGCGGCGTGGCTGACCTCGACGGCGACGCCGCACGCACCCGCGTCCGAGATCAATTTCCGGATGCAGATCCGCAGGATTTGCTGCTGCTTGATGATCTGTTGGGCGTCGCCGACCCCGAGGTGGCGCTGCCCGCCATCGACCCGGACGCGCGGCGGCGCCGGTTGACCGCGCTGATCAACACCGCATCGCTGGCGCGCACCGAACCGGCGCTGTTCTTCATCGAGGACGCACACTGGATCGACGAGGTCAGCGAGCGGATGCTGGCCGACTTCCTCACCGTCATCCCGCACACCCCGTCGATGGTGCTGATCACCGCCCGCCCCGAGTATCAGGGGGCGCTGACGCGGCTGCCCGGCGCGCAGACGCTCGCGCTTGCCCCACTGGGTGACTCGGACACCGCGGCGCTGATCGGTGAGCTGCTGGGGTCGGATCCCTCGATCGGCGAGCTGGCGCCGATCATCGCCGAACGCGCCGCCGGCAACCCGTTCTTCACCGAAGAGATGGTGCGCGAGTTGGCCCAGCGCGGCGTGCTCGTCGGTAAGCGCGGTAACTACGTGTGTCGGGTGGATGTCGCTGAGGTCGCCGTGCCGGCAACGGTGCAGGCGGCCATCGAGGCGCGCATCGACCGGCTCAACAGCGGGGCCAAGCGCACGTTGAACGCGGCGTCGGTGATCGGCGCCCGCTTCAGCGCGAAGCTGCTGGCCGCGCTGGGCATCGATCCGGTGGTCGACGAGCTGCTGGGCGCGGAGCTGATCGATCAGGTGCGGTTCACCCCAAGCACCGAATACGCCTTCCGGCACCCGTTGATCCGCGCGGTGGCCTACGAATCACAGCTGAAATCGGTTCGCGCCCAGGTGCATCGGCGCCTGGCCGCCGCGATCCAAGAGTATGCGCCGGGGTCGGTGGAGGAGAACGCGGCGCTGATCGCCGAACACCTCGAAGCCGCCGGCGAGCTGCGCGCGGCGTACGGCTGGCACATGCGCGCCGGCGCGTGGTCAACCAACCGCGACATCGGCGCCGCCCGGCTCAGTTGGGAGCGGGCACGCCGCATCGCCGACGCGCTACCCGCCGAGGACCCCGACCAGCTGTCGATGCGCATCGCCCCCCGCACCATGCTGTGTGTCACCGGCGGGTTGGCCCGAGCAGTCCAGGAAGGCCAGGGCCGCTTCGCGGAGCTGCGGGAGTTGTGCAGCGCGGCCGGGGACAAGGTCTCGCTGGCCATCGGCATGACCGGGCTGGAAGCCGAGCTGCTCTACGCCGGGCGTTCGCGTGAGGCGACACGGCTGGCATCCGAACAGATGGCCCTGCTCGAGTCGATCGGCGATCCCACCCCGACCATGGGGTTGGCGTTCGCAGCGTTCTGCACCTGGTTCGATGCCGGTGAATTCGGCGAGATCTTGCGGTGGTCGCAGACCGTCATCGACCTGGCCGGTGGCGACCCCACCAAGGGCGCCGGCTTCGGTGTGGGATCACCGCTGGCGGCCGCGCTGGCATTCCGTGGCTCTGCTCGGTGGTGGATGGGCCGTCACGGGTGGCGCCAGGACCTCCACGACGCCCTCGCGATGGCCCGACACAGCACCCCCGAAACCCTCGCCAGTGTCGTCGCCTGGACCTACGGTTTCGCAATACATTACGGGGTGCTTCTGGCCGATGACTCCGCGCTGCGCGCCATCGAGGAGGCGGTGCAGGCCGCCGAGGGATCCAGCAACGTTGTCGCACTGAGCTTGGCCGAGTACACGCTGGGTGTCGCGCTGCTGAGTCGGGACGCCGCGGCCGACCGTCACCGCGGGCTGGAGGTCATGGTGCAGGTCCGCGACATGTGGCTGCGCGAGCGCGCTATCTTCCTGGTCCCGGTCGTCGATTTGTTTGCCGCCCGGGAGAGGGCCAGGCGCGGCGACCGCGATGCTGCCATACCGGTGATGCGCAAAGCCGTGGACGAGCTGCACCAGGCAGGCCGCATCGGGTATGGCGTTTGGGGCACCGGCGTTCTGGCGGAGGCGCTGCTGGAGCGTGGCGCCCAGGGCGACCTGGCCGAAGCCCAAGAGGCGATCGACCGGTTGGCCAACCTGCCGGCCGACGAAGGTTGGGCGATGCGCCAGATCACGCTGCTGCGACTGCGCGCGCTTATGTCCCGGGCCGATGATGTTGCCTACCGAGAGTTGGTGGGGCGCTATCGCGCGATGGCGGAATCGCTTGGCTTTGAAGGGCACATGAAGTGGGCCGAGGAGATGCCATGACGGCGTTAGGCCGATCGGACGACGCGGTAGCGCAGGTGGGCCACGCCCGGGGCTTCGAGCACCCGGACTAGCTCAAGTGCCGGCTTCCCCGCCTCGAATCCGTCGAACAGGCGCTCACCCGAACCGAGTATCACCGGGTTGATCTGTAGATCGATCTCGTCGACTAGTCCTGCTGCGATCGCCTGCCGGGCGCACGAGGCTCCTCCTGCGATCGAGATGGCGCGGTCGCCGGCAGCCGCCTCAGCCTGGGCGTAGGCCGACTCGATCCCGTCGGTGACGAAGTGAAAGGTGGTCCCACCCTCCATCTCGATCGGGTGGTGTGGGTAGTGAGTCAGGACAAACACTGGGCAGTGGTAGGGCGGGACGTCGCCCCACCAGCCCTTCCAGTCCGAATCCTCCCATTCGCCACGAATTGGGCCGAACATGTTGCGGCCCATGATCGTCGCTCCCATGCCGTCCATCATGTCGGAGACCACCTGCCGATTGACAGGATGGTTCATGGTGGGGCCTAAGTGCCAGTGATGAAGCTCCCTGCCGCCGATGCCGAGCGGCTGCTCTTCGCACTGGCCGGGCCCGGCAACATAGCCGTCGGCGGAGATCGACATCGAAAGATTGGTTTTGGTCACATAGCCTCCATCCAGCTTTGGTTACGTCGGTTGTATCTAGAAAGACTAAGGTGCCCTGAAGAACTCATCGGTTATCCGACGGGTGGCATTCCGACGCACATCGATGAATGCAGGTGGCAGCGTAGCGGCTCGGTGGTCGGTAACCGAGGGCGGAATGTCGGCAGTGGTGGTTGTAGTCGTGTTTCCAGTCGCTAATGCTAATGATCACTCGGGCGTGGGCCAGCGACCAGACCTGTTGATGTTGAGGCATTCGTCGCGGATGCGGGAGTTGAACGATTCGACGTAGCCGTTGCGCCACGGCTCCCCGGGCGGGATGAAGTGCAGCCCGACCTGGCCGGCTGCCCAGTCGGCCATTGCGCTGCAGGCTAATTCGGGGCCGTTGTCACAACGCAGCACCGCCGGATAGGTGCCGCGCTGAGCGGCCAGCCGATCAAGCTCGGCGATCAGGTCCTCGCCGGTCGATGCTGCGTTCGACCATTCCACCCAGGCATTCGCGGGTGTGTTCGTCGATGATCGAGACGATCTTGACCGGCCGCTCGTCGGTGGTGACATCGAACTGGAAGTCCACCGCCCACACCCGGTTGGGCACATCCGCGACGACCGTCGGCGGTGCGGTGGAGGTGCCGTGGCGTTTGCGGCGTCGACGCTGCGGTTACCCGTAGCCCTTCCTCGCGCCAAAGGCGTTGGATCTTCTTGTGATTGACGATCCAGCCTTCGGCGCGGGCGTCGTGATAAGCGGGCCGAAACCCACGCCGCGGATGATCCTTGGGGTAGGTGCGAAGCCAGGCCCGCAACGCCGCATCAGGATCCTCGGCGGTCGTTGAGGGCGGTTCGTGTCGTTTGAGTAGCGCGGTGTTTGCCCGGTCACGCGGCAGGCGAACCGGTCACTGACCCCAGCACGCGCTGGAGGTGACGAACGGCTGCGCGCGCCAGCGTTCCGGGCTTAGAAGTTTCCCTTCGCGATCTCCTTGAGCGCGACCTTTTCCAACTCAGCATCAGCCAACAGCCGCTTGAGCGTGGCATTTTCGCGCTCGAGCTCTTTGAGCCGTTTGGCGTCCTCGGCCTTCAGCCCGCCGAACTGGTTACGCCACCGGTGATACGTCGCTTCGCAGACACCCAGCTCGCGGCACACCGCCGCGGTGTCCTTGCCCTCGGCCAGCAGCCGATCGGCCGCCATCAGCTTGCGCACAATCTGTTCGGGGTCAGGCCATGCTGTCTACGACCCAGCTGTTGCCGAAATGCGGAACGACATGGAAACGGCGCGCTCGAACTTGACCTGATAGCTATTCGAGCTAGGGGCGCTGGCGAGGGCTCAGCTTGATGCCCTCTAATCGCTCTCGGATCTCCACAACGGTGTCAAAGAGAGCTTGCTCGACCTTCTCCTTGGATAAGCCGATCACCTGGACATGCGGCATACCAGCGATTTCGCGCCGCACCACCTGGACTTCGGGGACCGCATCCCCGGTCCACCACTCCCGCTTGACCTCGAAGTCGCCGTACCTGTCGCGCGGGGCATCCCGACTCTCGCTGGGGCGCTTGGCCGCAGGCATTCGCGCACTCCACCGAGCCACCCAGTACGGGCCGTCGTAGACGGCAGCGGGCGCACCCGTCTGCCAGTTCTCCACGTGCAAAAATTCGTCTGGCTGCGCGGCGTTGTAGCGGTCGGCGAAATCCTGCGCCTCGGTCTGATCGAGGTAGATCCGTTCGATACGGTAGGTTGCCTCGCTGCCCGCGGTCACCACGTACACCACCGTCGACATGGGGTCTAGTTTCCCACACCATCGGTGGCGAGAATCACACTCGCGCCTGACCCACGCCCTCGCACCCGCGATTCCGGAGGCGCTGGTGCTGCTAGCCCTCTTCGGGCCAGTCCCCCCGCGAGTCGAGGCCGTCCCAGTCACCCCGCGCGTCGCGACTGTCCCATTCGTCCCAGGTCTCCCGGCGTCTCTCGCGCGGCCGAATGATGCGCCGTCGCAGCTCCAGCAGCAGTTCCTCGGTGGAGGCCCGGGAAAGAGCATCGGCGGTGAAGGACTGGTATCGCGGTTCGGGGCTGTCGCGGCGCAACTTGACCACCAGCTCCTTGGGTTCCCCGCCCGCCAGGATGGTGTCGACGCTTCCCGGTGCCCATCCAAGCTTGTTCTCGAGCATGGCGTAGGTGCCCGGGCTGGCCTTGCGCACACCGTTCTCGATGTCAGAGAGCGTGCGCACGGTGAACTTCAGGCTGTTGGCCAGGTCGGTGCGGTTGCGATAACCCAGCGCAACCCGCCGACTCACGATGTAGTGGCCGAGCCGTCCCAACGCATCCTGGTCCATACATGCATCATGGCGCACCGGGAGTGGCAATGTCGAGTTGCCACACGCATCTGTTTCCATCTTCTGCACAACAAGGCGGAAGTCATTTCTGTGCGAGCCCATGGCGGTTGGCCCTGACCTGGATGATCGTGTCTCAGCACAGCTCCTCGACCCCCTTCCCTGGCACACGCCCGCCACATCCGGTAAGGGCGTCCCCGGTCCGCCACCCTGGTGGATGACGCTTGATGACCGGGACACGCGCGCCCACCACTACGCTCTCCAGGAGGGGTCGTCACAGTCGGACGGCGGCACCCACCCTCCCATTCCTCCACGTCAACGGGCTCTAGGTGCCATCCCGTCGTAGTCGCGCGCGAGCCCGTACGACTGGTCCCAGTCGAGATAAACCCGCGCGATGCGGTAGGTGTCGCCACTGGCCGCCGCCACGTACACCGTCGCCATCGCGCCTCCCATGTCCACTGGCGGGTGGACTCGGGTCTCCCACCACGCGCGAAACCCAATTGAATCGGCATCCTGAAACTCAACAGCCGACATCTCCAAGCACTGTGTGAGTGGAATCACACTGGAGATTAATTCTGTAATATTGACTTAATTGCCGTTTGTTTCCCATCGTTGCAGGCACACGAGCGACACTCGCTCATGGCACACGGCGGTTGGCCGTCTTGAGAGGATTACAAATGGCAAAACATCAGGCTCTGTCCACCCGGTCGATTCGCACCCGGGCACTACTCGGGGGTGTGATGGCCGGCGGCGTGCTGGCGCTCGCTGCGCCGGCCGGGTTGGCGTTTGCGGATACCCCGGGGGATACCGTCGGCCGTCCCGATCTCAAAAACCCGGCGCCGGGAGTCAGGGCCGCACAAGCAATCGGCGACGCAACGTTCAACAACGACACCCCGCTGAGCACCGCCATTAATGGTTCCCCGCTCGGGGACGCTTACCACAAGGCGTTCGGCCAACGCGAAGAACGCGACGCCAAAGGCAACGTGGTGACGACAGGTACAAACGGCTATATCAAGGGCGCTCTGAACGCCCCGCCGGGCATCGTGGTCGGTAGCGCCATTCCGCTGAAGGAGTGCAACATCAAGGTGGCCAGCGGAAGCTTAATCCCCACAGGCATACAAGGCGGCAATTGCTAGAGCGACGCTGACATCAGCGGATCGGGCGGACTCATCACGAGTCCGCCCGATTTCGTGCCGAGCGTGCCTAGCTCGCGACTCTCGGCGATGCGCGCCGCACCGTGGCAAGACTGTTCCCGGAAGTCGCGCAAGAAACTGTCTCAAACTAGACGAGTCATGAGAGCCTCAATAGTCGGTCGCGCTCCGCCTGGGATCTGCTCCTCACGCCGTGTTGCCCGACGATCCCGCTAACCGGTGGACGCCACCTCAGCTGGACATGCGCTCTTCGCTCTTGACGTGATGCTCTACCGCGAAAACCACATGCTCTCTAGGGCTTGGCTGATGTATTCCCAGCAGGTTCAAGAGAGGCTGAAAAGGCGCTTCATGTGCATCGATCGGGCTTAGGCTGTGCGTTGCTACAAGGGGGAACGATGACCGCGCCGATACCGCCGCCGGATTGGTATCCGGACCCGAGCGGCGCGCCGACGCAACGGTATTGGGACGGCTACAAATGGGGCGACTCAATTACACCGGTGAAAGTGTTCGTCAGCTACTTCCGCCACGATGAGGTCGCGGTCAGATCCATGGTCGGGGATCTTCAGCGCGCTGGGTTCCCGGTCTGGTTGGAGGATCTTGGTGGAAGCTACGCCTGGTGGACCCAGATCATCGAACAGATCCGCGAGTGCACGGTCTTCCTGTTCGCGTTCTCCGACGGTTCGCTCAACGCCATTCCATGCCGCGTCGAATTGGGCTACGCCGAGGATCTCGGTTTGCCCATCGTGCTGGTGCAGATCGGTGAGGTATCCAGGTACGCCTCCGATCCCATCGTGAGCAGGCAATCAATCGACTACCGAAACCCCACCGCAGCCACCAGATCAGCGCTACTGGCTGCGCTGAACGACCATGCCGCTCACCGCGCCGAACTGCCCGACCCGCTGCCCGAAGGACCCCCTATCCCGGTCGCGTACCTGCATCGACTCAGCAGAATCTTGGATCGAGACGAGCTCGCCCCTCTGGTTCAGGCCCAAATCCTCCGAGAGCTACGCAGTGCGCTCGACGCGAAGCAAGAGCCAACCGGCCAAAGCTACCGCCAAGGACAAGTCGATGGTCTCCTGCGTGCACTGCGCCGCAGACCAGAAGTCACCGACTCCATTGTCACCGAGGTCAATAGCCTCCTCGGTCCTCCGAGCGCCGATGAAGTCTCTGTATACGGCGGCAGCATGCCAGACTCAACAGGGATCGCAAGCCGACCCGCTCCGGGCAGCAGGCCCGATGCGGGCCTTGCCGGGTCGTACGACGTGATACCCGATTCGTTGAACAAGACGGTGCAGCCCGGTTCTTCAGGAGCGACCAGCTCCTCGTCGACAGCTGCGGGAGATCGACTGTCCAGCTCGGTGTTTGCGCCCCCGGCGGTGGAGCCCGGCGCGATATTCCTTGTGCAAGTCTTTGCCCACTCGCCAGAGCAGGAGGCGCGGGTAGCCGCCCTAGCCCGCGAGTTCGACGAAACGACGCAGCGCAGGGCCGTTGTCGGGCTGGAACCGAGCGTAATCGAGGGCGAACGACTGTCGTTCGAGTTGCTACTACCGGGGCTGCTCGTAGACGATCCTGTCCGGTCAATGGTCTGGAACGGTCGCCCGGAGGCGGTGCAGTTCGGGGTAAGCGTCCCGACATCCTTTGGGCCGCAAGCCGTCATCGGAACGGTGACGATCAGCCGCGACTTGGTACCAATTGGGCACCTCAAGTTCAAAGTGACCGTGCGTGGGCCCGGCGCCATGCCCAGCCCGGTCACCAAAACCGCACCTACTCACGGAATGCACCACTATCGAAGGGCATTCATCTCTTATGCGACAACCGATCGAAACGAGGTCCTCAAGCGGACCCAAATGCTCGCCGGTGTCGGTATCGAGTTCTTTCAGGACATTCTCACCGTCAGACCGGGAGAACTGTGGGAGCGCCGTCTGTATACCGAGATTGATCTATGTGACTTATTTCTATTGTTTTGGTCGTCGGCGGCAAAGAAATCACCCTGGGTACTGAAGGAAGTGCGGTACGCCTTGATGCTCCAGAGCGGCAACGCATTCGCACACCCAGAAATCTTGCCAGTCATCATTGAAGGCCCTCCGCCTGTCGCGCCACCTGCGGAGCTCGCCCACCTGCATTTCAACGACCGCATGATCTACTTCATGAAGCCCCGAAGGACGAGCTGGTTCTCTCGACTCTCTCGGGGCAGGAGTTGAGCGCGACCGATTTTCTGTCTCGAAACTCCGTGTCGGAAGTACCACAGCGATATGACGGACATCGCTGACCAGCGGTGACACGATACTGACGTGGGCGGCACTGGGGACGGTCGCGGTGCGGTGACAGCAGCGGGACTGTTGTGTGGGTCGTGCGGCACGGAGTTGCCGCCGGACTCACGGTTCTGCAACAAGTGCGGCGCGCCGGTCAGGCCAGCCGCGACAGCGGCGGAGTACAAGCAGGTCACGGTGCTGTTCGCCGATGTGGTGCGCTCGATGGACATCGCGGCCGCCGTGGATATGGAGCGGTTGCGCGAGATCATCACCGAGCTGGTGGAACGCTCGGCGGCGGTGGTACAGCGCTACGGCGGGACCGTGGAGTACACCGGCGACGGGGTGATGGCGATCTTCGGCGCCCCGATCGCGTTGGAAGATCACGCTTTTCGCGCATGTCTGGCCGCGCTGGCCATCCAGGAGGAGACGAACCGGTTGGCGGCCGAGGTGCACCGAGCCGACAGGGTGGCGCTGCGACTGCGCGTGGGCCTGAATTCGGGCCGGGTGATCGCCGGTGAGATCGGTTCGGGGGCGTTGGGGTACGCCGCGATGGGTGAGCAGGTCGGGTTTGCCCAGCGGATGGAATCGGTGGCGCCCCCGGGCGGGGTGATGCTGTCGGAGTCGACCACGCGGCTGGTCGACAACCTCGTGATGCTGGGTGAACCGGAGTGGGTGCACATCAAGGGGGCGGATGAACCGGTGCGCGCGCGCCGACTCCTGGCGATCGGCCCGCGCGATCGTCTGGTCGGGCACGCCGACGCGAGTCTGGTCGGTCGGCGCTGGGAGATGGCGGCCCTCAAGGCCATGGTGGATCGCGCGATCGGTGGCCGCGGTGGTGTGGTGAATGTGGTGGGAGCGCCGGGCATCGGCAAGAGCCGGATAGCGCGGGAGGCCGCGGCCGGTCGCGGGGTCGAGGTGGTCTGGGCCTTCTGCGAATCCCACGCCCGCGACGTCCCGTTCCATGCCGTGGCCCAGTTGCTGCGGGCGGGCACCGGCGTAGCCGACCTCGACGGGAAAGCCGCCCGGGCGAGAGTGCGCCAGCAGATTCCGTATGCCGACCCGCAGGATCTCTTGCTGTTCGATGATCTGCTCGGCATCGCCGACCCCGACGTGCCGCTGCCCGCCATCGACCCGGACGCGCGGCGGCGCCGGTTGACCGCACTGATCAACACCGTGACGCTGGCGCGCACCCAACCGGCGCTGTTCATCATCGAGGACGCACATTGGATCGACGCGGTCAGCGAGTCGATGCTTGCCGACCTACTCACCGTCATACCGCGCACGGCGTCGATGGTGCTGATCACCTCCCGCCCCGAGTACGAGGGAGTGCTGACGCGGTCCCACGGCGCCCAGACGATAGCCCTTGCCGCACTGGCCGATTCGGACACCGCAGCGCTGCTGGGTGAGCTGCTCGGGTCGGATCCCTCGGTGGCCGAGCTGGCGGCGATCATCGCCGAGCGGGCCGCGGGGAACCCGTTCTTCGCCGAGGAGATGGTGCGCGAATTGGCCCAGCGCGGAGTGCTGGCCGGCGAGCGCGGCGGCTACGTTTGTCGCGCCGATGTCACCGAGGTGAGCGTGCCAGCCACGGTGCAGGCGGCCATCGAGGCGCGCATCGACCGGCTGAGCGCCCCGGCCAGGAAGACGGTGACCGCGGCGTCGGTGATCGGCGCCCGTTTCGAAGCAGAGCTGCTGGCCGCGCTGGGCATCGATGCGGTGGTCGACGAGCTGCTGGGCGCGGAGGTGATCGATCAGGTGCGGTTCACCCCGAGCGCCGAATACGCCTTCCGGCACCCACTGATCCGCGCGGTGGCCTACGAATCACAGCTCAAATCCGATCGCGCCCAATGGCACCGGCGCCTGGCCACCGCGATCCAAGAACGTGCGCCCGGCTCGGTCGAGGAGAACGCGGCGCTGATCGCCGAACACCTCGAAGCAGCGGGCGAGCTGCGCGCGGCGTATGGCTGGCACATGCGCGCCGCAAGGTGGGCCACCAACCGCAACATCGGCGCGGCCCGGTTGAGTTGGGAGCGCGCCCGCAAGATCGCCGACGCTTTGCCCGCCAATGATCCCGACCGGGCGGCGATGCGTATCGCCCCACGCACCATGTTGTGTGGGACCGCCTTCCGAGTCCACGAGAATATGGCGGGCGCCCGTTTCGATGAACTGCGCCAGTTGTGCAGCGCCGCCGGGGACAAGGCGTCGTTGGCCATTGCGATGGCAGGGCTGGTGATGGAGCACGCCTATCAGGCGCGGATGCGCGAGGCGTCGCAGCTGGCATCGGAAGCCATGGCCCTCATCGAGTCGATCGGCGATTCGAACTTGACGGTGGGGCTGTCGGTACAGTTGACCTACGCCAAGCTTCAGAACGCCGAGTGGTCCGACGTGCTGCGGTGGTCACAAACGGCTATCGACCTGGCCGACGGTGACCCCTCAAGAGGCAACCTGATTACCGGGTCTCCGTTAGCAATCGCCTTTACGCTCCGGGCTATCGCCCGGTATTGCCTGGGCCGTCCCGGATGGCGAGACGACCAGCGGCACGGCCTGGCCATGGCCCGCAGCGTCGACCCCCGAACCTACGCCGGGGCCGTCATGTATGTCTACGGCGCGGCAATACCGAATGGCGTGCTGAGACCAGATGATTCCGCGATGCGCCAGATCGAGGATGCCCTAGACGGTGTCGAACAATTCGGTGACGAGTTCGCGTTGGTCCTCGCCCGACTGACGTTGGGCCTTGCGCTGCTGAACCGCCCAGCAGCTCCCGAGCGTGACCGTGGACAGAAGCTTCTGGCGGACGTCAGCGAAGTGTTCCTGAGCCAGCGACACAGCCTTGGCGTATTGCCGATTGTCAACGTGTACCTGGCGCGTGAGAAAGCCCGGCGCGGAGATCGCGATGAGGCCATACAGCTCATGCATGCCGCCGCCGACCGTCTCTTTCGGGCGGGACAGCTGGCCGCGTGGGGCACTCCGGCGACGGGTGTATTGGTGGAGACACTGCTGGACCGCGGGACCGACGGTGACGTAGCCGAAGCCGAGGCCGCGATCGAACGGTTGGCTTCCGCGCCAGCCGATGAGGGTCCGGTGTTACGCGACATCTGGCGGCTGCGGCTGCGGGCTCTACTGGCCCAGGCCCACGGCGACGAGACCGGCTATCGAGACTACCGGGATCGGTACCGCGCCATGGCGACATCGTTGGGCTTCGAGGGCCACATGACGTGGGCCGAGGCGATGCCGTGACGGCGGTCAGGCAAGTGGTTGCCCCTGCCTCGAATTGCACGTCATTTGAGACAACGGGCTCATCGGTCCGTCGCTGACGCTTCGCAAGGTCATCATGTCGCAAGGTGCGTCCCGCACCTCACGCGCGCCCCGCGATTGTCGCTCGCTACGCGGGCAATTCGCGGACTATGCCTGGAGCGCCGCGAACGCGTCGGCGGCGGCGAGGTCGAATTCGCCGTGGTCGCTGCCCAATCCGCCTGCGACGAGCGCCGCGACGGCGTTGCCGAGGACCGCGGCGTCACGGGGCTGCCTGCCGAGATGAACGCCGCACACGAACCCTGCAGAAAACGCGTCGCCGCAGCCCGTAGTGTCGACGACGTCGACCCTGAATGCCGGAACCTGTTCTGTCCCTTCGGGACTGACTACCAGAGCTCCATCGGCACCGCAGGTGACGGCCAGCAGCCCTGCGCCGGCGTCAAGGAGCCTGCGGCATCCGTCGTCGAGGTCTTCGGCGCCAGTGAAGCCGAGGACTTGTTCTTCGTTGGGCAGCAGATAGTCCGTATAGGCCAACGCAGGAGCGATGAGGTCGAACGTCCCCATGCCGCCGGGCGCGATCAGATCGAGTGACGTCGTCACTCCGTTTTCCTTGGCGTGCCGCAGGACTCGGGTGGCGAAGTCGGAGCCGAGCATCTCCGTACCGCCGAGATGGAGGTGGTCTTGGGCTGCGACGGCGGCCCAGTCGATGTCGTCGAGCGTGTATGCGAGGTTAGCCCCGAGCAGGTGCAGGCTGGGTCGCTCGCCGTTCGGTCTGATCGGCAACACCGATATCGACGTCGGCACATCGGGTTTGCGCACCACGAGGCAGGTGTCGACACCTGCGCGGTCAAGTAGCGACACCAGCAGATCGCCCGCAGGATCCGCGCCAATCGCCCCCGCCGTGCTCACCGCCGCACCGAGTTTGGCGAACGTCAGCGCCGTCCCGGCGGCGGTGCCCGCCACCGTCATCCGCGTCTGCTCGACCAACGCCGTTTCCTGCCCCGGTGGGATGTCCGTGACGGGGCGGACGAGCACATCGAGAATGTGGGCACCCATCGTGATGACGTTCATCGAACAACGAGCCTAGCGGGTCGGGTAGACCAGACCGGGGTCGACGTTCTGCGCCTCGTACAGCCGCTTGTAGAGGCCCCCCTCAGCCATCAACGCATGATGATCGCCCGCCTGCGCGATGCGTCCGCGCTCGAGGACCAGTATTCGATCCGCAACCGCGGCAATGAAGTCCATGTCGTGACTGATGACCATGCACGTGCGATCGCGCGCATAGTCGCGGATGACGCCAGTCAGCCTGGCCCGCTGGTCGGCGTCGAGATTTTCGGTCGGTTCGTCGAGCAGCAGCACCTCGGGTTTACGTAACAGGCAGCGCGCCAATGCGATCAGTCGCTTCTGGCCGCCGGACGGCACCTGCACGTCCACCACCGTGTCGTAGCCGTCGTGCATCTTCGCCGGGTCGGTGATGACGGAGTGGATGTGGGCCTGCTCGCAGGCCTCTTCGACCTCTGCGTCAGTGGCGTCCGGCCGCGCCAGTCGGATGTTCTCGCGGATCGTGTCCTTGGTGAAGAACGGGAACTGGGCAAGCTTGGACACCTGGTCGCGCAGCGAGGCGATGGTGACCCCCGCGATGTCGTGGCCATCGAGCACAATCCGCCCCCGCTGCGGATCCAGGAAGCGCAGCATGAGATTGAACACCGTCGACTTGCCCGATCCGATGCCACCCACCAGGGCCACCGTCTCGCCTTCGGCGACCGAGAACGACAGACCGTCGAGAACGTATTGCCCCGGGGTGTAGCCGAAGGCCACGTCCTCGAACACAAGGTTGCCGTGCACGTCGCCGAGAGGGACGGCGTCCGCGCGGTCATGAACCGACGGGCGGGTATCGAGCAACTCGTAGGTCGAGGCGGCGTTGGGTGCCACCGACTGATAGGTGGTGTACGCGCCCATGACCCGCTGCGCCGCGCCGAACATCGTGGGCACCATTCCGGCGAACACCAGCAGGCCGGCGAAGGTCAGTCCGAAATCGGCGCTGAATCCGATGCCCACGAGCAGCACCACCACGGTGCTGAGCGCGACGAATACCTGGGACCCGTTCGCCGTGGCCTGCATCCACATCACCGAGGTCGCGTCGCTCTGCGCGGCGTCTTCCGACACCTCGTGAAAACGCTTGCTGCGTATCGGTTGTGCGTTGAACATCTGGATCTCGGCGATCCCGCTCACCGTCTGCTCCAGCTCGGCGGCCATCGCGCGGTCCGCGTTCATCACCCGTCGCACCGCCGCCTGGACGCGGCTGCCTGCGAATTTCAGCGTGATCAAGGCCAGCGGCGTGAGCCCCAAGGCGGCGACCGTCATCTGCCAGGAGATCGCCAGCAGGTAGCCGACCGCGACGATCAACACCACGGCGTCGATCAGTGGCGGCAGCAGACAGCGGGTCAGAAGTCGTTGCACACCAGCGGATTCGGTCGTGACGCGCTGAATCAACTCGCCGGTGCGCGACCCGACGAAGAAGTCGAGCGACAGCGACTGGACGTGGTCGTGGACGCGTTGCCGGATGTCCACCAGGAGCACCCGTTCGACCTTCGCGGCGACCCAGGCGTTGACGAAGTACATCAGCTGAGTGAGCAGCAGCGACGCGGCCCAGGTCGCCAGAAGCACCGCGAACGGTACCGGGCCGGCCAACGATCGCAGCAGGCCGTCCTGACGGGCGACCAGCGGGCCGCGCAAATCCCAGACCCCGCTGAGGTTTCCACTTCTGCCGGCGTCGGCAACGACCTGCATCATGGGTCCGAACGCAGCGCCCGAGACGTAAGGCAAGGCCGAGGCGACGATGCCTAGGACGAGCAGGACCAGGATCAGGCCGCGCACTGGACGCAGCATTCGCAGGCTGCGCCACACGAGACCACGAGAGGTCTGGACCTTCGCGTCGGCCAACGGAGCCCTAGCCGGTCGCCGCGGGATGCGCAGGCTGATCGGCAGGCGCGCCCTTCAGGCCCCGCCAGAACAGGTTGATCATCAACTCCGCAGCCTCGTCGACGTCGGCGTCGCCGGTGCTGACCCGGTTGGCGACGGCCTCGCCCGCACCCACCAGGGCGACGGCCATCATGTCGAAGTCGGTGTCCGGCTCGGGATGACGCGTACCCGAGCGCAGCAGCCTGCCGACCAGATCGACGATCCGCTCACGACCCTCCCGCACCGTATGGGCGAACGCCTGCGAACTGGTGGCCTGGTTATAGAGCACCATCCAGGACGCGCGATTGGCGTCGATGTACTTCAGGAACGCGAGAACAGCGTTGCGCAACAACTCTTTTGGGCTCTGTGAGAAGTCGATTTTGTTGCGCACCTCGTCGACGAAGCGATTCAGCTCCCTGTCGAGGCACGCACCGAACAGCTCTTCCTTGGAGCCGTAGTACAGGTACAGCATCGGTTTGGAGATCTCTGCCTCGGCGGCGATCGCGTCCATCGACGTCTCGTGATAGCCGTTGACCGAGAAGATCTGCACTGCGGCGTCAAGCATCTGCTGTTCGCGCACGGCGCGCGGCAAACGCTTGGTGCCTCCGGCCATCGCTCAAGAGTAAGCAATAGGTGACGAACTAGCGGCCACAGTGTGGATTCGGGCCTTTCACCGCCGCCATCCGCAGCACCGACGCGTCGATCCGCGGCATCGTCAGCTCCCCGGCCGCCAGCGCCTTCTCCAGCCGGTCCAGCACCGCGGGGACCTCGTCTGTCGTCACCCACAGCGCGATGTCCGCGCCGGCCTGCAGCCCGCGCAGGGCCGCCTCGGCGACACCGAACCGATCGCTGATCGCTTGCATGCTGGACAGGTCGTCGGTGAACACCGGGCCGGTGAACGGCGGGCCACCGTAGTCGCCCGAACGCAGCAGCGCGTACGCCGCCGGGCTCAGGCTGGCGGGGTCGCTCCCTGTCAGGCCGGGTACCTGGATATGCCCGACCATGACGCCGACCGGCGCCTGCGCGGTCAGCGTGCGATAAGGGATGAGGTCGTTGCTCTGCAGTTGCTCGATCGGCGGGGTGACGACGCTTCCGGTGTGCGTGTCGCCCGAGCCGTGGCCGTGTCCGGGGAAGTGCTTCAGCACGGGCAGCAGGCCGGCGTCGCGCAGCCCGCGCGCGTAGGCGCCTGCATAGTCGGTGACGACCGTCGGGTCGGAGCCGAAGGAGCGATCGCCGATCACGGTGTCGTCGGGGGCGTCGGTCACGTCGACGACGGGTGCGAAGTCGATCGTGATGCCGAGCTTTTTCATCGCCTGACCGCGCGCCAGCGCGATGTTGTACACCTCGTCGGGCGTATGGCTGGCCGCGAGCACCCGCGGCGACGGCTGCGTACCGATCAGCTGGGCGAGCCGGGACACCCGGCCGCCCTCCTCGTCGACGCTCACCGCGAGCGGCAGCGGGCCCGCAATCCCGGCGATGTCGGTCAGCGATCCGTCCGACAGCATCGACAGGTCCGTCCAGCTGCCGATGAAGATGCCGCCGACGTGGTGGTTCTCGACGACCGCCCGTGCGTCGGCGGCCCCGGTGACCCCGACCATCAGCAGCTGCGCCAGCTTGTCGCGGGACGTCATGCTGGCCAGCAGCGCAGACCCGTCACCACACGCCGGTATCACGGGGACTTCGGCAGGAGCCGGCGCCGCGGTCGCGGCCATCGTCGGCCGTGGCGTCGATGTCGCGGGAGCGGGCGTCTGAGCATGCGACGAACAGGCAACCAGAAGCGAAGACAGCGCGGCCAGGACACACAGTCGACGAGGCAAGGCCATTCCGCCATGCTGTCATGCGCGCAGAATGGCCGCTTAGCGGGTATTCGTGTCGCATGTCGTGTCACGCCTTCGTGCTGGGTGGCGGCGGCCTACTGGGAGCCGCCGAAGCCGGCATGGCGAGCGCGTTGCTGGACGCCGGTATCCGGCCGGACGTTGTCTGCGGCACGTCGGTCGGCGCGATCAACGGTGCTGCGCTCGCGGCGGATCCCACGCCCGCCGGCGCCAGGAGGTTGGTGACGTTTTGGGACACGTTGATGGATGAGGGCGCACTCGACGGCTCGATGCTTCGGCGGGTGGCAGAAGTCGTCCGCCGCAGGACGTCGTTGCATGGCAACGGCGAGCTTCGCCGAATGCTGCGCGCGCAACTGCCTGTCCAGACCTTCGAGGAGCTCACCGTGCCGTTCGAATGTGTCGCAGCCAGCATCGAGCAGGCACGCGAGCGCTGGTTCAACACAGGCGATCTCATCGAACCCGTACTCGCGTCTTGCGCGCTGCCGGGCGTCTTCCCACCCGTGCAAATCGGCACCGAGCACTTCTTCGACGGCGGCCTCGTCAACAGCATTCCGCTCGACCGGGCGGTGCGACACGGCGCGGACACCGTCTGGGTGTTGCACGTCGGCCGTCTCGAGGAAGAACTCGCGCCGCCGCGGTTCCTGTGGGAGGTCGGGTTCACCGCGTTCGAGATCTCCCGCAGGCACCGATTCCACAGCGACCTCGAACGGGTTGGCTCCGATGTGGCCGTTCACGTCCTTCCGAGCGGCCTACCGCAACGACCTGCCGCAACATGGTCGAATCTGCGCTACCGCGATACTCGCCGAATCAGCCGGCGTGCCGAGCTCGCCTACAACGCCACCCGCGAGTACCTCGAGGCTCTGCCATGACGATGCTGCGTCGAGCGATAACGGTGCCGTTGGCGACCGCCTTGATGATCGGCGTCCTGACGGTCTGGCCGGTGCTGCTCGTGGTCGGAGGGGTGGTGGGACTGATCTCTCGGTCAAGCCTTCCGGTGCGGACGCTGGGCGTGGTGATGGCGTATGCGCTCTTGGAACTTCGGGCGTTGTGGCAGCTGATCCGGGGCGGTCAAGACCGCGACGAGTTCATCCGCGATCTCCTGGAAAGAACTCATACCGTCGGACGCCGAACCCTCAACGTCGACGTGCGAGTCGACGAAGCGTCGCCGACTCCGGAGCAGATTCCGCGGGAGGAGCCGGTGATCGTCATCTCGCGGCATTGCGGACCGGGAGACACCTTGTTGGTGGCCTGGCTGCTCAACATCCACTACCGGCTGCAGCTGCGCATCGTTCTGAAGGCCGTGCTTCGGTGCGAACCTGTTCTGGATTTCGCCGGCGACCTAGGCTGCCTGTGCTTTCTGGGACATCGAGGTGCGAAAGCGCGCAAGCAAATTCACGATGTGGCCACACTATTGCACGGCGGCGAGGCGCTGCTGCTGTTCCCTGAGGGCGGGAACTTCACCTGGGCGCGGTGGCAAGCTGCGATTCTCAGGCTCCGCTCGTCGGGGCGGCTCCGCGAAGCCCGCCGTGCCTGGCGACAGACGCATACGCTGCCACCTCGCGCGGGCGGGACAGCGGCCGCGCTGTCCGGAGCCCCCAACGCAGCTGTCCTCGTGCTCGCACACACGGGTTTCTCACCGGATGGACGGGATCGAGCCTGGTGGCGCCTGCCCGTGCACCGACGGCTGCTGGTTCGTACAGTTCT
This sequence comes from uncultured Actinomycetota bacterium, assembly GCA_963698965.1. Classification (GTDB taxonomy): domain Bacteria; phylum Actinomycetota; class Actinomycetes; order Mycobacteriales; family Mycobacteriaceae; genus Mycobacterium. The sequence continues at coordinate 158,923 of CAVOSY010000038.1, forward strand.
GGTTCCCGCCGCTGAGCGTCCCCCGCCTGATCAAATAAGCCCCTGGCTGGAACGGACCTGGAGCGAAGTCGACGCTTGGGTCGCAGGCCATGTCAAGGGGCCCCAGTAAGAGTTGCCATGGTCCTCCAGCCAGCGTCAGAACACGCGTTCGCAGGCGGGTACGCAAAATATTGTCTGCTACCTTGGCCGCATGGATCGGTTCATCGTTCCCGCGGCAGCCAGCATTGTTGTGGGCCTGCTGCTGGGAGCGGCGGCCATATTCGGTGTGACGCTGATGGTCCAGCAAGACACCAAGCCCCCGCTGCAGCCGGGCGATCCGGCGTCATCGGTGCTCAACCGGGTCGAGTACGGCGACCGAACGTAACGTGACCGCGCCGCTCTCGCGGCGCTGGCTGTGGTTGGCCGCGGCGGCGGCGCTGATCCTGACCTTCGCCCAGTCGCCCGGAAAGATCTCGCCCGACACCAAGCTCGACCTCACCGCGAATCCGGTGCGGTTTCTCGCGCGTGCCTTCAACCTGTGGAACAGCGAACTGCCGTTCGGCCAGGCGCAGAACCAGGCCTACGGCTACCTGTTTCCGCACGGTGCGTTCTTCCTCGCCGGCGACGTGCTCGGTCTGCCGGGCTGGGTGACGCAGCGGCTGTGGTGGGCGCTGTTGCTCACCGTCGGCTTCTGGGGCCTGCTGCGGGTCGCCGAGGCTTTGAACGATGGGCGGGGCATCGGCACCCCGACATCGCGCGTCATCGCCGCAGCGGCATTCGCGCTGTCCCCGCGGGTACTGACCACGCTCGGCGCGATCTCGTCGGAGACGCTGCCGATGATGCTCGCGCCGTGGGTGCTGCTGCCGGTGATCCTCGCGCTGCGCGGGAACCGGCAGGTGCGAGTGATGGCCGCCAGGTCCGCGGTGGCGATCGCGTTGATGGGTGCGGTCAACGCGGTGGCGACGCTGACGGGCTGTCTGGCCGCGGCGATCTGGCTGGCCAGTCACCGGCCCAACCGGCTGTGGTGGCGGTTCACCGCGTGGTGGACGTTGTGCATCGTGCTGGCCGTGCTGTGGTGGGTGGTCGCGCTGTTCATGCTGGGCCGGATCAGCCCGCCGTTCCTCGACTTCATCGAGTCCTCCGGCGTCACCACGCAATGGATGTCGCTGACCGAGATGCTGCGCGGCACCGACGCCTGGACACCGTTCGTCGCGCCCAACGCCACCGCGGGCACCTCGCTGGTGACGGGGTCGGTGGCGGTGTTGGCGACGACGTTGGTCGCGGCAGCGGGCATGGCCGGGCTGGCGATGCGCACGATGCCTGCGCGCGGCCGGCTCATCGTCATCCTGCTGATCGGCGTCATCATGCTGGCCCTCGGCTATTCGGGTGGGCTGGGATCGCCTCTTGCCCACCAGGTTCAGGCATTCCTCGACGCAGACGGCACCCCGCTGCGCAACATCCACAAGCTGGAGCCGCTGCTTCGGCTGCCGCTGGCGCTGGGGCTGGCGCATCTGTTGGGCCGAATCCCGTTGCCCGGCAGCGCTCCCCGACGCGAGTGGGTCCAGGCGTTCGCCCACCCTGAACGCGACAAACGGGTGGCCGTCGGGTTGGTGGTGCTGGTGGCGCTGGCCGCCGCCACGTCGCTGGCCTGGACTGGCCGGCTCACCCCGCCCGGCGCCTTCGACGCGATCCCGCAGTACTGGCACGACGCCGCCGACTGGCTCGACGAACACAACAGCGACGGCGGCCGCGTGCTGGTAGCCCCTGGCGCGCCGTTCGCGACCCAGGTGTGGGGCACCAGCCACGATGAACCTCTGCAGGTGCTGGGCAACAGCCCGTGGGGTGTGCGCGACTCGATTCCGCTGAACCCGCCGGAAACCATCCGCGCACTCGACTCGGTGCAGCGGCTGCTCGCCGCGGGGCGGCCGTCCGCGGGTCTGGCGGATACGCTTGCCCGGCAAGGTATTTCGTATGTGGTGGTCCGCAACGACCTCGACCCGGAGACCTCGCGGTCGGCGCGACCACTGCTGGTGCACCGTGCCATAGAGGGATCGGGCGGGTTCGTCAAGGTGGCGCAATTCGGCGAGCCCGTCGGCCCCGGCACGCTGGCCGGCTTCATCACCGACAGCGGGCTGCGGCCCCGCTTCCCGGCGGTGCAGATCTACCGGGTGGACGACTCTGCAGGCATGCAACCGTATTTGGTCGACACCGACGCGATGGCGCGCGTCGACGGCGGCCCCGAGGCGCTGCTGCGGCTCGACGAACGCCGCAGGCTGCTGGGCCAGCCCCCGCTGGGGCCGATGCTGCTTACCGGCGACGCGCAGCGTGCGGGGCTGAGGTTGCCACCTGGAACAGGGGTCACCGTGACCGATACCCCGCTGGCGCGGGAAACGGATTACGGCCGCGTCGATGACCATTCGTCGGCGATTCGTACGCCCGACGATGCACGGCACACGTTCAACCGCGTGCCCGACTATCCCGCTGCCGGTACCGACGTGGTCTATGGGAAGTGGAACGGCGGGCGTATCTCGGTGTCGAGTTCGGCGTCGGATTCGACGGCGCTGCCCAATGTCGTACCGGCGACGGGGCCCACGGCGGCCGTCGATGCCGATTCGTCGACGAGTTGGGTGTCCAATGCGCTACAGGCGGCCGTCGGCCAATGGCTGCAGGTCGACTTCGACCATCCGGTCACCAACGCCACCATCACGATCACGCCGAGTGCCACCGCCGTCGGCGCGCAAATCCGCCGCATCGAGGTGTCAACGGTCAACGGCACCAGCACCCTGCGATTCGATCAGGCGGGCAAGCCCTTGACGATCGCATTGCCCTACGGCGAGACACCGTGGGTGCGGATCACCGCCATCGCCACCGACGACGGGTCGGCCGGCGTGCAGTTCGGTATCACCGACTTCACCGTCACGCAGTACGACGCGAACGGCTTCGCCCATCCCGTCAACTTGCGTCACACCGTGGTGGTACCCGGTCCGCCACCCAATTCGGCTGTGGCGCAATGGGATCTGGGACCGGAGCTGCTCGGCCGGCCAGGCTGCGCCGAAGGCCCCAACGGCACGCTGTGCGCCGCGTCGATGGCGATCTCGCCAGAGGAGCCGGTGAACCTGAGCCGGACGCTCACGGTGCCTACACCGACCGCGGTGACGCCGACGGTGTGGGTGCGCGCGCGCCAAGGCCCGAACCTCGCCGACCTGGTCAGCGAGCCCGGCAAGGCACGGGCTCTCGGCGACGCTGACCCCATCGACGTGCTGGGTTCGGCGTACGCCGCCGCCGACGGCGATCCCGGCACCGCGTGGACCGCGCCGCAGAGCGTCGTGCAATACAAGACGCCACCGACGCTCACGCTGAAGCTGCCCGCCCGCACTGAGGTCGCCGGACTGCAGATCACACCGAGTTCCTCAGTGCTGCCTGCACATCCGACGCTGGTGGCCATCGACCTCGGCGACGGCCCCGAGGTGCGCCGGCTCGTCAGCGATGGCGGAACCCAGACACTGCGCCTCCGGCCGTACGTCACCGACACCGTCAAGCTGTCGCTGCTGCGTTGGGACGACGTCATCGACCGCACCGCACTCGGCTTCGATCAACTCAAGCCACCCGGGCTGGCCGAGGTCTCGGCGCTGAACGCCAGGGGTGAGCCGATCGCCTCCGCCGATGCCGCTCGCAACCGTGCACGGGCGGTCGACCTACCGTGCGGGCGCGGTCCGATCATCGGCGTGGCAGGACAATTCGTGCAGACCTCCGTCTCCACCACCGTGGGCGCTCTGCTTGACGGCGATCCTGTGCAGGCCAAGCCGTGCCGGACGGAGCCGATCACGCTGCCCGCCGGTCAGCAGGAACTGCTGATCAGCCCCGGCGCCGCGTTCGTGGTCGACGGAGTACAGCTGGCAGGCCCGCTGGCGAGCCAATTGCACACGGCGGGAACGGTTCCCGCGATCAAACGCGAATGGACCGCCGACCACCGGCAGCTCGACGTTTCGCCATCAAGGGCATCACGGGTGCTGGTGGTGCCCGAGAGCATCAATCCCGGCTGGACGGCGCGTGCGGCGGACGGCTCCGCGTTGAACCCGGTCACCGTCAATGGGTGGCAGCAGGGCTGGGTGCTTCCGCCGGGCACCGCGGGACCGGTCACGCTCAGCTTCGAATCGAACACGCCCTATCGCGCCGGGCTGATCGGCGGGCTGGCGCTGCTGCCCCTGCTCGGGCTGCTGGCGTTCCTGCCGGTCCGCAGGCCCCGTCCCGTCGACGAGCCGCCACGGCCGTGGCATCCGGGGCGGGTGACCACGAGCGTCGCGGTGCTGGCCGCGGCGGCGCTGGTGTCCGGGATAATGGGCATCACCGTCGGCGGCGCGGCACTTGGCCTGCGTTATGTGCTTCGTCGACGTGAAAAGCTCTGCGAGGCAGTAACGGTCGGCGTCACGGCCGGTGGGCTGATCATCGCGGGCGCGGTGCTGAGCGAGAATCCGTGGCGGTCTGTGGACGGCTACGCAGGCCACTCGGTCGGCGTCCAGCTGCTGGCGCTGGTCTCGCTGGCGATGCTGGCGGCGTCGGCGGTGTCATCGAGCGGCTCGACGGCCGACACGCAGGCCGAGCTACAGGGTCTCGTCCAATTGACCGAGAGTGTCGGTCAAGCGAAGGTTCTCGGAGTAGTCGACGGGGCAGGCGATCAGTGAAACTCCATCATCGGCCAACGCCGTCTTCAGGGTGGGCAGCAACTGGTCGGCCTCGGTGATGCGATAGCCTTTCGCGCCGAAGCTATCGGCGAACTTCACGACGTCTGGGTTTGTGAACGACACGTAATGGTGTTCGCCCAACTCGAGGTCCATCTTCCATTCGATCAACCCGTAGCCGCCGTCCTCCCAGATGAGGACCACCAGCGGTATCTGTTCGCGGACCGCAGTCTCGATTTCCTGTGAGTTCATCAAGAAGGCGCCGTCGCCTGCCACTGCCAGCACCTTCACATCGGGCTCGGCAATCTTCACGCCGATCGCGCCGGGCAGCGCAAACGCCATGGTGGACAATCCATTCGAGATCAAGCAGGTATTGCGTTCGTAGGTCGGGTACAGCCGCGCCATCCACATCTTCGTCGCCCCGGTGTCGACCAGCACGACATCGCTGCGGCCAAGGGCGGCCCGGGTGTCCGCGACGATACGCTGTGGCGCGAGCGGGAACCGCGAATCCTGCTGCCCCCGCGCGAATTCGTCGGCGAGCAGTCCGGATCCAGGTGCGGTGTCGTCGTAGTCGAATCGATGGCCGGCCAGTGCGGCGGTCAGCGCGTTCAGAGACTCGCTGATGTCACCGATGATGCCCACCGAAACCGGGTAGTGCACGTCTACCTCGGCCGGGAAGCGATGAATGTGGATGATCTTCTTGTCGCCTGCCGGGTTGATCCTGACCGGATCGAATTCCTGCAGTTCGTATCCGACCGCGATGACCACGTCCGCCGTCTCGAATCCGAAGTTGACGTAGTCGCGGCGCATGAACCCCAGCGTGCCGATGCTATTGGGGTGGTCATCGGGCATCACGCCTTTGCCATGGAAAGTGTTCGCCACCTGGACACCGAGTTCGTCGGAGAACCGCACCAGCGCTGCAGTCGCGTCACCGCGTGCAGCACCGTGGCCTGCCAACACCACGGGCCGCTTCGCGTTGCGAAGAATCTCGACCGCGCGCTGCACCTGTCCGGGCGACGGCGCTTCTGCTCGTACGACGTTGCGCGGCAACGGCGTCAGGTCGTAGTCCGCTTCGTCGGCATCGATGTGCTCGGGGACAGCGAGATAAACGGCGGCGGGGCGTTCGGTCTCGGCCAGCTTGAACGCCTTGCGGACCATCTCGGGTATCGCCCGCGACGTAGGGACGCCGTCCGCCCAGCGGGTGATGGGGGCAAACATCGATACCAGGTCGACGTACTGGTGCGACTCCTTGTACTCGCGGTCCTGGCCGACCTGAGCAGAGATTGCCACCAGCGGGGTGCTGTTGGTGGTGGCGTCGGCGACGCCCAGCTGCATGTTGATGGCGCCCGGACCCAGCGTCGCCGATGCCACGGCGGCGCGCCCGGTGACACGGCCGTACATCTCGGCCATGAACGCCGCACCCTGCTCGTGGCGGGTGAGGACATAGCGGATCGGCGAGGCGGCCAGCGCTTGAATGAAGCGGATGTTCTCCTCTCCCGGCACCCCGAACACGACTGAAACACCCTCGTTTTCCAGGCACTTGACCATCAACTGCGCGGCTGTGGGCATCCGGCACCTCCGCTCGTCACGATAGCGCCATAGCCGGCCGATGGTGCCTGCATGCGATGTTCGGTGAAGGGCCCCACATCGCTAAGGTCCGCCGCTTAGCATCGGCGGAGTGCCCAACCTGAACACTGCCCGCGGAGCCATCGATACGACAGATCTCGGCGTGACGCTCATGCACGAGCACGTCTTCATCATGACGACCGAGATATTGCAGAACTATCCGGAAGCCTGGGGCGATGAGTCCAAACGCGTTGCCGACGCCGTCGCTCGCTTGAATGAACTGAAATCCCGCGGCGTTGACACCATCGTGGACCTGACGGTCATCGGCCTTGGCCGATACATCCCGCGAATCGCCAGGGTCGCGGCGGAGACCGACCTGAACATCGTCGTCGCGACCGGGCTATACACCTACAACGACGTGCCGTTCTACTTCCACTACACAGGTCCGGGCACCGCGCTCGACGGACCTGAGGTGATGACCGACATGTTCGTCCGCGACATCGAGCAGGGCATCGCCGACACCGGCATCAAGGCCGCGATCCTCAAATGCGCGACCGACGAACCGGGAGTGACCCCGGGCGTCGAGCGGGTGCTGCGGGCCGTCGCACAGGCCCACCGTCGCACCGGCGTGCCGATCTCCACCCACACACACGCGGGCACCCGCCGCGGGCTCGAACAGCAACGCATCTTCGCCGAAGAGGGTGTCGATCTGTCCCGGGTGGTGATCGGCCACTCGGGTGACACCACCGATCTGGACTACCTCGAGGAACTCATCACCAACGGCTCATACATCGGCATGGACCGGTTCGGCGTCGACGTGTATCTCCCGTTCGAGGACCGCGTCGAGACCGTGGCGCGCATGTGCGAGCGCGGGCACGCTGACAAGATGGTGCTTTCCCACGACGCTTCTTGTTATTTCGACGCGTTGCCGGAGGAGACGCTGCCCGTCGCCCTCCCGAATTGGCACTATCTGCACATCCACAACGACGTCATCCCCGCGCTGAAGGAGCGTGGCGTCACCGACGAGCAGCTGACGACGATGCTCGTCGACAACCCCCGCAAGATCTTCGAGACCGAGGGCGGCTACTGATGGCCGCAGCCGTCGCGCCGATCGGCACGCAGTTCTCCCAGCTGGCCGAAGCCGCGCCCGACGTACCGGCCGTCACGTGCGACGGACGGACGCTGACCCGTGGTGAACTCGAGGTGTCGACGAACCGACTTGCCCGTGCCTACGCCGAACTCGGTGTGCGCCAAGGTGACTACGTGACGATCGTGATGCCCAACTCGATCGAGTGGGTGCAGGCGGTGCTGGCCACATGGAAGCTCGGCGCGATTCCCCAGCCGTTGTCGGCTCGCCTCCCGGACACAGAACTGGCCGGTCTCCTGGCGCTACGGCAACCGTCCTTGCTTGTCGGCCGCGACGACCCCAACGGCAAATCGCGCAGCATCGCAGGCGATTACACGCCCGATCCCACCCTGTCGGCCGCAGCGCACCCCGAATCGGTGTCGCCGGTGTGGAAGTCGATGTCGTCGGGCGGCAGCACCGGCAGGCCCAAGCTCATCGAGGCGGGCGGCGACAGCCGGTTGCCCGCGGCGGCGGGCTACGCGCTGGGCGCCCAGGAGGGCGACGTTCAGCTGATGTCGGTGCCGCTCACTCACAACACGGGTTTCACCACATTCGCGATCGGGCTGATTCAGGGACACCATCTGGTGGTGATGCCGCGCTTCGAACCGCGCGAGTTCCTCGATCTGGTCACCAAGCACGGGGTGACGTTCCTCGCGACCGTGCCGACGATCATGCAACGCCTGCTGCCCGTGTACCGCGCCGCCCCTGATGCCTACGATCTGTCGTCAATCCGGCGGTTCTGGCACCTGGCCTCACCCTGCCCGCCCGCGGTCAAGGAGGCCTGGATCGATCTGCTTGGGCCAGAGGTGATCTGGGAGCTCTACGGCGGGACCGAATTGCAGGCGCTGACATTCATCAACGGCGCGCAATGGCTGGAGCATCGCGGTTCGGTCGGCATCGTCGTGGCAGGCGAGATGAAGGTGCTCGACGACGACGGCAACGAGTGCCCGCCCGGCGTGGTCGGCGAGATCTACATGCGGCCGTCGCCGGGCAGCGCGCCGACATACCGGTACATCGGCGCCACCGCCAAGAGCCGCGACGGCTGGGACTCGCTCGGCGACCTCGGTTATTTCGACGAGGACCGTTTCCTGTATCTCAACGACCGCCGGGTGGACATGTTCACCGTCGGCGGCCGGAACGTCTACCCCGCCGAGATCGAATCGGCGCTGTCGGCGCATCCGAAGGTGTTGTCCTGCTTGGTGGTTGGCGTGCCCGATGCCGATCTGGGCCAGGTGCCTCATGCGATCGTGCAGGCCGACGGTCTTGACGAAGCCGCCGTCACGTCGTTCCTGGCAGAGCGCATCTCCTCGTACAAGGTGCCGCACACCGTCGAGTTCAGCGACACCCCGTTACGCGACGACGCAGGCAAGGCGCGACGGTCGGCAGTGCGCGACGAGGTCATCGCGCGACGGCAGGCTCAGGCGCGTCAGTGACCGAGCTATCAAGCGGCGCTGGGTCGTTCCGTCGCTCCCAGCGCCGTAGCGCGACTCGGCACGGCGACTCGACCAGCGCGTAGCTCACCGCCGCGATAGCGAAGCCGAACACCACCGTCAGCACCAGGACCACCGACATGTGCCCGTTGAACGGGAACTCCCCAATGACGGGGAACACCATCGCCAGCGCGGCAAGGTGCCAGATGAACAACCCATACGACCAACGGCCCAGCGTCACCATCGCCGTGCTGCCCAGCAGTCGATGCGAGGTCTCGGGACGGTCCAGCACCAGCGGGGCTATCAATGCGGCCGCGAGCACCGCGCCCATCGCGATCTTCACGACGAGTTGGCTCACGGTGCCCGGTGTCAGCCTTTCGGGGCCTGCCAACGGCGTAGCGGCCACCAAGAACGCCACCGCCACGACCACCGCCATCAGCACTCGCCGCCTGGCCAACCGGTGCGCCCAGCCGATTTCCGTGACGGTGAGCTCTGCCAGCAGCATGCCCGCCGCGAACCACGAGAAGAACGCGGGCGGCCAGGTCTGCGGGTTGATACCGAACGGCGCATCGAACGGGATCAGCACCCATGCGAGACTGGCGACCGCCACGGCGGCGATCACGGGGATGCGGGCACGCACCGGCAGTCGTCGCGCCAGCAGAGCAAGGAACGGCAGCGCCAGGTAGAAGGCGACCTCGACGGAAAGGCTCCACATCTGGGTCAGCCCGGCGGTCAAAGTGAGCGGTACATAGATCTGGGTCAGTGACAGGTTCGCCAGCCAGACCGTCACATCGGCCTTGACGTCGGGGAGCAGAGTCAAAATCACCACGACCGCAACCAGGTAACCCGGCATGATGCGGACGATGCGGGACCGCAGGTAGCGGCCGGTCGGTGGCACTGGCCGCAGACCGCGCGCGGCGGCGGCGTGGCCGCGCCACAACAGGAAGCCCGAAAGCGCAAAGAACACCGCAACGGCCAGGTCGAACCTGCCGAACAGCCGGCCCGTGATCCCACTCGTATGGTCGGTCTGGAATGCGACGTGCGTCACGACGACGCCGACGGCGGCACACGCGCGCATCCCCTCGACCGCGGGCAGAAAACTGCGGGTCCCGCCGACGATGCTGTCCGTCACGTCGACCAGTGTGCCCGGCGGATCTCCAACCACCTAAAACGGCTAGTCAAGCCGCCGCCAGTCGATGCACTCGTAGTAAGGGATGGCTTTAGTTTGTGCTGTTAGGGTCGAACGGATTTGCCGTCGCTCCCAGGTAGGGGCGGTGGCGGAGCGTCTATGGCCGAAAGGTGAAGGAGGCACGGCTTGAACCGCGCAGTGGCTCTGCGTATCGCGGCGTGCGGAATCATGGGCTTGGGGGCCGCCCTGCTCATAGCGGCGCTGTTGCTGTCCACCTACACCAAGAGCAAGATCGCCAAGATCCCGCTGGACATGGACGCCACGCTCGTTGCCGACGGAACCGGCACGGCTTTCGACCCCGAGTCACTCAACGCCGACAAGTTCGTCATCAACAAGAACGTCCCGCTGGCGTTGCAAGAGCAGATCAGCGTTGAGTCGCCGTCCAATGCCGACGTCATCACCCTGCAGGTCGGCAGTACGCTGCGCCGCACGGACAAGCAGCAGGACGCAGGCCTGTTGCTGGCACTCGTCGACACCGTCACGGTCAACCGCAAGACCGCGAACGCGGTCTCGAGCGAAACCAACCCGGGCGGTGCCGTGCAGAAGCCTCGCTCCATCGACGAAACCCTGCCGCCGACCAACATCGCCCTCCCCCACGACGGGCTGACCTACCGGTTCCCGTTCGACACCCAGAAGCAGACCTATCCGGTTTTCGACCCGATCGCGCAGAAGCCGTTCGACGCCAACTACGACGGCGAGGAAGACGTCAACGGGCTGACCACCTACAAGTTCAGCCAGAACGTCGGCTATGACGCCGATGGCAAGCTCGTCGAGCCGATCAAGTACTCATCGCTCTACGACGATGACGCCGACGCCGACGTCACCGCCCGGGCGACGCTGTGGGGTCTCCCGGGCAATCCGGACGAATCGATCACCCTGGCGCGGTACTACGCCGCCCAGCGCACCTTCTGGGTGGATCCGGTGTCGGGCACGATCGTCAAGAAGAAGGAGCACGGCTTCCACTACTACGCGCGCGAGCCACTCAAGCCCGAGGTGACGTTCGTCGACTTCACCGTCACATCCAACGAGCAGACCGTCGAGTCGCAGGTGGCCGCCGCGCGGGACGAGCGCGACAGGCTCGGGCTGTGGGGCCGCATCCTGCCGATCACGTTCACCGCGATCGGCCTGGTGGCATTGGTGGGCGGCGCGCTGTTGGGCTCGTTCAGCCTGCGCGCCGAGTCCGCGCTGATCGATCCCGGGCTGGACGAGGCCGATCGATTCTTCGGGCCACGCGGCGCCGAAAGCGATCGGGTGCCAGGGGCCGAGGCGCAGACCGAGAAGCTACCGGCTCCAAGACCGTCGGATCTGCCTCCGGACAGACCAGTCTGATTCCGCGGGTTTCCGCGCCCACCCCGGCGCGATCGCTCGGCACGCCGGCGTACGCGCTGGTGCTCGCTCTGCTGGTGACGGCGCCGCTGCTGGCGCCGGGTTATCTGTTGCTCCGCGACGCGGTATCGACACCACGCTCGTACCTTTCCGATTCCGCGCTGGGGTTGTCCGAGGCGGCACCGCGGGCACTGCCACAGGACTTCTTCGTGGCACTGGCCACCGAATTGGTGGACGGCGGCGTGGTGGTGAAGGCGCTGCTGGTGGCCGGGCTGTTCCTGGCGGGCTGGGGCTCCGCCCGGCTGGCGGCGACGGTGCTGCCGGAAACCGGCATGGCCGGTCAGTTCGTGGCCGTGACGATCGCTATCTGGAATCCGTATGTCGCCGAACGACTTCTGCAGGGGCACTGGAGCCTGGTGGTGGGCTACGGCTGCCTGCCATGGGTGGCGAACACGATGCTGCGACTGCGGACGTCCGACACCCCACCGTTCTACGAGGCGTGCGCGCTGGCATTCTGGATCGGCCTCGCGGGTCTGACCCCGACGGGGCTGATGCTGGCCGCGACGGTCGCGTTGGTATGCGTCTTCGCGCCGGGTTCGGGCCGACCGCGGTGGTGGTGCGCGGTGGTGGGGCTCGGCGCCTCAGTTCTGGTGGCGCTGCCCTGGCTGACGGCGGCGGCGATGGTCGGTTCATTGTCGTCGACGCAGGCGGAAGGTGTTGGCGCGTTCGCGGCCCGCGCCGAACCCGGCCTTGGCACGTTGGGCAGCCTGGCCAGCCTCGGTGGCATGTGGAATGCCGACGCGGTACCAGCCTCGCGCACAACACTTTTCGCGGTCGTCTCGGCTCTGGTGCTGCTGGGAGTCGTTGCGCTGGGTCTGCCAACGGTCGTACGGCGCCCCGTCGCGATACCGCTGTTGATCCTCGCGGCGGTGGCGGTGGCAGTGCCTGCTGTAATGGCGACAGGACCGGGCATGGCTGCCGTAGAGGCGACAATCCGAACACTGCCCGGCCTCGGCGTGGTGCGTGACGCACAGAAGTGGGTCGCTCTGGCCGTGCCTGCCTATTCGTTGGCAGGTGCCGCAGCCGTTGCCACGCTGCGTCATCGGATTCCTGCCGCGGCGACCGCGCTGATCTGCTGTGCCGCATTGATTGCGACGTTGCCCGATCTCGCCTGGGGAGTGGGCGGCAAGGTGTCGGCCGTCCAGTATCCGCCTGGATGGGCGAATGTGTCAGCGATGATCAACGCGGACCCGCGACCCGTGGCGGTGCTGCCCGTCGACAGCATGCGCCGCTTCGCGTGGGCCGGCGATGCCCCGGTACTCGACCCACTCCCGCGCTGGGTGCGCGCCGACGTACTGACGACTGGCGACCTGACGATCGGCGGCCGCACCGTGCCCGGCGAGGGCACGCGCGCCCGCGAGGTGCAGCAATTGCTGCTGTCCGGGGCCGATCGGGACACGCTGGCAGCGGCTGGTGTCGGCTGGGTCGTCGTCGAAAACAATTGGAACACAGGATGGTCCGCGCCCGCGCTGCCGCTGCCTGTCGCCTACGGGGATGAGGACCTCACCCTGTACCGAATTGGTGGCGACCATCCGGCCGCGTCAGGCCGGGGCATCATGCTGGCCGCGCACTGGGTGTGGCTCGCGGTGCTCGCCGGGGGATTGATGGGGTGGGCGTTAGGGCTGCGGGTCAGACCACGCCGCTGACGATTCGCCCGACGTGCACGGACTCCAACACCGTTCGCATCGCGTCGGCGCTTTGCTCCCAAGAGAATTCGCCGCTGCGGGCCTGCGCTTTGGCGCCGAGCTGCTCGCGCAGCACGTGATCGGTCAGTAGGCGGTCCAGTTGGTCGACAAGATCATCGTGGTCGTTCACCAGAATCCCCGTCACCCCGTCGACGATCGAATCCGACAAGCCGCCCGAGGACCGGTAACCGATGGTTGGGACGGAGTGCTGCCCCGCCTCGGTGACCGCCAGCCCCCAGCCCTCCTTGCGCGACGGCAGCACCTGCACCCAGCCCCGCCGCAGCACAAGGTGTTTCGTCTCGTCATCGACGTGGCCGTGGAACGTCACGGCGTCGGAGATGCCCAGCAGCGTTGCGTGATCGACGAGCCGCTGTTCCCACCAGCCACCGCCGACGATGTCCAGGTGCAAGTCCGGTATCCGGGGCAGCAGCGCGGCGACGGCCTCGAGCGCGTCCTCGATCTGCTTGTGCGGCACCAGGCGTGACAGCACGACGGCGCGCGGTGTCGCCGACCGCGCGACGTCCAGCGTCTGCGCCGGCGCCTCGTCGAGTCCGTTGCGCACCACCGCGATCTGCGCCGGACGCACACCCAGACCGGTCAGGTCTCGCGCCGACGGCAGGGACACCGTGACGTACTGGTTGCGACGGTGTACCCGCGGCGAAAGCTTCGACTCCACGAACCAGCCGATCCTGCCCATCACCGGACCCGCCACCGGCCACTGCTCGCGATGGCAGTGGTGCACCAGCACCGCGACCCGTCGGCCGAAAGCCCACCGGGCCATGAAAGGCAACCCGTTCTGGGTGTCGATCACCACATCGGGCCGTGCCCGCCGCAGCGGGCCGAGACCGATCCGCGCCGCGACCATCGCCAGCCCGGCCCAGATGTAGACCGAGTAGCGGCCGCCCGCGCGGCTGATCTGCACACCGTCTTTGACTTCGCGGCGCCGCGCACCCGGATATCGCGCGGTGCGCAGCGTCACCCTCACACCGGATTCGGCCAAGTGGGCGCCGATGCGCTCCAGATAGGCCTCGCTGCCGCCACCTTGCGGGTGGCCCGTGTCGCGCCAGCACAGCAGCAACACGGAACGCACCTGCGCACGCGAGGAGCACAGATGGGTTCCGTGGGCAGACATCCGGACCAGAGTAGCGGCTGATTAGGGTTCCTCATCGATGGTGCCTCCTCGCGCGAGCGCTCGTCGGAAGGGAGTCGCGCCCCCGTTCGCCCAGAGGGCGACGCTGTCCCGGTCGCTGCGGCTGCTCAGCCAGTTCCGCTACGAGCAGCCCGACCCGGCCCGGTTCTACGGGGCGGTGGCCGAGGACACTGCGACGATGGTCACCGATCTGTGGCGAGACGCCACGGGTACGGCGCCGACCGGCCGGACCTTGCTCGACGTGGGCGGCGGCCCAGGATATTTCGCGGCTGCCTTCACCGAAGCAGGTCTGCACTACATCGGTGTCGAACCCGATCCCAGCGAGACGCACATCGGCGCTGTCCGGGCGGCGACATCCGGCACAGCTGCGGCGTCGGTTCGTGGCACGACCACCTACGTACGGGCGTCGGGCGTGGCACTGCCGTTCGCCGATGCCAGCGTGGACATCTGCCTGTCGTCCAACGTCGCCGAGCACGTCCCGCAGCCATGGCGACTGGGCAGCGAGATGCTCCGGGTCACCAAACCCGGCGGATTGGCGGTGCTGTCGTACACGGTGTGGTTCGGCCCGTTCGGCGGCCATGAGACGGGCCTGTCCCACTACCTCGGCGGCGCCCGCGCCGCGGAGCGCTACACCCGCAAGTATGGGCATCGACCGAAGAACGACTACGGATCGTCGTTGTTCGCGGTGTCGGTATCCGAGGGGCTGGAGTGGGCGGCGAGCACCGGCGCGCTGATCGCCGCATTTCCCCGTTACCACCCACGATGGGCGTGGTGGATGACGGGTGTACCGGTGCTGAGGGAATTCACAGTGAGCAATCTGGTGCTGGTCCTAAAGCCGCGGTGAGGCCCTGAACTGGAACAGGTTCTCGTTTCGCAGGAATCTGGGTAGTGTGACGCTCATGACACAGAGCGTGGACACGGCCGGCAACACACCAGCCGCGGAGGCGGCGTATCAAACCCAGTACGACAAGCTTTTCATCGGCGGCAAGTGGGTCGAACCGTCGACCTCCGACGTCATCGAGGTCTTCTCACCCGCGACCGGTGAGAAGGTCGGGCAAGTGCCGCTGGCCGCCGAGGCCGACGTCGACGCCGCATGCGCGGCGGCCCGCAAGGCTTTCGACGAAGGCCCGTGGCCCACAACGCCGCCCGCTGAGCGCGCCGCGGTGATCGGCCGGGCGCTCAAGCTGCTCGAGGATCGCGCCGATCTGTTCAAACATCTCCTCAAGCAGGAAACCGGCCAGCCGCCGACGATCATCGACATGATGCAGTACGGCGCTTCCGTATCGACGCTGCAGTTCTATGCGGGCGCGGCCGACAAGTACACGTGGAACGAGATCCGTGACGGCATCTACGGTCAGACGCTCGTCACCAAGGAGCCCGTCGGCGTCGTCGGCGCTGTGGTGGCGTGGAATGTGCCGCTGTTCCTCGCCGTCAACAAGCTCGGGCCTGCGCTGCTGGCCGGCTGCACCGTCGTGCTCAAGCCCGCGGCAGAGACCCCGCTGTCCACGAACGCGCTGGCCGAGGTGTTCGCCGAGGCGGGCCTGCCCGAGGGCGTGCTGTCGGTCGTCCCCGGCGGTCCTGAGACCGGCCGCGCGCTGACCGCCAACCCCGAGCTGGACAAGTTCACGTTCACCGGCAGCTCGGCGGTGGGCAAAGAGATCGGCAAGATGGCCGCCGACAAGCTCAAGCCGTGCACGCTCGAGCTCGGAGGCAAATCCGCGGCCATCATTCTGGAGGACGCAGACCTGGACTCCACGCTGCCGATGCTGGTCTTCTCAGGCCTGATGAACTGTGGGCAGGCCTGCGTGGGCCAGACCCGCATCCTCGCGCCGCGCTCGCGATACGACGAGGTCGTAGAGAAGGTGTCCGGCGCCGTCGCCGCGATGCAGGTCGGCTTGCCTGACGATCCGGCGTCGATGATCGGCCCGCTGATCTCCGAGAAGCAGCGTGAACGTGTCGAGGGCTACATCAAGAAGGGTGTCGAGGAGGGCGCGCGCATCGTCACAGGCGGCGGTCGACCCGATGGGCTCGACGGCGGCTGGTTCGTGCAGCCGACGGTGTTCGCCGACGTGGACAACTCGATGACCATCGCACAGGAGGAGATCTTCGGCCCGGTGCTGGCGATCATCCCGTTCGACACCGAAGAGGACGCGATCCGCATCGCCAACGATTCGGTGTACGGCCTGGCGGGCAGCGTGTTCACCACCGACTTCCCCAAGGCAGTCGAGATCGCCAAGAAGATCCGCACCGGCACCTACGCCGTCAACATGTACGCATTCGATCCAGGCGCGCCGTTCGGCGGTTACAAGAACTCCGGCCTCGGACGCGAGAACGGTCCGGAAGGCATCGAACAGTACTGCGAGGCCAAGAGCATCCTGCTGCCGTTCGGTTACACGCCTGAGGTATAGCCGCGCGGGTGGATGAGAACGCTCTCATCCACGGTTCCCGTTGGACTCATTTCGCTGAACCAGGCTCGACGGTGTCAGCGAAGCATGAGCGATGGGAGTACATCGATGACGCGCCACACCGCACGAAAGATGGTCGTCGTGGCGGCAGCCGTCGCCGGTCTCATGATGGGCGCAGCGGGTACCGCCGCCGCTGACCACGGCGACGACGACTTCCGATTCGACGATCACGGCCGTTTCGACGACCGCTTCTTCTTCGATCGCGGTTTCGACTGCTTCGGTCCGTTCTGCTTCGTCATCGACGACAGGCACGGCGGACCGGGTCGGCATTAGGGCACCGGATCCAACCGGTAGCCCATGCCGCGGAGGGTGACGAAGCGGTCGGCGCCCAGCTTGCGGCGCAGATACCGAACGTAGACGTCGACGACGTTGGAGCCGGGGTCGTAGTCGTAGCCCCAGACCTGGCTCAACAGTTGCTCACGTGACAGCACCTGGCCTGGGTGGCGCAAGAACGTCTCTGCGAGTGCAAACTCACGCGCCGACAAGTCGACCGACTTACCGCCAACCTGGGCTCGGCGCGTTCGCAGATCGAGTTGCAAACCACCGCATGTCAATAGCGATTCGCCCGCGGTTCGGGTCGGCGTCAGTCGCACGCGCACGCGGGCCAACAGCTCCTCGAATCGAAACGGCTTGGCCATGTAGTCGTCGGCCCCGCCCTCGAGCCCCGCGACCGTGTCGTGCACACTGCTGCGAGCGGTCAACACGATGACCGGAATTCGATGCCCCTCGGCGCGCAACCGGGCCAGCACCTCGAAGCCATCCAACTCGGGCAGGCCGATATCAAGAACCATCAAGTCGAAATCGCCGGTCGCGGCGTAGTCGTACGCCGACCGACCGTCGGTGACCGTGGTCGCCGCAAATCCGTTGGCGGACAGACCTTTTTCGATGAACGAAGCGATTCGTTGCTCATCCTCGGCGATCAGGATGTGTGTCATGGCGTCCTTGACTCACGAACGAGGGGCAGGACGACGCTGAAGGTGGCGCCGTGTCCTGGTGTGCTGTCGAGTAGAACGTCGCCGCCATGCGCGACGGCGATGGCGCGGACGATCGCCAAGCCCAGGCCGGCGCCGTCAGACCGTCGAACCGCGGTGCCCCTGGCGAAGCGCTCGAAAAGCCTCGGGCGGTCTTTGTCGCTCACGCCGGGACCCGAGTCGGTGATCCAGAACCGCAGCCAGCCGCGTTCGACGCGCGAGCCGATGGCGATCCTGTCGCCGGGAGCGGTGTACCGACAAGCGTTGTCGGCGAGGGCAATCAATGCCTGGGTGATGCGCTGCGGGTCCACGACGGCACGCACGTCGGCCACCGCCTCGACGACGAAATCGCGATCACCGAGCGCAGCGACCTTGTCGAACGTGTCGGTCGTCAACGCCGCGACGTCGACGGGTTCGGGATGCAGGAACGCCGGTTGTTCCGACTGAGCCAGCAGAAGCAGGTCGGACACCATGCGATTCATCCGCTCCAGTTCGTTGTCGACAAGGCTCACAGTCGAGGTGACATCCACCGGGTCGGTGGGATCAAGCACGTCCAGGTGTCCGCGGATGATTGTGATCGGAGTGCGCAATTCGTGGCCTGCGTCGTCGACGAATCGGCGCTGAGCCGCGACACCGTTCTCGACCCGGTCGAGCATGCCGTTGACGGTGGCGACCAGGTCGCCGAGTTCGTCGCCATCGCCCCCGCGGTGCGGGATTCGTTGCGACAGATCGGTTTCGGTGATGGTTCGCGCAGTCTCGGTGATGTCACGTAGCGGGCGGAGGATCCGACCGGCCACCAGCCACGCGGCGCCGACCGCGCCCAACAGTGTGACCGCGCCGACGATCAGCATGAGCCGCGCGGCCTCGTCGGCGTCGCGGCGTTCCGCATCCGCCAGATAGGCGGCGACGATCACTCCGCGCGCCGGATCCCCCGTCAGTGTCACCGGTACAGCGGCGTACACGATCTCGCCGAGTTGGGGATGTCGATAGGTACCCCGCGCAGGATCGGCGATCGACGCCACTCGATCGGAGAAGTCGCCATCGCCGGCCAACGTCACACGACCCTCGACCTGGGGCCTGCTCTGGGCTCGGTATTGGCCGTCGACGTAACCGAGGAACTTCTCGTTGGGCCTTGCGACGTTGTAGGCGATCGCCTCCCGAATCACTTCGTCGACGCTGGCGAAGGGTGCTCCGGTTCTCGGGTTCACGCCAGGCGCGGTCAGTTCGGCGAACTGCTGTATCTCGAACCGAAGTTCCTGCTGCATGCGGGCGTCTGTGGCGGCGATGAGCAATCGCCACGTCACAAAGGTGACCAGACCGAGCGCGGTGAACACCAACAACAGGACCCATCCGATAATTCGGGTGCGCGCTGCCGACGGATGCAGGTGGTCAGCCAGCCGACGCCGGGCACCCCCCTGTCCCGGCTCAGCCCGGGCCGCTGTTGCTGCCGCTGCGGTCTCCGCCACCGTGGCCTCCATCGTCGCGACCTCTGTCGTCTCCACCTCTATGGTGTCCCCCATCGTCGGTCGTCTCGATCGGATCGAAGGTCGCAGGTGGCGGTGCGGGAATGTCGGTGGTGAGCGATGCCGCGCTGGTCGGCGTCACTGTCTGCGTTGCCGGGAGGGGCGGCGGTGTGGCGGGACTCGGTGGCGGTGCCGCCGTGCGCGTGCTGGTCGGTGCCTCGACGGTGATCGGCTCGAGTCGGCTGTCGTCGAACTTCGGCTGCATGCTGATGCCAACGGCGCCGACGATGCCGCCGATGATCAGCGCCCCGAGCAGAATCGTCAACGGAAGCCGCATGTCATCGAGATTTCCCACCTGCGATGACCCTCCTGTGAGACCTACATGAGAACGTTCTCATCAAATAGACGGCTGCGGCTACCCGCCTGACAGCTGAGTTCCAGATTCGTCGGCTACCGCAACCCTCCCGTTTTCAACGTGAGGAGGACACTGTGGCGGTATGTGTCGATCCGGCCAAGTCTCTCGACAAGGCGTATGAGGACAAGGGTCTCAAGGAGATTCTCGATGCCTCGCCCGCGGCGTTGGCGGGGGTGACCGACAAGGATGCCGAGTTGCTGGCCGAAGCCTTCGGCATCAAGACCGTCCGGCAACTGGGCGAGAACAAGTTCTTCGCCGTGGCTGCCGCGCTGGTCGCGGTGGAGATCGCCGGCTAGAAGGCCTCCTCGCGGAGGTCCATCACGGTGAGGTCGACACCCTCGACAATCTTGCGTTCGGCGGTCAGGCGTGGCAACACGTTCTTCGCGAAAAAGTTTGCCACGGCGACCTTTCCGGTGTAGTAAGAGCGGTCGCGCTCGGAAACCTCGCTGTCGAGTGCGTTGAGCGCGATCTCGGCCTGGTGGAGCAACAGCCAGCCGATCAACAGGTCGCCGACCGCGAGCAGGAACCGAACCGACTCCAGCCCAAGGCGATACAGTTCGCGGGCGTTCTCCTGGGCGGACAACAGAAAGCCGGTCATGGCCGCTGCCATCGCCTGCAGGTCTGCGACCGCGGTGGCGAGAAGTGTTCGCGCATCGGCCAACTCGGCGCGCGCACTATCGCTTCCGAGGAACTCCTGGATCTGTCCCACCACGTGCTGAAGGGCCCTGCCCTGGTCGCGGGCGATCTTGCGGAAGAAGAAGTCTTGCGCCTGGATCGCGGTGGTGCCTTCATACAGTGAGTCGATCTTCGCGTCGCGGATGTACTGCTCGATCGGGTAGTCCTGAAGGAAGCCCGAGCCACCGAAAGTCTGCAGCGATTCCGTCAGGCACTGATAGGCGCGTTCGGATCCTACGCCCTTGACGATCGGCAGCAGCAGATCGTTGACGCGCTCAGCCATTTCGGCGTTCGCACCGGACACGATGTCGGCGACGACGACGTCCTGATGGGCGGCCGTGTACAAGTACAACGCCCGCAGCCCCTCGGCGTACGCCTTCTGCGTGAGCAGGGCGCGGCGCACGTCGGGATGGTGGACGATGGTGACGCGCGGCGCCGCCTTATCGGTCATCTGCGTCAGGTCGGCGCCCTGCACGCGGGTTTTCGCGTAGTCCAACGCATTCAGATAGCCGGTCGACAGCGTCGCGATCGCCTTGGTACCGACCATCATTCGCGCGTACTCGATGACCTTGAACATCTGCGCGATGCCGTTGTGAACGTCGCCGACCAGCCAACCGACGGCAGGGCGATCATGCTGGCCGAACGTGAGTTCACAAGTCGGGGAGACCTTCAGCCCCATCTTGTGCTCGAGGCCGGTGACATAGACCCCGTTGCGCTCGCCGGGTTCGCCCGTCTCGGGATTGAAATGGAATTTCGGCACCACAAACAGGCTCAGGCCCTTGGTCCCCGGTCCGGCGCCCTCCGGCCGGGCCAGGACCAGGTGCAGGATGTTCTCGTACAGGTCGTCGGTGTCGCCGTTCGTGATGAACCGTTTGACGCCGTCGAGGTGCCAGGTCCCGTCGGGCTGCTGGATCGCCTTGGTGCGGCCGGCGCCGACGTCCGATCCGGCGTCGGGTTCGGTCAGCACCATCGTGGCGGCCCAATTCCGCTCGGTCATCAGCGACGCCCAGTGCCGTTGTTGCTCGTTGCCGATGCCGTACAGGATGTCGGCCATGATCGGTCCGGCCAGAGACATGAACGCCGCAGGCTGGGCGCCCAGCGCCAGCTCGTTGATCGCCCAAGCCAGCATGGAAGGGGCGGGCACACCGCCGACGTTCTCGTCCAGACCGATGCGCCACCACTCAGAGTGCTGCCATGCCCGCACCGATGCCTTGAACGACGCGGGCAGGGTCACCGTGTGCGCGTCGGGGTCGAACGTCGGCGGGTTGCGGTCGGCGTCGGCGAATGATTCGGCCAATGGGCCCTCGGCCTGACGCGCCGCCTCGTCGAACATCTCTCGGACGGACTCGCCGTCGAGGTCACCGAACTCGCCGGTCGCCAGCGCCTTCTCCAGGTCGAGCACCTCGAACAGGTTGAACTCCAGATCGCGCACGTTGCTCTTGTAGTGGCCCATGCCTCGCCTTTCGTTACGGACTCACCGTGGGACTGTGGCCGACCGACGCACGTGGCTTGGTGGGCCGCGGTTGGTTCTGCGCGAAGCCTGTACAGGTTCCGAGGTGTCCGGCGACACAGGGAACACCGTTCATCGTCGGTACGGGACCACCGGACACCACCGTCGGCGCGCCGTTATAGCCGTTCTGCTCCAACGGTTCGGCGTCGACGGTCGGAGCGGAGAGAAGCGGGGCCGCGATCAAGGCGACCGCTAGTGACCTGCACAGATGCGAGCGTGCGGCCATGGCAGTCCCGCTTTCCTCGGTTTGCCGTCAGCCTACGGGCCCAAAGTACGCCTGAGCTGGGATCTCACAATTATGCTTGAGTGCATAATCTGTGAGCGGACCCGATCGCCGAGATCGGCTAACCACGGGCTTCACCTGCCGTTTACTGGCCGCCAGGTGTGACGGGGAATACATTAATTGCGCTTTTGTGTTACCGATTCTATGGTTTTTGTCATAGACAGGGAGGCACCGATGTGGATCGTTGAGGTCAACTTCGCCGGCCGCCGGTTCACCTATGAGGTGCATGGGCCCCGTCGACCGTTCTTGCACTTCAGCCCACGCAACTTCGGCTGGCGGTCGCCGCAGCTGCGTGACCCGCGCGTGGCCTGATCAGCTGGAGGTTTGCTCTGTCCACTGCGACCAAGACCAGGTCCAAGCGCGGCTCGACGCGCACCAACATGTTGATCAGCGCCGCCGAGGTGCTGCGTGAGCGCGGCGCCGCAGGCGTCACGATCGACGAGGTGCTGGCCCGCAGCGGCGCGCCGCGCGGCTCGGTGTACTACCACTTCCCCGAAGGCCGCAATCAGATCCTGACCGAGGCGCTGCAGTACGCAGGCGAGGCGCTCACGGAAGTCATCGACGACGCCGCCGCCAAGGGCGGGATGTACCTCGTCCGGCAGTTCGTCGACTTCTGGAAGGACCTGCTCGTCGAGAGCGACTTCACAGCAGGGTGCCCCGTAGTGGCCGCGGCGATCGGCTCCGCCGACGACGAACCGCAGCTGACCACTGTCGCGGGAAGCATTTTCCGCCGGTGGCGTGACGCGCTCACGCGCGCATTCATGAGCGACGGCTTCGACGAACCCTGTGCCGCGTCACTCGCCATCACGTGCATCGCCTCACTCGAGGGCGCAGTCGTGTTGTGCCGGTCCACCCGCAGCGTCGACCCGTTGCGCGACGTCGCCGAACAGGTCGAATTCCTGATCAAGTCACGGGAATTCGTCCGTCGAAATGGGCTACCCGAACATCGTTAGGCTTTACTCCAACGGGCGCAGACGAAGTCGCCGTTGACGCCGGACTCGACCAACACCCACTCGGATCGAGTCGGCAGCAGCCGCGAGCCGCCGCCGAGCGAGCACGGTGTGTAAGTGACGATCATTTCGTCGATCAACCCGGCCGTGACGAACTGGGCCGCCGTCTTTCCGCCCCCGACCACCCAGACGTCCTTGCCTGCAGCCGACGACACCAGCTTGGGGTGTAACTCCGCGACGTCGCCGTCGAACACCTGCACCGGATGTTCTTCGGCGACGATCTGCGGACGGTGCGTCAGCACCCACGAGGGCTGTTCGTACATCCAGTCACCCGGATGGTTCTTGACCATCCATTCGTAGGTCGCCGACCCCATCACCAGCGCGCCAACGGATTTCATGAACGCCTCGTATCCGAATGGACCGCCGGCGTCGATGGCTCGAGACGTCAGCCAGTCCAGGCTGTCGGCCTCATCGACGATGTAGCCGTCGAGGCTGGACGCAGTGAAGTAGACGGTTGCCATCTCAATTTCCTCTCATCCAGTCCAGTGGGTCACCGCGCCCGGTGCGAACACCATGGCGGGTCAGCATCGCGCGGGCGAGTTCGCGCCGGTGAGCCGAGTAGGTCAGCACGTGCGCGACGATGCCGTACAGCTGAAACGATTCGGGTGGTTCGCACAAGGCGTCGATGACGGTGTCGCCGAGTCGGCCGTCGGCCGCGTACTCCGATACCGTTTCGGCCCAGTGCTTTCCGAGATCAGCGTGGTGGGTTGCCAGCTGTTGGGGAGTGGTCAATGCGGGCTGTGTGGCGTCTCTGCTGGGGAAGTCTCGGCCTTCGATGGTGGCCAGCCACACTTCCTTCGTCCAGACGATCGCGCCGAGCACCGCGCCGACGCTGGGCTCGGGACCGTCCCAGTCCAGAATCACCTGTCCGGGCGAGATGTCTTGTGTCCACTGGTCTTTGGACAGTTGCATGGCCTGGTTGATCAGATAGGCGGTATCGGCGACGTCGTGGGCCACCATCAACTGGGAAATCTCGGGCTCCTTGGTGTCGCCGTCGCTGTCCAGCCACAGCGACTGAGGCGGATGGAAATGCAGGCCGTTCGGTGCGGACACCCGGAACTCGATGTCCGCGGCGCGCGACGGCGGAACACCGAAGGTGCGACTGAAGGCGCGGGAGAACACCTCGGGAGAGGACCAGCCCTCGTCGGCCGCCACGGCCGACACCGATTCGCCGCGGTGCAGGCGCCAGGCCGCGCGCTCCAGCATGATGCGGCGCCTCAGCGCGGCGGGCGACTCGCCG
Source organism: uncultured Actinomycetota bacterium (assembly GCA_963698965.1). Classification (GTDB taxonomy): domain Bacteria; phylum Actinomycetota; class Actinomycetes; order Mycobacteriales; family Mycobacteriaceae; genus Mycobacterium. Next base: position 183,145 of record CAVOSY010000038.1, read on the forward strand.
GTCAGCCGTCGCACTTCTCTGGAGAAGTGGAACTCCGACGCGTAGCTGCTGCGCGCCATGTCGCCGACGTCGGTGTTGTCGGCGTCGACGACAGCGTCGAGTAGTTCCCGCAGTCGATCGCGGCGTGCTGGATCGCTCACGTTGATCGAGTATCGTCGGCCCACCGCGGGATGGACATGACAATTCTTGCTGCCTTGGCGGGTTACTAGACTCTCGTGGCCAGTGAGCGAATTCGATGCGCTGTGCGCCAACGACGCCGAGCTTGGCCGGCTGCGGTCGTCGATCCGTGGGTTCCTGATGGCAGATCGCGCCGAGTTCGGGTGGCAGCCTGCCGTCGACTCTTGGCTGGCGAAGTGGGATCCGGACTTCTCCGCCCGGCTGGCATCCGCCGGGTTCGTCGGCCTCACCGTCCCGACCGAGTACGGCGGCCGCGGCCTGGGTTACCTGCACCGATACGTGGTCACCGAAGAGCTGTTGGCGCACGGCGCCCCTGTCGCCGCGCATTGGATCGCCGACCGCCAGGTCGCGCCGGCACTGCTGTCGTACGGCACCGAAGAGCAGCGGCGGCGGCTGCTGCCGAGAATCGCCGAGGGGCGGCTCTACTCGGCGATCGGGATGAGCGAGCACGGCGCGGGGTCGGACCTTGCGGCCGTGCAGGCCCGGGCCACCCGAGCCGACGGCGGCTGGGTGCTCAACGGGTCGAAGGTGTGGACGAGCGGCGCGCACGTCGCGCATCAGATTGTCGTGCTGGTGAGAACCAGCCCACTGGACCCGGAGCATCGGCATGCGGGGTTCTCTCAGTTCATCGTGCAGACTTCGGCGCCGGGCATCACGATCAGCCCGATCGTGTTGATGAACGGCGAGCACCATTTCAACGAGGTCGTCTTCTCCGACGTGTTCATCCCCGACCAGGACGTGCTGGGGCGGATCGGCGATGGTTGGCACCAGGTCACCGCAGAATTGGGTTTCGAGCGAAGCGGTCCCGAGCGGATCCTGTCCACAGCGACGTTGATCTTCAGCGTGATCCGCGCACTGCGCGACGTCGACGACGGCACTGCGGCCGACGTGGGGGACCTTGTGGCCCGGATGATTTCGCTACGTCAGCTGTCGATCTCCGTGGCGCACACACTGGCCGACGGAGGAGACGCGGCCAACCGCGCGGCGCTGGTGAAGGATCTCGGCACACGCTTCGAACAGGATTCCGTCGAGTTGGCCGCCGACCTGCTGGACTACGTCGAGGACCCCGAGCCGTTGCGCGCGTTGCTAGCCGCCGCGCGCGTGCAGTCCCCTCTCTTCACGCTGCGCGGCGGGACAAATGAGGTCTTGCGCGGAGTGGTGGCGAAGGGCATGGGGGTTGCGCGATGAACGAGTTGGCGCAACTGGTCGACGATCTCGGCAGGCGGTCGTTTGAGGCGCGGCTCGGACACCGCGGCTTTCCCGAGTCCTTCGACGAGGTGCTGTGGCGCAACCTGGAGGACACCGGCCTCGCGCGGTTGACCAGCAGCCAGGATGCCGGACCCGCAGACGCGGCGATCGTGTTGTCCGGCTTGGCAAGGCATGCGGCCGCGGTGCCTGTCGCGGAGACCGATCTGCTCGCGGCTTGGCTGGCAGGCACGGCCGACGTCCCGGTGCCCGCAGCGGGCCCGCTCACGGTGGCGATCGCCGACGCCGTCGAGAGCGGCGGCAGGATCAGGGGAATCGCGCGTGATGTGCCATGGCCGGTCGGCGCCGTCGTGTTGGCGGCACGGACATCCGAAGCACTGCATGTCGCTGTGCTCGCCGAAGCGCCAAATGTCGACGGCCACAACCTCGTCGGCGAGCCGTGTGGGTCGATCACGTTCGACATAGCGGCTAACGAGTCCCAGGTCGTCGATCTCTCAGTGGCCGACGAACTGACCCGGCGCGGCGCGTGGGCACGCTGCATCCAGATCGTCGGGGCGTTCGATGCGGCGTGCGGTCTCACCGTGGCGCACACCGGTGAGCGGGTGCAGTTCGGGCGCCGACTCAGCAATTTCCAGGCGGTGCAGCATTCGCTGGCCGCCATGGCCGGCGAGATCGAACGAGCCCGCGCCACAACAGCTTTAGCCGTCGCGGCGGCGGCCGACTACGGCTTCGACCATCCCGCGACCGACTACGCCGTAACGGTGGCGAAGGTGACGGTCGGCCGAGCCGTCGGTCCAGTGACGACCATCGCCCACCAACTTCATGGCGCGATCGGGGTGACCGCCGAGCACCGGTTGTGGCTGGCCACCATGCGGGCCCGGGGCTGGGTCGACGAGTTCGGCACGACGTCGCAGTACGCGCGGCGGTTTGGACGGATGGTGCTGGCCGCCGTCGATCCGTGGGATGTGGTTGTCAGCTATCCAGCACCTCGCTGATGCGCGCCTCGACATCGGCACGGTCACCGAGATCGGCCACGTCGATGCCGAAGCGGTTCGTCAACGCGTCGAGCACGTCCGCGGCGGTGTCGAAGCGGATCTGCTCCGTCTCGCCGGAACGGTGGACGGCCAGATTTCGGCCGCGCATGTTCCACCTGGCGTCATCGGTCACCAGCGCAGCCGTGAGACCCGTGACAAAGAACGAGTTGGGATACGTTGACACATACCAACTTCCGACTTCCAGGTCGATCCGCGGTTGCGGGCGAGTGCTGAACATGTAGAGAGGCTGCCACTCGCCGCGGATGTGTGCCTCCAGCTGGTAGCCATCGCCTCGCTCGCGGATGCGGTACGGCTCATGGCGGGTTTCCTGCACCGGACCTGCCTCCAACCGGATCGGCGACGTCAGCGTCTGCCCGCCGAACCCGACGTCGACCAATAGCGGGCCGTCTACGCCGGGCACCGTCACGGACAACACCTGATGGGTCTGCGCGGGTAGCGGGCCGTCGGGATTCATCCACACCACGCGGCCTGCAAGCCGTTCGACGCCAAAGCCCAACTCGTCGAGCACATATCCCATCAGTCCGTTGTGCTCGTAGCAGTAGCCGCCGCGACGGCGGTGCACCAGCTTGTCGGAGAGCGCCGCAGCGCTGAGGTCGGCGACGGGGATGCCCAACAACGGATCGAGGTTCTCGAACGGGATGGACCGGTTGTGCGCGGCCACGAGGTCGTACACGGTCTCGACCGTCGGTTCAGCCGGGCCTTGGTATCCAATTCGACCGAAATATGCGGCGACGTCGGCGGCACCGGTGACTTCCGTTGTCATGACGTCATCTTGCGACCTCAATACGGGTTCAGGTCAACCCGGTGCCACACTAGGTCGCCCGTCTTGTTCCGCTCGCCAAGACGCACAAGGTGCCCGCCGACGATGTCAACGGCGCTGTCCTCAGCCACGCCGACCTGCTCCGGTATCGGACCTATGCGGCTGCGGTCCGGGAAGAGTACGCCGCCTACATCACGCGGAAGATCGCGTCGATCCTGTTATCAAATCGGGTCCCCTCGCCGACGCCAAAGACAGCCTGGACGCCATCGAAGACGTTATCGACACGTTGATTGAGGTGACCGACGCGGTGATTGAAGGGGGTCATGATGTGGGGGTGCGGGTTGAGATGTATGGGCGAAGCTTGGGCCGTGCCCGAGCCGAGGCCCAAACCTACCGCAGTCGCCGCTGTTGCCATCACGGCCGCACCCGTAAGTTTCTTGAGTGTTGTGAACCGAGTAGTCATGGTCACTCCTTGTTGAAATCTCTCAGTGTGAGTTGTCCCACAACTGGTGCACGAGTTGCGGCCCTGACGGGGTTCAAGTTTTGCGATATTCCAGGCGTGTCTGTGAAAGACCTGCTAAACGCCTAATACCATCCTGTCTGGTGTTTGCTAACTCCATGTCGAAAGGCTTTCTATGGCCTGTGATGCCCGGCGCGATCGGACTGCACGCCGAGGCGGGCGTCGAGTCGACCGTGAGGCGATGGAGCTCGCCACGTGGTACCACGACGCCAACTGCGAGATTGCCCGCGACTACAACGAAGACCGCTCCGCACAGCTGGCGCGCGAAATGCTGTCGTCGTCACCGATCCGGGACGAGGTCGCGCGTCTTGTTCTGGTCACCAAGACGCACAAAGTGCGCGCCGACCTGTCGATGCTCGGCAGCCGGTATCGGGCCTATGCGGCGGCGGTCCGGACGACTACGCCCACGTGCCCCACGAAGAGCGCGCCCGCCACAATCTCATGGAAGAGATCGCCGCACTGACGGACTAGTCGAATTCACTTGCATCACTTTGGTTTCGCTTGTGGATAACTTTCTGCATATGTCAGTGTTTCGAACTAGTGTTCGAGATATGTCGGTCGGTGCGGTGTCAGATCCCGAGGCCGTCATGGCCGCGGTCGATCGGTTCGAGGCCGCCAAGCCGAACTCACATCATCCACGCCTGTTCGCCCACTGGAGCCAGATCACACAACCGCTGACGATCAAGATGATGGGAGCCGGGTGACGGGAAGACTGTCACGCCCGGTTCTGAGGGAGCCCGGAGGTGCGATCCCTCCGGGCCACCCGACCCGGAGAGCTACTTGCTGCCCGACGAAGACGACGAGGAGTAGGCAGCTATCCCATGGTGGTCTGATCCACAAGGACCGCGCCATCGGGCCGCGCGCCGAGTGTCTGGAGCGGAATCGTCTCGCCGCCCACTGTCAGGCGAACGATCTGGGCCAGCTGCTGCGGCGCGTCGCATTGAAGATAGTGATCCGCGGAAGGCAGGATCCAGTAGCGGTTTCGCCCGGGCTTGTTCTTCAGGTATGTCGCCCATACGAAGTTGGGCACTCGAACGGGCGACACGTTGTCGTGCAAGCCCCACACCAGCGTGGTGTTGACGTCCTTCTTGGAAAGCGCTTCTAGCCAATTGGTTTCGTCGGCGGCACGCTCGTTGAGGTACTGGATGGTGTCCGGCAGCACGTCGATACCACTGTTGAACGCGAAGCACTTCGCCAAGGCCGCGATCTCGGAATCTTCAAGGGTTCGTCGCGGCATGAACGTGCTCACTCCCAACCCGGCGGCGAGCATTTCTGGGGTCGTCGCGGCCGCGGTGCTTCGGCCCGTCGCGGGATCGAGCAACGCCGTTTGGAATGCGGTGAGGTTCGACAGCGGCAGATAGATGTTCGCGTTGGTCAGGACGACCTCGGCGGGCTGATCTTCGGCGCTGAGCATCGTCAGCGCGATGATGCCGACACTGGAGCCGCGGTCGTGGGTCAGCAATGTGTACCGGCCCAGCTTCCACACCCGCGTGATCGTGTCGATCAGCAAGCGTGCATCGTCGTACAGCGAGTACACATAGGGCGCTGCCGGCTTCTCGGACAGGCCGTAGCCCGGGAAATCGAGCAGAAAGATGTCGAACTCAGAGTGAAGTTCGCGCGTCAACGCGAAATAGTCGATGCTCGACGTCGGGAAGCCGTGAACACAGACCAGCGCAGGAGCCCCCGGCGTGCCGCAGCGCCGGGAGAACACCTTGACCTCCCTGCCAACGTTGGCAGCGGTCGACGACTCCCAGCGAAGCTCCGTTCCGCCGCTTCGCCATTCGTCGAAGGCGTCCACTCGAGCGAGCTTATGTGCCCGTCCACTTCGGCGGCCGCTTCTCCGCAAACGCGATAGCGCCTTCTTTGGCGTCGTTCGACATGAAGACCGGCGCCAGGACCTTTGTTTGTTTTGCCCACATCTCCTCGGGGCTCCAGCCTCGCGACTCGACGATGATGCGCTTCGTCGCCGCGACCGCCAGCGGACCGTTCGCCGTGATCTTCTCCGCCAGTTCGATCGCCGCATCCAGCACCTTGCCAGGCTCGGCGAGGACGTTGACCAGACCGAGTTCCTGTGCCCGCATCGCCGGCAGTTGGTCACCGGTCAGCGCGAGCTCCATCGCGATCGCGGGCGGGATGCGCTGCGGGAGCCGCAACAGCCCGCCGCCGCCGGCGACAAGGCCACGCTTGACCTCTGGGATGCCGAACGCCCCGTCCTTCGACGCGACGATCAGATCGCAGGCCAGCGCCAGCTCCATCCCACCGGCCAGCCCGTATCCTTCGACGGCCGCGATCAACGGCTTGACCGGTGGACGCTCCGTGAACCCCATTCCGCGGCCCTCGACCACGACGTTCTCGCCGCGAGCGAACGCCTTGAGGTCCATGCCCGCACAGAACGAGCCGCCTGCTCCGGTGACGATGCCGACGGAGAGCCCGGGGTCGCCGTCGAGGCGGTCCACGGCATCCGCCAACCCGCGGCTGACCGCGGCGTTCACCGCGTTCTTGGCCTCGGGCCGGTTGATGGTGATGATCAGGATCCGGTCGCGCTGCTCGACCAGGACTACATTCTCGCTGTTGTCTGTCACGCAGGTGATGCTATCGGCTCCGGCACACGTCATGCCGGCGGCGACGCCGCCTGCAGCTCGATCTCGGAGATCGCCGAGCGGCTTTGGCCATCTGATGACCCCAGCGTACTGATCCACACCAAGACGTTCGAGACGGGCGCCGAGCTGTCCACCGGAATTCGGTTGTGCCCCGGCTGCATTGGCGTCGGCGGTGTGAGTTCGGTGGTGTCGGACAACGACGTGGGCGCGTTAGTCGCCGCCGCACGCAACTGGACCACGGTTCCGGTACTGCTGAGATCGACCGACACTGCGCTGACCGCCGTGGGCCGGGCGAGTTGCACGAGCAGTCCGACGCCGGGCTTGAACTTCGGGAACGGATCCGCGTCGTAGTAGGTGTCGGTTGACCAGGCCGTCGCCGGGTTGCCGTCGATGGCCGCCCCAGCCGACTCTGGGCTGTCGGGTGAACCGTCGGGTGAGAACACAGACGCCGCGACGGGTTGGACCCGTTCCTCTCCTGCGGCTCGTTTACGTACCGCCGCCGGTGGCGGTTGGCCGGCCGACGACGTCGGTGCAGTCAACCCCAGCTTGTCGGTTTTGAACGCGACCGTGCCGTGGTCATTGCCCAGCAGCCTGTTCAGAGTCGAACCCAACGCCACCACCGCCATGACGACAATGACCGCCATCGCCACCATCCCGATCCGCATGATCTGACGGCGCGCGGCCGCGGCCTGGTCGTCAGGCCCGAAGTTGCGGAACCCGGCGTAGCGACCCGACGGCGGAGGCGCCAGCGGGGGCATGACCCGGCCAGCCTCGGCATCTCCGCCAGTGGCTTCCCGCAGCAATGTGAGAAGCGTTGCTGCGCTGGCGATCCCACCGCTCTGCCGCAGCAGGCCCGAGATCGTCGTCGAGATGAGGAACGGGATCTTCGGGTGGTTACCGGTCGCCTGCTGCTCACCGAGGTTCAGGAGCGCGCACATTGCGCCGCCGATCCCACGCAGATCGGACGCGACGGTGGTCTCCGGCATGGAGGCGGGAAACGCCAGCGCAGCGTGTCCGTCGACGCCGATCCGTAGCCGGCTGGGGTCGTCGATGGACAGCACCAGTCCCGTCCGGTGGGCCGCCTCCATCGCCGCCGCCAACGACTGCATCGCGCTCGCCACCCCGGTGGGCGACGGCGCCGTATCGGCGATCTGCCGTATCCGCCGCCATAGATCCACTCCGACACCACCACGCCGAAGCATCCGGTGTGGAAGACGTCGAGGACACGCGCGACGCCAGGCATGTCGATGCCTTTCAGACGGACGGTACGCGCCAGGATCTCGTGCACGAACTCGTCAGGCAACTCGCAGTCCGGATCGATCAACGTCAAGGCCACTTCCTGCCCTGACACCACATCGAAGCCCTGCCAGAACTGCAGATGTGTACGCCCGCCGTGCGGCGTCAACAACTGATGGCGACCGATTCCGACATTCGCGCCGGAAGCCAACTGACTTGTGAATGAATCGCCGCGATCGGTCGTCATTGCCTCACGACGTAGCCCGGCGCGGTGAGTTCTAAACCGGTCGGCTGCCGGTGCGGATAGTCAGGTAGCATAACTAGAACATGTTCTAATTCTGGAAGGGGCCGACGTGAGCTCAACCGATGTCAAACCGTCGGAGATCACCAAGTGGGATCCCGGGCTCACGGAACGCGTCATGGGCGTCACCCGACCGTTCCTCAAGCGCTACTTCCGATCGGAAGTGCGCGGGCTCGACAACATGCCGTCCGGTGGCGCCCTGCTGGTGAGCAACCACTCCGGTGGCATGTTACCGATGGATGTGCCGATCCTTTCGGCTCACTTCTACGACCGACACGGCTACGACCGGCCTCTTTACACGCTGAGCCACGACATGCTCATGACAGGGCCGTCCGGGGAGTTCTTCAGGCGGATCGGTTACATCAGCGCCAACCACGAGAACGCCGATGAGGCGCTGCGCTCAGGCGGCCTCGTTGTGGTGTTCCCCGGCGGCGACTACGACGTGTACCGCCCGACGTTCTCGGAGAACGTGATCGACTTCGGCGGCCGTACCGGCTACGTGAAGGCCGCGCTGAACGCCGGGGTACCGATTGTGCCGACGGTCGGGATCGGTGGCCAGGAGACGCAGATCTTCCTCTCGCGTGGGACATGGCTGGCCAAACGCCTCGGGCCGATCGCACGGCTGGCACGCGCAAAGATCGTGCCGATTTCCTTCGGGTTCCCGTTCGGCCTGAGCGTGGTGATCCCACCCAACATTCCGCTGCCGACCAAGATCGTCATGAAGGTCCTGCCGCCGATCGACATCGTCGCCGAGTTCGGCGAGAACCCCGACATCGACGAGGTCGACGCACATGTGCGACATGTGATGCAGCGGGCCCTTGACGAACTCGCCAGGGAGCGCAGGCTCCCTGTGCTTGGCTGAGACTCATGGCCATCACCGACCGGCTCACAGAAACCCTCGGCGTCCTCGCGACGATGGGCCGCGCCCGACTGCTTGCGCCGATGCGGCCCGACAAGTACCTGCGCATCGCCGCGGCGATGCAGCGCGAAAACATGGGCATCACATCCGGATTCGCCGCCGCCGCGCAGCGCTGCCCCGACCGCCCCGGTCTCGTCGACGAGCTCGGCACTCTGACCTGGCGCGAAATCGACCAGCGCGCGGACGCGTTGGCCGCGGGCCTGCAGGATTTGAGGAAAGGCCAGCCCCGGCCCGATGTCGCCGCCGCGGCGGCTCCGAAAGTTCTCGGCATCATGGCGCGCAACCACCGCGGCTTCGTCGCGGCATTGATCGCCGCCAACCGGATCGGCGCTGACGTGCTGCTGCTGAACACCTCGTTCGCCGGGCCGGCGCTGGCCGAGGTCGTGCAGCGCGAGGGCGTCGATGCAGTGATCTACGACGAGGAGTTCACCGAGACCGTCGACCGCGCGCTGGCCGACACCCCCGGTGCGACGCGGATCGTCGCCTGGACCGACGGTCCCCAGGATGGGCCGACGGTCGAGAAGTTGATCGTTGAGCACGCAGGCCGGGAGCCGAAGCGAGCGAGTACTAAAAGCAAGGTCATTCTGCTCACGTCCGGTACCACCGGAAGTCCCAAGGGCGCCAAGCACTCCGGCGGAACCGACGGCGGTCCCGGCATCCTCAAGGCGATCCTGGACCGCACCCCATGGCGCGCCGAAGAGCCGGTCGTCATCGTCGCGCCGATGTTTCACGCGTGGGGCTTCTCCCAGCTGGTGTTCGCGGCCTCGCTGGCGTGCACGGTCGTGACACGCCGCAAGTTCGACCCCGAAGCCACCCTCGAGCTCATCGATCGCCACCGCGCCACGGGGCTGTGCGTCGTGCCGGTGATGTTCGACAGGATCATGGAACTGCCCGACGAGGTGCGGAGCAAGTACAGCGGACGGTCACTGCGATTCGCCGCCGCATCCGGTTCACGAATGAGGCCGGACGTCGTGGTCAAGTTCATGGACCAGTTCGGCGACGTCATCTACAACAACTACAACGCCACTGAGGCGGGCATGATCGCCACGGCTACCCCGCAAGACCTGCGCGCCGCGCCCGACACCGCGGGAATGCCCGCGGGCGGCACCGAGATCCGCATCTTCGACAAGGATTTTCACGAGGTGCCTCCCGGCGAAGTCGGCACCATCTACGTCCGCAACTCCACCCAGTTCGACGGCTACACCTCGGGTAAGACCAAGGACTTTCACGAAGGGTTCATGTCGTCCGGCGATATCGGCCGCCTCGATGAGGCCGGGCGGCTCTTCGTGGTCGGCCGCGATGACGAGATGATCGTGTCCGGTGGCGAGAACATCTACCCCATCGAGGTGGAGAAGACGTTGGCCTCGCATTCGGACGTGGCGGAGGCATCGGTCATCGGAGTGGACGATGAACAGTTCGGTCAGCGGCTGGCGGCGTTCGTGGTTTTGAATGACGGCGCATCGGCTACACCGGAAGTACTGAAGCAGCATGTCCGCGAGAACTTGGCGAATTACAAAGTGCCCAGGGATATCACGATCCTCGACGAACTACCACGCAGCGTCACCGGCAAGATCGAGCGCCGCGAGCTCCAGGACCGCGCCGGCCGTGCGTAGGCACTTTCCATTGCTGCGCGCGACAGCGGAGCTGCTGAACGCCGCGAACGGTGTGCGACCGATCGCCCGTGAGGGCTACATCACCTTGCCGGTGTTCGCGTTCGGCTGGCCGACCAGCGAGATGTCGATGGTGTATCTCACCGGGTCGATACTCGACGCTGTGCGCCGTGGTCTGCGTGGCGACTTCCGCGGTACCCGTGGCCGAATCGCTCTGGTGCTCACCGTCATTGCGTGGGCGTTGCTGTTGTTGATCCAGCGCCGCGACGTGGCGTCGAAGCAGTATTTCGAGGAGCCGCTGCGCGAGGCGCTGGGTGACGACTACGAGGCAATCGCCGCCCAGTCGCAGCCCGCACGACGCCGCGCGCAGATCGGCGTGTGGCCAAACGAATTGGTCCGCCGCCGCTACGTCGAGAAGGCGGACACCGTCCAGTACGGTCCGCACCCGAGCGTCAACTCCGCCGATATCTGGCGGCGTCGCGACCTGCCCCGCGACGGCAAGGCGCCGGTATTGCTGCAGGTGCCGGGCGGTGCATGGGCGATCGGCATGCGGCGGCCGCAGGCCTACCCGCTGCTGAGCCATCTGGCCGAGCGCGGGTGGGTCTGCGTGTCAATCGATTACCGCGTCAGCCCGAGGCATACCTGGCCGGACCACATCGTCGACGTCAAACGCGCGCTGGCCTGGGTCAAGGAGAACATCGCCGCCTACGGCGGTGACCCCGATTTCATTGCGATATCCGGCGGTTCGGCGGGCGGTCATCTGTGTGCGTTGGCCGCGTTGACGCCCGACGACCCGCAATACCAACCGGGGTTCGAGGACGCCGACACCTCGGTGGCGGCCGCGGTTCCGATCTATGGCCGCTATGACTGGGTCGGAACCGAGGGCCACGGCCGCAAGGAGTTCATCGCGTTCCTGCAGAAATTCGTGGTGAAGAAGCCGATCGCCGAGCACAAACAGATATACGTCGACGCGTCACCGATAATGCGGTTACGCCCGGACGCGCCACCGTTTTTCATCCTGCACGGCCAGGACGACTCGATCATCCCGGTGCCCGAGGGCCGCGAGTTCGCCGAGGCGATGCGTGACACGTCGAAGTCCGTCGTGGCGTACGCAGAGATCCCGCACGCCCAACACGCGTTCGACTTTTATTCCGGTTCGCCGCGCGGGCACTACACCGCGCAGGCGGTGGAGGAGTTTCTCTCGTGGGTGCACGCGAAGTACCAGGCCGCGGCCGAGCCGACAATCAAGTCACCGTCGGCCGAGCCGACAATCAAGTCACCGCCTCCTCAATGACGGTCAGCTCTTCGGAAAGCCCTGCAGCCCGGCGGATTTCGATGAACGCATCGATCATCGCGTCGGTCAGCTCATGCGGGTCCAGCAGCGTCGCGCCGTCGGAAAGCACCGAGATGTTGAGCTGGTCGACATAGCTCCACACGGTGATATTCAACCCGCTGCCCGTGGTCAGCGGCCCGACGGAGTAGATCTGCGTCACCAGCGCACCTCCCACACGACCCGGCTCACGCGGCCCGGGAACGTTGGAGATCGGTATGTTGAGCACCTTGTTCTGGCCGTCCTTGTCCGCAAGCCAGTGGAACAACCGCTCGGCGGGCGCAGGCGGGAAGTATGCCGCCCACCTGCTGACGAGCTCAGGACCAAGCAGATGGTGGGTCTCCTTGGCGTCCACCGCGGCGTCGTGCACGGCCTGCACCCGCTCCAGCGGATCGTTGAGCTGAATGGGCACCACCATCATGACGCCGGTGAAATAGTTACCCGAGATTCGGTCCGGCGAGAAGTCGAAACTGACTGGGACGGAAGCCAATAGCGGGTGATCGGCGCGGCCGTCGTACTTCAGCGACAACCTGCGCAGCGCTCCCGCCGATATTGCCAGCACCATGTCGTTGATGGTCACGCCGAGCTGCTTGGCCGTCTGCTTGACGTCGGCAAGCGCCAACGTCGTAGTGGCGAACTTTCGCTGCGCGTCGACGCGGTGGTTCATGAAGGACGGCGGCGGGGTGAAGGGCCGCGTCAACTCGGGCGACAGCTTCTTCGAACTCTTCCGCACCCGGCCGATGCCCTGTGCGGTGTAACGCATCACCCCGGGCAGACGGCGGATCTGGCGGAGGTGGTCGGCGAACGCCGTGCGAACCAGTTCACTGCGGCCCGGCGCGGGATCCATTGCGTACGAATCCCGATCGGCGGGCCCCGACTGCAGATCCATCCCGCGCGCCAACAGGTTCGCCGACGCCACCCCGTCGGCCAGCGCGTGGTGGATCTTGCCCAGCACCGCGATCCTCCCGTTGGCTAAGCCCTCGATGAAGTACATCTCCCACAGTGGCTTACTGCGGTCCAGCGGCGTGCTAGCGATCCTGCCGACCGCGTCGTCCAGTTGGCGGCGACCGCCGGGACTGTCCACCCGGTAAGGGCGGACGTGGTAGTCGAGGTCGACCTCGCAGTTCTCCCGCCACATCGGATGGTGGAACTTGAACGGGATGTCGATGAGTTCATATCGGAACGGGTCGAGTTTGTAGAGCCGACTGTGGATGACCTTACGAAACTCGTCGATGCCGAACTTCCGACCCCCGAGTTCGTCGAGTTCGATCACCGCCAGCTTGAGCGTGTGCATGTGCACAGTGGGAGTCTCGGAATACAGCAGTACCGCGTCCCACCCGCTGAGCCTCTTCACCGTGCTCCCTCCTACGTGGAGGAGCCTATATAACCGCCTTGGCCCCCGTGAGCGACCGGCTTCGGTGAATCTGGTTGAGGAACAAGCCGATTGCAGTCGCCATCGACCCGGTACGGGCGCCGTCGATCATATCGAACGCGTGGCCCGCGCCAGGCAGCTCCACGTAGCTGACCACCGAATGCGACACGGCACGCAGCCGCTCGACGAAGCTTCGCGCCTGTTCGACCGGTATGACGCCGTCGCCCGTGCCGTGGATCACGAGGAACGGCGGCGCATCCTTGTGTACCCGCGCGATCGGGGACGCCTTGCGGAACACCTCCGGGTGCTTCGACATCTTGCGCCTCACCACGACCCGCTCGAGGAAGTCGACGAAGCGCGCCCGCTCCGCCGTCGACCGGTCCTCCCAGTCGTAGCGGCCATAAATACCGACCACTGCGTCCACGGAGGTATCGGAGCCTTCCGGCAATTCGGTCTGCATCTCCGGGTCGTTCGGCGTCAGTCCGGCCAGCGCCGACAGGTGCCCACCTGCTGAACAACCCGCAATCGCAATGAAATTGCGGTCGCCCCCGAACTTGTCGACGTTGGCCCGCGCCCACGCGATCGCAGTCTTGACGTCAGTGATGTGCGCAGGCCAGCGATGGTGTGGCGCCACCCGATAGTCGATCGACAGACACACCCAACCCATCTCGGCCAGGTGCGACATCAGCGCGTAGCCCTGCAGCAGGCGGCTGCCGTGCACCCATGCGCCGCCCGGCACGAAGATCAGCACCGGCGCAGGTTCAACTGGCAACTCCTTGGGCCGCCACACGTCGAGCAGTTGTGAGGGGAGGTTGCCGTAGCGCACGGAGGTGCGGTGCACGCTGCGACGGTGCTGACGGAACTTCCACAGCGGCGGGGTGCTCTCAGGTGCCGGCCACTCGATCGCCAGGTCCTTGGCGGCCACGATGCCGCGCAGCGCGGCTTCAGTGACGGCGTTGGTGGCATCGCGGTCCTGCCGCCGCAGTTCGGCGCTGCCCGGGTTGAACCAGGAACGTGCGCTGGCGCCGACGAACTCCGGCATATGGCGGTAACCCCAGATGCCCATCGCCGTCGCGGCACCAAGTGGCTCAAGGCGTTTCCCGATAATTGGCAGGGATGCCGACGCCACACTCATCGCGAGCATGTAGTCAGCGGGACCGGCCCTCAGCAACCATCTGGCGCGACTCCACATGTCCGGGCGCTCCGTCATTGCGCGAGCGTACCCTGCGGCTGCGTCAATAACAGACAACATTGGGAAGATGTCTACACACGACATCTGACTGTGACCTGCATCACGTATTTGCAGGTGGACGCGGGCGCGTTAGCTTTACTCGACGACCGTCAACCGTAAAGAGGACTTCCACGTGAGTAAGTCAGCTCTCGCCATCACCGAGGAACACACTGACCTCGCCGATTCCGTAATCGGGCAGCTGAACCGCCTGAACAGCCGCGCGGCGGCCCGCGCCACGCTGGAGAAGGGGTCAGCCCATCCGTCAGAGATCTGGTCGGCGGGCAAGGACCTCGGATGGAACGGCCTGGCGATCGCGGAGGAATACGGTGGCTCGGGATTCGGCCTTGCCGAACTGGCCGTCGTGCTGGAGGTGCAGGGTCGCGAACTATCGCCCGGTCCGTTCCTTCCCACCGTCGCAGCGGCCGTTGTGATCGACCGCTGCGCACCCGATTCGGTGCGCGCGCAACTACTTCCAGGGCTCGCCGACGGCAGCACGGTCGGTGCGCTGGCCTTGTCGGGCAACGTCACGGTCGGTTCGGACCTCGTCGTCACCGGTGAAAGCCCCGCCGTGCTGGGCGCGCCGGACGCCGACGTGCTGGTGATCGCCGCCGGCGAGGACGTCATCCTCGTCGATGCGAACGCCGACGGTGTCACGATCACGCCGCTGGACTCGCTGGACACCACCCGCAGTGTCGGGTCGGTCGCGCTGCGCGCCGTCACCGTCGATCAGGACCGGGTGCTTCGCGGCGCCGCACGCAAGGCACGGACGGTGTTCCGGATCCTGGCGTCGGCCGAAGCGGTTGGCGTCAGCTGGGCGGCGCTGGACATGGCCGTCGAATACGCCAAGGTGCGCGAGCAGTTCGGCAGGACCATCGGCACCTTCCAGGCCGTCAAGCACCACGCCGCCAACATGTTGGTCAATGCCGAGGAGACCACCGCGGCGGCCTGGGACGCGGCCCGCGCCGACGATTTGGACAGCGCGTGGTTCCCCGCCGCGGTCGCGGCCGCCCACGCGATCCGCACTCAGATCTTCAACGTGCAGTACAACATTCAGCTGCACGGCGGCATCGCGTACACCTGGGAGCACGACGCCCACCTGTACCTGCGGCGGGCCCGCACACTGGCGGCGCTGATGGAAGAGGGCGGCGACCCGCTGCTCGATATCGTGGAAGGCCAGCGCACCGGTCAGGCGCACGGGGCAACCTTTACGCTGCCCACCGAGGCGGATGCCTACCGCAGCCAGGCCCGCGAGGCGGTCGCTCATCTGCAGTCTTTGCCCGAGGACAAGCAGCGCGATTTCCTCGTCGACTCCGGCTATCTGGTGCCGCACTGGCCGAAACCGTGGGGCCGCGCTGCCGACGTGCTCGAGCAGCTGGTCATCGAGGAGGAGTTCACCGGCGTCGAACGGCCGGACATGGGCATCACCGGCTGGGTGGCACTCACCATCGCGCAGGCGGGCACCGACGATCAGCGTGAGCGCTGGGTGGAGCCCGTGCTGCGAGGACAGGTGATGTGGTGTCAGCTGTTTTCCGAGCCGGGTGCGGGCTCCGACGCCGCGGCGGTGCGTTCGGCCGCCAAGAAGGTCGACGGCGGCTGGCGGGTCACCGGGCAGAAGGTGTGGACCAGCCTGGCGCAGTACTGCCAGTGGGGGCTGGCCACGGTGCGCACCGATCCCGACGCGCCCAAGCACGCGGGTGTCACGATGATGGCGATCGACATGAAAGCTCCTGGCGTGAAAGTCAATCCGCTGCGCGGCATCACCGGCGACTCACACTTCAACGAGGTCTTCTTCGACGACGTATTCGTTCCGGACTCCGATGTGGTCGGCGACGTGAACCGCGGCTGGCTGGTGGCCCGCGCGACGCTGGGCAACGAGCGCATCTCGATCGGCGGCGGTTCCGGTGGTGCCTTCGGCTTCAGCCCTGATCATCTCGTCAAGATGCTCGACGCCTCGCCCGCCGCGGCCAACTACGTGCGGCGGGCCGGCGAGTGCATCGCGGAGACACACACGCTGCGGCTGCTGAACCTGCGCAGGGCGACCCGCGCGATCGCCGGCGCGGAGCCCGGACCGGAAGGCAACGTGACCAAGCTGCTGGTGGCTGAGGCAGGACAGCGGATCACCGAACTGGGCATGGAGTTGTCGGGTTCGGCTGCGGTGACAGGATTGGCGCCGAAGCTGTTGCGCAGCTATCTCGGCAACCGGGCCATGACCATCGCGGGCGGCACGTCGGAGATCACCCGAAACACCATCGCCGAGCGGATTCTCGGGCTGCCCCGGGACCCGCTGCTCAAGTAGGGGTCACCTATCCGCGCGAGCAGACGCAAAAACGTGTTTCTAGGCCCGGTTTTACACGTTTCTGCGTCTGCTCGCCGGAAGAGAGTCAGCGCAGGGCCGCCCGGCCGCGGATCCGACCGAGGAGCACCAGCGCCACGAGCGTGACCAGCAGCAGGATCGTCGTGCATGCAGCCGCCTGGAACGCCTGCCCGCGGTCGGTCAGCGCGAAGATCGTCACCGGCAACGTCTTCCATGTCGCGGGGTACACCATTACCGTCGCGCCCAACTCCCCCATCGACAACGCCACCGCGAGACCCGCGGCGGCGCCGAGCGCGGGCAACAGCAACGGCAGTGTGACGCGGAGCAACACCCGAACCGGGCCTGCGCCAAGCGATTCCGCCGCCTGCCGGTAGGCACGGTCGAGGCGGTCGAGCGCGGCCGACACCGCACTGAACGCAAACGCCAACACCAGGACGGCATGCGCCAGGATGACGATCCAGCGTGTTCCGCCGAGCAGCAGCGGCCGCGAATTGAACGCGATCAACAGCCCGAGGCCGATCGCCACCGACGGGACCGCGATGGGCAGATGAAACACCGCGTCGGTGACCCGCCTGAGCCATACCGGCGCCTCCCGCGCGGCAAGCGCAGCCCAGGTGCCGAGTATGAGCGCGATCCCACCCGCAATGAACGCCGTCTGCAGGCTGACCGACAAGCTGGCCAGGTTCTCGCCGGACAGCGCATCGTCGAAGTGGCCGAACCCGAGATCGGACGGCAATGCCTCGGTCCACGATCCGGCCAGGCCCGCGACCACGACCGTGGCGAGCGGCGCGACGAACACCACCAACACGACGACGGCGAATCCGACGAGAATGGCCGCCCTACTTCGCCGGCTCCACAACAACATCGGCGTCCCCCCTTCCGCGACCGCTCATCAACCGCGCGAACACCATGCGGTACAGCCCGTAAAGCATCAGCGACAACGCGATCTGCACCGTGGCGATCACCGCCGCCCCGGGTAGATCGAACGTGACGATGCCGCGGGTGTAGATGAGCACTGGCAGGGTGATCACTCCCTTGGCGCCGGTGAACAGCACGATGCCGAATTCGTTGAGCGTCAACAGAAGTACCAGGCTGCCGCCCGCCATCAGCGCCGGCCACGCCTCTGGCATGACGATCGAGCGCAGCACGCGCAACGGTGAGGCACCGAGGCTGGCGGCGACGTCGAGCTGCGCGCGAGGCAGCACAGCGAAGGACGCGAGCAGCGGCCGCACGACGAACGGCGTGAAAAAAGTGATCTCCGCGGCGATCACTCCTACGGGTGTGTACAGGAAGTTCAACGCCGACGACGTAGCTCCAGTGAGGCTGGAGATGGCAGCGTTCACCGCGCCTGCGCTTCCGTACAGAAACGTGAACGCCAACGTGATGAGGAACGACGGCAGTGCCAGGACGGTGTCGATCAGCCGCCCCACCACGCGCGAGCCGGGAAACGGCACGAAGGCGAGGACGATCGCGAGGAACATGCCCAGCACCAGACAGCCCGCCGTCGACGTCACCGCTATCGAGACCGTCCGCCACAACGCGTCACGGAACATCTGTGACGCCAGGACCTCCGACCAGGTCGACCAACCCCGCTGGGTGTCACCGACTTTCGTCGACTCGAGGCAGACCCGGAGCAACGGGTAGGCCGCGGCGACCAGCACGATCAACAACGGCGGCACGGTCCACATCGCCGCCCTGGACCGTCTCGGCGTCGGGCGTGCCGGCGCATCAGCCGCGGGCGCGGGCTGGTCGAGAACCGCGGTCACGATGCCTGAACCAGAACGCCCGCCGGTTCGGGCAGGCGGACACCGACCTCGCTGCCGATCGCGACCTGCGCATTGCCCGGCGCGTCGATGTCGATGAGCTGATCCGGCAGCCCACCGACGGACAGCACCAGCCGTGTGGTGGCCCCGCGCCAGACCGACGCGACCACCGTGGCACGCAGGGCATCGCGCTCACCGAGCGACACGATCCTCATCGCATGCGGCCGAATGCACAACAGCGCCTTGGATTCCGGTGCCCAATCGACCTTGCCGACCGTGGGCTGCGGCGCTTCCGCGCTGACGGTCTTGTGAGCGATGCTCACCAACGCGGAGGTACCGATGACGCGTCCGACGGTGCACGGGATGAGGTTCGCGCCGCCGAGGAACGCTGCCGTGAAGCTGGTCGGCGGCCGCCTCCAGAGGTTTTCAGCGGTATCCACGTCCATCAACCGGGCGCTGTTCATCACGACGATCCGGTCGGCCAGAGCCAGCGCTTCGGCCTGATCGTGGGTCACGTAGAGCATCGCGGTGTTGGGCAGCGACTCCTTGAGCCGCTGTAGCTCGGCCAGCGTCGAGTGGCGGAGCTGGGCATCGAGGGCCGCCAACGGCTCGTCGAGCAACAGCACATTCGGCCGGATGGCCAGCGCCCTTGCGATCGCGACACGCTGCTGCTGTCCTCCGGAAAGCTCACGGGGAAGCCGCTTTCCGTAGGCCGACATGCCGACCATGTCCAGCGCTTCCGATACGCGCGGCCCGATCTCCGCCCGCGGCACCCGGTGCGACTTCAGCCCGAACGCGACGTTGTCTGCGACCCGCATGTGGGGGAACAACGCGTATGACTGCAGCACCACACCGATGCCCCGCTTGGCAGGCGGCCAGTCGGTGACGTCGCGGCCGTCCAACCGGACCGTGCCTGACGTCGGCCGCACGAACCCTGCCAGCGCATTGAGGGCCGTCGACTTCCCCGACCCGCTCGGCCCGAGCAGGGCGACCGTCTCACCCGGCGCCACCCGGAGGCTGAAGTCGATCAGCGCCTGCGTCGCCTTGCGGCCACGACCATAGGAGACCCCGACACGATCGAAGATGATTGCAGGCGTTCCGGTTTCGGTCTGCTCGGCGCGCGGCGTCGCCCGCGGTCGGCTGACCCCGACTCGGTTCATGCCTCGGCTCCCGCTCGCTCCGGTCCTCGCTCGTGCCTCGCTGCGATCCTCACTCGCGCACGCCTTCGGTGCTTCTGCCTCGGCTCCCGCTCGCTCCGGTCCTCGCTCGTGCCTCGCTGCGATCCTCACTCGCGCACGCCTTCGGGCGGTCACGTCAGTTCCCGGTCGCCTTCTGGTATGCGGCCAGGTCGGCATCGAGTTCGGCGAGCACGGTGTTCCAGTCCGGCACCCACACCTCGACGCCGTCGAGCACTGCTGCCGGCGTGTTCGGTGCATCCGAACCGGCAGCGGTGGTGCGGATCTGGTCGCGCACCGGGATGCCGAGCGCATCGGGCTCGACCGTCTTCTGGACATCATCGGACAGCAGGTAGTTCAACAGCTTCTTGGCCGAGGCCTCGTGCGGCGCACCCTTGGCAATGCCCGCCACGTACGGCAGTGAGATCGTGGTCCGCTTTCCGTCCGGGCTTGCCGGGATCAAGATGTTGAACTTCGAGCCATCATCCTTGATCGAGCCCAGGTTCATCTGCACGTCGCCGTTGGCGACCAGCAATTCTCCGTTGCTCACCTTGGGCTGCAGCTTGCCGGTGGAGGACGACGGGCCGACGTTGTTGGCCTGCAGCTTGGTCAGGTAGTCGAGTGCAGCTGGCTTGCCTCGCAGATGCTGCAGCAGGATCAGCACCGCGGTGCCGTCACCGGCCTGTCCCGGCGTCGAGTACTGCAGCTTGCCCTTGTACTGCGGCGCCAGCAGGTCGTCCCACGTCTTCGGCTGTGGGATGGCGCTGGGGTTGGCGATGAAGCTCAGCGCGTTGTTGACGATCGGCACGTACTTGTCGTCGGGTCCCACCTGATCCGCGGGGATGCCTTTGGTGTCGACACCGCTAGCGACCAACAGCCCTGACTTGTCGGCCTTTTGGATGAACGGAGGCAGTGTGACCAGGAGGTCGGCCTGGGGGTTGGACTGTTCCTTCTCGACCCGGGACACCACCTCGCCGGACCCCGCCTCGACGAGGTTGACCGCGATGCCGGTGTCCTTGGTGAACTTGTCGAACTGGCCCTTGTACCACGTGGCGAGTCCGTCGGCGCTGTAGACCGTCAGGGTCTCGCCACCCGATCCGGTGGATCCGGTGCCGCCGCAGGCCGCCGTCATGGTGGTGGCGGTCGCAAGAACCGCGATCGCGACGGTGCGGAAGAAGTTGCCTAGCTTCATGATTCCTTCTCTTCTTATCGGTCTTGCAGAATCAGATCGGCGAATGCGGTGACGGACCCGACGACGTGGGTCGCTCCCGCAGCGCGGAGTCGTTGCTCGTCGTGCGCGCCGGTGAGCGTGCCGGCGGCGATGGCCGCCCCCGCCCGCAGCGCGCTTTCGATGTCGTTGCTGGTGTCACCGAGCGTCGCAACGTTGGTGACGCCATCGACCTCGAGTCGCATGAGCGCAGTGAGGATGAGGTCGGGGTAGGGCCGACCCCGCACGCCCTCGCCCGGCGCGAGCACCAGGTCCGCCAAGGACTGCCAGCCGAGCGCGGCGAGCAGCTTCTCCTGGGTGGCGCCGCTGAACCCGGTGGTGAGCGCGACCCGGATCCCGTTCTCGCGCAACCGGGTGACGGCTTCCGCCGCACCGTCGATCGGTGCCGCGTTTCCTTCGTCGATGAGCTGTTCGTATGCGAGCTCGAAGGCGGCGTTGGCCTGCTGGGCGCGGTCCTCGCTGCCGAACAGTGCGCGAAAGACGCTGATCTTGGACTGGCCCATGGTGTCAAGCACGTACTGCCTGGCGTTGTCCCGTTCAGGGCCGGAGGCAGGCACACCTACCGCAGTGGCGGCCGCCTCGAACGCGTTCACCACCAGGCCGTCGTCGGCAACCGTGGTGCCCGCCATGTCGATCACCGCAAGCTGAATCGGGTTGTTCTGCATAGGCATTCCTCCGCGTTACAGGCCGACCATGTCGGCCGTTTGCTCGGCGATCGCGGGTCCGAGCGTCATGCCGCGACCCCCAGGACCGGTGATCACCCAGACGCCGTCATCCAGCGATGTCCGGCACACCAGCTGATGCGGATCGACACACTGGCTGTACACGCCGGCCCATCGCTGCCGGATCGGTGGTAGTGCGCGACCGAGGAACTGTTCCACGAGGTCAACGAGATATGCGTACGGCCCCTCCGACACGTCGAACACGAACGGCTCTTCGTACTCGTGGGTGTCGCCGATCGTCAACCCGCCGTGCAGCCGCTGCACGCACAACAGCTGCATCCGGTGTTCACGCGCAACCGCTACCTGGGATTCGTTTCGCTGCAAGTCGTGCAATGCCGACCCGGCATAACCTGGGTAGTAGCGGAAACTGTCGCCGTCGGCGATCGCGGTCGTCAACCGTTCACCCAGCGGTTCGGTCTGCATCATCTGGAGCCGCACACGGCGTACCGGCAGGTCGCCTGCGAGCTCGCGAACCAGGCCGCCGTGCGCCGCACCGGCGCACACCAGAACCAGCTCGCCGTCGTGGCGATGACCGCGGTCGTCGATCACGGTCTGCCCGTCGACCGACCTCGCCTCGGTGTGTGGATGAAAGGCGTACCGCCCTGTGGCGGCCATGTATTCGCGCATTGCGGGTAGCGCTTGTCTCGACTCGACGGCGGCGTCGAGCGAGCAGTGGAGGCCCGCCAGGTACTTGCCGCGTAACGCCGGGTTGAGCGCACGCACCCGGTCCGCGTCGAGCAGGGTGAACCCGCGGCACTCCGCACCCGCGCGGGTCACCACCTCGTCGGCGACCGCGACCTCACGCTCGGTACGCAGCAGTGTCAGCGATCCGGCCGGGCGGAAGCCGACACCAGGAATCTCGGCGCCGAGTTTCTCCCACAGTTCGCGGGCGCGAAGTGCGGCGGCCAACTCGTCAGTGGCGCGGCCCGACACCCAGACCAGCCCAAAATTGCGCACCGTCGCCCCGCGGGCCTCCGCTTCGCGTTCCAACTGGACCACGTCGTGCCCGCGGCCGACGGCCTCCAGAGCGTGCGTGGTGCCGAGGATGCCTCCGCCGACGATCGTCACCCGCATGCTGCCGACCCTTCCGAGTCACCGCGACCAGCCCTAGACGACAAGGTGTGCCTGCGCGGAACAACAGGTTAAGAATTGGTATAGACCAATTTAGAGTACGCTTCTGGCATGGCCGTTCTTGACGAAGTGGGCGAGTTGCTGCGCTCGTTGCGCGGCGTCTGGGACGAGGACGCGGTCGACGAACTCGAACACGCCCTACAGGCGGCGGCGCGGGCCCGCGACGATGGCGCCGACGATGAGTTGGTGCTCGCGGCAGCGTTGCACGATCTCGCGCACAGCCCCCAATTCGGCGAGATCGCGCCCCAGCACCACGACCTCACGGCCATGGCGTGGCTGACGCCGCGATTCGGTGACCGGGTGGGCTGGCTGGCCGGCGCCCACGTCGCCGCGAAGCGCTACCTGGTGGCCACCGATCCCGATTACGCCACCACCCTCTCCGACGTGTCCGTCGACTCGCTGCACCACCAGGGTGGCGCGCACGTCGACCCCGCCTTCGTCCGTCACCCCTGGTGGCCCGACGCGCTGCGGTTGCGACGCTATGACGATGCGGCCAAGGTTCCGCACGGCGATGCGGCATCGATCGATGACGTCCTGGCGGTCGCGAAGCGCGTGCTGGCGCAAAGGGATTCACGGTCTGCCCGATGACCTCTCCGCAGCGGATATCGAAGCCCTACCTCGTCCGCACCGCGGTCGACGACCTCCTTTCGGACCTCGCAGAGGGCGACACCGTTCCGCCCGAGCGCGAACTCGCGGCCCGGTTCGGGGTGTCGCGTGAGACGGTCCGCCAGGCCCTGCACGAGTTGTTGGTCGAGGGCCGCATCGAGCGGCGCGGTCGCGGCACCGTGGTGTCGCGGCCGAAACTCGTCCAGCCGCTGTCGCTCAAGTCGTACACGGAGGGCGCCGCCGAGCGCGGTCGGGTACCGGGCCGTCTGCCCGTCACCTGGGAGGACATCGCTGCGCCCACGGAAATGGCGGAGGCGCTGGAGATTTCGACGGGCGACACCGTCATGCACGTCGAGCGGGTTCTGCTGGCCGACGGTCAGCGCATCGGGTTGGAGAGCACCTATCTGCCCAAGGTCAGGTTCGGCTCGTTCACGGAGACGTTCGACCCGTCCACGTCGCTGTATGCGGCGGTCCGCGCCACGGGCGTGGAGTTCGGCTCCGCCGTCGAGCGCATCGAGACGGTCCTGCCGTCGCCGCGCGAGGCCGCATTGCTTGAATCGACCACCGCCATGCCGATGCTGTTGCTCAACCGCCGCTCTCTCGACGTCGACGGCAGGCCCATCGAGGTGGTCCGCGCCCTGTACCGCGGGGACCGCATCGCATTCGAGACCCTACTGACCTGAATCGCGTCCGTGCCTGAGCTCGCGCGCCTGCTCCAAAGCGGCCAGCCAGAGCGTGGTCTTGCCGACGCCCGTTGCGAAAGTACCTAACCAAAGCGAAGGTTTTGCTGGTCGGCCCTGGTGGTAATACTAATCGGGTGTCGCCCGCCGAATTCCATCCCGATCTGCGCCACGTCGCCCGCCACCTCCCCAAGCAGATCGTCACACCGGTCACGGTGCCGTTCATCCGCGCAGCCGAGCGCCTGCTGTGGCGCGGGACGCCCGCCGACGTCGAGGTGCTGACTCTGCCATCGGGGGCCGGGGTGCGGCTGTTCCGTCCCGCCGGTGCGACGGGTCGGGCACCGGCGCTGTTGTGGATCCACGGTGGCGGGTACGTCATCGGCAAGGCCGCACAGGACGACGCGTTGTGCCGCCGCTTCGCGCGTGAACTCGGCGCGACGGTTGCGTCGGTCGAATACCGCCTGGCTCCTGACCACCCTTACCCCGCGTCGCTCGATGACTGCTATTCCGCGCTGCAGTGGCTGGTCCTGCTGCCGTCCGTCGATCCGGCGCGGGTGGCGATCGGGGGCGCCAGCGCGGGTGGGGGGCTGGCCGCCGCACTCGCCCTGCACACCCGGGACCGCGGCGAAATCACCCTTGCGGCACAGCTATTGGTGTATCCGATGCTCGACGACCGCACCGTGGACCGAAAAGATCTGAACAATCCCGGGCTGCGGCTGTGGAACCAGTCCAGTAACAAATTCGGTTGGTCCGCGTACCTCGGCGGTGCGGATCCGGAGGTGGCCGTTCCTGCGCGGCGCCAAGACCTCAGCGGGCTGCCGCCCGCGTGGCTGGGTGTCGGCACGTTGGACCTGTTTCACGACGAAGACCTCGCGTACGCCGAGCGGCTAAAGGCGGCAGGCGTGCGGTGCGAGGTCGAGGTCGTCCCTGGCGCGTTCCACGGCTTCGACGGGATCGTGCCGAAAGCCGAAGTGTCGCAGTCGTTTTTCGACAGCCAGTGCGCCCTGCTGCGAGAGGCGTTTGCGCCCGCGGTGGCCTAAGCCCGTGGTACCGCGGGTGCGGTGAATCCTGAGGTATCGCCGCCCAGCGCCGCCGTCACCCTCTCGGCGATCTGGTCGTGCGGCTGCCCCAGATCGATGCGGCTGACCTGTTCGAGACGACGATACTGATCACCGTCGAATTTGACGTCCAGTGCCGCCAGGTAGGAATCGGTCTGCTCAACTGTGCGTGGGCCGATGACCGGAACCAGTCCGGTTGACGACCGACGTGCCCGCTCGAGCAGCCACCCGACCGCGACTTGCGCGGCCGGAACGCCGATTTCTCCCGCGATCACGAGCACTGTGTCTACCGTCGCTGCTTTCACCGGCTTGTCTTCGGTGTGCACAAGACGGTCCCAGTCGGTGAGCCGGCCCGCCGTGCCGGACCGATACTTTCCGGACAGCACGCCGCCACCGAGCGGTGACCACAGCGCCGCGCCAAGCCCCATCGCTTCCGCCATGGGGAGGCTCTCTCGATCGGCGCTGCGTTCGACGAGGCTGTACTCCAACTGAACACCGGACACCGGAATAAGCCCTCCCAATTCGGCCAGAGTCGCCGCACGCGAGGTCATCCACGCCGGGAAGTTCGACAACCCGGCGTAGAGGATCTTGCCTGCGCGGGCCAAATCATCGAGGCCGCGCACGATCTCCTCGAGCGGGGTGACCAGGTCGGGGAAGTGCACCCACAGTAGGTCGATGTAGTCAGTGCCCAACCGGCGCAGACTGCCCTCGACTGACCGGAACATGGCGCGTCGGCCATTACCCGTCTGCAACACGCCATCACCTTCGGGACCCCCGATGGCGAACTTCGTGGCAATGGTGAATGAGTCTCGCCTGCCATCGAGGAGTCGGCCCACGTTCTCCTCGGCCTCACCGAACTGATAGCTCGCGGCGGTGTCGATGAACGTGCCGCCGGCCTCGGCGAACCGTTCGAACATCTTCGGGACATCGTCGGGATCCGCGCCGTAGCCCCAGCGGGACCCGAACATGCCTGCACCAAGCGCCAGCGCCGAAACGCGAAGACCGTTGTTGCGGCCGAAGGTGAAGTGCTCCATAGAACGGGTCAACCCCGCCACTGCTGAGTTTATTCAGCAATACTCAGATTGGTGGGACCGCGAGGTCTGTGACCGCACGGATGTCATCCAGCTCGAGCAGCTTCCAGCAGACCTGGGCGAGCTCGTCGGTGCTGGGCCGGCCCAGGACGGGCGCGGCCAACGCAACGAACTTGTCTTCGAGCTGCCGATCGGTCATCGGGTTGTCGGGCGTGCCGAGATTGTGCGCGACGTGGCGCTCGAGCGTGCGCCCGTCACGCAGCGTCAGCACCACCCGCGCCGAATCCTTGGTCTGTACCGGGTCGACATGGACGCGAACCTGCCTGCGCAGCCGCGCCAGCTCCGGGTCGGAGACACGGTCGTCGGTGAACTGGTCGAGGAACGCGGCGCCGTCGGCGAGAGCGACGGCGAGCACGTGGTAGATGCTGAACTTCCCCTCGAGCCCGGTGTGCGGCTCGGCGAGTCCGGTCGTGGTCTTCACGTAGTCGTGGACGTACGCGTCGACGGCCGCGACGTCGGAGTCGGTAAGGGCGTGCTCGGCACGCAGCTCGAGAAGCGCCTGCGCGGGCGGATGCGTCAGTGAACCGCACGCGTACGGCTTGAAGCCGTCGCGCGGTAGGTACCAGGTGTCGCCGAGGCCCTCCACCGCCCGTTCGAGTATCGGATCCGGCGAGAACAGATGGAGAAATCCGCGATGGCCTTCGACAGGCTCGGTGGCCGACGTGAAGCCGTCGCGGGCAAGGAAGCCGGACAGCAGCCCGTCCATCGCAGCTTTGCCCGCATGGAGGGACTTGCCCATCGAGCCGTAGACGACCTTCATCCCCGCCGACTGGGTGGCACCGGTGCCGAGCGCCGCCAGCGTCAGCTCCGGCGACAGGCCGAGCAACCGCGCGGTCGTGACCGCGGCCCCGATGTGCCCGACCGTGCCGGTCACGTGCCAGCCGACGTCGTAGTGTCCGGGTCCGGCAGCGACCGCGACGCGGGTCTGCACCTCGAAGCCTGCGACAAACGCTGCGATGGCGAGCTTGCCGGAGACGGGTACCAACTCGCACGCTGCGGCGATAGCCGGCCACAGCGGGGCGCTGCCGTGGATGGTGGTCCGGTCGGGGTTGAAGGTGTCGTCGAAGTCCAGCACGTGTGCGGCGATGCCGTTGGCTAGCGCGGCTTGCCCGGCGGACGTGCGCTCTGGGGTGCCGATAATGGCTGCGGCACGTGACCCGTCGGGGTCCATCGCGCGGATCGCGGCGCGGACGCGCGCGCTCTCCGGCGTGGCCGCGCCCGCGACGGTGCAGCCGAGCCAGTCGACGAGGCAGCGGACGGCCTGGTGCACGACGTCATCGGGAAGGTTCTCGGCCCGTACCTCAGAAGCGAAGGCGGCCAGCGCGCGGCTGACCGGAATTCGATCGCTCACCGGGAACTCCCGTCTGTAATACGGAAAGAAATTCTGTTATACAGACTACATGGCACCAGACCAGGGAAGCTACGACGATCGGACCTCCGTCGAGACGCGCACGCTGCTCGACTTTGTATGTCACACCGCCGCTGCCGACATCCCCGCCCACGTGCTGCACGAGAGCGCCAGGTGTCTGCTGGATCATGTCGGCCTTGCCGTTGCGGGCGCAGCGGAACCCGCCGCCCGGATCGTCAGGGAGCAGTGCCTCGTCCTCGGTGGTGAGCCGCAGGCAAGGGCGCTCGGCACCGCCGATCGGCTGCGCGTCACCGACGCGGCACTGGTCAACGGAATCGCCTGTCATGCATTGGATTTCGATGACACCCACGTGCCGACGATCCTTCATCCGACGACGCCGCTGTACGCCGCGGGAACACCGCTGGCGGAATGGCGGGGCGCGACAGGTATCGATCTGCTCGCGGCCCATGCGCTGGGTTATGAACTCGCCGCCAGAGCCAGCAACGCGCTCTACCCCGAGCACTACGACGCCGGCTGGCACATGACCGGCACCACCGGCGCACTCGCGTCGGCGACCGTCGCGATCAGGCTGCTCGGCCTGACCGGAATCGTGGCCACCCACTGCCTGAGCATCGCGGCGACGCAGGCGGCGGGCCACCGCGAGCAGTTCGGCACGATGACAAAGCCGTTCCACGCCGGCCACGCGGCGGCGGCAGGCGTCTGGGCGGGGCTGCTTGCGGCGGGTGGCTTCACCGGAGCACCGGACCCGTTGCAGGGCCGCCGGGGCATGTTCGCGGTGATGTCGCCGACGAGCACGCCCGCCGATCTGGTCGACGGGCTCGGGCAGCGCTGGCAGATCTTCGACAACGGGGTGAAGCCCTACGCGTGCGGCGTGGTGATCCACCCGGCGATCGACGCGGTCCGCGACCTCGCCGTCCGTCGCGGACTCGCCCCCGAGCGCATCGAAAAGATTCGATTGCGCGTGCACCCACTGGTGCTCGAGCTGACCGGAAAGACCGATCCCCGAACAGGTTTGGAAGGCAAGTTCTCGGTGACGTTCGCGTGCTCCATAGCGCTGCTGGACGGCCGCGCGGGCGAGGCCGAGTTCTCCGATACCGCCGTCGCGCGCCGGGATGTCCGCGACCTGATGGCGCGCATCGAGGTCGTCCCGGATGCCGCCGTCCCGCACACCCAGGCCGGGGCCACCGCGCTCAGCGACGACGGTGAGACGGTGGAGACGTGGGTCGATCACGCGCGCGGCACACCCGGCAACAGGCTGACCGACGACGAGCTGCGAGACAAGTTCCATGGCCTTGCCGACGGCGTGCTGGGTCGGGATCGCGCAGATCGGTTGGCCGATGCCGTCTTCGGACTGCACGACGGCGGCGACGTCGAGTCGATGCTGGCGCTCACCACGCCGTAGGAGCGCTTACGACCGAACCGTCGCAGTCGACGCGAACGACGGTCCCGGACAGCTCCTCGGCTTCTGCGAAGGCCAGACGTGCCACCTGAGAAGCGATCTCGGCCCTACACCGGTCCAGCTCGGGACCCTCGTTGTCGACTCCTGGCGACACGGCGTTGACCGCCACCCCGTCGTCGCGCAGTGCCGCGGCCAGTGCCAGCGTGAGTCCGAGCAGCCCGTGCTTGGCCGCCGAGAGGTGCACCCGCTCGGGATCGCCTGCCAGTGCGTTGCGGCCGAGGATGTTGACGATCCGTCCGCCCGGGATGAGCGCAGGCAACGCACACCGGATACAGCGGAAGGCGCCGTCGAGGGTGACCGAACGGACTTGATGCCAGTCCTCTTCCGTGATCGTCTGGACGCGCTGCCGTGGACGGTACGAGGCGTTGTTGACCAGGACCCGCAGCGTGCCGTGCGCGGCGACGGTGTCGAACATGCGCCGCACCGCAGACGGATCGGTGACGTTGGCGGTGACGGCGAACGCGCTGCCGCCTCCTGCGCGAATCGCCGCGGCCACCGCATCGGCCTCCTCGGTGCGCGCCCGCGTGTTCACCGCGACCGTAAGCCCTTCGCGCGCAAGCCGTTCGGCGATCACCGCACCCAGACCGCTGCCCGCGCCGGTCACCAGGGCGATATCAGTCATCGACAGCTGGGACGGTCTGCGCCAGCAGCACCGAGACGTCAGGAAGCTCGTCGACCAGCCAGCAGGTCGCCAGCAGCCGTTCGGCGCGTTCATCGCCCAGCACCGGGCCGACCAATTCGAGGAACTTCATGTTGAGCTCGTCGTCGTCGAGAGGTGCCGACGGGGTGCCGCGGTTGCCGCGCACCTCAGTGGACAGCGTTCGCCCGGATGCCAGCGTGATCTCGACATCGGCGTCCTGCTTCCCGAGCGCGGGGTCGGTGACGACCTTCACCTTGTCGCGCAGGTCGATCACGTCCGGCCGCACAAGCACCTCGGCGGCCAGCTCTGAGGTGCCCAACCGGCGGAACACCACCGCTGCGGCCGCGCAGTGCCGCAGGCTGAACTTGGCCTGCATGGGCGTCGCCGGCCGGGGAAGGTCGGTGAACCGCGCCGCCGGTGGCGAGACCCGCACGTCGATGACGGTGACATCGCTTGAGGCGAGGTCGTTTTCGGTGACCAGCGCGATCACGCCGTCGACCATCGGATGGGTGAGGGATCCGCTTGGGTAGAGCTTGTGCCCATTGCTGGTGATGTTCCAGGTCTCGCCGAGGCCGGCGCTGATCTTCTCGGGTGCCGGTGCGGAGCTCATCACCGCGAGGTAGCCGAAGTCTCCCTCGAGCACCTTGGCGCTCGCGGTCAACCGGTGTTCGACGAGGAGGGCGGCAAGGACGCCGTCCATCGCGGCCTTACCGGGGTGCATGCTCTTCAGATCGCTGCCCGCCATGATCCGCAGTCCCGCAGCCTGTGTGGCACCGGCCGCCATCGCGTGCTCGATCTGGTCGCGGTCGAGGCCCATGGTGCGGGCGGCCGCAGCGGCCGCCCCGACATGACCCGACGTTCCCGTCACGTGCCATCCGGCGTCGTAGTGGGTCTGGCCTGCGGCGTGCGCGACCCGCGTCTCCACCTCGAAACCCAATGCGAAGCTCGCGAGCGCGTCACGACCGCTGACCGGCCGGTCGTCGGCGACGGCCAGGATCGCAGGCCACACCGAACAGCTGCCGTGCACGGTCGTCCCCGGCGGGTTGTAGACGTCGTCGAGGTCGAGCACATGCGATGCGAATGCGTTGAGAAAGGCCGCAAAAGGCGACGATACCCGCATCCGCGCGCCGACAACCGTTGCGCCCCCGCCCGTTTCGCTAGCGCCAATGGCTTCGCGTGCCCTGCGGGTGGCGTCGTCGGCGGAGCCGGCCACTGTCACCCCGATATGGTCGACAAGCGCGCGCCGCGCCGCATGCATGACGGGCCCGGGAATCTGCCCGGCTTGCTGCTCGGCGACGAACGTCGCGAGCGCCAACGTCGGACCGCCGCTCGTCACTGATCCTTCCTCAGGCCGAGTCCCTGCAGCAGGCCGCCGACGATATCGGTCTGTTCCTTCAGATACGCCGATAACTTGTCGTCCTGGAGGTTCTGCGTCACCAGGCCGTCGTCCTTGGTGAGGGCCTTCCAGTCGTCGGTCTCGACCATCTTCGAGAGGTCGTCCTGGTACTTCTGCACCGCATCTGCAGGCATGTCCGGCGCACCCATCACGGCGCGGAACTGAACGGGCACCTTCGACGAATCGATGCCTTGCTCCGTGGTGGTGGTGACGTCGGGGAAGGTGTCCAGACGCTGGTCACCGACGATGGCGATCACCTTGAGCTGACCGGCCTTCACCTGTTCGGCAACGTCCGATGCGCTGCCGAGCATGATGTTGGCGTCATTGCGCAGCAGTGCGGTGATCCGCGACCCGGTGTCCTCGAACGAGAGGAACTTCCACTTCGCTCCGAGGCTGTCCTGCAGCACCAACCGGGTCAGCGCGTCGTTGGCGGTGCTGGACCCGCCGGCCTGGACGAGGGTGTCCGGTGCCTTCTTCGCGGCGGCCACGAAGTCGGCGAACGAATTGAACTGCGACTTCGCGTTTGTGACGACCACCTGCGGCTCCGTCGCGACCAGCGTGATCGGCGTCAGGTCCGCCAGGCTGACCTTCGCGTTCGAGACGGTCATCGGGGTGGCCAGCCAGGTCGGGGTCACCTGGGCGATCACTCCCGAGTTGCCCTTCTTGTCGACCATGTACGACATCGCACCGATCGAGTCACCGGCCGGTATGTTGCGGACAGGCCAGTTGGTGTCGATGATCTTGTTCTCGTACATCACCTTGATCATCTGCCTGGTGAAGACGTCGCTACCGCCGCCGACAGCGTTGTGTGTGATGACTTCGACGGGGCCGGACTTGCCTCCGCCGCCGCCGCCCCCGCCACCGCAGGCCGCGAGAGCGACAAGTGCGATGGCAGCCAGCACGACGGTGAGCAGTTGCCTGATTCGGACCATGATCCGATTCCTTCCTTGGTTGGACCAGAAGCGTTTTCGCGTTATGCGTCGATTTCGACGACCTGCTCACGCACCTTGCGTGCCCGGCGCCCGAACGTCAGCAAGCCGAACAGCAGAACCGCCACGCCGATGAGGACAGCCGAGATAGGCCGCTGCAGATAGATGATCGGGCTGTTGTCACTCAGCAGCAGCGACTGCCGAATAGAGTTCTCCGCGATCGGCCCGAGCACAAAAGCCAAAACCAAAGGTGCGGGCGGGATGTCGAGCTTGCGCATGACATAACCGAGTAGTCCGAACACCACCAGCAGGCCCACGTCGAACAGCGAGAAGTTCACGCTGTACACACCGACGACAGAGATCAACAGGATCGCCGGGTACAGCACCTTGTATGGCGTGTTCAACAGCTTGGCGAAGAACGGAACCATCGGCAGGTTCATGATGAGCAGGGCGACGTTGCCCAGGTACATGCTGGCGATGATGGGCCACACCACGTCGGCGTGTTCGTGGAAAAGCAGCGGCCCCGGGTTGAGCCCGTACAGCACGAGCGCGCCGAGAAGTACTGCGCCCGTGCCGGATCCGGGGATGCCCATGGTCAGCAGCGGCACCATCGCGCCACCGGTCTCCGAGTTGTTCGCCGCCTCGGGCGCAGCCACACCCTCGATCGAGCCATGGCCGAACTCTTCGGGAGTCTTCGATGTCTTCTTCGCGATGATGTAGGAGACGAACGAGGCGACCGTCGAACCCGCGCCAGGCAGGATGCCGATGATGAAGCCAACGACGCCGCCTTGCAGCATCGCCGGGGTGGACTTCTTGATGTCTGCTTTCGACGGCAGCAGTTCGCGGAGCTTCTTGGGCACCTCGAAAAGCTTCTTCTCGGTTTTGTCTTCGATGTTCACCAGGACCTCGCCGATGGCGAAGATGCCGACGGACAGCGCGATGAACTCGATTCCGCCTGCGAGTTCGATCTGGCCGCCGGTGAAGCGCTGCTCACCCGAGAACAGGTCGGTGCCGATGGTGGCCAGGAACAACCCGATGAACATCGAGATGAAGCCCTTGAGCATCGAGTCACCCGCGAGCATGATCACCAGCAGCAGGGCGAACACCATCAGCGCGGAGTACTCGGGTGGCCCGAAGTTGACCGCGACGTCGGCGGCCACCGGCGCGAGGAAGGTCAGCCCGATGACGCCGAGGGTGCCTGCCACGAACGACCCGATGGCCGCGATGCCGAGCGCCTGACCGGCACGACCTTTTTTGGCCATCTCGTAGCCGTCGATACAGGTGACGACGGAAGAGGATTCGCCGGGAATGTTGAGCAGGATCGACGTCGTCGACCCGCCGTACTTCGCGCCGTAGTAGATGCCGGCCATCATGATCAGGCCGGTGGCCGGGTTGAAGCCGGTGGCGAGCGGCAGCAGGATCGAGATCGTCGCCGGCGGACCGAGACCGGGCAGGATGCCGACGAGTGTGCCCAGGAGGCAGCCGACGATGAGCCACAAGAGGTTGGTCGGCGTGATCGCCGACTCGAGTCCGTGAAGGAGCCCTTCGAACGCGTTCACCGGCGGGCTCCCGTCCCGCCGAATTCACCAAAGTCGTTCAGTACCACAGGGTTCCTCCCGGGAGTTGCACCTCGAGCAGGGTGTCGAAAAGCAAGTACATGGCCGGAGGGACCAGCAGCAGCGTGACGATCAGCGGGATGGAGCGGATCCGCTCGATCACCATCACAAGCAGCACGAGGACCTCACCGGCGACCAGGAATCCGAGTGGCTCGATCAGGACCGCGGAGACGACGAGCGCGAGCCACACCAACAGAGCCCTGCCCATTTGGCGCGGCTCCAGCGACAGCGTGGGCGCATCACCGTGGCGCGCTTTGGCGCCGAACAACCACACCGCCGCCAGCGCCAGGCCGAGGGCGATCAGGCAGCTGGTCAGCAGGACGGGCAGGTAACCCGGGCCCGGCTCGTTGTTCGGGCCGCGGAACTCCAACTCGGTTCGGCTCTTGTACAGCAACCACGCACCGAGCACGGCGATCACCAGCCCGAGAACGACATGGACTCGCCGCGTCAGGCGGGCGTCGCGCTTGTCGTCGTGGTTGTCGTCAGCATCAGCGGGCGGCGGCTCAGCTTTCGGCGCAGCGGCGACGTCCGGGTCGGGGGGCCGAGCGATGTCTTGCTCCATGCAGACCTCTTATTGGGAATGTCTTCAAGATGGAAACATCTTCTGCTATGAGAAAACCTAAGAGGGTGGCACCGATGTGTCAAGCATCACTTTTGCAGCGCCACGCGGAGATGTCGCGCGGGCAAAACACCGACCGGGCACGGACGGTAACATTCTTCTATGCAGAAGACGCGACCGGAGAGCGAAACCGGGCCTGCCTATCCGATCGCCTCGGTCAACAACGCGCTGCTCTTGCTGTTGTTGTTCCGTGAACAGCCCAGGGTCAGGCTGACCGATGCATGCAAGTACCTCGGCGTGGCGCACTCGACCGCGCACCGGTTGCTTGCCATGCTCGCTCACCACGGCTTCGTCCAGCAGGAACCGGTCACGCGCGCCTACATCGCAGGCCCCGCGCTCGTCGAGGTCGGATTGGCCGTGGTCGGCTCGCTGAACGTGCGGGAGCAGGCCCGGCCCGCGATGGAGGAACTGGCCGCCGAGACCGGCGAGACCGTCCATCTCGGCGCGCTGGAAGGCAATCAGGTCCGCTATGTCGACGGGCTCGAATCCGAACGCGCCCTTCGTGTGGTCGCACGGACGGGAACGTTGGCTCCCGCGCACTGCACCTCGCTCGGCAAAGCCCTGCTCGCACAGATGACTGATGAGCAGGTCTGCAGGCTGTATCCGACGTCGGCCGAACCGTTCCCGGCGCGCACCGATCGGTCCATCACGACCCAGGCGAGACTGTTGAAGGAAGTAGGCAAGGCCAGAGCGCGGGGTTATGCGGTCAACTCGGGCGAGACCGAGGAGGACGTGGGTTCGGTGGCCGTCGCCTTCCGCGACTTCGCGGGACGGCCCGCCGCCATCGCGGTGGCCGCGCCGACGAGCCGCCTCAACCCGCAACGCATTTCGCGCATCGGCGAGTTGATGATCGAGACGATCTCCCGAACGCCGATGTCGCCAGGCGCCGCTCAGGCACCCGCGGACTGAGCACCTCGACGCGCACTGAAAAGGCCAGAGGCCGCGGTCGCGAACATGACGACGGCCAGCAGTACAAAGGCCGCCTCGACTCCCAACACGCCTGATACCGCGCCGGCCACCGCGAGAATGAACGCCTGACCCACCCGATTGGTCGCGACCCGCAGGCCCAGCGCCGAGCCCCTGCTGGTGTCGTCGACGAGGTTGACGACCCAGTCCATGGTGGTGGTCTGCGACAGGCCGAGCGCGAAGCCGAGCACGGACATCGCGACCATCATCGGCGCGACGTCACTGCTCACCGCGAGGACGAGCAGGCACGACGCCGCAACGGCCGTCGCGACCACTGTCAACCGCACGCTCGGGATCCGGCGGACGAAGAACGGCGTCGCGGCCCGCGCAAGCAGGGCGCCGCTCGAGCTGATGCCAAGCAGGATGCCGACCTGAGAGGACGTGAGCCCGACGGCCACGCCGAGCAACGGCACGTACACCAGGAGCAGGTCGACGCCGCTCTTCGCGGAGAAGCTGGTCATCAGCGCCGCAGTCATCCCTTTTCTGCGCAGTAGACCCCACACCCGTTCGGCCTTGCCCTCGCGCACCGTCGACGGCTGCATGCGCGTGCGCAGCGCGACAGCGGCGGCGGGTAAACCCGCGACGAAGAGCCACGCGGCGATCAGCAGGGCCGAGGAGGTCGATGGGACGCTGGGCTGTTCGGTGTGGCCGATGATGACGCCGCCGACGACAGGTCCGATGATCTGGCCGAGTGCCGAGACGGTGGTGAGTGTGCCGAACCTGCCGATGCGCGCGATCGAACTGTCCGCTTGGGCCATGATGCTCTGCCCGCCGATCGTCGCCGACGTGTGCCCGATGCCGAGCGCGGTCGTCGCGGCCGCGATGGCCCAGATCTGCTCTGCGACAACGAGAGCGAACGACGCTGCGGCCCCGACAGCGAGACCGAACGCAAACAGGATCGCGGGGTGGTGCCGCTCGGTCCACCGGCCGAAACCGACCGCGAGCACGATCGGCGGAACGGCGAAGCATGCTGCCGTTAAACCGACGGTGGCGGCGTCGGCACCGAGGGCGAGGAGCCGGTACGTCGACACCGGCCTGGCCAAGGTGACCGCGACCTGAAGCAGGAAGATGCCTACGACCGTGCCGACGAGCCACAGCGGCGGAAGCGAGCGGACCTTTCCGGTCAGAACTTCCAGCCACGCTCCGGCGTGGCGACGTCGACCTCGACACCGTCGGGATCACGGAACTTGAAGAACCGCGGCGGGTCTGCCGCCTCGGCGCCGTACACCTCTATTCCGCGGTCCTTCAGCGCGCGCACCACGGCACCGGTGTCCTCGATCGTCACGCCGATGTGGTTAGGGCCCATGGCGCCGTACGTCCAGTCGGACCGTTCGATTTCCGGGTTGGGCTGCAGCAGCGAGTAGTTCACCTCGCCATCACTGAGATCGAGTGCCTTGCCTGGGTAGTGACCGGGGGTTCGGGCGTCTCCCAGACGCTTGAAGCCCAGGACGTTCTCGTAGAACTCGGCGGTCCGATCGAGGTCCTGGACAACGATTCCAAGGTGTCTGATGCGCACTGCTATCTCCCTGTTCTGCTGGTGAGTGACCATCTTCCGTACTGAGGAAAGTGTTTCTGCAAATCAGACTCTAGGCCCGCCTGGCGGTCCTAGTCAATGGATACAACGCCCAGCTCAGCTGTCCGCGAGTTCGCGTGGCACCACGAAAACGTCGACGAGCGCACCGTTGCGCCACACCGTCATCTCGATGCGCCGGGCAATCGCGTCCTCGACCATCAGCTTCTGTATAGCGGTCGCGGTGACGATGTTGTGGCCGTCGACGCTGATCACGATGTCGCCGCGGCGCAGGCCCGCCTCGGCCGCGGGACTGTCCTTCACGACGCTCGCGATCTGCAGCCCGGTCGCGGTGCCCAACCGCACGGCGAGCGGCGGAGCGACCGGGATGCGCGCGCCCGCGATGCCCAGCCAGGCGCGACGCACCCGGCCCGTGTTCATCAGCGACGCGATGATTCTGTGCGTCGACTCGTTGATCGGAACGGCAAGCCCGAGGCCGACTCCCGCGACCGCAGTGCTGACGCCGACCATCCGGCCTCGCCCGTCGGCGAGTGTGCCGCCGCTGTTTCCGGGATTCAGTGCGGCGTCGGTCTGGATCACCTCGTCGACCACCCTGCCCGATTTCGTCGGCAACGAGCGGCCCAGCCCGGACACGATGCCTGCGGTGACGCTGCCCGCGAGGCCGAGCGGATTGCCGACTGCCACCACGAGCTGGCCCACCCGCAGGTCCTCGGCGCGGCCCATCGCGACCGGCGCAGGCACCGCGTCGCGCGCCTTGAGGACCGCCAGGTCGGACAGCACGTCGCGGCCGACGACGTCGACCTTCACACTGGTGCCGTCGGTGAACACCGCTTCGGCTTCATCGGCGCCGGCCACGACGTGAGCACTGGTCAGCAGGTAGCCGTCGGGGGTGATGACGCTGGCGCTGCCACTCCCGTCGCCGCGCGAGGTGCGCACGGTGAGGCTGGCGACGCTGGGCAGCACCGCGCTGGCCACCCTGGTCACCACGGTGGAGTACGCGTCCAGCGCTTCCTCGTCGTCGGGCGAACGTTCTTCGGCCATGACCTCATTAGCGCCTTCATGGCCGCGGCTATGCCGGGATTCGCCACCGGCAGAACTCAGGAGCCGCGCTCAAAAACCGTCCTGCCTGCGACGACGGTGGCGGTCACCATGTGGGAGTCGAGTTCGTCGAGCACCTCTGCAGGCGGCGCCGCCAAGACGCACAGGTCGCCGGGTTGGCCGGGCTGTATGGCGCGAGGGTCGGTGGGTTGGCCCGAGGTGCCGAAGAACATTGTCAAAGCCTCACGCGCCGAGACACATTCGTCGGGGCCGAGGACCGCGCCGCCTGCGGTGGTTCTATGGACGGCGGCGCGCATCGTCGCCCACGGGTCGCCCTCGCCGAACGGCATGTCGGTGGAAAGCGCGACCTTCACCCCGGCCTTCAGCAGTGAGGCGACGCGCCACAGCTCGTGGTGTTCGACGGCGGGGACGTCCGTCAGGTACTGGTCGCCGCGCTCGGTGACGAAGTTGGGTTGGGTCACGACGGTCACGCCGAGGTTCCTGAGGTCGGCCACGTTGTCGTCGGACACGACGGCGGCGTGTTCGATGCGGTCCAGCGGGTGGGTGCCCGCGTCCCGCAGCGCGGCGAGGGTGACGACCAGCTGCGCGGCGGTCACGCAGTGCACCGCGACCGGGGCATCCGCGGCGTGGCGTTCGACGATCCACGCCGTGAGTTCTGCCAGATCGAGGTCGGCGTCGTGCAGGATGCGCTTGCCAGGCGCCAGGCAGTACACCCGCTGCCGCAGCTCGCCGTGCCGGTGCGCCTCCATCAGCTTCACGATGTCACTGACTTCGAAGTCGGGGGTGGCGTCGGTGACGCCGGTGACGCCGAACCTGCTCAGCCGGCGGCTGATCTCTGCCAGTCCACTTTCGTTGCGCTGCAACGTGTCTGACCAGTCGCGGTCGGCGCTGCGCAGCCGGCCGTCGGGGTGATCGGCCAGCCCCACCTTGGCCAGCCCCGCCGAGTTCAGCGTCCACAACACGCCGCTGCGGTGCTGGACGCGGACCGGCAGCGACGGCGACACCTTGTCGAGGACATCGCGGTCCAGCGGTCCTGCGACCGCCTCGTGGTAGCCGACGGCCCGGATCCAGCCGTCGCTGCCGACGGGCGCGTCGGCCAGCGCACGGGCCAGGTCGTCACGGCCGCGCACCTCCGCGGGCCCGACACGCGCGGATGTCAGCGCGGCGGCGGCCGACCGAAGATGGACATGGTTATCGTGCAGGCCCGGGATGACCGTCGCGCCTGCGGCGTCGAACACCTCCTCACCCTTGCGCGGTTCCAGATCGCCGACGGCGGCGATCTGCTCGTCGACGCGGATGTCCATCGCGGTGCCGTCCAGCAATACGGCGCGCTGAATCAGCATGACGCCAACCGCCTTTCGGCCAGCAGACGCTCGACTGTAGCGTTGTCCGCACCGAGTTCTGAGGCCGGCGGCGACGCGCCCGGCGTTGTGGTGCAGCGAGTTTCGGTGGTGCGGTCATCCTGGGCGTACGTGGCCGCGATCGCGGCCATCGACAGTT
This sequence comes from uncultured Actinomycetota bacterium, assembly GCA_963698965.1. Lineage (GTDB taxonomy): Bacteria > Actinomycetota > Actinomycetes > Mycobacteriales > Mycobacteriaceae > Mycobacterium. The sequence goes on from CAVOSY010000038.1 coordinate 222,314, forward strand.
CGATCAGCTCGCCCCCGCCGCGGCTCAGCGACTCTGCGACTGCCAGCGCCGCGTGCAGGCCGGTCAACGGGTCGGCGATGGCGTCGCCACAAAACACCGGGTCGCTGTCGGTGCCGCCGACGAGGCCGCCGGATACCGCGGCGTCGTCGCCGAACGCGACCCAGTTGGCGCGCTCCCCGTCGGCGCCGTGGCCGGTGATCCGCAGCCACACCCGGCCGTCGCGCCGTGCGACGGTCGTCGGGCCCAGACCCCGGTTCGTCAGTGCCGCAGGACGCGACGACTCGATGACGACATCGGCGCCCGCCAGTAGCCGTCGCAAGCCTGATGGGTCATCGAAATCAATTGCGTATGCGAGCTTTCCGGTGTTCATCCAGTCGAAGAACGCCTGTGGCCCGGCGCGGGTGCCGTCGGGCCTGGCGCGTGTCTCGACCTTGACGACGGTTGCCCCCACCTGTGCCAGCAGCCGACCACACAGGGGGCCCGCCCACATCGAGGACAGGTCGGCCACAAGCAGGCCGCTGATGCCAGACGGTGTGGTCGGGGCGCCCAGCGTCGCGATCCGCGGTGCGGCGGCGGGTGTTTCGCCGAGTGCGGCGACCGGCAAGCCGAGCAGGCGCGCCCGCGCCGCGACGTCGACGGAGGCGTTGTCGGCCACCCATTCCTGCACGGCCGGCCACGGATCGTCGCCGGCGGTGTCGGCCTCGACAAGTGCGGGAACGGCGTCGACGTCGTCTTGCCGGGCCAGCGTGAGCGCGCACCAACCATCGCTGCTGCGCATCAACCGGGTGGCCCCGCCAGCCGAGATCCGGCCCTGTGGCGACAGTCCCAGCACAGCGGCGCGACCGGTGAGAAGCTCTGCGGCATCAACCGAGACGCCGGTGAGGGTGTGGAACGCGTCGGCCGCCCGCCGCGCCCTCATCAGCACGGTGACGGGAATCTTCATACGGACATTGTGCGATTTCGGCGCGGATACGGACGCTGAGCGGGTCTAAGCGCGCCGAAATCGCTAGAACTGCAGGGCGGTGTACCGCCAGTCCAGCACTTTGCGATCGGGCTCGCCGACTGCGTACACCAGCGACCGCAGTCTCAACACTCCGCCGCGGCCGTCCGGCAGCGGATCGGCGGCTTCGACCTGCAACTCGCTGTGAAGCGTGTCGCCCTCGTGCACCGGGCCGGTGTGATCGCAGGATTCCCAGCCGAGCACCGTGACCAGGTTGGGCAGCAGCCGCGTCGTCTGCGCCAGGGCCAATCCGATGGTGTGCCCGCCGTAGACCAGGCGCTGGCCCGCGACGCGCCAATCATGGTGTGTGGCAGCGATATTCAGCGTCAGCCGCGCGAGCTCCGGTGCGCTGGTTACCACGTCGGCGGTGCTCTGGAGGACCGCACCTGCGAGGCCGGAGTCGAAGTGGGCGCCCGGCACCATCTCGCGGTAGGCATCGGCGTCCCACTCGCCGGTCGGATCTGGCGGCGTAGCGAGATCGGCGCCGATCTCGGACAGATCGTCGCTGCGACCGGTCTCGCGTTCGGCGCTCAGCGGGAGCATCGCGCAACGGTAGAAGTCCAGCACCAACCTGCCGATCTGGTCGACCGTGGTCATTCGCAGCGCCGCAAGGCCGGTCGGCGCGCGACCGGCTTTGGTCGAGTTCTGCTTCAGCCCGACCACCTCGGTGCGGGTGAAGAGGCTGTCGCCGATGACGGGAAACCGGTGGAATGTCAGCCCCCGGTAGAAGAGGTTGGCCTTGACCCGCTTGGTGACCAGCGTGCTCTGTCCGATCGCCACATCGCAGACGAGTGCGGGGTGTGCCAACGCCGAGGTCGCCCCGGTGACGGCGTAAGTCAGCTGGGCGTCCAGCGCCAGCCGGAGGCGATCACCGATGATCGCCTGGTGTGTGGCGGCGGCGCCCGCCGTCAGGGTCATCGAAGGGGCGGAGTCGAAGACCTGACCGACCTCCAGGTCGTCGAAGTAAGGGCCGCTCACGGCAGCCGATGTTGCCATTTGGACGTACAAAGTGTCAATATGGCCGTACATATGCTTGAAGAGGAAATCCTGCTGGTCGAGACGGTGCGGGCATTCGTCGACCGGGATGTGAAGCCGACTGTCCGCGAAGTCGAGCACGCCAACGAGTACCCGGAGGCGTGGATCGAGCAGATGAAGCGCATCGGGATCTACGGGTTGGCGATCCCCGAGGAGTACGGCGGCTCGCCGGTGTCGACGCGCTGCTACGTGCTGGTCACCCAGGAGTTGTCACGCGGCTGGATGAGCCTGGCAGGCGCGATGGGCGGGCACACCGTGGTGGCCAAGCTGCTGTCGCTGTTCGGCACCGAGGAGCAGAAGCGCAAGTACCTGCCCCCGATGGCGACCGGTCAGGTGCGGGCCACGATGGCGCTGACCGAACCCGGCGGCGGCTCGGATCTGCAGAACATGAAGACGACCGCGCTCGTTGACGGTGACGAGCTGGTGATCAACGGGTCCAAGACGTGGATCAGCAACGCACGGCGATCGGGGTTGATCGCACTGCTGTGCAAGACCGATCCGGCCGCCAAGCCGGCGCACAAGGGAATCTCGGTCGTGCTCGTCGAGCACGGCGAAGGCCTGACAGTGTCGCGGGACCTGCCCAAGCTGGGCTACAAGGGCATCGAGTCCTGCGAGCTGACGTTCGACGACTGCCGGGTGCCGGCAGCGGCGATCCTCGGCGGTGAGCCGGGCAAGGGCTTCGCGCAGATGATGAAAGGCCTTGAGACGGGCCGTATTCAGGTGGCGTCGCGGGCGCTGGGGGTGGCAACGGCCGCGCTGGAGGATGCACTGCGCTACGCGCAGGAACGCGAGAGTTTCGGTCAGCCGATCTGGAAGCACCAGGCCGTCGGCCACTATCTGGCCGACATGGCGACGAAGCTGACGGCTGCGCGCCAGCTCACGCTGTATGCCGCCGACCGGTACGACGCGGGCGACCGCGCCGATATGGAGGCCGGGATGGCCAAGCTGTTCGCCTCCGAGGTCGCGATGGAGATCGCGCTGAATGCGGTGCGGATTCACGGCGGCTACGGTTATTCCACCGAATTCGACGTCGAACGCTACTTCCGCGATGCGCCGCTGATGATCGTCGGCGAAGGCACCAATGAGATCCAGCGCAACCTGATCGCTAGTCAGTTGGTGGCGCGCGGAGGAATCTGATGCAGCCCGCGTACCAGGCCCTACGTGAACAACTCCGCAGCGAGATCGCGGCGGGCCAGTACCGCGACGGCACGCGGCTGCCCACCGAATCAGAACTCGTAGCGCGGCACGGCTTGTCGCGACAGACCGTGCGGCGGGCGTTTCAGGATCTGGTCGCCGAGGGTGTGGTGTACCGGGTACCGGGTCGCGGCACTTACGCCAGCCAACCGGGCCGACGCTACCTGCGCCAGCTGGGATCGATCGAGGACCTGATGAGCCTGTCCGACGACACCACGATGGAGGTGCTGACCGGGCTGCGGCGCAGGGTCGACGTCGACGCCGCGAGCCGGCTGCGGCTGGACGACGACGTCGTGTACACGGTGGTGTTTCGGCGGCTGCACGACGGAGTTCCCTTCGTCCTGACCACGGTTCACCTGGTGCCGTCGGTGGCGCAGCCGGTGCTGACGTCGTCGGCGTTTGCCGACGGCGCCGTCGGTACGCACACCGTCATCGGGCTGCTCGAGCCGGGCCTCACCGAGCCGATCGCCGAAGCGGCGCAATCGATTACGGTTGCGCCTGCCGACGAGCTCGTTGCCGGTGCCGTCGGCTGCCAGCCGGGCCATCCGATGCTGCGGGTGGATCGGCTGTACTCGGATTCCGCGGACAGGCCCGTCGAGTTGTCGGTCAGTCACTTCCTGCCCGAGCAGTACACCTACAGGGTGACGCTGCGCAGGTCTGGTTGAGCGGGCGGATAGAACCCGCGGGCCCACTCCCGCATGTGCTGGAAGTCGTCGGCCTCCGACGGTGCCAGCGCGGGTCGATCGAGGTAGAGCATGTGGGCCCAGATCTCGATGTCGTCGGGCAGCATCCGCTTGGCCGCGCACAGCCGGTCGTCGTAATCGAGGTCTTCGGACACCCAGTACGTCGCGAAGATGTCGCTCACGGCGTCATCCACAGGTGTCGGGCAGATCGAGATGATCTGCATCCCGTCGCCGTTGTCCTCGCAGCTGAAGCTCAAACCGAGCCCATGCCAACATATTTCGACCGGGTTCCCGGCGCCGAAGCCGATGGTGGCATGCCAGCTGGAGTTGTCTGCCGTCGACGTGAGCAGCTTCGGGCTGACGGGCACCTTGTGCACGAACCGGTAGTGCTGGCGGTCGACCGAGCTCTCGGCCACCACCTGAGGACGCACCGTCACCCCAGCGAAGAACTGCTTCTCGTCCGGGCCGATCGGACGGAACCAGTGCTTGCCGACCCGATCGCTCAGTCCGCCCCACGAGTCCGGTGCCGGCCAGCGAGGCGCGCGATGCCGCGCGTCGTGCCAGACATAGATGCATTCGTTGAATTCGGCGGTGGGCCAGCATCGCACCCGCCTGGCGTCATCGGCGTGTGGCTCGTACGGGATGCGCACGTTGTGGCCGTCGTCGCCGCTCCACACCCAACCGTGGAACGGGCATTGGATGCCGCCTTCGACCACGCAGCCGCCGTGGGACAGGTCCGCACCCCTGTGCTGACAGTGCGCGTCGAGAACGCGGACGGCGCCGTCGAGGTCGCGAAATGCCACCAGTTCCCCGCCGAAGTAGTGCAGCGGCTTGACATCGCCGACCTCGAGATCGGCGCTCCAGGCCACCTGGAACCAGCCGGTGGGTCGCATGCTAGGCAACCCCATGTCGCCAGCCTGCCACTTATCGCCGCTGGGCGCTGAGACACTCGTCGATGAGTCCCCATCGCAGCGCGGTGGCGGTGTCGATCGTCCGGCCGGACAGCACCAGATAGGCGGTGCGCCATCGGCCGATGCGCCTGGCGATGCTCACCGTGCCGCCAGCGCCGGGGATCAGGCCGAGGCTCAGCTCGGGCAGGCCGAGAAGGGTATCGGGATGCGCCTGCACCCATCCGCAGTAGGCCGCCATCTCCAGCCCGCTGCCCAGCACCTGGCCGTGCACCTGAGCACGGCAGTCGCGGCCGAGACGGGCGGTCAACTCGTCGAGCACCAACGCCGGGCTGTACCGAGTGCGGGCGAGGTGCGCGCTGGCGGGGTCGGCGAATGTGCCGAACTCGGCGAGGTCGCCACCGCTGCAGAACGACGGGCCGTTGCCGCTCAGCACCACCTCGGTGATCGACGGGTCGAGACGCGCGACCTCGAGCGCCTCGAGCAGTGCGGCGCGCATGTCGGTGGAGAACGCGTTGTGTCGTTGGGGTCGGTTGAACCGCACGCGCAGGCAGGCTCCGTCGCGGTCGGCCTGCACGGGATCGGGGATGGCAGGGACGGTGGCGGGCCCGCGCTCAGCCAGCCAGCGCGCGAACTCCGGCCCGGACTGCAGCGTCGAGTAGGCCAGCGATTCAGTGATGACGCCCGCGCGGGTGGGTCCAACAGGGTCGATCGAGCGCAGCACGTCGTCGCAGACGGCCACCGACTGCGGCCAGCGTTGGCATCGCTCGGTGAGTTCGGCGAGCGCGTAGGAGACCGACGGGACGGTGATCGAACGGCGGTCGTCGCGGTCGTCTTCGGTCAGCGTGAAAGTCGCGTCGTCGGAAGGCGATCCGACGGCGACGAGCACGCCGCCCGCGAGCTCGACTGTGTTCTCGACGGTCACGAGTATTTCTTTATCAGCTCCTGCTTGTACAGCTTGCCGGTATCGGTCCGCGGCAGCTGCGGCTCGAACGAGATCGACCGCGGACACTTGTAGTGCGCCAACCGATCCCGCAGCCAGCCCTGGAGCTCGTCGCCGAACTCGTCGGTGGCATCGGCAGGGTCCACCGTCTGCACGACACCCTTGGCACTCTGGCCCATCTCGTCGTCCGGAATGCCGAACACCGCAGCGTCCATCACCTTCGGATGGGTCACCAACATGTTCTCGGCCTCCTGCGGATAGATGTTCACCCCGCCGGAGATGATCATGTGGTGGCGCCGGTCGGTCAGGTAGAGGTAGCCCTCCTCGTCGAGATAGCCGATGTCGCCGACGGTTTTCCAGCCATGCTCATCGCGTGACTTCGCGGTCTTGCCGGGGTCGTTGAGGTATTCGAAGTCGAAGCCGCCCTCGAAGTAGATCTCCCCGGCCTGGTTCGGGGGCAACTCGTTGCCGTCCTCGTTGAGGATGTGCAGCGCGCCCATCATCGGCTTGCCGACCGAGCCGGGATGCTTCAGCCAGTCCTCCGCGACGATCAACGTCGACCCGATCGCCTCAGACGAGGCGTAGTACTCATCGATGATCGGCCCCCACCAGTCCATCATCTGCTTCTTGATCTCGACGGGGCACGGCGCGGCCGCGTGCATCGCGCGCTTCAGGCTGGACAGGTCGTACTTGTCGCGGACGGGCTCGGGAAGTTTGAGCATGCGGGTGAACATCACCGGCACGAACTGACCGTGGGTGACCCGGTGCCGCTGGATCGCGTCGAGACAGCCCTCTGCGTCGAACTTCTCCATGACGACGGTCGTGATGCCTGCGCCCTGAATCTGCATCGACCACACCGACGGCGCGGTGTGATACAGCGGGGCCGGGCTGATGTAGACCGCCTCGGGATCCAGCCAGAAGCCGACCAGGCCCGACATCAGGCCGGGCACCTCGGCCGGTGGCAGGTGCGGAAGCTCGCGCTTGATGCCCTTCGGTCGGCCGGTGGTGCCCGACGAATACTGCAGCAGGTCGCCTTCGATCTCGTCGCCGATCGGCGTATCAGGTTGATCCGCAACGCATTCGGGGTAGCGGTACCAGCCGTCCAAATCGTCATCGGCGATGATGCGCAACTCGGGAACGGTGTGCTCGCCGAGGTTCTCGCACGTCTTGCGCAGCGCCGCGGAGCCGACGATCGCTTTGGCGCTGCTGTTGTCGACGATGTAGGCCGCCTCGGCCGCGGTCAGGTGGGTGTTGATCGGCACGTAGTACAGACCGCAGCGGCGCGCCGCCCACATGACGGCGTGGTAATGCTCGTTGTTCTCCATCAGAATGGCGACGGCGTCGCCTTCGCGAAGACCGTGCTCGCGGAAGAAGTGGGCGAGGCGGTTGGCGCGGGCCTCGAGTTCGGCGAATGTCAGGACCGTCCCCGACGGATGGACGATGATGGCCGGCTTGTCGGGGTTGGCCACTGCGTGTTCGCGAATCTGCATGTGCCGACTTTACGACTTCAAACTTGACAGGTGTCAAGACCCCTGGTCTTGGTCCGGTTTCCCCAGTTCGAACCTACTATTAGGTCGCCGGGGATCGGGGGTGCGTTGTGCTCGTTGACGAAGCGCAGCGCCGGACCTCGGGCGTCCTGACTTTCCTCTTCACCGACATCGAGGGTTCCACGCGGCGGTGGGAGGCCGACCCGAAGTCGATGCGGGCAGCGTTGACGGTTCATGACGAGCTTCTCTGCCGAGTTGTCGAAGAGCACGGTGGCCACCTGTTCAACAACACGGGCGACGGTGTGTGCGCAGCCTTCACATCGCCGAGTTCTGCGGTCGATGCCGCCGTGCAAGCGCAACGAGCGCTGGAGTTGCCGGTACGGATGGGGATCGCGACCGGCGAGGCGGAGTCGACCGGGGCCGACTACTTCGGTCCGGTGTTGAACCGGGCCGCGCGGGTGATGGCGGCGGGTCATGGCGGTCAGATCCTGCTCGACGGCTTGACCGCCGCCCTGGTCAGCGGCCGTGATCTGATCCCATTGGGGCCAAGACGTTTACGTGACATCGCGAAGCCGGTCGACATCTTCCAAGTCCGGGCCTCCGGTGTGCGAACCGACTTCCCAGCGCTGAAGACGGTCGATGCGACGCCCGGCAACCTGAAACCGCAGACCACCAGTTTCATCGGCCGGCAGGCGGAACTCGACCAGCTGAAGGCGGCGCTCAAAGCACATCGCTTGCTGACGCTGACCGGCGTCGGCGGCGTCGGCAAAACACGTCTGGCACTCGAGGTCGCGGCGCGCTCGGCGAACGACTTTCCCGATGGCGTGTGGGTGATCGAGTTGGCCGCCGTCGGTGACCCGGCTGCGGTGCCAGACGCCGCCGCCGCCGTGCTGGGGATCGCACAACAGGCCGGGATGAGCGTGGCCGACAGTGTCGCAGCGGCGTTGGAGGGGCGCTCGAGGCTGCTCGTGTTCGACAACTGTGAACACGTTATCGACGCCGCAGCCAGTCTGATCGAGTCGATTCTCACTACGTCAGCGACGGTCACGATCATCGCCACCAGCCGCGAAGGCCTGCGAGTACCTGACGAACAACTGTGGCCTGTGCCCTCACTCGACGTGCGCACCGGGACGGATTCGGCGGCCGCCTTGTTGTTCGTCGAACGCGCCGAAGCGGTGGCGCCGAATATGTCGTTGTCGGGCCAAGATGAGTCGGCCGCTCTGGTGGAGATCTGCCGGCGCCTGGACGGGATCCCGTTGGGGATCGAGTTGGCCGCGTCGCGCATGGTGTCGATGACGGCAACCGAGGTGCGCGATCGGCTCGACGATCGCTTCCGGCTGTTGGTGGGATCGCGTCGCGGTTTGGAGCGCCATCAGACGCTGCGCCAGGCGGTGCAGTGGTCCTATGACCTGTTGGATGCCGACGAGCAGACGCTGCTTCACAGATGTTCCGTATTCACCGGCGGCTTCGATCTGGCAGGGGTGACCGCGATCGCCGGCACCGGCGACGAGTACGCCGTCCTGGATCTGCTTGACGCCCTGGTGCGCAAGTCCCTTGTGGTCGCCGATCCCTCGTCAGGTCGGACGAGGTATTCGATGCTGGAGACGATTCGTCAATTCGCGGAGGAACAACTCGTTCAAGCGGGCGAGGCAGATGAGGTGCGAACCGCGCACGCACATTACTTCGCCGCGCGGGAAGCTGACGTGCTCTCGTTATGGGACAGTCCACGCCAGCGCGAGGCTTACCGGTGGTTCATGCTCGAATTGGCAAATCTGCGCACCGCATTCCGGTGGGCTGCCGACCACGACGACATCGACTCCGCGGCAACGATAGCGACGTACGCGGCGTTTCTCGGCACCCTGGTCGAACAGTACGAGCCACTGGGGTGGGCCGAAGAACTCATCGAGCCCGCACGAGCGCTCCAACATCGGCGGCTGGCGGCTCTGCACACGATGGCGACGCAGGTGTACCTGATCGGGCGAATCGACGATGCTATTCGGCACAGCGAGAGCACTGTTCAGTGTCTAACGAGCAACGGGCATTTCGACGACGTTCCGTTCGGCCACGGCACGTATCACGGCAGTCCCTACATAGCCACCGGTCAGCCTGAACGCTGGGCCGATGCGTGTCGACTCCAACTGGAACTGTCAGACGACAGCCATGCGCACGCCCGCGCGTCCCTGGCAATGGCGCTGTCTCTCGAGGGGGCCGAGAACGAGGCGATCGCAGTCGAGCGCGGTGTCGTCGCGATAGCCGAGGCCACGCGAAATCCGCACTCGATTTCGCAGGCATTTCTCGCCGCGGGCCTGGTCCACCGATATGCCGACCCGGCCGCCGCACTGGCGGCCCTCCGCAAGGCATTACAAATCGCCCAGGAAAGCGGCAACCGGTTCGACGAATCTCACACCGCAGTAGTGCTGTCGCAGCTCGAAGTGCGGCACGGCGCTCCCCAGTCGGCCCTCGATCACCTTGCGCTGGCGATACGCAACTACCAAGACTCGGGCAATATCGCGACGTCGCGTAGCCCACTCGCCATCCTTGCCGCCTTGCTGTACCGACTCCGTCACTACGAGTCCGCAGCCACTCTCGCAGAGTTCGCCGCCAACCCGTTGGCTCACAAGGCTTTCCCGGAGATCAGCGAAACCATCGCCCGCCTGCGAAAGGTTCTCGGCGACGACGCCTACGAATCATTGGCGGGCAGAGGCGAATCCATGACCAACGCCGCCATGGCTACGTACGCGCTGGAGCAGATCGAACTCGCCCGCGCCGATCTATTGCAAGTGGGCAAGTCCCCATGAGCGTTCTCACGTTTCTGTTCACTGACATCGAGGGCTCTACCCGTCGGTGGGAGGCAGATGCTGCCGCCATGCGGGTCGCGCTGGAGACTCACAATCAAGTTCTTCGTGACACCGTCGACGCGAACGACGGACGAGTGTTCAACTACACAGGTGACGGCATGTGCGCCGTATTTACTTCTCCCCGTTCGGCTGTCGATGCTGCGGTCGCAGCGCAACTGGCACTCGAATTGCCGGTGCGGATGGGAATCGCCACCGGCGAGGCCGAGCTGCGGGGCGGGGATTACTTCGGCACGGTTCTCAACCGCACCGCGCGGGTGATGGCCGCGGGCCACGGCGGCCAGATCGTGCTCGACGGCGCCACCGCAGGCTTGCTCAGCGGCGCGGACCTGGCCGCGCTGGGGCCGCGCCGACTCCGTGACATCCCAAGACCAGTGGAGCTGTTTCAGGTCCGAGCTCCCGGCCTGCGCGCCGAGTTCCCGCCGCTCAAGACGCTCGATTCCACACCGGGTAACCTGCGGCCCGCCGCCACGAGCTTCGTTGGGCGCGAGATGGCCGTCGTTGAGTTGGAGACCGCAGTCAAGGCAAACCGGTTGGTGACCTTGACCGGTGTCGGCGGAGTGGGCAAGACACGACTCGGTCTGGAGGTCGCCGCGCGTCTGAAATCTGAGTTCCCTGAGGGGGTTTGGGTTATCGAGCTGGCGCCTGTTGGTGACCCGGCCGCAGTCCCCGAGGCGACCGCAGCCGTACTGGGACTCACCCCGCAACCGGGAATATCCCTGGCGCACAGCATTGCAGCGGCATTCGAGGGAAGTTCGCGGCTGTTGGTTTTCGACAACTGCGAGCATGTCCTCGATGCTGCTGCGGACCTGATCGACACGATCATCGGACACTCGTCGACGGTACGCGTACTTGCGACAAGCCGCGAAGGATTAGGGGTCGCCGACGAACAACTGTGGCCGGTACCGGCTCTGGACGTAGACACCGGAGTCGATTCGGAGGCTGCGACTCTGTTCGCCGAACGAGCCCAACATGTCGCGCCGGGGATTGCGTTGAGCTCAGGTGCCAGCGCGGGTGCCGTCGTCGAGATCTGCCGCAGGCTCGACGGGATTCCGTTGGCGATCGAGTTGGCGGCGTCACGACTGTTGTCGATGACCGTGACCGAGGTGCGCGATCGCCTCGACGACCGGTTCCGGCTTCTAGTCGGGTCGCGGCGCGGGCTGGAACGCCACCAGACGCTGCGCCACGCGGTCCAGTGGTCCTACGAACTGCTCGACGACGCTGAAAAGGCGCTGCTCAACTGCTGCTCGGTGTTCGCCGGTGGATTCGACCTCGCAGCCGCATGCGCTGTCAGCGGTGCCGACGACGAATTCGCCGCCCTGGACCTGCTCGACGCCCTGGTCCGCAAGTCACTACTGGTAGCGGACCGATCAACGAGTCGGACGCGGTACTCGATGCTCGAAACAATCCGACAATTCGCCGAAGAACAACTGGCGGCTTCAGGTGAGGCCAACGAGATGCGCGCCGCACATGCGCGCTATTTCGCCGCACAGGAACCCGACGTGATGGCCCTGTGGAACAGCCCGCGACAGCAGGAGGCATACACCTGGTTCAGCCTCGAGGTCGCCAATCTGCGAGCCGCCTTCAGGTGGGCGGCCGACCACGGCGATCTCGAATCAGCCGCCGCCATCGCCATATGTGCAACGAACCTCGGAACTTGGGTCGAGCAGTTCGAACCCGCGTCGTGGGCAGCCGAACTCATCGAACCCGCATGTCTGGTTGAACACCGGCGGCTGGCGCAGCTCTATGTGATGGCGTTCAGACGCTACGGCGCCGATCTTTCCGATGACGGGGCCAGTCACGCCGAGGCCGGTCTGCTGGCGATTGACAGCGGGCGTTTCGACGCAGTGCCGTTTGACTTCGCCTCTGAACTGGGCGGCATCTACATCCTCAAGGGTCAACCGGATCGCTGGATTGCTTTGTGCCGCAAGGCAATAGTGGAAGGAACCGATAAGCACATCCTATCCAGGGCATACCTGGTGATTACACTGACCATGCTTGGCAAGGAGAGCGAGGCGGTCGCAGCGTCGGAAGGCTTGCGCACCACCGACAGCGACATCGACAATCCGGCCCTTCTCTGTTGGGCGTTGTTGGCATACGGCTATGCCCGCCATCGCACCGACCCTCTCGCCGCGTACGAGGTCCATCGCCAAGGCTTGCGGATCGCTCAAGCTACCGGCAATCGACTACTCGAGACGTATCACGTTGGAAACCTGTCCAGGCTTGCGGCCCTGCACGGTGATCCCGCGGTGGCCTTCGACTTCATCGGCCAGACGATCGGCAAGTACTTCGACTCGGGAAACTTCTCCCTCATGGTTCAGCCACTGGCCGTGCTAGCCGCCTACCTTGACCGGCTCGGCTATCACGAACCGGCCGCGACGATAAGCGGATATGCAACGACGCCCTTCGCGCGAAACTACTACCCCGAACTCCACAGTGCGATAGCCAATCTGCGGGGAGTTCTGGGCGACGACACCTATGAGTCCTTCGCAAGCACCGGCCGGCAGATGACGAATACCGCCATAGCGCACTACGCCCTCGAGCAGATCGACCGAGCACGTGCAGACCTCTTGCTTCAGAACGAGTCGTCATGAGCGTGCTCACGTTTCTGTTCACCGATATCGAGGGTTCCACCCGTCGGTGGGAGGCAGATGCCGGCGCCATGCGGGTGGCGGTGGAGACTCACAACCAAGTTCTTCGTGAGGTTGTCGGTGCGAATGACGGGCGGGTGTTCAATTACACGGGTGACGGCATGTGTGCCGTATTCGACTCTCCCCCTGCGGCTGTCGATGCCGCGGTCGCAGCGCAACTGGCGCTGGAATTGCCGGTACGGATGGGCATCGCCACCGGCGAAGCCGAACTGCGCGGCGGGGATTACTTCGGCACCGTACTCAACCGCACCGCGCGGGTGATGGCCGCCGGCCACGGCGGACAGATCCTGCTCGACGGCGCGACGGCGGCGCTGCTCACGGATGTGCAGCTAACCGAGTTCGGTCACCGTCGTTTGCGCGATATCGCGAAGCCAGTGGAGCTTTTCCAGGTCGGGGCCCCTGGACTGCGCACAGAGTTCCCGCCGCTGAAAACGCTCGATTCGACGCCCGGCAATCTGAAGTCGGCTAGCACGAGCTTCGTCGGCCGCGAAATGCTCGTCGCCGAGTTGGAGACTGCGGTCAAGGCCAACCGGTTGGTGACCTTGACCGGCGTCGGCGGGGTCGGAAAGACGCGTCTCGCGCTCGAGGTTGCCGCACGCTTGAGACCTGATTTCTCCGATGGAGTCTGGATGATCGAGCTGGCCCCACTCGGGGATCCGGCCGCAGTGCCCGAGGCCGTGGCCGCCGCACTCGGAATCATCCAACAGCCGGGATTCAGTTTGTCTGACAGTGTGGCCGCCGCCTTGGAGGGTCGTTCACGCCTGCTGATATTCGACAACTGCGAGCACGTATTGCAGGCCGCGGCAGACCTGATCGAGGCGATCATTGAACGGTCGGCAACGGTTAGAATCCTCGCGACCGGCCGAGAGGGTCTGCGTGCCGCCGACGAAAAACTTTGGCCGGTGCCCTCCTTGGGCCTTGAGAACGGCATCGACTCGCCCGCGGCGGCGTTGTTCGTAGACCGCGCTTCAGATGTCGCACACGGCGTCGCGATCGTCGACAGCGGCGACGCAGACGCCGTCGTCGAGATCTGCCGTCGTCTGGACGGCATCCCCCTGGCTATCGAACTGGCCGCATCGCGGATGGTTTCGATGTCACCGAACGAGCTTCGCGATCGGCTAGATGATCGATTCCGATTGCTGGTGGGTTCGCGGCGCGGGCTGGAACGCCACCAGACACTGCGCCATACCGTGCAGTGGTCCTACGATCTGCTCGACGCCACCGAACAGCGGCTTTTGAATCACTGCTCGGTGTTCGCCGGCGGATTCGATCTCGCCACCGCTTGTGGCGTAGTGAGCTCGGACGACGACCTCGCCACACTTGACGTGCTGGACGCGCTCGTGCGCAAGTCGCTGGTAGTTGCGACCCGATCATCGTCGCGGACGCGCTATTCGATGCTGGAAACCATCAGGCAGTTCGCAGAGGAGCAACTCGTCCAGGACGGCAATGCCGACAAGGCCCGTACCGCCCATGCCCGCTACTTCGCCCAACAGGAATCTCACGTGATGGCCTTGTGGGACAGTGAGAGACAACGTGAGGCCTACGAATGGTTCGCACTGGAGTCGGCGAATCTTCGCGCCGCATTTCGCTGGGCCGCCGACCACGACGACCTCGACACTTCCTCCGCCATAGCGGTTTACGCCGCGTTCCTTGGCGCCTGGGTGGAACAATACGAGCCTGTCGCCTGGGCCGAGGAACTCATCGAATCCGCAGCAGCGCGCCAGCACCGACGGTTAGCACAGCTGTATGCGATGGCCGCCCAGTGCTACATCACCAGTCATTCCGAACAGGCCATCCGTTATGCCGAGCTGAGCCGAAGCGCTATCACTAGCCACCGTTTCGACCCGGTCGAGCGGGAGTTCGAAGCCTGGATGTGGGGTGTTTATGCAGTGATTGGCCAGCCCGAGCGGTGGGTGGAATTGTGCCGCAGTCTCATCGATCAGGGTTCGGCGCCACATTCGGGAACACGAGCCTGTCTGTCTATTGCGTTCACAGTTGCCGGCGACCGCGACGGCGCGCGAACGGCAGCCCAAGGCCTGCGCGTGGCCGCCGACCAAACAAACAATCCACGATTGGCATGCATTTGTCTTCTCGCGTTCGGCATCGCATACCTCGAATCTGATCCAGAGGTTGCACGCGACGTCCTAGTCCAAGGTCTGAAGATCGCGCAAGACAGCGGCAATGCCACGTTTGAATCACACCTCGCGCTTGCCCTGGCTCGGCATGCGGCTGGGCGTCACGATACGGACGACGCGTTCACCTACATTGCGTTGTCAATCGCGAACTATTACGACTGCGGCAGCTTCTCTCTCATGGCCAACCCGCTCGCCACTCTTGCTTTTGTTTTGGACCAAGTGGGCGACCACGAAACAGCCGCTAAAATAACCGGTCCCGCTGATACCCCACTCACGCGCGCGTTGCCGGAGTTGCACACAACGATTGACCACCTGAGCGAGGTCCTCGGCGAGGATAGATACGCATCACTCGCCCAAGCAGGGCGTGCGATGACCAATGCCGCCATGGCGCAATACGCGCTGGAACAGATCAGTGCGACCCGGGCGCGGCTGTCCGCCACAAGGGAGCCGCGATGAACGCGAAGTCGCGACTCCTTACATTCCTGTTCACCGACATCGAGGGTTCCACCCGTCGATGGGAGGCAGACGCCGACGCCATGCGGGTGGCGCTCGAAATTCACAACCACGTACTGCGCGAAACGGTCGAAGCCAACGATGGCCTTGCCGCGCCCTATATCGCAGCCGGTCAGCCTGAGCGCGCAATTGAGTTCTGCCACAACATCATGTCACGCTCCCCCGGTCCCCACGTGTTGGCGCAGACATCCCTCGTCATGTCGCTGACCATCGCAGGCCTGATCGACGAGGCAGTCGCATCCTCTGACGATCTACTGATCGCCGCTGACGCCAGCGCAAATCCTCACGTGGTCTGCTTTGCGCACCTGGCATACGGAATGGCCCGGCGTGAAACCGACCCTGCCGCCGCACGGCGTGCCCTTGCGCGGGGTCTGGCGGTCGCACGAGACAACAGAAACCGACAGGTCGAATCGCATCTCGCGGTCTGCCTGGCAAGGATCTCCGTTGCTGAGGGTGCTCTCATGGAGGCGTTCGACTTCTTGGCTCCGGCGATTCACAACCATTACGACTCCGGCGGATTTTCGCACCTGAACAATCCATTGGCACTGCTCGCCGTTGCCATGGAGCGACTGGGGCGACACGAAGCGGCCGCCACCATCAGCGGTTTCGCGGCGACGCCGTACACCCGCGGCGGACTGCCCGAGATCAATACTGCGATCGCCCACCTGCGCGAGGCTCTCGGCCACCACGCGTACGACTCCTTCGCCAACACCGGAGCAGACATGACCAACGCCGCCATGGCGACGTATGCGCTCGAACAGATGGATCACGCGCGCTCCGATTTGGTTGTGGGCGAGTCGCGATGAGCGTTGTCACGTTCCTGTTCACTGACATCGAGGGCTCCACTCGGCGTTGGGAAGCCGATCCGGATGCGATGCGTGCGGCCGTGGAGGCCCACAACAAGGCGCTGCGTGACGCCGTCGAAGCCAACGACGGCAAGGTCTTCAACTACACGGGCGACGGGATGTGCGCCGTCTTCGACTCTCCCCGTTCGGCCGTCGATGCAGCGGTTGACGCTCAACGTGCGCTGGAGTTACCGGTGCGGATGGGCATCGCCACCGGCGAGGCCGAGCTGCGGGGCGGGGATTACTTCGGCACCGTGCTCAACCGCACCGCGCGGGTCATGGCCGCCGGCCACGGCGGGCAGATCCTGCTCGACGGTATTACTGCAGGCCTACTGAGCGGCGTCGACCTGATCCCACTGGGATTCAGGCGATTACGGGATATCGCCAAGCCCGTGGAGGTGTTTCAGGTATGCGTCCCTGGATTACAGACCGAGTTTCCACCACTGAAGACCGTTGACCCAAC
The DNA here is from genome assembly GCA_963698965.1 of uncultured Actinomycetota bacterium. GTDB lineage: Bacteria > Actinomycetota > Actinomycetes > Mycobacteriales > Mycobacteriaceae > Mycobacterium. Next base: position 239,026 of record CAVOSY010000038.1, read on the forward strand.
TCCGGGCAACCTGCGGCGAGCCAGCACCAGCTTCATCGGTCGCGATAACGAGTTGCTCGACCTCGAGACGACTCTCAAGGCGTATCAACTAGTGACGCTGACCGGTGTCGGTGGCGTGGGCAAGACAAGACTCGCGATGGAGTTGGCAGCGCGCTCCGCGAACGACTTCCCGGACGGGGTGTGGATAGTCGAACTCGCGTCTGTCGGCGATCCAGCCGCCGTGCCCGACGCCGTCGCCGCCGTCCTCGGAATCATCCAGCAGCCGAGGATGAGTCTGACGGACAGTATCGCCGCAGCGTTGGAAGGTCGTTCACGGCTCCTGGTGCTCGACAACTGCGAACACGTACTCGACGCGGCGGCCGACCTGATCGAGGCGATCCTATCGCGTTCTTCGACGGTGAAAGTTCTGACCACCAGCCGCGAGGGACTCCGGCTCGCCGACGAACGACTATGGCCGGTACCGTCGTTGGACGTACTCACGGAAACCGAACCCGCGGCGGCGACTTTGTTTGTCGACCGTGCTCAAGCCGTCGCATCCACCATCTCGCTGTCCAAATCCGAAGATGCTGATGCGGTGCTCGAGATCTGTCGTCGCCTTGACGGTATCCCATTGGGAATCGAGTTGGCCGCCTCGCGCTTGCAGTCGATGACAGTCACCGAAGTGCGTGATCGGCTCGACGACCGGTTCCGGCTGCTGGTGGGGTCTCGGCGAGGCCTCGAACGGCATCAAACCCTGCGACATGCGGTGCAATGGTCGTACGACCTACTCGATGACGCCGAAAAGGCCTTGTTGGCAAGATGTTCGGTGTTCGCCGGCGGATTTGACCTGACTGGCGCGTGTGCCGTAGCCGGCACCTGCGACGACCTTGCCACCCTGGATCTGCTCGATGCGCTGGTGCGTAAGTCGCTTGTCGTCGCTGACCGGTCAGCGACACAGACGCGGTTTTCGATGCTCGAGACGATTCGCCAGTTCGCCGAGGACCAACTGGTGACCAGCGATGGGGCAGAAGATGCACGTGCCGCGCATGCCCGATACTTCGCCGGGCGGGAAGCCGACATCATGGCGCTGTGGGACAGTCCAAGACAACGCGACGCATACGAATGGTTCACCACTGAGCTGGCGAACCTGCGCGCCGCGTTCCGATGGGCATCCGACCATCGTGATCTAGACACGGCCGCCGCCATCGCCTGCTGCTCGGCATTCGTTGGCATGTGGGTCCAACAGCTTGAACCTGTCGCGTGGGCCGAGGAGCTCACCGAACCCGCGAATGCCGTCGGGCATCGTCGGCTGGCACAGCTCTACGTAATGGCGGCACAGTGCTATCTGGCCGGACGAGTCGAAGACTTCGTTGATTACAGCGAGGCAGCCCAGACAGCCATCGAAAGCGGCCGGTTCGACGAGGTTCCGCACGAATTCGAAGCCACGCTTGGCGGCGCGTACTGGACGGCGGGTCGGCCCGACAGTTCGATCGAGTGGTGCCGCAAAGTCATCGCGCGAAGTCCCGGCTCACATACATATGCGAGGTTGTACCTGGTTCTGGCATTTACCATCGCCAACAGATACAAGGAGGCCATAGCCGCGTCCGAAGGACTGCTTGCCGATACCGAGGCCACCGACAATCCCACCACGAAGTGTGGCGCGCTCCTCGCATACGGCCATGCCCTTCGGGCTGTCGATCCCGCAGGCGCCTACGACATCCTGCGCAGGGCCCTGGATATCGCGCGGGACAGCGGTAACCGAACAATCGAGTCAGGTATCGCCGTCAGCCTGTCGAGGCTCACGGCCACCCGCGGCGACCCGATCGACGCGTTCAACTTCCTGACCTTGTCCATCCGCCAGTACTACGACTCCGGCACCATCTCGCTACTACGCAACGCGCTGGCCGTTTTGGCCATCTTGCTTGACCGTCTCGGACAACACGCAGCGGCAGCCACCGTCTGCGGATTCGGCGCCAATTCTGCGACGCGAGCGGCTATTCCAGAGCTCAAGACGGCAATCGCCCATCTACGCGAGGTCCTAGGCGACGAACACTTCGAATCGCGTGTGCGTGAAGGGGAAGCCATGACCCATGGCGCTCTGGTCACCTACGCATTCGACCAGATCGATCTCGCGCGGGCTGAACTTCTGCATTCGGACGCATCGCCATGAGTGTTGTCACGTTCCTGTTCACGGATATCGAAGGCTCGACCCGGCGGTGGGAGGCCGATCCGGACGCTATGCGGACCGCACTCGAGACACACAATCACGCATTGCATGACGTAGTCGAAGCCCATGACGGCAAGGTGTTCAACTACACCGGCGATGGGATGTGCGCCGTATTCGCCTCTCCCCGTTCGGCTGTTGAGGCTGCAATCGCGGCACAGCGAGCGCTCGAATTGCCCGTGCGCATGGGGATCGCGACCGGCGAAGCGGAGTTGCGCGGCGACGACTACTTCGGCACCGTCCTCAACCGCACGGCGCGGGTGATGGCCGCGGGCCATGGCGGCCAGATCCTGATCGACGGCGCGACGGCAAGTCTGCTCAGTGGAGTCGGCCTGATTTCGTTGGGGTCGAGGCGGTTACGCGATATCGCCAAGCCGATCGATGTCTTCCAAGTCCGAGCGGAAGGACTGCGCACCGAGTTCCCACCGTTGAAGACGGTTGATTCGACGCCGGGAAACCTACGGCCATCAACCACCACTTTCGTAGGCCGTCGGGGGGAACTCGCTGAGCTGGAGTCCGTCTTGAAGGCGCACCGGATGGTGACATTGACTGGCGTCGGAGGGGTCGGCAAGACACGGCTCGCACTTGAGGTCGCTGCCCGGTCGGCGAACGACTACCCCGATGGCGTGTGGGTGATCGAACTCGCATCGGTCAGCGATCCCGCCGCGGTGCCTGAGGCGGTCGCGGCGGTTCTCGGGATCATTCAGCAAGCGGGGATGAGTGTGGCCGACAGCGTCGCCGCTGCGTTGGAGGGCCGGTCACGGTTGTTGTTATTCGACAACTGCGAGCACGTTCTGGACGCAGCGGCGGACATGATCGACGCGATATTCACCCACTCTCAAACCGTGACAGTTCTTACCACCAGCCGCGAAGGGCTGCGTGTCGCCGACGAATATCTGTGGTCGGTGCCGTCACTGGATCTCGAGGATGGCATCGACTCCTCTGCTGCCGCACTCTTCCTCGAGCGCGCGGAGGCAATTGCGCACGGCCCGCTGTTCAATCAGACCAACGATGCACAGGCTGTTGTCGAGATATGTCGCCAACTCGACGGGATCCCCCTCGGTATCGAGTTAGCGGCGTCACGCATGCAGTCGATGACGGCCACCGAGGTACGTGACCGTCTCGGCGACCGGTTCCGGCTCCTCGTCGGATCGCGCCGGGGTTTGGAACGCCACCAAACACTGCGTCACGCTGTGCAGTGGTCCTACGACCTACTCGACGACGCCGAAAAGTCTGTGCTGGAACGTTGCTCGGTTTTCGCAGGCGGATTCGACCTCAAAGGGGCTCAAGCGGTGACGGCCTCTGACGATGAGTTCGCCACTCTTGACTTACTCGACGCGCTAGTACGCAAGTCTCTTCTGGTAGCCAATCGCTTCTCAGGCCAGACACGGTTCTCGATGCTCGAGACGATCCGCCAGTTCGCCGAAGAACAACTGGTGCACAGCGGTACCGCCGACGGCGCTCGCGCGGCGCACGCCCGATACTTCGCGCAGCGCGAAGCCGATGTCCTTGCGCTGTGGGACAGTCCTAAACAACGCGACGCCTACGAATGGTTCGGCGTCGAGTTAGCGAACCTGCGCGCGGCGTTCAGGTGGGCAGCCGATCGCGGCGATCTCGACTTCGCCGTCGACATCGCCATTTACGCAGCATTCCTCGGCAGGTGCGTCCAACAGCACGAGCCGATCACGTGGGCTGAGGAGCTGCTCGGACCCGCACGCGCACTCGACCATCGGGGGCTCGCCCGGCTCTACACGATGTCCGCGCAGTGCTATCTATTGGGCCGCGTCGACGACGGGTTCCGCTACGCCGGTGCTTGTCTGGAAGCCATCGACAGCGGACTTTTCGACGAGGTTCCGCAGGAGGATCAGTCTTGGCTTGGTGGTTTGTACCTGGCGAAGAATCAGCCCGAACAATGGGTCACGTTGTGCCGCAAAATGTTTGCACGTGGCCGCGACACTCGCGGCTATATCCAAGCGTGCCTGGCTCTGGCCCTGTCGACCGCAGGCGCGGATGACGAGGCGCTGGCGGTGTCACGAGGCCTCCTTGCCACCGCTGACGCCACCGACAATCCGCACGTGGCCAGCTACATACTGCTCGGCTACGGCATCGCGCACCGCCATGCCGATCCCGTCGCCGCTTATGGCGTCCATCGCCGCGGTTTAGAGATCGCCCAACGCAGCGGCAACCGCGAGCTCGAGTCATACCATGCGGGAAACCTTGCGAGGCTCGCTGTAAGCCATGGCGAAATCACGGTTGGCCTGGAGAATTTGAGATTTGCGATCCAGGTCTGGCACGACTCTGGCGCCTACCAGATCATGAGCAGCGCACACGCGGTGCTCGCCGCCCTATTGGTTCAGCTGGGACGCTACGAATCAGCCGCCACCTTGAGCGCGGCTGGAGATTCCCCCTTTGCGTCGGCGACCTATCCCGAGTTCCAGGCGACGATCACCCACCTCCGCGACGTGCTCGGCGACGATAGGTACGAATCACTTGCACGTATCGGTGCCGACATGACCAACGCCGCACGTGCGAACTATGCACTCGATCAGATCGACCTGGCCCGCGCAGCGCACACATAGACACGAGCGTGCGCAAAGTGCTCACAAATTGCGGCGTGTCGTGTGCAGACACGCACGCTCGCGGTAGTGAAGCGAGCTAGTCGGCTTCGGCCAGGCGATGCTTCAGCGCGTCGAACTCATCCTTGATGCCGGTCGGCAGCTTCTCGCCGACGAACTCGAACCACTCCTCGATCTGAGGCAGCTCTTCACGCCACTCGTCGGCGTTCACCGCAAGAGCCTCATCGACGTCGGCGGCATCGACGTCGAGGCCCTCGAGGTCGAGATCGTCGGCGGACGGCACGATGCCGATCGGCGTGGTGGAGCCGTTGGCCTTGCCCTCGACGCGCTCGATGATCCACTTCATCACGCGGCTGTTCTCACCGAAGCCCGGCCACAGGAAGCGGCCGTCGTCGCCGCGGCGGAACCAGTTGACGAAGAAGATCTTTGGCATCTTCGACTCGTCGGACTGCTTGCCGATGTCGATCCAGTGCGCGAAGTAATCGCCGACGTTGTAGCCGAGGAACGGCAGCATCGCCATCGGGTCGCGACGCACCGTGCCGACCTTGCCCTCGGCGGCGGCGGTCTGCTCGGAACCAAGGGTGGCACCGATGAACACGCCGTGCTGCCAGTCGCGGGCCTGGGTCACCAGCGGCACCGTGGTCTTGCGCCGGCCGCCGAACAGGATCGCCGAGATCGGCACGCCCTGCGGGTCATCCCACTCCGGCGCCAGCGTCGGGCACTGCGACATCGGAGTGCAGTACCGCGAGTTCGGATGCGCAGCCTTCTCACCTGAGTCGCGCGTCCAGTCGCGGCCCTTCCAGTCGATCAGGTGCTGCGGGTCGCCCTCCAGGCCCTCCCACCAGACGACGTTGTCGTCGGTCAGTGCGACGTTGGTGAAGACGGTATTGCCCGCCTCGATCGTCTTCATCGCGTTCGGGTTGGACTTCCAGTTGGTGCCGGGCGCGACGCCGAAGAAGCCGAACTCGGGGTTGACCGCGTACAGCCGGCCGTCCTTGCCGAACCGCATCCAGGCGATGTCGTCGCCGATGGTCTCGGCGCGCCAGCCGGGAATCGTCGGCCGCAGCATCGCGAGGTTGGTCTTACCGCACGCCGACGGGAACGCCGCGGCGACGAAGTACGCCTTGTTCTCCGGGGAGATCAGCTTGAGGATCAGCATGTGCTCGGCGAGCCAGCCCTCGTCGTGCGCCATCGCCGACGCGATGCGCAGCGAGTAGCACTTCTTGCCCAGCAGCGCGTTACCGCCGTACCCCGAGCCGTAGCTCCAGATCTCGCGGGTCTCGGGGAAATGGGTGATGTATTTGGTGTCGTTGCACGGCCACGGCACATCTTTCTGGCCCAGGCTCCAGCGGGGCGCCGATCGAGTGCAGCGCCTTGACGAAGAAACCGTCGTCGCCCATCTTTTCCAGCGCTGCCGTGCCCATCCGGGTCATGGTCCGCATGGATACGACGACATATTCGGAGTCGGTGATCTCGACGCCGAGCTTGGGGTCCTCGGCACCGAGCGGACCCATGCAGAACGGGACAACCCACATGGTCCTGCCGCGCATGGAGCCGCGGTACAGGTCGGTCATGATCGACCGCATCTCGGCCGGATCCATCCAGTTGTTCGTCGGCCCCGCGTCGATCTCACGCTCGGAACAGATGAAGGTGCGCGATTCCACCCGCGCAACGTCAGACGGATCGGACAGCGCGAGGTAAGAGTTGGGCAGTTTGTCGTCGTTCAACCGCTTGAAGGTGCCCGCGTCGACGAGGTGGGCGGCCAGCCGCTCGAATTCCTCTTCGGAGCCGTCCGCGAACGCGACGCGATCCGGCTGTGTCAGTTCGGCGACCTCCTGGACCCAGGCCAGAAGCCCCTTATGTTTGGTCGGTGCGGTGTCCAGACCTGGAATGGTCGCTGCTGTCATCAAAACTCTCCTGCGTAGGTTTTCTGCCAGGACGCAGGCCCCGATCGCGCCAACCAAGCGAGCGTGGCTGCGCATTCGGTCGTCCCTGTACTGAGGTTAACGTGGGTGACATACCCGCGGTGAATCGCGAGCATGTCCGATCACTCACAGGAACGATTCAGATGTCCGTTCTTGGCAGTTGTACCGATTCAGTTTGCGCGTTGATTCCCGCCATGCGGTCTCCGAAGCCGGCATCCCCTCGAATACCCGCTCGGGAAGTGAACCCCCGTGGCGTATTCATACCGTGGAAACCTACCGCTCAGCAAGACCCACTTGTTTGCTGACAGCGAAGACGGTGGGCATCGCCAAGAGCTACTCGGTACGGCTGTCCGACGACAGCGCCGCGTCGGAGCCGTTGCGAACGTCGACGGACCCGGAGCCGTACAGCTCGGCGCGGACAGCGTCGAGCGCCTGCTGCAGCGGCGGTAGCCGGCGGTCGCGAACCGCAGCGGCCTTAGCGGTGGCAACCGCATGCTCGCGCAGTTCGGCGTCGATCTCCGCAACGCGATCGGCGGCCGTGGCGCTCTCGATCTCGTCGCGGGCTGCCAAGTCAGAGGTGAGCGCCGTCTCGGCGGCCAGCACCCGGGTGGCCACCCGCTCCTCGACCGTGGAGCGCAGCCCGGAGGTGACGTCGGTGACCCAGCGGTCCAGCACCGCGCGGTCTTGTAGCAGCGCCCGGATGCCCACCACCCACACGGTGAGGAGCAGGCCCACCAGACCGCCCGCGACAAGTCCGGCAATCGTCAGGCCGGGCGCGAGGCCCGTGAACAGGCGGGTCACCGCTAGTGCGACGCCGAATCCGAAGCCTGCGCCCAGCACCATCGTCAGCTGCGTCTCCAACCGCCGGGACTTCATCGGCGGCCGCGAGACGTCGGGCCGGGGCGGCGGCGGTGGCGTTTCTGGAGCCGACAAGGCGAGTTCGGTCGCGACGTCGCCGAGGTGTTGGGTGATGCCCTCGTCCACCTCGTCGACGACGTCTCCCGCACGGGTGTGCACATAGGTCTCGAATCGACCGAGCTTGCGCCGGGTCGTATTCGACGCGTCCTCCTGCAGTTCGGCGCGCACCGACGTACAGCGGTTGCGGGCAAAATAGGTCAGCTGCACGCGCGCTTGCTGGATCTGGCTGCGCAGCGCGATGGTTCGTTCGGACTTCGACAACCGGCGCTCCCGCAAGATGTCGTCGCGGCTCTTGTGCAGCGTGGTCACCCGCGCGCGCCGATCCGATCCAGTGGCACCAGCCTCGTAGCGATCGATCATCGTGCCAAGCCGGACTTCCCATGCGCGCAGCCGGTTTCGACGCTGCACATCGGGATCGGCCAGCCGCTGCCCGAGCACGGCGACCAGTTCGTCCAACATGGGCTCACCCAGATCTGGTGCGGCCGCCGCGCCCACCCACTGCACGTGCTGATAGCGCGGCGCACGTGCCGCGAGCTGCGCCCGGCCGGCCGCCAGCACGTCGCGCCAGTTGCGGTGGGCGTCGATCTTCGCCACCACGCCGATGATCAGGTCGGTGTAGTTGGCCGCGAAATCGATCAGCGCACAATCGGATTCGGTCAGCGGCGCCACGGCAGACGCCACGAACACCACCGCGAGCGGCGCACGGGCGGGGCCCAATTCGTCGGCCTCCACAAAGGTGTGCTCGGGCATCCGTTCCCGTAGCGCGTCGATGAGGCTGGTGGTGCCTGCGAGCCACGGGCCGGTCACCAGCACCGCGTCGTGGCTGTCGACACCCGGTGAAGTCAGCCCTGGGTCGGCGGCCGTCACCACGGCGTCGGCCGCGGCTACCGGATCGGTCACCGGACCCGCCCGAGAAGACGCAGTGAACCCCTTGCGATGTCGGCCCCGCAGCTGCGATGCAGCGCACTGACCGGACCCCGGCTGTAGCGTCGCCAGTGCACGGCCCGACGCACATGCGCGGCTGTGTCGTCCCCCCGGTCCACCTCAACCCCTGCCGCCTCGACCACGTCGACCGCTGCCGCCATCACCGCGAGGACGGTCTGGTCGGTGGACAGAAACTCGGTGAGTCGCTCGTCGTCGGATTCGACTGCGAGTGCGCGTAATTCCGTGATGGCCGACTGCAGCCTGCGATAGCGCACCGCTGCGCCCGCCGCCTCGATGTGCGCGACGACCCGGTCGACCTGGCTGGCCCGCCGCAACGCTGTCGACACGGTCGCATCGTCGGCGCCCTCAGCGAGCGTCAAGACGGCACACGCAATGCCGAACCGGTCCAATGTGGCGAGCAGTCGCTGCCGAAGCTCCGGCCGCACCGAATGCCCGGTGCGCGCGAACGCGTCCGTCGACGTCAGGTCCGCCGGCTCGGTGACGAGGGCGCGGAGCGCCGACGTCAGTTCGTCGTCCAGGGCCGCGGTGGCCAGCAACGCGACCATCGGCACTGTCGGCACCCCGGTCAACGAGCGGCAGGCGGCAGCGCGTCGGTGGGCCCTTGGCAGGGGGCCGCCGTCGCCGAGACCCGCCAGGTCGGCCTTGTTCAGCACCGCCACGGTCGGCCGGTCGGCGGCCACGAGCCGAGCACGATCCTCCGGCTTCAGCGCCTCGGCGATGACCACCACGTGCACGTCTGCGGTCGCCGGATCGGATACCACCGCCACGCCCGACGCGGTCAGCGCCGCCGCGACCGTGCCGCGGCCCACTCCGTCACGGCCCAGTACAGCAACGCGCAGCGGCGCCGCAATACGATCAATGATCCTGGCAAATCTCGGACTGTGGTTCTGTTCAGCGAACCGCGTCAGCGCATCGACGAAAATTTGTTGGCCTTCCGTTGACCCCGCCCAGGTGAAACCCGGTCCCCGTGGTGCGTGTTGGCCTAAATGTTGGCACCTCGACGGGTACATGGCGAACGGTTGTCCCCAGTACCAGTCGAAGGCAACTGTTGAGTATCAATCTGTACCACGATGCGGGTACTAGAGCCTTCATGAGCGACCATGGACGGATGCAAACGCCCAGGCAACATGTCGCCGAGTCGCATTTGCATCCCCGGGTCACCAGCTTTCGCACCCGGCGCTCGACGCTCTCCGGGGGTCAACAGGCCACCTGGGAGCGTCGCTGGCCCGAGATGGGCACGTACGCGCGCGACGCCGACGGGCCCGCGCCGCGACTGGACACCGAGTCCTGGTTCGACCGGTCGGCGCCGGTGGTACTGGAGATCGGCAGCGGTACGGGCATCTCGACCCTCGCGATGGCGCAGGCCGAGCCACACCTGGATGTCGTCGCGGTGGAGGTGTACCGGCGGGGCCTGGCCCAGCTGCTGAGCGCCATCGACCGCGAAGGCGTCACGAACATCCGGCTGGTCCGGGGCGACGGCGTCGACGTGCTCGAGCACATGTTCGGACCGGACTCACTGACCGGTGTGCGGGTTTTCTTCCCCGACCCGTGGCCGAAGGCCAGGCACCACAAGCGGCGGCTCCTGCAACCGGCGACCGTCACGTTGATCGCCGACCGGTTGCGTCCCGGCGGTGTGCTGCACGCCGCCACCGATCACGTCGGCTATGCCGAACAGATTGCGGAGGTGGGTGACGCCGAGCCGCGGCTACGGCGGGTCGCCTCATCGGGCTCGCTGCCGATCTCCGTCGCCCGGCCCGTCACGAAGTACGAAGGCAAAGCGCAGCACGCGGGCAGCGCTGTTGCCGAATTGCTCTGGGAGAAACAGCCATGAGCCTCACTGAAGACATCCGGCATATAGATGATGTAGCCCCGCCGACGGTGCTGCCGACCGAGGCGACGGCCAGGGTGCTGCTGGTGTGGGACGCACCCAACCTGGACATGGGTCTCGGCTCGATCCTCGGGGGCAGACCCACCGCCGCGCATCGGCCACGATTCGACGCCCTCGGCCGCTGGCTGCTGCAACGCACCGCCGAGTTGTCGGCCGCGCGCCCAGACGTCACGCTAGAGCCTGAGGCGACGGTGTTCACCAACATCGCCCCTGGAAGCGCCGACGTTGTTCGACCATGGGTGGAGGCATTGCGTAACGTAGGCTTCGCGGTCTTCGCGAAACCGAAGATCGATGAAGACAGTGACGTCGACAGCGACATGCTCAACCATATCGCCCTTCGACGCAGCGAGGGACTGGCAGGAGTGCTGGTGGCCTCCGCCGACGGGCAGGCGTTCAAACAGCCGCTGGAGGAAATCGCCCGGGAGGGTGTGCCGGTCCAGGTACTTGGATTTCGCGAACATGCCAGTTGGGCGTTAGCGTCGGATACCTTGGAGTTTGTCGACCTGGAAGACATTCCTGGTGTTTTCCGGGAGCCGCTACCGCGAATCGGCCTTGATTCGCTGCCCGAGCAGGGGGCTTGGCTGCAGCCATTCCGGCCGCTGACCTCGCTACTGACCTCGCGCGTGTAGACAACTGGAGATACGCGGGTCGCCACAGACTTAGAAGGAGCTTACGTGTTCGCCTGGTGGGGTCGAACGGTGTACCGATACCGATACATAGTGATCGGTGTCATGGTCGCACTGTGCCTTGGCGGCGGCGTATTCGGCATCAGCCTTGGCAACCACGTCACCCAGAGCGGCTTCTACGACGACGGCAGCCAGTCCGTGCACGCCTCGGTGATCGCCGACAAGGCCTACGGCCGCGATACGTCGGGCCACATCATCGGGATCTACACGGCGCCCGAGGGCAAGACAGTCGACGACCCGGACTTCAAGAAGAAGATCCTCGACAACCTCGCGCAGGTCGAGAAGGACCACCCGGACGAGATCCTGCGCTCGATCGGCTACTTCAAGAGCCCCGATGTGCTGAAGAACATGGCTGACGCGGACAAACAGCACGCGTTCATGTCGATTCAGCTCAAGGGCGACAACGACGACCTGATCCTGAACAACTACAAGAAGGTCAAGGACGACCTGCTCAAGGTCCGCGACGACGGCGTCGACGTCAAGCTGGCCGGTCTGCAACCACTGGCGGCCGAGTTGACCGGCACCATCGGCGACGACCAGAGGCGCGCCGAGGTCGCGGCCATCCCGCTGGTGTGCGTGGTGTTGTTCTTCGTGTTCGGCGGCGTCGTCGCGGCCGCCCTCCCGGGGATCATCGGCGGCCTGACCATCGCGGGCGCGCTCGGCATCATGCGGCTCGTCGCCGAATTCGCCCCCGTGCACTTCTTCGCCCAGCCGGTGGTGACCCTGATGGGGCTCGGCATCGCGGTCGACTACGGCCTGTTCATGGTCAGCCGATTCCGTGAGGAGATCGCCGAGGGCTACGACACCGAGGCCGCGGTCCGACGAACGGTGATGACCTCAGGCCGCACGATCATGTTCTCCGCGGTGATCCTGGTGGCATCGTCGGTGCCGCTGCTTCTGTTCCCGCAGGGGTTCCTGAAGTCCATCACCTACGCGATCATCGCCTCGGTCATGCTTGCGGCGATCTTGTCGATCACGGTGCTGGCGGCCGCACTGGCCATCCTCGGGCCGAACGTCGACGCGCTGGGCGTGCGCACGCTGCTGCGGGTTCCGTTCTTCCGCAACTGGAAGCCGATGCGGGTGTACCTGACCTGGCTGGCCGAGAAGACGCAGAAGACCAAGACCCGAGCAGAGGTAGAGAAGGGCTTCTGGGGCAAGCTGGTCAACCGCGTGATGAAGCGGCCCGCCGCATTCGCCGTCCCGATCGTCATCGTGATGATCGCGCTGATCATCCCGTTGGGGCAGCTCTCGCTCGGCGGCATCAGCGAGAAGTACTTGCCGCCGACCAACTCGGTGCGCCTGGCGCAGGAGGAGTTCGACAAGATCTTCCCGGGCTTCCGCACCGAGCCGCTGACGATCGTGATGCAAAGCGACAACGGACAACCCATCAGCGACCAGCAGATCGCGGAGGTCCGCAACAAGGCGATGCAGATCTCCGGCTTCACCGACCCGGACAATGACCCGACCAAGATGTGGCAGGAACGCCCGTACCTCGATGGCGCATCGAAGGATCCGTCGACCAGGGTGATCCAGAACGGTCTGGTGAATCGCAACGACGCGGCCAAGAAGATCGCGGATTTGCGGGCGCTGACGCCACCGCGCGGCATCACGGTGTCCATCGGCGGCACCCCCGCGCTGGAACAGGACAGTATCCACAGCCTGTTCGACAAACTGCCGTTGATGGTGGTCCTGCTGATCACCACGACAACGATCCTGATGTTCCTGGCGTTCGGGTCGGTGGTGCTGCCGATCAAGGCCGCAGTGATGAGCGCGCTCACGCTCGGCTCGACGATGGGCGTGCTCACGTGGATGTTCGTCGACGGCCATGGCTCCGGCCTGATGAACTACACCCCGCAGCCGCTGATGGCGCCAATGATCGGCCTCATCATCGCGGTCATCTGGGGCCTGTCGACCGACTATGAAGTCTTCCTCGTATCCCGCATGGTGGAGGCTCGTGAGCGCGGCATGTCCACCGCCGAGGCCATCAGGATCGGTACCGCCACCACCGGTCGGCTGATCACCGGCGCGGCGTTGGTCCTGGCTGTCGTCGCAGGCGCGTTCGTGTTCTCCGACCTGGTGATGATGAAGTATCTGGCGTTCGGCCTCCTCATCGCCCTTCTGCTGGACGCCACGGTGGTCCGGATGTTCCTGGTGCCGGCGGTGATGAAGCTGCTGGGCGACGACTGCTGGTGGGCGCCCCGCTGGATGAAGCGGCTTCAGGAACGCCTCGGCCTCGGCGAGACCGAGCTGCCCGACGAGCGCAAGCGTCCCGCGGTGCGCGATCACCCCGAAGAAGCATTGGTCGGTGCGGGCGCACCGGCGCCGCCGCGGCCGATGCCGCCACACGACCCGACGCATCCGGGCGCCGATGGCGCTTCGCGGGCGGGAGCGACGACGCGGATCACGACACCGCCGCGGGCCAACGCGCCGTCCGTTGCGGGGACGACGCGGATCCCCACCGCGCGAACGCAATCCGACGAGCCGCAGACCACTCGGCTCTCGATGGCCAAGAACGCAGTCCGCAACGTCGTGAACAATGCAGCCGCTCGGGTCAACCACCCGCCCGCGGATGACACCCAGCGGAGCCACCGGCCCGCGCCGCCTCCGCCTGCGGCACCGCGCGAGGAGCGTGAAATCGAGTCCTGGCTGGGCGAATTGCGGGGCACCGCTCCCGCGGGCGGCCAACCGGCGCCGCCACCTGTGCGACCGTCGGCTGACGCCACCCGCTCGATGCCCGACCAACGCCAGCCTCGCCCGCAACCAAGTAACGAGCCGACGACCGCGATTCCGACGCTGGGGACCCTACCTTCGCACGCGGGGGCCCCACCCTCGCATGGGCCCACGCGCGAGCAGGGGACTGGGGGCCCACCCGAAGGCAGGGGACGTCCTCGGACGCAGGACGCTGATGCGGCGACCGAGAAGCTCGACACCCGCGAGGAAGAAGAGCCTAAGCGCCGCGGCGGCGGGGTGAGCGCACAGGATCTGCTACGGCGCGAGGGCCGGATCTAGTCCTTCGCCGCTTGTAACGCAGTGGCGCGATTCGGCCGGCGGTTTCTCGCCGTGGCGTTACATCCGGATCTAATCGGATGCCGCCGCCTCCGCATCGTCGGCTTCCGCCTTGACGATCGGACCGGCTTCGGCCTCTTGCGCGGCCTCCTCGGCCGCGGGGTCTCTGGCCAGTAGCACCCGCACCGCGCTATTGAGGAACGCGACCGTCGGCACGGCCAATAGGGCGCCGACGATGCCTGCCAGCACCCCGCCACCCGCGATGGCCAACACCACCGCCAGTGGATGGATCGACACCGCGCGGCCCATCACGAGCGGCTGCAGCACATGGCCTTCCAGCTGTTGCACGGCGATGATCAGGCCGAGCGTGATCAGCGCATAGATCCAGCCCTTGGCGATCAGCGCCACGACCACCGCGAAGAAGCCGGCGATTACCGCACCCACGAGCGGAACGAACGCGCCGAGGAACACCAGCGACGCCAACGGCAGCGCCAGCGGCACACCCATGATGGCCAGGCCGGTACCGATGCCGACCGCATCGACGAGTGCCACCAGGAAAGTCGCGCGCACGTAGCCGATCAACGATCGGAAGCCGGCCCGGCCTGCGTCGCGCACGCGCTCCCGGACGTTCTCCGGGAAGATCTTGGTGACGAAGCCGTAGATGTTGCGGCCGCCGTGCAGGACGAAGATCAGCGTGAAAAGCACCAGCAGCGCACCGGTGACGATCTCGGTGACCGTGCCGGCCGTCGACAACGCCCCGCTGGTGAGCTTCTCCTGATTGTTCTGCAGGGCCTCGACGGCAGACTTGCGGGCGTTTTCGATCTGTTCCTGGTTGAGATGCAGCGGCCCTCGGGTGAGCCAGTCCCCCACGCCCTTGATGCTGGTGCTCACCTGCTCGACGAGTGCCGGTGCCCCCTCGATGAACTGGCTGACCACGAACGTGAGGATTCCGCCGACGACGGCGATACCCCCGAGCAGCACCAAGGTCACCGCACCACCGCGGGGCGCGCCCCGCCGGTCCAGGAAGTCGACGACGGGCAACAGCAGCGCGGCCAGCAGGGTCGCCAGGGCGACCGGCACCACGATCAACTCGAGCTTCTTGACCGTCCACAGCACCGCGACGATCGCTGCGAAGATCACCAGCAGCCGCCAGGACCACGCGGCTGTCTTGCGGACGAACGGGGTCACCGATCCATCGGGGACGGTATCTATCGAGGGGTCCGCTGGCATGCCGGTAGCGTAACGGCAGGCCGCAGCGTCACCTCGAATCTCGCGAATAGGCCTCGGCGCGCCCGCCTGCGCGACAATATCCGGGCTACCTGCGCCGCTACCCTTAGGGGCGTGTCCCAAGACGCCCCTGCGAGCGACGCCCGCAGCCAGGAGCGGCCTACCAGGAGCAGATACTGGTGGCTGCGCTGGGTGATCATCGGCGCCGCGGCCATTGTGCTCGCGGTCGAGCTCACGCTGGTCTGGGACCAACTGGCCAAGGCGTGGAAGAGCGTCTACTCGGCGAACTGGTGGTGGGTGCTGGCGGCGATCATCGCGGCGATGTCGTCCATGCACAGCTTCGCTCAGATTCAGCGCACTCTGCTCAGGTCTGCAGGCGTCAAGGTCAAGCAGTGGCGCTCGGAGGCGGCGTTCTACGCGGGCAATGCGCTGTCAACAACGCTGCCGGGCGGCCCGGTGCTGTCGGCCACGTTCATCTACCGCCAACAACGGATCTGGGGCGCGTCGCCGGTGGTGGCTTCGTGGCAGCTGGTGATGTCGGGGGCGCTGCAGGTGGTCGGGCTGGCGGTGCTCGGTCTTGGCGGCGCGTTCATGCTCGGTGCGAGCAAAAACCCACTGTCGCTCATCTTTTCACTCGGCGGGTTTGTCGCGTTGATACTGCTGGCGCAGGCGGTGGCGACTCGCCCCGAGCTCATCGACGGCATCGGGGTGCGTGTGCTGTCGTGGTACAACTCGCTGCGCGGCAAACCCGCCGACACGGGGCTCAACAAGTGGCGCGAGACCCTGTCCCAACTTGAATCGGTCAGCCTGTCCCGTCGCGAGCTCGGCGAGGCGTTCGGCTGGTCGCTGTTCAACTGGATCGCCGACGTCGGGTGTCTGCTGTTCGCGTGCTATGCCACCGGCGGTCATCCGTCGCTGGCGGGTGTGACCGTCGCGTACGCGGCGGCCCGCGCGGTCGGGTCGATCCCGTTGATGCCGGGCGGTCTGCTGGTGGTCGAGGCGGTGCTGGTGCCGGGCCTGGTGTCGTCCGGCATGACGCTGGCCTCGGCGATCTCTGCGATGCTCATCTACCGGTTGGCGAGTTGGATCTTCATTTCCGCGATCGGCTGGGTGGTGTTCTTCTTCATGTTCCGCACCGAGAAGGACATCGACCCGGACGCCACCGTCGACGAGGGCGTCGAGCAGCCACCGCAGTTCAGTCCCGATCCGGAAGTGCGGCACGAACCCGAGCCCGAAAAATAGCGAAACGATCATGCGCGGCCGGACGTCCCTGATGGTGTCGGCGATCGCCGCGCTTACCGTAGCGTGCACATCGTCGAGCCAAACCCCCTCGGCATCAACCACTTCCACCCCTCTGTCGAACACTCCGGACACCGGCCCAACGGTGGTCACGCCACTGATTGCCAGTGCCGTCGCGGCACCGATCCCTGTGCCCGCCACCGACGGCAAGGTGCACCTGGCCTACGAACTGCAGCTGACCAATGTGCTCGACCAAGAGGTGACGCTGACATCGGTCGACGTGCGCGCCGCACACCGGACGCTGTTGAACCTGGCGGGCGAGCGGCTGGCGTACTGGACACGTGTGATGGGAAACCCTGCGTCCACAACGAAACTCGGGCCTGCGCAATCTGCGGCGGTGTGGCTCGACGTCTCCCTCGACCCAGGCGGCACAGTGCCGGCAGAGCTGGTGCACGCGATCGGGGTGTCACTGGCGCAGCCACGGCCGCCGCTGTTTCCCGCCACGATGACCGAGACAGTCGCACCCGTCACCGTGCAGACCCGCAAGCCTGCCGTCATCGCGCCACCGCTCGTCGGATCGAATTGGGTGGACGCCAACAGTTGTTGTGATATGACTCCGCATCGGATGGCACTCAATCCGCTCAACGGGCAACTGTGGGCCGCCGAGCGGTTCGCGGTCGACTACGTACAACTGTTGCCGGATCTGCGGCTGTTCAACGGCGACAAGACCAAACCCGAGAGTTATCCGGGGTTCGGCGCCGAGATCCACGCCGTGGCCGATGGCCCCGTCGTCGCGGTACTCGACGACCTGCCGGAGCAGGTACCCGGCGAATCCCCGCCGGGTCTCCCGCTCGAGCAGTACGCAGGCAATCACATCGTCCAGGACATCGGCGGCGGCAACTATGCGCTCTACGCCCATCTCAAGACCGGCAGCATCAAAGTAAAGGTGGGCGACCGCCTGAGCTCCGGCCAGGTGATCGCCCTGGTCGGGAACACCGGCAACACCGACGGACCACACCTACATTTCCACGTCATGAGCACCCCGGATCCACTGCGGTCCGACGGGTTGCCATTCGTGTTGTCGTCGTTCAGGCTCGACGGGCGTATCGCGTCAATGGACGCCGAAGACGCCGTCGAAGCCGGCCAACCCGCCCCGATGCAGCCCGGCTTCACGCCCCGCGATGAATCCGCGGTCAGCCCATTGGTTTTGGATGTGATGAGCTATGCCGGTCGGTGACCGGGGCCGACGGGTGCGGCGGGCGCCGATCGCTCTGCTCGCCGACATCGTGTGCGTGATCGTGTTCTGCACGATCGGCCGCCGGAGTCACGCCGAGGGGTTGACTGTGGCGGGCATCGCGCAGACGGCGTGGCCGTTCCTGGCAGGCACCGGTGTCGGCTGGTTGTTGATACGGGGGTGGCGGCAGCCGTTCACGGTCATCCCCACCGGCGTTGTCGTCTGGGTCTGCACAGTGGTGGTGGGAATGCTGTTGCGCAAGGCGACATCTGCAGGTGTGCAGGCGAGTTTCGTGGTGGTGGCTTCGATCGTGACCGCCGTGCTGCTGCTGGGCTGGCGCGTTGTGGCCGCGCTGTTCCGGCGGCGCTAGTCTGAATTCGCCGACGGCTCAGGCGAAGTCGAGATCGTCAACGTGGCACGCAACCCGCCAAGCGGTCCGTCGGACAATTCGATCCGTCCGCCGTGCAACGCCGCCTGCTGCGCCACAAGCGCCAGGCCCAACCCTGATCCACCCGGTGCCGCATTGCTGCCCCTTGAGAATCGGCCGAGCACCGTTTGACGCTCTTGCTCCGGAAGGCCGCGGCCGTTGTCGTCGACGACGATCGTCAAAGTGTGGTCATAACGGCTGGCCGCCAACATGATCCGCGTCGCCTGTCCATGCGTCACCGCGTTGCGCACCAGATTGTCGACCGCCAGCCTGAGCCCGCCCGGCCAGCCCCAGACCGCCCCGAGGTCGTCGGCGGCCTCGACCTCGATCTCGACCCCGACCGCGGTGCGCATGTTTTCCCGCGCTACCCGGTCGAGCATGTCGGTCAGATCGATGAGTTCGCGGTCTTCGGCCTGCGCCAGCTGCCCCGAGGCGAGTTGCCCGAGCGCGGTGATGATCGCCTCAACCCGCCGCTGTGCCCGCGAAAGGTCCTGCACCACTTCGGCTCTCTCCTCGGCAGGCAGGTCGTGGATCCGCAAGGTATCGAGGTCGGCCCGCATCGCCGTGAGCGGGGTGCGTAGTTCGTGTGCCGCGTTGGCGGCGAAATCCCGTGCGGCCTGCAGGGAATTGGTGGTGGCCCGCTGGGCGGCGGCCAGCCGGCTCAGCATCGCGCTCATCGCCTCGGACAGGTCCTCGGCCTCGCGGACACCGCGCACTTCGGGCATGCCCTCGCTGTCCTTGCCGAGCCGCTTGGTGTGCTCTGTCAGTCTGCGCAGCGGTCGGATTGCCGGGCCGGCCAGTAGCCAGCCAAGGCCGGCGGCGATCAACACCGTCACCACACCTACCGCTGTGTACAACGGAATTCTGGCGCGGTTCAACAAGATACTGTCGGCGCGGATGCCTACCGACATCAGCACGCCGCCTTGTTGCTCGACTGCCACGGTCCGCACCCGGTACTCAACGCCGTTGACTTGGACGGTTGCGGAGCCCACCGGCAGCGGCGGTAGCTGCAGGCCGCGCTGGAACATCACCTGCCCGGTGGATTCGGATCGCCCGGTGGTGAGCACGCCGCGGCGGGGGTCCTGCAGTTCGGTGGGATTGATGCTGGCGTCGACGATGGAGTCGAGTCGCCGATCAAGTTGCGCGGCATCGTTATTCGCGAGCACCACCGAAGTCAGGATCGTGAATGCGGCGACGACCGCCGACGCTGCGGCGGCCGAGGCGATCGCCACCCGGGTGCGCAACGATGCGGACCGGAGGAAGCGCGGCAAACGCACTTACGGCTCGTCCCGCAACACGTACCCGATCCCGCGAACGGTATGGATAACCCTTGGCAGGCCGTCGCGTTCGAGCTTGCGCCGCAGGTAGGAGATGAACACGTCGGCAACGTTGGTGTCGACGTCGAAGTCGTAGCCCCACACCAGTTCCAGCAGCCGCTGACGCGACAACACCACACCGGCGTTCTCGGCCAGCACAGCCAGTAGGTCGAACTCGCGCTTGGTCAGATCGACCCGCTCGCCGTCGACGAACACCAGACGACGGGCGGTGTCGATGGTCAACGGCCCGACAGTCATCGTGTCGGACGGCTGATCCGAATGACTCGCGCGCCGCAGCAGAGCGTGCAGCCGCGCCACCAACTCACCGAGATCGAACGGCTTGGTCAGGTAGTCGTCGGCACCGGCCTCCAGCCCCGCGATTCGGTCGTTGACCGTGTCGCGTGCGGACAGCACGCAGATGGGGATGTCGTTACCCAATGCCCGCAGCGCCGTGACCACCGCAACCCCGTCGAGTTCCGGCATCTGGACATCCAGAACCAGCGCGTCGTGCGATTCGCTGGACAGCAGCCGCAGCGCCTCTTTACCTGTCGCCGCGACCCGAACGTCGAAGCCCGAATGCCGCAGTCCGCGGGCGACGGAAGTTCTGACGTCCGGGTCGTCGTCGACCATCAGCACCGTTCGACTCGCGCCCTCCTGCGCGGGCGATTCTCCAACCCGCACGTGGATTACGGAATCGAAGGTGCTGGTGCCGAACCGCAGCGGTTCTTCAGGTCGACCAACGGCTGGCGAATTCCGGTCAGATCAGCCTTCGTCTGCGGATTCTGATTCAGGTAGTCCGTCACCTTTTCCCGGACCTGATCGCGCGGCAGCCCTTCGAGGCTGGTGAAGAACCAGTTCACGTCGGGGTGGGTGAAGAGGTAGGCCGACGTCGAGGCCGAGACACCCGATGCCACGCCGGCCAGGTCGGCAGCGGTGCAGTTGGGCGGGTTATTGGCTGGGTCGTCGGCCATCGCCGAGGGCAGGGCGCCAAACAACATCGCACCGGCGATCGCACCGGTGCCGACCGCGCCAGCTACCGCATGCCGCGCGGTACGGGCCGAGAGCAACATGGACAGGCTCCTTCATCCGAAGTGGAGAGGCGTAACCATTGGCGGTTCCGACAGACTAAAAGCTAAGCAGAAAGGTTGCTGACTTTCTTGCCTTGCGGTTAACCAATCGTGAGAAAGTCTGAAACCGCAGCTCAGGAGCCTATACGGGCCGCGGCGTGCGTCGCCCGGTGCTATCGGCTGGTGACGGTCGACGGTCCGGGAAGCGGTCCGGTGCCCTGCGTGACTGCAGCTGCAGGTGACGGCGAAGCGGGCAGCGCCGCTCCGGGAACGCCGATCGTCTGCGCCGTCGGCAGGGCGCCCGGCAAACCACCTGGCAGAGCGCCGCCCTGCTGCTGCGCAGCCTGCATGAGCCCCATCAGCTGAGGCAGGCTGATCGGCAGCTTGCAGCGGGTAGACAGGCTGACCAGCGGCTGCTGCAACTGCTGCATGTCCTTGCCGACTTGGGGGTTCGCGTCGAAGTACGACTTCACCGCCGCCAGGGACTGCGGGCCTGCCTGCTGCTGCGAGATGGTGGTCAGCGCCTGGTTGGTTTCGGGGTGCGAGTCGAGGTAGGCGCCCGTGGACGTCGCCACCGAGCCGATGGTCCTGGCCAGCTCACTGGCCGCGCAGGGATCCGTGGCGGCCGTTGCCGACGGAGCAGGGTTGCCCATCAGTGCAGCCACGCTCGCGCCTCCGGCAGCGCACGCAGCGAACACCGTGTAGAGGCTGCGACGCAGCGCACTGCTCGATCGGGTGGTCGAAATCATGGATAACTCCTTACGGCTTGCGAACGCTTTTTGACGCTTCCGCAAACGGCATGCAATCGGACATTGGGCTCCCCGACCCGAAACGGCCTCGGCACATACTGCCATCTACGCAGCAGGGCCTGCCAATCCAGCGAATGAACGTGCAGGTGAACGACAGGAAGTCCGCAGCGCCGCGCGTAACGCCGGACGCGCGAATCACGAGAGGGGAGTTAGAGCTGGTTAAGGCGTTGCTCAGGGCCCGACACCTTATAGGACGCTGTTGTACGCTCAGCTACGCAACGCCGGGCAGAAAGCGGGGAGTTCGCTATCCAGCAGTTCATGATGCGCTTGAGCAGCAACCTGCGCAGATATCGCTGGGCGGTGTTCGCGGCTTGGCTGCTTCTCTTGGTGCCCTCGATCTACCTGGCGATGAACCAGTCCGGCAATCTCACCGGCGGCGGCTTCGAAGTCGAGGGTTCCCAGTCGCTGCATGTCCAGCGCGAGCTCGAGCAGCACTTCCCTGACCAGGGCTCCTCACCGTTGGCCCTGGTCGCGGCGCCGCGCGCAGACGCCTCCTTCGAGGACATGACCGCTGCGGTCGCCCAGCTCGAACGCATCGCGGCCGAGGTCCCGAGCGTCAAGGTGGTGCCGAACCCGCAACAGCCGGCCCCCCAGCCGGATCGCCCGTACGTCGTCACCCTGCAACTCGACTTCAACAACACCGGCGCGGTCGACGTCGCCAAGCAGCTGCGGCAGAAGGTCGGCATCGACGGCGATCGGCCCGGCGAGATCGAGAACGGCAAGGTCAAGCTCTACGTCATCGGCCAGGGCGCACTGGGCGCCGCCGCGACGTTGGCCACCAAACACGACATCGCGCAGGCCGAACAGTGGAACCTTCCGATCGTCCTGATTGTTTTGCTCGCGGTATTCGGTTCGCTCGCGGCGGCCGCGATGCCGCTGGTGCTGGGCATCTGCACCGTCGTGGTGACCATGGGACTGGTCTATCTGCTGTCGATGTACACGACGATGTCGGTGTTCGTCTCGTCGACGGTGTCGATGTTCGGCATCGCGCTGGCTATCGACTATTCACTATTTATTCTTATGCGGTTCCGCGAGGAACTGCGGGCGGGCCGTGATCCGCAGCAGGCCGCGGATGCGGCGATGGCCACCTCCGGTCTGGCGGTGGTGCTGTCCGGCCTGACCGTGATCGCGTCGGTCACCGGCATCTACCTGATCAATACCCCCGTACTGAAGTCGATGGCCACCGGCGCGATTCTCGCGGTCGCCGTTGCGGTGCTGACTTCGACGACCCTGACGCCCGCGGTGCTCGCCACATTCGGCAAGGCGGCGGCGAAGCGGTCGTCGTACCTGCACTGGTCGCGTCGGGCAGAGACCACCAAGTCGCGGTTCTGGAGCCGGTGGACCGGTTGGGTGATGCGACGGCCATGGTTGTCGGCGCTGGTCGCGTCGGCCCTGCTGTTGACGCTCGCCGTGCCCGCGTTCTCGATGGTGCTTGGCAACAGCATGCAGCGCCAGTTCGAGCCGACCCACGAGATCCGCGGCGGCGTCAACGCCGCGGCGGAGGCGCTCGGCCCCGGGGCGCTCGGGCCGGTGCGAGTGCTGGTGACGTTCCCCGACGGCAACGCAGCCTCGGCACCGGCCAAGGCGCCTGCGCTCGACGCGGTGCGCCAGAAGATGGCGCAGGGACCCAACGTGGTATCGGTGTCGCCGCCGGTGTTCGGCGACGACTACCGCCGTGCGCTGCTGTCGGCCGTGCTCTCGGTGGACCCGGAGGACATGGCCGCCCGGAGCACCGTCGACTGGATGCGCGAACAACTGCCGCGCACCAACGGCGTCGACGCACGCATCGACGTCGGCGGGCCGACGGCGCTGATCAAGGACTTCGACGACCGGGTGTCCTCGACGCAGCCGTTGGTGTTCGGCTTCGTCGCGCTGATCGCATTCGTGATGCTGCTGATCTCGATCCGTTCGGTGTTCCTTGCGTTCAAGGGCGTATTGATGACGGTCCTGTCGGTGGCCGCCGCCTATGGCAGCCTCGTCGCCGTCTTCCAGTGGGGCTGGCTCGAAGACCTGGGCTTCAAGCCGATCTCGTCGCTGGACAGCACCATTCCGCCGTTGGTGCTGGCGATGACCTTCGGCCTGTCGATGGACTACGAGATCTTCCTGCTGACCCGCATCCGGGAGCGGTTCCTGCAGACGAACAACACCCGCGACGCCGTCGCCTATGGGGTGAGCACCAGCGCCCGCACGATCACCAGCGCCGCGCTGATCATGATCGCGGTGTTCATCGGGTTCGCGTTCGCGGGCATGCCGCTGGTCGCACAGCTCGGTGTCGCGTGTGCCGTCGCGATCGCCGTCGACGCCACTGTGGTCCGGCTTGTGCTCGTGCCCGCGCTGATGGCGATGTTCGACGAGTGGAACTGGTGGCTGCCGCGTTGGCTGGCCCGCATCCTGCCGTCGGTGGACTTCGAGAAGCCGCTGCCCAAGATCGACATGCCGAACCTGGTCATCATTCCCGACGACATCTCGTCGTTGGGGCCGTCGGGTGCCGATCTGCGCATGGTGGTCAAGTCCGCGGCCAAGCTGAAAAACATTGCCCCCGATACGATTACCGTCGCCGATCCACTGGCGCTGAGCGGTTGCCTTCGTGCTCGCGAGCCGGTGGCCGCCGTCAAGAACGGACACACCACCAACGGTCGCGTACACCGCAACGGTGCGACGAACGGGTCAGGAAAGTCAGGCCCGCCCTGCCTGTCGGGGCTGCATCCGGTGACCGTCTGGCGGGGCCGTCTCTCGGTCGCGCTGGACGCACTGGAGACCGAGGCCGACAGCGACCGGTCGCCGGTCGAGCGGCGCAGCCCGGTGGAGACCACCAACGTCCAGCTGCCGACGGGCGACCGACTGCAGATTCCGACCGGTGCGGAAACGCTGCGGCTGAAGAGCTACCTGGTCATGTGCCGAAACACGACGAAGGATTTCGCGGAGTTTGCCGAGTTGGTGGGCGCGATGGAGACTCAAACTGCTGCGGTGGTGCTGGCGTCCATGGACCGGTACTACTGTGGAGACCGCTCGAGGAAACAGTGGGTCGCCACCCAGCTGGTGCGCCGCCTGGCTGACCCACAACCTTCCGACGAGCACGACACCAGGATGTCGGGCCCCGACGCGGAGGCCGATTGGGCGAAGGTCAGGGAGCGCTGCCTATCTGTGGCGGTAGCGATGCTTGAGGAGGCGAGGTGACGTTGGCCCCCGAGATTCGGGACGCGCGCCGCGACGCGGGCGCCGGACCGAAGCGAGCCGTGGCGCCGACGGAAGGTCGCCGGGCGCCGATCGACGACCGGCCGGTCGAATTCTGGCCCACGTCCGCGATCCGGGCCGCGCTGGAGACGGACGACCTTGAGGTCTGGCAGCGCATCGTCGTTGCCATCAAACGTGACCCGTACGGCAGGACCGCGCGTCAGGTCGAGGAAGTGCTGGAAACCGCACGGCCATACGGGGTTTCCAAGGCGCTGTCGGAGGTGCTGTCCCGCACCCGCGAGCACCTCGAGGCCAACGAACGCGCCGAGGTCGGCCGCCATGTGCAGACACTGCTCGAGCGATCGGGTCTGGGCCAGGACGAGTTCGCGTCCCGCATCGGGGTTGCCTGCAAGGATTTCGCGGCCTACCTGTCCGGTGAGACGAGTCCGCCTGCGTCGCTGATGATTCGGATGCGCCGGCTGTCCGACCGGTTCGCCAAGATGCGGAACCAGCGCCACTAGGTATGACGTACGCGCTGATCCCGGGGGCCGGTGGCAGCGCCTGGTACTGGCATCGAGTCGCGCCGCTGCTGCCTGACGCGATCGCGATTGAGCTGCCGGCCCATGACGATTCGGCAGACCAGAGCGCCTACGCCGACACGGTTGTCGATGCGGTGTCCGGTGTGTCGGGCGGCGCGGTGATTCTGGTCGCGCAATCGATGGGCGCATTCACCGCCCCGATCGTGGCCTCGCGGATGCCCGTCGCCTCGATCGTGTTGGTCAACCCGATGGTGCCTACGGCCGGCGAATCGCCCGGGCAATGGTGGGCTGCAACGGGTCACGACCAAGTGGTACATGACTTCGATCCGGTCGAGGACTTCTTTCACGACGTGCCCGACGCGTTGCGCGAAGAGGCGTTCCGCCAGGGGGAGCCGCGCCAGTCCGACACGCCGTTCGAGCAGGGGTGGCCGTTGGACCGTTGGCCCGATGTGCCAACCAGAGTGATCCAGGGCAGCGACGATCGGCTGTTCCCGCTGGAGTTTCAGCGCCAGGTGGTGCGCGCGCGGCTCGGGCTGGAACTCGAGGTGATGCCGGGCGGACACCTGATGGCGTTGAGCCGACCCGAGGAGTTGTCGGCGCGAATTCTGTCGGGTACGGGTGATGTCGATGGACATTGAGCGGATCCTGCGCGAGACGCGCACCGTCGCGATCGTCGGTGCATCGGCCAACCCCGCCCGGGCCAGCCACGAGGTGTGGAGCTACTTGAAGTCCGCCAGCTCATATGAGCTGTATCTGGTCAACCCGACGATCAGCGAGGTCGACGGGACGCCGGTGTACCCCTCGCTGGCGGACCTCCCGGTCGTGCCCGATCTCGTCGACGTGTTCCGGCGCCGCGAGCATCTGCCGACGGTGCTCGAAGACGCCATCCAGGTGGGTGCGAAGGTGCTGTGGCTACAGCTCGGCTTGTGGCACGAACAGGTGGCCCGTGACGGCGAAGCTGCGGGACTGCAGGTGGTCATGGATCGGTGCCTGAAGGTCGACCACGCTCGCATACTCCGTTAGCGGGAGTGGATCGGCGATACGTCGTCGACCAGCCAGCGCCCGTCGGACTTGGACAGTTGGACCCGAAGTGCGAGCACCGCAGTGTCGTTCGGCTTACCGGGTGCGCTCTGGGTGGCGCGCAGAATCACCGCGACACTGGCGGCGTCGGGCCCGATCGCCTCGATGCCCGCCGAGACCGTGCTGGCCTGAGCCGAGATGTTCTTACTGCTCAAATCCTTTGCTACATTGGCGAATTCGCTCTTAAAGGCTTCTGCGCTCTTGGGCGACATCATGGCCGTGGCTCGGTCGACCGACGCTGTGGGACTCTGCGGCGTGAACGTCGCGGAAGCCTCTGAGACGCTGCTGGCGATGCCGACCACCTCGGTGGTGTCGTTGTCCAACGTGCGGTCGGGCACCGTCCACCGCAGGTAGCCGACGATGACGCCGGCCACCAGCGCGACGGTCGCGATACCGACGACGGCCAGCCTCAGTCCTGGACCGTCGTCGTCGGTGCCGACGGTGACACCGTCACGGCGTGCGAGAACGAAGTTGACGACGACGCCCTCGACGATCAGCAGGCACAGCACCGAACAGACCGACACCCACCACAGCGGCCACGCCAGTGCGCTGCCGATGTAGACCAGGGCGACGACGGCAGCTACCGGCGCAAGGACGTCGAAAGCCAATACGCGCCAACGGTTTCTCATCGGATCGGCTCCAGCCGCGAGATCAGCAGCTTGCCGTCGACGTCGGAGACATCGAGCCGAAGCGTCCAGCGGACGGTTTTCGGCTTCTCGGCTCCGGCGTTCTCGCTGATCGACGTCGCCACCACCATCACGGTGTCGGTGCGCGACGCGGAACCCAACAACTCGGGCTGCTGCTGGGGCGGTGGGGAGCCGTTCGGGCCAGGCTGCTCGTGGTGGATCGACTCGACGGCCACCGAGTCGACCTGGCCGGTGGTTTTCGCTTGCAGCTGCTGCACCAGCTTGCGGTACGGCTCGACGGTCGCATCGAAGTCGGCGTTGAGCTGACCGACCGTGCCCTCGTGCAGGGTGTTCAAGTCTGCCTCGGCGCTGTCCTTATTCATGTTGATCAGCACGCTGGTCCAGTCCGCGGCGGCCTGCATGACGCGAGCGCGGTAGTGGAGTTCGTTGACGTCGCTGCGGTGCTGGATCGAGATCAGTCCGGCCAAGACGATCGCCGCGACCGCGACCACTCCGAGAGCCGCCGAGGCGACGCCGAAGCCGGTGAACACGGGACCGTCGTCGTCCTCATGGTCCGGCGGGCGCTCGTCGTCGGGCATGGGCGAGAGGCTACCCGGCGCAGTCTCCGCGACTGGTTCCCCGGGTTGCCCGAGACGCCCCTCACCTCCGTTTCCCGGGCTGACCACCAGATATTTGCACGACCAGACGCGTCTGGCAGCATGTTGGGGTGACGGTAGAAGCCATTCGCGGCGGAGCGGGAGCGACCAATAGGTCCGGAATTGACCTCTCGCACGTCGACTCCGATGCCCGCCCCCAAGACGACCTGTTCGGCCATGTCAACGGCCGCTGGCTGACGGAGTACAAGATCCCGGCCGACCGCGCGACCGACGGCGCGTTCCGGTCACTCCACGACCGCGCCGAGGAGCAGGTCCGCGACCTGATCACCGGAGCCGCTACGGCGGCGACATCAGGCACCGACGAGCAGCGCATCGGCGACCTGTACGCAAGCTTCATGGACGAGCCGACCGTGGCCGAGCGCGGTGTGCAACCGCTGCTCGACGAACTGGCCGCGATCGATGCCGCCGAAACCCCCGAAGCCTTGGCGGCCGTGGTGGGCGTGCTGCAGCGCAACGGGGTCGGCGGCGGCACGGGCGTCTACGTCGACACCGACTCCAAGAACTCGACGCGCTACCTGGTGCACCTCAACCAGTCCGGGCTCGGCCTGCCCGACGAGTCGTACTACCGCGAGGCGCAGCACGCCGAGATCCTCGCCGCGTATCCGCAGCACATCGCCGCGATGTTCGCACTCGTATACGGCGGCGAGCACGCCGAGACCGCCGCACGCATCGTCGCGCTGGAAACCAAGCTGGCGTCCGCACATTGGGACGTCGTCAAGCGTCGCGACGCCGACCTCACCTACAACCTGCGCACGTTCGCCGACCTGCCGGCCGAGGCCCCGGGCTTCGACTGGACAGGCTGGGTGACCGCGCTGGGCGCGACGCCGGATAAGGTGGCGGAAGTCGTTGTGCGCCAGCCGGACTACCTGACCGCGTTCGCCGCGGCCTGGTCGGGCGAGGAGTTAGAGGACTGGAAGAACTGGGCTCGCTGGCGGCTGATCCACGCTCGCGCGTCGCTGCTCACCGACGACCTGGTGGCCGAGGATTTCGCGTTCTACGGCCGCCGACTCAGTGGCACCGAGGAGATCCGCGACCGCTGGAAGCGCGGGGTGTCGGTGGTCGAGAGCCTGATGGGCGATGCGGTCGGCAAGCTGTACGTCGAGCGGCACTTCCCGCCGGATGCCAAGGCGCGCATGGACGAATTGGTCGCCAACCTGCGCGAGGCCTACCGCGTCAGCATCAGCGACCTCGAGTGGATGACGCCGGCAACGCGCGAGAGGGCGCTGGCCAAGCTGGACAAGTTCACCCCGAAAATCGGTTACCCGGCGAAGTGGCGGGACTACTCGACGCTGGTCATCGAGCGCGACAACCTCTACGGCAACTACCGTCGCGGGCAGGAGGTCAACTCCGACCGCGAGTTAGCGAAACTCGGCGGCCCAGTGGACCGTGACGAGTGGTTCATGACACCGCAGACCGTGAACGCCTACTACAACCCCGGCATGAACGAAATCGTGTTCCCCGCGGCGATTCTACAGCCGCCGTTCTTCGACGCCGAGGCCGACGACGCCGCCAACTACGGCGGCATCGGTGCGGTCATCGGGCACGAGATCGGCCACGGGTTCGACGACCAGGGCGCCAAGTATGACGGTGACGGCAATCTGGTGGACTGGTGGACCGACGAGGACCGGACCGAATTCGGTTCGCGGACAAAGGCGTTGATCGAGCAGTACGAGGAGTACACGCCCCGCCAGCTGAGCGACGGCCACCATGTGAACGGTGCGTTCACGGTCGGGGAGAACATCGGCGACCTCGGCGGGCTGTCGATCGCGTTGCTTGCGTATCGGCTGTCGCTGAAGGGCAAGGAAGCGCCTCTGATCGACGGGTTGACCGGCGAGCAGCGGGTGTTTTTCGGCTGGGCCCAGGTGTGGCGCACCAAATCCCGCGACGCCGAGGCCATTCGGCGGTTGGCGATCGACCCGCACTCGCCGCCGGAGTTCCGGTGCAACGGTGTCATCCGCAACATCGACTCGTTCTACGAGGCGTTCTCGGTGGGCGAGTCCGATGGGCTGTACCTCGAACCGCAACGGCGCGTTCGCATCTGGAACTAGAAGGCTGCTCGGGCCAAGAAGCGTTGCAGCGCAGCAGTGTCGCCGTCGACTTGTACTTGATCAGGTGAGCGGCGGCCCCATAAGAGCAACAGTAGTTCGGATGCAGTGGAAGTCGCTGTGGCTTCGGCCTGCCCGGAAGTTGGCTCAGGTGAGACGGAGCCTTCTCCGGCGCGGACAGTCCATTCGTCTCCGCTGTCGTGGGCATGCAGACGGATGGTCTGGGCCGGCCCGGCCAAGTCATGGGAGAGACCAGGTAGTACCTCGTCGAGGAATTCGTCGACGCCGTCGACTGCGAGTGTCTGTTCTATGGGCTCGTTGCATCCAATAGCGTTGACGGCATCCCAGCAGTGGACAGCGGTTTCCTGGGCCACTCTGCGCCTGATGAAACCCACATCCTGTCGACGTCCCCATGTCCATGCCGGCATGTCAGGGTCCAGGCTGTCCAGGATGTTGGCGGTCAGGTCCACACCGCCGACGAACCAGGCCAGCAGGTCATCGGTCACGGGGCGGTCGGGTTCACTCCAGGCCTCCGGGCCGGCGAGCACACCGCGTGCGACCATCCGCCAGAACATCTGAACGATGCCGAGGTGCCACACCAGATCAGCGACCTGCCATCCGGGGCAGCTTGGCACGAAGTGGTTGAGCCGACCCTCTACGCCAAGAGCGATCCGGTTGCTGTCGCGGCGCAGGGCAACGATGTGATCAGCCGGCATCACAGCCATGGTATCGCTGCCTCCGCCAGCCAGCGCACATGCGCGAATGCCCGCCTCCGACCGACTAAGTCGTCGGGTATGTATAGCGACAACGTCGTCGAGAGGCGGGCAGACGCACATATCTCCTGGCTTGGCGGCTAACGTGTGCCGTTCTTCGCATAGTCGGCGATGGCGTCGATATTGGACTTGTCGATGAACGCCGGGCCCGTCAGTGTGGGCTGCCCGCCGCCGATGACGTTGCCGTTGTTCAGGAACAGCCACAGCGAGTCCACCGCGAGGTATCCCTGCAGGAAGGGCTGCTGGTCGATGGCCCACTGCACCTTGCCATCCTTGATCGCGTCCACCAATGCGGCGTTGGTGTCGAAGGTGACGATCTTCGCGGTGCTGCCTGCATTCGCAGCAGCGTCCGTGGCGGCCAGTGCGATCGGCGCACCCAACGTGACGATGTGGTCGATTGACGGGTCCTGCTGCAGCTTGGCAGTGATCGTGGCTTGGACGGACGGCATGTCGGTACCGTTCACGTTGAGGTTCTCCACCGCGCCGCCGAACCCCGACTTCACTCCCGCGCACCGTGACTCCAAAGCCACATTGCCCTGGTCCTGGATAACGCAGACGACCTTCTTGGCGCCCTCGCCGGCCAGCCGCTTTCCGGCGGCCTCACCCGAGATCTTCTCGTCCTGGCCGAAGTAAGCCTTCGCGCCCGCGGCCTGCCAGTCGTTGATGCCGGCGTTCAGCGCCACCACCGGAATCCCTGCGGCAGTGGCCGATTGCACCGCTGCCTTCAGAGCCTCGGGTCGTGCCAGCGTCACCGCGATCGCGTTGACCTTGCTGTCGACCGCATTCTGCACCAGGTTGGCCTGGTCAGGTCCCTGGAGTTCGGCCGAGTACTTCAGCTCGATGTTGTCCTTCTTCGCGGCGGTCTCGGCGCCCTTGCGGATCAGGTCCCAGAACGTGTCCCCCGGCGGTCCATGGGTGACCATGGCGACGGTAAACCGCGGTGTGTCGGCCTGTCCGGCCCCCATTCCATCGCCGGTGGTCCGCGGCTTACCGCCAGTGCTCGAACATGCAGTCAGCGCGACGAGGAGGGCGGCGCACGCAGCGGTGATTCGTAAGGCCTTCATTGCATTCTTCTCTCACTTGCGGTTTCAGCTGACAGCCGCCGAGTTGGCGGCCTTGAGCGTGTCAGCGGCGACTTGCAGCCCTTCGAGCTGACCGAGCTCGACGTCTTCGTGTTCGATGTTGACCGCCATGTCCGGGTCGACGCGCTCCAGCGCCTGCAAGAACCGTGTCCAGAACTCCGTGTCATGGCCGCGGCCGACGGCGACGAAATCCCACGCCGAATCTTCCGGCCACTTGTTCACCACATGCCTGCCGCCGAGTCCGGTCGGGTTTTCGCTCAACGGGATTCGGGTGAATCGCTCGTCGAGCACACCGTAGATCCTGCAGTTCTCGTTGATCCGGGTGTCCTTGGCAGCCGCGTGCACCACCAGCGGCCCGAGCCAGTCGATCGCAGCGACCGGGTCGATTCCCTGCCAGAACAGATGCGACGGATCCATCTCGGCGCCGACGTTGGTGGCGCCGGTGCGCTCGACCAGGCGTCGCAGGGTCGGCGGGTTGAACACCAGGTTCTGCGGGTGCATCTCGATGGCGACCTTGACGCCGTTCTGGCGGGCGAGCATATCGATCTCGGTCCAGAACGGCAGGGCAACCTCATCCCACTGGTAGTCGAGCGAATCGAGATAGCCTGAGTCCCAGGTGTTTACGTGCCAGGCCGGCCACTGCCCACCGGGATGAGCCTCGGGCAGCCCCGACATCGTCACCACCCGATCGACGCCGAGCAGGCCGGCTACGCGAATCGCGTTGCGCAGGTCGTCCGCGTCTTCCGGACCCACCTCAGGATCGGGGTGGAGTGGGTTGCCATTGCAGTTGAGCCCCGCGATCTCGACACCGGTGCCGTCGAAGTTGGCGCGATACTCTTGCGGTGAGATGGCACCGGACAGCAGGTCGCTCACGGGCAGGTGGGGCGTTGGCAGGAAGCCGCCCGCGTTGATCTCCGCGCCGGTGAGGCCCAGCGACGCGATGACCTCCAGCGCCTCGTTCAGCGGCTTGTCGTGCAGGATGGCGGTGTAGACTCCGAGTTTCATGTGTGAACTCCGTTCTGGTTAGTTGACTTTGACGGTGGATCCGCCGGACTGGGCAGATTCGGTGATGGCGGCGACGACGCGCAGCCCGTGCAGGCCTGCGTCGAACCCTGGCAGCGGGCCGAGCTCCCCGATGCCCGCGATCTGGTTGAGGAATGCGCGGAGCTGCCAGCTGAACATGTCGGCCACCCCGTGCCCGACCCCGCCGGCGTCCATCGGCAATCCGCCGCGGAGATACGGGTGCTCGGGCCCGATCAGCACTCGCCGCGGACCACCGACGTCGCTGCGGACGTCGTCGGTCGAGATCTGGAATTCACCTGCGCGGTGCAGATCGAATGCGGCCGAGCCCTTGGCTCCGAACAGCTCGAAGGCCAGGCCGTCGGGCAGGCTCTGCGCGACGCGAGAGGCCGAGTAGGTGCCGATCGCGCCGTTCTCGAACCTCGCGGTGAAGGTGACGACATCTTCGTTCTCCACCGGCGCGAGTTCATTACTCACCGCGCCCTTCGTGTGGCCGTAGGTGACACCGAGCGGCACGGGGCGCTCACCGATCAGGGTGGCGAACACGGCGCCGCTGACCTCCGCGATCGGACCGCACACGAATTCCGACAAGTCGATCAGGT
Organism: uncultured Actinomycetota bacterium; assembly: GCA_963698965.1. Lineage (GTDB taxonomy): Bacteria > Actinomycetota > Actinomycetes > Mycobacteriales > Mycobacteriaceae > Mycobacterium. Next base: position 272,110 of record CAVOSY010000038.1, read on the forward strand.
GGCTGCCGACGTCGGCCAAGGCCCCGGTCCCGGGCCCCCCGCGGTAGCGCCAGGAGATCGGCGCCGTCGGGTCGAGCGCGTAGTCGCACCAGTAGCGGCCGTTGAAGTGCACGAGTTCGCCCAGCGTGCCCGCGGCCAGTTCACGCCGGATCTGTTCGACGGCGGGCGCCCGGCGGTAGGTGTAGCCGACGGCGGTGACGCGGTCGCTGCGCTCGGCCGCGGCCACCATCGCCTCGGCGTCGGCCAGCGAACCGGCCAGCGGCTTTTCGCACAGTACGTGCTTGCCCGCGGCGATCAATCCCTCGACGATCTCCCGATGCAGATGATTGGCGACAACGACGCTCACCGCATCGACGTCGGCCGCGTCGGCGATCGCCCGCCAGTCGTACTCGGCGCGCTCATATCCGTAGCGCTTGGCGGTGTCGTCCGCGACGGCAGCGTTGGTGTCGCCGATGGCAACCAGCCGCACATCTGGCCTGTCGGTCCCGAACAATGTGGTCGCCATCCGGTATCCCGCGGCATGCGCGCGGCCGGCCATGCCGCCCCCGATGACGGCGACGCCTATTGAGTTCGTCACGTTGATTCTCCTCCGAAGTGTTTGCGTTAAACCGATCTATTAGACCGGTCTAGTACCGCTACTATGAGCGTCGTCACAGTCTCTTGTCAAGAGGAGGGCCGTGCCCAACAACCACGACCGGCCGACCATGCAGGACATCGCCGACCACGTCGGCGTGTCCAAGGCCCTCGTCTCACTCGTGTTCCGCAACGCGCCAGGCCCGAGTGCCGAGACCCGCAAGCGCGTGCTGGCTGCCGCGGACGAACTTGGCTACCGCGTCAACCGGGCGGCAGCATTGATGACCGCCCGCCGGTCACACCTCATCGGCGTTATGGCCAATATTCGCAGCACATTTCACGCTGAGCTGGTCGAGGACATCGTGGCCGAGGCCGATAGATACGGCTACGAGGTCGTGCTCGGCGCCGTCACACCGACGCATGCCGAACCCGCCGTCGTCGAGACCCTGCTCAGCTTTCGGTGCGAAGCCCTGATTCTGTTGGGACCCGAGATCGGCGACGCCGCCGTGACGGAATTGGCGCGACGAGTGCCGGTTGTCGTCGTCGGCAGACGCATGTCCGGCAGCACCGTCGACGTCGTACGCACTGCGGACGGACGCGGCATCGGACAGGTGGTCGACCATCTCGTCGAGTTGGGGCACCGGCGCATCAGCCATCTCAGCGGCGGCGCGAGGCACGATCCCAGCCGATCGCAGAGCGGGCTACGTGCGCGCCATGAAGAGACACGGGCTGTCGGACGCCATCGACATCGTCGACGGCGACTTCACGGAGCGCTCAGGCATGCTCGCCGCACAGGAGTTGTTGCGCCGACGACGCCGCCCGACGGCGGTCTGTGCCGCCAACGATCAGAGCGCCATCGGACTGCTCGACCAGCTGCTCCGAGCAGGCGTCGACGTCCCCGGCGACATCGCCGTGGCGGGCTACGACGACAGCATGCTGGCCCGGCTCGCACACATCGACCTGACCACTGTCAGCCAGGAACCGCGACAGCAGGCCGAACGCGCCGTGCGAGCGGTCGTGGAACGACTCGACGAAAACCGGCAGGAACGGCTCGACGTGCTGCTCGAGCCCAGGCTCGTCGTACGACACACCACAGCGCCGGCAGGTGCGCCAACCGGCCTAGAACATCTGCCAGTCCGACGCGCCGTCGGGCTGGTTGTAGATGCCCTTCGAGTTCTTGATGACAACAGGGTCACCGCTGCCGAAGTTGTCGTAGAACCACTTCGCGTTATCAGGGCTGATGTTGATGCAGCCGTGGCTCACGTTCCGGACGCCCTGGTCGCCGACCGACCACGGCGCGCTGTGCACGAAGTTGCCGCTGTTGTCGATCCGAACGGCGAGCTGCACATGCACCTTGTAGCCCTGGGCTGAATTGACAGGCACGCCGTACGTCGAGGAGTCCATCACGATGTCGGGGAATTTCTCGAGCACGTAATACGTGCCATTCGGGGTCTGGTGGCCGCCGGCCGCCATACCCATCGACACCGGGATGGTCTTCTCCACCTTGCCGTTACGTACGACCGTCATCTGATGCGTCGCGTCATCGATGGTGGCCACCAGCTGCTCGGGAACGGTAAAGCTCGACTTGGTGCCGCTTGCGTCGATGTTGACGACGGTGCCTGCGGGCCAGAAGTCCTGCGGCCGCCAGCGCACCTGGGTGTCGCTGGTCCAGTAGAACCGGCCCGGCACAGGCGGGACCGAAGAGATGTGGATCGCCTGCTCGGCCATCGCCCGGTCGGCGATCGGTCGCTGGAAGTTGATGTAGATCGGCTTGGCGGCTCCGACCTTGGAGCCGTTCGTCGGGTTGAACGTCGGCGGCGCGAACACCGGCTGCCCTGTGTACGGCGTCGGGTTCTGGCCGGCCGGCGTGCCCTCGGGGATCACGGTGGGTTGCGCGGCCGGAGGAGGCAGCAACGGGTTTGGCGGCGCGAACGGAGGCGGAGCCGGAGGAGCGGCCGGATCGGCTGGCGGCGGGACCGCGAGCGGATCCGCAGGCGGCGGGGCGAGCGGATCGACTGGCGGCGGGACCACCAGCGGATCGGCAGGCGGCGGGGCGAGCGCTGCGGCGGGATCGATGGGCGCCGGCGGCGGCGCAACATCGGGGTCAGCCAGCGCAGATGGGTTTCCGAGCGCCAGTCCACCGACCAGTCCGGCCGCGATTATCGCGGTGACTAGCCTCCCCCTCATCTGCATACGCATACGTCACCTCCAGTAACACCAACTCGGTCCAGTCTGGCACAGCGGGGACACCGGCTATCGCCCCGAAGGTGCCGCCTGGCCCTGAGCGACCGCTCGGCACACCACGCTGAGCTGCAGTGTTCATCGCCCGGCGGCGGCGAATGTTACTTCCTGCAGATTGCCTGAGGGACGTCGAACAAGCCTCGGGTTGCCGTCACAGCCGTCAGAGCCACCATTACGAGGGCCGTTGACGCGGCGATCATGAAGGCCAACCCGGCGCGCTCGTAGAGCAGCCCGCCCGACAGTGAGCCCGCCATGATGCCCACCTGGAACCCGGAGACGTACACGCCGGACGCGCCGTCCGGATCGTCGGGCGCGGTCCGCATGGCCACCGCCTGCAGCATCGGTGGCAGCGCCGTCGACGCCGCACCCCACAGCACGATCGCGGCGACCCCGACGATCAGGACGACCAGCCCCGCGGAGTGATCGAACGCCAGCGACGTCAACACGGCGAACGTCAATGCCAGTGCGGCCACGCAGCCGACCACCGAGGCCTGGGGCCAGCGGTCCAGCGGGCGGCCCATCGCCGCCATCGAGATCAGGCCTGCGATCCCGAACGCGGCCAACAGCCAGGCCAACCGAGGGCCGTGCACACCGACGACGTCGCGGATGATCACGACGATGAATGTGTAGGAGATGAAGTGCCCGGTGACCCCGATCAGGGTCAGCGCCGTCAACGTGATCAGCCGACTGTTGCGGTGGTGTCGCACGCTGCGGCGGACGGTCGTCGCCTCGTCACGTGGCATCGTCATCCGCGGGAGAACAGCCCACGCGGCCACGGTGACCGCTGCGGCGGCGACCGAGACCAGCACGACGGCCAGCCGCCAACCCCACAGTTCGCTCATCGCCGCCGTCAGCGGGTTACCTGCGACGAGCGCGAGGCTGGTGCCGACGTACACCGCGGTGGTGGCGCGGCCCGCATGCGTCGCGGGCACCAACCGAGCGCCGATGGGCGCGATCACCGACCACATCAATCCGTGGGTGAGCGCGCACAACACCCGACCCGAGGCGAGCATGGTGAAATTGGGTGCAAGCGCCGAAATCAGTTGTGACACAGTCAAACACACCAAAGTCAGCAGCAACGTGGTGCGCCGCGGCCAGCGGGCGGTGAAGCGGACCAGCGGAACGGTGGCCAGCGCGGCGACGAGTGCGTAGCTCGCGAGTAGCGTGCCCACCAACGCCTCGCTGACCCGCAGATCGGCGGCGATCGCAGCGAGCGCGCCCACCGGCACCATTTCGGCCGTCACGTAGACGAAAGCGGCTGCCGCCAGCACGCTCAGTTGCACGGTGACGTGCGGGGTCCAGGTATGAGCGGGCCTGGTGCGGCTGACGACGGTCATAGCAGGGCACCACCGTATCGACTCAGGATGGGAATTGCGCTAGAGCATGTTGTGAGCTGGTAACCGATCGCCGCCTATTCGAGAGAGGATTGTGATGGTCGACATTCCGAAGGGATACGAAACGCTTCTGGAGCGCCCGCTCTACGGGCACCTGGCCACTACCAGGCCCGATGGCAACGCCCAGGTGAATCCGATGTGGTTCGACTGGGACGGCGAGTTGCTGCGGTTCACGCACACCACCAAGCGGCAGAAGTACCGCAACATCGAGGCGAACCCGCACGTGGCGCTGTCGATCAGCGATCCCGACGACCCGTACCGCTACCTGGAGGTGCGCGGGGTGGTGGAGGAGATCGTGCCCGACCCCACCGGCGCGTTCTACCTGCATCTCAACGACCGCTACACCGGCCCGCTCACAGAGCCGCCTGTAGACAAGGCCGACCGCGTGATCCTCGTCGTGCGACCGACCGGGTACAGCAAGCAGTGATTGTGGCGTTCAGCGTCAGCCCAACGGGCGGCGACACGAGCGTGGGAGCGGCCGTCGCCGAGGCGATCCGGGTGGTGCGCGCGTCGGGTCTGCCGAACGAGACCAACGCGATGTTCACGAACATCGAGGGCGAGTGGGATGAGGTGATGGCCGTCGTCAAGCAGGCCGTCGATGCGGTGGCCGCTGTCTCGGACCGGGTGAGCCTGGTACTGAAGGCCGATATCCGTCCTGGCTATACCGGCCAGCTCACCGCCAAGGTGCAACGCATCGAAGAGGCGCTCGGCGACTGAGGCCGCACCAAGCGCCCTGCGGACCATTTCGGCAGATGTCCCTTTAGGATCAGTCGAATCCGATTGGACGAAGGAACCGTCGACGACCAGTACCGGCAAGACTCCGCCGACCGACCCGCTGACGACCAGCGAGCGCCGCGCCGTGCTGATCGCTGCCGCGATCCTGATCGGCCTGATTGCGATCGGCGCGACGGTCTGGGCGGTCGTCACCAGCAGTTCGGGTGCCAATCGGTCCACCGATGAGTGCGTGACGGTGGCGGTGGCAAGTTCGATGGGTGGCGGTGTCGAGCATGCCTGCGGAGATGCGGCGCGTACCTGGTGCCTGGCCGCTTACACGCAACAAAACCCGCACGCGCAGGCAGTCCAGGTCCAATGCCGAGGTGCCGGAATCCTGCCGTAGCACCGCGGCGCGGCGGTCACTGCGAGTGGTTGGTCGTGTCGCCGCTGGCGAAACGGTCGATCTCACGTTCCAGTTGTGCACGGCGGATCCGATCAAGGCGGGAGCGCACAAGCGCGACTCCGGCGATCAAACCGAGAATCGCGCAACCCCCGATACCCGCGCCGGCGCCGATGGCGTCGACACCCGCCTGCGTCAGTGGTGTCGGTGGATCAACCTGCGTGCCGGCATCATTGAGCCAGAGGTGGATCTGATCACCGTCGGTGACCGTACGGTCCGTGGTGACCCACTCCGCCCGCTCGATGTGCAATTCGCCCCCGCGGGCGCCGTCCGCGGCGCATGGCCACGTTGCCAGGACCACCGATGTGGTGGTGTGCGGCTCGTGTGGCGGGTTCCCGGTCGCCGCCACCGTCGCAGTCACCATGTGGCGCATCCGGGCCTGCGCGGCATAGAGCTGCGCGTGCGACCGGTACACCGCCCCACCCTGGGCGACGCTGACTGCGCACACGCCAAGCGCAAGCAGCATCGCGGCGAGGATCACGCAGGCTTCGACCCGATCGGTCCAGCGCAGTAGCAGGTTGCGGCCGAATGCGCGCGCAACCCATCGTTTTCGGCGACGAAGCACGAATTTGCGCATGGCGACTCCTGTAGCCGTGACTGGCACATGCGTCGACCGCTTGAATTCTGATCCGATTCTCGTCGCATTTCAACGCCCAATAATTTGCGTTGGTAAGTTCTCGGCGATGCCGGCGGCGCACCTTCACCGGGGAGGTTTGGACTTCGCCGGCAGTGCGGTCAAATACGTTGGTTGACAACGTCATTGGCAGAGTGGCCGGTCGAGCTGTGGTGAACGTCTTCAGACCGCCAGATTCCCTGGAAATGGCTGTACGATCACTGCGCGAAAACTGTTGATCCGCCACCAGAATCCAGTAATTCTCCTGTGCTGACCCGCCGAATGGTCGAAATGAAAACTTAACAATGGCTAATCCAGATGAAACGCGTTGAGCGTAAGAATTTGGCCACCTGATTTGGCGAATACGACCAACCGAAGGCGGCCTGTATGAATCCATATCCCGACTGGCTCAGCCCCGGAGACAATGCCTGGCAGTTGGTTGCGGCCACGCTCGTCGGCCTCATGAGCCTTCCCGGCATCGCGGTTCTCTACGGCGGCCTCGTACAGAAGAAGTGGGCCGTCAACACGATGCTGATGGCCTTCACCGGCTTCTCGCTCGTGCTCGTCGTCTGGGTGCTTTGGGGCTTCAAGATGGGCTTCGGCGAACCGCTGAAGCTCGGCCCTGGAATCCTGCAGGCCGCCGTGGGCAAGCCACGATCGATCGTGGGCACCGAGAATCAGCACCAGGCGGTCATCCCCCTGCTCGACGGATTGATGCCCCAGTTCAAGTTCTCCGAGACGACGTTGGCCTACTTCCAGTTCGTCTTCGCTGCGATCACGCCGCTGCTGTTCCTTGGCAGCGTGATCGGCCGGATCAACTTCAAGGTGTGGCTGATCTTCGTGCCGCTGTGGTCGACGTTCGCATACTGTGTCAACGCGTTTCTGGTGTGGGGCGGTGGTTTCTGGGCACAAGCGCACGCCGGGGTCAGCAGCCTGTTCAGCACCGGCGTGCTCGACTACTCCGGCGGGTACGTCATTCACCTGGCCGCCGGCACCACCGGGTTCGTCGCCGCCGCGGTGATCGGACCCCGACTGGCGCGTGACCGCGAACGGGCGGTGCCGAACAACCTGCCGATGGCCGCCGTCGGCGCCGGCATTCTTTGGTTGGGCTGGAACGGGTTCAACGGCGGCGACCCCTACTTCTCCGGTGCCAACGCGTCGCTGGCCGTACTGAACACCAACGTCGCCACCGCGGTGGCACTGCTGACATGGGTGATCTGGGACATCTTCGCGAGTCGCGAGCGCAAGCCCACCTTCCTCGGCGGTGTCAACGGCATGATCGTCGGCCTGGTGGGCATCACGCCCGCGGCCGGCTACGTCAACACGTTTGGCGCCATCATCATCGGCGCGGTGGCCTCGTCGCTGGTGTGGATGTCGTGGAACTGGCTGGGCCGCACCCGGTTGTTCAGCAAGGTCGATGACACACTCGGTGTCGTCCACACCCATGGCGTGGCCGGGCTGATCGGCGGCCTGCTGGTCGGCGTGCTAGCCGACCCGCACGTGGTCATCTATCTGGGTAACGGCAAGGACGTCAACGACGTCACCGCCTCCGGCTGGCTGTGGGGCCACCATCCCGCGCAGATCCTCGTGCAACTCTGCGCGGCGCTCACGATCATCGTGTGGGACGCCCTCGTCACCGTGGCCATCCTGAAGTTCCTCGGCCTGTTCATGAAACTGCGTGCGCCCGAAGAGGTTCTGGTCGAGGGCGACATCGCCGTGCACCAGGAGGAGGCGTACCCGGACGAGACGCTCATCGGCGGGCGACTGGACGCGGAAGGCGCGAGGGTCTGACGCCATGAAGCTGATCACCGCGATCGTCCAGCCCTTCACCGTCACTGACGTTCGCGCGGCCGTCGACGAGGCCGGCGTCCATGGCATGACGTTCAGCGAGGCGAAGGGGTATGGACGACAGAAGGGCCACACCGAGGTCTACCGCGGTGCCGAGTACCAAGTCGACTTCATCCCCAAGGCGCGCATCGACGTGGTGGTCGAGGACGATCACGTCGACGCCGTTGTCGAAGCAATCATCGGTGCGGCCCGCACCGGCAAGATCGGTGACGGCAAGGTCTGGGTGACCGCGGTCGAGTCGTTGGCCCGGGTGCGCACCGGGGACAAGGGCGCCGAAGCATTGTGAGCGCCCCCGTCTGGGGCCCGAACGCCAGGTCGCGACGGCCGCTAGGAGCGCACCAAGCGGGCGATGGCCGCCGACGCCTCGGCCAGCTTGGCGTCGGCCTCGTCGCCGCCCTCAGCGACGGCCTGCGTGACGCAATGGCCGAGGTGCTCCTCGAGGAGGCCGAGTGCCACCGACTGCAGAGCACTGTTGACGGCGCTGATCTGGGTGAGGACGTCGATGCAGTACTTGTCCTCGTCGATCATCTTCGCGATGCCGCGGACCTGGCCCTCGATCCGGCGCAGCCGCTTGGCGTAGTTCTCTTTCTGCTGCGAATAACCGTGTGCGGCAGTCATTTCAGCCTCCCAGCATCTGCTTCATCTGGCCGATCTCGGCTTCCTGCGTGGTGACGATGTTCGTGGCCAGCGACTTCGCATCCACATTGTCGCCGTTGGCGAGCTCCGCCTTGGCCATTTCGATCGCTCCCTGGTGGTGGCTGATCATCGACTCCAGCCACAGTTTGTCGAACTCCGCGCCGTTGAGCGACTCAAGCTTGGCCATGGTCGCGGCGTCGACCATGCCCTGCATGGTGCTGCCGTGGCCGGCATGGCCCGAATCACTGGAGGTGGGATTCCCTGTGCCCTCTGTCCACTGCACCAGGAACACCTTCATGACGTTGATCTCCGGCTGCTGCGCGGCCGAGATCTGGTTGGCCAGGGCGATGAGTTCGGTATTGGTTGAGCGATCCGGTACGAGCGCCGACAACTCCACCGCCTGCTGGTGGTGCGGGATCATGTTGGTGGCGAAGGCGACATCGTCCGGGTTGTAACCGGCCGGCTGCCCGGTGATGACAGGCTGGTCCGTCTGGGGCTGGGCGGTGCGGGCGTCCGAAGCCTGGCCGCTGCACGACGCCAGCAACAGCGCGGCGGCCAGCGCTGCTATCGGACGGGGCATCGGCGCCATGCTTCGAGGGTACCCCGTGGGGGTATGGTTAACGGTTTGGCCTGTCGAAACGCCGACGGCATACTGAAACCTATGCCCTCAGACTCCCCCGATATGAAGCCCCGCAGCCGCGACGTCACCGACGGCCTTGAGAAGGCCGCCGCCCGCGGAATGCTGCGGGCGGTAGGCATGGACGACGACGACTTCGCCAAGCCGCAGATCGGTGTGGGGTCGTCGTGGAACGAGATCACACCGTGCAACCTCTCGCTGGACCGGCTGGCCAAAGCCGTCAAGGACGGGGTTTTCGCCGCGGGCGGCTACCCGATGGAGTTCGGCACCATTTCGGTGTCGGACGGCATCTCGATGGGCCACGAAGGCATGCACTTCTCGCTCGTCTCCCGTGAGGTGATCGCCGACAGCGTCGAGACGGTCATGCAGGCCGAACGCCTGGACGGCTCCGTGCTGCTGGCGGGGTGCGACAAGTCGCTGCCCGGCATGCTGATGGCCGCCGCGCGGCTCGATCTGGCCAGCGTCTTCCTCTATGCCGGCTCGATCCTGCCCGGCATCGCCAAGCTGTCCGACGGCACCGAGAAGGAAGTCACGATCATCGACGCGTTCGAGGCCGTCGGCGCCTGCTCGCGCGGGCTGATGTCGCGTGAGGACGTCGACGCGATCGAGCGCGCGATCTGCCCCGGCGAGGGTGCCTGCGCCGGCATGTACACCGCCAACACGATGGCTTCTGCGGCAGAGGCGCTCGGCATGTCGTTGCCGGGGTCGGCCGCTCCTCCTGCGACCGACCGGCGACGCGACGGCTTCGCCCGCCGCAGTGGTCAGGCCGTCGTCGAACTGCTGCGCCGCGGGATCACCGCTCGCGACATCCTGACCAAGGAGGCGTTCGACAACGCGATCGCGGTGGTGATGGCGTTCGGCGGGTCGACCAACGCGGTGCTGCATCTGCTGGCCATCGCACACGAGGCGAACGTGAAGCTGTCGCTGGAGGACTTCACCCGCATCGGCAACAAGGTGCCACATCTGGCGAACGTCAAACCCTTTGGCCAGCATGTGATGACGGATGTCGACCGCATCGGTGGCGTTCCTGTCGTGATGAAGGCGTTGCTGGATGCCGGTCTGCTGCACGGTGATTGCTTGACGGTGACGGGCCAAACGATGGCGCAGAACCTCGCGCACATCGCGCCGCCGGACCCCGACGGCAAGGTGCTGCGGGCTCTGTCAAACCCGATCCACCCGACCGGTGGCATCACGATCCTGGGCGGGACGCTCGCTCCAGAGGGCGCCGTGGTGAAGTCGGCAGGCTTCGATTCGGATGTGTTCGAAGGCACCGCAAGGGTTTTCGAGCGTGAGCGCGCGGCGCTGGACGCGCTCGAAGACGGCACCATCGCTGCGGGCGACGTCGTGGTGATCCGCTACGAAGGCCCCAAGGGCGGGCCGGGCATGCGCGAGATGCTCGCCATCACCGGCGCGATCAAGGGTGCAGGCCTCGGCAAGGACGTGCTGCTGATGACCGACGGCCGGTTCTCCGGCGGCACGACCGGGCTGTGCGTCGGACACATCGCGCCAGAGGCCGTCGACGGCGGACCGATCGCGTTCCTTCAGGACGGTGACCGCATTCGACTCGACGTGGCCAATGGCACGCTCGATGTGCTGGTCGATCCGGCCGAATTCGAGGCACGCAAGGCAGGTTTCGAGCCGCTTCCCCCCCGCTACACGACCGGTGTGCTGGCCAAGTACACCAAGCTGGTGGGCTCAGCCGCCGGCGGCGCCGTCTGCGGCTAGCGTTCGCCTACTGTCATTGGGGCGCGGGGCTGTCGGCCGGAGTCAGCGAGATCGGCAGCCAGTAGGTTCCTGGTCCCTCACCCGGGCACCCGACACCGGTCACCGTGAAGGTCCGCTCTCCGGAGAAGCTGCCGTCGCCGTTGGGCTTGAGGAAGTCCGACCGGAAGGAGTCCACGGTGCCGCTGGCGCCGGTTGGATCGCAGTGGAACGGATAGTCACCGCTGGACTCCCAGCGGTCGTTGTTCCACATGTAGTCGTAAAGCGCGGGGGCGTTGGGGTTTTCGACAAGTTTGGTTTCCCGCAGCCAATGGACGACACAACCGTTCACGTCGCAGTGCGTGGTGAACAATCCCAGCTGGGTAGCGGAGTCCGACGGCGTCGGCATTCCGTTGAACGTTTGGTGCGCGTGGTCGAGGAATGCGTTGTAGTAACCATAGATCGGCACCGGCTCGGCTCTGTCGGCGTGGGCGACGGGTGACGAGGCGAGCGCCGAGCACGCCGCAAAGACGGCTGCGGACACTGCTGTTGACTTCATGTGCGGCTCCTCCCGTCGACCTGGATAACACATCAATGAGGTCATCTGTCGCCGAATCGGCGATAGACCGCAGCCGCCTCGACGAGCGACAATAGGGCTGCAACTCCTGTGCGGGAGGACGGTGAGAAATGTGGAGAACGTCGTGCTCCCTTGGTCCGCTGTTGATGGCGGTTTGCGGTTCACTGCTCTGCAGCGCACCCGCGGCCGCGGATCCGGTGTACGACGACGGGTCGGCCGAGTCGGTCGTCAATGACCTGAAGGCCCAGGGCTACAACGTCGTAATCAACTGGTTGACCGGTTACAACACCAAGTCGCTTTCGGTCTGCCGGGTATCGAATATAAACAACCCTGGCCAGTGGGACCCACCCCCGGGCACCTTCACCACGGTCTACGTCGACGTGTCCTGCCCCAACCACGACTACGACTGAGCGGCGACCGGCCGGGTAGCCTGCGGGCCGCGAACAGGCGAAGTGCCCTGTCCACCAACGACTTCCCCGACCGCAGCGCGACGTGTCGCCCGCCCATCCAGAACCGGGACCGCATGCCGTCGCGAACGAGAAGCAGATCGTCGCGGCGCTGCGGGCTGGGGCGGAGACGGCGCCCTGGTCACGCTGACCGTCAGGCTGGCTTCAACATCTTCATCGTGAAGCGCGACGTGACGCCCTTGACTCGCGGGATGGTCATGACGCGCCGGCTCAGGAAGATCTCGTACGCCGGCAGGTCGGCGACCGCGACCCGCACGAAATAGTCGGGACTGCCGAACAGTCGGCGCAACTCGACGACCTCCTCGGCTTCGGTAAGCGTCCGCTCGACGTGCTCGACAGTGTCCGCATCCTGAGCCTCCAGGGTGACGTCGAGGAGGACCTCGACAGATCGACCGACAGCCGTGGCATCGATCACCGCCCGGTAGCCCCGGATGACGCCGTCGGCCTCGAGCCGTTGGACGCGCCGCAAGCAAGGCCCGGTAGTGAGCCCGATGCGGTGAGCGAGCTCGACGTTCGTCAACCGGCCATCGCGCTCCAACTCGGCGATAATTGCGCGATCTACCTTATCCATAAGCAGATCATTGCACTGACAGCTACCTGCAGAGCAATACTTGCAACCACATGGCGGGGGTTTTGCGAAACCATTGATGCGTGCAGCAAGACACTCGACAGCAGGTCATTGCCGGCATCCGCGATTCATTCTCGGCGGGGTTGGGCATCTTCCCGCTCGGCATTGCGCTCGGTCTGCTGGTCATTCAGGCCGGCCTGCCGTGGTGGCTCGCCCCGGCGCTGTCCCTGTCCGCCTTCGCCGGCTCCCTCGAACTGTTGCTGGTCGGCATGATCGCCGCCGCCGTGCCATTGGCCGCGGTCGCGCTGACCACGCTGGTCGTGAACTTCCGCCACGTTTTCTACGCGTTCTCGTTCCCGCTTCACCTGGTACGCAACCGATTCGCGAAGGCGTACGCCGTATACGCAATGATCGACGAGGCGTACGCCGTCAGTGCTTCGCTGCCCCCGGCGCAGCGTTCGGCCCCCCGGTTGTTGGCGATGCAGATCGCGTGCCAAACGTACTGGATCGGCGGGGGTTTCGTCGGTGTCGCGGTAGGGGCCGCGCTACCCGCGCCGATCAAGGGGCTGGAATTCTCGCTGTGCGCACTGTTTACGGTGCTCGTGCTCGACGCGTTCCGCTCCCGTCGGGAGATTGCACCAGCGTTGCTCGCCGCGGCCAGCGTATCCGTCGCGCTCGTGCTGACACCGAAGGTCGCCCTGTTCACCGCATTGTTGTTGTTCGTCGCACTGCTGGTTGCCCACCAAGCCCTCGGCGCCCGTAGACCCGCGAGGGAGACCGTCGATGCCTGACACTTGGTACCTCGTCGCCGTCCTCGCGATCGTCTTCACCATCACGCTCGCCCTACGGGCCGTGCCATTCGCGGCGCTGCGCATGCTGCGCAATTCGACTATCGTGCAACAACTCTCGGTATCGATGCCCGTCGGCATTCTTGTGATCCTCGCTGTGGCCACATTGCACACAACGATCAGCGCCGAACCGCGAGCCACACTGGCCGCGCTGCTCGCCGTCGCGGCCACCGTGGGCATTCACCTCACGTGTGGCCGCCGCACGATCCTGAGCGTCGGGCTCGGTACCGCCGTCTACGTCGTTCTGGTGAACGCGTTTTAGCGGCGAGCACTACTCGGCGGGCTCCTTGACCATCGCCACCGCGAAGCCGTCCCAACCCTTGGTGCCCACCGTCTGGATCGCCGCCGCCTCCAACCGCGGATTGGCGCCCATCATCTCGAGCATGTCGCGCACCGCGCGGGCCTGCAGGTCGTCGGGCGCCGGGTCGAGAACGCGTCCGAACCGAGCGATGTTGTCCACCACGATGATCGAACCCGGCGCGCCGAGTTTGATCGCCCACTCGACATAGGCGACGTTGTTCTCCTTGTCGGCGTCGATGAAGATGAGGTCGAACGGTTCGCGTCCTTCCAGCGTCGGGAGTGTGTCCAGGGCTGCGCCGACGATCACCTCGACACGGTCGTCAACGCCGGCGCGCGTGAAGTTCTGCCGCGCCACCTCGGCGTGCTTGGGCTCGAACTCGAGCGTGACGACCTGGCCGCCAGGACCGACGGCGCGGGCCAGTTGGATGGCGCTGTAACCCGCCAGTGTGCCGATCTCGAGCACACGGGTGGCGTGCATCGCCTTCGCGAGAAGGAACAACAGCTTGCCGTGTTGGGCGGAGACCTCTATCGCCGGCATGCCTGCGGCGGATTCCGATTCTCGCGCAGCCGTCAGCGCATCATCTTCGGTGTCCAGCACCCGGTTGAACAGTTCGTCGAGCGCCTTGGGATCCGGCTCTGCCACACGACAAACGTTACCGAACACCTTCTTTGGCGTAAACGACGCGCAAGACGTGGGCAACCTCGGGGCCCATCACCACCTCGGCGAGTTCGCAGAACGTCGCGATGAACTCCGGCCCGTGCGGCGGTTCGGCGTCACATAGGTGGTGAGCTATCTCGTGCAACGCCACCAGCTCGCGCAATGCCCACGTCGAGCGACGGTCGGGCACCGCGATGGTGGCGCCGTCGTCGGTGCGTTCGTAGTGGGCGGCAGAGGCGCCGCGTCGGGGCCGCACGGTCAGCGCGCCGGCCGCACGCCAGCGTGCCCGCACGGCGGGGAGGGCGAGCACGTCGTCGACGTAGCGCTGCACCGACGACGCCGACGCGAACCGTCCCTCCGGCGGCAGCGTCAGCTGCGTGCCGAAGAACTCGACGACGCGGTTGCCGTGTTCGGCCGCGCGATCGAACAGCGTTCGAACGAATTCCTCAGCGGCATAGACCTTTGCCCGCTGCGTGTCGCGTGGCGTCACTTCTCCAATGCGGAGCGGGCGCCCGCCAGCTCTGGGCTGCTGCCCAGCCGGGCCCGGCGGCCGGCCTTGTCACCCGCACGTCGTGCGGCAGACGAGTAGCCTGCCGTCGCGCTGACGGCCCGCCAGGTGCCGCGAGCCTGCGAACTCTCGCGGTAGAAGTCCTTCAGCTCGATGTCCTTGTTCCGCAACGCGATAGCGGTGCCGGTACGGCTGTCGCGGCCCCTGGTGGCTTCGCGCTGCGCCTGCTCACGCGCCTCGACCAGTCGCTGGCCGATGCGGGCGCCGAAGGCCAGCTGGAAGTTGATCCGGGCGGTGATCGTCGGCGTCGGTCGGTGTGCCCCCGTCGAGATGTAGGCCTCCGACGCCCGCACCATCTGCAGCACCAGGCTGGCGTACAGCGCGTGGCTGGCGTCGATGTCCTCGGCGAAGCCGTACGCGTAGACGAACGTCGAGTTCGATGCGACGTCGCACTTCACGTCGTTGGCGTGGGCGATCACGGTGAAAAGCTGCACGTAGGTGCGTAACCCGCGGGCACCCGCGTTGCCGATGGTGATGGTGCGCTGCACGGGCGTCTCCGCTTTGGTGCGCTTGTCCGAATGGGCGCGCGCGACCGCGAGATCGATCGACGTCGCCGTGGCCAGCCGTTGCGCGGCGGCCATGAACGCGTCGGCCTCGTGCTGGTTGTCGGTGCCCTCGGCCTGGCGAAGCAGCGCGGCGATGCGAGCCAGCATCTTGTCGTCAGTCATGCCGCCAGAGTAGGGCTATTGCCCGACAAACACGCCGAGCGCCGTGACAACCTGTGGAGAAAGCGGCGACGGTTTGGTCAGGTTGGCGATGCTGTCGCTGGGATCGTCGTGCAGCACATGGTTGACACCGCGCAGTTCGACGACCTTGAGCGCGGTGTGGTTGAGTGCATCGATCAGCGGTTTCTCGGTGTCGCACTTGGCCTGGCTGTCGGTATCGGAACACGTCAACAAGACCGGAGTGCCGGCGGGCACCTTCGCGGCGAGCGCCAGGGGATCGATCTTGTCCGTCTCGGCGACGGCCCTCACGTTGCCCGGGTTGACGATGGCATTCAACCCCTCCGGCAGCTTGGCGGGCGCGGTGCCTTTGGTCCGCACTTCATCGACCGCGGCCAGCCACGCCGCCAGCGTCTGCGGGCTCGCGTCGCCGCGCACCCGGTTGGTGATGATGTCGAGGTAGCGGCCGGGCAGCGGCTGAAACAGGCCTAACGAGTGGACCCTTGGCGCGCCGGGCGTGGTGTCGGCGGCAAGCGTCATCGCGTGGATGGCCCCCTCGCCATGGCCGTAGACCGAGATGCGCGCCTTGTCGGTGCCGGGCTGATCGGCGAGGTAGCGAATCGCGGCCTCGGCGCCCTTGGTGTATACGGCGCTGACGACGTCGTTCGGCCGGGCGTTGTACGGCCCAAGGCCGGTCTTGCCGGTGCCGACCTTGTCGTAGCGCAGGGTCGCGACGCCGAGACCCGAAAGCTGTTCGGCCAGTTGACGCATGTTGCCGATGGGGCCGACGACGGCGTTGTCGCCGTTGCGGTCGGTCGGCCCGCTTTCGGAGATCAGCAGCGCCGCGGGTGCCGGGCCTGCGCCCTTCTGGTGGTGGTAGGTGCCGTGGATGGTCAGGCCGTCCGCGACGAAGCTGACGTCGTCGTCGACCCAGGGATGCTCCTCAGAAGAGCAGCCGGCCAGCGCCAGCACCAGCGAAACGGCCAGCACGACAATGCGTTTCAAAGGCGGACCTCGATCCATGACGCGACGTCGTCGAGCACCACCGCACGTTCGGGCTCATTGAACACCTCGTGGTACAGCTCCGGGTAGACCTTCAGGTGCACATCAGTGGAACCCACGCATTCGACCAGGTGCTTGCTGCCCTCAACAGGGATCAGCTTGTCCTGCTCACCATGCACGACGAGCAGCGGCGCGGTCAGCGCACCGGCGCGCTGGGGCATGGTCTCGCCGACGCCGAGCAGCGCGCGGGCGATACCGGCGGGCAGCTTGCCGTGGTGGACCATCGGGTCGGCGTTGTACGCGGCGACCACATCGGGGTCACGCGATACCGCGTCGGTGGGTAGCTCTTCGACGGGCAGGCCGGGCACGACCTTACCGAGCAGCTTGGCCGTGAACACCATCACCGGCGACACCGCGTCCTGGGCGTCGACGGCCGGGCCGGACAAAACCATCGCGGTGTAGTCGTCGGGGTGCTCGACGCCGTAGGCGAACACGATGCCGCCACCCATGCTGTGTCCCAGCACGACGCGCTTCAGTCCCGGGTGGTCGGCGGCTGCGATGCCGACCAGCGTGTGGAAGTCGGCGGTGTATTCGGAGATGTCGCGCAGGTACACGCGCTTGCCGCCGGAACGGCCGTGACCGCGGTGGTCGAGCGCGTAGGTGATGAGGCCCGACTCACCGAATCTCTTGGCGACATGGTCATAGCGACGGGCGTGCTCGGCGTAGCCGTGCGCCAGCACGACGAGCCCGCGCGGGTCGGTGTCCGGCGTCCACACGTCGTAGACGATGCGCACGCCGCCGACACCGTCGAAGGTGCGTTCGGTGCGGGTTGTGACCATCAGGGGAGAGTAGCGAGTGCTTGTCGGTCGGTCTGCGTAAGCTCGGCCACGTGACCGTCCTCGCCCACGAAACCGATGACGAGTTCCTGCTCAAAGCCGAGCCCCACCGGCGCGAGTTGCTGGCGCACTGCTACCGGATGACCGGCTCACTGCACGACGCCGAAGACCTGGTGCAGGAGACGTACCTGCGGGCGTGGAAGGCCTATAGCGGCTTCAAGGGTCAGTCTTCGCTGCGGACGTGGCTGTATCGGATCGCCACCAACACGTGTCTGACGGCACTGGACTCGCGGCAGCGCCGTCCGCTGCCGACGGGGTTGGGTGCGCCGAGTTCGGACGCGGCGGGTGAGCTGACGGAACGCAATGAGGTGCCGTGGCTGGAGCCGCTGCCCGACGATGCCTCCGATCCGTCGAACGTAGTCGGGTCACGGGAGTCGGTGCGCCTGGCGTTCGTGGCGGCACTGCAGCATCTGTCGCCGCGGCAGCGGGCGGTGCTGGTGTTGCGCGACGTGCTGCAGTGGAAGGCCGCCGAGGTCAGCGACGCGATCGGTGCGTCCACGGCCGCGGTCAACAGTCTGCTGCAGCGGGCGCGGGCACAGCTCGAGGCGGTCGGCCCCAGCGAGGACGACGAGTTGGCTGAACCCGATTCGCCGGAGACCAAGGACTTGCTCGACCGCTACATCGCGGCGTTCGAGGCGTACGACATCGACGAGCTGGTGAAGATGTTCACCGACGACGCGATCTGGGAGATGCCGCCGTTCGACGGTTGGTACCAGGGGCCCGAGCAGATCGTCACGCTCACCCGGGTCCATTGCCCCGCCGAAGGCCCAGGCGATATGCGCTTCATCCGCACGACCGCCAACGGACAGCCGGCGGCCGCGCTGTACATGCTCAATCGGGAGACCGGCAAGCACGAGGCGTTCCAGCTGCACGTGCTCGACATCAAGGGCGACGGGGTGTCACACGTCGTGGCGTTCCTCGACACCGCACTGTTCGACAAGTTCGGCCTGCCCGCTGCGCTCTAGGCGCCGAGTGGCACGCTCTCGGGATATTGGTCAGACGATGATCTGTGGGCGGTACAGGTCGATCCAAACCGCCAAATCCAGCGCGCGCTCCATCTTCGCCCTGTCCCGCGGTTCAATGAGCTCCGGTTCCAGTGAGGCGACCGCGTCCAGTACCGTCCGGTCGACGAGACCAAACAGTGCATCGTCGGCCGAGCCGAGCAAATCCTTGATCTGCTCCTGGAGGGCGGCACCGTACTTCGGATCCGACGTCGACGGGTACGGGCTCTTGACGCGCTTCACCACTGAGTCAGGCAACACGTCGCGGGCTGCACCGCGCAGGAGGCTCTTTTCCCTGCCGTCATAGGTTTTCAGCGCCCACGGGGTGTTGTAGACGTACTCGACGAGCCGGTGGTCGCAGAACGGAACGCGGACCTCCAGCCCCACCGCCATGCTCATCCGGTCCTTGCGGTCCAACAGGATCCGCACAAACCGGGTCAAATGCAGATAGCTCATCACACGCATGCGGTGGGTGAACTCGTCTTCCTCTTCGAGTCGAGCCACCTCGGCCACCGCGTCGGTGTAGCGGTCGTTGACATAGGCGTCTAGGTCCAGGACCGAACGCAGCGCCGGCGTCAACATCTCACTGGCTCCATCGAGGGGCGAATTACCGATCGCGATCCACGGGAAAGCGTCTGTCTTCTGCACCGCCGGATCATGGAATTGCCGGTATCCACCGAAGATTTCGTCTGCTGACTCCCCGGACAGCGCGACGGTCGACTGTTCGCGAATCGCCTTGAACAGCAGGTAAAGCGAAGCATCCATATCGCCGATACCCATCGGCAGGTCACGGGCTGAGACAACCTTGCGGCGGATGTTCAGGTCGGCGAGCTGATTGTGGTCGAGGACGATGTCGGTGTGGTCAGAGCCGACATGCTCGGCCACCTCGTGCACGTACGGGGTGTCCATGGTCGGGCGCATGTCATTGGCTTTGAAGTTCAGCGCCTGGTCGACGAAGTCGACGGCGAAGGTACGCACCGGCTCGGTCAGTTCGCGCGCCGACAGCGCTGTGATCGCGCTGGAGTCCAAACCACCGGATAGAAGCACGCATTCCGGAACGTCCGCGACCAACTGACGGCGAACGATGTCATCGAGCAGAGCACGCACCCGCGCTACGGTCGCGTCCTGGTCGTCGGGATGCAGCTTCGATTCCAGCCGCCAGTAGGTCCGCTCACGGACGCCGTTCTGGTCAACTGTGACTATCGTGCCGGGCTCCACCTCCTGCATGTTCTTCCACACAGCGTGCTTCGGTGTCTTGACCTGGACCATCATCTCGCGCAGGCCGTCGATGTCGACGATTCGCTCGGCGAGGGGATTGGCCAGAATCGCCTTCGGCTCCGATCCGAACAGCACACCGTCCGGTGTGGGATAGAAGTAGAACGGCTTGATGCCCATGCGGTCGCGGATCATGACGAGCTTGCGCACTCGCGAGTCCCAGATGGCGAACGCGTACATGCCATTGAGCCGATCGACAAGTGCCTCACCCCACTGCAGGTAGCCGCGCAGCACCACCTCCGTATCGCTGGAGGTCGCAAACCTCTCGCCCCGCTTCACCAAGTCGTCGCGCAGTTCTTTGAAGTTGTAGACCTCGCCGCTGTAGACCATCACGACGTCACCGTTGGGCGTGGACACCGACATCGGCTGAGCACCACCGGGGATGTCGATAACCGCCAGCCGACGGTGGCCGAAGGTCGCGTTCTTGTCAGACCAGACGCCCGACGCGTCCGGTCCTCGGCACGACATCGTCTCGGTCATCGCGTCGATCAGCGCGCGCTCTTGCATTAGATCCCGATCGAAAGCCACCCATCCCGTGATGCCGCACATGTAGTCAACTCCGTGTTTCAGATATGTAACTCCATTGATAGCCTATATAAATCTCGGGCGCATCTACAGAAGGTGATACACAGGACCCTCCCAGGTTGACCGAGGTGATCCTGCGCCGAACCCCATTGCCATATCGGAATAACCTCGACAAGAGTCGAGAAAAGACGTCATCTCACGCAGGGGACGGCACCGGCGGCCATCAGCGTGAGGTTCGCAGGCGTCGCCGCTTCATTGCCAGTGGCTGTCGCCGGCACGGCGGTGGGGATTGGCTTTTCGCTCGTTGCGGTGGCGTCCGATGTGGAGGCGAGCCTGTCGGCGTAATCGGCGGTGTAAGAATCGGTGCCGACGGTGAGGAGCACGGTGTCGGGGGCGACGGCGTCGGATGCGATGGCGCTGAGGCCGAGGTTGTCGGCGAGTTGCTCGGCGGCGGACCGCGCACCTGTCCCGTAGGCGATGCTGCTCGCGGCTCTGATCGAGCGGGCGGTCCTGATCGTGCCTTCCGTGAATTGCGTACTCGCCAAAGCTTTTCGGACGGCCAGGACCTTCTCGCCGTGGCCGGAAGCATCGATCACGTCGAGTACGACGCGATGATCAATGGGGTCCGGGCTCGCCCAGGGATGAGCAGAGGCGAGGACGTTTTCTGTTGATACGGGTGTGGAGGTGCTATCGGAGGCCAAGAGGCTGTGCACGATTGATCGGATAGTCGTTGTGTCGATGATGTTGACATCTTCACCGTCGGGCAGCGTGCGAAAATCGTTGACCGGCAACGTGTAGAACACGACCGATCTATCGATTGCCGCGGACGCGTACGGAATCACGCCCGGTAGATCGAATCCGGCGTCGACGGCGACGTTCTGCCGCGCCACATTTAGTAGGTCATGCAGCTTGCTGGGGCTCGACAACGCACCGCCGCTGCGCAGGGCGGTGACCACTGAGGCCATGAACGCCTGCTGGCGACGCGTTCGATCGAGGTCGGTGAACAATGCATCGTTGGCGTCGCGTCGCTGCCGCACGAATGCCATCGCTTGGGCCGCGTTGATCCGCTGGACGCCTTTGTGAAAGTCCGCCCCCGAGTAGAACCGATCCGAAGTGTCCTCATTCAGGCACACCGCGATTGGCTCCACCACGCGTGCGATTTGGAAGAAGGCCCCAAGGGTGATCTCGACAAAGTGGTCGATCTGGATCTGCAACAGATGCTTGACCGCGCTGATTTGGGCTCTGCGGCCGGCTTCCCGGGCCATCTGTTCTCGCGCTGCCAAGTCGGGTGCGTCCGGCGACGCGGCACGAAACTGCACGTCGCCGGCGTCCTGTCGGTCCATCACGCTCTCGTAGGCGAATCGGTACGCCGATTTGAGCTTGCCCTGGCAATCCGATGTCGGACAGCCGGGCAGATCCACATAGTCGTCGCGGGGAATGGAGATCGCAATGACAGGACCGTCCCCGGCCGGCATGTGCACCACGATCAGCACGTCGGCGTCATAGTTGCCGGAACTCTCATCGCCTGCGTGCATCGCCTCGAGGATGTCCGGCGGCAGACGCTTCCCCTGCTGGTCGCGGCGGCTATCCAGCCCCATGATGAGGATGTTCTGATCGACCCCGATGGCGGGGGGTGACCCATCCAACGCAGCAGACGTGGTGATTCCAGTCGACACCTCGTGGTAGGTGATCCACGCGACGCCGGTGACAACGACTATCACGCTTGACATCAACGCGCCGAACACCTTGCTGCGGAGTCGCAAAGAACGGCCTGGCCGGCCATCGACACGATGCCGTCCTCCTCGCGTGGGCGGTTGGGCACCATCCGAGCCGCGACCGTTTGGTCTCATAACAGACGTCGATTCCCAGCCACGGCGGTTCTACTCCCGCCGCGGTGTCGTTGAGCAGTGGCAACGCAGTTCTGCCTGCCCGCGACATCCTTCATCACAGACCTACCTCGCCAGGCAACACTATTCGACCCGTCGCGCCAGCGCGACGGCTCGCCTGGCCAGACTGGGCACACGATGATGTCTAACAGCATCTAACAGCTGCTCAGAGTGCTAGTTGACACGTATTTTGTAACGTGTTCTATGACCGCGACTCATGAAGACCAAAGGGGCTCTGCTGTGGGAACTCAATTCCCCGTTCCGGATCGACGAGATCGAGGTCGGCGACCCCGTCGACGATGAGGTGCAGATCCGCGTGCAGGCCGCAGGCATGTGCCACTCGGACTACCACCTGACTACCGGAGCCACTCCGATCGGCCTGCCCGCACTCGGCGGCCACGAGGGCGCGGGCGTCGTCACCAAGGTCGGCAAGAACGTCACCGGCATCGAGGAGGGTGACCACGTCATCCTCGCCTTCATCCCAGCATGCGGCGAGTGCCCGCCGTGCCTGAAGGGCTACCGCTCGCTCTGCGACCGCGGCGCCGTGCTTCTCGGCGGCAAGGCCATCGCCGACGGCACCAGCCGCGTCCACGCCGGCACCACCGAGGTGTCGCCGATGAACCTGCTCGGCACGTTCGCCCCGTACATGACCGTGCACAAGGATTCGGTCGTCAAGATCGACAAGGACATCCCGTTCGAGACCGCGGCGATCATGGGCTGCGCGGTGCCCACCGGATTCGGCTCGGCCACCAATGTCGCCCGAGTGCAACCCGGCGAGACGGTCGTGATCGTCGGCGTCGGCGGCATCGGCATGAGCGCCCTGCAGGGCGCGGTGATCTCGGGCGCCAAGAACGTCATCGCGATCGACCCGAACGAATGGAAGCGCGACAGGCGCTCAAGTTCGGCGCCACCCACGCCTACCCGTCCATGGCCGAAGCCATCGCGCCGGTCATCGACCTGACCTACGGCGTGATGGCCGACAAGACCATCATCGCGGTCGGTGAGATGAGGGGCGAGTACATCGAAGAGGCGCTCACGCTAACCACCAAGACCGGCACCTGCGTGGTGACCGGCATGGGCTCGATGATGGACGTCGACGTCAAGCTCAACCTCTTCCTGTTCACCATGTTACAGAAGACGTTGAAGGGCAACATCTTCGGCGGCGGCAGCTCACACGTAGAGACGCCGAAGCTTGTCGGCCTGTACAAGTCCGGCCTGCTGAAGATCGACGAGATGATCACCACGACGTACTCGTTGGAGAACATCAACGACGGCTACCAGGACATGCTGGACGGCAAGAACATCCGCGGCGTCATCAAGTTCACCGAATCTGACTGGTAAGCCGCCCCAGCACCGAATCGATCAGGGAGCCGAACCCGCGCAGTTGCGCGGCAGTCAACCCGTCGAACACCACCGAGCGCACAAGCTCGGCATGCCCCGGCGCGGCGGCGTCCAGCGCTGCACGCCCCGCGTCGGTCAGTTCGACGGTCGCACCACGGCGGTCGTCGCCACTGCCGTGGCGGTCCACCAGGCCGCGCCCGCGCATCCGCCGCAGCTGATGCGACAGCCTGCTCTGCTCCCACGCCAGGACCTCGCCGAGTTCGTTGATCCGCTGCGGACCCCGTTCCGACAGCGCCACCAGCACGTCGTAGTCCGCCAGCGACAGTTCACAGTCCCGCTGCAGCTGACGATGCATCGCGGTCTGCAGGCGGCTCGCCATCTCCAGGTACCCCCGCCAGATCTGCTGTTGCTCCTCGGTCAGCCACATGGAATATATGACACATCATCTATGTTGTCGTCGTCAACGCCGTCCACATAGGCTGACCAATCGAGAGGACGATGACATGACCACACCGACCGTCGACATTCGCCGGGCCGACGACCGTGCCAAGACGAAGATCTCCTGGCTGGACTCGAAGCACTCGTTCTCGTTCGGCGAGCACTACGACGCTTCGAACACGCACCATGGCCTGCTGCTGGTCAACAACGACGACATGGTGAAGCCCGGCACGGGATTCGACACACATCCACACCGCGACATGGAGATCGTGACGTGGGTGCTGCGCGGCTCACTCGTGCACCAGGACTCGACAGGGCACTCCGGCGTGATCTACCCCGGCCTTGCCCAGCGCATGTCGGCCGGCCGAGGAATCCTGCACTCGGAGAAGAACGACTCGTGGACCCTGACCGGCGAGCAGTCCCACAGTGAGCCAGTGCATTTCGTGCAAATGTGGGTGGTGCCCGACGAATCGGGTATCACCCCGGGCTACCAGCAGCTCGAGATTGACGACGAGTTGTTGCGCGGCGGCTTGGTGACGATCGCGTCCGGGATGCCCGAACACAGCGACGACGCGGCAATCACCATCCGCAACCGGTACGCGGCACTGCACGGCGCGCGTCTGCAGGCCGGCGACAGCGTCGAATTGCCTCAGGCCCCTTACCTGCATCTGTTCGTCCCTCGCGGTGAGGTGACTCTGGAGGGGGCGGGCCCGCTGCACGAAGGCGACGCGGTGCGGTTCACCGCAACCGGCGGTCAGCGCGTCACCGCCATAGCACCCGCGGAGATCTTGGTCTGGGAGATGCATGCGGGTTTGGCTGCAGCGTAAGCGAATTGGGGCCGCGTTCATCGGTGTAGTGCTGATCGCGGCCTGTTCGATCAAGCAGTCGCCGCCTACGACGCCCACTGCCGCGGGTCTCGTCACCGTCACCGTGCAGGTCGATCCGGATCTAGCCCAGCCGCCATTCGGTGAACCACGTCAGGCACTGGTGCCGGAAGGCTGGACGTTGTCGGTGTGGGCACGGGTTCCCAAGGCGCGCCTCGCCGCGTGGGCTCCCGACGGAAGCCTGCTGGTGTCGGTGCCGAGCAATGGTCAGGTGGTTCGCCTCCAGCCGAGCGGAGCGGGCGCCCGGTTGTCGGTGCCGCTCGACGGGCTGGATCAGCCCCACGGCCTCGCATTCTCGGGCAGCACGCTCTATGTCGCCGAGAGCGACCAGATCGACACTTACGACTACGCCGACGGCGCAGTGACCAACCGGCGCACCGTGGCGGCGGGCCTGCCCGACGCCAGGAGTCCCGATCTCGGCGGCGCATATGCGCACGCGCTGAAGAGCGTCGCCGTCGGTCGGGACGGCGCGGTCTACTTCTCCATCGGCTCGACGGGCAACGTCACCGCCGACGACCGCTCCGCGAAACCGCCGCGGGCCACCATCATGCGGGTCCCTACCGGCGGAGGGGCGGCCCAGCCTTTCGCAACGGGCGTGCGCAACGGCACGGGCCTTGCGATCGCGTCCGACGGCTCGGTGTGGACTGCGGTCAACAACCGCGACAACATCGCGAATCCACAGACCCGCGAGGTCACCACCGACTACGTCAACGACCACCCGCCCGAGGCCGTCGCCCGGCTCACAGCTGGGCGGGAATTGGGTTGGCCCTACTGCAATCCCGATGGCGGTCCGGCCAACCTGCCGTTGATCCGCGACGTGCAGACCAACGCCGACGGCAGCAAGCTGGACTGTGCTTCACTGCCGCCCATCGAACAGAGTCTTGGCGCACACTCTGCTCCGCTCGGCATGAGCTTCACCCAGGGCGTGCTGCCTGCCCCGTATGCCAGCGGTGCACTCGTCGGCGTCCACGGATCGTGGAACCGGCAACCCCCGCGCGCGCCCGAGGTCTCGTTCTTCCCTTGGCAGAACGGGACTCTCGGCAACCAGCAGACTCTTGTCGGCGGCTTCCAGGACGACAACGGCGTACGGTGGGGCCGCCCGGTCGCCGCGGTGACTGGACCGGACCGGGCCGTCTACATCACCGACGACTACGCAGGCGCCGTCTACCGGTTGGCGCCGCGCTAGCGCGCCGGTGTCCCCGTGCCGCGCCTGCCGGTGATGCCGAGGTAGAGCGCGATCAACACGATCGCGACGACCACACCAACGATGAACGGGATGAACTGGAATCCGCCGTTCGAGTTCGAGTAGCCGAGCGAATAGGTCACCCACGTCCCGAGGAAGGACCCAAGCGCGCCCAACACGATCGTCATGATGATGCCGATGTTCTGCTTGCCCGGCATGATCAGTCGCGCCAGCGCTCCGACGATCAGGCCGACGACGATTGCACCGATGATTGTCCCGATCACTTCTGCTCCTCACGTTCAAGTTCCTACGACGCGGGGTTACCCGTTCCAGCGAATTCCACTCAGCTAAGGGCGGCGTCCCAGCCGACACACAACCGGTGCACAGCTGTTACCAAAGTTTACTGTGAGTCATCTGTGATTGATGTTGTCTTGGGTCAAGCTGTCTCAGCAAAGGGGCGACCGTGCCGATTCCACCCGTGAACCTCCCGCGATTCGTGGCGTGTGCCGCGACCCTCGCGGTGTTCGCGGCCATGGCGACGACGCCGCCCCCGACCGCACGGGCCGCCGACGGCCGCGAGCTGTTGGCTAACGCCATCGCCACCACTCGTGGCGCCTACCTCGTCTACAACTTCGGTGGCGGCGCGCCGGCACCGATGCTCAACGCGCGCGGTGGCTGGTACGAGATGAGCAACGGCGGGCACCTGATGATCATCAAGTCCGCCTCCCAACGGCTTGCGCCGCGCCTGCTCGTCGATTCGCACTCCGGCTATCAAGCCCGGTGTGAACGGGATCCGCGGGCGCGCACCGGTGAAGGCCTGTGGCAGGCCTCGGAGATCTACACCCCGCTGCAGGCTTGGCAAGCGCTTGGTCAGCCGACGATTGCAATCAACGCCAACTTCTTCGACGTACGGGGTCAGAGGGGCGGGTCGTGGAAGTCCACGGGATGCAGTTCTCCGCTTGGCGCCTACGTCGACAACACCCGCGGGCAGGGTCGCGCCAACGCAGCGGTGACGGGAACAGTCGCCTACGCCGGTAAGCAGGGCCTGTCCGGCGGAGGCGAAAGCTGGAGCGCTCTGTCGACGATGATCCTGCCGGTCGGCGGCGCGCCGTATGTCGTGGCGCCGAGCGGTCAGCAGGACTACGACGCGGCCTCGCCGGTCATTCAAGGCCTGCTCGACAAGGGCGCGGGGTTCGTCGCGGTCAGCGGCATCGGGCTGCTGGCGCCGGGCGACACCGGACAGCTCAACGACGGCGGCCCCAGCGCGGCCCGAACGGCGCTCGCGTACGCCAAGACCAAGAACGAGATGTACGTCTTCCAAGGTGGCAGCTACACACCGGACCAGATCCAGGATCTGTTCCGCGGTCTCGGCAGCGACACCGCGATCCTGCTCGACGGCGGTAGCTCGTCTGCGATCGTGCTGCGACGCGACACCGGCGGCATGTGGGCGGGCGCGGGCGTGCCGCGCGGTTCATGCGACACCCGTCAGGTGCTGTGCGACGCTCGGGAGCGCGCGCTGCCCAGTTGGCTTGCTCTTAATTGACGGCTCGACCGTCGCCTATCAGTCGACGCCGCCTGGCTATGAATAGCGTTGTTTGTCAGCGCGCAACGCGCTCAATGCGGCGGCAGTCGTCTGCCTGGCGTACCCACCGCCGAAAAGCACAATGTGTACAAGTAGTGGATACAGCTGATGCAGCCCGACGCGGTCCCGCCAGCCCTCGCGCAGTGGCCGGTGCGCCTGATAGCCCTCGATCACCGTCGCGAAGTGCGGGCAGCCGAACAGCGCCAGCATGGCGAGATCGGTCTCGCGGTGGCCGCCGTGCGCGGCCGGATCTATCAACACCGCGCCGCCGGGCGTCCACATCACGTTTCCGCTCCACAGATCGCCATGCAGCCGGGCCGGCGGGTCGTCGTCGTCGAAATCGCCGGCGTCACAACGCGCCATGACCATGTCGATGGCGTCACGTGTCTGCGCATCCAAACGCGCCGCCGCCCGGTCTGCCATCGGTGACAGCCGCTCGTGTGCGTAGAAGCTGCCCCACTTCTCACCGGCGGAGTACGGCATCGGCAGCGGATGCTGCAGCGGCCCGAAGTACCCGCGACCGGTCCAACCCTTGGGTGGCGCGCCGAACGCATCAGCGCCGGCGTCGTGGGTGCGTGCGAGCCGCCTGCCGAATTCGTATGCCGTGGCCTTGGTCGGCGTCGCGGTGTCCAACCGTTCCAGCGTCAGGCTGGTGTCGTCGTACGCGATCACCGCGGCGCACGGCAGACCGCCGTCGGTGGCCGAAAGCCATTGCAGCCCGGCGGCTTCGCAAGCGAAGAAGCCCGGCGGTGCCCCGGTGCTGCGTTTGACGAACACTAGGGTTGGCCGGATACGCGTCGCAACATCCGGTCGCGGAGCGATGCGGGCAGGTTCGTCATCAGGGCGATCTGCAGTTTGGTCCCGACGCCGACGACGTAACGCGGTCGTGGCCTGCGGGCGGTCAGCGCCTCCTCGACGACGGCGGCCACCTTTTCGGCGGGAACGGCCAGCTTCTGGGACACCGGGATCATCTTCTTGAAGCCCGCGATGTGTCGTGCGTACAACTCGCGGTGCTCGGCCGTCAGCGCGGCCTCGGTCTGTTCGACCATGTCGTCGGCGGTCCGCCACATATCGGTGTCGGTCTGCGAGGGCTCGACGATGGCGACGCCTATGTGCCACGGCCGCAACTCCATTCGCAGCGCATCGGCGGCGGCCTCCAATGCAAACTTGCTGGCGCTGTAGGCGCCGACCAGCGGCATCGACAGCTGTCCGTTGACACTGGAGATGAAAACCACCCGCCCTCGCGACCTGCGCAGCCGCGGGAGCACCGCCTGGGTGACGGCGAGCTGGCCGATCACGTTGATCTCCAACTGTTTTCGCCATCCATCGGGTGTAACCGTCTCCATCGGTCCGCTCACCACAATGCCGGCATTGTTGACGACGGCGTCCAACCGCTCGGGCAGGGACTCGCTGAGCGCGGCGATGCGGCCGGCATCGGTGACGTCGAGGATCACCGAGGAGATCTGCTGCGGGTTCAGCGCGATGACGGCAGCCGCGTCGCGTTCGTTGCGGACACCGGCGATCACGTCCCAGCCACGTGCGGCCAGGTGCTCGACGATCGACTTGCCGATTCCACGGCTTGCGCCGGTGACGAGCACTGAAGGCATGCGCCGAGACTATCGCGCGGGATCTTCGCGCCTGTTGGGGCCGAACCGAAAGATCGCGGCGGCGAGGGCCACCACGGCCGCGGCGATTCCGATCACCGGTGCGACGACCCAACGAGTCATGGTCGCCCCGACCAACGCCCCCGCGCACATCGTCAGCACGACGCTGAAACGCAGCCTCTTGCGGTGCCCGGCGCCACCTGCGATGCGGCTGTCGAAGCCGATGCCCACGATCGTCGTGGTGAGCACTGTGGTGGACAGCTCCTGAATGCCGAACTGACGGGCCGTCGCGGCCTGACACCCGAATGTCACCGCCAGTCCTGCGATCAGGATCAGCTTGGTGTTGTCGTGGTAGTCGAGCACACCCGTCCCGCTGAGTATCGACAGCGATGCCAACATGACGACCTCGATGCCGAGCGCCACCGTGAGCCACCGCCGGACATCGCCGTCGAGGTGTCGCGACAGCCGTCCACCGATGATCGCGCCCGTCACGAAGCTCACGAATGCGATGAGGGCGGCGGTCATGTCGACGACAGAGTGCGGCGCGAACCAGAACCCGAGGAAGATTACGTTGCCCGTCATGTTGGCGACGAAGACGTGGCCGAGCACCAGCACGCTGATGGCGTCGACGATGCCCGTGGCGAACGTCAGCAGCAGGAGGCACGCGACCGTCGCCCGTTCAGAAACCGGGGAAACGACGGGCATTGCCGGTGATCTGCCGGCTACAACTGCGGGGTCAGATCGAAAGACGTCACCGTCGACATGCGGGTGATCAACCACTTCGCGTCGTGGCGCTGCATCGTCAACCGGTAGGAGAGGTAGCGAAGTGACGGGATGTTCTTCGACACGGGGCTGGTGGCCACCGAATTGGTGTACACAATCGCGGTGGCCTCGGTCGGCGTGACCGATTCCACGGCCGCGCCCATCACCTGCGTGGTGTTGGTGACCTGCGCCTGCTTGTTCGATGCGACGATCGCGTCGATGTACTTGCGGTACTCGTTGGCGAAGTCGCCACCGAGGTAGCCTGCGGACCGCTCCGGCAGCTTGTCCATGTTGTCCGGGGTGTACGTCCACAACGTCGTGATCGCGTTCGCGGCCGTCCGAGCGACGTCAAGCTTGGTGTGCACCAATGCGCGGTCGGCGAGGAATGGCTGCAGCGTCGCACCCGCGAAGGCGGCCGCACCGACGAAGAGGACGCCCGCAGCGGCCGCCGCAATGGTCAGTCGCTTGCCTGCGGGCCGGTGCGGCACCAGGATCGGCTCTTCCTGTGGCGTTTCCTCGGCAGGCGCGTCCCCGGTTTCCGCACTCTCGGTTTCCGTGCTCGCCGCTTCCGGGTTCTCGACGACCGGCGTCTCATCGGCGCTCGGTTCCAACTCGGTCACAGTCTTGGCCGTGCGGCTGGCCTTGCCGACGGGCACGCGTGCTGCCGGTTGGGCCGCTTCGGGCTCCTCCGGTTCCGCGACGTCTTCCACTGGCCCTGAAACAGCCTCGGGTTCAGGTGTTTTCGAACGACGTCGGAACAGGCTCCACCGCCGACGCGGTGCCGCGGGTTCGGCTTGGGTGACGTCGGGTACCTCGGCGGCCTCGGGCTCGGGTTGGACGTCCGCCGAGGACGTCTCGTCGTCGGTGGCCTCACCGTCTGCCGCCAGCTCCTTGCGCAGCGGCATCCGATGGCGGCGACGGGCGGCCTTGGCGTCGGCCGCCTGTTCAGCGTCCGCAGGCGATTCAGCGTCGGTGGTCAGATCACCTGAATCAGCTGGCTGATCTTCCACTGCTGTCCTTCCTTGATAGCCGTTGCAACCCAACGGTTTCCGCTCTCGATTGTCGACTTCCCGTCCGGTGACTTCGACGAGATCTTCGTCGCGACCAGCACGTCTACGCTGCCGTTGTCGTTCCACCGCTGCAGGCCCGCCTCGAGCACAGTGCCCTTGGTGGGCTCGGCGCGCGCGACCTGGACCAGGATCTCGTTCTCCTTCTCCTTGAACATCTTCGCGAAATCGCCGGTGCCCTGCGCGAGGATCCGGTCGGCATAGTCGTTGGCGTGGAACGGATCCACCGTCGTATACGCCGTCATGAACTCACGTACGTAGCCCAACGCCGCGGCTTCCTTAACCGAGGCCCTGCGATCCTTCTCGTGCTGAATCAGCATGAGCGTGCTTCCGGTGATTGCTGCCGCGATCAACAGCGTCGCCAGCGTCGCGATGAGCGCCAGGCCCCAGCGCCGTGGCGGCCTAGGCGCCACGGCGAAGAAATCCTGCTCGTCGGCCTCGAACTTGCGCCGCGGGCTCACTGGCCTGCCGTATTCATCTGCGGCTTCTTCAGCACGGTGAGATTGGCGACGCGCCACTGCCCGTCGCGTGACCTGTCGAAGTCGACCCGCACCGTCGCGGTGATGAACTTGAGAGCCTTCGCGTCGCTGCCGCGCTGCCCCTGCATCGCCAACAACATCGCCGCATGCGCCGGCGTTGCCGAGAGCACCGCGCTGCTCACCGCCCAGTACTCGTTCTTGGTGGCGCCCGCACGCTGCACCGCCTGCTGCTGGGCGATCAACTGCGGCCGGTAGGCATCGGTCGTCAGCGACTGTGCGTGGGAGAAGTCCTGCTGCAACGTGTCGACGTCATAGCTCAGCATCTGTTCGACGATCCGCGGCCCCTCCGACGCGATCTGCGCGCGCGCCGCGTCGTTCGCCCGATCATGCCGGTACACCACCAGATAGCTCAGGCCCGCACCGGCCGCGCACAGCAGCGTCGCCGCAATGAGCGTCACCGCGACGGGCCTGCGCATATCACGCTGCGGGGGGTCGACCTTCAACACCTCGGTGCGCAACAGCAGATCCGCGAACGTGCGCCGGCGGCGGTCCCACAACGGCCACAACCATCCGATGAACAACGCGGCGGTGTCGAGCAGATGCGCCAGGTCACGCCCGACCATTCGGGCAAGGCCGACGGGCGACCCGTCGCGTTTCCTCACGGCGATGCCGAACAGCGCGCGCCCCAGCGACCATCCGGTGATCGTCGGCAGTAGCAGCCGGTTGACCGCGACCAGCACGACAACCAGCACGGCCGCGCCGGTGAACGTCCACCACAGCCAGCCACGCTGCGGTGCGGACAGCGTAAGCAGCGCCATCGTCACGATCACGGCATCGCCCAACAGCATGTCGATCGAGAACGCGCCGGCCCGCGCCAACCAGGATGCGGTCGGTCGCTCGGGCGCCGAATCCTCGGCGGCCGTCTCGGGCTTCGCGTCGAGCACAGCCGTCACGAACCGACCTGATCCAGCCGGGCGATCTTGTACTTGCCGGCATCAGGCTGCATCTGCACACGCAACCGGTACCCCTGGTCCTGGTCGGGACCATCGGAGTTGGTCACCTTGACCCGCACCGCAATGAGCACGTCGACAGACCCATCGGCGTTGTGGCGCTCCACTGCGCCCCGCATGTCGGACACCTGCACCTTGACGTTGCCCGCCTGGTAGGCGTCGGCCAGGATGCTGCTGTACAGGGGCGCTTGCACACCCCACTCCGCTGTCGCGCACTCGATGATCTTGGACTGGCTGGCGATCATGGCCGTCGTGTCCGGCGCCTGCGTCGCCGCGACGCAATCCTTCGCCGCCTGCAGCGCCGCAGCGTCCGCCTGCGCGATCGCCTCAATCTCGTGATGAGACCGCAGCGCGAAGTATCCGCCGACGCCTGCACCTGCGGCCAGGATCAGCAGCGCGGCACAGATTCCCGACATCCAGCCGACGCCGAGGCGCGATGGCCGCCGGTCGTCGTCGACGGTCCCGTCGGCCGGCTCCGGCGTTTGGTCTTCGGTGGCTTGTTCGGTTTGGTGTTCTGTAGATACTGCTAACGACTCGTCCGGCGTTTCATCAGCATCGGTGGGGTTCAGCTGGCGGGTGCCAGCATCTCCTTCCATCCGTCGTCTCCTGGGTTACTCGAGTTGCTGACGTTGTACCTGACGCCGTCAGGTCCGACCACCTCACCGCTGGTCGGGCTGTAGATGGCCGTCGCGCCGGGTGGTCCTGCTGCCGGAGTGTACGTACACGGGTTCGGCTGTTGTCCACTGCACTGCACCGTGCCCTGGCCAGGCGGGCTCAGCGGGTCGCTGACCGGCGCCGACGACCGTGCCGGCGGCGGCAGCTTGTCCGCGGGCGCCGGGTTGACGCCGCTGTTGACCGTGGGCGCCGGGATGACACCCCGGCCGGGATTGACCCCCTGGTCGCAGCGCGCTGCGGGTGCGGGGCAGGACAACACCTGGTTCGGGTCGCCGTACCACGGATTGGTTCCCAGCGGCACGTAGGGCTCGTTGCTGCGGCACTCCCTCGGGGTGGCCGCCCGCTTACCAGGGACGTCCACGCACGGGTAGTTGCGCGCACCGCGAACCACGTTGCCCTGGTAGTCCTTCGGAATCTTGCAGTAGGTGCCGGTTGGCAGCGGCGCCATGCTGGTGTCGGCGGGCGACCGCCACTCCGAGGCGGGCAGGAACCCGGTCAGACACGGCGGCGGCTGGTTGAGCGACAGCGCCAGCGGCAGCTGGGCCAGGTTGTCGAAGAGCGTGGCCGCCTGCGCGGTGGCGGCGCCCTGCGGGAAGATCACCAGCGTCTGCTCCAGACCCTTGTGATAGCGCTTCAGCATGTCGATCACGACGGCCAGGTTCGCCAGCGTCTGCGGCAGCGAGTCACGCACACCGTTGAACACCTCGGCCGTCGAATCGAGTGTCGGCGCGGCCTGCTGCAGCCCGCTGCGCAGCGCCGCGTCCTGTTCGGCGGTCTGGGCGGCGATGATGTTCAGGTTGCGCGACCACTGGTCGATGTTGTCGCCGGAGTCGACCTGGCTCTCGAGGATCGGCGTCGAGTGCGCGATGATGTCGTTGACCTGCGGCAGGTTGTCCTTGAAGCCCTGCGCGATGTTCGTCGTCGAGTCGACCAGCCGTTGCAGCGCAGGCCCCAATCCGCCCACAGCTTGCGATGTTTCGGTCAGTAGCTCGTCGATCTTCTCCTTGGGCAGCACGGCCAGCCCGCGGTTGGCCGAGTCCAGCGCCGGACCGACCTCGCTCGGCACGACGCCCAGCTGCGTCATCGTCTGACCGTCCTGGTAGTACTGGCCCGGGTTGCCCGTCGACACCAGGTCCAGGTACTGCTCACCGATCGCCGACACGGAGTGCACGTTAGGCACCGAGTCGATCGGGATCTTGTAGCGGTTGTCGATCCGCATCGTGGCCTCGGCCCCCGTCTCGGTGGGCCTGACGTCGGTGACCTTCCCGATCTGCGTGCCGCGGTACGTCACGTTCGCGGTCGCGTACAGGCCGCCGGACCGGGGCAGGTTGGCATGCAGGTCGTAGGTGCCGACGCCGACGACGCTGGGCAGCCGCAGGTAGTACCAGCCCAGTGCGACGAGCGCGATGAGCGTCAGGATCGTGAACAGCGCCAGCTGGATCTTGATGAAACGGGTCAGCACTGCTCACTCACCCCTTTCCACCAGCGGTCCGTTCGGTGCGTCGTGCGGGTTCGGCGTGAACCGCACATCCGGGATCATCGTCTCCGGATCACGACCCCAGGACTGCTCGAGCGCGCGTAGCATGCCCGAGACCCCGGTGCCCGTCAACAGGCTGTTGTCGAGGCCGGACAGCGTGGCATCGATCATCAGCGACACGTTGAGGTAGTCGCCGCGGACCACCTTCGGCACATTCGAGATCGGAAACGGCAAGGTCAGCATTATCTTGAGCGCGCCGACCAGGTAGGGTGACGCCCGGCCGAGCTGCTTGAGCGGCCGCTGCAGGTTCTGCAGGTTGGTGTGCAGGTTGGCATTCGACGGCACCAGGGCGTTGTCGGCGGCCACGCCGATCCTGCCGAGGGCGACCACCGCGTCGGCGAACAGATCGCGGGTGTCGGCGAAATGCTTGATCAGCGGCGGGAATTCGGTCAGCACCTGATCCAGCGTGTCGTTGCGCGCAGCGACGATGTTGAGCAGCCGGTTCGTCGAATCGATCGCGCGGGTGATGTCCTCGCGTTGCTTGTTCAGCTCGTCGGTGAACGTGTCCAGCCGGTTCAGGAACTCCCGGATCTGATCGGCCCGACCGGTCAGCAGGTTGTTGATCTCGGTCTGAATCGTGTCCAGGTTCTGGATGCCACCGCCGTGCAGGACCGTGGCGATGCTCGCCAGCACCTGCTCCGTGCTGGGGAACGCGGAGCTGTTCTTCAACGGGATGGTGTCGCCACTCTTCAGCAGTTGCGGCGACGGCTCCGGCGGCGCGTCCAGCTGCACGTGCTGGCTGCCCAGCAGGCTGGTCTGGCCGATCTTGGCGAGCGTGTTCACGGGCAGCTTGATGCCCGGCTGCAGATCGAGCGTCAGCGTCGCGACCCAGTTCTTCAGCGCGATCTCGCGCACACGCCCGACATACACGTCGGCCACCCGGACGCGGCTGTTGACGTTGAGCGCCAACGTATCCGGCATCTGCACGTAGATCGTCATCTTGTCGCGTCCGGTGCCGGGGCCACCGGGCAGCGGCACGTTCGCGATGCCCTGCCAACCACAAGAGCTCAGTACCAACGCCGCCATGACGAGGGCCATGGCGCGCCTGGCGATTCGGCGCCACCTAACCAACGTGAGCATGCTCATCCACCTGCCTCAGCGGGTAGCGCCGGGCCCGCGGGCGCGGGTCCAGCCGGGGCGGCGGGTGCAGGCACGGACAGCGGCGAACCGCCCGGGTCGCCCGGTATCACGCCAGGTGAGGGACCAGGCGGCGGTCCCGGCTGCGGATACCACGGCGGCGGCAACGGGTTGTTCTCGTTATACGAGTCCGGCGGGCCGGGCAGGTTGCCTCCAGGCGGTGCCCCGAATGCGGGCGGGGCCTGCGGGATCGCCGCGTCGGGGCCACCCATCAGCTCGGCCAGGGAGTCGGGAGTCAGCATGTTCGCGGTGAACGGTTGCACGTCGACGCCCTGCATGCCGGGCGCGGTCACCCAGCCGGGCTCGTGGTTGCCGTGCGACCACAACGTGTCCCGCGAGAAGATGCCCGGCACCGTGGTGTCCTTGTATCCGCCCGGCGGCTGCAGCCGCGGTTCGGAGTACGAGATCTGCTTCGGCAGCGTCATCGCGCTGGTGAAGTTATTGAGGCCGAAGGGTGGGAAGTTGAACTTGATCGCGTCGAGGATCGGCGCCAGGTACTGTGCACACAACTCCGCGGAGTCCTGGTAGCCGAGCCTGCTGCCGGCCTGAATTGAGCTGCAAATGAACTGAAGTGGGTTCGCGAAGTTGTTGATGGTGGGGAGGCCCATGACGCCACCGGCCACCGGTGAATTAATGTTCGTCAGGTTTGCGGCGAGCGTGGGGAACACGTGCAACGCGGTCTCCAAGCCGTTCAACGGATCCGGCTGCAGGATCGCGTTGGTGACGTCGGCGAGGTTGTTGACGTCGTGGGTCAGCACCTCGCCGTTTTTGCTGATGAACTGGCGCGTGGTGGTCAACAGCTGGTTGAGCTCCTGCAGCGCGTTGGCCACCTCACGATCGGTGTTCGTGAACGAGTTGGTGAACGTGGCCAGGTCGTCGTTGAGCGCGACGAACTGCTGATCGCTCTGATAGAGCGCGTTGACGAAAAGCGCCAGACTCTTGATGACACCGAAGAGGTCGCCGCGCCCCTCGTTGAGGGTGTAGAGCGCTTCCGACAGTCCGTTCAGTGTCTTGTTGAGCTGTTCACCCTTGCCTGCGAATCCTGTTGCCGCGGACTCGATGATGTCGCCGAACGGGCCCTTGGGCTGCTCGGGCGTCGGGCCGAGGTCGGTCAGGATCCGGTTGATCGAATCGCGCAACTGGTCGTACTCGACCGGCACCTGCGTGCGGTCGACCGGAATGACGGCGTTGTCCTCCATCACGGGTCCGCCGGTGTACGGCGGCGACAGCTGGATGTTGCGCGACGCCACCAGGCTCGGGTTGAGGATCGACGCGGTGGCGTTGGCAGGCACCTTGTAGCTGTTGTCGTAGTGGAACGTCACCTTCATCTTGTCGCCCGCCGGCTCGATATTGTCGATCGCGCCGACCTTGACGCCCATGATCGTCACCCTGTCGCCGGCGTACAGCGCAAGGGTCTCCGGGAAGTAGGCGACGACGGTGTTGGTGGTCAGCCTCTTGTACAGGTTGTAGCCGACGAGCGCGGCCACCAGCGCCAGGATCACGATCAGCGTGCCGATGATGACCGAAGCCCGAGAGACGCCCGGCATCTTCAGGTTTCGGATGTTGAAGATTGTCGACATCTACTCAGCCCCCCTGCGATCCGGGCGGGAGGTACGGCGGATTGCCCGGCAACGGCGGTGTACCGGCAGGCCCCGCGTCCGGGCCGGGCCCGGGCGGCGGCGGCGGACCCGTCAGGGCGGGTGGCAATGGCGCGATGCCTGGTGTGAAGTCCGGCCCCTCCGGCGGGAGCGGACCCACCGGCACTGTGCGTGCACCGGGAGGAGCAGGCGGCAGCGGGACCGGCGCGCCGGGCATGTCCGGCGGCAGCTGACCCGGGATGGCCGCGGCGGGCACGCCGGGAGTGAAGCCGGGACCGTTCGGGTTCGGGTTCGAGGTCACCACGTCCGGCGGGCCGTACTCGGGACCACCGAACGGACCGACGCTCAGGTGTGAACACGGCAGCGGGTCTCCCGGCCGCGGCAGCACGTCGGGTGGCGGCGTGTACGAGCACGGCGAGCCCTTCAGCACCCCAGGACCGGGATGGTCGGGCGTGCCTTCGAGCACGGTCGGCCCCGGTGCGGGAGCACCGTTCGGGAACCGCTGTGCGTTCGGGTCGGGGAACCGGTAAGCAGGCAGGCCCGCATCCCCCCAGAACTTCTCGGGGTCGATGCCGCGCTTCTTGAAGGCGGAGTCGACGAACGGCTGCAGGATCTGACCCGGCAGCAGGTTGACCAGCAGGACTTTGAAGAACGGGCCGGAAGCCACCGCTTCACCAAGCGACGCAACGAATTTCGCCACGGTCGTCAGTGTTTGCATCAGGTCGCCCCTGCGAGCGTTCAGAATGTCGCTGATGGTGCGCAGTTGCTCGAGTACGTGGTTG
The DNA here is from genome assembly GCA_963698965.1 of uncultured Actinomycetota bacterium. Classification (GTDB taxonomy): domain Bacteria; phylum Actinomycetota; class Actinomycetes; order Mycobacteriales; family Mycobacteriaceae; genus Mycobacterium. Next base: position 310,239 of record CAVOSY010000038.1, read on the forward strand.
AGGTTCGGGTTGTCATTGATGAAGCCCCTCACCTGCTCGGAGAAGGAGGACACCCGCTCGAGCAGCATGCTGACGGCGTACTGGCGTTCGTTGATCGCCGCGAGCAGCGACTGCGCGTTGACCAGCAGCCGGTTGACCTGCTCACTGCGGCTGCCGAGGACGCCCGCGATCTTGTTGGCGTTGGCGAGCAGCTGTTTGATCTGATCGTCGCGCTTGCCGATGGTGTCGGAGAACCGGGCGACACCGTCGAGCGCGGCGGACAGGTGCGGATAGGTCTGGTCGATGGTCTCGGACAACACGTTCAACGACCGCTTCACCATCTGGGTGTCCCAGCCCGACGCCGCCTTCGTCACATCGAAGAACGCGTCGTAGATCTGGTACGGCGTCGTGGTCTGCCCGAGGGGAAGAACCCCGTTGGCTCGCAACGCTTCCGAACCGCGCGGTTCGATCTCGATGTTGCGCCGGCCCAGGATGGTGTCGGTCCGGATGGCGGCGCGGCTCTGGGTACCGATCTGGGTCCCGCCGAGCGAGTAGCCGATGACGACCCTGTCGCCGTCGATCCGCATCGACCGCACCCGGCCGACGTCTACGCCGGCGATGCGCACCTTGTCGCCCGTGTTGATGCCGCCGGTGTCGGAGAACTGGGCGTAGTACGTCGGCGTCGCGAACAGCATCGGCACGCTGGCGAAGCTCTGCCCCACACCGAGAACGAGAAGAAGGACGACGATGCCCATCAACCCGTTTCGAACGCGGTTCGAACCCTCGAGTGTCCTCATTGCGGCGTGCACCTACCCGACGGCTGGCTGAAGAGCTTGACCGTGCGGACGGGGCCGCCCGGCTGCAAGCCGTTGAGCTTCAACGAGATATCGCACGCGTAGAAGTTGAAGAAGTCGCCGTAGATGCCGCCGGCCCGGCCGATGATGTTGAACGCCGTTGGCAGGCGGACCAGGATGTCGTTGAGCTGATCCTTCTGATCCACGAGTGGCTGCTGGACCCCTTCGAGATAGCCGACGGTGCTCTGCAGCAGCGGGCGGTTGTCGGCAAGCAGATCGGCGACCGTGCCCGCCGCGTCGCTGATGTTGGCGACCGAGCTTGCGATCGGATCCTCGCGGTCCTTCAGCCCGGTGATGAGTTTCTCGAAGTTCTGCAGGGTGTCGTCGAACTGCTGCTGATGCTTGACGGTGGTGTCCAGCACCGTGTTCAGGTTCTTGATCACCTCGCCGATGGCTTGGTCGCGATCCGCCAGCGCCGACGTCAGCGACGCGGTCTGGTCGAGGATGTCGTTGATGGTGCCGCCCTGTCCCTGGAAGATCGTGATGATCGACTGGGCGATGTTGTTGATCTTGTCGGGGTCGAGAGCCCGGAACAGGGGCCGGAAGCCACCGATCAACGCGTCGAGATCGACTGCAGGTTGGGTGCGTTCGAGCGGGATGGTGCCGCCGGGCGGCAGGCGCTTGTCGCTGTCGCCGCGCTTGAGCTCCATGTACCGGTCGCCGATCAGGTTCAGATACCGGACGGACGCGGTGGTTCCGTCGAACAGGGGCAGCGAGCGATCCACGTTGAAGTCGACCCGCACCTTGGATCCGCCGTCGATGAGCTGGATCTTGGAGACCTTGCCGACCTCGACGCCGGAGGCTCGCACGAACTGGCCAGTGCGAAGACCACTGGTATTGGAGAAGATCGCCGAATACCCGGTGGTGCGGTCGAACCGCATCTGACCGAACACCACGATGAGCATCGCGGTGAACAGCAGCAGCACCAGTGAGAAGATGCCGAGCTTGATGGCAGTTCCGGTGATTTTCATGGGTTGATCGTGTTCTCCCCGATCTGGCGTCCCCACACGTACTCGATAAGGAGCGGCTGGCCGAGCTCGATGTGGTTGTACGGCGCGATGGAGGCACCGGTGTCCATCACCAGATAGGGCATCGGCCATAGATCACGCGTGATGGGCTGCCAACAACCCGGCCTGCCCTCGGGGCCGCCTCGCGCGTTCACCCGCGGCAGGTTGTCCGGATACACGTATGGGTTGCCCGCGCCAATCATGAGTTCCGACGTGGTCCGCAGCGAATACCCGTTGCCGCCAAGCGCCGCGGAGGCCTTCGGTTCGATGTCGTGGTAGTTACGGATCATGCAGAACAGCTCAGGGCTGTAGGTATCGAGCAGTTGTGAGGTGGGCACCAGATCCGCGGTACCACGCACCAGATAGGGCGCACTGCGTTCGAAGATGTCGCCGCCGGTGTTGCCGAATCCGACCGCGGCCATCAACGCCTGATCGATGTTGCCCTGCTGCTCGTTGAGGGTGCGCGCGGTCGTCACCGCGTTCTTCAGACCGTCGAACAGGTCCGGCGCCGCGTTGGCGTACACGTCGCCGAGATCGGCCAACAGCCGGTTGTCCTGCCGGATTTGGGGCATCTGCGGGTTGACGTCGGCCAGGATCTCGTTGCCGTGGACGATCGACTGGCCGAACCGATCACCGAGCCCGCTGAGCGCTTCCGCGGTGGCGGACAACGTCTGGTTGAGCTTGACCGGGTCGACCTGCTGAGCCACCTCCACGACTGTCTCGAACAACGTGTTGAACTCGGTGGTCACCGACGTCACATCGATGATGTCTTTCGGCGTGATGCGTTGCGGCGTGGGATTTTTCGGCGATGTGAACGAGATGTACTTGTTGCCGAAGACCGTGGTGGCGGTGATATCGGCGGTGACATTCTGCGGGATGAACTTGAAGTACTTCGGATCCACGTCCAGGGTGATCTTCGCCTGCGGCTGATCGCCGACACTGACCGCCTGCACCTTGCCGACTCTGCCGATCTCCACCCCGTTGTAGGTGACCTTCGCGCCCGGGTCCATCGACAGACCCGCGCGCGACGAAATCATAGTCAGCTGTTCGCGATTCAGGAAATCGCCGCGGAACTGCATGTAGGCCAGCACGACGACGGCGATGGTGATCAACGCCAGGATCAACCCGGCCAACTTGTATGGCGGTTCGCGTTTGGTGTTCAGCGGTGCGGTCATTCGCTACACCGTCAGGTTGAAGTTCGGGTCGACGCCGTAGAGCGCCAACGCAACAAACAGGACCACCAATGCCACCGCCACCAGGGATGCTCGCATGGCCCGGCCGACCGCCTCGCCGACGCCGACCGGCCCACCGCTGGCGAAATAGCCGTAGTAGCAATGGTTCAGCATCACGATGATCGAGATGATGATGGCGTCGACGAACGACCAGAACACGTCCTCGGGTCGCAGGAACGTGCTGAAGTAGTGCTGATAGGTGCCCGTCGACTGGCCGTAGAACAGTGTGGTGGTCACCTGACCGGACAGGAACGAAAGGATCATCGCCATCGCGTACAGCGGGATGATCACGACGAAGCCTGCCATGATCCGCGTCGACACCAGGTACGAGATCGACTTGATGCCCATCACCTCGAGGGCGTCGATTTCCTCGCTGATGCGCATGGCGCCAAGCTCGGCGGTGGCGCCGGCGCCGACGACGGCCGCGAGCGCGACACCCGACACCAGTGGGGCGGCAGACCGCACGTTGATCATCGCGGCGAAGAAGCCGGTGAAGGCCTCGACACCGATGTTGCCCAGCGACGCGAACCCCTGGATCGCGACCAGCGATGAACCGGACAGGCTGACGAAGCCGACGATCGCGGAGGTGCCGCCGATCACCGCCATCGCGCCTGTCCCCATGCCGATCTCGGCGATCAGCCGCAGCGTCTCCTTGCGGTAGTAACGCAGCGCGTGCCCGATCGAGCCCATCGCGGTGATGACGAACCACGCGACGTGGCCCACGCTGTCGAGGAACCGCCCGGGTGCGCCGACCAATCTGTCGGCACTGGCGGCGCCCCGCGGGAACCGAGAACGCAGGACCTGAGTGCTCGACACGTCAACGCCCCGTTCCGAACCGGACACCGATCGTGGTCAGCACCACGTTGACCGCGAACAGCGCGATCACGCACAACACCAGTGTCTCGTTGACCGCGGTGCCGACGCCCTTGGCGCCGCCCGACACCGTGAGACCGCGATAGCAGCCCACCAGCCCGGCAATCAAACCGAAGACGGTGGCCTTGACCACCGAGATCAACACCTCGGGAAGGCCGGTGATCAGCGTCAGCGTCGAGACATAGGCGCCCGCCGAGACGTTCTGGAGATACACACCGAAGACGAAGCCACCGACCAGGCCGATGGTGATCACCGCTCCGTTGAGCAGCAATGCGACGAACGTCGAGGCGACCACGCGGGGAACGACAAGGCGGTGGATGGGGTCGATGCCGAGCACCTCGAGCGCGTCGATCTCCTCACGGATGGTGCGGGCACCGAGGTCGGCGCAGATCGCCGTCGACCCGGCGCCTGCCACCACGAGCACTGTCACCAACGGGCCCAACTGGGTGACGGCACCGATCGCCGCGCCCGCGCCGGACACGTCGGCGGCGCCGAACTCGGCAAGCAGGATGTTCAGCAGGAAGATCAGGAGCACTGTCAGCGGGGCCGAGACCGCGAGGGTGGGCAGGAAGGACACCCGGAACAGAAACCAGCTCTGCAGGATGAATTCGCGCCACTGGAACGGCGGCCTGAACAAAGCCTTGCCGGTGAGCACACACATGCGGACGAAGCCGCCGACAGCCGTCAGCGCCGGCCTGGTCTGATCGCGGACGTAGTCGACGACGCCGGGTGACGTTGTCACCGGTGGCCTCCGACGACGAAGCCGCGAGTGACGCGGCGCAGCGGCAGACCCTGTCGCACGCCTCCTCCTTGCCCCAACCCAGTGTGAGTGGCCACCGTCTCCTTACTCGCGGGTAGTAAGACAGACCACAGGACTGTACCCGATTGATATGCGACATTGCACCGCATCGGCAGGATTGTGACCGTAACCGTTAGCAAACCCACCTCCGTCCGTTAGATGTCTTGTGCCACAGTAGAAACCGTTGGCGGAGTGGAACTTTCGCCAGCGTCAATCAGATTCTGTGCGCCATAACGCGCTCGCAGTTCCGTTTTGAGGACTTTGCCAGCGGGGTTGCGCGGCAGCGCATCGACGATCTCCAGCGCCTTGGGATGTTTGTACCGCGCCAGCCGTTCGGTAAGGAAGCCATCAAGATCTCCGAGGTCAAGATCAGTATGGACCGCGGCGACCGCCACCGGAACCTCACCCCATCGCTCGTCTCGGCGTCCGATCACCGCCACCTCGACGATCGCTGGGTGCTCGGCCAGGGCGTTCTCGACCTCGGCGCAGTAGATGTTCTCTCCGCCCGAGATGATCATGTCCTTCTTGCGGTCGACGACCCAGACGTAGCCCTCCTCGTCCTGGCGGACCAGGTCTCCGGAGTGAAACCAACCGCCGGCGAAGGCCTCGGCGGTGGCCTTCGGGTTGTTCCAATAGCCGGCCATCAGCGTCGGCGCCCGGTAGACGATCTCGCCCACTTGACCGACGGGAACGTCGTTCATGTTCTCGTCGACGACCCTTGCGGCCACCGTCGGGATCACCTTGCCGACCGAGCCGAGCTTACGAATTGCATCCTGTGCCAACAACATACAGGTGACTGGTGACATCTCGGTCTGGCCGAACGCGGCGTAGATCTGCGTGCCTGGGAAGGTCTCGGCCATATCGCGCAGCAGCGCGTCCGACGCCGGTGCGGCACCCCATGACAGCACGCGCAGCTGTAGCTTCCGCGGGTTCGCGCGCTGCTCTGCGACCACCGCCTGCCACTGGGCGGGCACCAGGAACATCGACGTCACCTGCTCCGCCTCGAGCACGTCGAGCAGGTGCGCCGGGTCGAATGCCCCGAGCGGGTAGATGACGGTCGGCAGCCCAAGCTGTAGGGGCGTAATCGTGTTGCCGATGCCTGCGATGTGGAACAGCGGCACCCCGATGAAGCCGACGTCGCGGTTGATGTCGGCGCCGATCGTGAACAAGTTGGTCATCGCCTGGCCGGTGAGGTTCGTGTGCGTGAGCACCGCGCCCTTGGGCCTGCCGGTGGTGCCGGACGTGTACATGATGAGCGCGGGCGAGTCGTTGGGGATGTCCACCGGTTCGGGCGCATCGCCTGGCTCCGCGATCACGTCGTCGTAGCTGATCACCTCATCATCGGTGGCGCCCCCTGCGACGATCACCGTCTTCAGTGTCGGGTCGATGTCGCGCACTGCCGTCGCCACGTTGGCCAGCACGGCCTCGGTGATCACGATCTGGGCCTGGCAGTCGCTGACGAGGAAGGCGATCTCCGGTGGGGTCATCCGGAAGTTGACCGGTACGGCGATGGCGCCGAGCTTGGTGGCCGCCAGGAACGATTCGATGAACTCGGTGCGATTGAGCATCAGGACCAGCACGCGGTCGCTCGAGCCGACGCCGCGCCGGCTCAACGCACCGGCCAGTGCGGTCACGCGCCGATCGAGTTCACCCCACGTCGTGGTGTGACCGAGGAACCGCAGTGCGGTGGCGTCGGGCTGCATCAACGCATGCCGTGCGAGCTGGTTGGTCCAGTTCTGCCGGCGCGCCAGATACGGCTGCTCGGTAAACGACGGCTCGGTCAACGGCTGGTGCTCCATCGGGGTTGCGCGACGTTGATATTTGATCAAACATGGTGTTGCCCGGTCACACTATGGCCTCGGCGGCTCGGGGACAACCCCTCGCCAGACACACCGGAGACAGTCATGAATGCACCCGCCAGGCCCCGCGCGCAGCGGCGGCGGGGGGTGCGTCGCGAGCAACTCTCCGACGAGGTCGCCGCCCGTTTGCGCACCGACATCATGACCGGCACGCTGCGTCCGGGGACGTTCATCCGACTCGACGAAACCGCCGCTGCGCTGGGGGTCAGCATCACCCCGGTGCGGGAGGCGCTGCGCACCCTGCGCGGCGAGGGCATGGTGCAACTCGAGCCGCACCGGGGACACGTGGTGGTGCCGCTGACACGTGGCGACATCGAGGACATCTTCTGGCTGCAGGCCACGATCGCCAAGGAGCTCGCCGTGACCGCGGCCGAGCGGATCACCGATGCGCAGACGGAGGAGCTGGAACGGCTCAACGACAGCCTCGCGGCCGCCGTCGAACGCGGCGATCCCGAGGAGGTCGTCGCGGCGGAGTTCGCTTTCCATCGGGCGTTCAACCGCTCGACCGGCCGGATCAAGCTGGCCTGGTTCCTGTTGCACGTCGCGCGGTACCTGCCGGGGCAGGTGTATGCCAGCGATGCGGTGTGGGGCGCTGCCGCGGTGGCCAGCCACCGCGAGTTGATCGCGGCGTTGCGCCGCCACGATGTCGACACCGTCGTCAGTCTCACGAACGGGGAGTTCGCGGACGCCGCGGAGCGATTGGTCGAGCGGCTCGACGAGATCGGGTTGTGGAGCTGACGCCGGCGAGGTTGTCGGCCTAGCCCGCTCTCACCCCCACTGCTCGCCGTGCCCACCTCTGGCCGACTTTGTCGCCAGTAACGACTCTGTCGCCACGAGCCGGGCACACCACATCTGCTACCCAGGAGGCGACGCCGAAATTGTCGGCAGCCCCTGGCACGGTCGTGCCGTGATCCACAACCGCCAGCTGCGAGGCGTCGAGCTTCGCTATGCGCTCACTATGTATCTGTTCCAGCACGGTCCGCAGACCGTGGCTGACCTGATCGATGCGCTGGAGTTCCAGAGCTTCGACATTCCCGGACGAGCGTCGAAAGTAGTGTCGGACGCCTTACGGAGCGAGATCGCCCATGGCAGGGTGTTCCGGCTCAAACGCGGCCGTTACGGCCCTGGTGAGATGCCCCGCGCCACGGAGTACCGGATCCACCAGCGCGTTCTCGCGCTCCGTGAGGAAGCGGCTGTGATCGCAAGCCGGAACGACGAATCATTCTGGGACGCGCTCGGCACGTGACACCTATGGGCTGGCGGCCAACTGCTCGGCGCGGGCCTTGAGGTTGCCCGCCAGATACTCCAGGGTGTCGCCGATCGCCTTCTTCACCATCGCCTTGGGGATCGGCAGCTTGGTCTCGACATCCAGATCCACGGTCAACAACGAGGTCGCCCCGGTCGCCACCACCGAGAACTTCTGCTCCTGCTTCTCGAAGAACTCGCCCTGCTGCATCACGGTGTAGATCTGGTACTCCGCCGGGTAGTAGACCGCGGTGATGAACGTGCCCGACTGGCCCATGACCACGACGTCGAGCCGCAGCTGGCTCGGCCTGCCGTCGTCGTAACGGGCCAGCACCCAGCAGCCCTTGATCTCCTCGTTCCACAGCGGATACGACTCGAAGTCGGCGACGATCGCCATGATCGATTCGGCGGGGGCGGTGACTTCAACTGTCTTGCTCACGAGCGGCATTGGCCGAGCATATCGACTACTCCACGCGCGCCTTTTCCAGCAGCTCGCGGATGGGGTCCGGAATCGGCACCGGCCTGCGGTTGGCGCGGTCGACGTACACATGCACCCAGTGGCCGACGGCGGCGACCGCCTCGTCGGGCTCCTGGAAGATCGCGAGCCGATATGTGACGCTGCTGTTGCCCAGCCGGGTCGCCGCCAGTCCCACGACCAATGGATCGGGAAACTTCAACTCGGACAGGTACTTACAACCCGACTCCGCGACGACCCCCAGCCACGGCACGGTCAGCGGATCGATCCCGCACGAGGTGTTGATCCAAGCGTTGATCGCGGTGTCGAACAGCGCGTAGTACACGGCGTTGTTGAGGTGGCCGAACATGTCGTTGTCGGTCCAGCGGGTATGCACCGACCAGTGCACCGGGAAGTCCCGGCTGGTGAGCGATTGCTCGCTTGTCATGGCAGCAGTGTCCCAGTCACGGCAGGCTGGTCACCATGAGGATCCACGGCGCCGTGCTCGAACAGATCGGTCGGCCACGGCCGTACGCCGAATCGCAGCCCATCTCCGTCGGAGAGCTCGAACTCGCACCGCCCGGCGACTCCGAACTGCTGGTCCGCATCGAAGCGGCAGGCCTCTGCCATTCCGATCTGTCGGTGGTCGACGGCAGCCGCGTTCGCCCGGTGCCGATGCTTCTTGGGCACGAGGCAGCGGGAGTCGTCGAGCAGGCCGGGTCCGCCATGGCGGACGTGCCCGTCGGCCAGCGCATCGTCATGACCTTTCTGCCCAGGTGCGGCCAGTGTCCGGCGTGCGCCACCAACGGGCTGACGCCGTGCGAACCCGGTAGTGCAGCCAACGGCGCGGGCACGCTGATGGGCGGTGAACGGCGGCTGTCGCGCGGCGGCGAACCCGTCAACCATCACCTCGGGGTTTCCGGTTTCGCCACCTACGCCGTCGTCGACCGTCGCTCCGTGGTGCCGGTGCCCGCCGACGTGCCGCCCGAGGTCGCCTCGCTGCTCGGTTGCGCCGTCCTCACCGGCGGTGGAGCGGTCATCAACGCCGGACGGCCGCAGTCCGGCCAGACCGTCGTCGTCGTCGGGCTCGGCGGCGTCGGCATGGCCGCGGTGATCACCGCGCTGGCACACCACGACGTCCAGGTCATCGGCGTCGACCAGCTCGCCGACAAGCTCGACCTCGCAATGTCCATGGGCGTCCACGAGGCGTACACACCGGACCAGGCGCGCGAGCAAGGAGTGAAGGCCGCGGTCGTCATCGAGGCGGCAGGCCACCCGCTCGCCCTGCAGACCGCGATCGACCTCACCGCACCCGGCGGCCGAACCGTCACCGTCGGCCTGCCGTCACCGGATGCGCGAATCAGTGTGTCGCCGTTGGGTTTTGTCGCCGAAGGCCGTTCGCTGATCGGCAGCTACCTCGGTTCGGCCGTGCCATCGCATGACATCCCGCACTTCGTCGGGCTGTGGCGGTCAGGCCGGTTGCCGGTCGAAAAGCTTGTCTCGTCGACCATCACCCTCGACCAGATCAACAGCGGCATGGATCAGCTCGCCGACGGGCACGCGGTCCGCCAACTCATCAGTTTTCCGTAGACACCGCACCGGATGTCGCGATGTCGGCGCGACGCAAGGCCGAAACAACGAGCGCCCGCAGCTCACGGCCGACCTCGAACTGCTTACCGGGCAGTGTGCGTGCCACCATCCGCAGGTTCACGGTGTCGACCTCGATGCTTTCGACACCCATCAGCGACGGCTCGTCGAGCAACAGATCCGGCAGGCCGTTGTCCTGCATGGCGGCCTTCGTGACGTCACTCAAGACGTCGTTGACGCGGTTCAGGTCCGCCGCCGTCGGCACGGGAATATCGACGACCGCGCGGGCCCAATCCTTCGACAGGTTGCGCGATTTGACGATCAGCCCGTTGGGCACGGTGTACATCTCGCCGTCGCTGGTGCGGAGTTTGGTGACGCGCAGTGTGACGTCTTCCACAGTGCCGCGAGCCGTGCCCCCGCCGTTGACGGTGAGCTCAACGAGGTCGCCGAAGCCGTACTGCTTCTCAGTGATGAGGAAGAACCCGCTGAGCAGGTCCTGGACAATTCGCTGCGCGCCGAAGCCCAGCGCGGCACCGAGCACAGCCGCGGGCGCCACCAGTGAACCAAGCGGCAGGCCAAGCTGATTGGCGATGTCGACGGCCACCACCACGTAGAGCACGGAGATCGCCACCGACGAGATGACCGACGCGACGGCCTGACCGTGTTTGACGGTCTCCGACCGCACACTCGCGTCGCGTTCGTCCCCCTTGGTGAGCCGCTTGCTGATCCGCCCCGCCAGCCATCTGATGAGCCGTGTGGTGATGACGGTGAAGAGCACCACCAGGACGACGTGCAGGCCCTTGGTCAGGAGCCAGTGGGTGAGGTCTTCAAGTGTTGTAGGCATACGGGCGCGTGGCTTCCCGCTTCACGCGCGGTCAAAACCATTCGTCGCGCATTTCCAGTGTGGTCCGGTCCACACTTTCGAGAAGATCGAGTTGGGCCGACGTCTTCGGCAATTCGTACCGGAAGAAGTAGCGCGCAGCCTGACGCTTGCCGTCATAGAAGTCGCCGGTCCGACCGTCGGCGGCAAGCACTTGCTGCAGCCAGATCCACGCGACGACGATGTGCCCGAAGGCTTCTAGATAGACCGCGCTGTTGGCGAGCGCAGCCTCGACATCGCCTGAACCGAACATCGCGCCGGTCACGCCGATGAGGCGCTGCCATGTCGAGTCGAGCTGTCCAGCAAGCTCGGCCGTCTCCCCACCCGCTGCGGTTGCCGTCGCAACCGTCGCGGTCACCGCATCGCCGAGCGCGGCCAGGCTGGCGCCGCCGCGTTGGGTTACCTTGCGGCCCAACAGGTCCAGGCTCTGGATGCCGTGGGTGCCCTCGTGGATCGGGTTGAGCCGGTTGTCGCGGTAGTGCTGTTCGACGTCGTATTCGCGGGTGTAGCCGTACCCACCGTGCACCTGGATGGCGAGATTGTTGGCCTCCAGACACCACTGCGACGGCCAGCTCTTGCCGACGGGCGTCAGGATGTCGAGCAGCAGGCCGACCGAATCCCGTTCCTCGTCGGACTCGGCGCTGTGCTGCAGGTCGACGAGCCTGGCGCAGTACAGCAGCAACGCCATCCCGCCCTCGACATACGCCTTCTGCGCCAACAACATTCGCTTGACATCGGGATGCTCGATGATCGGCACCTGGGGCGTCGACGGGTCCTTGGCCAGTACGGGGCGGCCCTGCGGGCGCTCGCGCGCGTATTCCAGCGACTTGAGGTAGCCGGTGTAACCCAGCGACACGGCACCCATCCCGACCCCGAGGCGTGCCTCGTTCATCATCGTGAACATGTAGGCCAGCCCGCGGTGCGGTTCACCGACCAGATACCCCACCGCGCCGGGCTTTCCGCCGGGCGTGAACTTACCTTCGCCGAAGTTCAGCACTGTGTTGGTGATGCCCCGCTGGCCCATCTTGTGGTTCAGCCCGGCCAACACGACGTCGTTGCGCTCACCGACCGAACTGTCGGCGTCGGCGACGAACTTCGGCACGATGAACAGCGAGATGCCCTTCGTGCCGGGCGGCCCGCCCGGGATCTTGGCGAGCACGAGGTTGACGATGTTCTCGGTCAGTTCGTGTTCCGCGCCGGAGATCCACATCTTGGACCCGAACAGCCGGTAGGTGCCGTCGTCCTGTGGTTCGGCACGGGTGAGGATGTCGGCGAGCGACGAGCCCGCCTGGGTCTCCGACAGCGCCATCGTCCCGGAGAATCTGCCCGCGAGCATCGGCTTGAGGTAGGCCTCGATCTGCTCCCGCGTGCCGAACTTGGCCAGCAGGTTGGCATTGGCCATCGTCAGCATGAGGTAGCCCGTCGTGCTGACGTTGGCCGCCGAGAACCAGGCAAAGGCAGCGTCCGCCACCGTGGTGGGCAGCTGTGCACCGCCGAGGTCCTGGTCCATCGACATGGCCATCAGGTCGGCCGCGGCGAACGCGTCCCACGCCTCCTTGACCTCGCCGATCACGGTGACCCGCTCGCCGTCGAAGCTCGGCTCGTTCGCGTCGCTCTTCTTGTTGTGCGGTGCGAAGTACCGGGCGGCCAACTGCTCGCACAGATCGAGGACCCCGTCGAAGGTCTCGCGGGAGTGCTCGGCGAACCGTTCTCGTTTCGTCAGCTCGTCGACGCGCAGCCATTCGTAGAGCAGAAAGTCGAGATCGCGCCGCGACAGCAAGGTGGACTTCATGACCCCATCTTCGCCGAGACCGCTGGCAGATCGCCAAGATGCGCGCGGCGTATAGTTTGTTTAGTTTGTACTGAATGTTCTTTGCGGAGGTCCATGTGTCGCCCGAGGAGACGGAGTTCGTCGACCGGTTCGGGTTGTTCATGGAGATGCTCGGCGGCCCGCGCACCATGGGCCGCGTTTACGGCTGGCTGCTCATCTGCGACCCGCCGCAGCAGTCGCTCACCGAGCTGGCGCAGACGCTCTCGGTGAGCAAAGCCTCGGTCAGCACCGTCGCCCGCCAGCTGCAGCAGGCCGGGATGATCGAGCGGCTGCCGAGTTCGAGCCGACAGCACCTGTACCGGGTCACCCCGGGCGGGTTCGCGAGCGTCCTCGGGACGCAGCTGTCGCTGATGAAATTCGGCATCGACGCCGCCGACTTCGGACTCTCGCTGCTGGACAAGAAGCACAGCGAACAACGCGAGCGCCTCGAGGACTTCCGCGACTTCTGCGAATTCTCCGCACAGGACTACCGCGACGAGTTGATGCAGCGGTGGCTCGACTACCGCGCCAAAAGGAGGCCATCGTGAGTACCCGAACCGACAAGGTCGACTTCAGCGGCGTGAAATGGGGTTCAGTGGAGTGGACGAATCTCGTCACCCTCTACCTGCGTGCGTACGAAAGCCGTTCGGCGAAACCGATTTTGGCCGACCATGCGGCCGCCGAGGCGGTGGAACGGATTGACTACGACTTCAAGCGGATGCAGCGGGCCGCCCGACCGGCGTCCAACCAATACCTCGTTGCCCTGCGGGCCAGAAAGCTCGACGACTGGGCCGCCGACTTCCTGACACGCCATCCCGACGCCGTCGTCTTGCACCTCGGCTGCGGCATGGACACCCGAGCGTTCCGGCTTCATCCGCCGGCGACGGTCGAGTGGTTCGACGTCGACCAGCCGGGCGTAATCGAGTTGCGGCGCAAGCTGTACGACGAGCGCGACGGCTACCACATGATCGGCTCGTCGGTGACGGATGCCGGGTGGCTCGACCGCATCCCAACCGGCCGCCCGACGCTCGTCGTCGCAGAGGGCCTCGTCATGTACCTGACCGAACGCCAGGTCAGGGAGCTCTTCCAGAGGTTGACCGACGGATTCCCGGGCGGTGAGATGCTGTTCGACACGCTGTCGCCGATGGGCCCGCGACTGTCGAAGGTGTTTCTGAGGGGCATCGTCAAATGGGGTGTCCGTGACGCCCGTCAGATCGAGGAGTGGAACCCGCGGCTGCGATTCCTCGAGCGGACGTCGGGGCTGACTGGCTACGACAAGATCCCCTCGAGGCCATGGCGGCTGCTCTACCGGCTGACGTACGCGACGCCGTTCCGCAACTACGACGTCGTGAACCGCTTCGCGTTCTAACTCGACTGGGCTGCGCGTTTCGGGTCAATGCCGAGTGGCGACTCGACACGTACCGTCTCGTCGCGGATCAGTCCGCGCAACAGCGCGGTGCTGAACTCCTCGGCGATTTCCTGTGCGGTGCGCCTGCCCTGCGGCCGCAGCCAGCGGTAGGAGCCGAGCGTCATCCCGATGTAACCCAGTGCGAGCACGTGCGAGTCGCAGTCGTAAAACTCGCCGCTGGCGATGCCGCGATCGATGACGTCGCGCACGTGCTCGTAGACCTGGGCTTCCTTCTCGCGGATGTAGGCGACCTGGTCCTCGGTGAACCATTCGGTGATGTAGGGCCCCTCCTGGAAGTACACCGCCGCGCGCTCGACGTCGCTGGCGATGCCGACCAGCAGCCGGCGAGTGAAGTGGTAGATGGTCTCGCGCGCCGACGCCGTCGGGTCGTCATGCAGCGCGTCGACCGTGAAGTCCGCAGCGCCCTTGTAGATGTCGTAGAGGATCAGCGATTTGCTGGCGTAGTAGTGGTAGACCGTCGCCTTGTTCAGGCCGACGGCGTCGGCCACGTCGTCCATCCGCGTGCCGTGATAGCCACGCGCGGCGAACAGCTTGGTGGCGACGGCCAACAGCTCCTCGCGACGGGTCATCCCGTTGGCACTGACTTCGGACATGGCGACTCACTATATGCAGGCCCGGACGCTGTCCGGGCATCAATCAACTGGTTGGACAGTTTAGGTCTTCGGGCTGTCGCGGCCGTACCTGCGGGTCTAGACTTCAGCGGGAATGAGCCGTGACGCGAGAGGGTGAGCACATGGATCCGAATCCGGACTATGACGCGAGCGACGAGATCGAGTACGGCATCAACTGGTGGGCCTGGATCCTGCGCGGCGTGTATCCACCACCGGCATATCCCCCGGTCTAAACCGCGACGCTAGGCAGCTGCGGCCTTGACGGCCAGGCCCACTTCCGCACGCAGCTTGGTGTATTCGGCCGAGCGACGCAATTCATCGGGGTCGATGCCTGTGCGCGGCAGGTCGACCGGCAGATCCAATGCCACCTGCCCGGGGCGCCGCGTCAGCACGACGATCCGCGAACCGAGAAACGCTGCCTCGTCGGCGCTGTGGGTGACGAACACCGTGGTGCGGCCCGACTCCGCGCTGACCTGACGGACGTCCTCCTGCAGCCGCTCGCGCGTGAGGGCATCGAGCGCCGCGAACGGCTCGTCAAGAAGAAACAGCGGTGTCTCGGCGGCCAGCGCCCTTGCGATCGCGACCCGCTGCTGCTGTCCCCCGCTGATCTCCCAGATCTTGCGGTCGGCGGTGCCCTCCAACCCCACGCGGGCCAACAAGTGATCACGCCGCTCGGCACGCCGCTCCCGTGGCACGTCGGCGTACTTGAGCGCCAGGTCGACGTTGCCGCCGACCGAGCGCCAGGGGAACAACCGGGGCTGCTGGAACACCACGCCCGCCGTCACGCCGGGTGTCGGCGCGGCACCGGAAACCTGTACCGAACCCTCGCTGGGTGACTCGAAGCCGGCCAGCAACCGCAACAGCGTGCTCTTGCCACAGCCGGACGCGCCGACCAGAACCAGAAACGATCCCGGGTCGACGGTCAGATCGACGGGTCCCAGCGCGGTGACCTCACCGCGGCCGCGCCCGTAGCGGTGTGAGACGTTGGTTATCCGAACGGTGCCGTCACTGCGTGATGGCACCTGGCAGGCCCTTGGTGTAGATGGCGTCCTGGAAGGTCTGCAGCGAGGCCGCCGACGGGATCTGCTTCTGGTCGGCAAGGAATTGCGACGCACTCTGCAGATTGACCGCGATGTTGCCCGGCTTGCCTTCGGAGCCAAGCCATTCCGGGGAGGCCACCTCCTCGGGCGTCAGGTAGACCCCCTGCTTCAGCTGACCGGTAACCTCGTCGGGGCTCAGGCCGATCTCGGCGGCGATCGCCTTGGCCGCGGCGGCCGGGTCGTCGTGGATGAGCTTGAGCGCGCGGGCTTCCTGCTGGCGCCAGGTGTCGACGACGTCAGGGTGTGCCTTGGCGAACTCGTCGGACACCGCGCCGAGATCGAGCGTGGGCTTGCCGTCCTTTGCCAGTTGCCGACTGGTGATCAGATCCTTGCCGTTCTTACGCAGCTGGTCGAGCGTCGGCAGCCACGAGTAGCCGGCGTCGATGTCACCTCGGTCGAACGCCGCCAGGATCGCCTGCGGCTGCAGATCGACCAGCTGAACATCGTTGGCGGACAACCCGTTCTGCGACAGTGCGGCCAACAGGCTGTAGTGCGCGGTCGACGCGAACGGCGTGCCGATCCGCTTGCCTTTGAGTTCGGCGATGGTGGTGATGCCACTGCCGTTGCGTGCCACAAGCGCCTCGTTGTCGCCCGCGACGTCAAGCACGAACGCGACCTTGTAGGGGATGTTCAGCGGCGCCGAGAGCCCCCGCGCGGCCGGGCTGGAGCCGAGCGCACCGAAATCCAATTCCTTGGCGATGAAGGCGGTGTTGACGTCGGCGCCGGAGTCGAATTTCGTCCACTTGATGTGGTAGTTCGGCAGCGCTTCCTCCAGCCACCGGCTGTTCTTCACGATCAGGTCGCCAGACGGAAAGCTCTGGTAGCCAATGCGAATCGTCGGTTTGTCGGCTTGGTCCCCTGACCGGTCGACTGAGCAGCCGGCCAGCGCCAACGTAGCCGCCGCGACCGCTGCGAAAAGGGCCTTGAGTTTCATCTAGATCTTTCCTCTCCAGGGGACAGCACGCCGCTCCACGGCGCGAAGCAGACCGTCGATGACAAGGCCGGAGATCCCGATGGCAAAGATGCCGACCAGCACGACGGGGGTGTTGTTGTAGTTGCTTGCGTCCTTGACGAGGCCGCCGATGCCGGGCAGCCCGTTGAACAGTTCGGCGGCGACGACCGAGGAGTAGGCCATGCCAACGGCCAGCCGGATGCCGGTGAACGTCTCCGGCATCGCGGAGGGAACGACGACGTCGCGGATCACCTGGCGGCGCGAGGCGCCGAGCGCGCGAGCCGCTTCCTGCAGCCCGACTGGTGCGGCGACGACCGCGGCGGTCGTGGCGACGGCGGCCGGCGGCAACGCCGCCAATGCCAGCAGCGTGATCTTCGGCGCTTCGTCGATGCCCAGCCAGATCACCAGCAGGAAGAAGTAAGCCAGCGGGGGCAGCGCACGCAGGAATGTCAGCCATGGCTCGAGCACGCTGCGCACCCAGCTGATCGATCCCATCACCAGACCGAGCAGGACGCCGAGGACGACGCCGATCACCACGCCCGCGAACACCCGCCGCAGCGTCATGTAGAGGTGCTCCCACAGTAGGTAACCGGCGTAGCCGCGAACCCCGTCGTGGGTGGTGGAGATGTCAAGGAAGGCGCGCCAGACGGTGCCGGGGTAAGGCACGAACGTCTGGTTCCAGATGCCGCTTACAGCGGCGATCTGCCACACGACGAAGAAGACGACGACCGACAGCAGCGGAAGCGTGGCCCGGGTCAGTCGCCCACGCCACTTACCTGACGGCGCGGTGGCGGCAGGCGAGTCGACCTGGGACTCGTCGGGCGCGATATCCACGAAAACGGACACCGCGTATTGCTATCGGCACACGGCCCTCAAATGAAGGTCTGTGCTCAGCGAGAGTGAAACTCCCTGACAGCGCGCTACCAGGTTGGACCGGTGAAGAACCCGTCGTACCGGATTCGGCTCTGGTAAATTGCCTGCACGTCGGCCGGCGCGGGCGGTGGCGGTTGTTCCACGAAGTACGGCCGTTGCTCCACGACCTGATCCGTCGTCGCTTCCATGGATCCATGGTTTCCGGGATTCCCCGGACCGGAGTGAGTAGACGACTACTCGAATTTTCCGGATTAGAGCGCCTTGAGTTCGTCGGCGACCTCGGTGACCGACTTCTTGGCATCGCCGAACAGCATGGTGGTGCCGTCGGCGTAGAACAGGGGGTTGTCGATGCCGGCGAAGCCGGAGTTCATCGACCGCTTGAGCACGATCACCGACCTGGACTGGTCGACGTTGAGGATCGGCATCCCGTGAATCGGGCTCGACGGGTCGTTGCGCGCCGCCGGGTTGGTGACGTCGTTGGCGCCGATGACGATGGTGACGTCGGTGCGGCCGAATTCGTCGTTGATGTCGTCCATGTCCTTCATGGCGTCGTAGTCGACCTCGGCCTCGGCCAGCAGCACGTTCATGTGCCCGGGCATCCGGCCCGCGACCGGGTGGATCGCGTACTTGACCGGAACGCCCTTGTCCTCCAGCAGGTCGGCCAGGTCTTTGACGGCGTGCTGGGCCTGGGCTACGGCCAGGCCGTAGCCGGGCACGACGATGACCTGGTTGGCGTAGGCCATCTGGATCGCGGCGTCGGCGGCCGAGGTCGCCTTGACCACCTTGTCGCCGTCGTCGCCGCCACCGACCGCGACCCCGCCGCCACCGAAGCCGCCGGCCACGATGGCGGGGATGGAGCGGTTCATCGCCTTGGCCATCAGGTTGGTCAGGATCGAACCCGATGCGCCGACGATCATGCCCGCGACGATCATCGCGGTGTTGTTCAGCGCCAAACCCGCAGCGGCCGCGGACAACCCGGTCATCGCGTTCAGCAGCGAGATGACGACAGGCATGTCGGCCCCGCCGATCGGCAGCACCACCATCAAGCCGAGCACCCCGGCGGCGGCCAGCAGGCCGATCATCCACCACAGCGACGCTCCGCCGCTGCCGGGATGGGCATTCACGCCGATCACGACGGCCGCGCCCACCGCGACGACCAGCAGGGCCAGGTTCACCAGCTGTTGGGCCTTGCCCAGGCCGATCGGTCGGCCGGGCAGGATCTCCTGCAGCTTGCCGAACGCGATGATCGAGCCCCAGAACGAGATGGACCCGATGATCGCGGCGAACAGCGACGCCACCACGATATGCGCGGTCGGGGACTCACCATGCTTGAAGTTGGAAAAACCGCTGGTGTCAAGGAATTCCGACAGCGCGATCAATGCGACGGTGCCACCACCGACGCCGTTGTAGAACGCCACCAGCTGCGGCATCGCGGTCATCTTGACCAGCCGTGCCGGCGGCACTCCGAGCGCCACACCGACCAGAAGGCCGGCGATGATCAGTCCCCAGTTCTCGGTGTGGCGAATTGAGATCAGGGTGGCGATCACCGCGACGGCCATACCAGCCGCGGCGATCCAGTTGCCGCGCACCGCGGTCTTGGGCCCGGTCAAACCCATCAGGCCGTAGATGAACAGAGCGACCGACGCGAGGTAGAGGAGGACAACCAAATAGTTCATCGCGTTTGCCCGTTCGTCTCGACCGCCGCCTTCGCCGGAGCGGGCTTCTTGCCCTTGAACATGCCCAGCATCCGATCGGTCACCACGAAGCCGC
This sequence comes from uncultured Actinomycetota bacterium, assembly GCA_963698965.1. Lineage (GTDB taxonomy): Bacteria > Actinomycetota > Actinomycetes > Mycobacteriales > Mycobacteriaceae > Mycobacterium. The sequence continues at coordinate 329,553 of CAVOSY010000038.1, forward strand.
CGACCACGTTGAGCGTGCCGAACACCACCGCGACGAACAGGATGATCTGCTCGGCCAGCGACGGATGCTCAACCCGGCCCAACACCACCAGCGCACCGACGAGCACGACGCCGTGAATGGCGTTCGTGCCCGACATCAACGGCGTGTGCAAGGTGTTGGGCACCTTGGAAATCACCGAGAACCCAACGAACCCGGACAGCACCAGGATCGCCAGATTGGCCAGTAACTGGTCGTACATTTTTATGGAACCCCCGCTCTAGCTTTCTGCGCCGCTCGCGGCGCGGCGCGTGACGCAGGACTCTGCGATCACTTCGTCGTCGAAATCCGGTGCCAGGACGCCGTCTTTGATCAACAGCTCCAGCAGCGCGGTGATGTTCTTCGAATACAGCTCACTGGCGTGTTCGGGCATGGTGGCCGGCAGGTTCAGTGGCGAGGCGATCGTCACGCCGTGCTTGACGACGGTCTGGCCCGGTTCGGTCAGCTCACAGTTGCCGCCGGTCTCACCCGCCAGATCGACCACGACGCTGCCGGGCTTCATGCCCTCCACCGCCGCAGCGGTCACCAACCGTGGTGCGGGACGGCCCGGCACCAACGCCGTCGTGATCACCACATCGAAACCCTTGATCGCCTCTTCGAGCTTCTTCTGCTGCTCGGCGCGTTCCTCATCGGACAGTTCACGGGCATATCCGCCTTCACCCGCGGCCTCGATGCCCAAGTTCAGCCATTGCGCGCCGACCGAGCGCACCTGATCGGCCACCTCGGGACGCACGTCGTAGCCGGTGGTCTTGCCACCGAGGCGCTTGGCCGTCGCGAGCGCCTGCAGGCCGGCGACCCCGACTCCGAGCACCAGCACGGTGGCCGGTTTCACCGTGCCCGCGGCCGTGGTCAACATCGGGAAGAACCGGGTGGCCTCCGACGCCGCCACCAACACCGCCTTGTACCCCGCGACATTGGCCTGCGACGACAACGCATCCATCACCTGCGCCCGCGAGATCCGCGGAATCGCCTCCAGCGCGAACGCCTGCACCCCGGCGCTCTTCAGCGCGTCGATCTGGTTGTCGGCATTACGCGGCGCCAGAAAGCCGATCAGGGTCTGCCCGCTCTTGAGCTTCTTGACTTCTTCGGCCGTCGGCGGTGCGACCTTGACCACCACATCGGCCGCCCATGCGTCGCCGATCGTCGCGCCCGCCTCGGTATAGAGGTCATCGGGAAGCAGCGCCGCCTCCCCGGCACCGGACTCCACTACCACCGTCACACCCTTGTTGACCAGGGACGCGACCGCCTTCGGGACCAGCGCGACCCGGCGCTCGTCAGAGCCCGACTCGGCGACCACCCCGACCGTCGTCTGCTCAGTCATGAGGTGCACCTTAACCGCAACTGCCGGTCACAGCTAAATCGGAACAGGTTACAGTGCTGCGCATGGCGGTCGACCGGCTGTTGCCGTCGCAGGATGCGGAGGATCTCATCGCGCTGACCCGCGATATCGCGGACAAGGTGCTCGACCCGATCGTGGATGCGCACGAGAAGGCCGAGACGTATCCGGAGGGCGTTTTCGCCCAGTTGGGTGCCGCGGGGCTGCTCAGCCTGCCGCAACCGGAGGAGTGGGGTGGCGGCGGCCAGCCCTACGAGGTCTATCTGCAGGTGCTCGAGGAGATCGCGGCGCGGTGGGCGGCGGTGGCGGTCGCGGTCAGCGTGCACAGCCTGTCGTCGCATCCGCTGTTGACGTTCGGCACCGACGAGCAGAAGCGCCGCTGGCTGCCGGAGATGCTCTCGGGTGAGCAGATCGGCGCCTACAGCCTGTCCGAGCCGCAGGCCGGATCGGATGCCGCGGCATTGCAATGTAAGGCGACGAAATCCGACGGCGGCTACGTGATCAACGGCTCCAAGTCGTGGATCACCCACGGCGGGCGCGCGGACTTCTACACGTTGTTCGCGCGCACCGGTGAAGGCTCGCGCGGGGTGTCGTGCTTCCTCGTGCCCGGTGATCTGGCCGGGCTGAGCTTCGGTAAGCCCGAAGAGAAGATGGGCCTGCACGCCGTCCCGACCACATCGGCGTTCTACGACCAGGCCCACATCGACGCCGACCGATTGATCGGCGCGGAGGGCCAGGGCCTTCAGATCGCCTTCTCCGCGCTCGATTCCGGCCGGCTGGGCATCGCCGCGGTCGCCGTCGGTATTGCGCAGGCTGCGCTGGACGAGGCTACGCGTTACGCGAATGAGCGAACCACGTTCGGCCGCAAGATCATTGACCACCAGGGGCTCGGCTTCGTGTTGGCCGACATGGCCGCGGCGGTCGGCAGCGCACGGGCCACGTACCTGGATGCCGCGCGCAGACGCGATCTCGGCAGGCCGTATTCGGCGCAGGCCAGTGTGGCCAAGCTGATCGCAACCGATGCGGCGATGAAGGTCACCACCGACGCGGTACAGGTGTTCGGCGGCGTCGGCTACACGCGCGACTACCGCGTCGAGCGCTATATGCGCGAGGCCAAGATCACCCAGATCTTCGAGGGCACCAACCAGATTCAGCGGCTGGTCATCGCACGGGGGTTGACGTCCGGGCCGGACTGAGTCTCGACGCTCAGTGGTTATAGCCGCGTTCGATCACGTGCGCAACGTCGGGGTTGGCGAGCAGATGCGCGACCATCTCAGCGCGGCTGGACACGGCCAGCTTCGCGAAGATGCGCCGGAGGTGGGTCGACACGGTCCACACGCTGATCTCGAGGCAGGTGGCAATCGCCTGATTGGTGCGGCCATTGGCGACCATGCGAGCGATCTGTTGTTCCCGCGGACTGAGCGATATCAAGCGCGCTGGTTCGAGTTCGACAAATAGGCAGCGAACATCTCCGACGGTGATGTCGAGCAATACGCCATCAATGTCGTTCGCGCGACATGCCCCCAATCGAATTGCATCGGCGATCTTGTCGACGATTCGCGTGAGTCGGTCGATTTCGGCACGGCCGTCCAGTTCATCTGGCGACGGTGACCGCAGAACGGACCTGTTCGGAAGCGATTGTGGAGTCGAGTCCGGGCGCGCCTCAACAACCGACACACGACGAGTAGTACCGTCACGATCCGCCATCAGCGGCCCCCTACGAGAACGCGGCGGCCCCCCAGCTGCCACGTGGAATGAGCTTATCTCGAAAACCGGTGCCACGGTACTGTATTGGCGACGCCGTGACTGATCTTGAAAGAAATTCGATGAAACAAACCGACGTTTCAACGCATTTCGTCAAGTCACCTAAATGAATGCGTTCGTCCGGCCCGTGCGCCCCGTCATCGACGGGTCCGAATCCGAGCAGAATCGGCGGCCGACCATACCTGCGAAACAGGAGCTCGACCGCCGGTATCGAACCGCCTGATGAGACCGCGGCAGCTGGTTGGCCGAATGCCAATCTGCACGCGTGGTCAACACTTTCGCTAACTTCCGAAATTTGTCTCATCACGATGCCGTTTGCAGCTACGACACAGGTCAGCTCTATGTTGACTTGGGGTTGCTTATTGCCACGGATGGTGCCAGCGATCATGCGGAAGACTTCGGCAGCTGGTACGCCAGGCGGCAGTCGGACATCGAGCGTCGCCTTCGCTGTCGCGGGTATTGCGCCAGCCGTCGAACCCGCTTCGAAAGAAGTCACCGTCAACGCGCCGCACGTTGTCGAGCGTTCCGCTAACCGATCGCGGTGCAATGCCCGACCAGCCGCGCCCGCCCGGACATCGGCGTCGGTCGGTCCAGGAGGTCGGCCGGCGCACTTGAGCCGGCTGACTGCGCGTCCGGCGCGCAGTATCGCGGCGGCCAGGACCTGCGTTGGATCGATGACGGCCCCACCGTAGCGGCCTGCGTGCACTCCACCCAGACCCGTCGATACAACGACCTTGAGACCGAGCATGCCGCGCTGCGACACCGTTAGCGACGGCCTTCCGGGGCCGGCCATCTTGGTGTCGGAGACGACGACGGCGGCCGCTCCGGCGCCGAGCAGGTCGCGGTGTCCGTCGAGGACCGGCTTCAGCCCCGGACTACCAATCTCCTCAGCGCCGTCGACGATGAACACCACGTCCAACGGCGGTCCTCCGATCGAAGCCCAGGCTTCGACGGCGGCCACGTGGGCCATGAATTGACCCTTGTCGTCACTTGCCCCGCGCGCGATGAGCAGGTCGCCTCGACGGACGGGTTCGAACGGTTTCGACGTCCACCCCGGGCCGGGTGCCTTCACGTCGAGGTGGCCGTAGACGATCAGCGCACCGGCCGCCGATCGAGCGGCACGCACGCGCGCCAGCACCACCGGGTTGTGCGTGGACCGGACAATCCGCACCGCACTCGTCATCTTGGCCAGCCGTGCGGCGATCCACTCCGCTGCGCGGGTGACGTCTCTTCGATGTGCTGGGTCGCCGCTGATCGATGGGATGCGGAGCCACTGCTCGAGTGCGTCCAGCGCGGCGGGAACATGTCTTCTCGCCGCGCTTCGCGCATCGCCGAGCTGAACGCCCATATCGCGCTATGGCCGCCGATACGCCGACACCCGCACTCCGCCCCGTCCGCCTCGGTAGGTGCCACGTCCGTTGCGCCTGGGATAGACCGGCTTCGGCATTCGCCGACGGGGTTGCATGATCGGCGGGATCGTGACCGGGCTGCGTTCCATCACAGGTGTGGCGATTCCGGACTGTCCCAACTGCTCCCACGGCATGACGCGGTCGGTACCGGTGCGCCGCGCCAGGCTCATCGCCTGAGCGGAGGTCAGCCACTCCTCGGCGGGTTCGGCGATCTGCATCAGCAGTGCTTCGAACTCGCCGCGGGCCGTCTCGAGAATGTGCGGACCTGCGAGCCAGCGCAACACGTCGCGTCCGGTCACCGCCATCCGCTGTCGCGGCGAGCTCTGCAGCCGCTCGTCGAAGTAGCGGATCAGCACCTCGTCGACGACATCCCACGCGTTGTCCGCGCCGAACAGGTCGATCACGTCGGGTGACCCGAGAATCTTGAACGCTTCATCGAGCACCTGCATCAGCTCGACCCTCATCACGTTGAGATGGCCGAACGAGGTGAACTTGAGGTTGTTCCTGAGGTCGAGGCCGGATCGCCGGACCACTGCGATCGAGCCGAAGCTCGGATCCAGCGCACGCTCGCGGATGACGTCGGAGATCCTCTTGTCGCGCCAGAACAGCGTGACTTGGTTGACGAAATGCCCGAACAACATGTGGAAGTCGGTGTTCGGGCGGCTCTGTGCCGAGCCGAGACCGCGGCCGTAACCCAGCACCCGCCGATACGCGTCGATGCGGTCCTTGCGGGTGTAGCGCAGGACATCACGACGGTCGAACTGATACAGCCGATAGGCGCCGGGTCCCGCGGACAGGCGCACGGCGCCTGCCTCGAACAGCTGCTTGAGTTTCCGGACGACCTTGAACACGCCGATCTGTTCGTGTTGGTACAGGTAGTACAGGTCGCCGACGGCGACGATCCGTTCGGAGTTGACCTGCTCGTCGTAGGGCGCGACGCCGTGCGGCGTCAGCGCCTCGCCGAACTGCTGGGCCGCCTGCGGTCCGAGGCCGACCAACGCGGCAAGGCCGCCGTCGGGTGGGGTGGGCTTGCTCCCGTCGGCATTGGTGGCGGCTTCGACCAAGTCGTCGATCTGGCCGTTGAGTTCTTCCGCCAGTGCCGGATTCGAAACCAGGCTGCCGGACAGCCGTTTCGCGAGCCGCTGCCGAAGCGCCTGAATCCGGTCCAGTCGCTCCTGGTATTCCTTTTCAGACAGCATGATGTTGTCCTCTTCCTTGAGCAGTGGCTGTTATCGGATCCGCCACGAGACCCTCTTGGCCGCGGCTTTCTTGACCGGCCTTCTTCGCAGGCCCGTTCCTGCGGCGCCGTGCTGGTGGTGGTTCATTCCTCCGGCGGATCGCACTGTCGTCGATCGTCAGACTGTCAGCTGCGGCGGTCAGGCGCCTTGAGTGACACAGGCCGGTACGTTGCTGAACTCGCGTCGTCCCGCGACAGGCGATGTGTCGCCCAGCGATACGGCGTCGAGCTCGCTTAGGAGTTGCTTCGACCTCGTCCGGGTCGATGGGCATCCCTCGTCTTCCAGCAGGTTGCGGCCGACGTCAAAGGTTCTGGCGCGCTGATCACCGTGCCTAGCTCGCCGTCGATCACCGCAATCGGAAGATCCTCCGCCGGGAAGACTGATGCACGCAGTATCGAAGACTCGACGCAGATGCTCAGCCTCTGACGTTGTAGAACCACTCCGGCAGGACTGGTACACTCGTCATATCACATATTGAAGAGGCCGACCATGCTCTCGTCGTCGGCGGTGACGGTATCGCGCAGCGCATTGATGAGCCCGTCGTCCGGGTCGGGATCCAGTCGGCGCGAAAATTCTTCGGGCATCGTGCACTTGATGAATGCGGGAATGAACGTCGGGCGGATGTTGAAGCCGCGGATCTCGATCTCGACGGATGCCGGTCGCGGTTCACCATCGGCGGGTACACCGCACATCGGTGAGCACCGGACGCCGGGAATCGTCCGATCCGCTCCGGCGGTCTTCACCAGTTCCTTGAGCAGACGGCACGTGCTCGCCACCGCGATACGTGACGCGCGCTGCGTACATCCCCGATGGGAAGTCCGAGCAGCACGACGCAGGTAGGTGCCTCGGACGACGACCGTTGGCCGTCGTGTGTGACGTGCTGGTAGCTTCAGCACCGCAGTCGCTGAACGTCTTGAACGCCTTGAACAGTTCGAGCAGCGTGGGGGTGAGCGCCGCGACGATTCCGTCGCGGCCGGTGTCCTCCGCGATCCGCCGACCTTCCTCGCTGAGGAAGCGTGCGCATCCACGTCAGCAGCCCGTCCAGCGTCAGCTAGGCTCTTCCTGTTGATGATCAACGTCCTTCGCTCGGACTTGCTGATGAGCACCGAATCGAAGACCATCTCCAGCTCGTCGACCTGGTCGGTCAGTCGCCTCCATCAGCCGTGACAACAGGATGAGGTCGGTTCCGATGAAGCCCAGCCCGGCGACCGCCAGTGAAGCGCCGGCTGCTGCCTGAACCACGAGTTCTGCAGGTCGACGACCATGTCGACCAAGGTGACAGAACGACGTCCTGATGCCCTCCTCCTCGACGGTGTTCACATTGGCGTCGATCAGCCCGAAGCGCTCACGCAAGGCGCCGAACTGTCCGACTACGGTGTCGGCGTTGACGCCGGGTTCGGGATTCGGCTGTGCCGGTGAGCGATTGGAAGTAGTTGTCGACGACTTCCACGCGTGGACCACCTGCGGTGCCGAGCTCGTCGACCAGCCTCTCCGTACGCGCTGCGCACCATGCGTGCGGTACGCCTCCATGTCCTGGAGGTCGCCGTCCGTTGCGAAGCGAGACAGGCCCGTCAAGAATGCGCAACGACCTCGGTTCGCGACGAGAAGCGCTCGCCGATAGAGCGACGCCTGCCCACCGGACACGGCTCCGAGGTCTGCCTGCACCGCATATCCGCGCGGGACGAACTGCGCCTCGACATGACCCTGCACGTTGACGAGCCGGAAGGACGCGGTCAGCGCGTCGACGAACGCCTTCGGATCCTCGACGCGCGGCCGCCAGCCGAGACACGTCGCGGATCGCGGTATTGACCTGCGGGCCAACGTCGTCCGGGCACTCCTGTCGACGGGTCCCTGGACACACCGTCGTGATCGACCATCGCGGGGAACGTCTGGTCGACGTCCACGACGCGGATGCCGTCCGATGCGATACTTGCTCGTTCACGATGGCCTCCTCGCGCTCATCGTTGCGGCGGAGGCGGATGCCTGCGCCGGGTGTTCGGTTACGTGCGGCAGATATAGACAGAGCAGCTCACCGATCTCGCGCCATGCCAGCTGAACGGACTCGATCAGACCGCAATAGCGGTGCTTCACAACGCAGTTCGGAGTCCTCGAGGCTGCGTTGCCACGTCGCGCCATTCGGTGCCGCGTCCGCGCGCCGTCGCGCGCAACCGGGATACCGCGTAGATGCGCCCGCACGTCACGCCAATACCGCAGCGCACATTCCGAGGTCGCCGAACCGACGCGCGGCATCGCCGCGGGCAAGCTCTCGAGAGTCGGCGATCCCGCCGAGCTCGGTGCCGGCCTGGGCCGCCGATGCCTGGAGTTCCGAGACGGTTTCGACGAGATCGTCGACCGCGGCGATCTCGCTGCCCCGCGGGCGATCCTCGAGCGCGGTCATCATCAGTTCGGCAATCGTCTGCTGGAGTGCGGTGTTGGCGGTTCGCAACTCGTCGAGCGCCGTCGTCATCGACATGGCTCACCGCCTCGACAGTTCCTGGTAGAAGTTCCGCATCAACGCCTCGGGCGAAGCGAGCCTGCGGTCCACCGCCACGCGCACCGCGCCGATGAGGAAATCGTTCGGGAACCACACCGGGATCGGTGCCCTTGGCCAGCCGTACGGCGGCCTCGTCGATCATCGACTGATGTCGCGGTTCGAACGTTGATGACCTCGCGCAGCGACTTGTTGCCCAACGACGGGAAACGGGTGTAGCAGACGGCGTCGACGACGGCGCGAATGCACTCCGGCGAGGTCCGCAGGAGGGCTGTCGGGATGTTGCCTGCCCGATGCCGACGGGTAGAGCCTGCGCCACGCACGTTCGTAGGCCTTGGCCGTCATCCGGGAAATCCCATGCGGCGCAACAGCTCAGTCGACAGAAAGGTTCGCAGGTACGGCGTCGGATGGACACCGCCGGGGTTGTATCCCAGCGCCTGGTCGCGCGATCGGCCGATCACGTCCATCAGCGACGCCACGAACGCTTCACCGCCGAGCATGCAGCCGACCATGTCGCCGAAGATCTCGCGGTTCCACCGCGCCCACGTCCGCGCGACCGCCGGCGGGTGCCCCGGCCGCTCGGACCGCCCGCAGGATCGAGGCCGGCACTACGCGCTGGAGTTCGAGTTCGTTCTGCAGGTTGTGGCTGACCTCGTGCAGGATGGCGCCCATCGTCCACGGATTGACCAGCCGGTGGTAGGGCAACTGGACAAGAGGGAACGGGTTGAGTTGCCGACCGAGCTTGCGCAGCGGGATATTTCGCCGATACGTCGCCGGTGAGAACCCGGTGCGCATGTAGGCAAACGGCGGCGGACTCGGAATGCTGATCGGCGAGCCGATGCGCATGAAGACGTGCTGATAGCAGTCGAGCGCGATGCGGTCGCACGCGAACAGCCACTCGCCGTACGCGCCTTGCCGCTGCCCAAACAGCTCGAAGTAGAAGTCCCACACCCGCTCGGTGGCCCGAACCCAGTCGTGCGCACGGCTTTTCACCGTGAGCAGGCGAGCCAGGTCGCGTTCGTCCGGCGCCTGCGATCGCCGACTGGCCTGGCTCGCAAGCTCGACGTCGCGCACCGCTTTCTCGAGTGGCCGCCGCAGTTTGGCGAGCAGTTGGTTGACGGCCTGGATGTGTCCCTCGGAGGGCCGGGCGATCGAGGTGCCGAACTCGCTCCCTGTTGAAGTCGCGCAGCGCGGTGAAATGTCGCCGCACATTGACCGCCTGACCCGCCGCGAACGACGACAGGATCCGGAGCGCGGAGGCGGTGCGGCAACGAGCGCTTCGACTGACCTTCGGTTGGGACGTTACCGCCCAGTTCAGCGACGACCGACATAGCCCGACCTGCCGTAAGCAGGTCGCCGGACGTACGGGCGCGGACCCTGCGCGAATAGCCGCCGCGGTAGCCGTCGCGGCTGGCGATCGAGTCGCCGGCGCATCGGCCCACCGATGCGCGACGGCGCCACCGGCGGTCGAAGATGTCGACCGCCCGCACCGCACGAGCGCCCTGTCGGCCGCGCAGGACGCGACCCGTCATGGTGCTCAAGGTGCGGGTGACGGTGTCGGCGTCGATCGGCTGACCGTCGGCCGCCTGGTCGGCCAGGCTTTGCGCAGTGCGCTGAAGGACCACCGGCATCGCCTGCACCAGCCGTCGGGTTGTCGGGTCACGGCGCAGATTGCGCGTGATTCGCCTGGCCGTGCGGACGAGCGTCGGCGCGTTCTGGCGATACAGCCTGGCGGCCCGCGGGATGATCTTTGCGGCCAGCGGGACCAGCGCGCCGATGAAAGCCTCTGCCTCGCCTTCGCTTTCGGTCATCGCCGCCTGACGCGCGAGGTGCGCCATGGTCTCGGCGTCCCGGTAGATGCGCCGAATCGGGTTGACGAAACCTTCGGCCTCATCCTCGTCTTCGTCTTCGAACTCGTCTTCCAGTTCGCCTTCCGCTTCAAGCTCTGCTTCGGCCGGTCCGACTCGAACTCGAACTCCTGCTCCGACTCGACTTCGAGCTCCTTCGACCTCGAAATCGCCTTCGCCTTCGAGCTCGTCCTCACCTTCGAACTTCGGTCTCGTATTCGTCCTCGAGCTCGTACTCGTCTTCGAATTCGCCCTGAATGGCCGGGTATCGACGATTGAGCGTGCTCATCTGCTTGCTCCTCGCCCGCTAGCGCCGGCGACCGGCGATGGTCGCGGATACGTCCGGCCGGGACGGCGCCCCGCGGGACCTTGACGTCGCTGACGACACGGATCGTCCGCGGCGGGGTGCCCTCCCGCGGGCGGGCGACCCGCACCGGCGTCACGACGCGCACGAATCCGGTGCGCGGACGGGTAACGCGGGCATTGGTCGGACATCGTGTGGACGTGTGCGTCGGGCGGCGCCTGATCGTGCACACGGACGGCCGTCCGTAGTGACCGGCGGCGGTGGCCGGGCGGCAGTGCGCCAGCCAGCGGGCCGCGCCGACGCACGGACGATGCACCTGCGCCAAGACCACGCGCGTGACGGCGAACCGCACCCGACTGCCAGCGCGGATCGGTCAGTACCCGACGGGTGACGCCGCCGAGCACGGCCGCGACGTCGGCCGGCCGGACCGCGCCCGCCGGCGGAATGGCGCGCCAGCGTCTGGCCCGCCGGAGCGACGATTCCCGGCACAAGTCGCACGGCCGGCCGACTACCGGGATGGCGGTGCAGCACCCGAGTGAGCACCGATGCCCCGCGAAGCAGGTGCGGCAGCATGTCCTCGAGCCGGGCCCGGTCTCGCGCGGTCAGCGAAATGCGTCGACCGCGGATCCGGCGAAAGCCTCGGCCTCCGACTCGGATTCCGTCGTGGCGGCTTTGGCGGCGAGGTACTCCCCGAAGGCCTGGCTCGGCGTGATCGGCGCAGTCGCCAGCTCTTCGAGCTCGGCTTCCATCTCGTCTTCGAACTCGCCCTCGAGTTGGCGGGTGAGGAGGCGAGCTGCGGCGCCAGCAGCGGGTCCGCCGACAGCGGTGGCGATCATCGGGCCTGCGATCTTCGCGATCTTCTTCAGCAAGCCGCTGTGCCGTTTGACGAAGCGGCCGATCTTCTTGAAGAAGTACTCCTCCTCGTCTTCGCCTTCGACTTCGTCCTCGCCCTCACCGAGCAGCGACCCGGCGATTTGAGCCAGGCCGCCGAGGAACGCCTCGTCCTCGTCTTCCATCTCCTCCTCGCCTTCGACCTCGTACTCGTACTCGTCTTCACCTTCGACTTCGTCCTCGAATTCGCCGAGGAGTTCGCGCGAGAACTCGTCTTCGAACGCGCCCTCGAGCTCCTCTTCGGCCTCGTACTCGGCCTCCAACTCGTACTCACTCTTCGTATTCGTCCTCGCGGAGCAGGGACACGTCGCACCGCTGAGGGCTTCGTCCTCAGACTCGAGTTCCAGCTCGTCTTCTAGCTCGCGGTCGTAAGCCTGCGTCATGAGCGTGCCCTTTCTGCCCGTGATCCGGGCGGATCACCGAAATTCGGCTTCCGCTGCGAGAAATCGAACATCCGACGTCGACTGCAGTCGACGGCAGTCCCATGTGCGGGGTCGATCCGATGGGGTCGACCATCGAGGGTGGCTGGAACGGGGTCGTGCGATGCGGGTGATGCAGCAGTGCTAGCGCGGAGGCGTCTCCACGTACGGGGTCGTCGAAACATGTGACTAGCGTCGCCGGCGACGACTTCTGATCGCGAGCACACGGAGAAGGCCACGAAACGCGCCGGAAACGGGACCTTCTACGTCTGCTGGCCAGGAGAGGTGACAGGCTCCGGTGGCGACGTGACCCGCACCGTGGTGCCGTAGCCGACCCGCGAGTCGAGTCATGCGCGCCATCGCGTCGAACCGGGCCAGCAGTGAGCCCAGTCCGATGTGACGGTCGGCGACGTACTGCGCCACGATCGCGGGATCGAAGCCGGTGCCATCGTCGTCGATCGTCATCACGATCCGGTCGCCTTTGCGCGCCAAGCCAACCCGCACCGTCGTCGCCTTCGCGTGCTTGCCGATGTTCGTCAGCAACTCGCACGCCGCCCGGTACAGCAGCGCCTGCGACTCCGGTTTACCGACATGCTTGAGGTCTGCCGCAACGGTCAGATCGGTCCGGGACTCGAATTGCCGCAACAGTTCTCGCACCGCCGGCGTGAAACCGAGCTGGGCCAGCACCTGCGGGTGCAGCTCGCGTGACGGTCGAGCGCAGGCCGGTCGCGGTTCCTGCAACGCGGCGTAGACCATGTCGAGCGCGGGGTCGGGATTTCGTTCGCGTGCCTCGTCCAGCTCGAGCCGCGCGGCCAGCAGCGTCTGCAGCGGGCCGTCATGCAGATGCTCGGCGACCTCGCGGTTGTGTCGCTCGTCGGATTGCATTGCCTCCGACACCAGTTGACGGCGCATCTCCTGCAACGCCTTCACCCGCGCGGACCGACGTGCAAGCACGTAACACAGCGCGGTCACCGCGACGGCCAACCAGAGCAGGAAGCCGAAGTGCGTGTATACCATGTTCGGCAAGCCGACCTTGTCGTCGCGTTCGGAATAGAAGATCCACACCGCGAGATAGCCCAGCGCCGTAACGGTTCCGATGATCGCGGTCAACGCCGGCCGGTCCTGAAATGCCACGGAGATCGGCAGCAGGAAGAAGACCGGCAGCAGCGCCGCGGTCGCGCCGCCCGACACCAGGCACAGCGTGATGATCACCATCAGGTCGACGGCCGTCGACGCCCAATCACCCCACCGGGGCACCGGCCCCTTCAGCACGGCCACCAGCCATAGCACCGCCGCCACCGCGTACGCACCGAGGATCACCGCGTACAGCCCCGGCAGCCAGTGGTCGACCTCCCATATCCACACCAGCACAGCGATGAGGCCGATCAGTGGCAGCCGCAGAATCGCCGAGACGCGTATTGGTTCCGCGGCGAAGTAGTCGACGAATTGTTGAACGGGGCGCGCCACGCTACTCCAGGAGCTTGCGGCGCATTGCCTCGGCGACGGCCGCGGCCCGGTCCCCGACGCCGAGTTTCTCGTACAGCCGCTGCACGTGGGTCTTGACGGTCGACGGCGCCAGGTAAAGCTCCTTGGCCATCGCGGGAATGCTGCTGCCCGCGGCGATCAGCTTCAGCACCTCCCGCTCGCGCGGGCTAAGCACCGGACCTTCGGGCTCGGCCCTCTTGCGGATCTCGCCGACCAGGCCCGCGGCCAGGCTGGGCGCCACGACGTCGCGGCCCTTCGCGCAGTCCAGCACCGCGTTTATCAGTTCGCTTCTGGTCGACTCCTTCGGCAGGAAGCCGGCCGCCCCCTCCTGCAGTGCGCGGAAGACGATCGCCGACTCGTCGTGCGCAGACACCAGTAGCACCCGGGTGGGCAGCTCGTCTCGTTGCACAGCGGCCGCCACCTCGGCGCCGTCCATGCCCGGCATGCGGTAGTCCAGCAGAGCCACCTGCGGCGAATGCGTCCTGATCGCTTCGAGCGCCGACACCCCGTCGTCGGCTTCGGCCACCACTTCGATGGAGCCACTCGAGGTGAGCGCCCGGACGACCCCGTCGCGAAACAGCGGGTGGTCGTCACCCACCACCACACGCACCTTTTCGCTGGTCATGCAGTCAGCGTCGCACAGCACCGGTCGGTTCTTCCCCCGATTGGAGGACACGTGATTCATCCGTGTCGCCGTCTGATCGCCGGACATACAAACCTTCCGCGGGGCAGCAGTCTTAAGTCATCACCGGAACACACCGGCGAAAAAACACGAAAAGTCAACGGACACAGGAGAACTCAAATGAACAGCACCCGCTTCGCCCGCTACCTCGCCCTGCCGATCGTCTCGGCCGGAATCATCGGCGGCGCCGCCCTCGGCCTGGCCGGCGCGGCCAACGCGGCCAACAACGCCGACGTGCGCCCGCCGGACATCGTCGCGACGCCCGACGTCAAGGCGCACCCGGCGCCCGAGGCGATGCCGGGCTGGCGCTGGCACCACGGGATCTACCAAGTCGAGGCCCTGCAGCCGGGCTACATCCGTTGATAAACACCACCGAGGCCCTCCCCCGAGGAATTGGGGGAGGGCCTCGGCGCGTTGGCCCACAGTATGCGAATCGGCGTGGTGTTCCCCCAGACAGAGCTCGGCGGTGACGCGTCAGCGGTGCGTGCGTACGGCCAACGCGTAGAGGAACTGGGTTTCGACCATCTGCTGGCCTATGACCACGTCGTCGGCGCCGACCCCGCGGTTCACGTCGGCTGGGCCGGCCCATACGACGTGCACACGACCTTCCACGAACCGTTGGTGATGTTCGGCTACCTGGCCGCCGTCACCACCACGCTGGAGTTGGTGACCGGCATCATCATCCTCCCGCAACGCCAGGCGGTGCTCGTCGCCAAACAGGCCGCCGAGGTCGATCTGCTCAGCGAGGGACGGCTGCGCCTCGGAGTCGGGCTCGGGTGGAATTCCGTCGAGTACGAGGCGCTCGGCGAGGACTTCACCAACCGCGGCAGGCGATTGGCCGAACAGGTGGCGGTGATGCGGCGGTTGTGGACTGAACAGACCGTGACGTTCGACGGCACACACCACCGGGTGACCGGCGCCGGCCTGGCCCCGCTGCCGGTGCAGCGGCCGATCCCGGTGTGGATCGGTGCGGCGTCGCGGCCGGCATTGGAGCGAGCCGGCCGGCTGGCCGACGGATGGTTTCCGATGACGGCGCCGGGGCCGAAACTCGACGAAGCGCGCGACATCGTCGCGCGGTCCGCGACCGCGGCGGGAAGGGACCCGTCGTCGCTCGGGATGGAAGGCCGCATCACCTGGAGCGGCGACCTAGCGGCAGGTCGCCGACGAACTCGCCCAGTGGGCCGCCGCCGGCGCCACCCACGTGTCGGTGAACACGATGGGTGCCGGGCTGCGCACCGTCGACGAGCACCTGTCCGCACTGGCCGCCATCGCGGAGAATCTGCCGGCCTGACACCGGCCCTTGTCGCCGTTCCCCCGATCGGGGGAACGGCGGTTCCTCCTGTACACCCTCCAATCACCGGACATACAAAGCGTCCGTGGCACGGCAGTCTTGAGTCATCACCGGAACACACCGGCGCAAGACACCAAAAGTCAATGGAGACAGGAAAACTCAAATGAACACCACCCGCTTCGCCCGCTATCTCGCCCTTCCGATCGTCTCGGCAGGCATCATCGGCGGCGCCGCCCTCGGCCTGGCCGGTGCGGCCAACGCGTCCACCACCGACGACGTCCGCCCGCCGGCCGTCGTCGCGACGCCCGACGTCAAGGCCCACCCGGCGCCCGAGGCCCTGCCGGGCTGGCGCTGGCACCACGGGATCTACCACCTCGAGAACCTGCAGCCGGGTTACACCCGCTGACAACCCCAGACCGGAACCCTCCCCGAAGTAGCCCCGGGGAGGGTTTCTTTTTACGCGAGAGGCTCACGGCTGTACGAAGGGTTTGAGGAACGCGATCAAGTCGTCGCTCGACGGCGGCGTGTCGTAGACCTTCGTTTGGTTGTCGTTGTCGAACGACAGGATCGTCGGGCACGAGTCGTCACTGCCCGACAACTCGGTGGCACCGAGTTCCTTTCCGGTCGTGGCTTCGTGTATGGACACCGAATAGGTAGCGGACTGGAGGTTCACCTTGTCATCCGTGTCACGGCCGTTGTCCTGGTACCCGGTGCATTCTTTGAGCGGCTGTTCGTCTTTCACCTCGACGCAAGCGACGGTATCGACCTGGGCGTACGCATCGGCGTCAGCGTCGAACTGAACCATCCAGTCCCCCGGCAGAGTGGTGGTGTCCTCGATGAGCTGGCCGCTGTACGGGGTGCACAACACGACTTTGTGCGGCGCCGCGCCAGAGTCGTATGCGCGAGCACGCGACACGGTGGCGCCCTGACACACACCACGGAAGTCGTCGGCGAAGAGTTTGGCCGACAGCTCGGCCGATGGCGGGTTGACCGTTGTCGGCCGATCCTTCGCGACATGGATGGTCGCTCCGCAGGCGCTCACCGTCATTACGGCGGCCGCCGTTACGGCGACGATGGAAATTCGCGGGTGAGGCTTTCGGTGCATCGTTGACTCGGCCTTCCTCAGTCTCGTTGCGGAGATGCGTAACTGTTCGCCCTATCAGTAAGGCCGCGGGTTACCTGACGACAGGCGTTCGTGTTCCCCCGATCGGGGGACACGGGATTCCACCTGTTGAACCGCCGATCGCCGGACAGACGCGGCCAGCGCGATGCGAGAGAGTTGTGTCAACGCCGAAACGACCGGCGGCAGAACCGAAAAGCCCACCCCCACAGGAGACCTCAGATGAATATCACCCGCTACATCGCACTGTCCGCCCTCTCTGCAGGCATCCTCGGCGGCGCGGCACTCGGGCTGGCGGGCATGGCCAACGCAGGCACGTACTCCTACGAGCCGACGCCTCGGCCCGGAATCGTCGCCACGCCCAACACCATCGCCCGGCCACCCGTCGTCGTGATGCCCGGCCATCGGTGGCACAAGGACCGCTCGTTCACCATCGACCTCCCTGCCGGCGAATAGTCAGACCACCTCCACAGAGGCCCTCCCTGGGCGGCGTAATCCGGGGAGGGCCTCTCCCTTTGTGCTCCTAGACTCTTCGAGGTGACCAACCCGCTGCACGCGATGTGGTCCGCGGCGGCCCCGTCGTGGGATCAATACGCGGATTTCGTCGACGAGCGCGGCACCGTCGTCGGTGCGGCCATGCTGGCCGCCGCCGGCGTGCAGCCCGGCGACCAAGTGCTCGAACTGGGGTGCGGCCCCGGCGGAGTCGGGTTCTCCGCGGCCGAAATCGTCGGAGCCGACGGCCAGGTGCTGCTGTCCGACGTCGCCCCCGAAATGACGGCGATAGCCGCGGAACGGGCAGCGCGCCGCGGACTGCGCAATGTCGTCATCCGCGAGTTGGACATGGAGCGCCTCGACCTGCCCGACGCGTCGTACGACAAGGTGCTGTGCCGCGAGGCGCTGATGCTGGTGGCCGACCCGACCGCGGCGGCGCGGGAGGCACTGCGTGTCTTGCGTCCCCCGGGCCGGGCGGTGTTCGCGGTGTGGGGCGAACCCGCGGCCAATCCATGGCTGAGCGCACTGCTCGACGGGGTAAGCGGCCAGCTCGGCGCCCCGGTTCCACCCGCAGGCATGCCGGGTCCCTTCTCGCTGTCGGAAAGCGGCGCGCTGGCCGACGTTCTGGCCGCCGCCGGCTTTCAGGGAGTCGACGTTCGCGAAGTCGCCGTCCCGATGCACGTCGGCTCCTTCGATGAGTGGTGGAGCATCGTGCCATCGCTGGCAGGCCCGATCGCCGCGCTGCTGTCCTCGCTACCCGACGACATCACCTCGGCGATCCGCAGCGACGCCGAATCGGCCCTTGCCGACTTCGCAACCGAGACCGGATACGCGATTCCCGGACTCAGTCTTGTCGGGGTCGGTAGCCACGGCGGTGCGGCCGGTCGAGCGCCAGTTCCCGGCGTTTGAGGGGGCCTTACCGCGGGGGCCCACGGCGCATTCCACGGCTATCCTGGCGCAATCGCAACGAGGACGGGAGCCAGCCATGCCCGGACACAAGGAATATGCGGGCGATCCTGTGGCGCGGCAGTTTCCGCAAGACTCTCAGCGGTATCTCTTCTTGAGCAGCGTATTGCAATTCGCGTTGCGCATCGTGCTGATCATTTTTGCCGCCGCGACTCTGATAGCTGAGCCACCGCACACAAACCTGGAGATCTGCGTCGCCGTCTTGGCCCTTTACGCGGTGATCGTCGGGTGCTGGGGCGCCTGGGCGCTGCGGTCAGCGGCCCACACGGTGGTGGTGACCCGAACCCTGGTGACGCTGCTGGCGCTCGCCTGCGACGTCGCCGTCGTATCCGTACTCTCGGTATTCACCGGCCTCACCTCACCCGATGAGTGGACATCAAACGTGATGAGGACCGGCTTCTTCTTGATCCCGTTGATTGCGGCGACCCAGTTGGATCCAGTCATCAGCGGGCTGGTGGCGATCCCCACCATTTCCGCGTTCATAGCCACGTGCTGGATCACCCAGGCCTCCAATTATGAGCCGTGGGCGTCAATTGTGTTGAGCTCGCTGGTGTTGGCCGGATTGGCCGGCGGCTCGGTCGCCTTGTCGCTTATTCAACGCTCCAAAGTTGAGACGATCACAGAGCTGGCGCGGCAGCGAACGCAGTTGCTGCAGGATCTGCTCGGAGTGGAAAAGCATGAGCGGCAGTCGATTTCCGAGCGCCTGCACGATGGAGCCCTTCAATGCGTTCTGGTTGCTCGCCAAGACATGGAGGACGTGCGGGACGGCTCGATGGCCGCCGCAGATCGGGTGGAGGTGGCCCTCGTCGAATGTTCTCAGCTGTTGCGCGATGTGGTCCGCGAACTGCATCCAGACGTGCTGGCGCGGTTGGGCCTCAAAGCCGCGCTGTCTGCGCTCACCGACAGCCTCACTTCCCGTACTCGACTTGCCGTCGAGCTAGATGCGCGTTCGTGGCCTGATGGTATGCGCACCGATGCCGACTATGTGCTCTACAGCGCGGCTCGTGAGACGTTGACAAACGTCATCAAGCATGCGCGCGCCCAACGTGTCTGGATTGACCTGGAGCGCGACGATGGACTGGGCTCGCTGCGTGTTGCGGATGACGGAGTAGGAATCTCGCAAGCCGTGATGGCGGAGAAGGCCCTCGAAGGTCACATCGGTCTGGCATCGATCCGCGCGAAGGCACTGGCGGCTGGGGGCCAATGCGACGTGCGCGCGACATCGCCCGGAACCGAAATCACCATCTCAATTCCGCTGCGGACACAGATGACCGACACCGAAACGGATGCTGCTGGGATTGCATCTGCGCCTGTATCCCAGCCGAGCACATGACCCTGGTTCAGGCGCTGACGGCGAAACCTCGGCCCGGTCGGACCGGGGTCGGTCACCACAGCGGGAAGTCGAGCCCGTACTCCGATTTCTGCCGTGGGCCGAAGTAGCGGCGCTCCGACTCGTCGATCTTCACGTCGTTGATGCTGGCCTCGCGGCGCGCCATCAGGCCCTCCGGCGTGAACTCCCACAGCTCGTTGCCGTAGCTGCGGTACCACTGACCGGAGGCGTCGTGGCACTCGTATTGGAAGCGCACCGCGATCCGGTTCTCGTGGAAGTCCCACAGGCTCTTGCGGAGCACGTAGTCCAGTTCGCGCTCCCATTTGCGGGTCAGAAAGGCGACGATCTGCTCACGGCCGATGATGTGCTGATCGCGGTTTCGCCAGTGCGAGTCCACGGTGTAGGCCAGGCTGACTTGTTCGGGGTCGCGGGTGTTCCAGGCGTTTTCGGCGGCCTGGACCTTCTGCTTCGCGGTGTCGAGCGTGAATGGTGGGAACGGCGGTCGACTCTCTGTCATGACTTGTTTTTACGCCTGATGCCCTGCCGAGATTCCCTTCTTTTAGGGGTGTCATATCGTGGCTGGCATGGACTTCGCGATGTCGGCCAAGGCGCAGGACTACCACAAGCGGCTGACCGCTTTCATGACCGAGTTCGTCTTCCCCGCCGAGAAGGAATACGACCGCTACCGCCACGAGGCGGGCCCCGACGATCACACGGTGCCGCCGGTCATCGAGGAACTCAAGGCGCTGGCCAAGGAGCGCGGGCTGTGGAACCTGTTTCTGCCCGCCGAGTCGGGCCTGACGAATCTGGAGTACGCGCCGCTGGCCGAGCTGACGGGCTGGAGCCTGGAGATCGCTCCCGAGGTCACCAACTGCGCCGCGCCGGACACCGGCAACATGGAGACGCTGCACCTGTTCGCCACCGAGGCGCAGCGCAAGCAGTGGCTGGAGCCGCTGCTGGCCGGTGAGATTCGCAGCGGATTCTCGATGACCGAGCCCGCGGTGGCCTCCAGCGACGCCCGCAATATCGAAACGCTGATCACCCGCGACGGCGGCGACTACGTGATCAACGGCCGCAAGTGGTGGACGACGGGTGCCTCCGACCCGCGCTGCAAGGTCCTGATCGTGATGGGCCGGACCAACCCCGATGCTGCCAGTCATGCCCAACAGTCGATGGTGCTGGTGCCCATCGATACACCCGGGGTGAACATTCTGCGGTCCACGCCCGTCTTCGGCTGGCAGGACCAGCACGGGCACTGCGAGATCGTCTACGACAACGTGCGGGTGCCGGTGGAGAACCTGCTCGGCGAGGAGGGCGCGGGGTTCGCGATCGCGCAGGCCCGGCTCGGCCCAGGCCGCATCCACCACTGCATGCGCGCACTGGGCGCGGCAGAGCGGGCGCTGGCGCTGATGGTCGACCGGGTGCAGAAGCGGGTGGCGTTCGGCAAGCCGCTCTCCGAACAGGGCGTGGTACGCGAACAGATCGCGCGCTCGCGCAACGAGATCGACCAGGCCCGGCTGCTCTGCGAGAAGGCCGCATGGACCATCGATGCGCACGGCAACAAGGAAGCCCACCTGCTGGTGTCCCAGATCAAGGCAGTCGCGCCGCAGGTGGCATGCGATGTCATCGACCGCGCGATCCAGGTGCACGGCGCAGCCGGCGTATCCGACGACTTCCCGTTGGCCCGGCTCTACAGCTGGCATCGCGCGATGCGGTTGTTCGACGGCCCCGACGAGGTGCACATGCGAACCGTCGCGCGTGCGGAGATCGGCCGTGAGAAGAGTGCCTTCGCAGCGGCGGTGACGAGCTAGTGGCGGTAGGCGTCGGGGAACTGTCGGGGGCGTGGAATTTTCGTGACGTGAACGCGGAGACCGGTGTACGACCGGGCCGATTCTTCCGGTCGAGCGAGCTGAGCCAGCTCGACGACACGGGCCGCGAGGTCTTTCGTCAGCTGGGAATCACGGATGTCGCCGATCTGCGATCGGCCCGCGAAGTGGAGCGCCACGGTCCAGGGCTGGTGCCCGACGGTGTCGAAGTGCACCTGCTGCACTTCCACGAGGTGGCCGCTGTCGCCGGTGAGGCACCGCACGAAACCGCGTTCCAGAAGATGATGAGCGAGAAGCCCGACGACGAAGACGTCGCGGTGGCCGCGCACCGATTCATGATCGAGGAGTACCTTCGGTTCCCGACCCTCGGTGGTGCGCAACGTGCTGTGCGGCAAGTCATTTCGCTACTCGCCGACGAGCGGCCGGTGATCGCTCACTGCTTCGCAGGCAAGGACAGAACCGGCTTCACCGTGGCGACCGTGCTCGATGCCATCGGTGTCGACCGCGACGCTGTAATGGCCGACTTCCTGCGAAGCAACGCCGCGGTGCCGCGCCTGCGGGAACAGCTCCTGGAGTCGGTGCGCGACCGGTCCGAGACGGACGAGATACTCACCTTCGCCGAGGCGAGGCTGACCGACGAGGTGCTTGGCGTCCGGGAGGATTATCTGGACGCCTCCCGCCGCTCGATCGAGCAGAACTACGGCTCGCTAGCGGGCTACCTCGACGCTGCGGGTGTGACCACCGGCGACGTCGCGCGGGTACGCGCCGCGCTCCTGGGATAGTTTCAGCAAGAACCCGGTTCTCCGGCGGGTAGCCTCGTTTGCCGACGATGATTCCCGAAACGCACTCGTTGGTGTTGACCACCGACTACCGCGTGCCCGACCCGACGCGGGTGTGGCCGCTGCTGCAGCGACGCCGCGACGGTCTCGCCGCGCTCGGCGCGCACCACGTGTTCGTCTACACCTCGACCACCGATCCGGAGCGCGTGTTGGTGACGATTGCGCTGGAAACCCGCGAACCGGTCGCCGAACTGCTGCGCTCCCGCGCGTTTTTCGAATGGTTCGACGCCGTCGGTGTCGAGGATCTGCCCGCGGTGTTCGCGGGTGAACTCATCGAACGGTTCGATTTCGTCGCCGATCCGACTACAGCGCCGACCGGCATCGTCGTCGTGGGCATCATGGTCGTCGACGACGCATCCTTGTTCCGGGCCCGTGTGCGCGAGACGCGAGACTTGTTCCTGAAAGCGGGAATTCGGCGGGTGCGCATCTTCGAAGCGTTCGACGATCCGCGCGAGGTCATGTTCCTGCACGAGTTGTCCGATGAGGAAAGCGTGGGCCGCTGGCTGAACCGGCCGGACATCGCCGCCGAATGGTTTTCCGATGCGGGCGTCGGCGCCTATCCGCCGCTGTTCATCGGCAGGTTCGCGCACATGATGCGCATCGGTGACGGAAACGGGACCGGCTCCTGATGTATGTGTGCCTGTGCCTCGGCGTTACCAGCGACACGGTCACCCGAACGGTCGTCGCAGGCGCGGCCACGACCAAGCAGGTTGCCGACGCATGCGGAGCCGGCGCGCAGTGTGGCCGGTGCCGGCGGACCGTACGCGCCATCATCGCCTCCGTACCGCGGCCTGATACGCCGCCGCGATAACCGTTACTGGGTCAGGTACACGCCGACAGCCCAGGCCGCTGTGGCAAGTAACGCGCCGCACAGTTCCACCCCTACCGAGAGCACTACACCCTTCAGCGCGTGCACGGTCGACGTCCATGCCGCGCGCTGGTTGCGCCGATGAGCCAGTTCGGCCAGGTAGATGCCGAGCACGAAGCCGATCACGAGACCCAGCACCGGAATCACGAAGAATCCGATGATGCCGAGCACCGCACCGGCCACCAGGCTCCACGTGCTCACGTCTGCTGCCCGCATGCGGCGCACGGGCCACAGGTATTTGATCGCCGTCGAGACCGCAATCAGCGCGCCAACCACACCGAGCGTCACCCATGAGGTGACGTTGTGCTCGATCGCCGCCCACACCGCGATCGCGCCGAACACCAGCAGCGTCCCCGGCAGCAGCGGGACCACGATGCCGACCAGCCCGACGGCGATGGCGAACGCAACGAGAATGATCCCGCCGGTGCTCACGGTCGCTTCCCGCGCACCCACTGGATGGTGCCCAAGCTCTTGGAGCGCACTCGGACGAGGCCGAGATCCTCGAGGGTGTCCGCGATCTCGTCGTCGGTGAAGAAATGGGCTCCACCGTCGGGCAACCGGCGCATCAGCGCGCCCGCACGTCCGACGGTCGGCACCATCACGGCCATCCGTTTGCCTGGCCGCAGCACCCTGACCATCTCGGCGAGTGCCGCCGACGGTTCCGGTATCAACTGCAGCATCGCAATGGATATCACCGCATCGAAAGTCTCGTCGCGGAACGGAAGTCGCTGCGCGTCCGCGCGCAGGAAGCCGACCTGCGGCCCCGCCTCCGCACGCACCGCGCGAGCCAGCATCGGCTCGGAGATGTCGACGCCGAGGGCCAGCCCGTCCGGCCCCGCGGCGCGCGCCAGCGACGCGGTCACGTTGCCGGGGCCGCTGCCGACGTCGAGGGCGACGCCGCCCGGTGGGATGTCCAACCATTCCATCGGGTGCTGAAAGGCGGTCATCAGCCGGCGGGCGACGAGCTGCGCCCTGTCGTAGAGCATCGAACCGATGGGCGAGGCCCACGCCGCCTGGATGCGGCCGGTGTTCTTCGGGGTGTCGGCGGCAGGGATGCTGCGCCAGCAGGTCGAGATAGCCCTTGCTGACATCGGGATTCGACGGCGGGTCGGCGAGCAGTTCGACCGCCCGCTGCAACGCGGTGTTCACGACACCACGTTACGCACCGAGCTGTTCGGCGAGGTCGACGAAATCCGTCGCCACGACGTCGAACTCGCCCGGCTCGACACCGGGCGCCTCGTGCCCAGGGCCGCGCTCCAGCGGGCGGGCCACATACCCCGTTTGCAACCCCGCACCGCGCGCCGCCTTGAGGTCGCCGGGATGGGCGGCGACGAGCATGAGCTCGTCAGGGGCCACGCCGAGCAGGTCGGCGCAACCGAGGTAGGCCTCACGATCCGGCTTGTAGTGGTGGAACAGTTCGGCGGAGATCACGCAGTCCCACGGCAGCCCGGCGCGCTTGGCCATGTTGGTCAGCAGCGACATGTTGCCATTGGAAAGCGTTGTGATGGTGAACTTTTCCTTCAACCGCGTGAGCCCGACGACGGAGTCGGGCCACGGGTCGAGCCGATGCCAGGCCCGGTTGAGGTCGTCGACGTCCTCACTGCAGATCGACGTGATCCCAGCCGCACCCAGGAGCTCCTCGAGGATCATCCTGTGCAGATCGTCGATCCTCGTCCAGGGCAGTTCGCCGCGGCGCACGCGATCCATCGCCGGGGCATACCCGGCGCGCCAGTCATCGGCCAATCGAGGCCAATCCTGTTGCAGCCCATGGCGTTGGCCGAACTGTTCGAGCTCGCGAATGATGCTGGAACGCCAATCGACGACGGTCCCGAACACATCGAACGCCAACGCCCGCACGCTCATCACGGTTCCAGCACGACCTTTCCGAGCACGCCACCGTCGGCGAGGGCCTGCAATGCGGCCCTGCCCTCCGAGAGCGGAAACCTGATCGGCGGCGGCGGCCGCAGCCCGGCCTTGACCAATTCGGCGACCCCGTACTCGAACACCGATTGCGATCCGGGCTTGCGGTTGACGTACTCGCCGTAGCCCACGCCGATGACGCTGACATTGCGCAGCAGCAGCCGATTGACTTTCACCGTCGGTATGCCGCCTGCCGCAAAGCCGATCACCAGCAACCGGCCCTCGGTGTCAAGCGCCCGGATCGCATCATCGAACGCTTCGCCGCCGATGGGATCGACCACGAGGTCAACCCCGCGACCGTCGGTGTGGTCCTTCACGGCCTGCAGCCAACCGTCCGTCAGCGGCAGCACCACGTCGGCGCCGAGCGACTTCACGAAGTCTGTCGCCTCCTGTCGATGCACCATCGCGATCACACGCGCGCCCAGCGCCTTGGCGATCTGCACGGACGCGGTGCCGATGCCGCCTCCCGAGCCGAGCACGAGCACGGTTTCACCGTGCCGCAGCGCCCCTCGGCGGGCCAGCGCGAAGTACATCGTCTGGTAGTTGCCCAGGAGCGCGACGGCCTCGGCATCGTCGATTTCGTCAGGCGTTGGCTTCAGATTGGCGGGTGGCACCACCACCTGCTCGGCCCAACCGCCGAGCATCGCGAGTGCCGTAACCCGTTGGCCCGGTTTGAAGTCGGACTCATACGGCGCCGAACGGACCACGCCCGCGACCTCCATGCCGGGGATGAACGGCGGCTCGAGACGCAGCTGGTACTCGCCGCGCAGGAGCAGCAGGTCGGGGAAACTCACCCCGGCCGCACCGACGTCGATGACGACGGCGTCGTCACCGCCTACATCATCGACGTCGGTGTACTTCAGTCCAGGCGGCCCGGAAAGCTCCCGCGCAACAAGCGCTTTCATCCGTGACCGGTCAGCGGAGGCTGAACGTGGCCGGCTGCGCCGCCGATATATCGGTGATCTCGCCCCACTTCCCGGCGATCTCGTCGACGCTCGGCACATGGTCGAACGCGACGCCGTCGGTCTGGAACAGCGCGGCGCGCTGCACCTTGCCGCCGCCGACGATGAAGACCGCCGCCGACTCCGGGACCTCTTCGGTGCACAGGTACGCGACCACGGGCGCCACGTATTCGGGCGTCAGCTTCTCCAGGACTTCCTTCGGAAGGATGTCCTCGGTCATGCGGGTGGCGGCGATCGGCGCGACGGCGTTGGTCTTGATGTTGTACTTCGCGCCCTCCTGCGCCAGCGTGTTGATGAGCCCGACGAGGCCGAGCTTGGCGGCGCTGTAGTTCGCCTGGCCGAAGTTGCCGAACAGGCCGCTGGTGGAGGTGGCGACGACCACGCGGCCGTAGCTCTGCTCCCGGAAGTGGGGCCAGGCCGCCCGGATGACGTTGTAGCCGCCGTAGAGATGCACCTTGAGCACGGCATCCCAGTTGGCGAACTCCATCTTGTGGAAGGTGCCGTCGCGCAGGATGCCCGCGTTGCTCACCACACCGTCGACCTTGCCGAATTCGTCGAGCGCGGTCTTGATGATGTTCTCGGCGCCCTCGGGTTCGGCCACGGAGTCGTAGTTGGCGACGGCGCGGCCGCCTGCGTCCTTGATCTCCTGGACCACCTGGTCGGCCATCGAATGTCCGGCGCCGGTGCCGTCCCGTGAACCGCCGAGGTCGTTGACGACGACGCTGGCGCCCTCCTTGGCGAGCGTCATCGCGTACTCACGCCCGAGTCCGCCTCCGGCCCCGGTGACGACGATGACGCGATCCTGCACTCCTGGCATTGGGTTCCTTTCTAGAACAGCCGTCTCGCGAGTTTCCAAGCCTTCTCTGTATACGGGGGATAGATCATGGCCGATAAGTCGGGTCGGGTTGGCTTGGTCAGCACGGTCTTGCGGTGGCTGAACTCCTCGAAGCCCCACTTGCCGTGGTAGGCGCCCATTCCGGACGAGCCGACGCCGCCGAACGGCAGCTTGGCGGTCGTCACCTGGAACGCCAGGTGGTTGACGAGCATGCCGCCCGCGGGCACCTCCTTGATCACGCGTTCGCGGATGTTCTTGGCCTTGGTGAACAGGTAGGCCGCCAGCGGCTTGGGCCGCGAGTTGACGAATTTGATTGCGTCGTCGAGGGATTGGACCGTCAGCACCGGCAGGATCGGCCCGAAGATCTCCTCCTTCATCAGCGGCTCGTCCGGATCTGGGTCGACGACAACGGTCGGTTGGATCCGCAGATCCGATGCGTCCGTGCCACCGCCTATCGACACCGTGCCCTTGGTGCCTGCCAGGTAGCCGGCCAGCCGGTCGAACTGCCGCTGGTTGACGATGCGCTTGCCCCGCAATGTGCCGGCGCTATCGTCCTCAAACTGTCTTATCGCGTCGCCGATCTTGCTCACGAGTTGGTCGCGGATCTTCGCATCGGCCAGCACGTAGTCGGGCGCCACACAGGTCTGGCCGGAGTTCATCAGCTTGATCCACGTGATCCGTTTGGCCGCGACCTCGACGTCGGCGTCCTCCGCGACGATCACCGGGCTCTTGCCGCCGAGTTCCAGCGTGACGGGGGTCAGGTGCGGTGCCGCGCCCTCGTAGACCTTGCGGCCGATCTCGGTGCCGCCGGTGAACATCACGCGGTCAAAGCCCTGGGCGATGAGTTCCTGGCTGACCGCACCGTCTCCCTCCACCACGGCGATCGCGTCGTTGTCCATGTACCGCTCGACCAATTCCTTCATCAAACGTGAAGAGGCCTGGGTGATTTCGGAGGGCTTGAGCACCACGGTGTTACCCGCCGCGATGGCGCCGACGGCGGGCCCAAGCGTCAGATAAAGGGGGTAGTTCCATGCGCCGATGATCAGCACCGTGCCGAACGGCTCGTATTCGACCCAGCCGCGGCCCGGCAGCTGCGCGAGTTCGAGCAGCCGGTAGCGGCGCCGCGTCCACTTACCGACGTTCTTGTAGGCGTAGCGGGCTTCGGCTGCGGTGGCCGCCGAGTCCGCAAGCCAGGCCTCGAAGGGGCTGCGGTCCAGGTCGTCGGCGAGCGCGGCGGCAATGGTCTCTTCGTTCTCGACCATCATCTTCTCGAGCGCCTGCAACTGCTGCTTGCGCCAGTCAAGGCTGCGGGTGCGACCGGTCTTGAACGTTTCGCGGAGCCTGGCGACGACGGCGGGAATGTCCGTGGTCGGAGTCTTGACGGTCCCAGGCGCGACAGAATCGGTGGTCATGGTGGGTGTCCTTCCTGACCCGAGGAGGCCGGTTTTTCCCGCGCTCCTCACGTGCGCCCCCGATCCTAACCAACCGGTTGGGTCGCCCAGAAGGCCGACTTTCCGATCCCCCGAGCGACCGTGTTTGTACACGAACACGCCGTAAAAGGACGTGCAAAAGGGGTCGCTCGCGCGGGGTAAGGACTACAGCTTTTCGGCGGTGACGAACGTGGAGAACGACTCGTCATCGGTGTCCGTCAACTCGATCGCCCGACCCAGGCGGCGCATCTCGTCCTGCGACGTCACGGCGGCCGAGCGCCACCCGTGCACGGCGAGCCACTCTGCGACGTCGGCACGGTCGGGATCCTCGTAGGTCAGCTCACCCACGTCGAGGGTGTCGTCCACGCCGAATTCGGCGGCAATGCGGCCCAACCGCTCCCGCATCCGCTCGCGGCGTTCCGCCGAATGAAGACCCACGGTCTCCGCCGCGATACGGCTACCAGGGGCGGACAACTCGGTGACCCGCTCGAACAGCCGGTCCTGAGCGTCGGCGGGCAGGTACATCAGCAGCCCTTCGGCGAGCCACGCCGTCGGGACGCTGGTGTCGAAACCCGCTTCGCACAACGCTTTCGGCCAATCGAATCGCAAGTCGATCGGCACCTCGCGACGCACGGCGACGGGTTCGGCGCCGTGCTGATCGAGCGTGGCCGCCTTGTACTCGAGCACCTTGGGCTGGTCGAGTTCGTACACCGTGGTGCCTGCGGGCCACTGCAGCCGATAGGCACGGGAGTCGAGGCCCGACGCGAGGATCACGATCTGCCGGATGCCCGCGGCCGCCGCCGCGGAGAAGAAGTCGTCGAAGAAGTGGGTGCGGACGGCCTGGTAGCTGCCCATGTGCTCGACGATCGCGGCGACCTCGGGATCGGCTTCGCCGACCTTCGCGACGAAATCACCGTTGAGCATGAAATCCCACACGCCGGTGCCTGCGCCCGCGACCAGCACCTTGGCGTACGGGTCGCGGATCAACGGGTTGTCGCGGTCGGTCTCGGCGGCCCGGGCTGCGGCGACCATCACCGCGGTCGCGCCAACGCTGGTGGCGATGTCCCAGGTGTCGTCATCGGTGCGTAGCGAACTCATCGCGCATCTCCTTCGAGCCGAGCGTGCACGAACACGCTGTCCATCGCTTCCTCGACGAGGTCTTCGGTGGCCGGTCGGCCCAAGCGCGCCATCTCCTCGGCGCTGGGGACGGCATCGACGCGCCAGCCGTGGCTGACCAGCCATTCGGCGGCATCCGCCCGTCTGTCGTCGGTGTACATCAGGGTGTCCACGTCGAGGTCCAATCCGAGCCGCTCACGCAACTGGGCGGTCTGTTCCCGCCGAGCAGCCCGCTTTTCTGTCGAGTATTGCGACGGATGGAGGTTGAACGCCTCGACCGCGATCTCGCTGCCCGCCGCGCTGTGCGCGGTGACCAGGTCGAAGAGCCGATCCTGGGCGTCGCCGGGAAGATACGGCAGCAGGCCTTCGGCCAGCCACGCGGTCGGCTGCGAGGGATCGAAGCCCGCGGCGATCAGGGCCGCAGGCCAGTCGTCGCGCAGGTCGACGGCGACCGGCACACGGCGGGCCCTGGCCACGGCACCGTGCGCCTCCAGCGTCGACGTCTTGTAGCCGAGCACCTTCGGCTGGTCGATCTCGAACACCGTGGTACCGGCGGGCCAGTCCAGCCGATATGCGCGCGAGTCCAGGCCAGCGGCCAGGATGACCACCTGGCGGATACCGGTGCGGACAGCGGCCTTGAAGTAGCCGTCGAAGTAATGCGTGCGGACGGCCTGGTAGTCCCGGGCCATCTCGTGCAACCGCAGGGCGTGGTCGTCGTCGCTGAGCCACGTGTCGTCACCGCTGGCCATCTGAGCCCACGCCGGGCCGGCGGACGAGGTCAGCAGATAGGCGTACTCGTCGCGAATCAATGCGTTGGGGCGGGCGGTCTCCGCGGCTCGTGCGGCCGCAACGCCCAGTGCCGTCGCTCCCACGCTTTCGGTGATGTCCCAGCTGTCACCGTCCGTGCGGACCAACCGCACCTCACTTACATCAGTCATTTCGTAAGCAATACTACCTAAAAAGTTAGCAAAGCTATACGAAGTGTGGGCTACATCACCGCAGGTAGAGCGTTATTCGTGCAGATGCCAGAGCTTGTTGGCCATCAGCAGCTCGAAGTTGTGCACCACCGACCCGAGCTCCTCGTGGTTGCCGACGAAGCCGGCGTAGAAGCCCATGCCCCACATCACCGCCACGAGCATCTCGACGAGATGGTTGACGTCGGTGTCGGTGGTCAGCTCGCCCCGTTTGATCGCATCGTCGACCGCCCACGACATGAATTCGCGGGACGCACGCAACGAGTCGTGCTCTCCGGTGCGCAGTTCCGGATGCCGCTGTGACTCCAGCACCGAGGTGACGAGAAACGCTGCGGCAGAACGGTCTTCGGAGTCGGCCTGCATCGCCACCGAGAAGAACGCCGATAGCCTGCCGAGCAGACTTGTCTGATTTTGGGCCCGTTCCATCCCAGCGCTAACTATCAATGCGTTGGTTTGCTCGACGACTTCGCTCCAGAGCACCCGTTTACTCGCGAAATAATGGTTAATCGCAGGGCGAGTGAGATCGGAACGGACGGCGATCGCCTGAAATGTCGCAGCGTCGTAGCCGAGTTCGCTGAAGACCTCACGAGCAGCTTGTACGATGCGTTCACGCGTTTCAGCAGCCTTCGCTGCGGGCGGACGACCAGGTCCTCGACTCGCGGTATGTTGCGGCACGGTCAAATTGTGCCACAGCTCACTTGACCCTTTTGCCCGGTGCCCAATTGCTGTTCGCTCCGAGATCTCAACCCAGCAAATTTTGACGCGCCGTCTGGGTCGGGCATGAAATGCCGGCCCTGGCGACAGCACTCAATGGAAACCGCGCCGGCGCACTAGGGTGCTGCCATGGCGAGCGTCGTTTCGCGAGAGGCCTATTTCGAAACCGGCCTGGAGGTGCTGTCCGATCTGGGATATGGCGGCCTGAAGCTGGCCGAGGTCTGCAACCGGCTCGGCGTCACGACCGGCTCCTTCTATCACTATTTCTCCGGCTGGCCCACGTACACCAAGGACCTCGTCGCGCACTGGATGCAGGGTCATACCGTGCAGGTCATCGAGACGGTGCACGGCGAACCGGATCCTCGCCGCCGCATCGACACGCTCATCCATGTCGGCTTGACGCTCCCGCACGGCGCCGAGGCCGCGATCCGGGTGTGGAGTTCGATCGACCCGCAGGTGTACGCGGTGCAGGCCGCGGTGGACCAACAGCGCTTCGACATCATGTACGAATCGGCGTTCGAGATTCTGCGGAATAAGCGACAGGCCCAGCTGTTCGCGGCGTGGGGGGTGTACCTGCTCGTCGGCTACGAGCAGGCAACGCTACCGCGCGACAGCGACGCGCTGGAATGGATCGCAGGCCAGCTACTTGACGCCCTCGACTCGGGCCGGTTCGCGTCGGCGCCAGACGGTGAATAACGCGACCGCCGAGGACCAGGTGCCTGTCGAGCACGTGGTCTCGCTGCTGCGCGAACGCCTCTACGGCGCCATCTCCTGCCTCGCCACCCTCGCGGTGCTGGCCCGCTACACCACTGCGGCCACAAGTGCGTGGGCCAGAATGCTCGACGTCGCCGTGGCCACCGGCGGCCTGTGGGCCGCCAGCCTGCTCGCCGACTGGGTCGCGCACCTCGGCGTGTACCGCACCTCCCCGCGCGGGCAGGACTTACGGCGGATGCTGCAGTCGTCTGGCCAGATTCTGGAGGCGGCGTTCCTGCCGTTGGTGGTGCTGGCCGTTGCCGGCCTCGGTGGACTGAACACGTACACCGCGACGTGGATCGCGTCGTGGGTGCTGGTCGCCGAACTCGGCGTCATCGCGCTGCTCGCCGTCCGCAGAACCCGACTGCCGTGGTGGCAGCAGGCGCTCGCCGTGGCCCTGCTCGTCGGCGTCGGTGTGCTCGTCCTCGGCATCAAGATCATTGCGCACTGAAATGGCCACGCTTTGGCGTCGGGCGGCGGACCGTCTCCGGCAGCGCGACCCCGAGCACGATGCGTTGCGGCGCGCGCTGCGGGCGGCGATCTTCGTCCCGTTGGCCGCTGCGGTGAGCTTCGCGGTCGGCGGCTCGCAGGCGACGCTGTTCGCGATCTTCGGTTCGGTCGCGCTGCTGATCGTCACAGATTTCCCCGGCAACCGATCCGCGAGGGCGCTCGCGTATGCCGGGTTGGGGTTCAACGGTGCGGTGCTCATCACGTTGGGCACCTTGGTCGCGCCGCACCCTTGGGTGAGCGTCGCGCTGATGTTCGTACTCGGCGTCGCGGTGACGTTTTCCGGGGTGCTGAGCGAAATCATCGCCGCCGGCCAGCGGGCGACATTACTGACGTTCGTGCTGCCCGCGTGCACGCCCGTCGGCCCGATACCGGATCGACTGCTGGGCTGGCTCATTGCGCTGGCGCTGTGCGTTCCCGCCGCATTGTTCTTCCTCCCGCCCCGCCATCACGACGAGTTGCGACGGCATGCGGCCGCCGTGTGCCAGGCGCTGGCCGACTGCCTTGAGAACACCGCGACGCCCAAGGACGTGACGCGGGCCATGAATGCGTTGTGGGACAACTACATCGGCGCGGACTTCCGCCCCGTAGGGCTCACGGCGGGCAGCCGGGCGCTGGTGCGCGTCGTCGACGACCTCGGTTGGTTGTCGGACCAGGTCACGGCGGAGACCGGGAGCCTGCTCGGGGAGATGAAGGCGCCGCTGGTACGGGTGCTGCGGGACTCGGCCACGGTGCTGCTCACTCCGAACGTGGCCGAGCGCGCCGCCACTGCCGACGACCTCAGCGAGGCACTGGCCGGTCTCCGCACGATCGCGCAAGCGAGCTACCGCGACGACATCATGGAAATTCACGAGGAGTCCGACGATGCCGCGGCGGTCGAGGTAGGTCGAAAGCTGTTGGGGCGCCGCACCTTTTCCGCCACCGTCGGTGTGACAGGCCGGCTGATCCGCAACGCCGCCGCCGCGGACGCGCGCCCCGTGTGGGCGAGGGTGCTGGGTCGTCGGCTTCCGGAGACCGGCACCGCGGAGTGGATCATGCCGGAAACCGTTGCGGTCGCCGTCATCACCAAGGGCTTCCTCGCAACACGAGCGGTGGCTCTGCGCAACAGTCTTCGCACGGGTCTCGGCCTCGCCCTCGCGGTCGCCGTCACGCATGTGTTTCCCGTGCAGCACGGGTTCTGGGTCGTGCTCGGCGCGATGTCGGTCTTGCGCAGCAGCGCGCTGACGACGGGCACCCGGGTGTTGCGCGCAGTGGCGGGCACGGCGATCGGATTCCTGTTGGGCGTGGTCGTCATCGACTTGGTCGGTGTGGATCGGGTCGTCATGTGGGCGCTGCTGCCGGTGGTGGCCTTCGGTTCGGCGTTCGTGCCCGAGGTGGCGTCGTTCATCGCAGGCCAGGCGGCCTTCACGATGATGGTGTTGATCGTCTTCAACCTCATCGTGCCGACGGGGTGGAGCGTCGGTTTGATCCGCGTCGAGGACGTGGTGGTCGGCGCGTTCGTCGGGGTAATGGTGTCGATTCTGCTGTGGCCGCGCGGCGCGACAGCGGCGGTGGCCAAGGCGGTCGAGGATGCACGCGCCGTCGGTGCGACGTTCTTGAAGGCGGGAGTGCGGCGGGTTACTCGCGGTGCATCGGAGGAGGCAGACGACCGGGTGATCACGCTGAGCCACGACGCGTTGGAGGCGTCGCGCACACTGGATGACGCGGTGCGGCAATACCTTTCGGAAAGCGGCGGTAAGACCGACACGCGGGCACCCGCGATCACCGCCGCCAACCGCGCAATCCGGCTACGCGCTGCTGCGGAGCTCATCGCGGATGTTGTCCCGCCGCCGCTTGGCGTCTATGCGCGCACCCGCAAGGTGCTGGAGGAACACGCCGACGCCATCTGTGAGCGACTCGGCGGTGCCGACACGAGCTTCGGGCCCGTCAGCGATGACGTCGTGCTGGCCCTGCGCGCAGAGACGACGGGCGAGGTGGGGGCATCTCCCGACGAAACCCCTGGGGGACTGTCGATCTCTGCGGCCCTGCCGTTGGTCACCGTGGCGGCCCATCTCGGCGAGTTGGAGCTGCTTTACCCCAAGGCGGTAGCGTCGGCCGAGTGAGCGAAGTCGTCGTCCTAGGCTCGGGTTTCGCAGGCCTGTGGGCGGCGCTCGGTGCGGCCCGGCGGCTCGACGAACTCGGCGTCGCGGACGGCGACGTAAACGTCACTGTGCTGAGCTCGCAGCCTTACCACGACATTCGGGTCCGCAACTACGAGTCCGATCTGACGCGCTGCCGCCTTGCGCTACGGGATGTGCTCGACCCGGTCGGGGTCGCGCACATAGCCGCTGACGTGACCGCGATCGACCCTACGGCGCACACCGTCACAACGTCGGCAGGCGCCCATCGGTACGACCGCCTGGTGATCGCGCTCGGCAGCCAGGTGGTCAAACCCGACGTCGACGGTCTGAGTCAGTACGGCTTCGACGTCGACACGTACAACGGCGCGGTGTCCTTGCAGCAGCACCTTGCGGATCTGGCCGGTGGCGCTCACACGCCCGCCGCGGCCACGGCCGTCGTGGTGGGCGCCGGACTCACCGGCGTGGAGACCGCCTGCGAGCTACCGGCCCGGCTCAACGCGCTTTTCCCCGACGTTGGGGCGAGGGTCATTCTCGTGGACCACAACCCGCACGTTGGCTCGGACATGGGCGCGTCGGCGCGCCCAGTCATCGAGGCCGGACTCACAGCCAATGGTGTGGAGAGCCGGTTGGGCACGCGCGTCGCAGCGGTCAGCGAGGACGGGGTGACCCTGTCGAGCGGCGAAATGCTGGCCGCGTCAACAGTGGTGTGGTGTGCGGGCATGCGGGCCAACCCTCTTACCGCGGATCTGGGCGTCGACCGCGATCGTCTCGGCCGCGTTCCGGTGGACGAGTATCTGCGTGTCATCGGTGTGCAGGACGTGTTCGCCGCAGGCGATGTCGCGGCCGCGATGATGGACGACACTCACCTGTCGGTGATGTCCTGTCAGCACGGAAGGCCCATGGGTCGGTTCGCCGGCTACAACGTCGTCAGCGACCTGCTCGGCGAGCCTATGCTCCCCCTCCGAATTCCTTGGTATGTAACGGTTTTAGACCTTGGGCCCGCAGGCGCCGTCTACACGGAGGGCTGGGATCGCCAGGTGGTCGCCACCGGTGCCGAAGCCAAGAACACCAAGCTCACGATCAATACCGAGCGAATCTATCCACCGCTCGACGGAGACCGCGAAGCGATCCTGGCGGCCGCCGCGCCGACACTGCAGTCACCGCCGGCCCGCGGTGCCGGCTAGCCACCCAGCGGGCGGTGCGGCATCAGGGCGTTGGGCGGGATGGTGCCGAACTTGCCTGCGTTGTAGTCCTCAAGCGCCTGGATCAACTCGGACTTGGAGTTCATCACAAATGGGCCGTACTGGAAGACTGGCTCGCGGATCGGCTTGCCGCCCAACAGCAGAACCTCCAGCGCAGGCCGGTGCGAGTCCTGGGTGGGCTCGGCGGACACGCTGATGCGGTCGCCGGGGCCGAGAACCGCCAGCTGTCCCTGGTGGATGGGATGCCCTACCGGGCCGACCGACCCGCGACCCGACAACACGTAGACCAACGCGTTGAAGTCGCGGTTCCACGGCAGATTCAGCCGCGCGCCGGGTTCAATAGTCGCGTGCGCCATGGTGATTGGCGTATGCGTCGCTCCCGGTCCCTGATGACCGTCGACGTCACCGGCGATGACCCTTACCAGCGCGCCGCCGTCGTCCGACGACAGCAGTCGAACCTGGTTGCCCTCGATGGCCTGATACATCGGCGCCGCGAACTTGTCATTGCGCGGCAGGTTCACCCACAGCTGGATGCCGTGGAACACCCCGCCGCTCTCCACGAGTTCGGCGGGTGGGGTCTCGATGTGCAGGATGCCTGACCCGGCCGTCATCCACTGTGTGGCGCCGTCGGTGATCAGCCCGCCGCCCCCGTGCGAATCCTGATGCGCGAAGCGGCCGTCGATCATGTAGGTGACGGTCTCGAACCCTCGGTGCGGATGCCAGTCGGTGCCCCTCGGTTCACCCGGCTGGTACTCCACCTCACCCATCTGGTCCATGTGCACGAACGGGTCGAGGTCGGCGGCGCTCACCCCGGCGAATGCACGCACGACCGGGAACCCCTCGCCCTCGTAACCGTGCGGGCCGGTGGTGATGGAGCGGACCGGACGTTCTGTATCGGTCGCTGCGGGTGCGGCGATCCGCGTAAGGGTCAGTGTGTCAGCGGTGATAGCAGGCATGTATCGCAAAACCGGACTACGGTCCGTATTATTCCTCTTCCTAGCCGAGTGTGGGCTTGAGACACGCTCCCGGGCGCGAAGCGTGCCGTAACCCCACATTCGTCAGTCGAGTACGGCCAGCGCGGCGGCGCGTGCGTCGGCGGCGGTCGCCGTGCCAAGCACCGCGTCGGCCGCGTCACGGCACTGCTGCAGCGTGACCTGGGCAAGCTTGGCGCCGACGCCCTGGATCGCGGCGGCCGCCGCCGACAGCGATGACACGCCGAGACCGGTCAGCACGCACGCCAACAACGGATCGGCCGCGGCCTCGCCACAGACGCCGACCGGCTTGCCCGCCGCCGCGCCTGCGCGCACCGCCATCGCCACCAACGACACCACGGCCGGCTGCCACGGGTCGGTCAGCGTGGCCAGATCCGCCGACATCCGGTCGGCGGCCATCGTGTACTGGGCGAGATCGTTGGTGCCGATCGACAGGAAGTCGACGTGTTCGAGGATCCGATCGGCCAAAAGCGCGGCCGCCGGCACCTCGATCATCACACCCGCGGTCAGGCCGTGCGAACGTGTCCGGGCGGCAAAGCTCTCGGCTTCCTGCGCGGTGGCGATCATCGGCGCCATCACCCACGGCGGGTTGCCGGTGCGCTGCGCGGCTGAGGCGATCGCTTGCAGCTGGCGGTCGAGCAGCCCCGGGTTGCCCTCCGCAATGCGGATGCCGCGCACGCCGAGCGCCGGGTTGGCCTCTTCGGGATGGCCGACGAACTTCAGTGGCTTGTCGGACCCGGCGTCCAGCGTCCGGATCACCACCTTGCGGCCCGAAAACGCCTCGAGCACTTCGGCGTAGATGTCTGTCTGCTCGTCGACGCTCGGTTCGGTGTCCCGGTTCAGGAAGCACAGTTCGGTGCGGAACAGCCCGACACCCTCGGCCGGGGTATCGCTCGCGGCTCGGGCTGCCGCGCCGTCTTGGACGTTCGCGAGGATCGACACCGCGTGGCCGTCGGCGGTGGCACCAGGACCGGACCAGCGTGCCGCGGCTTCGGCCTCGCGCTGCGCCGCGGCGACGGCCTCGCCTGCCGCGGCCTCATCCGGTGACACCGTCACAGTGCCCAGGGTTCCGTCGACGAGCACCATCGTTCCCGCCGCGACCTCATCGAGTCCCTCGACGGCGACGACGCACGGGATTCCGAGCTGCCGGGCGATGATCGCGGTGTGGCTCGTCGGCCCGCCCAACGTGGTGGCGAGGGCGACAACGAGTTTGGGATCCAGGCCCGCGGTGTCGGCGGGCGCGAGATCCTCGGCGCACAGGATCGACGGAAGGTCGGGCAGCGGGACGCCCGGCTCCGGCAGGCCGCAGAGCTCAGCGATGACACGGTCGCGGATGTCGCGGAGATCGGTGACGCGTTCCGCCATCAACCCGCCGAGCTGGGTGAACATGTCGACGAACTGTTCGACCGCCGCGACCACCGCCGCGACAGCCGGGGTGCCGTCCTTGATGCGCTTCTCCGCCGCCCCCAACCAGGCCCGGTCCTGTGCGAGCGCGGCGGTGGCGGCGAGCACCTCCGAGGCCGCGCCGGTCGCGTGCGCCGCGCGATCCCGCAGACGATCGGCCACCGCGGTGGCGGCCGCGCCGAACCGCGCGGCCTCCGCGGGTCGATCGGATTCCTCTGTATCTGCTGCTTTCGCGACGTCGACAACGGGCAGTCGCCCCGGCCGGATGACCGGCGCGTACTGGACGCCGGCGACCACCGGGACACCGTGTAGCACCGTGCCCGCGGCCGGAAGTGACGTAGGCGGAGATGAAGTGGTCATGTGAAGCAGATTACAAGAAAATCTTGACAAGTCAACACAAACAGTAGTAAAACCAACTATATCCACATCAATACGGACCGATTACCACACAAACGGAGTCTCATGTATGCCGAAGAGCGTCAGCAAGCGATCGCCTCGCTGGTGATCTCGCGGGGTCGTGCCTCGGTCGCCGAGTTGGCACAGGCCTACGACGTCACCACCGAGACGGTGCGCCGCGACCTCGCCGCCCTGGACAAGGCGGGCGTCGTGCGGCGGGTGCACGGCGGCGCTGTGCCGGTCCGCGCGCTGCACCTCGTCGAGCCCGGCGTCGGTGAGCGGGAGACCACCCGCGCCGGACACAAGGACGCCATCGCCGCGGCGGCCACCGAGTTCTTTCCACTCAGCGGGGCGACCGTGCTGCTGGACGCGGGAACCACCACCGCGCGCATCGCCGCCCAACTGCCCGCCGACCGCGAACTGGTCGTGGTGACCAACTCGGTGCCGATCGCGGCCCGGCTGGCCGCCATGCCGTACGTGACCCTGCAACTGCTCGGCGGCCGCGTCCGCGGTCTGACCCAGGCCGCGGTCGGCGAGCAGACGCTGCGCGTGCTCGACACCCTGCGGGTGGACATCGCGTTCATCGGCACCAACGCGATCAGCGTCCGCCACGGCCTTTCCACCCCGGACGGCGACGAGGCCGCGGTCAAACGCGCCATGGTCAAGGCCGCCAACTATGTTGTGGTAGCCGCTGATTCGTCGAAGGTCGGCCGTGAGGACTTTGTCAGCTTCGCCCCGATCTCCAGCGTCGACACCCTGATCACGGACTCGGAGATCAGCCCCATGGATCGCGACCAGCTCACCGAACGCGGCGTCGAGGTGGTGGTCGCATGATCGTCACCGTCACCCCCAATCCGAGCATCGACCGCACGGTCACCCTCACCGGACCACTCACTCGCGGTGCGGTGCACCGGGTTTCGTCGGTGACCACCGAACCCGGCGGCAAGGGAGTCAACGTCGCACGCGCGTTGACGCTGGCCGGCGTGGACGCCACAGCGGTGCTGCCCGCACCCGCCACCGATTCGCTGGTGGCCGCCCTCACCGCCAGCGCGGTGCGGTTTCAGTGCGTACCAACGACCGGGGCGGTGCGAACCAACCTGGCCATCACCGAACACGACGGCACCACAACGAAAGTCAACGAACCGGGTGCTCCACTTGACGCCGCCGCGCTCGACGCGCTGACGCTGGCGGTGATCTCCGCTGCGGAGGCCGCTTCATGGGTGGTGCTGTCGGGCTCACTTCCACCCGGTGTGCCCGACCACTGGTACGCCCACGTGGTCGCACTGCTCGCACCGTATCCCTGCCGGGTAGCGATCGACACCTCCGAAGGTCCCCTCGCGGCTCTCGTCGCATCGTTCGACCGGGCCGCTCCCGACCTGATCAAGCCGAACGCCGAGGAGCTCGCGAGCGTACTCGGCCACTCGCCGGAAGCGCTGGAAGCTGCCGTCGCCCAAGGTGATCCGGAGCCCGTCGTGGCGGCTGCCCGTCAGCTCGTTGACCGCGGCGTTGGCGCGGTGCTCGCCACCCTCGGCGCCGCGGGAGCCGTGCTGGTCGACGAGACCGGCAGCTGGCTAGCCACACCGCCACCCATCGCCGCGCGCAGCACCGTCGGCGCCGGCGACGCCTCACTCGCCGGCTACCTCCGTGCCGACGTCGGCGGCGCCGTTCCACCCCAGCGGCTGCAGATGGCCGTCGCATACGGCAGCGCCGCCGCCGCGCTGCCCGGCTCCGCGCTCCCCACTCCAGGACAGATCGACCTCAATGCCGTGCGGGTGACACCGATCGCCCCGATCTCACCCACCACCAACACGAAAGTATCGCCATGACAAGCACCGCCTCACAGCCGATCATCAACACCGATCTTGTCCTGCTGGACGTCGATGCCGGTGGAGACAAGCAGACGGTCATCGGCCGGCTCGTCAACCGGCTCGCCGACGCAGGCCGCACGCACGACACCGACGGACTGATCGCCGCCGCAATGGCGCGCGAAGAGCAGTCGGCCACCGGGCTGCCCGGCGGCATCGCGATCCCGCACTGCCGCTCGCCGTACGTCGAGACCGCCTCCATCGGCTTCGCCCGGCTGAACCCGGCGGTCGACTTCGGTGCGCCCGATGGACCGGCGGACCTGGCGTTCCTGATCGCTGCCCCGGAGTCCGGCGGCGCCGAGCACATGAAGCTGCTGTCCAGCCTCGCCCGTGCCCTGGTCCGCAAGGACTTCGTCGAGTCGCTACGCAACGCGAAGACGTCTGCCGAGGTCGTCGAGCTGGTCGACGGCGTGTTGAACGCGTCGGCCGAAAAGCCCAAGCCCGCAGCCGAACCCGTCAAAGATGCACCCAAGACGCTGGTCGCCGTGACCGCGTGCCCGACCGGCATCGCGCACACCTACATGGCCGCCGACTCTCTGGTCGCCGCGGCCAAGAAGGCCGGCGCCACGTTGCACGTCGAGACCCAGGGCTCGTCGGGCAGCACACCGCTGTCGCCGGCGACCATCGCCGAAGCCGGTGCAGTCATCTTCGCCACCGACGTCGGCGTCAAGGACAAGCAGCGGTTCGCAGGCAAGCCCGTCGTCGCCTCCGGCGTCAAACGCGCCATCAACGAGCCGGACAAGATGGTCGCCGAGGCACTCGCCGCCGCCGACAATCCGAATGCCGCCCGCGTCGAGGGCGGCGGAGCCGGCCAGCCGGCGGCGGCCTCCGCGCCGTCGGGCAACGTGCACTGGGGCGTCCGCATCCGGCAGATCCTGCTCACCGGCGTCAGCTACATGATCCCGTTCGTCGCGGCCGGCGGCCTGCTGATCGCGCTGGGCTTCCTGTTCGCCGGCTACGACATCGCCAACAAGCCCGACGGCCAGACCCAGTCGCTCGGAAACATCATTGCGCTCACCAACTCATTGACGAACCTGCCGTCCGGCGGTTTGTCGCAGTACCTTGGCGCGGTGCTGTTCACCCTGGGCGGGCTGGCGTTTTCATTCCTCGTCCCGGCGCTGGCGGGCTACATCTCGTTCGCCATCGCCGACCGTCCCGGCATCGCACCGGGGTTCACAGCGGGCGCAGTCGCGGTCTTCGTCAGCGGAGGCTTCATCGGCGGCATCGTCGGCGGCCTGATCGCCGGGTTCACCGCGCTGTCGATCAGCCGCATCGACGTCCCGCGCTGGCTCAGAGGCTTGATGCCGGTGGTCATCATCCCGCTGGTGGCGTCGCTGGTCGTCGGCCTGCTGATGTTCCTGCTGCTCGGCCGTCCGCTCGCCGCGATCACGTCTGGCCTGACCAACTGGCTCAGCGGCATGTCGGGCTCCTCCGTCATCATCCTCGGCATCATTCTGGGCCTGATGATGTGCTTCGACCTCGGTGGCCCGGTGAACAAGGCGGCCTACGCTTTCGCCGTCGCGGGCCTTAACGTTGCCGATCCCGCGTCGTTGCGGATCATGGCTGCGGTGATGGCCGCCGGCATGGTGCCCCCGCTGGCGATGGCGCTGGCGACCTTCGTGCGGCCGGGGTTGTTCAGCGAGCCGGAGCGGGAGAACGGACGCGCCGCCGTGCTGCTGGGCCTGTCGTTCATCTCCGAAGGTGCCATCCCGTTCGCGGCCGCCGACCCGCTGCGGGTGATTCCGTCGATGATGGCCGGTGGCGCGGTCACCGGCGCGCTGATCATGGTGTTCGACGTCACGCAGAAGGCCCCGCACGGCGGCATCTTCGTGTTCTTCGCGATCAACCCCATCGCGTGGTTCGTGGTCGCGCTGGCGGTCGGCACGGTTGTCGCCGCGGCGGCCGTGATCGCCGCCAAGCAGTTTGTCAACCCCAAGGCTGAGGAAGAAGCCAACGCCGCATTCGCCGCCGCCTAGACCCGCTTTCGCCCAAACCCACGTTTCGGCGGAAAAGGTCGAGTAGTTCACACCATTACGTCAATTTCGACAGACTGAAGAGAGTAAGGAGTACCCATGCCCAACAAGACCGTCATCGTCGGCTCGGCCATCGGACTGCACGCCCGGCCCGCAGCCATCATCGCCGAGGCCGTCGTCAACGCCGGTGTGCCCGTCACGATCTCGATGGACGGCGGTGAGCCGGTCGACGCCGGTTCGGCGCTGATGATCATGACACTGGGCGCAGGCAACGGCGCACAGGTGACCGTAGAGTCTGACGACGAGGAAGCGCTCAAGACCGTGGCGGGACTGGTCGAGCAAGACCTCGACGCCTAGCGGCGAGGATCGCCGCCGACCCAGCGCCGCCGCTGTGCTTCGCCCTCGACAGCACGTGGGTGGCGCTGGGAAACCGCCTCGCACCAAGCACCACCAGACGGTCCAGCCAGGTCGTGGCTGGACCGTTTGTCACGGGGTCCGGGCGCCACCGGCTCGTCACGTTCTCGACGTCGCCCGCCGTGATGAGCTCAGCGGCGGCGGTGGTTCCCGGCACACCCTTGAGCGTCATCTCCCTTTCGGGACCGAACTGGAAACTCGCGCCGGCCACCGCGGTCAACACGGCGTTCGAGGCCAGGATCTGCCCTGCGCCCGCGGCCGACATCAACCGGGACGTGATGATCACCGCAAGGCCGACCGCGTCGTCACCGGCCGCCGTGTAATCGCCTGCGTGCACGCCGCAGCGGATCGCGAACCCGTACTCGGCCGCGATCGTCTGCAGCGCGGCCGCGCACCGCAGGGCGTCCTCGCACAACGTGAAGGTGGCCAGATAGCCGTCGCCCGTGAACTTCAGGCACTCTCCGCGCCGACGATCGATCTCGTCGCGGACCGCGATGTCGTGGCGCATGAGCAGGTCCGCCCAGCGCTCGTCGCCATGGCGCGCCGCCTCTCGGGTGGAGTCGACGATGTCGGTGAACAGGATCGCGCCGAAGCGCTCCCTCGCCACGGGGCTCAGCGAGTCGTGCGCCCCGATGAACTCCAAGACCTCAGCCGAAACCTGCTCTGAACCCGTGCCGACAAAGGGAGCGTGGTCTGCGCCGTCGAGTTCGACGAAGCGCGCATGGGGGATGGAGGTGGCGAGGAACCTGCCCGACTCGACGGGCAGGAAATCGTCGGTGCAGTGCATCACCATCGTCGGCACCCGGATCGACCCGAGCGCAGGCGTCACATCGATGTCACGCGTGCAAGCGACTGCCGCGCGGGCCATTCCACGCGACAACGCGGCACGCTCAAAAGAGGCGTACAGGTGGCGATACAGCCGGCCTTCGTAACGGCTCGGGTTGAAGTAGCTCATCGAGCGGCCTTCGCCCCAGTGGTCGACCGCCTCCATCCACGACGCGAAGTCCTCTTCGGAGAGCGCGCCAGGATGGTTGATATCGGCCTTCCCATTCGCGAATGTCGACATCAAGATCAGCCCGGCGAGCCGTTCTGGATGCGTCGCGGCGTAGACGATGGCGGGCGGACCGCCGTGACAATGCCCGATCACGAACATCCGCTCGGTGCCCGCGGCATCGGCCACCGCCGCCATGTCCGCGACGCGTTCATCGATCGTCGGGATCGTGCCCGTCCCGTCGGAGAGCCCGACGCCGCGTTGGTCCATCACGATCAGGCGGGCACGCGAGGCAAGGCGATGCAGGAACGCGGAGAAGATCGGGTCGCACCACTGCATGTCGAGATGCGACAGCAGGCCTTGGAGAAAGAACACGTCGACGGGCCCGTCCCCGATCACCTGGTAGGCGATCGAGCATCCCTCGCTGTCGGCGTACTGAGTCCGTGGCCGCATATGACACCCCCGGTCGCATTGTGTCGACTATTGACGCAGGTGACAAGCACATTCCGGGCCGCGGAATACGACAACCGTGCAACTCCTTCCTGGCCGCAGTTGGCGGATCGACCCCCTCTCGCATCCCTTTAAGATTGGCTGCGTGCATGCGGCCGATCGGCTTGACGTGAGAATTTGTACCGCCGCCGGGCCGGTACATTGTTTGCTCTGGACTCATCAGCACATTGCTGGCGGGCTCGATGTCGAGAGGGGTGACCGCGCGTGCGTCGCATCGGTGTGCTGCTCTGTGCGCTGAGTCTGGCGTTGTTGAGCGCTCCCGGTGCTGTAGCGATCGAACCTCCGACCATCGATCCGGCTGTGGTGCCACCGGACGAGATGGGTCCGGACCAGCCGACAGAGCAGCGCCGGGTGTGTTCTGCGCCGACGACGTTCCCGAATCCGAACTTCGCCGACAAGCCCTGGGCGAACGACTACCTACGGATCAGCGATGCGCAGAAGTTCGCAACGGGTGCCGGCGTAACTGTCGCCGTCATCGACACCGGGGTGAACGGTTCGCCGCGGGTGCCCGCCGAGCCTGGCGGCGACTTCGTCGACAAGGCCGGCAACGGTATGAGCGATTGCGACAGCCACGGGACGCTGACGGCGTCGATCATCGCGGGCCGCCCGGCGCCCACCGACGGGTTCATCGGCGTCGCGCCCGCTGCGCGGATCCTGTCGCTCCGTCAAACATCCGAAGCCTTTCAGCCGGTCGGCGCCCGCACCGACCCGAACGACCCGAACACCACCCAAACCGCCGGCTCGCTGCGCAGCCTGGCCCGCTCGGTGGTGCATGCGGCCAACATCGGCGCGCAGGTGATCAACATCAGCGAGGCCGCCTGCTACAAGGTGACCCGTCCGATCAATGAATCCGGCCTCGGGGCGGCGATCAACTACGCCGTCAACGTCAAGGGTGCGGTGATCGTCGTCGCGGCGGGCAACACCGGCCAGGACTG
The DNA here is from genome assembly GCA_963698965.1 of uncultured Actinomycetota bacterium. Lineage (GTDB taxonomy): Bacteria > Actinomycetota > Actinomycetes > Mycobacteriales > Mycobacteriaceae > Mycobacterium. The sequence continues at coordinate 374,200 of CAVOSY010000038.1, forward strand.
CACGCAGAACCCGCCCCCGGATGCGGGGGTTCCCGCCGATCCGCGCGGCTGGAAGCAGGTGCAGACGATCGTCAGCCCAGCGTGGTACTCGCCGCTGGTTCTGACCGTCGGCGGGATCGCCCAGAACGGTCAACCGAGCAATTTCTCGATGAACGGACCGTGGGTCGATGCCGCCGCTCCGGCGGAGAACATCATCGCGCTCGGGTACGAGGGCGCACCGGTCAACGCCCTGCAAGGCCAGGACGGCCCGATCCCGATCACCGGCACGTCGTTCGCGGCCGCCTATGTCTCCGGGCTGGCAGCGCTGCTCAAGCAGCGCTTCCCCGACCTGACACCGGCGCAGATCATCAACCGGATCACCGCCACCGCGCGGCATCCCGGCGGCGGGGTCAACAACGAGGTCGGCGCCGGGGTGATCGACCCCGTCGCGGCGTTGACGTGGGACGTTCCCGCAGGCCCAGAACGAGTTCCGTACAAGATCAAACAGCTTCCGCCGCCGGTGTATGTCCCTCCGCCGGACCGAGGCCCGATTACCACGGTCGTCGTGGTCGGTGCAGGCCTGGCGCTGGCCCTCGGGCTCGGCGCGCTGGCACGCCGCGCATTGAGGCGCCGATGACGAAGCTTCTCGGAGTCTTCGCGCTGCGCTTCACCACCGGTCACCTGATCTGGGCGGCGGTGCTGATTCCCGCATGCATTGCGCTGTTCCTGCCGCCCCGCCAGCTGTGGATCGGCATCACCCTGGCGGTCGTCATCGCGCTGGCCGCGGTGGTGACGATCCGGGGCCGACGACTGACCGGCTGGGTGGCCGCGGTGTTCTCGTGGCGCCGACGCCACCGCAATGTCCCCGGCCTGCCGTCCGAACCAGCCGTCGGCACGACGGTGCTGCCCGGCGACCACGTCGCGGTTCGCTGGCAGGACGGCTATCTGGTGTCGGCCATCGAACTGGTGCCGCGGCCGTTCACCCCGACGGTGATCGTCGGCGGCCAGGCCTACACGGACGACGTCGTCGACACGCGGCTGGTGGAGCAACTCGTCACCGCGCACTGCCCGGATCTCGAGGCCGACGTCGTCTCGGCCGGCTATCGCGTCGGCAAGACGGCGCCCGCGAGCCTGGTCTCCCTCTACGAACAGGTGGTCGGTCCGTACCCCGCACCGGCCAACCGGCGCACCTGGATCGTGCTGCGGGCCGACCCGGAACACACCCGCAAGTCGTCGCAGCATCGCGAGTCCGGTGTGGCAGGTCTGGCCCGGTACCTGGTGACCTCGGCCACCCGTATCGCAGATCAGTTGGCCAGCAGCGGGATTGACGCGCGCCCGATCCGCAGCTTCGACGACTTCGACCGGGCCACCGAGATCAGCTTCGAGCAGGAGATGTGGTCGGCGATCAAGGGGCGCAGCACATTCACCGCCGCGTACAGCGCGGCGGGTGGGCCCGACGTGTGGTGGTCGGCCAGGGCGGATCACACGATCACGCGGGTTCGGATTCGTCCGGGCGTCGCGCCGTCGGCCACGGTGCTGCTGACCACACTGGCCAATCCGACCACGCCGCGCGGCTTTTCGTGTCTGTTCGGCGGGCAGCGTGCGGCACTTCAGGGCATCAGCCCGGTCACCGACCGCCACTACGAGTTGCCGATCGGGTCGGCGGGCGTGCTGGTCGGCGAGACGGCCGACCGCTACCCGGTGTACATGCCGTTCGACGATGTCGACGTGAGCATCAACCTCGGCGACGCGCGTCTGTTCACTCAGTTCGTCGTGCGATCCGCCGCGGCCGGTGCGGTGGTGACGCTGGGACCACAGTTCAGTGAGTTCGCGGGGTTCGTCAACGGACACGTCGGGCAGGTGGCAAAGGTGTCGTGGCCGCGAGCCACGACCTACCTTGGTCCGCACCCCAGCATCGGCCGAGTGGTGCTGCGGCACAACTTCATCGACACGCCGCGCCATCGACAGCTGCCGATACGGCTGATCAACCCGCGGGAGGAAAGCCGCTTTCAGATGGCTCTGGAACAATGACAAGTAGTTTGCTGGGCAGGGCGCCGCTCGGGTGCTCTGAGAGGAAGTACGCCGATGGGTGATGAGGTAAGGGTCGAGCCCGGACAACTGCGTGGAAAAGCGGATGATGTCGGCATACCGGTCAATGACGTTTCCGCGACACCCACGGCGCCGTGTGCCTTCACCTTCGTCCAATCGGCTACGGCTCAGATTCGAGCGGGTGCCGACACACTGAAGAACTTCATGGCGTCGGGCAACCGCGAGTCCGCCAATCTGGCGATCGTGCTGCGGACCGCGGCGGATGTCTACCAACGCGTCGATGACCGCACCCGCTACGCGCTGGATCATGACCCACCGCTGCCGCTTCCCAGCGATGCAGTTCCCGTCACCCCCGCGCTCGAGCCGCCCATTCCGGCGATCGAGGAACCACCGTTCATGGACTCGATGCCGGGCGGCGACACCGGCGGCTACATCGACCCGAAGGCCGCCGCGCGGATCGTTCATTCGGGCAACTCGGCTCCGATGCGCGCGTACGCCAGCGACGCAAGGGATTTCGCGAACAGTCTGCGCGCCGCCGCCGATCGTTACTCACTCGCCGGCGTGACGTGGGGGGGCGAGGCGGCCGACTCGGCGGGCAATGCCTTGCGTCAGCATCAGGATTGGTTGAACAAGATCGCCGACCAGTACGGCTACCTGGCGACACAGGCCGACGACCTTGCGAATGCACAAGAGAAATGGGCCGCGCAGCACCCGACCGTGGCGGAGATCGAACAGGCCGAGCAGGCGATGCAGCAGGCGATCCAGAACCAGGACCGGGTCGCACTGCATATCGCGCAAGACAAGTACGCGGAGTTGGTCCGCAGGTCCGAAGAGGTGCTCGTCTCCTACAGCGCCGACGTGACGGGCAAGGGGCTGCTGGGCGTCCCGAAGCCACCTGCAGGCACGGCGCCCATCCCGCCCGTCTCGGGCAATGGCGTTCCCCGCAAACCTGATCGGCCGCAACAGCCCGATGCCAAGAAGGATGTCGCGCCCCAACGGCCGGGCGCGGGTGGTGGCACCGGCGCTCCCCTGCAGCCCGCGGACGCTCCTTCCACCGCGGCCCAGCCGATGTCGGCGCAGCAGCCGGCTGCTCAGCAGGCGGCCGGGGATATGCCCGCAGCGGGCGGTGCACCGGCAGCAGGCGGTGCACCCTCGGGCGGCGGAGGGCCATCGGGCGCCGGGACCCCCTCCGGCGGCGGAGCGCCGGGCGGCATGCCCGGTGGACTGCCGGGCGGTGGCCCGACGAGTGGGAAGCCCCGGCTTCCAACGGATCCCAGCCTCAAGCCCGCCGCGCTCGGCGGAGGTGGCGCGGGCGGGGGCGGCGCAGGCGGAGGCGGCGGCGCCCCCTCGATGCCGTTGTCGGCCGCGGTGGGCGCCGAGACGGTAGCGCCGACGGCGCCTGGCCGTGCCCCGACAGCTGGCGCTGTGGCGTCCGGCGGCGCGGCGGGCGGGGCGATGGGCGGCGGCATGGCGCCCATGCATGGCGCCGGGCACGGCAACCAGGGCAAGGAGAAACGTCGCGACCCGAATCTGTCACCCGACGAAGACCTCTACACTGAGGACCGCCCGTGGACCGAGGCGGTGATCGGCAATCGCCGGCGTAGGGATGTGCAGGACAGGGAATCCAAGTGAGCGACGAGATGCATCCGCAAGTCGCGGCGGTCCTCAAGCAGGCGCAGCGGTTGCAGTCGATAGTGGATGATCAGCTGCACAAGATGAACAGCGAAACATTCACCGCCACAGACGAAGCCGAGACGGTGGAGGTTACGCTCAATGGCCATCACTACTTGACCGCTGCGTTCATCTCCGACGGCCTGCTGCGCCTGGGAGCGCGCACTGTCGAGCAGCGAATCAACGAGGCGCTGCAGAACGCGACGGCGGCCGCGACGCAGTCCATCGAGGCCGACAGGGAGCGGATCGACGCGGCGGTCGCGGAGATCACCGCGGGTTTACAAGACCCCGATCCGATGTGACGGTGTTGCCGCCTCGCTGATAGCGGCACGCACCTGCGCCGAAGTCGACAGTGATGCCGCCCGCATCGGTTACGGTCGCGACATGGCCGATGGCCATGTCGAACAATGCCTTTATAACTCGCGGATATCGCGTGCGGTCTACGACAGCAGGTAGCCGCGTTCTCCGCGCGTAGTACCGGCGGTCGCGAGCGTCCAATTGGAGTGGCCGACTACCCATGCTTGCGGTCGCCGCCTTACGTTCCCGTTCATCGTGCTCGACTTTCATAGAATTCAAGGGGGGAACGTCACTGCACGGTGTGAATGCGGTTCGTCAGACCTATTGGACATCCGAAACAAGCTGTCCGAACCGGATCTCATATGTCGCTCCAGTGTCCAGCAGGTCTGCAGCTTGCGAGTCGAGCCAACGATGAGGGTCCACGAATCCATCGTCAAGCTGCTCCAGGGCATCGGAGTCGAGGCGGCATTCGGCGGGGCGGGTGAGAATGCGGGCCAGCTGATAGGCACGCGAATTCGGACCGATAGCCGGCCACGTCAACCGGCCGATCGGCGTCAACTCTCCTTCAACTCATCGCGCTCCCTGGCGGACCACCGCCCACTCGGATCGATCATCGCCTCAAGAAACACGTGTACGAGGCTTCGAGCGATTTCCGGCACGCAATGAACAACGTGCCGCGGATCGAACCCACCGATATCGCCGAGCTGCCCGATTGACCGCGTTGCCAAGCAGCTGTTCGAGAGCGAAGACGTGATCCTTAATAGGTCATGCCGCGCCAGACAGCTCGGGGACTGGGGCCCCGCTGACATGAAGACCCTGGGGTGGATCGGGCGCGAATGATCCGCAGTCCAAGGGCATCGTGAGTAGATCCGGACTCAGGTTTTCTTTGTGCAGGTAGGCCACTGCGCCGCAATCCGCTGCGCCAGCGGGAAGGTCCTCGACGTCATAGGTCGACATCAGCAGCACCGTCAAATCCGGGTGTGCGGCGCGGATTCGCCGGGTGGCTTCGATGCCCCCCATTCCGGGCATGTGGATATCCATCAACACGATCCCGGCGCCGCCGTCCCGAATGAGTTCGAGCGCGGATTCACCGGTCTCGCACTCGCCGACCATGACGAAACCCTCCATGGCGGCCAGGGTGGCGGCTGTAGCCCTGCGGAAACTGGCCTGATCGTCGACGACCCACACCCGCACCCGCTCGTCCGCCATCTAGGCATCATCGCGAGCCGATGCGCCCCACACCATGGTGTACACACCACCCTTTTTCCGGGGGCGGGCGCCCCACGCTACGCCGAGGTGCGCTCGTCGAGGAACATCAACACCGCCTTGACCCGCCGATCAACCGAATCGTCGACGCTCAAGCCGAGCTTGGCGAAAATCGAATTGATGTGCTTTTCCACCGCCCGCTGCGACAACACCAGCCGGTGGGCCACGGTGCGATTGCTGAAGCCGGTTGCCAATTCGCCGAGGACCTCGCGTTCCCGGGGGGTCAATCGGCTCAGTGTGGCCGCGCAGCTCGGCTGGGCCAGCAGCGCCTCCACCACCAGCGGATCAAGCACCGTGCCACCGGCGGCCACCTGGTGCACCGCCTCGCTGAGCTGGTCGAAATGTGAAACACGTTCCTTCAACAGATACCCGCGGCCCGCCGTACCCCCGTCCAGTAACCCCGCCGCGTAGCCCGGATCGGCATACTGCGACAACACGATCACCCCGGTATCGGGATGCGCCGTGCGCATCCACCGGGCCAACCGAATGCCCTCATCGGTCGCCGTCGGTGGCATCCGCACATCGGTGACCAGCAGCCTCGGTTGATGCTTGTCGACGAGTTCGACGGTGGACGCGTAATCCTCGGCGACACCAACGACCGTCACATCGGCGTCGGTCGACAACGCCCGGTAAACGCTGTCCCGCACCAGCAGGCAATCCTCGGCAATAAGGACCGAAACCCGACCACTCACCTCGATGCCATCCTTCCCCGCTGAGTCACGATCACCAATCACGATCGCGACCCCAAGCCCTCAGAGTTGACCATTGAAACTATCCACGTACCGGCGCCGATCCACCTGAGTAATGCACTACCTAATCTGACAACCCAACTTGCCATGCTGGGTGGCCGACAACTGATCGAGCAAGTAGGCATCGTCGACACCGATGACCGACCGGTGCCCTGCGAGGAGAGGCTCCCAAGCGGTGGCCAAAAGGTGATCGGATCTCGTGGAGTCACCCCGCGGGCGAACACGCCCAGCGGGATGCTGAGCGCTGACTCGGATCCCGCGACGCAGCGCACCGTTGGGTTTGCTCTTTGCACCCACCATTGCCATCATGTGGCCTAGCAGTACCGACTTTGTTGCAGCTGCCGCCGCGAGCGCATGGCTCTTCGGTGCCCGGGCCCTTCTTGGGCCGCCGAAGACTGGGAGCGACAGCGAGCGGTCAACACGCGAGAAGTCTTTGGCACCTACGTATTTCAACCGCAAAGGAACGTAAAGCTCCGCCGGGCAGCGACCGGCCGAAGAGGAGATCGCCAAGGCTGCCTCAAAGTACCGCAACCTCGCCCCGACCGACTGGTACGCCGACACCGAAGACCTGCCACGGCTTGCGCCCCCATCAGAACCGGTGCGGCATCGGGCGTTCGCTGGGCGGCTCTAGTTCCGGCGGTCTGGGCAATCGAATCGCACCGGTGCCGGTGTGCCAGTCAGCGGTTGCGCAGCGCCGGCCGCGTAATACCGGCCACCCGGCCAAGGCACGGATGAGAACTCGTACGCGGTGTGGTTGCGAAATCCGAGCCCGAACAGAGCGTTTCGTGTTGTGCACCCGCTGGACAACCCATCGCCTGTGGGCGCCATTTCCAACGGACGGGTGCATGCACCACCACGAAGTGTGGTGCACGCAGGCTATCCGTAATCGCGCCGCTTTCCGAAGATCGTTACGTCGGACCAAGGTGACCGCACCACCGGAAAGCGCAGGAGATGATGATAATGAGCAGGGCGTTGCTTCAAGGGACGTTGATTTTAGGGGACGGCAACCGCCGACCGCACCCCGCACATCTGCTGCCTACGCGCTCATCTGCCGGCGATGTCACCCAAACCCCGGCGGGAACCTTAAGACCTGATGCGGGGCACCCTCAGCGGGAAAGTACGGCGGCAGCCTTTATCAGCGCATGCGGTCAACCCGGGGCCGGCAGGGCCGGGCCGCATTGTCTCCGACCGCGGTTCGCTGCTGCTTCGGTTGGTGGTCCGCCCGAATCCCAGTCGCCGACTTGACAATTGCCGGCTCGGCGGCCGCGTGCCCCATGGGGTGCCAGCGGCACCCCATGGGGCCTCCTTCCCTCAACCTCGACCACGCCGAGCTTTCGGAGACCCGACATCGATAGCCAATTAGGCCGTCCGACATGAGCTTCGGATCGCTGCCGGCTCTTCCTCTTCTCGAGTAGTTCGATACTCGTGCCAGGCAATTACATGAGATCAACAATGAAATCCCAGCCAGCGCAACCGAAAGAACAGGATCCAGATGACGCCCGCAAGCGTGGACACACACTTCAGTCAGTGGTTCGTCACTCAGTGATTCGTCGATGCTCTTGACTCCTCGCGACCGGCTCCAACTGCTCGTCGTTGCGAGCCGGACGGGGTTGTGCCATGAAGGACGGTCGTCTGCGCGAGCGGGTCAGTAGCGATACCCGACTGCATGCCCTACGCAACCTAAGGCAGACCTCAGCACTTCCGTACTACCGAGTGATGCACTCTGCCGTCGATCCCATCACGGTCGTGGAGGGAGACGAGAAGATCATGCTCGGGGCCAACAACTACCTCGGCCTGGCGAACCACCCCGCGGTGTTACGGGGAGCCCACGACGCAGTGAACCGCTTCGGCGCTTCGGCCACGGGCTCGCCACTGCTGAATGGCACATCGGAGCTCCGGCTGGAACTCGAACGTGAAATCGCACAATGGCACCAGACCGAAGACGCCATCGTCTTCCCGAGTGGGTATCAGACCAACCTCGGAACAATCGCAGGGTTGGTTGGCGTCGGGGACAGCATCGTTGTCGACACCGAGGCGCACGCGTCGATCCATGACGGTGCCCGACTGTCCGGGGCAAGCGTGCGAACCTTCCGCCACAACGACCTGGTATCGCTGCGACAGCAACTCGTGCGGATCAGTGACCGACCGGGCGCCGCGCTGGTCGTGATCGACGGCCTCTACTCGATGCGTGGAGACCTGGCCCCGGTCGACGAGATCTCGGACCTTTGCTCGGAGTTCGCCGTTACGCTCATGATCGACGAAGCACATGGCGTCGGTGTCTTCGGAACTCACCGTACCGGCGCCGCCGAGCTGTACGGAGTCGAGGACCGTGTAGACGTGCGGATGGGGGCGCTGTCGAAAGCCCTGGGCTCCACCGGCGGTTTCATTGCCGGGACACACGAGCTGATCGACTCCCTCCGTCTCAACGCCAGGGCCTTCGTGTTCAGCACCGCCGCGGTACCGGCGGCCCTCGGGGCGGCCCTCGCCGCGGTCCGGATCATCCGAAGCGATGAGGGAGCGACACTCGCCGACCAAGCCCTGCGCAACGCTCGGCTGCTGCGAACCCGCCTGTTGGACTGGGGGATCGACGTCGGCGGAACGACGGTCCTTCCGTCCGGCGATGACGTCGTCGCACCCAATGTGCCTGTCGTTCTCGGCGACGAGATGCGCGCGATCGAGGTGTGGCGGCGGATCTACGACGAGGGGGTATTCGCCGCCCTTGCCGTTGCGCCTGCCGTCGATGTTGGCCAGGCATTGCTTCGCATGTGCGTCATGGCGACTCACACCACCCAACAAATCGAAGACGCCGCCCGCATCATCGCTACCGCGATCATCGAATCACGACAAGGCAGCGTCCCGAACACCAACCAATTTAAGGAATCCCGATGACTAAATCCACATACGCCACTCTCTTGGAGATCCTTGACTTCGATCTCGCGATGGATCCTGCTCGCGTACAGGCGGACTCAACGCTGATCGGGGACCTGGGTTTCGACTCCGTCGCCTTCGCGATCAGCGTCGTTGCGATCGAGGAGAGATTTGACCTCAGACTTTCGGAAGAGAAATTGTTCGCTTGCCAAACCTTTGGAGATGTTGTGCAACTGATTGACGACTCCAAAGGTGTGTCCCCTTCCGAGGACAGGGCCTCCGTGGGCGCCGTCCAGGACCGGGCGAGGGACGTTGTGAGCCATGGGATCTTTCCGCCGGTCGGCAGCGAGGTCGACGTGACCAACGGGAGCCGCTCATGAGCCTCGCCACCCCAGAGCTGGCCGGCCGGGCATCAGGGGACTTCTCGACCACGCTCGACAATGTGTTCAACGCCGAGGTCGTCCAGCTCGTCGAGGACGCAGAGCTGCGACAAGCCTTTCCTCGCCAGCTCATTGAAATACTCGGCCGCAAGGGCATTTTCGCCGCGAAATGGGCCGATGGCGTCCACCCGAACCTGCCGCGGCTGATTTCGCTCGCCGAGCGCCTCGGCGGTCTCGGCTCAGCGGGGATCGCTGTGGGAGTGAGTCTGCACGACTCTGCGATCGCGATCCTGCGTCGCTTCGGCAGGAACCCGTACCTGACCGATATCGCCACCGCAGCAATCGCGGGCGACGCTGTCTTGTGTATCGGCGCATCCGAGACTGGAGGAGGCTCAGATCTGCAGAACGTCAAGTCCACCGCGGTCGCCGAGAACGAGGGCTACCGCCTCCGTGGACACAAGAAGTTCGTCTCGCTCTCGCCGATCGCAGACATCGCCCTGATAGTCGTTCGAGGCGTCGCCACCGACGGCGTGGCTCGCCACGGTGACGTCGCGCTGTTTGCCGTGCCCACCGAGCAGCTCTCGATCGGCGACGTTTATACCAAAGTGGGAGCCAGCTGCCTGGACACCGCTCCCGTCGGCTTCGACACTTGGGTGCCGCGCGAGGCGATGATCGCGCGCCCTGGAACGGGTCTGGCTGCGATCAGCTGGGGCCTCGCTCACGAGCGCCTGTCCGTGGCTGGCCAAGTGGTCGGCGCCTGCGACCTCGCCATCGGGGTAACGGTGGCAAGGATGAAGCAACGCGAACAATTCGGCGTACCACTGTTCGACCATCAAGCCCTGCGTCTGCGCATCGCAGACCTGTCCGCGCGGGTCGACGTACTCCGATGGGCGCTGCGCGGCATCGCCAGCGAAGGATCACCACTCAACCTCCGCACAGCCGCAGCGATGAAGGTCACGGCCGCTCGGCTTGGCGAAGAGGTTGTCTCTGAATGCATGCATATTTTCGGCGGGACCGGCTATCTCCCCGACCAATCGCCACTCGGACGCTGGTGGAGGGATATGAAGCTGGCCCGAGTCGGCGGCGGCACCGACGAGGTCCTCTGGGAACTTGTCGCCGCCACGCTGCGTCCCGATGTCGCCAACCTCGAGCGACTTGTCCACGACTGACACCCGACACGCCCACACGGCCGTCTTGGGCTCGACACCTCCACCATCTCATCTCTCGCAAAGGGGATTATCGTGAGTGCATTCACTACCGAAATGTTCACCACCGCAACGGTTCTCGGCAGTGGCATGGTTACCGGGGAACCGCACGCCCCGGTCCGGCACACCTGGGCCGAAGTCCACTGCACCGCAAGCAGGATGGCCGGATCCCTCGCTAAAGCCGGTGTCGGACCGGGCGACTCGGTTGCGATCCTGGCGGGCGAACCCGTTGACATCGCACCCCTCATCCAGGCTGTCTGGATCCGCGGAGGGTCCGTCACGATGCTTCATCAGCCCACGCCCCGCACCGACCTGGCTATCTGGGTCCAGGACACCCTGACCGTCCTGACCATGATCGGCGCACACACGGTGCTAGTGGGCGCGCCCTTCGAGCCTGCCGCAGCCGTCCTGATCGAGAACGGCATATCTGTTCACGCCGTGGAAGCTTTGTCCGAGGACGACCCGATCGAACCCTACGACAGTGCTGAAGACGACATCGCCTTCCTGCAACTCACCTCCGGGTCGACCGGGCACCCGAAAGCGGTTGCCATCACACACCGCAACCTCGAGCAGGCCGTGCAGCACCTTGGCCACAGCAACGAACGTCGACCCCACTACCGATGTCATGGTGAACTGGCTGCCCCTCTTCCACGACATGGGGATGATCGGCTTCCTTGTCGCGCCCATGCGGATCGGTATCGAAGCCGTCTGCGTCACGCCGACCGAATTCCTCACCTCACCTCTCCTGTGGCCGGCGCTCATCACCAAATACGGCGGCACCATGACGGCGGCGCCCAACTTTGCGTATACGGTGCTCGCTCGGCGCCTGCAGCATGCGGCAGACGACGCGTACGATCTGTCCAGCCTCCGCTTCGTCCTCAACGGCGCCGAACCCATTGACACCACCACGATCACTACGTTCCTCAAATCCGCCAGTCGTTTCGGGCTGAAGGAAACCGCACTGATCGCCGCCTACGGAATGGCTGAAGCGACACTCGCCGTGTCTTTCACCAGCCCCGTCGACACGGTCACTGTCGACACCGTCGACACCCACGCCATCGAAACCGCGGCCTGGGCGAGGCCCAGCACGGGCAAAAACATCCGCAGCTTCGTAAAACTCGGCGCACCTCTGCCCGGTATCGAACTCCGCGTCGTCGACGAAAACGGCTCAGCACTGCAGCACCGCCAGATCGGCGAATTCGCAATCCGCGGGGTCGCCGTCACGCGAAGTTACGTCAACCTCGGCGGTAGCCACAATGCGCTCGACGCAGACGGATGGCTTGCAACCGGGGACCTCGGATACCTCACCGAGACAGGCGACGTCGTTGTGTGCGGCCGAAAGAAGGACATGATCATCGTCGCCGGCCGCAACATCTGCCCCACCGACATTGAACGCGCCGCCGGACGGGTCGACGGTGTCCGGCCCGGTAACGCCGTCGCGGTACGACTCACCTCTCCGGAACAACGAGAGAGTTTTGCCGTCGCTGTCGAGTCGTACGCGCACAACAACTCTCGAGAAAAGAGAAGAATCATGAACGAAGTGTCCAGGACCGTTTTCGCCGAGATCGGCGTCAGCCCCAGACTCGTCGCCGTCACCGGGCCAGGAACACTCCCCAAGACCCCATCCGGCAAACTCCGTAGATCCGCGACCTACTCCATCATCGAGGCCGAACTCGAAGAACTTGACCGGAGTCTCGACCTCACGGGCTCTCGAATCGAACTTTCCGCCTGAGCCATTCGCCTTAGCAACGACCTGGCAGCCACCACCAACGATCACCACAGGGAGAACGCTTATGGACTCTATCACTCCACGCCACCGCCTACATCGACCTCGCACGCGACGTCATCGACATCATCGCCGCGATGGCACCCGACCGCACCGTTCGTGTCACCGACGCCGTCACTCTCGTCGACGAACTCGGATTCGACTCCGCCCGCCTGCTCGAGCTCAGCACAGTGCTCGAACGCCGTTTCGACTGTGCCCTCGACGACCAACGCATGAGCGCAGAGCAGACCGTACACGATATCGTCACACTCGTCGCCGACGCTACCAACACAGCCGCGCCGCGCCTCTATACGCCACGATGACACCGTACGCGGCACTTTCGCACCTCCGACGGCCCCGACCGTCGGGAACGCCAGCCTGGCACGACAAGCACGTGATCATTACTGGCGGTTCGCAAGGCATCGGAGCTGCGCTCGCCCGCGCAATCGCAGCACGCAGGGCGCGGGTCTCGCTCATCGCGCGGGGCGAACCCGCACTCCGCGAGACCGCACACCGCACCGGCGCAGACTGGGCAACAGCGGACGTCACTGAGCCAGGCCAACTCTCTGCCGCCATCCACCGGCTCGAGTCGGACCACGGACCGGTCGACGTCCTGGTCTGCTGTGCAGGAGTTGCGTACCTGGACGATTCGCCGACCTCAGCACGCAAGAGATCGCGGACCAGATGATCGTCAATTACCTCGGCTCTGTCCAGGCGGTCCAAACGGTATTGCCGGGCATGCTCGAAAGGTCTAGCGGTCGCATCGTTTTGACCAGCTCCACCGCTGGACTACTCGGAGTGGTCGGTTACACCGGATACGGACCCACGAAAGCAGCGATCCGCCACTACGCACTGGCGCTCAGATATGAACTCGAAAACACCGGCGTCACCGTCTCGGTCGTCTACCCACCCGACACCGACACACCCGGGTTCGCGACCGAATCAACGCGGCGACCGCCGGAAACAGCTGCAATCGCCGGAACGATCGCGCCCATTCCTGCGCACCGAGTCGCCAATGCCATCGTGAGGGAAGTCGAACGCGGCAAACCTCATATCGCGATAGACCCACTCACCAAATTCCTTGCCTTCTGGGTCGGAGCACCCGAGAACGCGGCGCGCCCGGTCGTAAACCGACTGATCTCGCGGTCGCGAAACGAAGGGACACGTTAATCCCATGCGACTACATACACGGGGTACCTAATGACCGAACTTATAGCCGACGCTCGTCACCAGCAGGGCACGTTGCGGCTGACCGATCTCGACACGAACTTCCTGCACATCGAGACTAGACGGCGACCGATGCACTGGGCCGTTCTCTTTGATCTGGAAAATTCTGGCGAGCCCGATCTCCATCGATCAACTTCGTGGCCGTGTTCGCGAACGAGCGCTCGCATACGACCTTTTCCAACTCGGTATCTCGCGAGGTAAATGGCGAAAGCCGCTTGTGGGGCGCGCATCTGAAACGGAAATAGCCGACAACGTCGACCAGGTGTTCGTCGACACAGATTCCGATGCCACGTCTGGGTATCACGGCTGATGAGCCGTCCTCTGACTGGCAGCAGACCACGGTGGCGCATATGGCTGCTGAACCAGGAACGACCCAAGCGGCAGAGGATCGTGGTGTGCGCACATCATGTCCTGCCGACGGAATCGCGGCAGCCGGATTCAGCGCCCTTTTCGCCGACGGTTCCCCTGAGGAGCTCCGGCATTTCGAGCGATTCCTGACTGCTGACCGATTCGAGTTGGGTCCCATCGACAAATCCGATGCAAAACGTGCGATCCGCTCCCTCCGTACGAGTTGGTACGAGGGATCGGCCCGACCCAGATGGCCAAGGCTTACGTCGGGGAGACACGAGGTCGGCTATCTATCGGTGCCGACCGTCGAGCTGTTGCGTATGGCAAGGCAATGTTCCGCGTCGGTCGGTGAATACGTCCTTGCTGCGTCGGCGTGGCGCTCAACGCGTGCCCACCGGATGGCCGAGGATTGCCGAGGAAGGTCCGAACCCTCGTCCCGGTCACTCTGGATCCGGGGCTGCACCACACCGGCAACGCCGTCGGGCTTAGCTTTTTTGAACATACCTGGCTCGACGTCCGGCTTCGATGATCACCTTGCCGAGTGCCGACAGCAGATGGGGGCCGTCGCGAAATATCGGCCAGAACTGGCCCTTCCGGCTATCGCCGGACAATCGCGGCTCCTACCGTGGCCAGCGCAGAGGCTCGCCTCGATCGGCACCATGAGACTGCTGCGCCCCGACATCATCCTCGGTGTCAACCCTGGATTCAGCAGTGCCAGATCGGTATTCGGTAACCGAATATCACGGGTCTACCCGTTCTCGCCCCTGAATTACGCGTCCATGGCAATCAGCGTGCTGAGGCTCGGAAGCCTTACATCATTTGGAATCGTCTCCGATCCCGTGGCGCTGCCGGGCTACCTTCCACGTCTGACCGAGTATTTACGGCACACGATCGATGACCCACATTTCGGGCGATCCTGGCCTTAAAGATAGGTGCGCGCACCACTGCTGATTGTGGTGTTTGCACGATGGTCCACCTCGGTTTCGGCCCGTAAGTTCGCCGCTTCGCCACAGATCCATGAGAGAGAAAAGCGATGCGCGCCAAGGCCGAAGACCTCGTTATCCGCTCCTTCGAGGCTGTCCAGGCGGGTGCGGTCCCACCCGTATCCGCGTTTGAGGATGCTGATTCGACCTGCGCATCCGGTTCGCCATTTGATGGTTCGGCGGAACGCTCGGCGTTTCTCGATCTGCTGGCGGGTGACACCGGGGCCGGCCCTTGCGCGGGATGACGACAGTGCGGACCCGGCGCCGATCGTGAAGCCGACCTGGCCGATGCTGTGTGTCGGGCTGGCCAGCATGGCGAGCATAGTGAGCGCGAAGATGACGCCTGCGGTTGATACCACACCGCCGGTCGCCTTGAATGCGCGCAGGATTCCTGTATTGAGTCCCGTCGCGGATTCCGCGCGTATGCGCGAAATCAGCATCCTGTTGTAGTCCGATCCCACTGCGACGAGAGCGACGAACGCCAGTCGTGGTACGGCCCAGTAGACGTCTATGCCGAGGCATTCTTGCCATACGAGTACCGTCAGCCCGAGCGCTGCGGCGTAGGACAGCACGATTGTGGCGATAAGGTACAGCGGCGCGAGCAGTGATCGGAGCAGGCCAACCAGGATGAGGAAGATGAAGACCAGCGCACAAGCGGCGATCAGCACCAAATCGGACATGATCATGTTGTGCAGGTCGCGAAATCCGGCGGCGAGGCCGGTGGCGCTGATTCTACTGTCCGCCAATGATGTTCGGCTCAAGCTGTCGCGGGCTCGGGCGGTAATGGTATGGAGTCGCGAGATAGCCTCGGGGCTGTAGGCGGACGTCGCGTTCACGATGATCACGCGTGCTGTGTGTCCATCAGACGATAGAAAGTATTTGATGACTTTCTTGCAGCCGGGAATCGGAGAAGGCGGCTTTGGGTACGGCCATCTCCAACCGAGGTGCCCACCTCATTGAGTAAGTCGCGCGCTTGCGTGAGGCCGTCTACCAAATTCTGCATCTGGGAGCCCAGCTGGTTGACGCCGTCGGATATTTGGTCGGCGCCCGCCTTGGCGGTCGCCGCGCCGTGGGAAAGTTCGTCCAGCTTGGTGCTGAGTAGCTGCTGGCCTTCGGCCACCGACGCAGATCCGCTCGTGGCGCGGGCGAGGCCATCGCGTAGTTGACGTGCCCCGTCGGCGAGCCGCTGGTTAGCATCGGCCAGGTTCCGGGATCCGGTCTTGAGCCGGGCGAGGTTATAGCGCAGCTGTCCTGTGACGGAGTTTATCTTGGGCGAACAGTTCCAGTTGGGCGTTGGTGTCGCAGCCCGCGTCCGGCGGGCAGGCGGTTGCGGCGGGCGGCGGTGCGACCGTATCAAGCAAATCAAGTATGGGGTTAACCGCGGACTCGATGCCGTTGGCCAGTTCCAGGGACCCGGCCGCCGGCTGGCCAGAGCCGGCGGACAGTTCGCCGGAACTGGCGAAAGCTACGCCCAGACCGTCGCGCACCGCGGCTGAACCGTTGGCGATCTCGCCGGATCCGTTGGCCGCAAGCGCATTTCCCGACGCGATTTGGGCCAACCCGTCATCGAGTCGGGTGATGCCGTCGGTCAGCCCCTGCAGTTGAGGTCGGCTTGCGGTGAGCTGCTTGATTGCGGTATCCAGCTTCTCGGCGATGAGTCGATCTCGATGTGCCAGCGAGAATTCCGGTATGGGATGTCCCTCGGGTTGGGTGACGCTGCGCACCTCTTTTACCCCAGGTACCTGCTGTATGGCCCGCGATAGGGTGTTGAGCGCGGAAACGCCCGCCGCGTTTCGCAGGTCGTGGTCAGAGCTGATGACGAGGTAGTCGGGGGTCAGCTCGTTGGGATCGTAGTGGCGAGCAATTGCAGCATAACCTTGGTTGCTCATTGTTGACTGGGGCTGCATCGCGCGTTCGTCGTAGCCGGTCGACAGAAGGGATACCTGGGCGGCCAGCAGGCACAGCACGGCTAGGCTCAGCGCGAACACCGCAACCGGGCGTCTCACGACGGCGACTCCGACTCGGCGCCACAGCTGGGATCTGTTGGGGCCCTTGGGTTCCAGCAATCCCCATCGCGCCAGGATGGACATGAGAGCGGGGACGAGCGTGAGGGCCGCCGCCACTGCTAAAAGCATGCCTATAGAGCAGGCGAGTCCGGCGGTCCGAAAGAGCACGACCTTGGTCAGCGCCATTACCGCGCAGCTCGCAGCCACTGTCAGGCCGGATGCCACGATGACACCGGAGGTGCGTGCTGACGCCGCCAGGATGCTGCTGACCCGCCGGTACGCCGCGGCGACGGGCGTCCTGGTAGCCGCTGACTAGAAAAATCGCATAGTCGGTGCCGCCGCCGAGGATCAGCGCGGCCAGCAGCATAACCGAGAAGATCGATACATCGAGCCCGGCATGCAGGGCAAGTAGCGCGACTATCGGCCGGGCCACCGCCAGCGCCAGCCCGACGCTGGCTAGTGGCACGACCATCGTCGTCACGGAGCGATATACCAAGAGAAGCAGTGTCACGATCATGACGACGCTCAACCCGGTGATCAGCGCGACGGTACGGTCCTCCGTCGCGAGTTCGTCGCCGACAGTCGGAGCCGGACCCGTCAGATACGCGTGTACCCCGATCGGCGGTGTATTGTGCGCCAGCACCGAAGCGACGAAATCTTGACCCCGACGTTGCTCGGCCGAGCCCATCCCGCCGTGGAACCGCACGATCGCGTAAACGGCTTTGCCGTCTTTACTTGTCGCGGTGGGCGCGGTGGCGGGGGAGCCGATCAAATCCTGCACCGAGTCGACATCGGCGGTGTTGCGCCTTATCGTGTCGACGAGGTCGCTATAAAAGTGGCGGTCGCTGGCGTTGATGCCGGTCGGGTCTTCGATGACGAGGTATCCGATGGCGGTTGCCGAGGACTCGCCGAACTGGGTGCGCATAGCGCTCAAAGTGGCCAGCGAGTCGGCGGACTGCGGGATGAAAGGTCCGGATTGTTCCGTGACGACGTGTTCAAGTTGGGGTAGTGCCATGTTAAGGCCACCGGCGATCGCGACCCACATCCCCAAAATGAGGAAGGCGCGCCGGCAGGCAATTTGTGTGAGCCGCTGCAACGCAGCTGCGTCATGGCCACGGCGGGCCACCGTCGTCAGCCAGGTCCAGGTCCTGCGCCCAACCGGCCGCGAGAGGAGCGGATTCCCTTGGGCTGGTCAAACATCGCGACCGATTCCGTGATCGACGCATTGACGACCGACTCGGCACGCATGACCTCCTTCGTACAGCCGCCGGCCGCTTTGGGCAGCACCACCGTCTGCGATTGCAGCGACTTTCCCAGACCACCGCCCGCACACGACGTGATCACTGTGCCAATCTCGTGCAAAGCCAGTTTCGTTGCCACAACGCGGCTCTGGTCGATCATGTCGCTGGGTGGACCAGTCATCAGCATCGCGACCGAGGAGTCGGTCCGGAACTGCCAGACGGACATGTTGGCGAGCAATGGCCGACGCGCTATTATCTGCGTGCAGATTCGGTTCTCCCGCGGGTTCGTTCATCCGTGCTGCCGGAATCGCGAACAAGTTGGGCAACACCGACCCCACCACTACCGAAGTCAGATATCGAAGCCGCATTTGCTTCATTGTCATGTCCAATCTGGGGCCAAATCCCCACACTATTGCCGTCGGTGACTTCGGTGACCGCCAAGGCATACCACGAGCGTGACGGCCCATCAAATTTGAATTGCAGTCAATATCTTTCGAGTGGTGACTGTCACTGACGGCAGTGGCTGATAGCGTCCGCGTACATATTCCTTTCTGGACATGTTGGAAATCGGCGGCAAAAAGAAGTTCGGTTACGTCTATATCGTTGATTTTCGTGCAGCAGCCCGCCACCGCTAGG
The DNA here is from genome assembly GCA_963698965.1 of uncultured Actinomycetota bacterium. Lineage (GTDB taxonomy): Bacteria > Actinomycetota > Actinomycetes > Mycobacteriales > Mycobacteriaceae > Mycobacterium. The sequence continues at coordinate 392,870 of CAVOSY010000038.1, forward strand.
CCAATAGTTCCGTTGGTATCGACGATTGTTCGGCATGGGCGGGGGTTCAGGACTCCTGACATGGAGTCCGTGCCTAGTCAGTAATTGTGTGTTCCGATCTGCGGATTTTCCGGTGTGTCGTTTGTGCGGCTACCATCGGGATGTTCAATAATAGACGGAGCTATTTCATGCGAGTTGGGGTGGTGGACGATGGCCGTGATGACCGCGCAGCCGCCCCTGCCGCTGGTGCCCGAGGACGCGCGCCCGGTCGGCACGGCCGCGGCGATCGTCGAGGACGACGACGGCGGCCGGGTCTTCGTGCACGGCAATCTGGTCTACGCCTGGGATGCCGGCGACACCGCGGCGCGGCGGCTGACGGCGGTGTCGCTGATGCGGATCAAGGCGGCCACCCAGCTCGAGGTGGCCGAGGCGTTCGCGGTGAAACCGGCCACCGTGCGGCGCTGGGAGACCCGGCTCACCGACGACGGTGTCGCCGGGCTGCTCGCCGAACGCAAGGGCCCCAAACGCAAGTCGAAACTCACCGGCGACACGGTCGCCGCGATCTGCCGGTTGCGCGCGGGCGGGGCGTCCTACCGCGGGATCGCCGCCGACACCGGGGTGTCGGTGGGCAGTGTCCGCAACGCGCTCAAGGACACCGACACCGTGGAGCCTGGCGCCCCAACGGGTTCTGATGCGCACCTGCCGCCGGAACCGCAGATCGCGGTCGAGCCCGAGGTTGAGATCGAGGTGAGCGCCGAGCAGGATTGCCCGGCAACGATTTCGGCTGCGCCGATCACAGACACTGGCGCTGCTGCGGTGGAGGCTGTGGTGCCGGTGTTGGCCGATCCGGCGCCGCGTGGCGCCGAGCGCGCGTTGGCGCGGTTCGGACTGATCCCGGCGGCACCACCGGTGTTCACCGGGTGTGCGCGGGCGCCGTTGGCGGGGCTGTTGCTGGGGTTGCCCGCGCTGGCGGGCACCGGGCTGCTGGACACCGCGCACACCGTCTACGGTGAGTTGCCGAACGGGTTCTACTCGCTGGATACGATGTTGTGCGAGAGCGTGTTCCGCGCCCTGCTGGGACAGGCCCGCGCGGAGGGGGCGGCCCGGATCGACCCGGTCGCGCTGGGGCGGGCGCTGGGTTTGGACCGGGCGCCGGAGGTCAAGACGATCCGCCGCAAGATCGGGCTGCTCGCCGAGGCCGGCAAGGCCGGCGACTGGATCGCCGCGATGGCCCGCCGCCACACCCAGGACCGTCCCGAGCAGGCGGCGGTGCTCTACGTCGACGGGCATGTGCGCGCCTACCAGGGCACCCGCAGGATCGCGAAAACCCATGTGCCGCGGTTGAAGTTCCCCGCCCCGGCCACGGTGGAAAGCTGGGTGTCCGATGCCGCCGGGGATCCGCTGCTAGTGGTGATGGCCGAACCGGCCGCTTCCCTGGCCGCCGAGCTGCGCCGGTTGATCCCCGAGCTGCGCGCCGCCGTCGGCGACGACCGGCGGGTGCTGGTCGGGTTCGACCGCGGCGGCTGGTCCCCGACCCTGTTCGCCGACCTGGACGCGGCCGGGTTCGACACCCTGACCTGGCGCAAGGGCGCCACCGCCGACATCGACGAGCACCAGTTCACCGAGTGCGTCCACACCGACGAGCACGGCCGCACCCACACCTGGCGACTCGCCGACACCGAGGTCGCCCTCGACATCGCCGAGGGCCCACGCAAGGGCGAGGTGTTCGCGATGCGGCAGATCAGCCTGTTCAACACCGCCGCAACCCGCCAGATGCACATCCTGACCACCCGCCGCGACCTGCCCGCCGCCGAGATCCGTTACCGGATGGGGTCACGCTGGCGCCAGGAGAACCACTACCGTTACGCCCGTATCCATTTTGATCTCGACTCCCACGACACCTACCGCGCCGGCGAGGACGACCCGACCCGGATGGTGCCCAACCCGGCCAAGAAACCCGCCTACCAGCAGGTAGAGAAGGCCAGGCGTGCACTGCATCTAGCCGAAACCGCCAGCGACGCCGCGCTGCTGGCCGCCCACTCGCCGCAACCCGGGACCTCGGTGGTTCTGACCAACGAGATGATCAACACCATCAACGCCGAGGTCCACACCGCCGAAACCGCACTCGACGCGGCGCTGGCCGCGCACCAGGCGATCCCCGCCCGAGTCCCGCTCGCCGAGGTCAACCCCGGCCAGCAGGTGCTCGACACCGAGACCAAACTGATCCACCACGCCATCCGCATCGCCGCGTTCAACACCGCGCAGTCCCTTGCGCGTGCGATCGTCACCGGCACCGGCTACACCCGCGCCGACGACGAAGCCCACAGCCTGATCCGCACCGCTCTCGCCGGCTCCGGCGACATCATCCCCGACCACGACACCCTGCACATCCGGCTCGACCCGCTCCCCGCGCCACGGCACACCGCCGCGATCGACGAACTCTGCCACGCCCTCAACGACACCGACACCGTCTACCCCGGCACTAGCCTGACCCTGCGCTACAGCATCAAATCCCACCGATGACCGCGCACCAATAACTGAGCTATGTCAGGAGTCCTGGGGTTAGGCCAGCATGCAGACACCACAAGTTAAGTGGTGTGTACCCCCAGGGCGGCGCGTGCTGATGCGCGAGTCACGCACTTGGATTAGAAGCGGCGGTCGCCAATTTGTGACCAGTGGTAGTGCCAGCATCACCTCAACGACTGGTGTAGGCACCGTTTCCGTACCACCGTGGAAGGCTCAACAATCATGCGAACATCGGTCGTCACCGGTATTTCCGATTCCAACCCGGGATATCAGCGTCGCCCCATGCCTCATTGCATGGGCTGCGTGTGAATCCTGCCCTCTGACGCTTAACCAGGACGGCCGAGCGCTCCTACGCGCCAACGACAGTTTTACCGAAGAGAGGTAGGGCCGCACGGGTGCGGTCGGGTAAACCCCCTATTCGGGTATTCCCATATCCAGCAATCGATTTACCGCATCCAGTGCGCAACCGTTATGGAAGCGTGCCATCTTCGCGAAGTCAATGATCGCAAGTTCGTGGGCGACCACGTAGTCGAAAAATGGCCAATGTTCCGTTCCAAGGTAGTAGTCGTTCAGCCGCCGGAATGCCGGCAGATAGCGTTTGGATACCAGTTTGAGTGATGCGAGCTGAATGGGTTCCGGCATCAGGTGCAAAAAAGCTCCACCGGCCAAGCCCACGCCGGCCGCAATGGCGTTGGCAGTGTTCAAATCCAGCTCACAACGTTCGATGAAGTTCCGTACACCGCGTTTGGTCTGCACTTCGAGTTGATACAACGCGACCAATTGCGCCCGCCGCGAATCGTCGGTTGTCACCTTTGCTGCCGTGGCGAACGACGCTTCGCCTAGCTCCTCCGACTCGACGAGTCGCACGAGGTCACGCTGAACCTGATGTGGCAGAGACATTATTACCGCCTTTCAGCCAAAAACTGGGCGAGCAGCTTGTTAAACGCCTCCGGTTTTTCAAGCATCGGCGCATGGCCGGTGTCGTGTAGGTGCTCGACCGTGACGTTAGTTCGAGCAATTCGTGCGAATTCCTCGACGTCGCCAACGGGCGAGATGGTGTCGCGTTCACCTGCGATGACCAGTGTCGGACACGTGACGTTTACCAGTGCATTGCGGAGGTCGTAACGCCACCACCACCCGCCGTAAAGTGTGGGAAGTACCGCGCGTGCGCCAACGCCGCGCAGTACCCCAGCAAATACATCGTCATCGATGCGCTCCGGATGCGGCATGTAGGCGCGGAACGCGGCCCAACGCGCCCAGCCACGGCGCACAATTAGATTCTGTAGCTGCGGCGGGAGTTTGATGCCCGCCGTCAGGGCTTCCACGATGAATGTGGCCACCTGCGGTTGGCGGCGCAGCGTCTGGTATGGATGATTGGGCAGGTCGAGCACCGAGATGATGGGTCCTCCAGTGAGCACCAGCCGGTCGACCCGGTCGGGATAGCGCGCCGCAAACTCACTGACGACCACAGTGCCCATCGAGTGACCAATAAGGTCGACCGTGTCGATGCGCTCCTGGTTAACGAGCTCAATGAGCACCTTTACCAGTTCGTCGGGACCGTAGCGGCCGCGGTCTTCCGAGTACCCGAACCCGGGTAAGTCAACGGCGACTACCCGATGTGATGCCGTAAGCGCGGGGATCGTCAGCCGCCAGTAGTCCCAGGATGCGGCCAGTCCGTGGACAAGAACACACGTGCGGTCATGCTCCCCGGTGTCCAGCAGCGCGAGGCGACGACCGTCAACGATGAGATCGCGACGCCAGTTGGTCGACGGGGCCTTCGTCTCTAAGGTTGTCATGGACCTGAACTTAACATAACGAGCGCTCATTATGTTCGCGGGTTATGTTTGGGCAGTGACCCGCCAGCGTCGAACTCAGGTCGAGCGCCGTGAAGACACCCGCAGTCGCCTCCTGGACGCGGCTTTCCGCATTTTCGCCCGTGATGGCGTGGGCGCTTCGGTCGCCGACATCGCCGCCGAGGCGAACTGCTCAACCGGCGCGATCTACACGCACTTCTCCGGAAAGCGTGATCTGATACTGGCCGTGTTCGACGCAGCTTTCCCCGACTGGGCGAAGAGCTACCTCGAGACGGTCTCGCCGACCACCGCGCCCGAGCAGGCGATCGAGGCCGCTACCCAGCACTGGGAACAACTGTTAGATGACCGGCCCTGGCAAGCGCAGCTCTACATCGAATTCTGGATGGCCGCGCTGCGCGATCCCGATCTGCGCGAACCCTTCCGCCAGCGCCAGCGCCGAATCATCGACACTATGGGTGAGCTGATCGCTCATCAGTTGAATGCACAATCAATCGAGTCGCCATTCTCGGCGACGACCATGGGTGCCATCATCACGGCCCTGGCCGACGGGCTTGCCATGCAGCGACTGGCAGGCACCAGTGCCGACGTAGCCGAGAAATTGCGGCTCGCGATCCTGCTGATGTTCCGCCCTTTAACCCGGCGTGACGACCTGGAAGCCATCGACAAACGGGATTAACTCAGCGTGGTGAGTGCGCGACTGTGATTGCGGCGTCGTGGTTGAGTCACCGACCAGGGCTCCGGCGTAGTTGATTTGCGGGTCTGTGACCAGCATTGATCGGTTCGGGTGACACGCCGTTTCGGGTCGGGTGTAGACACAGGCGACTGAGGATGATGGAGGTCTCTACGCTTCATCGATCCGTGGGAGACGCCCGTGCCTACCTGTTCAGTATCACCTGTGTCCTCGGTCGCGGAGGCGTTGGATCGCTGGCGCGCCGGGGAGCGCACGCAGGTGCTGCGTACCGAGTTCCTGGACGTGCTCGCCTCGGTGCCTGACCCCCGCGATGCGCGTGGGGTGCGCTATTCGGTGATGGCGCTGCTGGCGATCGCGATCCTGGCGACCGCGGCGGGGATGCGCTCCTACGCCGGGTTCGCGACCTGGGCGCGCACCGCTCCGGAGCACGTGCTCGCCGAGCTGGGGGTGCGGTACCGGCGGCCCAGGAGGAGACGTTCCGGTCGCTGCTGATGCGGCTGGACGCGGCCGATCTGGACCGGCGGCTTGGGGCGTACTTCACCGGGCTGGCAGCCGCCGACGGCGGATTGCTGGCGGTCGCGTTGGACGGCAAGACGGTGCGCGGCGCCCGCCGCGCCCGAGGCCGGGCAGCGCATCTGGTGTCGGTGTTCGCCCACCGCACACGGCTGGTCCTCGGGCAGCTCGCCGTCGCCGACAAGAGCAATGAAATACCTTGCGTGCGAAAGCTTCTCCGCCTGTTCGGTCAGGCGCGGCTGCTGGTCACGGTGGATGCGATGCACACGCAGCGGGCCACCGCGAAACTGATCTGCGGAACCCTGAAATCGCACTACCTGATGATCGTGAAGGCGAACCAGAAATCGCTGCTGGCCCGCGTCGAAGCGCTGCCCCGGGCTCAGGTTCCGCTCACCCACGCCGACCCGCCCGAGCAGGCACACGGCCGGATCGAGACCCGCACCCTCAAGACGCTGACCGTCGCCCGCGGCATCGGATTCCCCTACCTCAGACAAGTCGTGGAGATCACCCGCGAACGGCTTGTGATCGTCACCGGCGTGCGCACCGTCGAGGTCGTCTACGCGATCTGCAGCGTCGCGTTCGAGCAGGCCCGACCCGCCACGATCGCCGCCTGGCTGCGCCAGCACTGGGGCATCGAGAACTCCGTCCATTGGGCGCGCGATGTGACCTTCGACGAGGACAGATCCACCGTCCGCGCCGCCACCGCGCCGCAAGCGATGGCAACCCTGCGCAACACCGCGATCAACCTCCACCGCCTCGCAGGCGCCGACAACATCGCCGAAGCCTGCCGGACCGCCGCATTCACCAGCAGCGCCGCGCTCAAGCTCCTCGCAAACCCCCAAATCCCCAGCTCACGAGCGTGCTAATCAACAACGCCGGAGC